>CAVVCG010000045.1:0-15268 GCA_963746655.1 uncultured Actinomycetes bacterium | reverse complement strand
CGTGATCAACTTCTCGATCTCGGGCGGCGCGCAGCCGTACTCGGATTCGGTCGAGCTCGCGTTCCTCGACGCCACCAACGCGGGGATCTCCGTCAACGCCTCGGCCGGCAACGCCGGCCCCGGCTCCGGGACCTCCGACCACGGCGGGCCGTGGGTGACGACTGTGGGCGCCTCGACGGGCCCGCGCGCGTTCACCTCGACGCTGCATCTGACGGCGGACGGCGGGGCGACGTTCGACATGCCCGGCTACACGCTGACCAACGGCATCTCGTCTGCGACCCCGGTCGTGCTCGCCGCGACCCTCCCGGGTGAGGACGCGCTCTGCCAGTCGACGCTGGCCCCGGGAACGGCCACCGGCAAGATCGTGATGTGCCAGCGCGGTACGAACGGCCGCATCGACAAGGGCCGGAGAGTCCTGGCCGGCGGAGCTGCCGGAATGATCCTCTACAACGCAATTAAGCAGGACACGGAGACGGACAACCACTACCTGCCGGCGATCCACGTCGACGGACCCAGCACGGCGCTCCTCGCCTTCGTCAACGGCCACACGAACGTGGCGGCGACCTGGGCGCAGGGCACAGCCTCACCGTGGTTGCCTGACATGATGGCGTCGTTCTCGTCGCGCGGCCCGACGGGCGACTGGATCAAGCCGGACGTCACCGCTCCGGGCGTCCAGGTGCTCGCGGGCATGACGCCGCAGCCCGATCAGACGACCGCGGACAACGGCCCGCCGGGGAACCTGTACCAGGCCATCGCCGGCACCTCGATGTCGAGCCCGCACGCGGCCGGCGTCTCGCTGCTGGTCAAGGCCGCTCACCCGTCGTGGACGCCGGAGGAGATCAAGTCGGCGCTCATGACGTCGGCGGTCCAGACGGTCGTCAAGGAGGACGGCGTCACGCCGGCCGGTCCGTTCGACGACGGCGCAGGCTCGATCCGCGCAGACCGCGCGGTGAACCCGACGCTCGTCTTCAACGAGACGTACGCCAACTTCATCGCAGCAGGCACCGACCCGTTGCACAGGGTCGACCTCAACCTGGCGAGCATCGACGCAACGACGCTGCCCGGCGTCCTGACGACCCACCGGACGGCGATCAACGTCTCCGGCCGCTCGCAGAACCTGGACATCACGACCAGCATGCCGGCCGGGGTCAACGTCTACGTCGGCACCAACACGTCGCCGACGAACCCGTACAACCTCCACGTCGCCGCGGGCGCTTCGGTGACGTTCAACGTCAAGATCGACGCGGCGAACGTGCCCAACGGGCAGTACACCGGCTGGATCAAGCTGACGCCGCTCTCCGGCGCCAACGCGGTCTTCATGCCCGTAGCGTTCGTGAAGACGCAGGGCAGCGCGACGCTGGCCAACTCGTGCACGCCTTCGACCATTCCGGCGTCGAAGGGCACGTCGGTGTCTCACTGCACGGTGTCCACCTCCAACCTCGGCTCGACGCCGAGCAACGTCTCGATCACCGTCGCGCCGGCGGAGAAGGGGAAGGCGCTGGCATACAAGAACGTCTCGCAGCCGGGATCGGTTGTCGGGAGCGGCGACGGCGTGCAGTGGAGCGGGACGCTGACACCCGCAATGCCGCCGACGATCAACTCGATCGCGAACATCACCGGCAACGGACCGGCGGGCGGGTACCTGCCGCTCTCGCTCTTCGGGATCGCGCCGATCGCCGGTGTCGGGGACGACACGATCACGAACTTCAACGTGCCGACGTTCTACTTCGGCGGCGAGCCGTACACGCGGATCGGCGTCGTCTCGAACGGCTACGTGGTGATCGGGGGAGGTACGTCTTCGGACATCAACTTCGTCCCGCAGACGTTCCCGAACGCGGCACGGCCGAACAACGTCGTGGCCCCGTTCTGGACCGACCTCAACCCGGCAGCCGCCGGCGGAGGGGCGATCCGGATCGGCACGCTGACCGACGGGTCGCACAATTGGCTGGTCGTCGACTTCGCGGCCGTCAAGAACTTCAGCAACGTAACGACCCACACCGGTGAGATCTGGTTCCAGCTCCCGGCCGGGGCCATTACCGGACCGGCGAGCGAGCAGACCACGATCAGCTACGCAGCCGCGAACGCGGCTGCGGGCGATCCCGGCTCGGCCATCAACTGGGGCGCGGAGAACCGCACCGGCACGAGCGGTGTCAACATCCCCTCCGCCCCGGCGAACAACACCGAGTACAGGGTGAACACCAACGCGCCCACCCCAGGTGGCGTGGTGACGCTCAGCTTCGACGTCTTCTCGAAGCTCGCCGCCACCTACCACTCGGTGGCATCGATGACCTCGGACACGGTGCCGGGCGTCACCCAGGTCTCCCAGGCGATCACGGTCTCGCCGTAGCGGAGCACCTGTAACAGGAAAGCGAGGGGCCGCCTCCGGGCGGCCCCTCGTCGTTCCCGCCTCTACACTCCGATCGTGCGGGGTCTGCTCAAACCGTTCGCGATCGGAGCGGCGGCGGTCGTAGTGGCGACTGCCGGGTTCGCGCTCGCCGCCTCGGTCACCGTCACGCTCGGCCCCAGCGGCCCGCAGCCTGCGAAGGCGACGGTGGAGTGGGGGGACACGCTCGCGTTCGTCAACGGCGACTCCGTCACGCACGGGATCACCTCGCCGCACGACGACATCGGCCCCGCCACGCTCGCGCCTGGCGCCACGGTCGGCGGCACCGTCACTGCCCGCAGTGGCTCGTACCAGTTCCGGCAGACCGGCGGGAAGAGCTTCGTGGGCACCGTCGTCGTCACCGCGACCGGGACGGTGACGCTGAAGGCGAGCAAGGCGACGGTCGTCTACGGCCAGGCGGTGCTCCTGAGCGGCGTCGCGAGCAAGCCCGAGACTCCGGTCCTGCTCGAGCAGCGGCCGAGCGGCGACACGGCCTGGCGGCCGCTCGCCACGGTCGCGAGCGCCGCGGACGGGAAGTTCGCCCAGTCCGTGCGGCTCGAGCTGAGCGCGAAGCTCCGCGCCTCGATCGCCGGCGGCCAGATCCGCTCTGCACCCGTCGTCGTCGCGCTCGAGCCGCTGCTCACGATCTCCTCGACCGCGCGGGCCACCAAGGTCGGGCGCTCGATCCCGGTCAGCACCCGGCTGAGCCCGGCGAAGGCTGCGACCCGCGTGACGCTCTACGAATGCTCCCCGTACACCCACGGCTGGCACGCGGTCGCGGCGAAGCCGCCGGGCCTCAGCGGCCGGATCACGTTCCGCTGGACGGCCGGCTACGGGCGGACGCTGCTGCGTGCCGAGGTCGAGCGCCGCGACGCCGCGCCCGGGTTCCGGCCGGGGCAGAGCTCCACGATCGCCGTCATCGCGACGGGTGCGGCTCCGGGCGGGAAGAACCGCCCGAGGCTGAGCTGCTGAGCAGCGAGCGCCCCCGCATCGACTCCGGCACCTCGATCCCGAGGAGCTCGAGCACCGTCGGGGCGACGTCGAGCAGGTGCATCCCGTCGACCGGCCCCGCCTCGATTCCCGGGCCGGCCATGATCAGGAGACCGTCCTGGGCATGGTTCGCGTCGTCGGGGCCGGTGTCGTTCTCGAAGGTGTGGATCCCCTCGTCGCCGCCGACCGTGCCGACCGAGCGCCACGCGAGGTCGCCGAAGTAGACGAGCAGGTCGGGCGCGACGCCGTTGATCTCGTCGTAGACGTCCTCCGGGCGGAACACGCGCGTGCCGAGCGGCTCGCCGTCGGGGCCGGGGATCGCCGCGAGCCGCTCAGCCAGCTCCGCCCGCACGCGCTCGTAGTCCTCCGGCGCGACCGTCCCCTGCGGCTCGCGGCCGCGCACGTTCAGGAAGACCCGGCCGTAGTAGCCGCCGTCGCCCCATGCCGTCGTCGCCGACCCAGTCGACCCCGGTCTCGGCGAGCGAGGAGCGGCCGTCCGGCTCGGCGGCGAGGCGGAGGAGCCCTTCGCGGCGCAGCCACTCGTTGATGCGGACTCCGCCTTCCAGCCGCTTCGCGCCGTGGTCGGAGACGACGAGCACCACCGTGTCGTCGTCGGCGTGCTCGAGCAGCCCGGCCACGAGGCCGTCGACGTGGCGGTGGTAGTCGAGGATCGCGTCGGCGTGTCGCCCCTCCGCCTTCCAGAACGCGTGGTGCATCCGGTCGATCCCCATCTCCACCATCGCGAAGAGGTCCCAGGGCTTCGTCCGCAGGAGATGGTCGGCGAGCCGGAACCGCCGGTCGGTCATCTCGTAGACCTGCGTGAGCAGGTCGTCCTTGTCGTCGGTGCGGAAGTTCGTGCAGTCGAAGAGGTATTCGCCGACGACCTGCTCGACCTCGCGCGCGAGCAGCGGCGGATAGGTGTACCGGCTCTCGGTCGAGGGCGTGAGGAAGCAGCTGACCATGCACTCCGTTCAGCGGCCGGGGCGGGTACGTGCCGGGGACGCCGAGCACGATCGAGGCCTTGCCGTTTCGGGTCGCGAAGTCCCAGAGGCGCGGCGCCTTCACCGCGTCGCCGTTCGCGACGAAGAGCGCGTCGTAGGAGTGGTCGGCGCGGTTGCGGAAGCCGTAGATCCCGAGGTCGCCCGGCGTGCGGCTCGCCGTCATGCACGACCACGCGGGCACGGTGATCGGCGGCACGACGGAGGTCAGCCGTCCGTAGCGGCCGCGTTCCATCAGGCCGCCGAGCGTCGGCAGCTCCGCCCGCCACCGCTCGAGCACGAGCGAGGGCTCGGCGCAGTCGAGCCCGATCAGCATCACCTTCACTGAATCGAGTGTAGGCCCACTACACTGAGCCCGCTGTGGCCCCGCCGGAGCTCACGATCGTCGGTCTCGACGCGGCGACCTTCGACGTGATCGATCCGCTGATCGCCGCGGGCGACCTCCCGAACCTCGCGCGGCTGCTCGAGCGCGGCGCGCACGGGCGCCTGCGCTCGACCACGCATCCGCTGACGCCGCTCGCGTGGACGACGATGGTGACCGGGGTGAACGCCGGCCGCCACGGGATCTGGGACTTCTCGGAGCGCGACGAGACCGGCTACCGGCTGCGGCTCGTGAACGGCAGCGACAACCGCGCGCCCGCGCTGTGGACGCGGCTCTCCGCCGCAGGCCGCCGCGTCGGCGTGGTCAACGTCCCCTTCACGTGGCCCGCGCCCGAGGTCGACGGGTTCGTGATCGCCGGGATGGACGCCTGGGCGCGCGAGGACGGGATGACGACGCCGCGCGAGCTGCTCTCGGAGCTGCAGGGCCGGTTCGGGAAGCTCCTCGTCGACCACTCCTTCCCGCTCGACGACCGCGGGCGGTTCGACCTCGCCCAGGTCGGCGCCGTCTGCGACCAGCGCGTCGCGATCGTCGACTGGCTCCTCTCCCGCTACGAGCCCGAGCTCCTCTTCGTCGTCTTCATGGCGGCCGACCACGTCCACCATCTCGGCTGGCCCGAGTGGGAGGAGCAGGGCCGCGACAGCGCCGTCGCCGAGGTGTACCGGATCCTCGACCGCTCGCTCGGCGAGCTGCTCGAGCGCGTCGGGGACGGGAACGTGCTCGTCGTCTCCGACCACGGCGGCGGCGCGCTCCGGGGCGTCGTCAACCTCAACGCCTGGCTCGAACGGGAGGGGTTCCTCGCCTACGCGTCCCGCGCCGACCTGGGGGCGAGCGCCCGCCACCGCCTGTTCGAGCTGCGGCGGAGGCTGCCGCAGGGGCTTCGCGACGCGGCGAGGCAGCGCCTGCCCGGCCTGCGCGAGCGCGCTCACCGCGCGACGGCGCCCGAGATCGTGGACTGGGCCCGGACGCGCGCCTTCTCCTACGGCGTCTTCGGGAACATCGTCGTCAACCTCCGCGGGCGCGAGCGGGACGGGATCGTGGAGCCGGGCGCCGAGTACGAGCAGGTGCGCGACGAGATCGCGGCGCGCCTCCTCGAGCTTCGCGCCCCCGACGGCGAGCCGGTCGTCGCGGCCGTGCACCGGCGCGAGGACCTCTACGCGGGGCCGGAGCTGGCGAAGATCCCCGACCTGATCGTGGAGTTCCGCGACTACGCCTGGCTCGGGAAGGGGAACCTGACCGGGCGGACGCCGACGATCTGGGACACGATCGCGCCCCGCGCGCACCCGGGTGCGACGTACGCGGGCAGTCACCGGCCGGACGGGATCTTCGTGCTCGCCGGGCCGGCCGCCCGCGCGGGCGTCGAGCTCTCGGCCGGGATCGCCGACGTGGCGCCGACCGCGCTCTACCTGCTCGGCGAGCCGATCCCCGAAGAGCTCGAAGGGCGGCTGCTGGCCGAGGCGATCGAGCCCGCGCTGCTCGACGGGCGCCCGCCGGAGTACGCGGAGCCGGCCGAGGTCGAGGTGGGCGCTCCGCGGCCGTACGACGCCGAGGGAGCGGCCGAGGTCGAGGAGCGGCTCCGGAGCCTCGGCTACCTCGAGTAGACGAGCTGCTCGAGCGTCGCACGGACGTCGAGCGCGAGCCGGTTCACGCTGCCGTTCGGCGGCAACGCGGCCTCGGGCGGGGCGACGGCATCCGCGAGCAGTCCGAGGTCCTCGACGAGCGTCACGAGCCCCGCCGCGGCGAGCCTGCGGCCGAACGCGAGCTGGTGGTCGTCGACGGCCTCGCCGTAGCGCTGCAGCCGCGGGACGACGATGGGGCGCTTGTCGTTCGCGAGCGCCGTGAGGACGGAGCCCACTCCGGCGTGGCAGACGACGACGCGGGCGCGGCAGACGTCCTCGACGAGCTGCTCGTACGAGAGGTCCTGCGACGTAGCGCGCCCGCCCCGAATGCTCGTACTCGGCACGGCTCTGCACGATCAGCTCTTCGTCGCCGGGGAGTGCATCGACCGCCCGCAGCAGCCGGTCGAAGGGAAAGTGGAGCGTGCCGACCGTGACGAAGATCACGAGGCACCGAAAACGCTGCCGCGATAGCGCGCCTTCGGCAGCGCCGCCTGCAACTCGGGCCACTGCACGTAGAGGTGGGAGACGAACGGACGCACGAGGCGGAGGCTGAGCGAGGGGGAGTCGATCCGCGTCGCGCTCTCGACGTACACGACGCGAACGCCCAGCAGTCGTCCGATCCAGACGAACGGGACGGCGACGCCGGCGCCGGTGGTCAGGATCGCGCGCGGCCTCGATCGCACGAGCAGTCGCATGGCCAGCCCGAGGTTCAGGACGAGGGCCCGCACGCTCCGGTTCGTCGGCCCGTGAGCATGGATCACGTTCTCGTCGGCGAGCAGCGAGCGGGAGTCGCTGCGGTCGAACGTCACCCAGACCCGGGAGAAGCCTTCCCAGGCAGGTCGCAAGGCGTACAGCTGCTGCAGGTGGCCGCCCGACGAGCACACGAGCAGGAGGTCGGGCACGGTCCGCCGACCCGGTTGGTCCTGGTGAGGCCGCAGCTCCCCATCCATCCTCCTTCTACATGCCCGATCGGCACGGGGTTGTCAACGTCGCAACAAAGTCAACGCCGGTCAGCGAACGGCGAGCGTGAGCGCCCATCCGAGCGCGAGGCTGACCGCCGCGAGCGGGGGAAACAGCGCGACCCGGCCGAGGCCGTGCTGCTGGGAAGCGTGTCGCGCGAGGCGGGCCGGGCGCTCGAGCAGGAGAACGCCGAGCCCGGCGAGGAAGGGGCCGATCGTGGTTCGCACCGCGAAAGCCTCCCACCGTCGGCCGGCCCGGTCAAAGAGCCCCGATTTGCAGCGACGTCGAGCGCCGAATTCCTCCTGCCGCCGGGCGCCGTCTCGGCGTTGCCTGCGTGGAGATCACGCGAATACGGCTCTCGGCCTGGAATCGAACCAATCCGGCCTGGTTCGGTTTTACAAACCGATCTACACAAATCCCCCGAATGGGTCTACAGTCCGACCTCCACCGCTGACTTCGGACAAGAGGGGGGCGCGGGGATAGTGAGGAGCGAGGGCACCCAACAGCACGGCTCGACGCTGCGCGACTACCTGCGGGTGGTCCGTCGGCGCCGCTGGATCATCCTCCAGGCGGTGATCCTGGTCCCGCTCGCGGCGGTGCTCTTCTCGCTGCGGCAGGAGAGGATGTACCAGGCCTCGGCCGAGGTGCTCCTGAGCCAGCAGAACCTCGCCGCCGCGCTGACCGGTACCACGAGCGCTACACCCACCCAGCAGGCCGACCGCGTCGCCCAGACCCAGGCCGACCTCGCGCGGGTGCCGGAGGTCGCGAGCCGGACCCTGGCCGCGGTCGGTCTCCAGCGCTCGGCGATCGACTTCCTCGAGCACTCGTCGGTGACCGCGAAGCAGAACGCCGACCTGCTCGCCTTCTCGGTGACCGACCACAGCCCCGAGCTGGCGGCGACCCTCGCGAGCGCCTACGCGAAGCAGTACGTCGCGTACCGCCAGGAGCTCGACACGGCCTCGCTGCAGAGGGCGCGCACCGAAGTACGGACGCGCATCAGCCAGATGGAGAAGGCGGGTGCGAACCGCGGCGCCCTCTACGCGAGCCTCGTCGACAAGGAACAGCAGCTCGCGACGCTGGAGGCGCTCCAGACCTCGAACGCGTCGGTGGTGCGCACCGCCGACCACGCGGTGCAGGTGCAGCCGCGCCCGGTGCGGAACGGGGTCCTCGGCCTCGCGCTCGGGCTCGTGCTCGGTCTCGGGCTCGCCTTCCTGTGGGAGGCCCTCGACACGCGGGTCCGCTCGGCGGAGGAGATCTCCGAGCGGCTCGGGCTGCCGCTGCTCGCGCGGCTGCCGGTGCCGCCGCGCCAGATGCGCAAGGACGAGCGCCTCGTGATGCTCGCCGAGCCGCGCGGTGACCAGGCCGAGGCCTTCCGGATGCTGCGCACGAACCTCGAGTTCGTGCGGCTCGGCCACGACGTGCGGACGATCATGGTCACGAGCGCCGTCGAGCAGGAGGGCAAGTCGACCACCGTCGCGAACCTCGCGGTCGCGCTCGCCCGCGCCGGCCAGCGCGTCGCGCTCGTCGACCTCGACCTGCGCCGGCCCTTCCTCGACCACTTCTTCGACCTGCGCTACCGGCCCGGGCTGACCCAGGTCGCGCTCGGCCAGACGAAGCTCGACGACGCGCTGGTCCCGATCGCGATCACCGACTCCGACCGACCGGCGGCCGCGCGCCGAGAACGCCAACGGCAACGGCAGCGGCAACGTGACCGTCCGCTCGGCCGCGTCGCTCGCCACCGGCGGCCTGCGCGTCCTCGTCTCGGGCCCGCTGCCCCCGAACGCCGGCGAGTTCGTCGGCTCGGAGGCGCTCGCCCACATCCTCGGCGAGCTGCGCGAGCGCTTCGACACGGTCCTGATCGACGCGCCGCCGCTGCTGCAGGTCGGCGATCCGCTGGCGCTCTCGGCCCACGTCGATGCGCTCTTCCTGGTCACGCGGATGAACGTCGTGCGCCGGCCCATGCTGGCCGAGGTGCGGCGACTGCTCGACACCGCGCCGGCGCGCAAGCTCGGGTTCGTGCTCACCGGCGCCGAGGGGGAGGACGGCTACGGGTACGGCGGCGGCTACTACTACGGGAGCTACCCGCACGAGGAGTCGACGAAGGCTCCGGTCGCGTGAAGCGCACCCGCGTCCTCGTGCTCGACCCGCTGCCGCTCTTCCGCGCCGGCGTGCGCAGGCACCTGACCGAGGAGAGCGACTTCGAGGTGGTCGAGGCCGGGAGCCTCGAGGAGGCGCGCAGGCTCGAGCCGCCCGACATCGCGCTCGTGGACTCGGCGCTCGTCGGCGCGGTCGAGCTGCTCGGCGACGCGCGGGTCGTCGTCTGGAGCTTCGCGCCGAGGCCGCAGGAGGTGCTCGCCGCGATCCAGGCGGGCGCGCACGGCTACCTGCACAAGGAGATCTCGTCGCTCGGGCTCGTGCGCTCGCTGAGGGCGCTGCCGCAGGGCGAGGCGCCGCTCTCGCGCGACCTCGCGGCGGCGATGATCGAGGCGCTGCACGGCCAGGAGGCGCACAGCCAGGTGCAGGCGCGGCTCGCGGTGCTGTCGGCGCGCGAGCGCGAGGTGCTCGAGCTCGTCGCCCTCGGGGCGCGGAACGCGAGCATCGCCGAGTCGCTCTCGATCTCGGAGTTCACGGTGAAGCGGCACGTGCAGAACATCCTCGGCAAGCTCGGCGTCGCCTCGCGGACGGCCGCCGGCGCGATCTACCGCGCCGGCCCTCGACGAGGAGCCGGCGGCGGTGCCCGCATGACCGCCGTGGTCGTGAAGCCGTTCGTGGCCGTGCTCTCGCACGTCCCGCTCGTGACCGGTGCGATCGTGGATGCGCTCGAGGAGATCGCCGAGGTGCGCGCGTTCACGACGCAGAACGGCGACACGGTCGGCCTGCTCCGCTCGCTGCGCCCGGACGCGATCGTCGTGGACGGCCCCGACGCGGCCGAGGCGGCGGCCAGGTACGCGCGCGCCGCGGACGTGCCGCTCCTGTACGTCTCCCTGCGCGAGCGCAAGCTGCGGGTGCTCGAGGGCGACGGCTGGCGCGACGAGGTCGGCCGCCCGTCGACCGAGTCGCTGCGCAACGCGCTGGCCGAGGCGATCTACCGGAGGACGCCGGAATGACCGTCACCGAGCAGCAGCTCGACGCTCGGATCGCCCTGCTCGATCGACGAGCGCACGCTCGACCTCCTCGAGCGCCGCCGCCGCTCGTCGCGGCGTGAACCGCGGCTGGCTGGTCAGGCGAGCGCTGCTGGCGGCCGACCTCGTCGGCCTCGTCGCGCGCGCTGCTGATCGCCGAGTTCCTGCTCCCGTTCGGCCAGCCGAGGACAGGACGCGTCGATCAGTGGCTCGAGGTGTCGCTCTTCCTGCTGTCCCTTCCGGTCTGGGTCGTGATGGCGAAGCTGTACGGGCTCTACGACCGCGACGAGGAGCGAACCGACCACTCCACGGCCGACGACTTCGTCGACGTGTTCCACATGGTCACGGTCGGGACCTGGGTCGTCTATCGTCGTCCTGAGGCTCATCGGGACTTGCCGACCCGAGCCTGGCGAAGGTCGCCACGTTCTGGATCGTCGCGGTCGGTCTCGTGGCGGCCGCGCGCGCGGTCGCTCGGGCGTTTTGCCGCCGGCAGGTCGCGTACCTCCAGAACACCGTGATCGTCGGCGCCGGAGACGTCGGCCAGACGATCGCGAGGAAGTTCCTGAGCCACCCGGAGTACGGGATCAACCTCGTCGGCTTCGTCGACGCCGACGCCGAAGAAGCGCCGCGAGGATCTCGACGACCTCACGATTCTCGGCGGACCGTCGGAGCTGCGCGAGATCGTGCGGCTGCTCGACGTCGACCGGGTGGTGATCGCCTTCTCGAACGAGTCGCACACGGCGACCGCTCGACCTGATCCGGTCGCTGAAGGACCTCGACGTCCAGATCGACATCGTGCCCCGCCTGTTCGACATCGTCGGGCCCGGCATCGGCTTCCACACCGTCGAGGGCCTGCCGCTGCTCGGGATCTCGCCTCCCAGGCTCTCGCATTCGTCGCGGCTGCTCAAGCGGTCGCTCGATCTCGTCGCCGTCGGCGGTCGGGCTGCTCCTGCTCGCGCCGGTGCTTCGCGCGTGATCGCCGTCGCGATCAAGCTCGACTCGCCGGGGCCCGTGTTCTTCCGGCAGGTGCGGATGGGCGAGCGGGAGCCGCCGCTTCCGGATCTGGAAGTTCAGGACGATGTGCGTCGACGCCGAGGAGCGGAAGCGCGAGCTGGCGCACCTGAACAAGCACGCGCAGAACGGCGGCGACCCGCGGATGTTCAAGATCGCGGACGACCCGCGGATCACCCGCGTCGGCGCCTTCCTGCGGCGCTACTCGCTCGACGAGCTGCCGCAGCTGCTCAACGTCCTGCGCGGCGAGATGAGCCTCGTCGGCCCGCGGCCGCTGATCCTCGACGAGGACCAGCACGTCCACGAGTGGGGGCGTGAGCGGCTCAACCTCAAGCCCGGGATCACCGGCCCGTGGCAGGTGCTGGGCCGGAGCGACATCCCGTTCGAGGAGATGGTCAGGCTCGACTATCTCTACGTCACCGGCTGGTCGCTCTTCCGAGACGCCGGCCTGATCGTGCGGACTGTCCCTGCGGTCGTGCGAGGACGGAAAGTGCACGTCTGACGTACGCTTGACGGGTGAGCGAGTTCCGCCTGGGAGAGCTGCTGGAGGAGCGCGCGGGGCAGGGCTACAAGCTCTACGCGCGCCATTCGAACCCGGTGTTCGTCCGGATGCTCAAGATCATCGGCTTCGACCGTGAATGGGCCTCCGCCGAGGGCGCGTACCTGATCGACCGCGACGGGACGCGCTTCCTCGACATGCTCGGCGGCTTCGGGATGTTCAACGTCGGGCGCAACAACCCGACCGTGCGCCGCGCCCTCGAGGAGGCGCTCGCGCTCGACACCCCGAACCTGCCGCAGCTCGGCCTCTCCGACCTGCCCGGCCTGCTCGCCGAGGCGCTCTGCGCGGTCGCGCCGGCCTCGACCGACCGCGTCCTCTTCACGAACTCCGGCGCGGAGTCGATCGAGGCGGCGATCAAGCTCGGGCGGACGGCGACCGGCCGCACGCGGGTCGTCGCGAACCTGGGCGGCTTCCACGGCCTCACCCTCGGCGCGCTCTCGATCAACGGCTCACCGGTCTTCCGCGAGCGGTTCGAGCCGCTGCTGCCGGGCGTGGCGCTCGTCCCGTTCAACGACCTCGAGGCGCTCGAGGCCGAGCTGCGCAGCGAGGACGTCGCGCTCTTCGTCGTCGAGCCGGTGCAGGGCCACGGCGTCCACCTGCCCGAGCCCGGCTACCTCGAGGGCGCGCAGGAGCTCTGCCGGCGCTACGGGACGCTCTTCTGCGTCGACGAGGTGCAGACGGGGTTCGGGCGCACGGGAAAGCTGTTCGCCCTGGAGCACTGGGGGCTCGAGCCCGACCTCGTCACCACCGCCAAGTCGCTCTCCGGCGGCTACGTCGCGACGGGTGCGCTGCTGCTCCGCCGCAAGGTGCACGAGGCCGTGTTCGACTCGCTCGAGCACGGGACGGCGCACGGCTCGACCTTCGCGCCGAACGACCTCGCGATGGCGGCCGGCCTCGCGACCCTGCACGAGCTCGCCGACAAGGGCCTCGTCGAGCACTCCGCGCGCATGGGCGAGCTGCTGCTCGAGCTCACGCGCCCGCTGGCGGAGCGGTACGAGTCCGTGAAGGAGGTGCGCGGGCTCGGCCTGCTGTGGGCGATCGAGTTCGAGGAGCCGGCCTCGCGGCAGCGTTCCTGGCGGCTGCTCGAGCGGATCCAGCCCGGCTTCTTCTCGCAGCTCGTGATCGGGCCGCTCTTCTCGAAGCACCACGTGCTCGCCCAGGTGGCCGGGCACCACGTGAACGTGATCAAGGCGATCCCGCCGCTCGTCGTCACCGAGTCGGACATCGAATGGTTCGCCGAGGCGCTCGACCAGGCGATCGGCAAGGCCGAGCGCATCCCGCGCGCGACCTTCGGCTTCGCGGCGCGCGCCGCCACGAGGGTCGGCTAGCTGGCCGGTCTCGTCGCCCTCCTGGCGGCGTGCGCCTTCGGAGTCGCCACGGTTCTCCAGCAGAAGGGCACGCTCGAGGTGCCGCTGGCATCGGACGACCCGCGGTTCTTCACCAGTCTCCTGCGCACGCCGGTCTGGCTGCTCGGCGGCGGGTTGATGGTGGTCGGGTGGATCCTCCAGGCCGTCGCCCTCGACCTCGGCGCGCTCGTCGTCGTCCAGCCGATCATCATGCTCAGCCTCGTGATCGCGCTGCCCTTCGGCGTCTGGCTCACCGACCAGCGGGTCGGCCGGCGGGAGTGGCTCGCCGCGGCGGCCGCGGTGCTGGGGCTGGCGGTGTTCGTCGCCGTCGGAAACCCCGCCGAGGGGACGGAGACCGGGAGCACGGCGGCGTGGACGGTCTCGGTCGTCGCCGTCGTCGGGATCGTGGTGGCGCTGACGGCCGTCCAGCGACTGCGTCACCCGAGGGTCTCCGTCACCGCTGTGCTCTTCGGCACGGCATCGGGCGTCTGCTTCGGCTTCCAGGCCGCGGCGACGAAGGTCTTCGTCGGCGTGGTCGGCGACGGCCTGGAGGCGATCCTCTCGTCGTGGTCGACCTATGCGCTGATCGTCTCGGCGCTCGTGGGCTTCGTGCTGCAGCAATCCGCGCTCAAGACGGCCGTGCTCGCACCGGCCATGGCCTCGACCAACGTCGCGAACATGGTCGTCTCAGTCGTGCTCGGCGCGTTCGTGTTCGAGGAGACGCTCAGCCACGGCACGGGCACGTTCGCGGTCGCCGTAGGGGGACTCGCGCTGGCGGTGCTCGCCGTGGTCGCGCTGACCCGGGCGGAGGCTCCTGAGCCCGTCTAGGCTGCCCGCGCGGCTCCCAGCGGAACCGGCGCACGGCCACGATCAGGCCGACGAGGCCCCACCCCGTGACGACGAGGACGGCGTACGGCTCCTCCCAGATCTCCTTCCCGTTCAGGAGCACGTCGCGGGTCAGCTGCGTGAAGTACGTGAGCGGCAGCACGTCGGCGACCGCGCGCAGGAACGGCGGGTAGCTGTGCGGCGAGAAGAACGTGCCCGAGATGATCGCCATCGGCAGGTAGATCGCGTTCACGACGGCCGACGAGCCCTCGGCCGAGTGCACCGCGGCGGTGATCGCGAGCCCGAGCGCCGCGAACGCGGCGGCGCCGAGCAGGCAGGTGAGCACGAGCGAGATCCACCGCGCCGGGAACGGCACCGAGAAGAGGATGCGCCCCAGCGCGACCAGCACCGCCGTCTGGAGCGCGAAGACGATCAGCGTCGAGCCGAGCACCGCCGCGATGTAGGTGGCGGGCGGCAGCGGCGTGGAGCGGATGCGCTTGAGCACGCCCGACTCGCGCCGGATCACCATCGTGATCGCGAGCCCGGCGAAGGCGGTCGCGGCGACGCCGTAGCCGATCATCCCGGCCTCGAGGAAGGAGGAGGCCTTGTAGATCCCGATCCGGTCGTTGCCGTAGATCGAGCCGAAGATCAGGAAGAAGATCACCGGCAGCATGAAGGTGAAGAACGCGGCCTCCCGGTTGCGCCAGAAGAGACGCTGCCCCGCCCGCAGCTCGTGGAAGAAGAGCCTCATGCGGCGCCGAGCGACGCGAGCCTTGTGCTCATGAGCACTAGGCTTCGGTGTGGGGACTCTGCCGGGGGTCATTCCTCGCCCTCGGTCAGCTCGAGGTAGATCTCCTCGAGCGTCGCGCGCTTCACCTCGAGCCCTTCGGGCTCTCCTTCCGCCTCGTAGAGGTCGTGCAGGACGCGACCCGGCTCCTCGGTGACCAGCACCACCTCCTCGCCGCCGCGGCGGTAGCGGATCTGCGCCTCCGGCCGCACCGAGGTGAGCTCGGCGGGCGAGCCGACCGTGACGATCTCGCCCTTGGCGAGCACCGCGACGCGGTCGGCGAGCTGGG
>CAVVCG010000044.1:0-158708 GCA_963746655.1 uncultured Actinomycetes bacterium | reverse complement strand
GAGATACCTGTCTACGTCCGAAGCGGGCGCGATTCCGACGAACACGGCGCGCTGGCTCTTGCTGCGAATGCGAACCGTGCCGAGGAACCTGTCGACCGCCCACTTGGTGCCCTCTACGTCGATGTCGGCTCTCTCGGAGACGATGGCGTAGGTCGGTGTCGAGAAGTCGCGGCTCGGCGACATGAGGTAGCCGTCGTCGTCGCGCTGGGTCTGGTCGATCACGACGAGCGCGCATCCTCCGGCGAGGAGGGCAAACGAGAGGATCGCGGCGATGCTGCCGAGGACGAGCAACACTATTCGCCCCACCCCACCACCGCCGCGCTCCGCCTCGGGAGCCGGCTCGACGGCCAGGCCGGGCCCGGGCTCTGACACCGGCGCGCGCGGCGGGGGTTCCGTGCCTCCCTGATCGAGCCGGAACGGCGGATACTCGTCCCGCATCAGGAAGACATACGCCGTAACCCGCGCTACCCAGCGGTCCATGCCCATCACGAACTCGAAGATCCCGCGCGGGTACCGCGTGGTGAAGAGCAGCGCCACCCCGGCGAAGAAGACCAGAACCCCGATCAGCCCAGTCTCGAAACCGAACCCCCACACCCGGTCGTACGCACGAGACGCCGCGTAGCTCCCGCCCCCGAGGAGGATGCCGACGACGACGTAGTGCGGAATCGCAAGCAGCCACCACTTCACGAGCACAAGGCCCCGCGACAGCCGCTCCGGATAGGCGACCTCGAGCCTCGCCGGATAGTCGGGCACGTCGCCGAGCGTGAACGGCGGGTAGCGGTCGGTGCCGAGCGCGGCGTACGAGTAGAAGCCCACGCGCCAGGTCCAGCGGAGCACCCCGAGATTGAAGTCGAAGACGCCCCGCGGGTAGCGGCCCGTGAAGAGGATCGCGAAGAACGCGACGACGGTCAGCACGAGGAACGTCAACCACAGGAAGGCCAGCACGATGTAGTGGGGTATCGCGAGGAGCCACTTCACGAGCCACAGCCAACGGCTGACGCTCGGGTCGAGCTCGCCCTCGATGCGGACGGGATACGACTGCTTGGAATCCACGCTGCCTCCCTCGATCGCCTGACGATGAGCCTATGCAACCGCGCGCCTACTACGACCGATTTGACCTAGAGGGCGACGGGTTGGGTTCCTCGTCCCTCTCCGAACTCAGAGTGCCGCTGGGCTCGGTGCAAGCCCGTTAGACGGCTGCGTCGAACTACTGAGAGCCGGCGGGCGATCGAACGGGACGTCGTCCGCGCAGACGTTGCCATTCTCTTACCACGGCGGGCGATGACTTTCCGCACGCCGCGGCTCAGGCCATGAAAAAGCCCCGGCATGCGGGGCTTTCTTGAGTGGGCCGTGCTGGACTCGAACCAGCGACCTTGGGATTAAAAGTCCCCTGCTCTACCAGCTGAGCTAACGGCCCCGCGGCCAGTGTAGAGCCGCCTTGTCAATTCGCTCCGGGCGGGACATGATCCGACCCTGACCTTCTAGCCTGCGGCAGAGGGAGAACGCCAATGGCCGTAGCAACGATCCCGTTCATCGAGGCCCGGAACTACACCAAGGGCCGCTCGGGGCCCGTGGACCTCATCGTCATCCACACGATGGAGTCGCCGGAGAAGCCGGACACGGCGGAGAGCGTCGCCAAATGGTTCGCCGGTCCCACGGCGCCGCAGGCGTCTGCGCATTACTGCATCGACTCGAACAGCATCGTGCAGTGCGTGAAGGACACCGACGTGGCGTGGCACGCGCCGGGCGCGAACAGCAACGGGATCGGGCTCGAGCACGCCGGCCGCGCTGCCCAGACCGCCAAGGACTGGTCGGATCCCTACTCGAAGGCGATGCTGGAGCTCTCGGCGGGGCTGACCGCGCGCCTCTGCAAGGAGCACAAGATTCCGGTCACCTGGCTGAGGCCGGCCGATCTGCTCGCCGGCAAGCGGGGGATCACCGGGCACGCCGACGTCTCACGCGCCTTCAAGCGCTCCGACCACACCGATCCAGGCACGAGCTTCCCGATCGAGCGCTACCTCGCGCTGGTCAAGTCGCACATGGGCGATTCCTACGTCGAGCCGCACGAGCATCCGGGCGGCCAGAAGACCCCGCCGCCGACGCTGCGAGAGGGTGCGAGCGGATTCCAGGTCAAGCGCCTCCAGCGGCTGCTGAAGCAGCGCGGCTTCGATCCCGGCGCGATCGACGGCGCGTTCGGCCCGGGCACGAAGAAGGCACTGATGAACGCGCAGGCGAAGTTCGGCCTCGACACCGACGGGATCGCCGGGCCGCTCACGTGGCGCGCGCTCGAGGCGGGCTAGCCGCGACGCGGCCCTCTGGAGACCGTGTGGGCGCCTTGTGCCGAGGCGCCCACACGGCATACTCCGGCAATGAGCAAGGGCTACGCAGAGGGCTCGGCGCTCGAGGAGCGGCTGGCCGCGCTCGAGCGGGGCGACTCGAGCCGGGGCCTCCCCGAGCCGGACCGATCCGCGGTGTACGGCTCGACGGAGGACGATCCGGAGCGGCACTTCCTCGGCTGGGCGGACGAGGTCGACGCGGACGCGCTGTTCGCCGCCGGCCAGGCGTGGGGCATCTCGATCGTGCGCCGCCGGCCGTAGCGCGCCGGCCACCGGAGCAGCGGCTCCGCTACGACGCGAGCTCGGCGAACGCGCAGGGACGAGCGTCGGCCGGGAAGGGCGACCGCCCGAGGCGGACGATCACGTACGTGCCGTGCAGGCCCTCCCGGCTGACCTTCGCTCCCGGCTCGGGCGGTGCGCCCTCGCCGTCGACGAGCCGGTAGCCGCCCGCCGATGCGAGGTAGAGGAGGTGCGCCGTCGGCGCCACCGGCTCCGGCTCAGGCTCGGGGACGAGCGCCGCGGTCTCGGCCAGCTTCCGCCGCAGCTCCTCGATCTCTGACTCGAGCCCTGCGATCCGGCTGCGTGAGCCTGCAGAGGCGGACGCCTCGCGGGCCAGGCTGCTCTCGCGCTCCGCGAGCGACCTCTCGACCTCTTCGACGTGAGCCTGGAGCGTCTTCACGGCCGCGGCCCGCGCCGCGAGCTCGGCCTCGAGCCGGCCGACGCGCTGCTCGTGCTCGGCGGCCGAGGCGACGAGGGCGTCCCGCTCCTGCGCCAGCTCGGCGAGCCGCTCGAGCTCGGCCGGATCCGGCGCCGCCTCGGCCTGCTCGGCCAGCCGGCGCTCCAGCTCGGCGACCTGGAGGAAGAGACCGTCCCGCTCGCGCGTCAGCTCGGCCAGGCGTTCCCGCTCGGCCGGGTCCGGCGCGGCTTCGGCCTGCGCCTTGAGCTCGCGTTCCAGCTCACCGACACGGGCAACGAGGCCGTCACGCTCTTCCGTCAGCGCCTGTAGCTCCGACAGATCGGGGGCCGCCTCGGCCTGCGCCTTCAGCTCGCGTTCCAGCTCACCGACACGGGCAACGAGGCCGTTACGCTCCTGCGTTAGAGCGTGCAGCTCGCCCGGATCCGGCGCCGCCTCGGCCTGAGCCTTCAGCTCGCGCTCCAGTCCTTCGACCCGCGCCGCAAGACCGTCACGCTCCGCCGTCAACGCCTGCAGCGCGGCAGGATCCGGCGCCGCCTCGGCCAGGACCTTCAACTCGCGCTCCAGCCCGGCGACCCGCGCCGCGAGGCCGTCACGCTCCTCCGCCAACGCCTGCAGCGCGGCAGGATCCGGCGCCGCCTCGGCCAGCGCCTTCAACTCGCGCTCCAGCTCATCAACACGGCCAACGAGACCGTCACGCTCCGCCGTCAGCGCCTGCAGCGCGGCAGGATCCGGCGCCGCCTCGGCCAGCACCTTCAACTCGCGCTCCAACTCACCAACACGGCCAACGAGGCCGTCACGCTCCGCCGTCAACACGTCCAGCACGCCCGGATCCGGCGCCGCCTCGGCCAGCGCCTTCAGCTCGCGCTCCAGCCCCTCGACCCGCGCCGCGAGACCGTCACGCTCCTCGGTCAACGCCTGCAGCGCGCCGGGATCCGGCGCCGCCTTGGCCAGGGTCTTCAACTCGCGCTCGAGTACGTTGACCCGGTCGAGCAGCTCGTCGATCGACTGGGACTGGTTGGCGATGCGGCGGTCGCGAACGCCGAGCTCGGCCTCGAGCTCGGCCAGCCGGCCCGGATCGGGATCGGCCGCCGGGGCGGGGGCCTCCGCAGGCGCGGGGGCGATCGATGCCGTCGGCGCGGGAGCCTGCGCCGGAGCCTGGCCCCCGGACCCGCCCTGCAGGAGGCGTAGCTCGACCAACTGATCGCCGATGGCGCTCGCGAGCTCGATCCGCGACACGTAGCCGAGGTTGACGAGCACCTCGCCGAGCCGCTCGCCGGTCTCCTTCTGGCGCGCGAGCGCCTCGTCGAGCTGTGCGGTCGTGACCATGCCCTTCTCGACGAAGAGCGAGCCGATCGGACGCTTGCCCGAAGGGCCGCGGCGACCGGCTGGCATCGGCTCGGACATCAGATCGAGAGGAACGCCTCGACCACGTCAGGGTCGAACTGGGTGCCGGCGGCCTCGCGCAGGCGGCGACGGGCCTCGTCCTCCGAGAGCGCCTTGCGATACGGGCGGTCCGTCGTCATCGCGTGGAACGCGTCGCAGACGAAGACGATGCGCGACTCGAGCGGGATCTCCTCGCCGTACTTGCCGTGCGGGTAGCCGTCGCCGTCCCAGCGCTCGTGGCAGCAGCGGACGATCTCCCGCACGTGCGAGAGCCGCTCGATCGGACCGAGGATGCGCGCGCCCAGCTCCGGATGCTGCTCGACGATCACCCGCTCTTCATCGGTCAGCGGGCCCGGCTTCTGAAGGATGTGCGCCGGCACGCCGATCTTGCCGATGTCGTGGAAGAGCGCGCCGAGCTCGACGCGCTTCAGCGATTCCGCGTCGAGGCCGAGCCTGCGCCCGACCGCGACGGAGCGATCCGTGATCCAGCGGGCGTGGGTCGACGTGTACTCGTCGTTGGCCTCGAGCGCGTTCGCGAGCGCCTCGACGGTCGAGAGGAATGTCCGCTCGAGGATCAGGAAGTTCGAGGCGCTCTCGATCGCGAGCTTGGCCTGATAGGCGAGCCCGGCCAGGAGCTCGAGCTTGGCCGGCTCCGGCTCCTCGCCCTCGGCGAGCGCGGCCGCGATCGCACCCGGGCGGCCGTCGACCCAGATCGGCGCCACGGCGTAGCGCGCCGTGCCAGTCTGCGCACCGTCGAGGATCGCGGAGAGCAGATCCGCGTCGAGGACGAACGGCTCCTTCACCGTGAGCAGGCGCCGCGCGTCCTCCGTGGCGAATCGCACCTCTGCCAGCCGCTCGCGCGCCTCTGCCCTGTAGCCGTCGCAATCGCACATCACGATCTCGTCCTCGTCCTCCAGCCAGACCGACGTCCTGGGCGAGCCGAGGATCCGTGCCGAGAGGCGGACGACGCGCGAGAGCACCTCGTCGAGGCCGCGCGCCGTTGCGAGCGCGCGGCCGAACTCGAGCAGCGCGCCCGCCGTCTCCGCGGTCTCCCGTGCGCGCTTCGCCTCGCGCCGCTCCGCCTCGTAGAGACGCGCGTTCTCGAGCGCCACCGAGGCGTGACCGGCGAGCACCTCGAGCAGGCGCACGTCGTCCTCGTCGAACTGGCCCAGCCCGAGCTTCGAGATCAGGATCACGCCGATCACGCGCGAGCCGTAGCGCAGCGGCGTCGCGATCACCGACTCGTCGATCTTCTCCGTGCCCGCGACCTGCTGGGCGAACTCCGCGTTCGCGGCGTCGTTCAGGAGCAGCGACTGGCCGGTGGAGGCCGCGGTACCCGTGACGCCGAAGCCGAGCGGGACGGGAATCAGCTTGGGGGCCTCGCCCCCGCTCGTGGCGAACTCGCCGCGGAAGGCGACCGGCACGAGCTCCTGGCCGTCGAGGACGAAGACGCGGCAGTTGTGATAGTCGATGAGCGTGCGCAGCTCGGCGGCGATCACGTCGCCGATTGCCGCGACCTCGTTCAGCCGGTTGAGCTTGCCCCCGAGGCTCTGGAGCATCTTCAGGTGGGCGACCTCGCGCACCGACGAGTGCGACGCGGGACGCTCCATCGAGTCCTCGTCGAAGAGCACGATCCCGTTCTTGCCGCGCGCCTTCGCAGTCATCATCGCCGCCTCCGCGCAGGCGAAGAGCTCGCGCGGGTTCATCGCGTGCTCCGGCCCCTGGGAGATGCCGACCGAGACGGTGAGGCGTCCGACGGGCTCGAACTCCGTGCCGGCGAGCGCATCGGTGAGGCGGCGCGCGAGCCCGAGCGCGTCGCCGGCGTCGCACGACGGCATCACGACTGCGAACTCCTCGCCGCCGACGCGGCAGACGACGTCGGAGTCGCGCATCAGGGTGCGCACGAGCTCGGCGAGCGCGAGCAGGATCTCGTCGCCGGTGGCGTGGCCGTGCACGTCGTTCAAGCGCTTGAAGTCGTCGATGTCGAACATCAGCAGCGCGACGTGGTCCGACGTGCGGCTCGCGCGCGTCAGCTCCGCGCGCAGGCGCTCGTGGAACGTGCGGTGGTTGTAGAGGCCGGTGAGCGAGTCGGTCGAGGCCTGGTGCTCGAGCCGCGCCTTCACCTGCGCGTTGTCGAGTGCGAGCGCGGCGGCGTCGCCGAAGAGCTGCGCCAGCTCGAACTCCTCCTGCGTGAACGACGCGTCCTCGCCGAGCCGGTAGACGTTGAGGGCGCCCTTCGTGTGGCCGCGCGCGATCAGCGGCACGGACACGAGCGCCTCCGGCTCGTCCGCCGGCGTGCCCGGGACGATGTTCACGCGGGGATCGAGGTGGGCCTGGTTCGTGAGCACCGGCTCGCGGTGCTCGACCGCCCAGCCCGTGATCCCCTCGCCGAACCTGGAGAGCGAGGCCATGATCTTGTCGGCCCACGGGTCGCGCGCGAGCACCGGCTTCAGCAGGCGGTGCGTCTCGTCGGCCTCGTAGATCGTCAGCGAGTCGTGCGGGATGAGGTCGCTGAGCGTGTCCGCGATGCGCTCCAGCAGGCTGTCGAGCGACTGCTCGGAGAGCACCTCGTGGAAGACGTGCGCGAGCCTGCGGTAGGAGTCGGCCGCCGGCCCGGGCGCCGTGACGAGCGAGAGCGGCCCCGCCTGGGCGCTCTCTGGCTCTTCGGGAGTTGGGAGCTGGTTGAGGTCGTGCATCGGCCGCAGGCCCGCACGAGCGGGCTCACGCTCAAGAGTCGGTCAAAACGCAGGGTCGGCGGCACCCCCGTTCGGGGTACCCGAAACGGGGCGAAACGGCGTCCAGCCTGACGTGGGAGCCCGCTTCCGCGTCCGGCACGCGCCGGCTCATGAGCGCGACGACGCGCGCCGATAGAGAGGCGATGGAAGCTGCGCGCCTGCCCGCCCCCGCCTCGGGACTCAAGATCGGCGAGCTCTTGGTGCGCGCGGGGATCTGTACGCCCGATCACGTCGAGCGCGCCCTCGCGGAGCAGCGCGAGTCGGGCCTGCGTCTCGGCGAGGTGCTCATCGCCAACGGCTGGGTGAGCCGGCGCGACGTGGCGGAGGCGCTCGCGGACCAGTACGGCCTCCAGTTCGTCGACCTGTCACGCGTGGAGATCGACCCCGCGGCGGCGCGGCTCCTGCAGGAGACGTTCGCCCAGGAGCACCAGGCGTTGCCGGTCCGCTTCCTGGAGGACAACGTCGTCCAGGTCGCGGTCGCCGACCCGACGAACCTGCGCACGTCCGACGACCTCCGGCTCGCACTCGGCATGGGCGCGAGCCTCGCCGTCGCGGACGCAGGGGCCCTGGAGGCGACGCTCGCCCGCACGTACCGAAGCGCGTCGAACGTGACGGACGACGTCTCCGAGCCGAGCGCGCAGGAGCTCGCGCTCGAGGCGGAGCAGGCCGGGACGGTCGACCTCGTCAACGCCATGCTCGGACGCGCGCTGGCGCACGGCGCCTCGGACATCCATCTCGATCCGCAGGCCGGCGAGATGATCGTCCGCGAGCGGATCGACGGCGTCCTCCGCCGCACCGAGACGGTCGGGCGCTCCCAGCAGGCCGCCGTATGCGCCCGCCTGAAGGTGATGGCCGGCCTCGACATCGCCGAGAAGCGGCTGCCGCAGGACGGCTCCTTCTCGATCCGCTCCGACGGCTCGCCCGTCGACGTCCGGGTGGCGGTGATCCCCACGAAGTACGGCGAGCACGTCGTCCTCCGGCTCCTGCAGCGCGGCAAGCTGCTCCAGCTCGCGGACCTCGGCATGAGCCCGGAGATGGGCGCCGTCTTCCTGCGCGCGATCCGGCAGCCGTTCGGCGCCGTGATCACGTGCGGGCCGACCGGCAGCGGCAAGACGACGACCCTGTACGCCGCCCTGGCGGCGCTGAACGAGGAGACGCGCTCGATCGCGACGATCGAGGACCCGGTCGAGTACCAGCTTCCCGGCGTGAACCAGATCGAGGTGCACAACAAGATCGACCTCTCGTTCGCCCGCGGGCTGCGGACGATCCTCCGTTCCGACCCGGAGGTGATCCTCGTCGGCGAGATCCGCGACGACGAGACGGCCAAGGTCGCGATCCAGGCGGCGATGACCGGGCACCTCGTCCTGACGACGCTGCACACGAACGACGCCGCGAGCTCGATCGCGCGGCTGAAGGCGCTCGGCGTCGACCAGCAGCTGCTGCCGTCCGCGATCAACTGCATCGTCGCGCAGCGGCTCGCACGGCGGCTCTGCCCGCACTGCCGCGTCCCCTACACGGCGACGCCCGACGAGGTGCTGGAGGCCGGCGTGATGCAGACGGTCGAAGCGCCGACGCTCTACCGCGCGACCGGCTGCCTGCAGTGCGACGGCACCGGCTACCGCGGCCGTGTCGCGCTCTACGAGGTGATGCCGATGCAGGGACTCGGGCGGCTGATCGTCGAGGGCTCGATCGAGGAGATCGCCGCGGCGGCCGTCGCCGCCGGGATGCGAACGCTCCGCGAGGACGGCATCCGCCAGGCGCTGGCCGGCGTCACGACGCTCGACGAGGTCCGGCGCGTCACCGGCGACGGCGTCCGCGTCACGGGCTGATTCTTGTAGATCAGCGGGGCTGTCGTTACAGTGCGTGCTGATCATGGCGAGCGATCAATGGTTCGACGTCGAGCTGCGGCATCTGACGGCGCTCGAAGCCGTCGCCCGCGAGGGGTCGTTCCGGAAGGCGGCCGAGGCGCTCGGATTCGTCCAGTCGGCGGTCTCGCAGCAGATCGCCGCGCTCGAGCGAGCCGTCGGCAAGCGCCTCGTCGAGCGCTCGCGCGGGCCGGGGCCCGTGCGGCTGACCGAGGCGGGCGAGCTCCTGCTCGGCCACGCCCGGGCGATCCGCGCCCGACTGCAGGCCGCCCAGGCCGACATCGGCGCGCTCGACGCGGGCGAGCTCGGCGCGCTTCGCGTCGGGATCACGCAGTCGGTCGGCGTGCGGATCCTGCCCCGGCTGATGCAGCGCTGGGCGCCGTCGTGGCCCGGCGTCGCCGTGCGCCCGACTGAGTCGACGAGCGATCTGGAGCTCTACGGGCTGGTCGAGCGGGGCGAGCTCGAGCTGTCCTTCGTCGAGCTGCCCGCGCCGGATGGTCCGTTCGACTCGGCCGAGCTCCTCGTCGACCCCTACGTGCTCGTCGTCGCCGCGGACACGCCGCTCGCGCGCAAGAAGGGCGCACCGACGCTGAAGGAGATCGGCAGCCTGCCGCTGATCGCGCACTCGCAGTGCCGTGGATTGCGCCGCGTCGAGGCGCAGTTGCGGGCGCGCGGCGCCGAGCCGACCGTCGTCTTCCGCTCGGACGTGAACGCGACCGTGCAGGCGCTCGTGGCGGCCGGGATCGGCGCCGCGATCGTCCCGGGCCTCGCGGCCGATCCGCGGGACACGCTGACGGTGGCCAAGCAACTCCCCGGGATCCCGCCCCGGACGCTCGCGCTCACGTGGCACCGGGATCGCGCGCTCGCCGCGCCCGCGCAGGCGTTCGTCGAGGTCGCGCGGCGGGTCTGCGCCGAGCTCGCGGGCGACGACCGGGAGGCGCGGATCGCATGACGTCCCTGCGGCGGCTCGCCTACCCGTTGCGGCTGGTCTGGACGCGGCTGACCCACCGCGGCGAGCGGATGGCGCTCGTCGGCGTCGGCGTGCTCGCCGGGTCGGCCGTGCTCGCGGCGGTGCTCGCGGGGTCGCTCGTGATGCGCGACCGGGCGCTCGCGCAGGCGACTCAGCAGATCTCCCCCCAGGACCGAACCGTGCAGGCGGCCTGGTTCGGCGCCCAGGGCGTCGGCGCCGGCGACTGGCGGGCGCTCGACCGCGTCGCGCGCCCGGCGCTGCGCGGGCTGAACGCGCACGAGCCGGTCTCGGTGATGCTCTATCGCGAGGCCCAGATCCGCGGGCACCTCGTCGACCTGAGGGCCGTCGACGGTCTCGGGCGCTGGGTGCGCCTCCGCTCGGGGCGACTGCCGCGCACCTGTGTCCCGACGCGCCGCTGCGAGGTCGTGCGGCTCCTCGGGACGGGACCCGTTCCGTCGACGCCCGACCTGCGGCTCGTGCAGGTCGGCACGGTGTCGCTGCGCCCGGACGCACCGTTCGCCGGTTTCATCCGGCGCGCCAACGACACGAACGTCATCGCGACGGCGGTCGCGTACCACGCTCCGCCGCAGCCGCCGCTGCTGATCGCGGAGGGCGTTCGCGGACTCTCGCAGACACCCGAGCTGGCGACGTTCTTCCGCAGCTACGCGTGGATGGTCCCGGTGCTGCCGGGGGACGTGCACCCGTGGGCGATCGACGGCTTCGCGGCCTCGGTCGACCGCATGCGCTCCGAGCTGACGGCGCGCTCGGACGCCTTCGACGTGACCGCGCCGGTCGAGGAGCTCCGGGCCGCCGCGGCGACGAGCCGCGCGGGTGCGAGACGCCTCCTGCTCCTCGGCGGCGAGGCGGCCACGCTCCTGCTCGCGTTCACGATCCTCGCGGCCGCGAGCCTGCGACGCGACGTCGACGCGGCGTGGCAGCGCCTCTCCTGGTACGGCGCGCGGCGCTGGCAGCTCGTGCTCTTCTCGCTCGCGGAGGCGGCGGCGGTCGCGGCGTTCGCAACGCTCCTCGGGTGGCTCGTGGGCGCGGCAGGCGCCGCGGTGATCGCCGGGAAGGCCGGCTCGCCGGCGCGTGAGATCCTCGTGCACTCGGTGGCGTCGGGCCGAGGCGTGCTGCTCGCGCTGGGCCTCGCCGCCGGCGCGACGCTGCTGCTCTTCGGCGCGCTCCGAGCGCCCGCGCTCCGGCTGGCCGGATTCTCCGTCTCGGCGCTCGACGTCGCCGCGATCGGGGCGCTGCTCGCGATCGTCGTCGGACTGACGCGGGGACGCGCGGACGCAGCCGAGCTCGCAAACGGCGGCGGCACCGGCGCCTTCCTGCTCCTCCTCCCCGCGCTGATCGCCTTCGTCGCCGCGGTCGTCGCTGCGCGCGGGCTCGTCCCACTCCTGCGGGCGGCCGAGCGGTTCGGGCGGCGCGGGCCGATCTCGGTCCGCCTCGCCGCGCTCTCGCTCGCCCGCAACCCGGGACACGCGGCTGTTGCCGCCACCTTCCTCGTCGTCAGCCTCGGCATGGCGCTCTTTGCCGCGACCTACCGCCTGACCCTCGACCGCGGGCAGGCCGACCAGGCGGCGTTCGCCGTGCCGGCCGACGTCGTGCTCCGCGAGGATCTCTCGCAGCTCGTCTCGATCCCGCAGGCGGCAAGCGCGGCGCAGTACGCGCGCCTCGCCGACCGGGCGACGCCCGTGCTTCGTCTCTCCGGCGACGCCGGCCGGCTCTCGGAGTCGTCCGGGCTGACGCTGCTCGGGATCCCGGCGGACACGCTGGCGCGGATCGGCGGCTGGCGCGGCGACTTCGCCTCCGAGCCGCTCGGGACGCTCGCGGCGCGGATCCGTCCGGCCGGAAGCACGACGCTGCAGGGCGTCAGGATCCCGCCCGGCGCGCGCCGGCTCTCGCTGCGGGCCGACGTGGGCGGCGCGGACATCGCGATCCGGGCGGTGCTGGAATCGCCGCGCGGCGAGTTCGCATTCGTCCGGCTCGGCCAGACGGACGGGAAGGCCACGAGACTCTCCGTCCCGCTTCCGGCCGGCGTCGCCGGCGGCAAGCTCGTCGCGCTCGACTTCGACCAGCTGAACGGCGGACGCCTCACCGCGAACGCCGGCACCGGCCTCCAGCCCGTGAGCATCGGGACGATGCGAATCGCCTCGCTCGCCGCCGACGGCCACTCCCTCGCCGTCCCGTGGGCGGCGTGGCGGGCCGGGCCGGGCGTCGCGCTCCACGGGCCGCTCGTCCGCTACCAGCTGACGACCGATCTCACCGGCGGCATCCGCGCGCGCCAGCCGACCGACGGGCAGCCGGTGCCCGCGCTCGTGTCGCCGACACTCGCGCGCGCCGCGGACAAGGCCGGCCTGCTTCCGGTGCAGGTGGAGGGCGAGCCCTTGACGCTGCGCGTCGCCGGCATAGTGCGCCGCTTCCCGTCGGTCCCTGACGGGGACGTCGTCGTCGCGGACCGCGGCGCGCTCTCGACGGCGCTCAACACCGCATCGCCGGGGGTCGGCGTCACGAACGAGCAGTCTGGCTCGACGGTCACGTCGACCGCGCGGCGCTCGCCCGGTCGCCCTTCGCCGTGCTCGAGTCCCAGTCCCGGGCCGACCTCCTCGCACGACTCCGGGCCGACCCTCTCTCGCGGGGCGCCCTGCTGACGCTCGCGGGCACGGCGCTCGTCGCGCTTCTGCTCGCCGTCGTCGGGCTGCTGCTCGGCCTCGTCTCCGATCTTCGCGACGAGAGCGGCGAGTTGCGCGACCTCGAGGCGCAGGGGGCCACACCCGCGGAGCTGCGTCGGCATCTGCGACTGCGCACGCTCGTCGTCGCGGGCCTCGGCCTGCTCGGCGGACTCGCCACGGGACTGGTGCTGAGCGCGCTCGTCACCGACCTCGTGACCCTGACCGCGAACGCCGGCGCCCCGCAGCCGCCGCTGCGCCTGGTGCTCGACGCACCGCTCGTCGCGCTCGGCATCGTCGTCTACTCACTGCTTGCCGCCGTCACCGTGGCAATCGCGACGCATGCGGCGTTCCGCGGCAGCGCCGTCGGCCGGATCTCCGAGGCGGGCGCATGACCGCCGCGGTCGAGATCCGCGACCTGTTCCGCGTGCATTCGACGCCCGAGGGCGACGCCGCCGCGCTGCAGGGCCTCTCGCTGGCGGTGCGGGAGCGCGAGGTGCTGACCGTGCTCGGGCCGAGCGGATCGGGCAAGACGTCGTTCCTCCGAATCCTCGCCGGGCTCGACCGGCCGTCGGCAGGGATCGTCCGCGTCTTCGGGCGGGACGTCGCGAAGCTCGACGCCCGCGCGCTCTCGGCCTACCGCACGCAGACACTGGGCTACGCAGACCAGCACTACGCGCGGGCGCTCGCGCCCGAGCTGACGGCGCGTGAGCTCGTCGCGCTCCAGCTCGGCCTCCGCGGCGAGCCGCGCGAGGCGAGGCTGCGCCGCGCCGACGAGCTGCTCGAGCGCGTCGGCCTGGCCGGCGCGCGTGACCGCCACCCGGGAGAGCTCTCGGGCGGCGAGCAGCAGCGCGTGGCCGTCTGCGCCGCGCTGGCGCACCGGCCCCGGCTTCTACTCGCAGACGAGCCGACCGGCGAGCTCGACGCCGCGAACGCGGACGCGGTCTACCGCCTGATCGGCGACCTCGCCCGCGAGGAGGGCTGCACGACGGTGATCGTCAGCCACGACCCGGAGTCTGCGTCGATCGCCGACCGGATCGTCCGGATCCGCGACGGGCGAGTCGCCGAGGAATGGGCGCGAGAAGGAGGCGTCTCGGACACGATCGTCGTCGGCCGGGGCGGCTGGCTGCGCCTGCCGGAGGAGCTGCTGGCGCGCGCGGGGATCGCCTCGCACGCGACCGCAACGCTCGAGGAGGGGCGGATCGTCGTCACCGCGACGGGGCGCAGGGCCGAGGCGCCCGCACCTCCCGAAGCAAGTAACAGTCTGTTGCAAGCACCGAAGGGCGAGGTGCTGGCCGAGGTACGGGGCGTCGCCAAGGCGTACGGCGCGAACCCCGTCTTCTCGGGGCTCGACGCGTCGTTCGAGTCGGGTCGCCTCTACGCGGTCACCGGGCCCGTCCGGGTCCGGCAAGACGACGCTCCTGCACGTCCTCGCCGGGCTCGAGCTGCCGGACGCGGGAGACGTCGTGCTCGACGGCACGCCGCTCGCCTCGCTCGACCGCACCGGGCGCGCAGAGCTCCGCCGGAGGCTCATCGGCTTCGTCGGGCAGCAACCCGGCCTCGTCCCGTTCCTCTCCGCACGCGAGAACGTGGAGCTGGCGCTCGCGGTCCGCGGCCTCGGCCCCGGGGGCGCGCTCGAGACGCTCGAGTCCGTCGGGCTCGCCGAGCGCGCGGAGCAGCGCGTCTCGCGGCTCTCGGCCGGCGAGCGCGAGCGCGTCGCCATCGCCCGCGCGATCACGTCGGGGCCGAGGCTCCTGCTCGCCGACGAGCCGACGTCCCGCCTCGACGGCGCGAATGCCGTCGCGGTGGCCGCGCTGCTCGGCCGGCTGGCGCGCGAGACCGGCGCCACGGTCCTCTGCGCGACGCACGACGCGCTCGTGATCGAGCAAGCGGACGAGGAGCTGAAGCTCGGCTAACGCAGCCTGGCGGAGCGTCGGTAGGTCGTCCGCGGGAGCCGGCCCGCCCGCCGGCACCGCTGCCCGGGTTCCGCGAAGGCGTCTTAGCGGAGCTTGAACAGCGCCGAATGGAGCGTGCCGTCGGCCAGCTTCATGTCGAACTGGCGGCACGTCCCGGCCCACTGGCGCTCGGTCTTCCAGAAGTAGATGTACCGGCCGGTCAGCGGGACGTAGACCGAGCACGCTCGGCAGGGGCAGGCTGTCGCCCTCGTCGTCATCGTTCGTCGCCATCGGCGTGGGGCACGGGATCTGCGCGGACTTCGGATAGCCGGACGCGAAGATCTGTAGACCGCGGTTGCCGTCGAGCGAGAAGCGGAGCGGGATGTAGAAGCCGGCGTGCACGACGTTGAAGACCGGCGGGTTCTTGACCGGGAAGAGGAAGCCCGTGAACGGCCAGGTGACGTGGTACGTCCTCGTGACGGTCGTCGTGTGACCCGCCGCATCCCGTGCCGTCACCGTGAAGGTCTTGTCGCCGACGGTGCTCGTGTCGATCGCGGCGCCGACTGCCTTCGTGCCGGTGCACGACGTGACGCCGGAGCCGGAGTCGAGGCACCGGAAGTCCGCCTTCACGACCTGCCCGATCGCGTAGGTCGCGTCCGCTGCCGGCGTCGTGAGGATCACCTGCGGTGCGGTTGCGTCGATCACGAACGCCTTCTCGCCGTGCCCGGAGGCGGTGTCCACGGAGACCACGTGCAGGCCGTCGGCCGTCACCGAGAACGGCACCGAGGCGCGCAGCTGGCCGTCCAGCCGGATCTCGCTGCCGGCGGCCGGGGTGGCGTTGACCGAGACCGGCCCGCTGAAGTAGCCGGCGACGCCGGGGACGGCGGTGCCCGAGAGCGTGATCGTGATGTCGCCCGTGGGCGCCGGAGGCTGCGGCTGCGCCTGGTAGTAGTGCGCCTTGTTGGTGCTCATGGCGCAGTTGCCGTCGGCGTTGCACGCCTGGACGATGTACTGCACGTTCGGCCCGACGATCGGCGCGCCGCCGGTCCATCGACAGCTGCCCGGCGACGTGTCCCTGACCAGGTTGATCCCAGTCCAGTTCTTCGTCACACCGGGGACGCCGAGGTCGTCGAAGAGGACGAAGACGCGCACGACACCGCAGACGGAGACGTTGAAGCCGACGTTCGAGCCGAACCGGGTCGCAGCGCTCGTGAGGATCGTCGGCTTCGCGTAGCTCGTGCTCGCGTTGTAGAAGACGCGACCGCCAATCCCGGTCCAGCGGCGCATCACCGTCGCGCCGACCCGGCCGGGGGTGTCGTCCGTGAAGTACTGGCTCGTCGCGAGGTTGAGCTGCGACTGGAGGCCGCCGAACGTCTTCGTCGTCGCCATCACCGGGATCCCGCTCGGGAAGCCGATGTCGGTGAAGGTCGGCTCGGGCGACAGAGCCGTCTTGTCCTCGGTCGGCATCAGCAGTGACGCGTTCCACGGCGAGTCGTCCGTCGAGCTCGAGAGACTCGATGAACGCGGAGTGCGCGCGCTCGCCCGTCTTCGTCGCCGGGAGCGACAGCTGGGACACGATCGGCCGGTACATTGCCGTGGCGACCTGGCCGGCGTTCGTGAAGAAGTCGCCGAAGGCGCCGGTGCGGCGCGTGAAGGTCGGCACGACCGCGAACTCGGCCGAGCGGAGGCCGCTGACGGGATCGTTCACGATCGGCGACTGGGCGGGCGAGGTCGAGCTCGAGCTGCCCGGGACGGGGCCAGGCGGGATGGGGATCACCGGCGGCGGCGCGTTCACCGCTGCGGGCGCGACGCCGATCCCGTAGAACGGCAGGCCGAAGAGCGTCGCCTCGAGCGTCGTCTTCTGCTCGTACGCGCTGAAGTTGACCCGGCCCAGGAAGTACTCGGCCTTCGCCTGCGCGAACGCCTGGCCGATCGAAAGAGAGCCGTCGAAGTGGCCGGCGAAGGCCGCCATCAGCTGCTCGGAGTACGCGACCGTGTCGGTGGCGCCGAGCCCGAAGCCGGTGTTCGCCGCGAAGGTCGCCCGCTGGTCGGCGTACGCCTCGGCCCAGTCGCGGCGGATCGGGCTCGTCTGGCCCACGATCACGTTCGAGACCGGCAGGCCGGCGTGGCAGCCGATCGTGAAGATCGACTTGCCCATGAACGCGAGCGGATGGGAATCGATGTCCGCGGTCGTGATCAGGTCGCTCGTGTCGGTGGTGGTGTTCCCCGCCGCGGGCAGCGCCTGGTAGTGGTCGTAGTGGCCGTTCAGCTGGTCGATGCTCGAGGCCCCGGCCGCCGGGAAGAGCGCGTTCAGGAAGGTCGCGCGGTTCCACGTGTTGTTGATCAGCGTGCGGGTGTTCGGCGCGCCGACCGTCGCCGTCAGCTTGTCCGAGGCGAGCTGCGTCCCGTCCGAGGCGAAGTCGTAGCCGGAGCTGAAGGCCGTCTGGCGGAGCAGGATCCCGCCCGACGAGACGAACTGCGCGATCTGGCCGACGATCTGCCCCGGCGTCTCGACGAGGCGACCGCCCGCGAGGTCGGGCACGAAGATCTGCCGCGTCCCGGACTGGATCGGGTCGGTGTCGAGATACGGGTCGTCGCTGAGCAGGTTCTCGCGGACGAAGGCGCCGAAGTACTGGTTCGCGGTGAAGGTCGAGGCCTCGGCCTTCTCGTTCGCGATCAGCGTCAGGTCGGGCACGCGGAAGAACGGGATCTGGTCGTCGCCGCCGACGAAGACGAGGTACTTGAGGTTCGAATGCGTGCTGCGGATCGAGTCGACCGTCGCGGAGAGCGCTGTGGCGACCGCGTTCGCACGATCCGGCGAGCACGGGTCGCCGTCCCACGCGTCGTAGAGCGTGGCGTTGTTGCCGTACCCCTCGACGGGGATCACGGCGCCGGAGACGCCGAGCGTCGTCTGCGTCGCGAGGTTGCCGAGCGCGGTCATCACGTCGTTCGCGGCGGTCGCGCCGTACGTGTCGCCGAGCCGCTTCTTGTTGACGAGGAAGAGCGTGTTCACGTTCGCCGGGATCGCCAGCGCAGGCGTGCCGGCGACGCCCTGGCCCGCGAACGGGAAGCTGCGCCGATCGCATTGGCCGAGCGGTGCCGGCGCCTTGCTCGTGACCCGGAGCGTGTAGGGCTGCGGCGCCGACGCGCCGTTGTAGCCCGAGACCTCGAGGACGAAGTAGCCGCTCCCGCCCGGCGAGATCGCGGTCACGTCCTCCGGGTCGGTGCCGCGGAAGATCGACTGCGCGGCGATCGGCAGGTTGGCGGTGTTGATGTCCTGCAGCGCGCCGGGGACGAGCTGCGCGCCGGTGTTCGTCAGATCGACGCCGGTGTCGGGCAGCGGCGGATCCTGGAGCGGGACGCCGGTCGCGCCCGGGCGAGGTCAGCGGCGACGTCACGGGGGCGAAGAGCGTCAGGTCGTAGTCGGCCGGCAGGTTCGTCATCCGAACGATCAGCCGGTCGCCCGCCGGCGGTGCCGGGATGCGGTAGAAGTCGACGTCGCTCGGCGAGTCGATGTACGAGAGGTCGACCTCCGTGTTTCTCGGGATGATCGGCGCCGTCGCCGGATCGTCGTTCGGCTCGAACACCTGCCGCACGGTCACCGGCGCGTCGTCGTCCGCCTGCACCGGGCCGGTCGGCGTCGCCGCCTGGACGTGCTCGGTACCCGCGACCGGCCCGAGCGCGGCGCCCGGGTAGGCGAAGAAGTCGATCGAGTAGTCCTGTGCCAGCGAGAGCGCGTTCAGGCTCCACGTGAGCGTGCGGCCGCCGTTCGACTGGACCGGCGCGCCGGCCGGCGTCGAGGCGCCGCCCTGCGCGAGCGAGGCGCCCGCGGCCGCGTCGTAGCGCCAGCCGAGGGGCAGCGTGACCGCCACGGTCGCGGGCGCGACGCCGGCGCCCGTCCCTTCGAGGCGGAAGCCCGCATGCCACGCCAGCCTGCCGTTCTTCCCGAGCGAGGCGAGCGTGTCGGTCGAGAGCGTCTCCCACTCCACCCCGGCCCGCGTGATGAAGATCGCCAGCAGGTCGGAGAAGGTGAAGCCGGTGCCGGTCGGCAGGCCCGCGAGCAGGTCGTGCACGGTCTTCGGCGGCGAGCCGTAGAAACGGAGGTCGCCGAGCGAGAAGCCGCCGAGACTGCCTGCGAGGTCCGCCAGCGTCGCCGTCACCCGGACGTGGCCGGCCGCGAACGCCGCGCCCAGAGTCGCTTCCGTCGTGGCGGTGAGAACGGCGTTCGGGTTCCTGAGCGATGCAACCGCGATGCCGCCGAGCGGCGAGCCCGCCTGGAGCATCGGCACCAGCCGCAGGGCGCCGAAGCCGGACGCCGCCAGATTGAAGTTGTCGATCGGGAAGTTGTCGATCGGCGAGACCGACAGCGGCATGTTGTCGATCGGGAAGTTGTCGATCGGCATGTTGTCGATCGGGAAGTTGTCGATCGGGAAGTTGTCGATCGGGAAGTTGTCGATCGGGAAGTTGTCGATCGGCGCTCCGGTCAGCGCGGCGCCGAGCACGGTCTGGTTGCCGATGGTCGCCGCCTTGTTCGCCGGCGTGCAGCTGATCGGCGGCGAGTTCAGCGCGCTGCACCAGTCGGTGAGCGCGTCGCCGCCGCCGAGCGGGTTGATCGAGCTCAGCGGAACCGCCCCGACGGCGAGCGCCTCGAGGCCGAGATGGCGCAGCTTCGAGCTGGAGAAGTCGAGCTGGTCGAACGTCAGCTTCGGCGTCGTGCTGGCGGGGTCGAGCGCGGGCGAGGCCGGATTGGCGCGTGCGAGCTGCCCGAGCGAGACGCCCTGCGGCGGCACGCCGTCGTACTGGGAGCCCTTCTCGACTGCGGGCCAGCCGCCCGGATAGCGGATCCCGATCGTCGAGAGCGGAACGGCGTCGAGCGCGGCGGCCACCGACGGAGCGTCGAACGAGAAGTTGTCGATGGGGAAGTTGTCGATCGGGAAGTTGTCGATCGGGAAGTTGTCGATCGGGAAGTTGTCGATCGGGAAGTTGTCGATCGGGAAGTTGTCGATCGGGAAGTTGTCGATCGGGAAGTTGTCGATCGGCGCCGCCGCGGCAGGCGTCCCCTGGGCGGGCGGGCTGAGCAAGGAGAGCGGGAAGTCCGCGATCTGCAGGTCCTTCGCCACCGCCTCGGTGCTCGGTGAGCCGGTGGTCAGGTTGGCGGTTACGCTCGTGACGACGGCGGCCGCGTTGAAGTCGCGGACGAAGACGTCGTCGCTCTCGTTCGTGTCGTTGCCGGAGATCAGGTCGGCAGCATTCGAGAAGAAGACCGCGTACCGGCCGTCGGCGCTCAGCGCCGTCCCGAACTGGCCGTTGTGCGCGAAGCCGCCGCCCGGCTGGCCCGCGGGCGTGAGGTCGACGAGATTCGTCGTCCCCGACTGGAGGTCGTGGCGATAGATGTGCGCCGTGTTGCCGTTGACGAGCGGGCTCAGGTTCGACGCTGCCGACTCGAACGTGACGTAGCGCCCGTCGTCGCTGAGGCTGGGCGCCGTCGACTGCGCGTCGGCGCGCGCACCCGTGCTGCTGACGTCGACGACCTCGGTCGTCCCGGCGACGAGGTCGCGGACGTAGACGTGATCGGTTCCGACGGTGATGCCGTCCCCGAGGTTCGTCGCCTTCGACGCGAACGCGACGTAGCGACCGTCGGCGCTGATGCTCGGCGGCAGACCGAGGGACGAGTCGTCGTTCCCCTGCTGGCCGTTGTTGGCGACGCTGACGAGCCGCGTCGTCCCCGCCTCGAGGTCGCGAACGAAGACGTCCGCGTGCCCGTTCGTGTCTGCCGCGACCAGGTTCGTCGCGCTCGAGACGAACGCGACGTAGCGTCCGTCTCCGGTCATCGCCGGGTACGAGCTGGCACCGTTCGCCTCCGCGCCGGGAACGCCGTCCGCAACGCTCACCCGCTGCAGACCGCTGTTCACGTCGAGGTTCCGCAGATAGATGTCGCGCACGCCGTTGGTGTCGGCGACGCCCAGGTTCGTCGAGTCGCTGTCGAACGCGATGTACTGGCCGTTCGTGCTGATCGCGGGGTGCTGGCTCTCGAGGTTGCCGATCACGCCGAGCGGGATGTCACCGCCGGGAACCGTGCGCGCGTCGACGATCGCCATCGCGAGGCCGTCGCTCGTCAGGTCGCGGACGTAGATGTGGGACGGCGTTCCGGTGGTCGGGCACGCATTCAGGTGGCAGGCGAGGTTGGTCGCGCTCGACTGGAACGCAGCCGAGTTGCCGTTGCCGGAGACCTGCACCCAGCCGGAGTTCGCGTTCGCCGGGCCGACGGGGTCGCGACCGCCGAGGCTGACGAGGGTGGTCCGACTCCCGGCCCGATCGCGGACATACCCCTGCAGGTGCCCGGCGTTGCCGGCCGGGGTCAGGTTGGACGCGTCCGACTCGAACCCGACGACGTTCCCGTCGTCGCTCACCGACGGGAACCTGGATCCGCTGTCGCCCTGGGCGCCGGAGCTCGAGCGGCTGGCCATGGTGGTCTGCCCCGTGACGTTCGGGGGCGGCCCCGGGAGAACCGTCCACTTCCGGATCGCCGGCGTGGGGTCGACGTTCCCCGCGAGATCGATCGCGCGGGCGCGCAGCGTCTGCTCGCCCGGCTCGAGCTCCACGATGTACACGCCGTTCCTCCGCGGACAGATGACGAAGTCGGCCGGGTCCGCCGTGTTGAGCGAGCACTCGAAGGTCGACCCCGGCTCGCTGCTCACGAAGGCGAAGCTCGCCTGGCTGGACGTCGTCACAGCTCCTTCCGGCGGCACCCCGACGAGCGTCGTCTCCGGGGGCGTGTCGTCGGCGCTGAACGGCTCGAACACATAGGTCTTGCTGTCGTCGTCGGAGACGGTGAAGCCGTAGCACCTGCCGTCGCTGTCCAGCCCGACCCAGGGGTGGGTCAGCCAGGTGGGCTGGTCGTAGCTCTGTCCGGGCTCCAGCGCGTTGTAGAAGACGCGGTTCCCGTCGTAGTCCAGCCAGTAGACCTTGAGCGGGACGCCGCTCTGGTTGTCGAAGGTGATCGTGGTCGGGGTGATCCCTTCGATGGAGTGGTCCTGGGTGATCCCGCAGTTCGCGCTGCCGACGATCGGCCCCCGGACCGGCTGCCACGCGGCGTCGGTGTTGCTGCCCTCGTCCGGCGTGATCTGGTTCGCGTCGCTGCCGTCGCTCGACCCGACGTAGACCTGCTGGGTGCCCGAGCCGCGCTCGAAGGCGAGCCGCGCGTCGTCCGGCGAGAGATCCGGGTTGATGTCGGTCGTTCCGGCCGTCACGTCGGTCTGCCCTGCCCCACCGGCCGTCATCCGGTAGATCGACGACGCGCCGCCCCGCACGCTGTCGAAGACGATCTGGGTGCCGTCCGGCGACCAGCTCGGCCGTCCGTCGAACCCCTCGTTCGCCTCCGTCAGGTTCATGGCGGCGAAGCCGTCCGCGCGGACCGTCCAGACGTCCGACGCGGACTCGTACGCGATCCTGGTGCCCGCCGGCGACCACGAGCAGCGGGAGTCCGTCACGTCGTTTCCCGTGATCTGTCTCTGTGCGCTGCCGTCGGCGTTCATGGTGAAGATCTCGTAGTCGCCGTTGCGGTTCGAGGAGAAGCAGATCTTCTTCCCGTTGGGCGAGAACCCCGGCCACATGTCGGAGCTGGAGTTGTTCGTCACCCGCGTCTGGCCCGTGCCGTCGGCGTTCATGACGTAGATCTCTTCCTGGCCCTGCCCGCCGTTACGGTTCGAGTCGAAGACGATCCTCGTGCCGTCCGGCGACCAGGCCGGATGCGCGTTGACCGAGCCCTCGGCGCCGACGCTGCCGGTCAGCTGCGTCTCCCCGCTGCCGTCCGAGCTCGCGACGAAGATCTGCTCGCCGCCGAGGCGCGTGCTCGTGTAGGCGATCTTCCCGGCCGCGCCCGGGAACGCTCCCCGGGCGCCGCCGCCGGCGAGGCCGGCCACGATCGCAACGAAAATCAGGGCCGCAAACCTGGAGCGGCGAGCCGCCCGCAGCTTCCTACCTGCTCTCCCCATCTCCCCTTCCGCAGTACCGACCAACGACCCTACTCGCTTTTTTACGATTTTCAAGCCGACATATGTGCGCAAAGCTGTAAGACTCGGTGGGGCGATGAGAGCGACCGCGGCGCGACACCTCGATCCCTACGTCGCGCGGCTCGCGCGCGAGTGGCAGCTGGAGCGTCCGGACACGGAGGCGCTCGAGCTCGACGCCACGCTCGTCTCGGTCGACCTCTCCGGCTTCACCGCGCTCTCCGAGCGCCTGGCCGCCCGCGGGCGCGCAGGAGCCGAGGAGCTGATCCTCCTGATCGGCGCCGCCTACGAGGGTCTGATCCGGATCGCCGAGCGCCGCGGCGGCGACGTGCTCAAGTTCCGCGGCGACGCGCTGCTGATCCTCTTCGACGGCAACGGGCACGAGCTGCGCGCGTGCGCGGCCGCCGACGAGATGCAACTCCTGATCGACGACACGGGCCGCACCCGGAGCTCTGTCGGCCCGGTCCAGCTGACCATGGCGACCGGGATCTACTCCGGGCCCTGCCAGTTCTTCCTCGTCGGCTCGTCGCACCGCGAGCTCGTCGTCGCCGGACCCGCGGGGACGGCGACGATCGAGCTCGAGGACGACGCCTCGGCGCACGAGATCCTCGTCAGCGCGGGCACGGCGGAGGCGATCGGGCGCGAGTGGACGACCGGCGGACGAGGCGCCGGCTCTCTGCTCCGTCGCGGCTTCGCGGAGGAGATCGACGTCCCCGCGGCCCCGGCGCGTGCGACCGCGGACACGGACGACCTCGAGCAGCTCGTCCCCGTCCCGCTCCGGCCGGTGCTCTCGTCGGAGCACGCGGAGCCGGAGCACCGCCAGGCGGCGGTCGCGTTCGTCAAGTTCACCGGTGTCGGCCAGGTCCTGCGCAGCCACGGGCTCGACGAGCTCGGCGCGCGTATCGCCCGGCTCGCCGAGCTCGCCGGCTCCGCGGCCGACGCGCTCGGGATCACGTGGCTCGAGTCGGACATCGACGTCGACGGCGGCAAGCTCTACCTCACCGCCGGCGCGCCGGCGACCCCCGGCGGCGACGAGGAGCGGATGCTCCGGGCCCTCCGCCAGGTGATCGACGGCGACTGCGGCCTGACGCTCCGCGCGGGCGTCAACCGCGGCAACGTCTTCGCCGGCGAGATCGGCTCGACGACGCGGCGCACGTATGCGGTGATGGGCGACACGGTCAACCTTGCGGCCAGGCTCGCCGGGCGCGCCCGGCCGGGCCAGATCCTCGCGACCGGCGACGTGCTCGACCGCTCGCGGACGAGCTTCGAGGCGGAGGCGCAGCCGTTCCTCGTCAAGGGCAAGGAGCGCGCGGTGACGGCGCACAGCGTCGGCGCGATCCTCGGCCCGCGCGAGGAGCGCCCGCCCGAGCGGCTGCCGCTCGTCGGACGGGAGCGCGAGCTGGCGACGCTCCGCGAGGCGGTCGACGCCGCGCGCGTCCGCCAGAGCCGCCTGCTCGAGCTCGCCGGCGAGCCCGGCATCGGCAAGTCGCGGCTCGTCGAGGAGCTGGCGGAGCTCGCGGTCGGGTTCACCCAGCTCGTCGGGCGCGGCGAGCCCTATGCGACCGCGGCGCCGTACTTCGTCTTCCGGCCGCTTCTCCGGCAGCTCGTCGGCATCGTCCCCACCGCGTCGAGCCGCGACGCGGGCGAGCAGCTGACGGCGTGGGTGCAGGCGGTGATGCCGGACCAGCTGCCGTGGCTGCCGCTGCTCGCGAACCCGCTCGACGCGACCGTTGACGCGACCCCGGAGGCCGACGCGATCGACCCGGCTCACCGCCGCGGACGGCTTCACGACGTCGTCGAGCAGTTCCTCTCCCGCGTGCTGATGATGCCGACGCTGCTCGTCTTCGAGGACGCGCACTGGCTGGACGACGCGTCGAGCGAGCTCCTGGCGCACCTCGTCGCGCGTCCCGCGCCGCGCCCGTGGCTCGTCTGCGTGACGCGGCGGCCGGACGGCCGCTCCTACGTCGCGGACGACGGCTCCAACGGACTGCTGCTCGAGCTCTCGCCGCTGCCCGAGACCGCGGCGAGCGCGCTCGCCCTCGCGTCCGCGGAAGGGCTCTCGCTCTCGGACGAGGCCCTGTTGGCGGTGATCGCACGCGCCGGCGGCAACCCGCTCTTCGTCCGCGAGCTCGTCCGCGCGACCCGCACCGGCGCCCTTCCGGAGACGGTCGAGCGTCTGATGACGGAGCGCATCGACACCCTCGACCACGAGGACCGGCTGCTGCTCCGCTACGCCTCCGTCGTCGGGGCGCGCTTCGACCTGGAGCTGATGCGGGAGATCCTCGCGGACGAGATCGAGGACGTCGGCGATGTGGAGCGGTGGCAGCGAGTCTCCGAGTTCGTGGGCCGCCGGGACGACGACATCCTCCACTTTCGCCATGACCTCTTCCGCGCCGCGGCGTACGAAGGACTCTCGTTCCGCCGCCGGCGCGAGATCCACGCGCGGGTCGGAGCTGCGCTCGAGCGGCGGGCGGGAGACCGCACCGACGAGGCCGCCGGGCTCCTGTCGCTGCACTTCCTCGAGGGCGGCGAGGCGGAGAAGGCCTGGCGCTACTCGGTGGCCGCCGGCCGCCGCGCGCAGGGGCGCTACGCGAACGTGGACGCCGCCGAGTTCTACGACCGCGCGCTGCGGGCGGCTGCCGAGCTGGACGGCGCCGAGCTGGAGAGGGCCGAGCCGGCCGAAGTGGCCGAGATCGCCGAGGCTCTCGGAGACGTGTGCGAGCTGGCGGCTCGCTACGAGGCCGCTGCGGCTGCGTACCGTCACGCGCGAGGGCTCGTCGGCGACCAGATCGTCCCAGTCGCGCGTCTGCTGCGGAAGGAGGGCGTCCTGCTCGAGCGGCTCGGCCGCTACAACGAGGCGCTCGAGTGGCACCGGCGGGCGCTCGAGTCTCTGGACGAGGCGGGGGCCGACGGGGGCGCCGAGCGCGTCGAGCTGGAGCTCGAGTACGCGACGGTGCTCTTCCGCCAGGGCCGCTTCGAGGAGTGCCTCCGCTGGTCGGAGCAGGCCGCGGAGCACGCGGAGGAAGCCGGCGACCGGCGAGGGCTCGCGCACGCCTACCGCGTGCTGAACACCGCCCACCGGGAGCTCGGCGGCCGCGAGAGCCGGTGGTTCGAGCTCGCGCTCCCGATCTACGAGGAGGTCGGCGACCGCGTCGGCTCCGCGATCGTGCTCAACAACCTCGGCGTCGGCTCGTACTTCGCGGGCCGCTGGGACGAGGCGCTCGCCTACTACGAGCAGAGCGTCGAGGCGGAGCAGGCCGCGGGCGACCCGATCCGGGCGACGAACTCGTCCAACAACGTCGCCGAGGTGCTGCTCGACCAGGGCCACCTCGACCGGGCGGAGGCGCTGCTCCACGAGGCGCTCCGGGTCTACACCGCGTCCGGCTACGCGCTCGGCGCGGGGGTGGCGAGGAAGAACCTCGGCCGGGCCGCGGCCGCGAGCGGCCGCTTCGACGAGGCTCACGTCGCTCTTCGCGGAGGCGCTGGCGGATCTCGAGACCATGGGCGCGGAGCGCTTCGTCCTCGAGACGAACGCGCGCCGGGCCGAGTGCCTCGTGCTCGAGGGCCGACACCAGGAGGCGTCCGAGCTCGTGGCGAAGACGCTCGAGGAGTCCACCGAGGCAGGCGTCGGGACCGTCCTGCTCGAGCGGCTCGCCGGCTACGTCCGCGTGCAGGCCCGGGACCCGGACGCGGCGCGGCCCCACTTCGAGGAGAGCCTGCGCGCCGGCCGGGAGCTGGGCGCGGAGTACGAGGTCGCGCTGACCCTGAAGGCGCTGGCCGACACGGGCCTCGACCCGGCCGGCGGCGCCGAGGCCGCAGAGACCCTGACCAGGCTCGGCGTCGTCGCCACGCCACACGTCCCGCTGCCGTAGCGCGCAGGCGAGCGCTACCGTTCGGCGATGAGGCTCGCGCGGACCTGCGCCCTCGCCGCCGCGGCGGCGCTGCTGCTCGCGTTGCCGTCCGCCGCGGTCACCGGCGAGCTACGCACCCTCGTCATCCTCGCCACGTGGGGCCCGCAGCCGCTGGCCCGGGCCGACGTGCAGGAATCGGTCTTCACGGGTGCCCGTGACTTCCTCGACCACAGCTCGTTCGGACAGCTGAAGCTCAGCGGCGACACGACACCCTGGCTGCCGGCGTTCGGCGCCGCGGTCTCCTGCCTGCAGAGCGCCGAGATCGCGACGGGCGCGCGCGCCGCGGCGGTCAAGGCGGGGTACGTGCTCGACCGCTACGACCGGTTCATCTACGTCGTGCCGACCGTCCCCTGCGACTACGTCGGACGCGGGACGGGAAACGAGGTCTGGCTGATCGGCGACGTCCGGCCCGGGCTGGTCGCGCACGAGCTCGGTCACACGTTCGGCCTCGGCCACGCGAACCGCTGGGAGTGCCGCACCTCCGCGTGCCGCACGGTCGAGTACGGCGACAGGTACTCGGTCATGGGCGGCCTCGCCGACGGGCAGTTCGACGCGTACGAGAAGTACACCGTCGGCTGGCTGACCGACGCCGACGTCACGTTCGTCTCGGCACCTGGCACGTACACGATCGACCAGCTCGAGCAGCCGTCGGATCTCCCGCAGGCGCTCGTGATTCGCACCGGGACGAACGAGTACTGGCTCGATCACCGGGAGCCGCTCCTCGAGGACGCGAAGATCGCCGGCGACCCCGCGGTGAACGGCGTCTTCGTCCACGCGGGGCCGAACGCCTACGGGCTCGGGCTCAACTTCTCGTCACCCTACTCCGGCCCCGACGTCCTGCTGCCGAACTCACGCACGTCGGCAGACGCCTACCTGCCCGGGGACACGATCAGCGAGCCCGGCGCCTTCCGCGCCACCGTCCTCCGGCACGAGGGCACGCACGTCGTCGTCGACTTCCGCTGGACGGACACGCAGAAGCCGGCTCCGCCCCGGATCACCTCTCCGCAACGGCTCGTCCGCGCGACGTCGCGGTGGCTCGAGGTCGACTGGGAGGGCTCGCGCGACGCCGGCAGCGGCGTCGACCACTACGAGCTCTGGATCGACGGCGGCAACCATCGCCTGATCGACGCCGACTTCCGCCTCGGCGACCACGTCCAGATGCCGCGCCCGAAGCTCGGCCGCCACGGCGTACGGATGGTCGCGGTCGACCGCGCCGGGAACCGCAGCGTCCGTCGCGTTGCGGCGGTTCACCGTTCGCCGCTGACGGGTCTTTGCGGGCGCGCTAGCTAGCGGGCCGGCGCGGCTCAGAGCCTCGGCGACGAGCTCGCCGAGCAGACGGTACCCGTCCACGGACGGATGGTCGCCGTCGGCGGTCCACTCCTCCCGCATGCGGCCCGGCCGCTCGGGATCCTCGAGCACGTCGTGGAAGTGGATCACCGGCACACGCTCCTCGTCGCCGATCACGCGGATCAGCGTGTTGAGCCGGTGGATCGCCGGCGCCGCCTCCGGCCAGCCGTTGTTCCACGGCAGCACCTCGACGAGCAGGACGCGCAGGCCGAGCTCCTTGCCGCGACGGACCATCGCGCGGAGGTTCTCCGCGGCGGTCTCCAGCTCTCGCCCCTGCGCGATGTCGTTGATGCCGCCCTGGACGACGAGCACGTCGGCGCCGGCGGCGCACTCCTCGAGCCGCGCGAGGATCTCGTCCGTCCGCTGCCCGTAGATGCCGCAGTTCCGGAACTCGACGCCGTCGAGGAGCTGCTGCGCCCAGTGCTGCCACTGGCTCTCCTCGATGCCCCCGCGGCGCGAGTCGTAGCCGGGCGACCCCTCCGTGATCGAGTCTCCGAGGGTGGCGACGAGCACCGCCGGATGCTACGGGAGGCGAAGCGCGCCGCGCCGGTAGTAGGCCCGGACGCGCTCTCGGAAGAAGCCGCCGTCGTCGTCCGCCGTCAGCGAGGCGCGCGCGTTGCCGTTGATCGGCTCCGGGTTCGTGACGCCGTCCTTCCGGCCGTCGCAGGCGCACGTCGTCCCGTCGGCGCCGCCGCCGAAGAGGAAGGCGACCACACCTGCGTTCGCATAGGCGCGCAGGTGGGCGCGCGTGGCGTCGTCCAGCAGCCACTCGACACGGTTGTCCTGGAAATGGCCCCACGTGTTGTCCATCGCCCGCATCCGGGTGTTGCCGAGCGGGATCTGCCACGCGGCGAGGCGCACCTTCGCGAGCCGGACGAACGTCTGCGCGTAGAGCACGTGCCGGCGGAAGTCGGCGGGCGCGAACCACGTCTTCGGGTTCCCCTGGATCTTCGCGTAGAAGCCTGCATCGCGATCGGAGAAGTCCTCGAACGCGAGGTCGAACCGCGCGCCCAATGAGCGGTAGAACGCGGCCGACTGGGACGCGTAGGCGCGCACGGTCGCGTCCGGCGGATCCTCGTAGACGATGTCGTGCCTCGTCCCCCAGCCGCTCATGTGGTACGCCAGCAGCGCGTTGGGCGCGAGCTCGTCGCGCAGCGCGAGCCACTGCCGCGCGAACGAGGACGCGAGCGCCGTCGCGTTCGCCTGCTCGAGGTAGCCCCAGAGGTCGGGCTCGACGTGGACGACGACCGGCTTGGCGCCGCGCACGCGCTGCAGCAGCAGGCGCACGTCCGCCCAGTACGACTGCATCACCTCGGGATCGCGGAGGTGCCCGAGATCGGTCTTCGCCTCGTCGCCGAGCTGCGGCTTCGACTGGAGCAGCATGTAGTACGTGAGGACCGGGATCGTCCCGTGCGCCCAGGAGTCGCGGACGTACATGGACGCGAAGCTGCCGTCCGGGTTCCAGGTCGCCCAGCCCTGGCCGGTGTTGACGCCGCCGGCGAGGTACTGGTAGCGGAGCCCGAACGGCGCCGAGCGGCGCAGCGACGCGGCGCCTCCGGGCCCGTCGGAGAGGCCGATCTGCAACGTCTTCGGCCAGCTCTTCGGCAGCGGCGGCAGCGCCGTCGAGGACGCGGACGCCGACGCCGTCACGGCGGCGAGAGCCAGCAGCGGCAGGAGCGGGGCGAAGCGCTTCATCCTCGTTCAGACGCCGCGCGCCGCGAACGCTTGCGGCCTCCTGGAGGTTTGTGTGAAAACTCGGGGCGCTGAAGGCTGCTGCGAGCTGCGTGTGAGCAGGCAGAGCGTCGCAAATCAGGCGTCACGCCGGCGACCGGCCCGCTGGGGGCCAATCGCCGGCAAGACGTCATAGGGCGCAGGATTCGGAATTCAGCCCAGGCGACCGTCGTCGTCCTGAGCGTCGTCCCGTGTACAACAGGTTCTTGACTTCTGTCGCTCTTTCAGGGCCGGCATGATCGCCCCTTCTACGTGGCCGCCTCAGCCTTTGAAGGTGTACGTGGCGGTGCCGCCGTGCCCGTCGGTCGCTAGTAGAAGAACCCGCTCCAGGCGGTCCACCAGTCGTCGGCGCGGGCGACGATGGTGCGTGCGTCGAGGATCTCGACACCCTTTCGGTTCGCGTACTCCTGCATCCGGTCCGGCGATTTGAACTCGACCTTGATCTCGGTCGGTCGGCCGGGGTCGTACGGCCCGACCCGCTTCAGAGTCCGCCAGTGCCTGCTTCGCACCGTCCTCGATCAGCTGCCGCGCCCGCGGCGGCGGGATCATGCGCGCGCTGAACGTGCCGAGACCCTGCTTCACCGGCACCGTCGACGAGGCCGTCGCCGAGCAGCTGCTCCGCCTCCCGGCAGACGGCGCGGTCGCCGGTCACCATCAGGACGGGACAGCCCCACGTGCCGCAGAGCGCGGCCATGATCCCCGTCTCGCCGACGAGCGTGCCGTTGAACCAGAGGTTCTGCCAGGCCTGACCCGAGACGGTGTGGTTGAGGACGCCGTCACCCGTGCCCGCCATGGCGTGCATGCCGACGAAGAGGGCGGCGTCGCAGCCCTGCTCGAGGAACTCGGTGTACTCCGTCCACTCGTCCTGGACGACCCACTCGCAATCCGGGTCGAGCAGCTCGGGCGCCATCGAGTTGAAGCTCCACCCCTCGCCGGCGCCGTGGCAGTCCATGACCACGATCTCCGTCGCGCCCGCCGCCTTGGCGCCGCGCACGGCCGCGTTGATCTCCTCCGGTGTAGAGGCGGCGACCCTCCTCGTACATCGCGTGCCCGCCGGTCGTCTGCTGCCAGCGGACGATGCCGGAGACGCCCTCCATGTCGGAGATGACGTGGACCTTCATTCCGCCATCGGCCATCTCGAGCGCTCACGATCTCGCCGCGGCTGTTCGTGCACGGGCACGTCCTCGAACGCCTCGATCCCGAGCAGGAGGCCGAGCGCGGGGCGGATCGCCCGCGAGGAGCCGTCCTCCACCTTGAGCGCGAGGCCGCGGCCGTCGGCCCGCGCCGCGCAGAAGAGCCCCTCGGCGCCGCGCTTCGCGATCCAGCCCGGCAGCGCGCGCATCAGGTCGGTGTCGTCCGCGTCGCGGCCGCCGACGAGCTCCGGCCGAGCGCGCATCGCGGCCGCGATCCGGTCGGGCGTCCGCGTCAGGAGCGCGCGCCGTCGCGGCGAGCGGCAGCGCGAACGTCGGCACGCCGCAGCCGTCGACCGCCGTGCCCTCGTCGCCCCGATCAGGCTCGCGAATGCGCCGCTGGAGCGGGTGCTCCGGCAGGCGGTACCCCTGGAAGCGGCCAGCCGTTCGCGCGGCAGGCGGCGAGCATGCCGGCGTGCTTGCCGGAGCAGTTGTGCCCGAGCCTGCCCTCGGGGCGGCCCTCCTGGAGGCCGTTCTCGAGGTCGTCCGGCGTGGCGCCCGCCCGGGCGAGCAGCATCCGCACCGCGTCGAGCTGCGCCGGCTCGGCCTGGTGCGACGCGCAGGCGATCGCGATCTCCTCGTCGGCGAGGTCGTCGTAGGCCTCGACGAGCGGGATCGCCTGGATCGGCTTCGCCGACGAGCGGAGGAAGCAGACGAGCGCGGCGTCGCCGAACGCGCGGCCGTCCGTCGCGACGGCGTGCACACGGTGCACGGCTTCCGTGACGCCGCCCCGGGTCACCACCACGCTGAGTGCTTCCATGCTGAGTGCTTCCATGCCGAGCGCCTCCATGCCCGGAGAGGCTACTCGGCGGTCCTCCGCCTCCTCGCCTCGAGCGGCTCGAGGACGCAGCGCCGCCAGACGATGGATGCTGTCGCCAGAGCCCGCCGGGAGCCACGAGTGTGCGGATACGCTCATTCTCGTGCCCGAGCTGCCCGAGATGGAGGCGTGGCGCCGCGCCCTCGACGACCCCGTCCGCGCGTCCCCGATCGAGAAGGCCGGGCCCGCGCACGTCGCGACGCTCAAGACCTTCGACCCGCCGCTGCGCTCGCTCGAGGGCGAGGCGCTCGCCGGGGCGCGAGCGACGCGGCAAGCGGCTGCTCTTCCCGACCGACGACGAGCAGCTCGTCCTGCTGGTGCACCTGATGACAGCGGGGCGGCTCAAGTACCTCCGGCCGGGCGAGAAGGGGCCGAAGTCGCCGGCCTTCCGGCTCCGCTTCGCCGACGGCGCCGAGCTCGTGCTGACCGAGGCCGGCTCGAAGAAGCGCGCCGGCGTCTGGCTGCTGCGGCCGGACGCGGTCGAGGCCGAGCTGGCGCACCTCGGGCCCGAGGCGGATCAGGTGACGGCGGAGCAGCTGGGCGAGATCCTCGCGCTCCGACTCGCGGCGGCTCCATGCAGCGCTGCGCGACCAGCGGCTCGTCGCCGGGATCGGCCGCGCGTGGGCGAACGAGATCCTGCACGCGGCCGGGCTCTCGCCGTACGCGCTGACGACCCAGCTCTCCGACGAGGAGGTGGAGCGCCTGCACGAGGCCATGCAGTCCGAGCTGGCGAGAGGCCTCGAGCTCCGCGAGCGCGGCGCGAGCGACGCGAAGACGTACCGCGTCCACCGCCACCTCGGCGAGCCGTGCCACGTCTGCGGCACGCCGCTCGCGCAGGTCGACTTCGAGGAGCACACGATCTACTACTGCCCGCAGTGCCAGACCGAGGGGCGGGTGCTCAAGGACCGGCGCCTGTCGAGGCTGCTGCGGTGATCGAGATCGAGCGTGCCGCCGAGCCGAGCGAGGAGCTCGTCGCGGCCCTGGGGCGGCTGCTGCCGCAGCTCTCGCGCACCGCCGAGCCGCCCGGATCGCTCGAGCTGGCCGAGCTGCTCGCGCAGCCGGGCACGAGCCTGCTCGTCGCCCGCGACGGCGAGACGATCGTGGGCGCGCTGACGCTCCTCGTCTACCGGCTCCCGACCGGGATCAAGTCGCGCATCGAGGACGTCGTCGTCGACGGGTCGGCGCGAGGCAAGGGCGTCGGCGAGGCGCTGACCCGCGAGGCGCTCCGCCTCGCCGCGGACGCGCAGGCGGTCCACGTCGAGCTCTCGTCGAACCCCTCGCGCGAGGCGGCGAACCGCCTCTACCGGCGCGTCGGCTTCGCGCAGCGCGAGACGAACGTCTACCGCTTCAGTCTCTAGAGTCAGGTCATGGCTGCGATCGACGACGGCAGGACGCTCCCGTTCCGCTGGTACTCCGACCCGGAGGTGCTGCGCCGCGAGCAGGAGCGGATCTTCGCGCGAACGTGGCAGTACGGCGGCCGTGCCGAGCAGGTGGCCGAGCCGGGCGCCTTCCTCGCGACCGACTGCGGCGACGTGCCTGTCCTCGTGGTGCGCGACCGCGACGGTGAGCTGCGCGCCTTCCTGAACGTCTGCCGCCACCGCGGCTCGACGCTCGTCGAGGGTTGCGGCCGACGTCAGACGATCCAGTGCGGCTACCACGCCTGGACGTACGACCTCGACGGGTCGCTCCGGCAGGCGCCGCGCTCGGAGCGGGAGCCGGGCTTCGACCCGGCCGAGTGGTCCCTCGTCCCCGCGAGCGCCGACACGTGGGGCTCCTTCCTCTTCGTCAACCCGGACCCCGACGCCGCCCCGCTCGCCGAGACGCTGGGACTCCTCCCGGAGCTCCTGGCGCGAGACATCGACCTCTCGCAGCTCCGGTTCCATTCGCGGGTCGCCTACGACCTGAACGCGAACTGGAAGATCGCCGTCGAGAACTTCCTCGAGTGCTACCACTGCCCGACCGCGCACCCCGGGTTCAGCGCCGCGGTCGACGTCGACCCGGACAGCTACCTGCTCGATGCCTACCCGACCTTCGGCGCACAGCACTGCGTCGCCCGCGAGGGCGGCGCCCGCGGCCAGTTCCACCTGATCTGGCCGAACACCGGCATCAACGTCTTCCCCGGCCTGCCGAACCTCTCGATCGGCCCGATCCTCCCGGCCGGCCCCGATCGAACGCGCCGCTACCTCGACTACTTCTTCGCGCCCGACGCCGACCCGGCCTGGCTGGAGGAGTTCTTCGCCTTCGACGACCAGGTCGGCCGCGAGGACACGGCCCTCGTCGAGTCGGTGCACAGGGGCATGCGCTCCGGGCTCGTCGACCACGGCCGGCTCCTCCTCTCGAGCGAGGGCCTGATCCATGCCTTCCAGACGTGGATGCTGGATCGGCTCACCCCCGAGGGGTAGTCTCAAAGCCCCTCGTTTTCCAACCATAGGAGGACTCCTCGTGAAGCGTCTCGCCACGCTGCTTGCGCTGGCATCCCTCGTCGCCGCGGTGGCCGCGCAGGCACGGCCCGCCGCCGCGCCGACACTGAGCCCCGGCACCCTGACGGTGGCATTCGGCGACTCGGCGGTCAACTTCGCCGCAGGCTCGGTGCGCGGCTCGAAGATCATCAACCCGAAGGGCTACGAGGTCGACCTCTCGAAGGCGATTGCGAAGCAGCTCGGCCTCGCCAAGATCGACTACATCTATTCGCCCTGGAACAGCCTCTTCGCGCCCGGGACGAAGAAGTTCGACATCTCCTTCCAGGAGGCGACGATCACCGCGCAGCGGAAGAAGACCGTCGACTTCACCACGTCCTACTTCAACGCGAACCAGGGCGTGCTGCTCTCGAAGAAGGCCGCCGTCCCGCATTCGATCGCCGACATGAAGAAGCTGCAGACGTGCGCCCAGGCGACCACGACCGGCCTCGACTGGATCAAGCAGAAGCTGCACCCGTCCAAGGCGCCGCTCGTCTACCAGTCGACGTCGGCGGCGTTCACCGCGGTTCAGGTCAACCGCTGCGAGGCGCTCGTGCTCGACACGCCGATCGTCGCGTCGGAGAAGAAGGCCCGCCCCGGCTCGTACGGCTCGGTCGCCGGCCAGATCGTGACCAAGGAGCAGTACGGAGCCGTCCTCCAGAAGGGCTCGAAGCTGACGCCGATGGTCAACACGGCGATCAAGGGCCTGTGGGAGAACGGGACGATCTCGAAGCTGCAGAAGAAGTGGTTCGCGATCGACTTCTCGAAGGTGCCGACCCTGAAGTAACGCATGCACGACGTTCTCCAGAAGTTCTTCAACCCGCACGACTTCCGGCTCGCGCTGCCGGACGTGTGGGCGGGCTTCCAGGTGAACATCAAGCTGATGCTGGTCTCCGAGGCGCTGGTGCTCGTGCTGGCGCTCGGGCTGGCAGTCGTCCGCGGACTGCCGGGGCGCGGAGCCAAGCCGCTCCGCGCCCTGGCGATCGTCTACACGGACGTCTTCCGCGGCACGCCGCTGATCCTCGTCGCGCTGCTCGTCGGCTTCGGCCTGCCGGCGCTCCAGGCGCCCTGGATCTCCAGCCGCTCGAACTTCTTCTACGGCGTCATGGCGCTGACCCTCGTCTACACCGCGTACGTGACCGAGGTCTACCGCGCCGGGATCGAGTCGGTGCACCCGAGCCAGCGGATGGCGGCGCGCTCGCTCGGGCTCAACTACTGGCAGGCGATGCGCCACGTCGTCATCCCGCAGGCGGTGCGCCGCGTGATCCCGCCGCTCCTGAACGACTTCGTCGGACTCCAGAAGGACACGGCGCTCGTGCTCGTGATCGGCGTCGCCGAGGCGGCGCAGCAGGCGCAGAACTACTCGCAGACGTACTTCAACTTCACCTCCTACGTCGTCGCCGCGGTGTTCTTCATCCTCCTGACGATCCCGCTCGCCCGTTTCACCGACCACCTGATCTCGCAGCGCGAGCAGCGCGAGCGCGCGGCCGCGCTGTGAGACGGGGCAGTGAGGCACGCACAGTGAGGCATGCACAGTGAGGCACGCGCAATGAGCTTCGTCGAGGTCGACGACGTCTCGAAGTGCTTCGGCGACCTGCAGGTCCTGAACGGCGTCTCGCTGGCGGTCGACGAGCACCAGGTCGTCTGCCTGATCGGCGCGTCCGGCTCCGGGAAGTCGACGCTCCTCCGCTGCGTCAACCTGTTGGAGCGCGTCGACTCCGGACGGATCGCCGTCGACGGCCAGGACCTGACGAACGGCAGAGTCGACGTCAATGCGCTGCGCCGGAAGATCGGCATCGTCTTCCAGGCCTACAACCTCTTCCCGCACATGACGGTGCTCGAGAACGTGACGCTCGCACCGAAGAAGGCGCTCGGCCTGTCCGCCCGCGACGCGCGCGGCCAGGCGGTCGACCTGCTCCGGCGGATCGGTCTCGCCGACAAGGCCGACGAGTACCCCGACCGGCTCTCGGGCGGCCAGCAGCAGCGCGTCGCGATCGCGCGGGCGCTCGCGATGGGGCCGAAGCTGATGCTGCTCGACGAGATCACGTCCGCGCTCGACCCGCAGCTCGTCTCGGAGGTGCTGAACCTCGTCCGCGAGCTGGCCGACTTCGGCATGACGATGATCATCGCCACGCACGAGATGTCGTTCGCGCGCGAGGTCGCCGATCGCGTGTGCTTCCTCGACGCCGGCGTGATCGCCGAGGAGGGCGACCCGGAGCGGATCTTCAGCGCGCCCGAGCAGGCGCGCACGCGCGAGTTCCTCGCCCGCGTGATCGAGGCAGGGCGGCTGTGACGCCACGCACCCGCGCGCCGCTCGGGCTGGCCGCGTTCCTCGCCGTGCCGCTCTTCTTCGCCTCGTTGATGGCGGCCTCGCTCGCGGTCGAGAAGGCGCACGTCTACGAGTGGATCCGCGACGGGCGCCTCTTCCGCACGATGCACCCGCCGGTCGCCTCGATGGAGGCGGAGATCTGGCTGCTGGCGCTGGTGCCGCCGCTTCTGCTGGTGGCGTGGGGCGCGATCGCCTCGCGGCTGCCCTACGGCATCTACGTCGCGGCCGCCGGGGCGATCGTCGATTCGCTCGCCGTCACGCACCGGCTCGCCCTCTGGGAGCGCCACCACACGGAGCGGTTCCCGTTCGGGGCGGACATGATCCCGGACTCGAGCACCTCGAGCTCGCTCGTCAAGGGACAGTGGGAGGCGAACGCCCGCGAGACCGCGGTCAGCCTCGGCCACTGGACGATCGCGCTCGCGGTCGCGGCGATGCTGATCACCGCCGGGCTGGAGCTGCGCCGCCGCCGCGGCGTCCCGCCGATCGAGACGACCGAGGGCGCGCTCGAGACGGGCGGCGCCGCGCAGCTGACCGGGCCGTCCTAGCCCTATGCCGGTTGGAGCATCGGCGAAGACGGTCGCCCAGTCGTTCTTGACGCTGACGACCGTCCATCCGTGCTCCTCGGCCAGCTCGAGCGACGTCTCGGCCCCCGCCGTGTACGCGAACTCGCGCTCGCCGTCGTCGTGGAGCAGGAGCAGCCGGAGCGCCGGGCGATCCTTCCCGCCGGCGTAGCGGAGCATCGGGATGTCGCCGTTCGAATTGCCGCCGGCGAGGATCGGGCGCTGCCCGATCCGGCTCCAGATCCGCACCGGCTTCACCGGGCCGTCGTCGAAGACATCCATCGTCGCCTGCGTAGGAGACGCTGCCGCCGTGCTCGTCGTCGGCGTAGACGAGCGCGTTCGAGCTGCCGATCACGCGCTCGGAGGGGATGCCGTAGATGTCGCCCGTGACCGGCCGCATGAAGTCGCGGTCGCCGCCCGAGGCGATGTAGTTCGTGAACCCGTTGGCCTCGAGATAGCGCAGGAGCTCGATCATCGGGCACGTAGCCGCACTCGCTGAAGCCCCGGCCGAGCGTCGGATGCTTTCCGCCGCGCAGGAACGCGTCGGCGGCGGCCGAGTACTCCTCGACGCGTCTGCCCGGCGAAGGCCTGGAGGATGCCGCCCATGCAGCAGCTTCACATCCGCGTCGTCGCCGTGGTAGTGCTTCGTGATCGCCTCGCCGAGCCAGCCGTAGTCCTTCTCGTAGGCGGCCTGCCACGGCTGGCGCCCGCGCAGGGACTCGTCGGTCTCCGCCATCTCCGCGAGCCGCATGAGGATGAAGCCGAGCTCGATCGGCATCGGCTTCTCGCACCAGAGCGTGCCGTCGTTGTCGAAGACGGCGACCCGCTCGGCGGGCGGGACGTAATCCGGCCCGCCCTCCGTCGTCACGCGATCGACGAAGTCGACGATCGCCTCGCGTGTCGCCGTGTCGTGCCAGGAGGCCAGGTGTTCGCTCATCCCGTCCTCCTACTGCGACCGGATCAGCATCTCGGCCTGGCGCTCGAGGTCGACGTACGGCTCGCCGCTGACGTCGACCGCGACCCGGTTGATCGTCCCGCCGGTGAAGGCGTACGGAGGCTCGCCCGGGTAGTCGTCGGTCACCGGCTCGCCGCTGTGCCGTCCGACGTAGAGCCCCGAGCCGGCGATCGAGAACGCCCCGAGCTGGGTCTTGATCTTGCCCTCGCCGACCTTGGTGTCCCCGTGGTAGAGGGACAGCGTCCCGGTGGCGCACGTCGGCTCCATCCCTTCCTTCTCGAACGAGGCCGAGAGGATCAGGTTCTCGCCGGTCGGAATGTCCTCGGTGCCGACGACCATCTGCTCCTCGGCGCCGACGAAGTTGTTGACGTAGTGGAGGCGGTTGTCCTTGACGTAGAGCGCGTGGCCGCCGAAGCGAGACCCGATCGCGAAGAGCACGCCCTCGGCCCCGGGGGCCGGGATGTCGACGAGCGCGCCGATCACGAACGAGCGGTTCCTGCGTGTTGACGGCCTGCCACTCGCTGACCGGCGCCGTGTCCGGGAAGTACACGTACCGGTCGCGAGGAGCGGTCAGCTGCGGGCGGGGCGTTCCGAGGATCTCGACCGGGGAGCGGTCGTCGAGCGGGAACGCGCCGTTGGCGCCGGCCTCCGAGAACCAGATGTTGACGAGCTCCCTGAGCTTGTCCGGCTGCTCGGCGGCGAGGTTGTTGACCTCCGAGCGGTCGACGTCGGTGTGGTAGAGCTCCCACTCGTCGTCGTTGAAGTTGCCCCAGCCCGCGACGGTCGGATGCGTCGTCACCGCCTTCCAGCCTTCGTGCCAGATCGAGCGGGAGCCGAGCATCGCGTAGAACTGCGTCTTCCTCGTCGACGCGGCCGACGCGTCGTCGAGGCTCTCGCGCATGCTGACGCCGTCGATCGGCGACTGCGTGTGCCCCTTGATCGTCTCCGGCGGCTCGACGCCGAGGACGTCGAGGATCGTCGGCACGAGGTCGATCGCGTGGTGGTACTGGTCGCGGATCTCGCCGCGGGCCTTCGTCCCGGCCGGCCACGAGATGATGCACGGGTCGCAGGTTCCGCCGTTGAACTCGTAGCGCTTCCACATCTTGAACGGCGTGTTGAACGCCATCGCCCAGCCGTTCGGGTAGTGGTTGTAGGTCTTCGTGCCGCCGAGCTCGTCGATCATCGCCAGGTTCTGGGCCAGGTCGTCGGGGACGCCGTTGGCGAACTTCATCTCGTTCACGGAGCCGTTCGGGCCCGCCCTCGCCGCTGGCGCCGTTGTCGGAGACGACGACGATCGATCGTGTTCTCGAGCAGGTCGTTCTCCTCGAGGTAGTCGAGCAGGCGCCCGATGTGGTGGTCGGCGTGCGCGAGGAACCCCGCGTACACCTCGGCCATGCGGGAGAAGAGCTTCTTCTCGTCGTCGTTCAGCGAATCCCAGGGGCGCGTGACGTCGAGCATCGGGAACGGCTTTCCGTCCGGCCCCGTGCGCGTCTCGGTCGCCGATCGGGTTGATCGGCGGCAGCTCGGTGTCGGCGGGCACGATGCCGAGCTTCTTCTGGTTGGCGAGCGTCTGCTCGCGGATCGCCTCGTAGCCCATGTCGAACCGGCCCTTGAACTTGTCGATCCACTCCTTCGGCGCGTGGTGGGGTGCGTGGCAGGCGCCGGGCGCGTAGTAGAGGAAGAAGGGCTTCTCGGGCGCGACCGCCTTGGCGTCGCGGATGAACTCGAGCGCCTTGTCGGTGATGTCGTCGGTGAGGTGGTAGCCCTCCTCCGGGGTGCTTCGGCTGGTCGACGGGGTGGTTGTCGTAGACCAGGTCGGGGTACCACTGGTTCGTCTCGGCGCCGAGGAACCCGTACCAGCGCTCGAAGCCGCGGCCGCGTCGGCCAGTTGCGCCGCGTCGAGGCGAGGTTCATCTCGTCGGTCGGGCAGAGGTGCCACTTGCCGACCATGTAGGTGTTCCAGCCGAGCTCGCCGAGGATCTCCGAGAGCATCCCGTTCTCGGGCGGGATCGTGCCGCTCGCGTTCGGGAAGCCGATCGCGGCCTCGGTGATGCAGGCCATGCTGTTGCGCGTGTGGTTCCGGCCCGTGAGCAGGCACGAGCGCGTCGGCGAGCAGAGCGCCGTCGTGTGGAACTGCGTGTAGCGGACGCCCGCGGCGACGATCCGGTCGATGTTCGGCGTCTCGATCGGCCCGCCGTAGCAGCTCATCGCCGAGAAGCCGACGTCGTCGAGGACGATGTACAGGACGTTGGGCGCGCCGTCCGGCGCCTTCGGCGGCTCGAACGGCGACCAGTCCGGCTCCGAGTCGCGGATGTCGACGTTGATCGTGCCCTTGAACGGCTTGCTCATGACGGGCTCCCCCACGTGGTCGGTTTGCGCCGACGCTATCGACGCCGAGCGGAGAGCGCCTCACCCCGGCCGGATGACCTTCGGCTTTCCCACAGGCGTCTCTGCGGTCACGTCCGTCGCCGGTCAGCCGGGCAGCGAGACGACCACCGCGTCACCGTCGACGGCGACCGAGCCGCCGAGCGCCTCGACGATCCGCCGGCCCGCGGCGGCGCCGAGATCCCGCAGCTCCTCGCCGAGGACGATCGGCCGGACAGCTTCGCCGACCGGTGAGAGCGTCAGATCCGTCCCGGTCACCTGCACCGACAGCTCCTCGAGCCCGCCGTGGCGCAGCGCCGCGTCGGTGAGCCCGCGCAGCGCGACGACGGCCGCCTCGGCGTCCACCGTCACCGGCCCGCCCTCGCCCGTGACGCGAATCTTCTCGCCCGCGGCGCTGTGCGCCAGCTCCAGCGAGTCGGCCTCGGCGAGCTGCGGCTCCCAGCGCCCCGCCTCGATCCGGGCCAGCAGGCCGACCAGCTCGAGCAGCTCGGTCATCTGCTCGGACGCCGCCTCGATCATCTCGACGTAGCGCCCTCTGGCGCTCGTCGAGCCCGCCGAGCCGGGAGAGGGTCCGCGCGAAGCCGAACGCGGTCGCGAGCGGCGTCCGCAGGTCGTGGCAGGCGAGCGAGACGAGCGGGGCGAAGGAGTCGTCGTCGGCCATACTGGACGGCTGAACCATGAAGGAAACGCGCCCCACGCCTCGTCGGCGGACCTGCAGGCCGCCAGGCCCGAGGTGCCGCTCGCGCTCTACGCGCGCCGGCGTCACCGGCGTCCAGAAGGCGATCCGGATCGGCACGAGGGCCAGAGAAGACCTTCGCCGCGGAGATCTCCTGCACGGTCGACCTCGACCCCGCAGCAGAAGGGCGTGCACATGTCGCGCTTCCCCGAGTCGTTCGACGAGGCGCTCCTCGGCGAGGCGATCGACGAGGTCGTGATCGGCGAGGCGTTCCTCGTCGAGACGCTCGCCGAGCACATCGCGCGCCACATCGTCGACCGCCAGCAGCGCGCTGCGCGCCGAGGTGCGGATCGTCGCCCGCTACCCGCTCGAGCGCACGACTCCGGTCACCGGCCTGCCGCACCCAGGAGATGGTCTACGCTGATCGGGATCGCCGCCGCGTCGCTCTGACCGGGTGCGCCGCGTCGTCGGCGTCGAGGCGACCGGGCATCAACGCGTGCCCGTGCGCGCAGGGCCTCGTGCGCGGCGCGCGCGAGCGAGCGCCTGCTCGAGGCCGGCTTCGACGAGCGACGACGTCGAGCGCATCCTCGAGCTCGTCCCGCTCGCGACGCACAACCAGCGCGGGCGCGGGAACGCTGCTACGTCGGCACGGCAGCACAGCGATCAACGCGGAGCATCTCGTCGGCATCGTCGAGCGCTCGATGAGCTCGCCGGTCTACGAGCTGCTGAAGCGTCCGGACGAGCTGTTCGTCGTCGAGCACGCTCATCTGCAGCCGCGCTTCGTCGAGGACTCGGTCCGCGCACGCGCTCAAGGAGACGCTCGACGCGCTACCCGGAGCTCGACGACACCGACTTCGTCTTCTCGCGCCAGGTGAACCTGGAGACGATCCACCGCACGACGTGCGTCGCCGAGCGCTCCGGCACCGTCGGCGAGCTGCGCGCGCGAGCTCGACGGCGAGGTCCGCCGCCGCGCACACCGAGCTGCGCGAGTGGCTCGCGTCGGCTTCTGCGCTAGGACCTAGGCGCGCTTCGTCCGGACGAAGTCGCGCGCGTAGGGTCGTCGCGGCGTTCACCGGCATGGCGCAGCGCACCTGGCTCGTCGTGCACGGGCCGCCCCAGCGCACGAAGCGCCAGCCCTTCGCGGGCACCGCGCGCAGCGTCACGACCGTTCCCGGCCGGGACGATCGCGGAGCACCGGGACGGGCACGAGATCCCGCCGCCGAAGACCTTGCCCGTGCCGACGACCTTGACCTGCAGCTTCGCAGACGTCCGGGACGAACACGCGCCGTCACGGTCGTCGGCGCGTCGAGCGTCAGCGAACAGTCGCCGCGGCCCGCGCAGGGCCCGCCGCTCCAGCCCGCGACGAACCGCTGAGCCCGGCCGCAGGCGTCGCGGAGAGGCTCACGATCGAGCCGGCGTCCCAGCTGCGTCGTGCAGGCGGCCGTGCACGAGACGCCCGGGCAGCGTCGCTCGTCGACGCGGCCCGCGCCGTTGACGGTGACGGTCAGCGGCACCTGGGTACGTCGACGGCGCAGGAGCCAGAGCGAGTCCTGGATGTCCGGCCACGACCCGCGAGTGCGCCGTAGTAGTCGTCGTGGTCGAAGTCGAGCACGAGCGGCTGCAAGCGTGCACGCCGCCGGCGACCTGCGGATAGAGGATGTCGCGTCGGCGAGTCGCAGGGATGGCCGGGGTCGCGCGGACACGCATGCGGCGTCAGCCGGCGCGGCAGCGCGCCGAGGGCGTGGAGGAACTCGTGCGCCTGCGATCACCGTCGCTCGGGACGCCGACGTGCCGCAGTCGGCCTGCAGGAACAGACGGCGAAGTCCGGACCGCTGCGGAAGTCCCCGCCGGCCTGGCCGCAGACGGCCTCGTCCTGTCGTCGACGGGCCCGTCGTAGTAGACGAGGTACTTCTTGAACCGTGGACGAGAACCGCGCCCGCAGCTCGACCGTGATCGCGCTGGTAGCGGACGTCGAGCGATCGCAGATCGGCCGCCGGTCGCCGGCAGGCGTGACGTACGAGATGTCGAGCTGGCCCAGGCCCGGCGCGCAGTTGGGAACGGGCTAGAGGTCGAAGCGCGGCGTCCGGGTCGGATCCTGGCCTCGCCACCAGCCGTCGATCTCGGTCACGTCGTCGACGAGCTGCGTTCGCCACCGGCCGCGAAGCGATCCGGCTGCGTCGCGCGGGGTCGCGACGATCGACGTGCACCTGCGCGCCCGGCGACGGCGTCGGGCGCGGTCGCTCCGCCGACTCGCCGGTCCCGCACCACGCCGGCGGCGAGCGAGCCCGGGCGCGAGCCAGAGCGGCGATCGCCAGCGGCGATCGCGAGCGACGAGGACGCGCCTCACGCACTGGCCGGTCGCCGGAAGTGGAAGCGGTCTCGGTCGCCGGCGCGCAGGCGGCGCAGGTTCGCCCGGTGCAGGAGCACGATCGCCGCGACGCCGGCCGCGCGCCGAAGAGGATCACCGAGACCGGGTCGCCGAGACGCGCGGCGAGCACCGGCAGCGCGATCGCCGGTCGACGATCGACGCCACCGACGCGTAGCGGGTCGAGCAGGAAGACGACCAGCCAGACGACGCCCGGCGGTGAGCGCCACCCAGAGCGCGACCCCGAAGAAGACGCCGCCGCAGGTCGCGACCATCTTCCCGCCCTTCGCGAAGCGCAGGAAGAGCGGCCGCCAGTGGCCGAGCATCGCCGCCGCGCCGGCGCAGATGCCGACAGTGTGCGGCGAGACGAGCAGCATGCCCGAGCGAACGCCGGCACGAAGCCCTTCAGCGATGTCGAGCACGACGACCGGCACGCCGAGCCAGCGGCCGTACGTGCGCCAGACGTTCGTCGCGCCGATGTTGCCGCGAGCCGACCTTGCGGATGTCCTCGTGCTTGAAGAGGCGCACGAGCCAGTAGCCCAAGGGGCACGAGCCCAGCGAGGTACCCGCCGAGGATGATGAGCGCCGCTGTCACGGCGCCCAGGGTACTGCCGACTTTCGGTAGTCTGGTACCGCGACGTCCAGTCGTTGACGACGTCGCAGTCGAGGTTGTCGAAGAACGCGTCGATGTAGGCGCCGCGGTCGGTGGCGAAGTCGATGAAGTAGGCGTGCTCGTAGACGTCGAGCGCGACGAGCGGCGTCGCGTTCCAGACCGGGAAGGTGTTCTGCGCGTCGCCGATGTAGTTGAAGAGCCGGCCCTCGTCCCAGTCGTACGCCGTCCAGGCCCAGCCGCGGCCGGCCATGCCGGTCGCCTTCAGGTCGGCCGCCACGCCTCGACCGAGCCGAAGTCGCGCTTGACCAGGTCGCCGAAGAGGCCGTCGGGATCGCCGCCGTCGCCGCCGAGGTGCTCGAAGTAGATCTCGTGGTTCTTGATCCCGCCGATCGCGAAGGTCAGAGTCGACCTTGAGCGCGCGCAGCTCCGAGTAGACCTGGTTCGCGCCCGCGAGGTCGACGTCGGCGAGCCTTGCCGAGGATCTCGTTCCGCTTGGCGACGTACCCCTGGTAGAGCCTGTAGTGCGCCTCGACGGTCTCGCGCGAGATGCCGTCGAAGCTCGTACAGCGCTGGCTTCAGCTCGCGCGGACTGATCTCCTCGGACCGATAGACGAGCGCCATGTCTCTCCTTGTTTCCTCTTCGCGGGCGGCGCGGAGCATATCCTCAGCCCGAAGCGGAAAGAGTGGGAAAGGAGACCCAGATGGCGTTCGAAGTCCCGCCTCTGCCGTACGACTACGAGGCGCTCGAGCCGGTGATCGACGAGCAGACGATGCGGATCCACCACGACAAGCACCACCAGGCCTACGTCGACAACGCGAACAAGGCGCTCGAAGGAACCGAGTGGGCGGACCGCCCGGTCGAGGCGGTGCTCGCCAACGTCGACCTGCTGCCGGAGGACAAGCGGGCGGCGGTCCGCAACAACGCCGGCGGCCACGCGAACCACTCGCTCTTCTGGGAGATCATGGCGCCGGGCGGCGAAGGGCGAGCCGCCGGCCGAGATCGTGAGCACGTTCGAGTCCGTCGACGCATTCAAGGTGCTCGTGAACGACGGCGGCATCACCCGCTTCGGCTGCGGCTGGACCTGGCTCGTCTGGGACGGCACCGGCCTCGCGGTCTACTCGACCCCGAACCAGGACAGCGCCGATCATGAACGACGATGTCCCGCTGCTCGGCATCGACGTCTGGGAGCACGCGTACTACCTCCGCTACCAGAACCGCCGCCCGGACTACCTCGCCGCGTGGTGGGACGTCGTCAACTGGGACGTCGTCTCGCAGCGGCTACGAGGAGGCGAAGGCCTCCGAGGTAGGGACTCGCCTCCGCTCATGTGCCGCCGTCACGGAGGTCGTTGCTTTACTCACGGGCTCGATGGCCGTCCGCGCGCTGATCACCGGGGGAACGGGCAAGCTGGGCGCGCCGCTCGCCGAGCGGCTCCGCGCCGAGGGCTGGCAGGTGATGGCGACCGGGCGGGCCGACGGCGACCTGCGTACCGCCGCGGCCGCGCACGCGCTCGTCGAGCGGGCGGCCGGCTCGCTGGGCGGCCTGGACGTGGTCGTCCTCGGGGCCTCCGACGGCTTCGAGCCGCAGCCCTTCGAGGCGGTCACCGAGGAGGACTGGGACACGGCGCTCGACGTGACCGCCAAGGGGGCCTTCTTCGTCGCCCAGGCGGCGGCGGCGCATCTGCGCGACGTCGCGCGGGCTGCTCGTGATCGTCGAGGACCTGGCGGACGAGCAGGGCTGGCCGTCCTTCGCGCCGCACGCCGCCGCGAAGGGCGCCGTCTCCGCCCTGACGCGGGTGCTGGCCAGGGCGCTGGCGCCGGAGGTCCGCGTCAACGGCATCGCGCCGGGCAACGTCGCGGTCGAGCCCGAGCAGGGCGAGCGCCGCGCGGCCGAGTCGCTGCTCGGGCGCGTCGGCTCGCCGGACGACGTGGCCGAGGCGATCCTCTACCTCGCCGGCGCGGAGTTCGTCACCGGAACCTCGCTCGTCGTCGACGGAGGCCGCCTGCTGCAAATCCGAGCGACCCGGCTCGACGTAGACCGGACGTGACCGCTGCGGTCGAAATCCTCCTCCCCTTGCCCAGCCCGCGCGGAGTCGCCAGCATCCCAAGAGTGCAGTTGACGGACGGGGAGCTGATCCGGCGGACCGGCGAGGGCGACCGCGGCGCGTTCGAGACGCTGTACCGGCGCTACGCGCGAACCGTGCTCGGCCTCGCCCTCCGGCGGCTCGGCGACCGCGGCCGCGCCGAGGACGCCGTGCAGGAGACGTTCGCCTCGGTGTGGCGCAGCGCCGCGCAGCTACAAGCCCGAGCGCGGGCCCGGCGCGCCGTGGCTCTTCGCCGTCGCGCGGAACGCGATCGTCGACCGCGGCCGGGCGCGCAGCGAGCCGCCGGCTGACGCGCCGGACGAGCCGTCCGGCGACAGGGGCCCCGACGAGCGCGCCGAACAGGAGTGGGTGTCCTGGCGCGTGCATCGAGCGCTCGAGGAGCTGCCCGTGCACGAGCGCGAGGTGATCGCCCTCGCCTACTGGAGCGGGCTGTCGCAGAGCGAGGTGGCGGAGTTCCTCGGCATCCCGCTCGGCACGGTGAAGACGCGGACGCGCGCGGCGCTCGCGCATCTGGCCGACGCGCTGGAGGAGGAGCTTCGGTGACGGACTTCCGCGATCTCGTCGGGCGAGGACCTCGCCCGCCGAGGAAGAGGCGCGCCTCGGCCGCGTGCACGAGCTGCTCGTCGCAGGCCGGGCCGCCGCCCGAGCTGCCGCCGGCGCTGACGAGCCTCGAGCCGCCGGAGGGAGAGATCAAGGTCTACCCGGAGCTGCCCCGCAGGCGCTGGGCCGGCCGCCGCCCTGGTCGCCGCGGCCGTCGCTGCGATCGCGCTTCGGCGCCGGCTACCTCGTCGCCGACAGCGGCGGAGGCGACGCCTTCCAGACGGATCAGGTGGTCGCGATGCGGCCGCCGTCGGGCGACGGGGCCGCCCGCGCCTCGATCTCCGTCGGCGTCAAGGACGAGGCCGGCAACTGGCCGCTCCTCGTCCGCGTCACGAACCTGCCGAAGCAGCCGGCGGGCCACTACTACGAGCTCTGGCTCACGCGCGGCAAGCAGCGCCTCTCGTGCGGCACCTTCCGCATCAGCGACAAGACGACGACGGTCTGGCTGAACGCGCCCTACGGCCTCAAGGGCGCCGGCTGGGTCGTCACCGACGAACGGGGCGTCGAGCCCCTGCTGACGACGTAGAACCGTCTGCCTAAGGTCCGAGCCGGCCTGCCGCCACGAACGCGTCGTAGGTGACCGGCATCCGGTCGGCGAGGAACTGCTCGACGGCGTTCGCGTAGCGCCGGATCTCGCGCTGCGCCGTCTCCGCGTTCCGCAGCGACACGAAGTTCATCAGGGCCCGCGCGTTGACCGTCCAGTAGAACTCCGTGTACGCGCCGACGGGCATCACGGAGCGGGCGAGCTCACGTGCGACGCCGGCCTCGACGAGCCGCTCGTACGTCGAGTACGCCGTGTCGTAGACCGCCTGCAGCTCCTCGCGCGTCGTCTCGGCCAGCTCCGGCGCGACCGGCTCGAACGAGTACGCGCCGGGCTTGCCGACCTGCGTCCGCACGTCCTCCGGCTCCGGCACGTAGAAGTCGTCCGTCGCCTTGGCGTAGCGCATCGAGAACTCGTTGAACGAGCCGATCCGGTGCCGGAACCACTCGCGCGCCACGAAGATCGGACAGCGCACGTGGAAGCGGAAGGCGTTGTGCTCGAACGGCGTCCCGTGCCGCTCGCGGAGCAGGAAGCGGATCAGGCCCTCGTCGGAATCGTCCATCGCCTCCTTGTGGCGGGCGAAGCTGACGCGGGCCGCGTTGACGACCGACAGGTCCGACGCCATCGCGTCGTCGAGCCGGACGAAGCCGTGGTCGAGGACGCTGATGCTGTTGTCGGTAACCACGTCGGGCAGGAGAGTCATCGGCCGGCCGAGGCTACTCCTTCCCCCGGACGGTATATCGTCGGGCCGTGCCCTCACTCGACGCCGTCGGCATCGTGACCGGGAGTCTCGCAGAATCGCTGCGCTTCTACCGGCTGCTCGGCGTCGAGCCCGCAGGCGAGCCCGGCGATCACGTCGAGGCGACGCTGCCCGGCGGGCTGCGGCTGATGTGGGACACGGAGGAGCTGATCCGCCAGATCGACCCCGACTGGCAGCCGCCGACGGGCCAGCGGATCGGACTCGCCTTCCTCTGCGAGGACGTCGACGCGACCTACGCCTCGATCACGGAGGCCGGCTTCGAGGGCGCGAAGGAGCCGTGGGACGCCTTCTGGGGCCAGCGCTACGCCCAGGTGCGGGACCCCGACGGCAACACGGTCGACCTGTTCGCGCCGCTCTAGATGATTGATTCCGAACTCACGCACTCCCGGCTGGGGGCCTGCACGCGGCGCATCGTGGCCGCCTCGGCCACCGCCAAGGCAGTCCAGCCTTGCTCAGCGGTCGAGTCGACCACGCTGCTTGGTGCAAGCCCTCCCCGGAAGCCCGCCAGTTCGGAATCAATCATCTAGGCGTGCCCGAGCTCCACATCGGAACCTCCGGCTGGTCGTACCCGACCTGGCGCGGGGGCTTCTACCCGTCGGAGGCGAAGCCGGCCGAGTTCCTTCGCTTCTACGCGGAGCGATTCGACACCGTCGAGCTGAACACGACCGGCTACCGCCTCCCGGCCGAGGTCCAGTTCGCCCGCTGGGCGGAGCAGGTGCCGCCCGGGTTCACCTTCGCGCCGAAGCTCCCCGCGTACCGGCTGGACCGGATCGGCGTCTTCTTCGAGCGCGTGCGCCTGCTCGGCGACCGGCTCGGCCCGGTGCGCGTGCAGGTGCAGACCGCCCGCGACGACGGCTGGCTGCTGCTCCTCCTTCGGCTCGATCGACCCGTCGACGCCGATCGCGCTCGACTTCCGCCACGACTCCTGGGCCGGCGTCGAGCTGCCGCGCGAGGTCGCGGTCGTCAACGACCTCGAGCGCGAGTCGGCATTCCGCTACGTGCGCCTGCGCGAGCCGCCGTACTCGGACGCGGAGCTCACCGACTGGGGCGAGCGGATCCGCGCCCAGGACGTGCCCGTCTACGTGTACCTCCGCCACGAGGACGAGCCCTCGGCGCCCGCGTACGCAACGCGCCTCCGAGAGCTCGTCGGCTGAGCTGCCGGGCTCCCGTGGCCGCCCACGGGAGCCCTGCACCTGGGTGCTATTTGTGCTTCTGCTTGCCGCCCCCCTGGTCGCCATGGCCGCCGCCGTGGTTGCCGTCGTCGTCGTGACCCTTGCGGTCGGACGCGGCGCCAGACGCCGGGTTGTCATGACCCTTCGCCTCGTGCTTCCCGTGCTTGTGCCGGACCTGAGCGCACGGGCCGAGGGTGTCGTGGTGGTGCTTGTGGCCCCTGAGTGCATGACGGGAGACCCGGATCGTCTTGCCCTTGTGGCAGATGACGATCTTCTTCCCGTACTGGTCGCCGGCCGGACCGTACTGGTCGCCGCCGGGGCCGTACTGGTACTGACTGGACGACGGCGTCGTCGAGGCCGCCTGCCCGAGCGCAGCGAGCGAGACCATCAGGGTTGCCGCGAAGATTGCTGCGACAACAGTCTTTGCAGTGAGCTTCAAGTCCGTTCCTCCTGGGCTGGGGATTCACTCAAGAGACGCACGCCGCGCCCCGATCTTGCGGTGTGCTCCCTTGGTCGAGGGACTGGCGCGACGAGCACGGCCGCCGCGATCAGGCCGGCCACCGTCACCGCCGGCATCTCCCAGTCCCAGTCGACGCCTGCGTGGATCAGGAAGGCCGTGTACGCAGACGCGGCGACCGCGACGAGCGGCGAGCCGCGTCGGCGCAGCGGCCCCGACGAGCGGGAGCACGAGCGCACCGAGGAGCAGCAGGAGCCCGACCGCCCCTTGCTCCGCGAAGGCCTCCAGGTAGAGGCTGTGCGCGTCGCGCACGTCGACGTCGATCGGCCGCTCGTCCTGCCACCAGAGCTCGAAGGTGCCGGCGCCCGAGCCGACGATCGGGTTCGCCTTCGCCTCGTGCCAGGCCACGCGCCAGTACTCCGGTCGGTCTCCGGCGGCGCCGTGCGCTCGGCCGGCGGCGCGGCGCCGAGGACGAGCGCAGCGGCGGCGACGACGACGGCGGCGATGATGACGGCCACCGCGCGCCGCCGGAAGAGCGCCTCGACGCGGGGCGCCGCCGGCACCAGCAGGGCGCCGACTCCTGCGAGCAGCACCAGCGCGAGCGCGAGCAGGCGTCCCTGCCGCTGTGCCTCCGCGAGAGGGCCGAGCTCGCGGCGAAGCGCGTCCGCCTGCAGCGCGAGCGCGGCCGCGGCCGCCGCGGGGACGAGCACGAGTGCAGCTCCGGCCGCCGTCCGTACCCGGGCCGGTGCCAGCGCCAGGCCCGCGAGCCCGCCGAGGCCCGCGGCGAGCCAGGCTCCGCGGCTGTCCGTCAGCACCAGCACCGCGGCGAGCGGCGGGGCCAGCGCCGCGCCCGCGGCGCGAGCCCGACCGTCCCGGCCGGTCGCCGCAACGCCGACGGCGACGAGCAGCGTCATCGCAGCGAGGATTCCGAGCGCGTTTGCGTAGCCGAGCGGCTTGGCGAGCAGCGTCCCCTCGAACGGGTCGAATCGCAGTGGCTCGTCCGGGAACAGCCGTCGGCCGAGCGAGACGAGGCAGACGAGCGACGACCCGGCAAGGAGCCCGCCGAGGAGGAGCGTCGCGTCGAGCCGCGCGAGGAGGGCGAGTGCGGCGACGGCCGCGAGGTAGACGAGTGCGCGCTCGCCCTCGCGCAGCGAGGCGGAGCCATCCTCGGACCAGATCGAGGTGAGCGCGATCCACCCAGTCAGAAGCGCCCACGACACGAGCCATGCGAGCGCAAGTTGGTCGAGTTTCGGCCCTGCGACGAGCGCCGCGAACCCAGCCAGGCAGGCGAAGGCGAGGATCGCCGGAGCCCACGAGCTCCGGAAGTAGCCGCCGTCGGCGAACGCGAGAGCCGGCAGCACGACGACGCCGGGTACGAGCGCCAGCAGCCTCTCGGGGCGGATCGGCACCCCTCGAGCCTACGGCCCGCCCCGGGCGGTGGATCCTCCCCAAGGGGGAGAAGGGATCATGCTCTCGGCCGACGAACTGTGCATGTCCCTCCTCTACGCTCCTTCCTATGTCCACGATGCTCGCCACCTTCATCGGGCTCCTGCCCTTCGCCTCGCTCTCCGGCGCGCTCGTCTGGATGTCGCGGTTCTAAAGAGCTGGGCCCCAGTTACCGGCGAGTTAGCGAGCTCGTCTTCCATCCAGGCGACGGGGCGACCGCCCCCATCTGGATAGGAGGCACGATGAACATCAACCGCGGCACACTCCTGGCCGCCACGGCGGCGGCCGGTATCGCGCTCGCCTGCGCGAGCGCCTCGTTCGCCGAGAACTCGGTCGGCCTCGCGGATGCGACCGAGGACAGCGGCGCGGCGCCGGATGTCTCAACCGTCGCCGTCTCAAACGACGACAGCGGCATGGTCACGTTCAAGATCGGGGTCGCGAACCGGACGGCCCTCAGCCCAACCGAGTTCGTCTCGGTCCTGATCGACGCCGACCAGAAGGAGCAGACCGGGGCCGACGGGGCCGACTACGTGCTCCTCGCGACCGCGTACGGCACGCAGCTGATCCGCTGGAACGAGACGACGTCGAAACTCGAGCCCGCCGCCGCAGCGTCGTTGCGCTCTGACTGGCAGAACGGCCCGACGATCTCGATCGACCGTCAGGATCTCGGCGGAACCACGAAGTTCTACTTCGGGGTCCTCAGCTCGGACACCGCCGCAGACGACCAGCTCGACGCGGCACCCGAACGCGGTGTGTGGGAGTACGAGGTCCGTCTGCAGCTCCGTCTGATCGCGCAGAACCCTGCGTCCGCGTTCAGCGGCGCCATCTAGTGCGCGGCCGCGGCGCCGAGGTGCCGTTCGTAGGCGCCGGACTCGACGATCTCGACCGTCTGTGCCGATCGCGTGCCGGAGCTCGTCCTCGGTGTTGAAGAAGTGCGGGCCGAAGCGGATGCCGGCGTCGGGCCGCTGGTCGCAGATGATCCTGCGCTCCTCCAGCACGCGCTGCACGGCGGCGAACTCGGGCGTGCGGAAGACGACCGAGCCGCCGCGGCGCGCCGGGTCCCGCGGGCTCGTCAGCTCGAAGCCGGCCTCGTCGACGAGCTGCACGAGCAAGGCCGTCAGCTCCATCGAACGGAACCGGATCCGCTCGACGCCGACCTCCTCCACGACCGAGTAGCCGGGCGTGGCCGCGAAGTGCGCCGGCACGTTCGGCGTCCCCGAGAGGAACCTCGCCGCGCCGTCCGCGTAGTCCATCGTCGGCTCGAACGCGAACGGCCGCGCATGCGCCTGCCAGCCGGCGAACGTGGGCTCGAGCCGCTCGGCCAGGTCGGGGCGCACGTAGAGCCAGCCGTTGCCCGGCCCGCCCAGCAGCCACTTGACGGAGCCGCCGACGGCGAAGTCGACGCCGAGCGCCGTCACGTCGAGCGGGACGACGCCGGCCGACTGGTAGCAGTCGAGCAGCACGTAGGCGCCTGCCTCGTGCGCCCGCTGGATCACCGCGTCGACGTCCTGGATCTCGCCCGTCTTGAAGAGGACGTGGCTGATGGGGACGAGCAGCGTCCGCTCGTCGATCGCGTCCACGACCGCCTCGTCGTCCTCGCAGACCACCACCTCGGCCCCGCGGCGTGTCTGCGCCTGCTGCACGTAGCGCACGCTCGGAAAAAGCCCGTCCTCGAAGACGATCCGGTTCCGGTCGCCGGCGAACGAGAAGCACGAGAGGACGACCTCCTCGGCCACCGTCACGTTCTGGTGCATCACCGTCGACCCGGCGGGCGCGCCGATGATCCGGCCCACCTGGTCGCCGACGGTCATGGGCAGCTCCCACCACCCCTCGCTCCACGCGCGCACGCCCCGCTCCCGCCACATGCGCGCGTACTCGGCGAGCCGTTCCTCGACGTCGCGGTGCATCGGCCCCAGCGAATGGCTGATCAGGTACGTCGTCTCGCCGAGGATCGGAAAGCGGTCGCGATAGGCGAGCAGATCCTCCACGGGCCGATCCTCCACTGGCGCAGCCTAGATGATTGATTCCTAACTGGCGTGCTTCTGGGGAGGGCATGCACCAAGCAGCGTGGCTCGACCTCGATCGCCGGCAGAGCGCTAGTTGGATCAATCGCCTTGACGCCGCAGCTCGGCCGCGATCCGCGAGCCGCTCGACGTGGCATCGGCAGCTTTCGTCCGAGCCGGTGGACGAGTCGCAGGTAGCGCGTGCGGTGCGGCAGGGTCTCCGCGACGGCCTCCGCGACGTCGAGGCGCGCGCTCGCCTCCGCGACATCGCTGCGGGGCGCGCCGGATCCGGAGCGCCTCGCGGAGATTCCCGGGACGCTCCCGGCGTAGCGGCCCCGACTAGCCCGGCTCAGCGCAGCGCGACCGTCGCCTCGACCTCGACGGGGATCCCCGTGGGGAGCTCCGAGACGCCGATCGCGCTGCGCGCGCAGAGACCGCGCTCCTCGCCCCAGAGCTGGACGATCAGCTCGCTGAAGCCGTTCGCCACCGACGGCTGGTCGCCGAAGCCGGGTGCCGAGCGGACGAAGCAGAGCACCTTGACCCAGCGGTCGACGGCGTCGAGGGTGCCGAAGGCGTCCACGATCCGCCGCAGGAGCAGGAGGCCCGTCTGCCGCGCCGCGAGGTAGCCCTCCTCCACCGTCATGCTCCCGCCGATCACGCCGCTGACGCCGACCGGCCCCATCCCCGAGAGGTACGCGAGCCCGCCGTGCACGTGCACGCCGACGAGCGCCGGCTTGAACGGCATCGCCGGGATCTCCGGGATCTCGAGCCCGAGCTCGCGGACACGTTCATCGACCGACATCGACCGCCTGCACTCTGTCAGGACCCGGCGCCGCCGGGGGCTGCGAGTCGACGAGCACCGCCGCCGCGAGCAGGATCGCCACGCCCGACGACGCTCTCGCCGAGCAGGCTGCGCGACATCCGCCCGAGTGGGAAGTCGGGCCGTCCGATCGCCGGCCGCACGACGAAGTGGTGGAACGCGCCCCAGAGGAGCGCCACCGACACGAGCGACGAGCTTCACGAGCAGCACCCGCCCGTATGACGCGGTCCAGAGATCCGAGAGCTGTGGCAGCCGCAGCAGCGAGAGGTAGACGCCGGCGACGACGAGCAGCCCGACGAGCACCGTCGCCAGGCGCGAGAAGCGCAGGAACGCCGCTCGCCGGAGCTCCGGCGCGAGCGGCCAGACGCAGACGACCAGGGTCAGGAGCCCGCCCAGCCAGAGACACGCGGCCGAGAGGTGCACCCAGTCCGCGAGCTGCGAGAGCCACGAGGAGCCGCGGTCGACGGCGGAGTGCCCCGACAGCGAGAGCCCGGACGCGAAGCCGAGCGAGACGACGAAAGCGCCCCAGAGCAGCTCGGTCCGGTCGAGGAGCCACGCGAGGAAGAGCAGCGCCGAGACGAGCGCGTATCCGAGCGTCATCGCGACGAACGCATGGCCGAAGCGCGTCCCGCCGGAGATCGGCGAGAGGTCGCCGTAGAGGAGATCGCCGAACGGGAGCTGCAGCGCGTCGTCGGCGCGGAGCAGGAACGCCGCGATCCCGACCTCGAGCACGGCGACGACGCCGATCCCCGTCAGGAGTGCGAGGCGCTGCTCCAGCGCCCGCGGCAGCGGCAGCCCGCGCAGCACGAGCAGGCGCATCCCGAGCCCGCCGATCAGAAGCGCCAGCGCCACGAAGTACGCCCAGCGGACGACGTGCTCCGTCCTCGTCGGGCCCGACGCGCCGTACGCCTCCGTCGGCACCGGCGCCTCCGCCCGCACGCCGAACGTGAAGACGCCGGAGACCGTGTGGCTGTCTGCGGAGGTCGCGTGCCAGCGAACCGTGTACGCGCCGCGCGCGAGCGGAGCGAGCGGGGCGGCGATCACGCGTCCGCCCGCGAGCGAGATCGTCGGTTGCGAGACGATCTTCCCCTGCGCCGTGAAGACCGTGATCACCGGGCAGCTCGACGTTCTGGTCGAAGCGGAGCACGACCTCCCGCGGCGGCGTCTCCAGCCGCTGGCGGAAGTCCGGCGACGTCGAGCGCAGCGTCGCGTGCGCCAGCGCCTGCGCCGGCAGCGCGAGCGCCACGAGCGCCGTGAGCGTCAGGGGGCCGAGGCGTCTCACCGGTGCGGCTCCCCCGCGAGGGGCGACAGATGCCCGAAGATCGGCGCCGTGTCGCGGTCGGTGAAGAGCATCACCGAGAGGACGACGAAGATCATCGCGAAGCCGGCCGCCAGCGCGTGCGAGCGCGGCCGGAAGACCCGCAGGAACGGGATCACCGCGGCGACGAGCACCCACCAGCCGATGGCGTGGTGCAGGAACGCCGAACGCGAGAAGAGCCAGTCGTTCTGCTCGTGCACGAGGAAGGCGGCGCCCGAGACGAAGAGCGCCAGCGGCACGAGCAGATGCCAGAGCCGGCTGTGCAGCTTTCCGTGCACGAGCGCGAGCTCCGCGGCCCCCGCCGCCATCATCGTCTGGGCCCAGGCGCCGTGGGCGAGCATGTGGATGGCCGAGTTCGTGTAGAAGGCCATCACGGGCCACATGAGCACGCCCATGGCGAACGCCAGCCCGGGCCAGAGGTACACCCGCCAGCGGCGCCTTCCCCACACCGCCCCGCCGACGATCGCCTCGGCGAGCAGGCAGAGCCCGAGCAGCAGGAAGCCGGCGGCGAAGAGCCAGTGCACCATCTCAGCGGGCGGCTGCATCGTCCTCCGCCTCCTCGAGATCCTCCACGAGCCCGGGCACCACGAAGAGGGCGAATGCGAGGCCGACCGCGATCACGAGCAGCGGCGGCTCGATCAGCAGCCACCAGAGCCCCTCACCCCCGGGGTGCAGGAGGGTGATCCGGTACGGCTGCAGGAACGCCCAGACGACGCCGCCCGCGACGGTCAGCGGGCCGAGCGACTTGACGGCCAGGGTTTGCGCGTAACGGGTGCGCCGTTGCGCGGCCTCGATTGCGAACTGAGTATCCATCGTCCTCCAGTACGGTCGAGTTGCGACGCGACTGCCGCGGGCGATGGGCGAGGCCCGCGGTCAGGCGGGCAGCGGCGGCGGGCGCGACTCGAACGCGATCCCGTGCAGGCGGCGTGGAGGGGCGGCCTCCTCGCACGGGTGGGGGAACGTGAGGCTGGGCGGGCGGATCCGGCCCAGCGCGTGCGCCGCGACAGCCTCGGCGTAGCGCTCGTACTCCTCGAGCCAGCTCGAGACCGCCGTCCAGGCGAGCGCGACGAGCACGGCGAGAACGGCGAAGACCGGCAGCGCGTACGTGTGCAGCAACGGCGCCAGCAGAGGCCAGCGGCCGGCGGTGACGGGAACGGAGTCGGTGTCCAAGAGGTAGCAGAGCGACGTGGCCGCGAAGGCGGTCAGCCAGGTGCGCTTCGACGTCCGGAGGCGGACGCGTGGGACGGCAGCCCGCGGGGCGAACGCACGCACGACCGCGTGGGCGCGGAGGAACCGCCAGACGACGGTTGCGAGCAGCAGCGCGAGGCCGATCTTTGCGCCGGCGAGGACGAGCGGCCCGTAGCGCTCGTCCGGCGAGATCGGGTTCCGCACGTGCAGGGCGCTGTCGACGCGGTGCGTCAGACTCCGCCCGGCGACCTCCGCGAGCAGTGCGAGCAGCGCGAACGCCAGTGCCGCGCTGACCCGCTGATGGCGACGTGCTCGCGCCATGGCTCAATGGTACTCCCGTCGTCCCGTCACAAACATCGGCTCCGATGGTTGAATCGTCCGTAGGACGGGCCAGGGACCGGGTCGAACGAGGAGCGTGAGCGGTGATGGGCGAAGCCCGAGGGGACAATGGGAGCCTCCGGCAGCCGCCGGTGGCGGACGTCGCGGAGCGCGACCGCGCGGTCGTCGTCCGGCTGCAGGGCGACCTCGACCTGTACAACGCACACGAGGTGCGGGCGGCGCTGACCGAGGCGGCGGAGCGGACGCCGGAGCGTGTCGTCGTCGACCTGGCCGCGGTCGAGTTCGTCGACTCCACGATGTTGGGCGTGCTCGTCGAGGGCCGCGCCGGGCTCGCCGACCGCCGCGCGTTCCTGCTCGCCGCGCCTGGGCCGGAGACCCGTCGCGCGCTCGCCGTCTCCGGGCTCGACCGGCAGCTGAGCGTGCACGACTCGGTCGACGAGGCGCTCGCCGCGCCACTCTAGGTCGATACGTCGGCAGGTTCTTACGCCGGCGCCGCGCGGAGGACGCGCACCGCCGCCTGCGACGCCACGAGCCAGGCGAGGAAGAGGATGGCGATCCAGACGTCAGTGCCAGGCCAGTGCACGCCCAGCCCTTCCCCAAGCCAGAAGACGCCGAAGCTGCAGAGCATCAGGCCGACCGCGTACTTCATCAGGTTCTCCGGCACGCGGGCGAGCGGTCTGTGGAGCGCGAGGCCGGCGGCGATCACGACGAGCGCGGCCGCTCCCGCGGCCGCGGCCGCGAGCGGCAGCTTGTCCGAGCTCGCTCCGATCGAGGCGACGATGAAGACGACCTCGACGCCCTCGAGGAAGACGCCCTTGAACGAGACGACGGCGCCGAACCAGTCGAGGCCGAAGCGCCGCTCCGCGGGTGCCGCCCGAGCGGCCTCCGTCTGCTCGGCGAATTCCTCCGCCTCGTCGTGGAGCGCCTTCCTGCCCGCCGAGCGGAGCACGGCCTTGCGCAGCCAGTTCAACCCGAAGAGCAACAGCGCGCCGCCGATCACGCCGAGCAGCAGCCGCTCGGGCACGTAGCGGACGAGCGCCCGGCCGGCGATCGCCGTGATCGTCGCCAGGATCACGATCGCCGCCGCGGCCCCCGTGAGGGCGGAACGGAAGCCGCGGGTGAAGCCCATCGCGAGCACGATCGTCATCGCCTCGACGAACTCGACCGCGGACGAGAGGAACGCCGCGGCGACGAGCGCGACGTCCCTCACTGGAGCTCCGCGGCCAGCGCCTCCACACGCCGCGCGATCTCGTCGCGGATCGCCCGCACCTCGTCCGGCGGCCGCCCCATCGGATCGCGGAGCTGCCAGTTCTCGTAGCGTTTGCCGGGCACGACCGGGCACGAGTCGTCGCACGTCGCGATCACGACGTCGGCCCACGCGACGTCCTCGTCGGAGAGCTTGTGCGGCACGTGGTCGGACGCGTCGACACCGAGCTCGCGTAGCGCGTCGAGCACCTCCGGGTGGGGCTCCGAGCCCGGCATGCTGCCCGCCGAGCGCGCCTCGTGCCGGCCCCCGGCCGCGCGGGTGAAGAGGCGCTCGGCGATCACCGAGCGCCCCTGGTTTCCGATGCAGACGAAGAGGACGTTCACGGCTTCCGAGCGCGGACGATAGCGCCGTGCATGCCGTCCGCGACCGGATGAGTGAACTCGACCGAGATCTCCCGGAACCCGGCCGCCTCGAGACCGGCCTCGTACTCGCCCTTCGACAGGGCGCCGGCGATGCAGCCGCAGAAGCTGCCTCGCTCCGCGCGGTCGTCCGGCTCGAGCCGGTTCTCGGCGACGACGTCGCTGATCCCGAGCCGGCCGCCGTGCCGGAGCACCCGCGCGAGCTCGGTCAGCACCGCCGCCTTGTCGGTCGAGAGGTTGATGACGCAGTTCGAGATCACGACGTCAACGGACTCCGCCGGCAAGGGCACGTCCTCCATCAGGCCCTTGAGGAAGATCGCGTTCGAGACGCCGGCGTCCTCAGCGTTGTGCTGCGCGAGCGCGAGCATCTCGTCCGTCATGTCGAGCCCGAATGCCTTGCCGGTCGGGCCGACGCGCTTCGCCGAGAGGATGACGTCGATCCCGCCGCCGGAGCCGAGGTCGAGGACCGTCTCGCCCTCGCGCAGGTCGGCGACGGCGGTCGGGTTCCCGCAGCCGAGGCTCGCAAGCACCGCCCGGTCCGGGGAGCTCGCCGCGCTCCTTCGCGTCGTATAGGGCTTCGCCCCAGCGGGCGTCGGAGGGGGCGTCGGCGCCGCAGCAGCCGCGGCCCGTGTCCTCGAGGACGGTCAGCGCCTCGGCTGCGTACCGCCGGCGCACCTCCTCACGCAGGTCGTCAGTGGTGGTGGACATCAGCAGCACACTCCTTTCAGGTCCGCGACGTTCAGGTCGGCGACGGTGCCGAGCCGCCGGGCCGCGTCGCGGTTGAGCGAGTAGTAGGCCCACTTCCCGCGCTGCTCCCGGTCGAGCAGGCCGGCGCCGGCCAGCTTCTTCAGGTGATGGGAGACCGTCGGCTGCGAGAGCCCGAGCGGCTCGACGAAGTCACAGACGCAAACAGGCTCGGGCGTCGTCGCCAGGAGGTTGACGATCCGGATCCGGGCGGGGTCGCCGAGCGCGCGGAAGATCGTCGCGGTCGCACGGGCCTCCTCGTCGGAGAGCGTCGGCGCCCCGAGCGGAGCGCAGCATTCGATCAGCGTGAGCTCAGTCATATCGACGCCCTTAAATGTATCGAAGGATGTCGATGTGAGTCAAGGCGGCTCCATCGGCGGCGGTCAGCGCGCTGTTGGCGCACCGCGCGACAACGTGCGCATGGGCTCCCGCCTCCGCGTCCTTTCGGCGCCTCGGTCTCCGAGCCGCCGCGATCGTCGTCTAGAAAGGCTCGCTCGGCGCGTCCGTCGAGCGGCCCCCGCCGCCGCACCCGCTGAGGGTCACCATGAGGGCGAGCGCGACGGCGGGGGCAGGGGATGACACACCAACGAGGCTAAGCTCATCGAGCTGAACGCGACCTGAATGCGGCGCGGTTTCGTGGCGGCGTCGGCGCTACGCTCACCTCGTGATCGCTCCGAAGGTGATGGTGGTCGAGGACGACGCCGACCTGCGCGGGGTTCTGCTCCGAGGTCTCGCCGAGGAGGGATTCGCGACCGTGGGAGCCGGTACCGGCGGCGAGCTCCTGGAGCGCATCGACCCGGAGGCGCCGGACCTGTTGATCGTCGACATCGGGCTTCCGGACGCCGACGGCCGCGACGTCTGCCAGGCCCTGAGGGTGCGTGGCGTGCAGACGCCGGTGCTCTTCCTCACCGCGCGGGACGCACTCACCGACCGCGTCACCGGCTTCAGCGCCGGCGGAGACGACTACGTCACGAAGCCTTTCGCCTTCGCCGAGCTCGTCGCCCGCGCCCAGGCGCTGCTGCGGCGCGCGGGCACCGTCCTCGCCGTCGAGGTCGGCGCGCTCCGGGTCGACCCGGTCGCGCATGCGGCGTTCGTCGGCGCCGAGAAGGTACCGCTGACGCCCACGGAGTTCCGGGTGCTCGCGCGCCTCGCCGCCAGCCCGGGCTCGGCCGTTCGCCGCCGCGAGCTGATCCAGACCGCCTGGCCCTACGGCGCGCTCGTCCGGAGCAACACCCTCGACGCCTACGTGGCAAGGCTGCGGCGCAAGCTGGCGCCATATCCAGAGGCGCCACAGATCCGAACCGTGCACGGCGTCGGCTACGCGATCTCGTGAGCCGCCGGCACGCGCCGCTCGACGTCCGCACCCGGCTGCTGCTGATCGTCCTCGCCACCGTGGCCTTCGCGCTCGCCGCGGCCACCTGGGGCTTCAACGTCCTGCTCGCGCACGCCGCGGCCCGGGACGCCGACACCGTACTCCGCGACCGCGTCGAGTCCGAGCAATCCGACATGGAGGTGCGAAACGGCCGCATCCGCGTCATCGAGTCGCAGCACGACACGCCGGTCGACAGCTCGATCTGGATCTTCCACGGCACCCGTCCGGTCGCTGCAGCCGACCTCGCGCCCCGAGACGCTCGCCGTGGCGCGGTCGCTGATCTCTCGGCCGACGGGATTCCGCGACGTCGCCGGCACCGACGAGCGTCTCTACGGCGTGCCGATCCTCGACGGCCGCCGGCGGATCGGAACCCTCGTCGCCGGCATCTCGGTCGCCCCGTACCGGCAGACCCGGCGGGAGGCGCTGATCGCGTCGCTGGCCTTCGCACTCGTCCTCCTGGCGATCGTCGGCGTGGCCGCCTGGTGGCTGCTGCGCACCGCGCTTCGGCCCGTGGCGCGGATGACCGAGCAGGCGGCCGCCTGGAGCGAGGCGGATCTCGACCGGCGCTTCTCGCCGGGAGAGCCGTACGACGAGATCACGCGCCTCGCCGCGACGCTCGACGCGCTCCTCGGTCGGATCGCGGCGAGCCTCCGTCGCGAGCGGCTGCTCTCCGCGGAGCTCTCGCACGAGTTGCGGACGCCGCTCGCGAAGCTGACCGCGGAGGCCGAGCTGGCGCTGAGGCGAGAACGGACGGCCGGCGAGTACCGCGACGCGCTCGCGGTCGTCCTCGGCAACGCGCAGCAGTTGAGGCGCATCGTCGAGGCGCTGCTCGCGGCGGCGCAGCGCGAGGCCGGAAACACCGGCGTCTCGGCGGCCGCGTCGGTCGCGCGCGCCGCGGCGGCTGGGTGCTCCGAGCTCGCGGCCGACCGCGGGCTCGAGCTGGAGGTGAACGGCGGTCCCGGCTCCCTGCGGGTCGGCGTGGAGCAGGACCTCGCCGAACGGATCCTGCATCCGGTGATCGAGAACGCCTGCCTTTACGGGCGCACCAGCGTCCGGCTCTCGGTCGAGCGGAGCGACGGGGCGGTGCTGTTCACGGTCGACGACGACGGTCCGGGCGTCGCCGACGACGAGCGCGAGGCGATCTTCGAGCCCGCCGCGCGAGGCAGCGCGGGACAGAACGGCTCCAAGGGCGCGGGCCTCGGGCTCGCGCTCGCCCGCCGCCTTGCACGCTCCGTCGCGGGGGAGGTCGTGGCGCATTCGAGCGCGCAGGGCGGCAGGTTCGTGATCCGCCTCCCGGCCGCGTAGCGTTCAGGCCGCGTTCACCTCGGGCGCGAGACGATCCCCCGCATGTCCGCGCTCCGGTTCCGTTCGTTCCTCGGCGTCGCCCCACCCGAGGCCGCAGTCGCGGCGGGCGGCGTCTGGGCCGTGGCGCTCGTCCGAACGGTGCTGGTGGCTCTCGTCTTCTCGGCCGCGACATTCGCATCGCCAGCCGAGACGGTGACGGCTCTCGCGGTGTTGCTGGGGATCCTCGTCGGCGGGGCGGCCCTCGCCGTAGAAGGTGCTGCCGGGGCAGTCGTCTCCAGCTCCTCGCCGGGGTGGCTCGCGCGCTGCGCGGGCCGCCCGGCGTGGCGCTGACCGACCTACCCGCCCTCAGGCCTCGCCGAGAAACCGCCGCGGGTTCTCGCGGGCGATCGCGTCGAATGCCTCTTCGCCCAGCACCGCGCGGAGCCGGAGCGAGCGCCGGCGTTCCTCCAGATGTGCGTTCTCGACGACGTAGAAGTCCGAGCCGAAGAGGACGCGGCTGCGCACGCTCGGGTCGGCGAGCAGCACCTTGAGCAGGTAGACGTTCTCGTCGTCGGCGTAGAGCGTGTAGCTGATGTCGGTCCAGAGATTGGGGTACTTCTGGGATCGGAGCAGGTCGAGGATCTTCGCGAGCCAGCTCTTCTCCGTCGGATCGACGCCCGAGTGCCAGGGGCGTTGGAGGTAGCGCGTCCAGTCGACGTCGCCGCCGAAGTGCGCGAGGCAGACCCGGAGCTTCGGGAACCGCTCGAGCAACGGCACGTATGCGTCCGGGTCGGTGAAGCGGGTCAGCAGCTCGAGGCGGTCGTCGCCGAGCAGCTCGCCGGTGACCGGGTCGGTGCGCATCTCGACAGTCGGGTCGCCGCGGTACTGCACGTGGGCCGGACGGGAGCAGTGGGTGAGCACCGGCACGTCGTGCTCCTCGGCGTACTCGTAGAGCGGCCACAGCCGGCGGTCGTACGGGTGGTAGCCGGTCGGCGGATAGAGCTTCAGCCCGCGGAAGTCGTGCTCCTCGATCAGCGCGATCGTCTTCTCGACGATTCCCTCGTGCCGCGGGTCGACGGCGGCGAAGGGGATCACATTCGCGTACGCGTCGCGGAGCTTGGCAAGCTCCGCGTGCTGCGCGTCGATACCGACCGGGACCTTCCCCGCGTTCATCTTCGTCATGTCCATCGGCAGCACGACGAAGCGCGTCCCCTCCGGATAGAAGCCGCGCACGATCTCGAAGACCCCGCGCTGATCCTTCTCGAACGAGGTCTCGACGATCTGCGCGTAGCGCCCGAGCGCCGTCTTCCGCTCCCGGTCGACCAGGCGCATGACCCGGATGAGCAGGTGGCGAACGAGCGAGATCCGAACGAGCTCCGGAACGGGCCACGGCAGGTACCGGGCCGGGGTGTGCGCCTGCGTGAACGTGTGGATGTGGCAATTCGTGATCGGGGCGGGTGCCGTCGCCATTGCGTCATTACGCGCGAATGTCGCTTCTTCTGTCAACAGGATGCAGCCCTGAGGCGACTCGATTCCCCGCACACAAGGGGTCGGGCCGCACCCGCCGAAGGCGTCTGGGATGCGCGCTCGTCTGGCCACGATCGCGCTGATGCTCCTGCTACCCGCCGGCGCGGCCTCGGCCGGCGGGGATGCGCGAGTTGCGGCGTTACAGAGCGCGCTCCAAGCGCGCGGGCTCTACGCGGGGCCGATCGACGGCGTGCGGGGACGGCGGACGGTGGTCGCGATCCGAGCCGCGCAGCGGCGCGCGAGGATCACGGTCGACGGGATCGCCGGCCCCGTGACGCGGCGTGCGCTCCGGCTGCGCGAGCTCGGCTCGCGGCCACTCGCGCTGGGCGCGTCCGGGCCGGACGTGCTGGAGCTGCAGTGGGCGCTCGCGGCGCACGGCTTTCCGTCAGGTGTCTTCGACGGCAGGCTCGGACCGCACACGGCGGCGGCGCTGCACCGCTATCAGCTCTGGGCGGGGCTCTCGGCCGACTGGGTCGCCGGGCCGCAGACGGCGCGGGCGCTACGCGGGCCGCCCCCGCGCTCGCCGCGCCGGCTGGCGTGGCCGCTCGTCGGCCCTCTCGGCGACCGCTTCGGGCCGCGGGGCGCACGCTTCCACGCGGGGATCGACATCGTGGCCCCCACCGGGCAGGGCGTCGTCGCCGCGGGCCCGGGCCGGGTGACCTATGCCGGCTTTCGCGACGGCTGGGGGCTCGAGGTCACGGTCGCCCACGGCGACGGCGTGCGGACGATGTACGCCCACCTGTCGCGGATCGAGGTCCATGCCGGCGAGCGCGTCCAGTCCGGCTTCCAGCTCGGCCGCGTGGGCGCGACCGGCGAGGCGACCGGCCCGCATCTCCATTTCGAGGTGCGCGTCCGCGGGGCCGCGGTCGACCCGCTCGGCGCCCTTCCATGAGCCAACTACTACGCCAGCAGCTGCTCGACCAGCCGCACCGCCTTCACGCCGCGGAGGTCGTACGCGCAGCTGGCCAGCGGACGCTCGAGACCGCGGAATCGATAGACCGACTCGGGACCGTCGTACGCCGTCGGGCACGTCCCTCGGAACGGGTGCGCGCGCAGGTAGGCCGGGTCGATCGCCCTGACGGCTCGGAGCAGGGCGAGCCTCTTCGCCGGCAGGAGCCGCCGCGGCGGATAACCGCCGCCCGAGATCGTCGTGTCGCTGATCCGGAACACCGACCGGCACTCATGCCGGTCGGGGCAGAGGCCGCCGTGCCGAACGACCGTGACGATCGGCCCGGCCGGCTCGCTCGGACCGTCGCCGCCGCCTTCGGGCCGCACGTCGTCGCGGCGAGCAGCGAGACGGCAACCGCGAGAATCAGTGTGCGCGTCCGGTTCATACCGTCAATACGGCACCGCCTCGCCGGGCTGTCACGGTGCGCTACGGAATCGTGATGCCCTGCAGCACGACGAGCGCGCCTGGTCGGGGCTGAACCCGTCCTGGCCCGTCAGCACGACCGTGAACCCCCAGCCCGCGGTGGGCTGCCCGAGCACCGCCTTCGGCACGCTGAAGGTGATCCGCGGCCAGGTCCGGAAGCCGCACAACGCCAGGCTGACTGCCGCAAGCCGTCGAGCCATGACACGACGGTACTCCTGTTGGGCGGCACCGATAAGAACAGACGGAGCCGGACCCATCTGGCCTGGGGAGACGCGCCATTCCCACCGCGCTCTCGGCTAGCGAGCGTCCCTGGTTGTCGGGCGGGTCGGTCCTGCGGCGAGGCGGGCGCTCAGGGAGCCGAGGGCGAGCGCGACGGTCGGAACCATCAAGAGCAGGACGAGTGCGCTGCCGAGGTTGTCGCCGACGGCGTAGGTGGCGATGTCGGGTGAGCCACTGTTGTGGAAGTCGCGGAGCAGACCGGGATCGTAAGGGCGACCGTCGCGCAGATAGGTCACCGTTACCCAGACGATGAAGACGAGGAGGCCGCCGACGATGCCGCTCCAGAGAGCAGCTTGACTGCCCACCCTGGCGTCTCGGGTCGAGCGTCCAGCGAGAGCTGCGATGCCGGCTGGGCCGAGCAGAGCGAAGGCCAGAGGGAGGATGACAAAGCCCTTCAGGAGACTCGTGGGAGAAAGGATCGCAAGCCAGGCCGCGCCGACGGCGAGGCCGCCCGCCAGCCCGTAACGGCGGGCGGCAGCTGCTTGCGCCGTCCCGCGGCTCGACAGCGCCAGGGTCGTCACTGCGTAAGCGAGCAGGAGCGCCAGGAAGGCGGCCACGGATCCCCAGGCGTCGTAGCCGGAGCGCAGTCCGGGGTACTGCAACAGGCCGTAGGCGGCGAGGGTGAGGGCGACGGCGATGCCGGCGAAGACGAGCGCGCGCACGCCCGCCGCGCCGCGCGCAGGCCGGCCGAACACCGCGCGGGCGCGGATCAGCGCCGTACCCCTGGCGCAGCCGAGGCTGAAGCGCCAGCGCTCCCTCGACCCGTGCACATCGCCAAGCTCGCTGCACATCGCCACGCCCCACTCCTCGTATGCGGGCGGCAGGCCACGCACGGCGAGAACGAGCAACGCTGCGGCACGATCCCGACCGGGCCGGGGGCGCAGGCGCCGACCCGCGCGCATGGCGGCGGAGACAACCCGCGTCGCGACGAGGACGAGCACGAGGAGGACGAAGAAGACCGCTATGACGCCCCCCGGAGCTCGGGACGTTGCCGAACGCCGGCCGGCGCTCGCGCTGTGGGCGCGTGCGTGGCCGCATACTCCAACCCGCGCCCGGTCAGCCGGTACAGATGACGGGGCGGGCGACCCGAAGGCGATGCCGTTTCCCAGCGCGACTCGAGCAAGCCGCGGTCGGAAAGCCGGACCAGAATCGGATAGAGCGACCCCGACTGGAGCCCGACCTCAAGCGCCAACTCGTACCCGTACCGCCACTCCGACGGATCGGCAGCGAGCGCCGAGAGCACCTTGCCGGTCTGGGACGAAGGGCGACGCGTCCGAGCCATCGCAGCTAACTCTACCTATATGGAGTTACCGTTCAAGCGTCGTCCTCGCGGAATCTTCCTGCGGATGCCCGTACGGCCCTACGGCCCGCGGATCGCCTGCACGTGGCGGCTACCGGTACGGAGGTCGCCGCCAAGCAACGACGCCCCGTTCGGGGGCGCCGTCGATAGTGACCTCGACCCGGGAGTCGAACCCTCCGAGCAACTCTTTGTCGCGAAGCGACTCTTTGCCTGATCGTGCTCGGCGCAACCACGCGATGAGCCGGGGTCACGATCGATGATACCGCTCTCCTCCGCGACCGTCACGGGATCTCACCGCCGCCCCCGTGCGTCGCCTTCGGGATCCAGTCGCGCTGGAGGGTGAGGTCGACGCCCGACCCTGCGGGCACGTGAGTCCCAGGCGCCGGCGCCTGCTCCACGACGCGCTCGGGGCCGAGCACCCAGACGATCCCCGGTTCCCGATCGGGCTGCGGCGGCGGGCTGAGCCGCTCGATCGCCCCTCGCGCGAGGCCGGCGGCCTCGATGCGCGCCGTCGCGGTCGCCAGCGTCTGGCCGAAACACGACGGCACCGTCGCGAGCTGCGGCTGTGCCCACGTCGCGGCGACGGCGGGCGCCTGCGGCTCGCCGGCGTCGCGCGTGCCGTTGCCGTTCAGATCCGCGAACGCGACGATCGAGTCGGTGCCGGCCTGGGAACCCGTGTAGCAGAACTGCGCCTGCCCGAGGACGTTCGTGGTCGCGGCGCCGGCGCCCCCGTTGGCGCCCGAGACGGTGAAGCGGATGCTGATCCCGGGTGTGGGGGCACCGTCCGCGTTTCGCGCCGTCGCGATGACGCAGTGCTGCTCGCCGGTCGTCCGCGCCGCGCTCGGCGGCGCGAGGGCGATCGCGGTCGGCGGGCCTGGCGCGGCCGGTGTGTACGTCACCGCACACGTCGCCTGTGGTTCCCCGGCGTCGCGGATGCCGTTGCCGTTCGTGTCGGCAAACGCGGTCACGGTATCCGCGCCCGTCTTCGTGCCCGTGTAGCAGAACTGCGCCTGTCCGGCCGCGTTCGTGACGCCGCGGCCGCTCCCGGCGTTCGCACCGGTGACCGCGAACCGCACGACGACGCTCGCACGCGGGTTGCCTGCGGCGTCCGTCACGGTTGCGACCACGCAGTGCTGGACGCCGACCGCGCGCGAGGCGCTGGTGGGCGCGAGCGCGAGAGCGGCGGGCGGCGGCGGCGGCAGCGGGCGGTTGCGCTCCTGCTCGACGCTCACGGGCGCGCTCACGCCGAGCGCGGCGTCCTCCGCCATCGTCTCCGCGACGAGCCACATGCGATCGGGTGGCGGTGACCCGAGCGGGACCACCGTCACGCCGGTCGGGGCAAAGCCGCGCAGGCTCGTCTGACGCACGCAGACGAACGCCCCGAGCACGCCGTGGATGCGGATCCCCTCCACGGGCGTGGCGCCGCCGAGAGGAGCGGGGCCGATGCGTCGGAGCGTCGCGACCGTGTCCTCGACGTGAATGCTGCGCGCGTTGCCGACGAAAACGGCGTGCCGGTCGCGGTCGTGCGCGGCCGGGACGAGGGCGTGGACGACGTTGCGCGAGAGCAGGACATCGCCGGCGAGCTCGCGTCCGGGAACGTCACCGTTCGAGACGCCGACGTGGATGCCCTGCGCGGCGTCCTCGACGACGTTGTCCAGCACCTGCACGCTGCCGACCCGGGTGCCGGCGACGACGATGCCCTGACCGACGGCCCGGTCGTTGCCGGGGTCGCCCTGCAGGGACACGCGATTCCCCTCGACGACGCCGCGGCCCGGATCGACGAGCAGGACGCCGGCCTGCCAGGCGCCCACCTCGAAACGGTTGTCCTCGACGCGGATGTGATCGCGCCCGTCCGCGGACTGCGACCGGAAGGTGAGGCAGGCCTGGGCGCCGACCGGCGGTGCGGGCGAGTCGGGGCAGGCGAGCGTGCACTCGGCGACGAGCGCGTTCGTGCACCCGACGAACGTGACCGCGCCGTCGAGGCTGCCGTTGCCCGTGCCCGCCGGGCCGCCCTCGGCGCGCACGCTCCGCACCTCGACGTCGTCACACTTCGTGAAAGCGAGCGCGGCCTCGCTGGCGAGGGCGCGGAGCACTGTCGCAGGCCCGGCGCCCGACACGACGACGCGGCGGCGCTCGGTCACCGTCACGGGCCGGTCGAGCGCATACAGGCCGGCGGTGAGGCAGACACGGCCGCCGTCCGCGGGCAGCGAGTCGATCGCCTCCTGCAGGCTCTCGTTCGGGCGGACGACGACCGTGCAGGAGCCGGCTGCGCGGTCGAGGTTCGTGAGCGGGCGGAAGATCGGCCGGCAGTCGCCGACGGTCTGGGGGAAGTGGACGACGGCGAGCCGGCAGTAGTGGTGTCTGATCCCGCGCGGTGGCGCAGCGGTCAGCGACTCGACCGAGCCGTCCGCGGTGCGTGCGGCGAAGACCCAGTGGTCGCCGGTCCGCAGCTCGCCGTCCGCCGGATCGGCCCCGAAGGTGACCTGGACGCCGTCCTCCAGTACGATCGGCGTCCCGTCGGCCGGCGCCGCGAGCGCCCCGTCGAGCGGTCCACTGAGATGGTCCCAGCGGCGCACCCGCGTGTGGCGAGACGGGTCGGTGGCGTCGAACTCGCCGTCCGGCAGCCCTGCCGAGAGCGTGATCGTCCCCTCGCCATCGTCGGCGCTGTCGACACGGCGCAGGACGCCCGGCTTCCCGGCGAGCTCGTGGGGATCGTCCGTCACCTCCACGACGGAGCCCGGCTCGAAGCGCACGGTGCGACTGCCGCCGACGGGTGTCACCGTCAGGGCAGGCCCGTCGATCTCCCGCACGGCCGTCGCGATCGCGCCGTTGTCCCGCGACCACTTGAAGCTCGCCGTCCCGAGCGCGCCGGCCCGGTGCACCTCGACCCGGTAGAGCCGGTTCTCCGGCCCGCGATAGCCGCCGGCGGCCGCGAGGATGCACGGATCGCCGGGATCGGGTACGGCCACCGCGGCGGTCGTGAGCCGGCCTGCGGAGGGCCGTGTCGCCTGCACCCACGCCGGGATCTCGGCGTCGGGGGTCGTGCACGACACGGCCGTTCCGACGTTCGGCAGCACGCGCACCAGCCAGGCGGTCTGCTGGCGCGCGGCCGTGTCGACGCTCACCGCCGGCTCGACGAGCTCGGGCGCCTCGAGCGCGGTCAGCTCGCGCTCCCAGACGTCCAGGTAGACGAGGTGCGGGCCTTCGCCCGTGATCGGCGCGTCGGCGGCCGCGGTCGGGAAGTAGGGCTGCCGGTCGTACGGCACGGGGTCGCGGCCCCGCAGTTCGTGCAGCACCTCGTCCTGCTCGACGGCGCCCAGGCCGTGGTTCTCCGCCAGCAGCCCGTCGACGTACATGCGTCCGCGTCCGATCGTCAGCGATGAGCCGGCGATCGCGATCCTGAAGCCGTCCGGGGTCTCGAAGGGCACGCCGGTGCGTCCGACCAGGTCGGCGGTCTCGGCGCGGCGTCGGCGGTCGAGCAGCTCGACCAGCTCGTTCCAGTCGGCGTCGAGCTGGACGCGCCCCTGCTGCATGAGCACCTTCGAGAAGTGCCTACGTGGATCGAACGTGAACCGCGTGTAGTCGCCAGGCATGCGCTCGCCCTCCTCAGGTCGCGTAGACGATCGCGGCGTCGAGCCCGAACGGCAGGTACTCGTCCAGGCGGATTCGCAGGTTGCTCTCGCGCTGTGCCTGCTTCACGTGGCAGTACGCCCCCATCTCGGCGCCGTCCTCGGCCCCCGTCGCGAGCTCCGACGGGCCGGATAGGTGCAGCTGCACGTAGTCGGGCCGGCCGTAGCGCAGGTCGGCGAAGACCGGCCGCACCCGGGCTCGCGCGCGCTCGCGGAGCGCCTCCTGCGTCTCGCGGCCCAGGTCCGGGTCGACGGCGAGCTCCAGCTCCACGGCCGCGGCGGCGGCGAGGTCGGGCTGGCAGCGGTAGCGCGCGGGCGTGCGCGAGCCGGCCGGGGTGTACGAAAAGCGCACGCAGCCCGCCTGGGAGCGCGCCGCCTCGACGATGCCGGTGAAGATCGCGTTCGACGCTTCGAGCTCTCGCACCTGCACGGCGCCGAGCACCGTGGAGCGCTCGACGAGGAGGCGCGGCCCGGAGACGGCGGCGCCGCCGAGGCCGTCGACGACGCTGTCGACGAGCACGACGCGGTCGGCGTGCTCGGGTACCTCCAGCGGGCCGGAGATCGAGCAGGCGAGCTCGACGCGCAGCTCGTCGTTGATCCGCCGCGCGCCCACGTTCCCCGTCACGAGCAGGCTCGACCCGCTGCCCGCGACCCCGTCGCCGTCGAACCGGCGCCCGGGGACGAGCGTCGAGTGGAGGAGCCGCACGCGACCGAGGTCGCCGGTTACGCGGAGGAAGCCCTCGAGCACCACCCCCGAGAGCGTGAGCTCGGCCAGGCCCTCCGGCTCGCCGCCGCCGTCGTCGTCCGCCTGCAGCTCGAACGCCTGCTGCGCCGCCTCGTCGCCGCGGAGCAGCGGCCGCTCGCCGTTGGCCGCCTCGAGCACGAGCCGCCCGCGGGCCGGCAACCGCACGGCGGCGGGCAGGTCGTAGGTACGGCTGTCCAGGATCGTGACGATTGCGTCCGCGCGCCCGCCGACCGACGGGGTCGCCCAGTCCGCGAGCGCATCCGCGACGCTCGTGTGCGTCACGCCCGGCCCACCGTCCGCCTTGACGGCGAAGTGCAGGCGTGCCAACTCGGGCCGCACCGGCCAGCGGCCGCGCTCGTACGGGCCGCCGCCGACGTCGGCCGGGAAGCCGTAGTGGAACGAGACGTCGACAGCCGTCGTGTTCCCGAAGCCGTTGCCGATCGCGATTCGTCCGCTGGTCGGGTCGACGGCCACGATGCGACCGTCGGGGCGGCGGTCGGGCCAGGGGTCGAGCCGTGCACAGGTGACCTCGGCCGGCGTGACCGGCGTCCCGTTGCGGACGACGAACAGGCTCCGCCCCGGAGCGACAGGGACGCCGGGCGCCACGTCGCCGAAGTCTCCGTAGAGGTCGCTGAAGGCGGCCTCCGCATCGCGGTGGCGGGCGAGGTCGGCGTGCAGGAACGCGCCCCGCAGCGGGCCTGCGACGTGCAGCTCGGTCGCCAGGCCAGACTCGTCGCCCTCGCGGCGCCAGGCCGTGAAGAGCGGCGTCCGGTTGCCGAGCGGGCTCGCGTGCCACTGCCAGGCGCGCTGCCCGCGTCGCGCGGCCACGTTCTCCAGCGGGTACGCGCCCAGCCGCCAGAGGAAGAAGCCGACGTTCGGGACGTTGTGCCAGCCCTCCCGCTGCGCCGGCGCACGCACGTCGACCGTGTGAGCGAGCTCGTCGAACGGGCCGTCCACGCGCCCGGTGCGCTCGACGGTACGGACGTCCGCCCAGGACGCGCGGGCGCGGACAGCCTGGAGGTGCTCCGTGCGGCCGAGCACGTCGTGGAACTCGACGGCATGCGCCGGCCACGCGGTCACGTCGCGCGCGAGCTCCTCCAACATCGCAAGCGTCCCCTTGCGCCTGCGGTACGCGATGGTGCGTGCCACATCCGCGCGCGTACGTACGGCGACGGGCGGCCGCAGGTCCCGCGAGGCGAGATCGTCGAACAGCTCGGCGGCCAGGTCGCGGTCGGCGATGCGGCTGCGGTCGAAGAGGAGGTCGTTGCCCACGAGGTCGCCGAGGTAGGGGACGACCCACTCGCTGCAGGTCTCGACGAAGAAGTCGTCGTAGAGCCGAGCGACGTCGGCCTCTAGCACGTCGGCCTGCTCGCCGAGGATGCGGAGGAGCGCACGCAGCGGCTCGCCCTCGACCGCGTCGCGCTCGCGGTAGAGCGCCGGCAACAGCTCGTAGAGCCTGTCGCTCATGCGGCGAGGCCTCCGACCGCCGTCACGGTGACGTCCTGGCCGGGCGCCTCGACCCAGGCGAGCTCGGCGGGTAGGACGCGGCCGGGGCGCCACCGGTCCGGTCTGGCGCGGTCGATACGGAGGAACGGCTGCACCGGCGAAAGCGTGCGCTCGGCGCGGCGCTGCCGGTCCGGGTCTTTGAAGGTGAGGGCGTCCACGTCGACGGACGTGACCCCCGCGACGTCCTGCAGGGTGACGAACACGTCGCCGAGCCGGAGCGGGCGGCCCAGCTCCTGACGCTCGAACGACAGGGCGGTGAGCAGCGCGGCGGTCGCGGCGGCCTCGACGTCGGCGCGCACGCGATCCGGGTCGACGGTGACGAGCGCACGGACGACGACGCCGACGCGACGCACGTTCGCGAGCTCGAGACGGTGGTTGCGGTCGCGGGCTCCGTCGAGCGCCGCCCGCAGCCGCCGCAGCGACTCGCCCCCGAGCTCGGCACCGCCGTGTGCCGCGACGGTGAGATGGATCCCGCGGCCGCGACCGTCCCACACCCAGGTCGCCTGCGCCTTCGCGACCTCGCCGGACGCCTGCGCGAGATCCTCGATGTCCCGCAACGAGACTGCCCTGCCGAACGTCCGCACCGTCGTCGGGGCGTTGCTGCGCGCGTCGTCGACCGGTTCCGGGTCTGCGCCGCCCTCGGCCGGAAGCGGGTTGCGCACGCCGAGCAGCCCCGTCGGTCGGTCGAGCGGGGCGGTGAGCTGCTCGTCCCGCACGCGCCCGCCGAGGCCGCTGCCGACGCGGTAGACGGCCTGCACGTTGCCGCGCCCGCTCGGGAGGCGCGCCCCGTTGCGGCCGTCGCCGAACTGCACCTCCGTGGTGCCGTCGTCGTCGGTGCGCAGGGCGTAGACCCGGTCGTTCGGCCCGGCGTCGTGCAGCGAGGCGGTCTCGCGCCAGCGGACGCCGTCGACGAGCACCTCGAGCGTGCTCGCCGTTCCGGGCGGCGTCGCGACAGGGACGTACGTCAGCGGCGCCCTCCCGAGCCGGAGCTGCTGGAAGGATTTCGCCGCGTCGCCGCTCCCGAGCCGCTCGTCGCGCACCGTCTCGCCGTGGCTAGCGAGCGCGACGTTGCCGAGCAGGACGGCGGTGCCAGTCGCGAGGTCGAGCGGCCGCTCCGGCGCGACCGGGACGGCGAGATGGCAGAACTCGTCGACCGCGGGCGCGGCCGGGACGAGCGACGGCGCCTGCGCGATCCGCGCCGGGATCGTACGTTCGGCGTCGGCGAGGAGCAGGCGGCGCCCGACCTCGAGCTCCGCCGTTCGCAGCACGACGCCGTCGGTGAACGCGCCCCGCTGGATGGAGCGACCGGCCTCGACGCCGTCGCCCGTCCACCGCCCGGAGACGTAGACCGTCGTCCCCGTCAGCCGCGCGGGGTAGTCCGAGCCCCAGAACGCCACCGGACCGCCGCCGGCGAGCTCGTGGACGACCGCGGTGCGCCGGTCTGCGATCGCGGGGACCGACGGCGACACGGTCACCTCCGTGACCGTGTCGGCGAGCGTGCCGATCGTCCGCTGCACCTGCGCGACGGCCTGGATCGCGACGAGCGTCGTCCGTCCACCGGCGACCACGAGCAGGCGTCCGCCGGGGACGAGCCCGTTGTAGCGGGCGTCCAGAGCGAGCTGCGCCGACGCGGGCAGGGTGAGGTCGACCGACCGCACCGTCCAGGCAAGCCGCGTGGCCGGGGCGCCGGGCGTCGGGCTGGCGCCGACGAAGGTCGCGGGCACGTTGTGTCCGAAGAGGCGAAACGCACGCCGCAGTCGCCAGGCCTGCGTGCCGGCGCCCCAGGCAGCACCCTGGACCGGCTGCGTCCAGACGAGCGTGGCGCGATCGTCCTGCACCCGCAGCTCGCGGACCTCCTTCTCCTCGAGCCCGCGCGTCGTGCCGGGCACGAAGAGCCCGATCCGCTCGCCGCGCGCGAGCGCGGCGGCCAGCTCGGCGCCGCGCGCGCGGTCGAAGGTCGCCTCGACCGTCCCGGGCGCGAACGGGAAGGCGGGCACAGGTGCGGGGACGATCGGCAGGCGGTTGAGGCGTGCGTCGGCGCGCAGCGGCTCGAGCGTCTCGAACGTCTGCGGGCGCTCGCCGGGGCCGGGGACGCTCGCGACGCGGCTGCGCGGTGGCAGTTCGATGCTCTTCCCGCGCTCGACGCCGTAGGCGAGGTGCGCGAGCGCGGCGACCCCGGGGCGCAGGTCGTAGTCGAGCAGGCGCGCCAGTCGCGCCACCGACTCGCGCCGCGTCGCCGTCCGCAGGAACGCCTCGTTCGCGTAGCGCTCCTGGTAGAAGCTCAGCACGTCGGCCACGGCGGCCCACAGCTCGAGCAGCGTGATCGAGAAGTCGTCGCTGCTCCTTGTCCCCAGCCCGGCCAGCGCGCGCGTACTCGAGATCCGCTCGAGCATCGTGCGGCGGAAGGTGGCGTACGTGCCGACGCGGTAGGCGACCGCGGAGAGGCCGGGGCGGTTCTCGGAGGGGCGGGCGGGATCGGGCTGGCAGCTCATGCCTTGCCTCCGTGTGCGCTCACGCGCAGCACGCCGTGGTCGGGGAAGTTCGGATCGTTGTCGAGCCGCGCGATCTCGTCGGCGCCGACCGCGATCGCACCCGCGTCCAGCTCCCCGTAGTCGGGCTCGCCGAGCCGCCGGAAGCGCGTCACGAGCGCCGAGTCGACGCCCTCAACGCGCTCGACGGCCGCATAGACCCGACTCAGGAAGACCGGCTCGCCGAACGTGAGATTGTCCGGATGGAAGAAGCCGCGGCGTCCGTCGCGGAGAACGCGGCTCGACAGGACGTCCCGCACCGCGCGGGCGACGTCGGCGCGGAAATGCCCGGGGGCGGCGCAGACCTCGACGTCCAGCTCGAGCGCGACGAAGTGCGGCGCCCGCAGCTCGAGGTCGTGCCCGGCGAGCCTGACGCGGGCCAGGTGAGCCCGGACGCGCTGCTCGAGCGCGGGCGCGAGGCGCGTCCGCCCGTCCGGCAGGTTCTCGAGCCCGGCCGGATCGGTCGGGTCGACCGCGACGACGGCCGTCGGCCGGCTGCCCGTCCAGCGGAACGTCGCGACCGCGCCCTGGAGGTCGGTCAGGCGCAGCGCGGCCGTGACGTAGTCGGCCTCGGTCACCGCCCGCAGCTGCTCCGAACGGAACACGCGGGGCGCGTGCCGGCGGACCTCCTCGATCGTCTCCGGGTCGGTGCCGTCGCGCGCGGGCAGCGGGTTCCGGACCGCGGCCACCCAGCCCGCCGCGCCCGAGAGCACGACGTGCCCGAGCGACTCGGCGCCGACGTTGCCGGCCCGGCCGTTGCCGACGCGGTACACCGGCCGGAACGAGGTCGCCCCGGCGACCTCGCGCCCGTACTCGCCGTCGCCGAAGCGCAGGACCGCGCGGCCGTCGTCGCCGAGCTCGGCGACGAACTCCCGCGCGAAGGGCGGGCTTCCCAACAGATCCGGGACGGGCGTCCAGAGGTCCGGGCCGGTCGGGAAGTCGACGCGCAGCGTGACCGACGGACGGGTCTCGCGGACGTCGCAGGCGAGGTCGGTGCGCGCGCTGGCGAGGCGGCCGGTGAGGTCGTCGTAGACCGGCTCGGCGGACGTGCACTGCATGGTCAGCGGGCCGCGGCGCAGATGCAGGCGGAACAGTGCATCCGGTGCCACGGGCTCGGCCGGCACGGTCAGCTCGCGGTCGACCGTGAGGCCGTGGTCGGCGAGTACGACATTGCCGCGCGCTACGGTCACGTCGCGCACGAGGCCGACGTCCGGCAGGCGCGTCGAGACGCAGAGGGGAAAGGCGGTCGCCTCCTCCGCCGCCCAGCGGACGCGCAGGAGCGGCAGCAGGGCCGGGTCGGTGCCGCCGTCGCCCGCCGGCTTCCACGCGACCGGCTCGCCGTCGGGGGCCGGCGTGTCCGTGTACAGCGGGTCGACCGCCGAGTCGACGGCGACGATGCGCACGACGGCTCGGCGCAGAGGATCCGCGTTCGCCGGCGTTCCCGTGGCCGGCCCCTTGACCTCCTCGAGCAGCAGCCGGTCTCCGGGAACGAGAGCCGGGGCGGCGACGGGCTCGCCGGCGCCGCGGCGCGCGTACAGGTAGAGCTCGGTCGTCCCCGCGGGGAGGCAGCATTCCTCTTCGCCCCAGGTGTGGATGACGAGCTCGTCGTGATCGGCCCGGAGCTCGGCCGGGTGGCTCGTCTCGAACACCACGGTCGCGCCTGGGTCCAGTCCGAGCACGTCGAGCACGAAGTCCTGCGGCGTACCACCCGGCGCGCCGCGCTCGCTCGCGTCGATGCCCGGTGGCGGAGGCGCCCCCTCGCCCGGGAACGGCTCCGCGATCAGCACCAGCACGGGGGTCGCCTGCGGTAGCGTGAACGGCCCGGCGCCCTCGACGCGCACGTGTAGCGCGGCCCACGCGTTGCGCCCGTCGTGCATGTCGTAGTCGACGAGCTTGGCGTGGCGCCGGGCCGAGATGCGCTGCCGCGCCGTGTCCAGGTACGCCTCGTTGGCCACCGCGTCCTGGAGGTATGAGAGGCGGTCGCCGGTGAAGGCGAGCAGCTCGATCAGCGCGATGCCGAGGTCTGCCGGGCTGCGCTCGGTGAAGTCCGGATCCAGCTGCGGGACGAGGTCGAGCAGCAGCCGGCGGAAGCTCGCATAGTCCTTGGCCAGGTAGTCGAGCGCGGGTTCGGGCTGCTCGACCTGGAGGCGCTCGTCCTCGACGCGACAGTCGAGGTCGGCGCGGCAGCCGGCGAGGAACGAGAAGCCGGCGCGCCGCAGCACGGGGTCGAGCCGGTCGGAGTCGATCACGAGCTCGTAGGGCGAGTGGTCGCCCGGCCGGTCGACGGTAACGACGAGCGTGTCGTCCGCGGTACGGGCGACGTCCACGACGCGCAAGCCGACGACACGCACGCCGCCCAGCACTCGCACCCGTCGGGGCGCCGACGGCAGTCCCAGCCCGTTCGCCGGCACGGGCTTGAGGAAGCGGACGACGAGCCGCCGCCGGTCGGCCGGGTCGACGTCGACGAAGTCGATGCCGTTCAGCGTCGGGTGGCTCGCGACGTCCGCGCGCCGTCGCCGCTCGTCCTCGCAGAGCGGCGGCCTGACGGGATCCGGGAGGGTCGTGCTCATCCGGCTGCTCCCGAGGCGACGAACGTCTCGACCCGCCGCTCGCCCGTCGGCCGCAGGCGGTAGGCGACCGTCGCGACGAGCTGCGCGTCGACCGGCTCGACCGCGACGGCCTCGACCTCGACGACGTCCTCGAGCCAGCGCTGGAGCGACGCCGTCACGAGCATCTGGGTGGTGGTGGCGAGCACGTCGCTCGCGGGCGCGAATACCAGCGTCTTCAGCCCGCAGCCGAAGTCAGGCCGGTTGACGCGCTCGCCCGGCTCGGTGAACAGCACCTGCACGATCAGGTCGCGCACGTGGTCTTCCTCGCTCGTCGACGCGGTGCGTCCGCCCGCGCCGATCCGGAACGGGAAGTCGAGCCGCTCGGTCACGACTGACTCCGGTCGACGCCGATCTCGATCGTCGCGCCGGCGACGCCCTTCACGATGAACGCGCTCTGCTGCTTCTGCAGGTGCTCGCAGACGCCCTGCGCGATCGCGGCGAAGATCATGCGGCGGTCCCGCGTCTCGGGCGAATTGTCGTCCGCGAGCCCCGGTTTCCCCTCCCGCTGCAGCAGGCTGCTCATCGCCTTCTCGATCTCCTCGGCCATGCTGCCCCGGAAGGCCTGCGGCGTCGAGGGAGCGCTCCCACTTCCCAGCCCGCCCGGTTTCAGCGCCATCGGCTCACCCTCACTCGACCGTGTTCTTGACCGAGAGCAGGGCCGGCGACGGCGGGGTCATGGGCGCGACGGGCGGCGCCGGCGTCACCGGAATGAAGCCCAGGGCGAGCTCGCCCGGGTGCACGTGCGCGTTGAACGTCGTGACGAGCTGCGCGAGGTACGACAGCAGCTGGTTGCCGAGCACGGCTGCCTCGCTCGCACCCTTGCCGTGCTCGATGAGCGGCGCCTCGAGGCGGACGTTGACCGTGCTCCGGATCTCGACCGTGCCGTCGACGACGCGGATCGCGACGACATTCTCGTCGCTCGCGTCGGAGATCGTGATCGCCTGCTGGTCGTCGTCGAGCGCCACGATCAGGCCCATGTCGCTTCGCAGGATCTTCGTCGTGGTGTGCACGGGCGCGCCCTGCGCGTCTGCCGGGACGTCGCCCGTCCCCCACCAGCCGCCGACCCAGACCGGCCGCGAGACGTCGCCGGCCTCGAACTCGATCCACACGCCGGCACCGACCGCCGGGATCGTGAACAGGCCGACTCCCGTGCCCGCGTACGGCGCACACGGGAGCGCCCAGCCGGTGTTCACCTCGCCGAGGACCTCGGGGACGGACGCCTGCAGCCGGCCCAGCCGGAGCGGGTCGGCGGTGTCGGTCACGAGTCCGCGGTACTTCCCGTAGAAGCGCTCTGCGCCGCGTTCGAGCGCCGCGCCGACGGCCTCGGCTGTCCCGGTGTCCTCGCGGCCGTTCACGGGGCGGGGAAGACCTCCGCGCCCGTCGTGCCGACCGCGTTGCGGCGCGCCTCGAAGCGCTGTATGTAGCCCCTCGCGCCGATCGAGTGGTGGACGCGCGTGACGTAGTACGTGCCGTTGTAGAGTTGCCCCGGCCCGCGCACGCCGACGAGCGCGCCGGCGCGCAGGACGCCGACCTCGGGGCCGACCACCCCGGTCGCGACGACCGCATAGCTCGAGCGGTCGGCGATCGCCTGCGTCAAGGTGCGCAGCTCCGACGCGTGCATCAGCCCCGTGTCGGCGGGCCGCAGGACGGGCGGCGGATCGACTCGGCGCAGAGCCGGCTCCACGCCCATCGGGACCTCGACGGCAGCGAGCGCGGAGGCGGGCTGCGCAGTCTTGGTCTGGAAGTCGAGCCCGGATGCGATCGCACTGGTCGGGCGCGTCATCTCGTAGCGGACGGAGAAGTCGCGCACGTTCGTCTCGCTCCCGAGGCTCGCGGAGAGTACGACCACGGGGAGGCCGACCGTCTCGGGTGGAGCGAAGAAGCCCCGGTCCACACCGGTCAGCGGGTCGGGCTGAACGAAGCATTCGAATCCTTGGCGGCGCGCGAGCTTGCGCAGGAAGCGGATGTCGCTCGAGCGCTGCACGGTCGTTCCCTCGGGGTCGACGAGGCCCGCCGGCGTCGTCGCCACGATGGGCGTCACGAAATACTCGGCGAAGATTGTCGACGCGATCTGGCTGTCGGGCAGGTTCGGCCAGGCGCGCACCTTCTCGTCGAGGCTCATCAGCAGCGTGGCGTCCATGCCGGTCACCTCGAGCGTCGAGCCCGCGGACCGCTCCGCGTAGCGGACCTCCTGGCCGGACACGTAGCCGTTGATCACGGCCCTCGGCGGCCCCGTCCCCGCCTGGATGCGGATGCCGACGCGGACGAGTGGCCGGAAAACGTCGGCGTCGACCGTCGTCCAGCTCCCGCCGGTCTTGCGGGTGATGCCGATGCGGAGCCGGAACATGCTCGCCATCCCGGTCGTCGACTCGACCTCGAGCTCCTGGACGTCCGCGACCACGTCAGGCGGGGCCGGTGCCCCCCCGAGCGTCAGCACGAACGCGACCGGCAGCACCGCTACCTCACCGCCGCCGGCACGATGAGGCGGCGCCCGGGCTCGGAGACGAGCTCGAACGGGTCGAGCGCGCGGTTGGCGTCGCAGAGGCGCCAGAACTGCTCGGGGTCGCCGTAGAAGCCGAACGCCAGCAGGTCGAGGCGGTCGCCGACCGCCACGACGTGCTCGCCGAGCGGCGGCGCGTCGGGAATCCGGCGCAGCAGCTTGTAGGTCAGCTCGCGGCCGTCCGGCGCGACGTACACCGCCTCGGGGACGGTCTCGTAACGGCTTCCAGGATCAAACATGGCGCTCCTAGACGGGCAACAACCCGCGGATGTCGACGCTGATGCCCTCCGAGCCGAGGCGGGCGGCGCGTTCCTTGGTCTTCTGCGCGACGAGGCCGAGCGCGCTCCACGGCGGCCCGGCGCGTTGCAGCTGCGCCTCGGTGAGCGCCGTCATCCCGAGCGCGACCGTCGCCTGGATCGGATTCAGCCGCTCGTCGTACGCCAGCTCGCTGACCGAGACTGACGTGACCCGAACGGGTACGACGCGTGCAGGGCCCCAGACGAGGAGGACGATCGGGAGCTCGGCGGGTGAGATCATCGAGATGCCGACTCTCGCCAGGCCCTTGATCTGGATCAGCACCTCGGCGGGCGGGTAGAGCATGAGCTCGAGCGCGGCGAGTGCGGGGTGGATCCCGAGTTTGCGCGCGAGCGCATCGCCGGTCTCGAGCTGGTCGACAGCATCGAGCTCGACGGTGAGATCGAACGTCTCCAGAGGCGGGCCGAGCACGGCGGTCGGGTCGCCCCCGGGCAGGCGCGGGTCGCCGCCGTAGCTGTCGTCGAAGAGGCTCCGGCTCAGTGTCTCCGGGTTGTACTGGAAGACGACGATGCTGCTCGGGACGGGCAGCTTCGTGGCGTAGACCACGAGCGCGCCCTTGAGCAGCCTCGGGCTGCCGGGGAACTCAGACGGCATGACGCCCTACCATCCGAGCCTCCCCGTCACGATGTCCTCGGTGAGGACCGGCGGCCGGGGGTGGCTGGCGCCGGTCTCGTCGATCACGTTGCCGACCGACAGGATCTTCAGCGTCCCGCGCTTCCTTTCGCGGCTGACGACCCTGACCCTGACCGTGGCGAAGAGCTTGACGCCGTCCGCGGTCTTCCCCAGGTAGACCGCGTCGCGCTCGGGCTTGATCTTCTCGCCCTTCTTCCGCCGCTTGTCGGCCGCCTTCTCCGCGGCAGACCAGTCGATCACCCACCCGCCCTTGTTGATCCGCTTACATGTCTCCTCGTACGCGTCGAAGATCTCCCGGGTGGTCAGCTCGACCTTCTCCTCGTCCGGCTTGTCCTTCTCCGGCTCGCCCGTGATCTTGGGCTTGTCCTTCCCGGGCTCGCCTTCCTTCTTCAGGGCGTCGTCGGCAGGCTTGCGAACCGCCGCCACCGCGTCCGCGAGCGCCTTGAACCACTCGTCGCGGTCGTCGGTCGTGATCGGGACCATCCGCTGGCGTAGCGCTTCGAGCTGCGCGTCCGTGAGATCCGCCGGGACGGTGTCGAAGAAGCGCTTCACCGTCTCGTTCGTGATCGGGAGCCCCTTGATCTTCGGGTCGGGTTTCGTGAGCTCGTCGAAGAGCGTCTGCACCGGCTTGCCGGCCGCGCGGATCTTCTGCCGCGTGTCCTCGTCGAGGTCCTTGTACTTCGCAGCGGGGTCGACCTTCTCGGCGGCTTCTCCCCCGGCTTGTCGACCGGCTTCTGCTCCTGCTTCGGCGTGGCGGCCGGCTCTGCACCGGGCTGCTTGGCGGCGCCGCCCGGCCCGCCGGGCGTTCCGGCGGCGGGCGTCGCGGGGACCTCGGTGATCTTCATGTTGACGCCCTTCAGCGAGATCGGCTCGCCGGGCTTCCGCTGCCGCTGAGGGAGGGTCACGTCGGGCGGGAGGTCGATCTCGATGTTCGTGTCCGACATGTCGATCGTCTCGCCGCCGATCACCGCCTTGCCGTCCTGGAAGCGGGCTCGCTGGGTGATCGTGACTGTCGTGTTCTTGAGCTTCGCGTGGATGTTGACGGTGATCGGGTCGCCGTTCGAGAGCACGCCGGCCTGACGGATGGTCACGTTCTCCGCCTGGATGTCGGCCCTGCCCTTGAGGCTCGGGATCCCGGCCATGTCGATGTCGATGACCGTGTCCTTGAGGCTGGCGTCGCCGCGGACGTCCATCTTGGCGAGTGGGTCCTGGTTGCGCCTCGTGATCTTCGTGTCGCCGACGAGCTCGACCTCGTCGCCGCCCAGCCCGATCCGGATCGTGCCGCCCTTGCGCAGGTGATTGACGGCCGCGATCGCGTCCCTCGCGGTCATCACGATCCCGAGCACGACCGCGACGCGGGCGACCGTGCTGAGAGCGACGCGCGCACCGCCTCTCGTCGCGACCTTGACGGCGATGTCGTCGGCCTCCTTGGCTGCGACCTTGAGCGTGTCGTCCATCACCTCCGTGCCGAGCCTCCCGATGTTGTGCCCGTCCATCTGCTTCGCGAGCTTGGGCGCCGACTTCCCGATCTCGTCGACGACCTCGATGTACGCCTTCTCGATCGCACGTGAGGCGGCGGCCGCCTCGTTCGCCGCGAGCGTCCCCGCGGCCCGCTGGGCGAGAATCTGCTTCTGCAGCTGGTGCAGCGCGGCAGCTGTCACGATCAGCTCCGGAACGCCCTGGAAGTTCCCGCCCGGCTGGTCGACGGGCTGGTCGGACGGGACATCCTTGGCCGGCGGCTGCTCGGGGATCTCAGGCTTGTCGGTCGGCTGGTGGCGAATGTCCGGCTTCGGGGACGGCACCACGGGGATCTCCGGCTTGTCGCCCCCGGGCTGATCGGCGGGGCGGTCGCCCGCGGCTCGTCGACCGGCTGATCGGCGGGGACGTCGGGCTGGTCACCGCGCGGCTCGCTCTCCTGCACCTCGACCCGCGGCCGCACGTCCTTGCCCTTCGGGAGCTCAAGCTGCTTTTCCTTCGGCTTCCGGCGGCGCTTCTCGTCGTCGTCCGGGCACTCGCTCTCGCACCTGTACGAGATGCCGCCCTCCTTGTTGACCTGGAAGAGGAGCTCGATCGTCCCCGTCTTCACGACGCCCTTCCGCTTGCAGTCCTTCAGCACCTTGAGCGCGCTGTAGTTTTCGCCGTACTGGCCGTCCTGGTTGACCTCGAATACGACGTTCGCGAACGCCTGCGTGTACGTGGTGTTCAGCCTGTTCTGGAGGCTGTTCCAGAAGCGGAAGGCGTCGGCCATGCGCGGGTCCGTGAGGTCGACCCCCAGGGCCTGAAGCTGCCGCCTCTGCCCGGCGGTCAGCCGGCCGCCCTCGGGCACGCGCGCGCCGCCGAGCTGCTCCGCCGCACGCGAGATCGCGAGGATGTGGGGGACGATCCGGTCGTAGACGATCTGGTAACCCTCGGCCTCGTCCGCAGCCCTCGCGCATCCCTCCCCGGGAGCGCGGGACTTGATCTCGACGATCCCGAGGCGGAGCTCGCCCGCTCTCTCGGTGACCTTGAGGGCGTCCACCCGACCGCGGTTCTTCGCCTCCCGCTTCCGCGGGTTGAAGGGCGACTGGACCTCCGGCACCCACCTGCCCGGCAGGTTCCGGTCCAGCGAGTCGACGATCAGACGGTCGACGCCGATCGCGGCCTTGAAGCCCTCGAACCTCCAGGCGTAGCCGCAGCCCGGCGTGCCGTAGTCATGGTCGCACTTCGTCTGGCGCAGGATCGGGGCCCCCCGGGGCGCGTCGCCTTGCTGGACGACGTGGGCCAGCTCGTGCGCGAGCAGCCGCTGTCCGGCGGGCGTGGCCGGGGCGTAGCGGCCGCGGTCGAAGACGATGTGCGAGCCGACCGTGTACGCATGCGCGTCGACCGCGCGGGCGGACGCGGCGGCGCGGTCGTCGGTATGGACGCGGACGCGGCTGAAGTCGGCGCCGCGGCCGATCGCCGGTGAGGACGCGGCACTCGTCACCTCGGCGGCGACGCGCTCGGCCTCGCGCTCGAACCTGTCGCCCGGACGACTGACCGCGCGGCTGGCTGCGAGCGAGGGCCGGGATGCTGCCAGTCCCGCGTACGGCGCGAAGCGCGTCTCCATCAGCGCGCGTGCGCTCGCGTCGAGAGGCCTGCCCGCGGAGCGGAGGACGTCGTCGACGAGCGGCGGCGGCGAGGCGGTCGCCGGGCCGCTCGCCAGGCGCATGAGCCGCTTGCGCTTGCACTCCGCGCACTCGCCGTCGGGACCGGGGGTCCCCCGCAGGCGCAGCGCCGCTGCAGCAGCCCGCGCGGCGCGGGCGTCAGCTGCCGACCCTGGGGTGGGGCGAGCGCATGCGTCACCGGCGCACCTCGCCGACGCCCCGCTCGCGCAGGGCCGCCTGGATCGTGCGCGCGACGTCGGCGCCGGGCCCGGCAGCGCCGCGACGGCCCACGAGCAGGTTCGCCAGCTGCTGCTCGATCGACGTCGCGAGGGCGGTCGCCTGTGCGGGCGACTCCGCTCTGAGCGAATCGATGCGGACGTCCACTCTCACGTCCAGCCGCCGATCTCGGCATCGCTGAGGCCGCGCTCGAGCTTCGCGTACTCGGTACGGGCCGCCGCGAGCACGGCCGGCATCCGCACCGGCTCGGGCTTCTCGGCCGAGAGGAAGGCGGCGTGGAGGGCGATGTTGCGGATCGTCCCGCCGGCGACGTTGAGGCGGGCGAGACGCGCCACTTCGAGGCCGTCCGTCGGCGTTGCAGCCGGGAAGATCCGCGCCCAGATCTCGGCCCGCTGCGCTGCCGCCGGGAATGGGAACTCGACCGACGAAGCGGATGCGGCGCAGGAAGGCGGCGTCGATCGCGCTGCGGATGTTGGTGGTGAGGATCGCGAGGCCGCGGTAGGCCTCCATGCGCTGCAGCAGATAGCTGATCTCGACGTTGGCGTAGCGGTCGTGGCTGTCCCTGACCTCGCTGCGCTTGCCGAAGAGCGCGTCCGCCTCGTCGAAGAGCAGCATCGGCCCCGCCCGCCTCGGCGGCGTCGAACACGCGACGTAGGTTCTTCTCCGTCTCGCCGATGTACTTGCTCACGACCGAGCTGAGGTCGATGCGGTAGAGGTCGAGCCGAAGCTCGTCCGCGAGGACCTCGGCGGCCATCGTCTTGCCCGTCCCGCTCGGGCCGGAGAAGAGCGCGCTCACGCCGAGCCCGCGGGCGCTTCGGGCCGCGAAGCCCCACAGGTCGTAGACGCGCGTGCGCTCCCGCACGTGCACGACCACCTGGCGCAGCAGCTCGACTTGCGTCTGTGGCAGCACGAGGTCGTCCCACGTCGCGAGGCACGGGATGCGCTCCGCGAGGTCGTCCAGCTGCGGCCGCGCCTGCGCGCGACAGGCGTCCCACAGGGTCGAGTCAGCCGCCCCCCGCGCCGCCGCGCGGATGTCGTCGGCGCCGAGGTCGAACTGGGCCACGATCGCGTCGAGCTCCTCGTCGCGCGGCGTGCCCGCGCCTGCGAGCGCGCGGGCCCAGGCGGCACGCTGCTCGCTGCGCGCGAGCCCGGGTACGTCCACCCTCGCGGCCGGACGTCTGGTCGCGACCGCGTGGCGCGCGCCGACGGCAACAAGGGAGTCGATCTCCTCGGCCAGCCGCGCAGCGCGCGCTCGCTCGGCCTCATCGGCGTCCTCGACGTCGACCAGCAGGACGGCGCCGCCGAGCACCGCCTCGCGCTCCCAGAGCCGCGCCAGCGCCCGTCGTTCCGCACCGGTTCCCGGCACGTCCGCCGCGTCGGCCACGTACGCCCGCAGCTCCCGGTCGGCCGCCGCCGCGGCCGCGACCGCCTGCCTGGCCCTCCGCTCGCCGCCGCACAGCACCACGAGCGTGCGCTCGCGGGACCAGATCGACGCCACCTGCTCGGCCGCCCGCCGCTGACCGGCCGAGAGCTCAGGCTCGACCTCCACGGGGGTGGCGAAGCCCGCGAGTGGCTCGTCCAGGTAGGCGACGCCGACCAGGTGCTGCAGCACGCGCTCCGCGATGCGCAGCCGCCCAGCCAACGGACGCGCCCCCGGCTCGAGCTCGAGCAACGTCCAGCGCCGGAGCGGCCGGGCAGGGGCGCTCGCGCTCCAGTGCGCCGCGTCCAGCACCCCGAGTGCGGCTGCGAATGACGGGCACGGCCGTCCGAGCTCGGCGGCCAGTCGCTCGCAGCGTTCCGCAAGCGCGTCGTCGAGCTCGGCCCCGGCGCAGAGCAGCAGCAGGTCGCGCTCGAACGGCGTCAGCGCGAACGCCGCGCAGAGACGGCCGAGCGTGGAGTCGGGCGGGTCGAGCGGCGGCGGCGCGGGGCCGTCGTCGAGCCGGTCGCGCAGGTCGGCCAGCGCCTCGAACAGCGGGTCGGCGGCGGTGAGCGTCGCTGCGGCGGTCATGCGACCGTCACCGTCGGCCCGTCGTAGCGTCCGTCGGCACCAACCGTGAGCGCACTCTCCGCGCCGTCGACCCGCACCCGGGCGAGGTACGTGGCGGCCGGCAGCTCGGCTGCTCTGAACAGCAGCGGGTCGGAGTCGTCCGCGCGCGGGCGCGCATCGACCGTGAAGGCGCGAGGGCTGGCCGGCGGTGGAGTCGCGAGCTCGGTCAGGAGGAGCGACGCCTGCTGTCGCCGGCCGACCGCGGGGTCCGACTGCACCCGGATGCGCCGGTCTCCGCCTCCCGTCAGGAACGTGAGCCCCGTGATCCGCGGTCGCAGGACGAAGGCGGCCACGTTCGATTCGACGAGCGGCCGCGGAGGCTGCGCCCCGAGCGTGATCCCGTGCACGACGCGGGCCGTGTTGACGCCCGCGCGTAGGCCCGGAGGAAGCGTCACGTCGAGGCGGGCCACGGTCCCGCCGGCGTCAGGCGCGACCTCGAGCGTGCCGATGCGGACGGTCGCCTCCTCGGCCAGGAGGCTGCTCCCGACGAGCGTCACCCGCCCGCCCGCCTCGACGAGCTGCGGCTCGACCCGCTCGAGCGCCGGACGACGCTGCGGCACCACCGTGACCGTGCGCTCGCGGACCGGAAGAGGCGTCCGCGGCGACTGCGCACCCTCGATCAGCACGACGGACGCCTCGTATGCGACCGACAGCGAGTACGGGGTCTGGAAGAAGACCGACCACAGCTTCGAGAGGTCGTCGAGCCCGAGCGGGAGCTGCGAGAAGCGCACGAGCTCCGGCTGGCGGTCGAGGTTCGACTCGCCGAGGTGCGAGCGCGGATCGCTTGGCCCGACGCTCGGCGCGGTGGCGATCACGTCGGCGATCGCGTCGCGCGTGAGCACGGGCCTCGAGTGCAGCGCGACGACGGTCGTCCCGAGCAGCCGTTGCGGCTCGAGCTCGCCCTCGTTGCCGACGAAGGTGAGCAGGTAGTCGAGGTCGATGGCGGTCTGCGGACGCCGCGCCAGGCGACCGGCGGCGTCGCGCGTCGGCACGTCGTCGTTGCGCAGCGCGGCGTTCGGCGCGACGCGGTAGAGGAAGATGTTGACGGCGGCCGCCGGCGTCCCGTTGCTGTTGTGGTTGGGACGGTCGGTCGTGACGTCCGCGCCGGGGACCACGGCCACGGCGTCCCGCACGAGCTGCTTCAGCGTCGCCGTCACCGTCGCGATGGCGAGGAAGTTGCTCACAGGCGCCAGGCACGGTCGAGGTAGCGGCGGGTGAGCCCGAACTCGCCGAATCCGCGCGCCCGCTCCGGCGGCGCCGGTCGCTTGCGTGTGGGGCGTTCTGGGGACGTGAGGTCGACGCGGTCGATGCGGACGTGCACCTGAGGCCCCTCCGGCTCGGTCGCCGCGCGTGCGGCGGGGCGCGGCGGTCGCGGCGCCGGGACGGGCGTGACGACGAGTGCCGGCGCAGCGGGCCGCAACGGCGGGAGGACGCGCGGCGGCGGTATGGAGGGAGCGGCCGCCGGCGGCCCAGGCGGTCGCGCGCGCGGCGGATCGGAGGCCCGCCGCTCGGTGACGGAGGGTCGAGCGGGACTCCTGCCCGGCCGCAGAGCCGGCTCTTCCGCCCGCTCCACGACGACGAGCCGCTCGACGACGCTCGGCTCCGGCATGGGAGTCTCGACGCGCCGTGCCGGCGCGGGCAGAGGGAATTGCTCGCGGGACCGCGCGCTGCGCCGGTTCTCGCTCGGAGCCGGGGTCGTCTCGGGGCGCGGCGGACGCACCGGCGACGGGTCTGCGCGGGGCGGATTCGGACGATCCGGAGCCGGATCCGGCGCCGCATGCGCAACGGCGGCCGACACCGGTCGCCGCGGCGGAACCGTCGCCGCGGGCGGCGCAGGAGCGGGCGGAGCGCTCGGCCGGGCGGCACGGTCGTCGTCCGGGACGGACGAGGGCACCTCGATCTCCACGAGGGCGGGCGGCGCGAAGAGCGGAGGCCGCCGCAGAGGCGCGGCCGCCACCCCCGGGGCCAGGCCGGCGCCGCGCGCGACGAGAGTGCGCACGAAGTCGCTCAGCGCTCTTCTCCGTCGGCGATCAACTCGAGGTAGCGGCGCCGCTTGGCCGGCGTCAACGACAGCAGCTCGGCCTCGCTCCAGTGGTAGTGCGACGCGAGCACGTGCAGCTCGCGGTACAGCTCGTCCCGTCGGCCGGCGAGCTCGCGCTCGAGGAAGGCGGCCGCGTCGAGCGCGACCGCGAACGTCTTGGGACACGCGCTGCACGCGACGTTCAGCACGACCTCCGCCTGGGGGTCGGCTTCCGCCAGCAATGCCGCCACCGCGGGCTCGAGGTCCCTGGCCGGCTCGTCGCCGTCCGCCTCGACGCATCGTCGCACCACGAGCGCCGCCGCTGCGTCGAGGTCCTCAAGCGCGAGCCGCGCGCCCGCCTCCTGGTCGGCGCCGGTGACCGGCCGGAAGACGACGCGCCGTCCATCGTCGACGAGCGCCTGTAGCCACTCGGTCGCGTCCGGGTACGGCTCGAGCAACAGCTCTCCGACCGCGACCGCGACGTCGAGCGTCTCGCCGCACGCCGGGCACTCGACCACGCAGTCGAGGCGGTCGCCGAACGTGGCGCGCCGGAGCTGCAAGAGCAGCGCCTCGCGGTCGCCCACGGCGAGTGCCCGCACGGCGTCGACGTCCGGCGGTGCATTCGGCCCCAGCCGGACGAGGCAGTGTGTGAGCAGCGCGGTCGTCCGCTCCGCGGGCAGGAGCGCCGGCGCGGACTCGAGCAGGAACTCCTCGTCGGCGCCGTTGAGCGGTCGTAGCTCGGCGTCGACGTGGCGTATCCCGTCCACCCAGAGGCCGTGCGGCAGCGTCGCGGCGACCCCGGCGCCCGGCATCAGACGGGCGGCTCCGTGAACGTGGGCTCTGTCGGCTCGACGACGTCGAGGTCGCGCTCCCAGCCCTCGTTCTCGAGCTTGAGCGTCTGGATCGCGACGGCGTTGGCGTTCGCGTCGAGCTCGGGCAGCGCCTGGTACTCCGAGACCCAGCAGCGGTAGACCTTGTACGAGATCACCTTCTGCCCAGCCTCGTTGAACATGTCGATGATCACGTCCTTGCGGAAGTCCGCGCAGCGACGACTCCGGCCCGGGGCCGCCGCCGAAGTTCCAGACCTTGTTCGCCCACTGCTCGAAGTCGAGGTCGTGCGTGACGCCGCGCTCGAGCGTGATCGCCTCGTACTTCGTCCGGCCCGGGCGACTTGCGGGTCGTGCTCGGATCGCCGCCCTCGCGGTGCTCGACCATCTCGGTCGTGCGCTTGCAGTGCGCTCACCTTGCTGATCGCCGGCCACGTAGCGGCCGTCCCACTTCACGCGGAACTTGAAGTTCTTGTACGGGTCGAATCGCGATGCGGTTGACGGTGAACTCGGCCATGGCTCCTCCTCAGGTCTCGATCTGGCCGGCGATCTGCTGGATCCGCAGATCACGAACTCGGCCGGCTTGAGCGGCGCGAAGCCGACGACGATGTTCACGACGCCGAGGTCGATGTCGTTCTGCGTCGTCGTCTCGCCGTCGCACTTGACGAAGTACGCCTCGCGCGGCGCTCGGCCCTGGAACGCGCCCTGGCGGAACAGGTCCTGCATGAAGGCGCCGACGTTGAGCCGGATCTGCGCCCAGAGCGGCTCGTCGTTGGGCTCGAACACGACCCACTTCGTGCCGCGGAAGAGGCTCTCCTCGAGCATACAGCGCGAGCCGCCGGACCGGGACGTACTTCCACTCGGAGGCCTGCACGTCGGCGCCGTCCAGCGTGCGCGCGCCCCAGCAGACGTTGCCGTACACCGGGAAGTTCCGCAGGCAGTTGATCCCGAGCGGGTTGAGCATGCCGTTCTCCTGGTCGGTGAGCAGGTCCTCGAGCTCCCCGACGTTGCGCAGTGTCGCCTCGGTCCCGGCGGGCGCCTTCCAGACGCCGCGACTCGCGTCGATGCGCGCGCAGAGGCCGGCGATCGTGCCGCTCGCGCCGACCGTGCGCAAACGGAAGTTGTCGAGCGGGTCGGGCATGCGCAGTCGCGGGTAGTAGAGCGCCGCGTTGCGGTGCCGCAGCGTCGCATTGTCATCGAGCCACTCCCTGATCTGCGGCGGGTCGTCCATGCCCACCGGCGTGTCCATCAGGAAGAACGCGCGCCGGCGCTCGCAGTACGAGATCGCCACGCTCATGACCGCCTGGGCCTCGGTCTCGGTCAGGTCGTCCCCGGCACCTGTCGCGTTCGCGGCCCGCGGGATGCAGAGGAGATTGAAGACGTCGACCTCCTCCAGTGCATGGATGCCCGTCTTCGCGTTGAGATCGCCGATCAGCGCCGCCCCGCCGGGCGCGGACCCGTCGGCGCCCGTTACCCCGGTGTTGAGCGCCGCGGTCCGGGAGCCCGCGTAGCCGAGCGGGTACTCCTGCACGTTCGCCTCGACATTGCCGCCTGCGTCGAGCTTGAGCGCCGTGACGGTGCCGGCGTCCTCCGCAGTGGCCGGGGGGACGAGCGGTGCCGACATCGCCGCGAAGACGACCCGGTCGGTCGGCGCGGCCGTCAGGCCCGCGCGCACGAGCAGCCGGTTCTCCACGGCCTGGACGGTCGCCTCGGCGAAGGCGGGGCTGTCCGGTTTGGCCGCGCGCAGCGCCGACTCGAGCAGGGCGCGCGCCTCGAGCAGGTCGCCGGGCTTCCGCGCGAGCACGACCGCGTTGGGACCCTCCTGGCCGATGGTTGCCTTTAGCGACGGCGTGGCAATCGGGAAGTCGCCCGCCGCGGGGAACGTCGAGAGGTCGCCCGAGAGCGTGCCGTTCCGCTGCGGCAACGGGTTGCCGACGTCCGCGATGCGCACGAGCCGAGAGCCCTCGTCGACGACCCGACGGACGAAGTTCGAGCCGGTCGGATCGAGCGTGAGGTTGCGGAACACCTCGGTCGTGACTGGTCGCAGCGTGCCGCCGACGGACGCGTACTCGGTCACGGTCAGGTTGAACTGGGTCGCCGGGTCCTGCGTCGCGAAGTCGACGCGGACGCGGAGCGAGTTGCCCCAGGCGCCCGGACTGGCCGCGTCCACGGTCAGACTCGCGCCGCCGCCCGTCGGCGCCGACATGATGACCGTGCGAGCCGTCGCCACGCCGCCGCTCGCCACTCGCACGACCCAAGCCTCGCTGCCGCCGTTGCGGAAGAACTGGTGGATGCCGTAGCTCGCCTCGCTCTGCGAGTGGAGTCCGCCGAACTCCCGCTCGAAGTCGCCGAGGTTGAAGATCTGGACCGCGCGGTCGAGCGGGCCACGGCGGAAGAAGTCGACGAACGCCGCGACGGACGTCCCCACCGCTGTGATCGTGCGAACGCCGCTCGGGATCTCCTCGACGTACACGCCGGGATAGGTGGGTGTGACCGGCATACGTGCCTCCTGGTGAGCTCGGAGCTCCGACCCGCCCGATTCTTCGCTTGTGTGCGCCCGCCGGGAATGGATCACCCGGCCCAAATGGGATCCACTTCACGATCTAGATCGGGCGGCCGGCGCGGATCGCGTCGAGCAATCGTTCGGGCGAGACGGCTCCCAGCCGTTGCTCGTGCGGGCGGAGCTCCCAGAGCGACGTCTCGCGTCCGTCCGCGCTGACGCGCAGCACCCTCGCGTCAGGTCGGGACCGCAGCGCGGCCACCACCACCGACGGCTCGAGGTCGTCCGCACCGACGATCACGACGTCGGCGCGGGCTCGCTCGAGCCCGCCGAGCGTGGAGGCGTGGTCGTCGATGGTGTCCACGACCTCGAGATCCGGCTGCCCGGCGATCGTCGCGCCGATCACCTCCCGCAGCATGAGCGGCATGTCGATCAGGAGGATGCGGGTTCGGCGCAAGAGAGCAGGTGCCCGTCGTCCGGCCGATTCTCCGCGACCGCCCGCGCCGGCGAAATGGATCGCGGGATCCAATTCGGCTCCAGGTCGCGTCTGAATCGCAGCCCGCCGCCGTCGGCAACAAGCGCCTCCCGGTCAGCCCCGGTCGAAGCCGCGGCCGCGTCCGCGCACGAGGGCGGCGGCGTCGGCGCGCCGCCTCACCTGGAGCTTCTCGAGGATGTTGTGCACGTGGTTCTTGACCGTCGCCACCTCGATCTGCAAGCGGCCGGCGATCTCCTTGTTCGACAGGCCGTCGTCGATCAGGTCGACGACCTCGCGCTCGCGCCTCGTCAGGGGCGGCTCGTCGACGCGAGGCCCGGACTGCGCCGCGAGCGCTGTCACGCGCCGGAGCAGTGCGCCCGCCATCTTCGGCGTACAGTGGACGTCGCCCTCCCCGACCGCCTCCAGCGCCGCCACCAGCTCCGCCACCCCCGCTTCGCGGGTCACGTAGCCCGCGACGCCTGCTTCGGCGCACGCCACGACCTCCCGCTCCACGTCCGAGATCGCGAGCGCGACAACGCGGGCGTCCGGGACAGCGGCCACGAGCGCCCGCACGCCGTCGACGCCGCCCGGCGCGGAGACGTCGACCAGCACGGCATCCGGCCGCAGCGCGGCCACGGGCTCGAGTGCCCGTGCGGCCGATTCCGCGGTTCCGACCACCTCGGTCTGCTGCTCTCGAGCGAGCGCGGTCGCCAGCCCGTCCCGGTAGAGGCGGACATCGGAGACGATGAAGACCGTCGTCACGTGCGCGGCCCCCTCTCCATGCGGACGCGCTCGAACAGCAGCGGGTGCCGGCTCGATACGGCCACGAACCTCCTTCGCTGCCCGGCCCGACCTTGACACCGCCGGCGGCGTGTTGTCAAGAGAGGGCGCAACCGGGCAGGTTAACCTCGTCGGCGACGGCTCCAACGCCTCGGCGCCACTCTCGCCGTACGAGCGGGTTCGCCGCACGAGACCGTCGGCGCGCGGACAAGTCCGGTCGTCGGGCTCGACGCGCTGCGAGAGGTCGCCCACGGCATCGACCCCGGCATCTTGACCGATGTCCGTCGGAGTCTGAAACGGCCCGGCTCTGATCCTTCAGGAGCAACAAAAAACCCCGCTGAGCGGGTCTTTTCTAGAGAGCCGACGCCCGGACTCGAACCGGGGACCGCTTCATTACGGGCGGCAGACGATCGAGGCACGGTTTTGGACCGACCACGACATCAGGCAGTGGAACGACGGCATGCTCCGCCTGGCCGCTGCCCGGAGGCTCGACCTTGTGCAGACCGCCCGGATGCTGGCGATGGCACATGTGGCCGGGGGCGACGCGATGATCGCCTGCTTCGACGCCAAGTATCACTACTGGTTCTGGCGCCAGTACCAGGCGATCCCGCAGGCAGACACCGACGGCAACCCGGCAACCGTGGCCGACCCGAGTTGGAAGCCGCTCGGTGTGACGCCGAACTTCCCGGAGTACCCGTCGGCGCACGCGTGCCACAGCACCGCCGTGGTCGAGGCCTTGGACGCGTTCTTCGGCACCGACAAGATCCCCTTCACGCTCGACAGCCGCGTCACCGGGACGACACGCGAGTACAAGCGCCTTCACGACATCGTGAAGGACGTCGACTGGGCTCGCGTACTGGTCGGCTTCCACTTCCGTAACTCCGACATGCAGGGCTCGAACCTCGGGCGCAAGGTCGGCCGTTACGTCGTCGGCCACTATTTCCAGTCGCTCGACTGAGGCGCCCCCTGCTCACCACGGAAGGCGGCCCGCAAGAAGCCGCCTTCCGTGTCTCTGCAGAGCCGAATCGGTAGGACGAACGCGTCTGGCTCGGCTCCTTCGCCCGCCGATGTGAGCGAGCGAGCCGCTTGAGTCGCAGCAGCCGGCCTCGTCGACGAGGTCGGCGATCAGCAGGCGCACACGCGCGCGGAGACGATTGACGCACGCACACCGGAGACCGTCGAGGCGATCCGCGCCCAGCTTGACCCACAGAACGCGGCGGTCGTCAGCGTCCTCGCATACGAAGGCCTGCGGCCGGGGGAGGCACACGCGCTCGTCTGGAGCGACGTGCTCGACGAGCGCGGCAAGCCGCGCAAGCGCCTACGCGTGCAGCGCGCGATCTCAGGCGAAGAGGTCTCCACCACCAAGTCGCAGCGCGGTCGCGAGCCCGAACTGTTCGCGCCGGTCGCCCGAGAGCTCATCGAGCTCTACTCGGCCGCGGACAGCCGGGACGACACGAGCTCGTCTTCCCTGACAGTGAAGGCGGTCACCTGCGCCGTCAGAACTGGCGGCGACGCGTCTGGATCCCAGCGTTCGACGCTGCCGGGCTGCCCTACTTCCGCAGCTACGACCTGCGCCACACCTGCGCGACGCTGCTGCTCTACGAAGGTCGCACGCTCAACGAGGTAGCCGAGCACCTCGGTCACGCCGATCCCGGCTTCACCGCACGCACCTACGCGCATGTCATGCGCGACGCACCACGTCGACGGCGCATCACGATCAGTGAAGCGATCAGAATCGGACGTGCCGCCGAGAGTCGTAGACCCCTGGTAGACCCCCTCCGGCGCTCAGACGGCAAATCGCGCGACGCGTCGGAGCAAGAAATCCCTGGAAATCGACAGAGCCGACGCGCGGACTCGAACCGCGGACCCCTTCATTACGAGTGAAGTGCTCTACCAGCTGAGCTACGTCGGCAAGCGGCAACCAGTGTAGCGCCGGATCAGACGACGTTCCGCGCGAGATCCGGGCGGCGGCGCCGGTCAGGCGCCGCCGCCCAGGGGCGGATCCGTCACGCCGCTTCGAGCGCGACCTCGGGCTCGGCCGGCACCGCGTCGAGCGCGGCCGGACCCGACTCCGTCAGGATCGCCGCCACGACGGCGCCGAGCAGCGCGATTGCGGCGAGGACGTAGAACGTCACCTCGAAGCCGTGCGTGAGCGCGCCCGCTGCGAGTGAGCTCGCCTCCGGATGTGCGTCGACGTAGTGAGCCGTGAAGGTCGTGGCGAGCGTCGACGCCACGGCGACGCCGATCGCGCCGCCGATCTGCTGGCTCGTGTTGAACAGCCCGGACGCGACGCCTGCCTCGGACTGGCCGACGCCGGTGAGCGCGCCGATCGACATCGAGACGAAGGCGATCGCCAGGCCGATTCCGCTGAGCAGGAACGCCGGGAAGAGATCCCAGAAGTAGTGCCCGTGGACGGGCAGACGTGCGTACAGCACGAGCCCGACCGCCGCCGTCACCATCCCGAACGACAGGAGCGGCCGGACGCCGATCCTGGTCGCGAGGGCCTGCGCTACGCCGGAGAAGCCGATCACGGTCAGCGTCAGCGCCACGTAGGCGACGCCCGTCTGGAGCGCCGAGTAGTGCAGGACCTGCTGCATGTAGAGCGTCAGCAGGAAGAACTGCGCGAACATCGCGCCCGCGAGTAGGCCACCGCTGATGTTGGAAGCCGTCAGCGTGCGGAGCCGGAAGATCCGGAGTGGCAGAAGCGGTGCCTTCGAGCGCACCTCGATCAGCACGAACGCAGCGATCAGCGCAGCGGAGGCCGCGAGCAGGCCGATCGTCTCGGGGGTGACCCAGCCGTGCTGCGTCGCGCGCGTCATCGCGTAGACGAGCAGCATCAGGCCGCCGGTGATCGACACGGCCCCGGCGGCGTCGAAGTGGCGGTGGTCGAGGTGGGCCCGGCTCTCGCGCAGCAGGACCGGCGTCAGCGCGAGCACGATCAGGCCGGCCGGGACGTTGATGAAGAAGATCCACGACCAGCTGAAGGCGCTCGTCAGCGCACCGCCGAGGAGGACGCCCGCGGCGGCACCGCTCCCGGACGCGGCGCCCCAGACTCCGAGCGCGAGGTTCCGCTCCCGACCCTCGGCGAACGTCGTCGTCAGGATCGACAGCGCGGCGGGCGAGAGCAGGGCGGCGCCGAGCCCCTGGAGCCCGCGAAAGGCGATCAGCGAGCCCTCGGACCAGGCAAGCCCGTCGAGCAGCGAGCTGACCGTGAAGAGCACAAGGCCGGCGACGAAGAGACGACGGCGCCCCAGCAGATCGGCGAGCCGGCCTCCGAGCAGGAGAAAGCCGCCGAAGAGGATCGCGTAGGCCGTCACGACCCACTGCAGGCTGTCCTGGCTGAAGTCGAGGTCGGTCTTGATCGACGGAAGCGCGACGTTCACGATCGCCACGTCGAGAACGACCATGAACTGAGCGGCGACGATCAGCGCCAGTGCGAACCATCGTCTCCGCGACTCAAAGGAAGTCATGTAATGCTCCAATCGTTGTTCCGTTCCACGATTAACGGTACCAACGATCGGTCGAGCTACGCTTATTCCCGATGACGACCCCCACCCCCATCCCGGACCTCGAGCTCGAGCTCCAGCCCGCCTCGCTTCCCGAGGAGCTCATCGCGAGCACTCTGTTCCTGCTGGCGCGGCTCGGCTACGCGATCAAGGCGCGCGCGCTCGCCGCGTTCGAGGAGGCCGGCACGAGCATGTACCAGTACAGCGTGCTCGCGATCCTCGGCGAGGGCGCGCGTGAGACGCAGGGGACGATCGCCGACGCGCTCGGGCTCGATCGCAGCCAGCTCGTCGGCGTGCTCGACCACCTCGAGGAGCGGGGACTGGTCGAGCGGCGGCGCGATCCGAACGACCGGCGCCGGCACACGGTCAGCCTCACGCCGGACGGCAAGCGCCAGCTCGTCAAGCTGCGCGGGATCGTGAAGGGGATCGAGGACTCGTTCCTCGGGCCGCTCGACGACGAGTCGCGGAACGCGTTGCACAAGGCGCTCCGCCGCGTCGCATGCAACTACGACAGCCGCTTCGGGCCGCCCGACTGAGATGGCGACGTTCGTCGCTCTCCTCCGCGGCATCAACGTCGGCGGGAGGAGCAGGCTCCCGATGGCGGAGCTCAAGCCCGCGCTCTCGTCGCTCGGCCTCGAGGACGTCGTCACCTACATCCAGAGCGGCAACGTCGTCTTCCGGAGCGACGGAGGCCCGACGAATGTCGCCGCCGAGATCGAGCGGCAGATCGCGGACGTCTTCGGGCTCGACGTGGCCGTCCTGCTCCGCACGCCCCCCGAGCTCCGGAAGATCGCCGACGGGAGTCCGTACGCGGGCGAGGAGTCCGATCCCAAGCGGCTCCACGTGGTCTTCCTGGACGCGGCGCCGGAGCACGGCGCGATCGCGGAGCTCGACCCAGATCGCTCGCCGCCGGACGAGTTCAGCGTCCGTGGGCGCGAGATCTACCTGCGACTCCCGAACGGCGGCGCACGGACGAAGCTGACGGTCGACTACTTCGAGCGCCGGCTCAGGGTCCGGGCGACGGCGCGCAACTGGAACACGCTGCAGAAGCTGATCGAGCTCGCGGGCTGAGCCGGCGGATCGACGGCGGCTACTTGCGCCGGCCGGGACCCCGGTCGCGCTCCCTGACCGTGCCCTGGCCCGCGTCCGGCGGCGTGGCGGCCGGCGTCGTCTGGTCCGGTGCCGGCAGCGGGTTCTTCCACTTGCCGTCCCGCTTGCCGCCGCCGTCGTTCACCTTCGTCACGGGCGCCGAGGTCGGCGTCGGCTGGACGGGGGCGTTCTGGGTGGTGACCGGAGGCGCCGGCGCGGCCGGCGCCGTCACCGGTCCGGGGATTGCAGTCGCGGAAGCCGGGTCCGGTACCGCCGGGAGGGGCGACTGGGCCGGTGCCTGTGGCTGGACGGGTGCCGACGGTTGAGCGGGCGCTGTCGGCCACGAGCTCAGGTCGCGCTCGGCGCGCTTGGCGTCGTACCTGCTGATGCGCTCGCTCTTCCGGTCCTGGCGGTGCCCGCTCTTGTGCCCGTCCTCCACTCGGACGTCGGCAGGCTCGGGCGCGGGCGGTGTCGGGGCGGTGTGCTCGACGGTGTGCTCGACGGCGGGCGGAGCGGGCGGCGGAGTCGCGGCCTCTACGACCGGCTCGGCGGGCGCGGGGGCCACGGGGGCCGCCGGCGCCACAGGGGTCTCGGGCGGAGCCGACGCGTGCTCGTCGAGCCGCCTGAGCCGGAGCGCCGTCGCCCGCCGGGCCGCGAGCGGGGACAGGTGCCTGACGTTGACCTTCGCCACGCGGTGCTTCGCCGCCGGCTTGCGCTTCGGAGCGGCGGCAGGCGCGACCGAGGCCGAGACCGTTCGCGAGACAGCCGCCCGCGCCGGCGCCTTCGTCACCCGCACCGCCGGCGCATGCGCCTTCTGGACGTGCGAACGCTCGACCTTCTTCACCTCGTTGCCGGCCACGGCCGTCGTCGTCGCGACGGCGGCGACCGCAGCCACCTTGACGGCCGCGCCGCCGGCGAACGCGCCCTTGGCGGCCGCGAGGACGGCGCCGATGTCGAGCCCGGCGCGCAGCCGCGCGCGGCGCTTCTTCTGCGGCGCCTCGGTGAGCCCGCTCGCGAGCGAGCGCCGGGCCCGGAAGAGCAGCGTCTCGACGGCGGGCTGCGAAAGCCCGAGCTCGTCGGCGATCTCCCGGTACGAGAGCCCCTGCCACTCGCGCAGGAGCAGCGCCTTGCGCTGCTGATCGGACATCTCGGAGAGCGCGTCCGAGAGCCGGATCAGCGTCTCGGCGTCGCGCTGCGGGGACGGGACGACCTCCTGCAGCACGTCGAGGTCGCTCGGCGACTCGACGCGGCGGCGGCGGAATGTGGAGCGGTGCCGGGTGAGGCACACGTTCTCGGCGATCTTGAAGAGCCACGCCTGCTCGAGCTCCGGGCGAACGCCACGCTGCATGCCGCGGAAGGCGTTCAGGAAGGTCGTCTGCGCCGCGTCCTCGGCCTCCTCCCGCGACCCCAGCCGGTGGAGGCAGAAATTGAAGATCTGGCGGCTGTACCTCTCGTAGAGCAGGCTCGTCGCCTGAGCCTCCGAGTCGACAGGACGGGGCTCGACGGCGGTTGCGCGCCCTATGGAAGGTACTGCGGCCAAGCCATCTCCCGAGACGTTGCTCCTCGATTTGCGCGGCCGCAGAGCGCGCCCCCTCAGTCTGAGCGAGAGCCCCTACCCAGGCAAATCCCCTGAATGGGTGAGCGCCCGCATCCCGGCGAGAGCCCGGCGCAGGCGGACGAAGAGGGCTTCGAAGGCCAACTGGGGCGCCAGATTGAGCTCCTCGAGCTCCCGCCAGGTGTCGCGGACGGCCTCCGCGGCCTGCTCCGCGCGGGGCAGGAGCTCCTCCGAGGCGTCCTCGCGGAGCTCGGCGAGGCGATCGGCGTGCACGACGACGCCCTCCGCGCCGACCGCCACCGCGATCAGGTCGCGGTACCAGGCGGCGAGCTCCTCCAGCGAATCGAGGAGCTCCTCCCGCTCCGCGCCGCGGCCGGCCCGGCGCACACGCTGCTCGGCCTCGCGCGTCGGCAGCTCGAGCCCCGCGATCGCCTCCTCCTCCCGCTCCTTCGCCTCGCTGGGAGCGCTCGCGCGACGCCTCCACGATCCGCGATGCGGCGTCCGCCGGCTCGAACGCCTCGTCCACGTAGACGGCGCGGGCGAGCTCCAGGAGCTGCGCCCGCCGCGCTGCGGCCGCCGGGTCGAGCAGCCGCTCCATCCGGTCGATCCGCCCCGCCGCGACGCGCGCCAGCGCCGTCCGCTCCGCCGAGTCGAGCCCCGGCGCCCTCGTCTCGAGCTCCTCGCGGATCGAGCGCTCGGACAGACGCCGGAAGGGGACGAGCTGGCAGCGTGAGCGAATCGTCTCCGGGATGGGGCCGAGGTCGTCCGCGACGAGCACGATCACCGCGTACGGCGGCGGCTCCTCGAGGTCCTTGAGCAGGGCGTCGGCGGCCTCCTCGTTGAGCAGGTTCGCGTCGAAGATCAGGTAGACGCGGCGGTCGGCCTCGAACGGGCGCATGTGCAGGTCGCGTCGCAGCTCGCGCGTCGCGTCGATGCGGATCATCTCGCCGAGCGCCTCGAGCACGTACAGGTCGGGATGCGCGCGGCGCCGCGCGCGGCCCTCGTCGCCGAGCAGCTTGCCCGCGAGCTCGAGCGCCGCGATGCGCTTGCCGACGCCGGGCGGGCCGTGGAAGAGGAACGCATGCGCAGGGCCCTCGCTCACGGCCGCGTCGAGGAGGCGCTTCGCCTCCGCCTGCTCAGGAAAGGCCCAGGTGCTCACGGACCTCCTGTGCGATCTCGCGGGCCGCCTTCGAGCCGTCGAGGGTGACGATCCGCCGCGGGAAGATCGCCGCGAGGCCCCGGTAGGCCTCGTCGACCCGCGCGCGGAAGTCGAGGTGCTCGCGCTCGATCCGGTCGGGCTCGCCCCGCTGCCGCTTCTGCGCCGCCTCGGGGTCGAGCCGGAGCAGGAAGGTCCTGTCGGGGAGCAGGCCGCGCACGGCGGCCAGGTTGAGCTCCAGCACGCGGCCGACGCCGAGCCCGCGCGCGATGCCCTGGTAGGCGATCGACGAGTCGATGTAGCGGTCGCAGACGACGGACGCGCCCCGCTGGAGCGCCGGCCGGATCACCTCCTCGACGAGCTCCGCGCGCGCGGCGGCGTAGAGCGCCGCCTCCGTCCACGGGGTCATCTCGGGCCCGTGCAAGACGAGCTTCCGGATTCCCTCGCCGACAGCGGTGCCGCCCGGCTCGCGCGTCGCGATGACCTCCTCGCCGCGCCCGCCGAGCGCCTGGACGAGCATGTCCACCTGGGTGCTCTTGCCGGAGCCGTCGAGCCCTTCGAACGTCACGAACATCGGATCCGTACGATACGGACCCGTGCGGGCGGTCGTCACAGGGGGCGCAGGGTTCATCGGCTCGCACCTCGTGGACGCCCTGATCGAGCGCGGCGACGAGGTGCTCGTCGTGGACAACTTCGCCACCGGCAAGCGCGAGTTCCTGAACCCGCAGCGCCGAGCTGCTCGAGCACGACATCCGCGAGCCGTTCGAGCTCGACGCGGACGTCGTCTTCCACCTCGCGGCGCAGGCCGACGTCGGCACCTCCGTGAAGCGCCCGGACTACGACGCGCAGGTGAACGTCGTCGGCACGGTCAACACGCTGGTCGCGGCCGGCACGGCGAAGGTCGTCTTCGCCTCCACGGGCGGCGCGATCTACGGCGACGTCACGGAGCCGGCGGACGAGGAGCACGAGCGGCGGCCCGTCTCGCCGTACGGCACCGCCAAGCTCGCCGCAGAGGCGTACGTCGCGACGTGGAACCGGCTGTACGGGGCGGGGCACGTCGTGCTCCGCTTCGCGAACGTCTACGGGCCGCGACAGGACTCCTCGCTCGAGGGCGGCGTCGTCTCGATCTACCTCGAGCGGATGGCGCGGGGCGAGGAGACGCTGATCTTCGGCGACGGCGGCCACGAGCGCGACTACGTCTACGTCGGGGATGTGGTCGGCGCCGTGCTCGCGGCGGAGAGGCACGACGGCGGTGTCTTCAACGTCGGCACAGGTATCGCGACCTCGGTCGCCGAGCTGCACGCGCTCTGCCGCCGGGTCAGCGGCGTCGACGATCCGCCGCGGCACATCGAGCCGCGGGCGGGCGACGCGCGGCGCAGCGTGCTCGACGTCTCCCGCGCGAAGCGCGAGCTCGGCTGGGAGCCGCGCGTCGGCCTCGAGCAAGGGCTGCGCCTGACCTGGGATTGGCTAGGAGGGCTTGACGAAACGCCGGCCTGAGCCGTCGGGGCACGTTCCGCCAGCCCTCCTACGCAATCCAGACGGCGTGCGCGAACGCGGCGCCGGCCAGGGCTGAGAGCGCGCCGAAGCCGACGAGCACGCCCGTCCGCCAGCTGGGGCGGTCGCGGATGAGCGCGGCGATCGCGAGCAGGATCGGGAAGTCGGCCATCAGGAACCGCGGCAGGCTGACGAGCGGAAACCCCTTCGAAGGCACCGAGACGACGATCAGCAGCGTCGTGGCCGAGTAGAGCCCGAACGCCGGCCCGAGTCGCTTCCACGCGACCCACGTCAGCCACACGGCGGGGACGAGCAGCACGAGATGGAACGCGTTCCAGAAGGCGAGGCGCTCCTCGGGCGTGAACGCCTGGCCGCGCGGCAGATGCCGCAGCACGCGCAGACCTCCGTGCCCGCCGGCCTGAACCGCGTCCCAGAGTCCGCCGACCGGCCCGAGCGTCGCCGTCTTCCGGTCCCAGAACACCTGCGCCTTCGAGAACGCCCAGAAGTCCCCCAAGTGGCGCTGCAGGTACCAGCCGTAGAGCACCACAGCGAGGGGCAACAGGAGCAGCGGCACGAGCCTGCGCGGCGTCCGCCAGAGGAGCCAGATGAGCGCCGGCAGGAGCGCGAGTCCGAGCAGGCGCGTCGCGACGGCGAGCGCGCCGAGGATCCCGGCGCGCCACGCCTGCCCGCGCATGGCGAAGAGGAACGACCAGGCGGAGAGCGCCAGGAAGAGCCCGTCGGAGTAGAGCGCGGTGAAGACGAACGCCGTCGGGAAGAGCGCCAGCAGCAGCACCGAGTCGCGCGCGCCCTGCTCACCGAGGAGCGGCCGCGCGATCTCGGCGATCGCCCAGGCCGCGACGCCGCCGGCCGCGAGCGAGAGAAGCGTCCCCAGCGCGAGCGACGAGCCCAGCAGGTGCAGCAGAAGCGGATAGAGGGGCCAGAACGCGGCCGACGTCGAGTTGTAGCCGTCGCGGGCGATGTGGAGGTACCACTGCGCGTCCCAGTGCTCGAACGTCCCGAAGAAGAGGTCCGAGAACGCCCCCCACGCATGGTCCGCAGGCCGGTCCTCGACGGGCAGCGGGGCCCACAAGATCGTCGCCGCCGTCGCCAGCCAGAAGGCGACCCTGATCCAGACGAAGGTCCAGAAGTAACGCATCCCGCTCCCCACGGCGCGATCCTAGAAGGAGCCTCCGCGGGAGCAGCGAATCACGTGGGGCCTTGGACCACCCGCTGACGTCTCCCGACGCCCTCGTCCGCCCCTGGCGGACCGCGACGCTGATCGCCAGCGCGGTCGCCGCGCTCGAGCTCGTGCTGCTCGCCGGAGCGGGCGCGGCCCTCATCGCGAAACCCCTCTCGAAGCAGATGCGGGCGGCCGCCGAAGTGCACGCGTTCACACCCGTGAAGAAGGCCGCGCCGCCGAAGGCCCCCGCGCCGGGCAAGCCGAAGCTGCGGCGCGGCCAGATGACGATCATGGTGCTGAACGGGAACGGCCGCGCCGGCGCCGCGTCGGCAGAGGCCGCGAAGGTGCGCAGGCACGGCTACATGCTGGGCACGACCAGCAACGCTCCCCGCTCGGACTATGCGACGACGGTCGTCATGTACCGCCCGGGCTTGCGCGCCGAGGGTCTGCGCCTCGCCCGCGACCTGCACGTGAAGGTCGTCGGGCCGCTCGACGGGCTCTCCGTCCGGGACCTCTTCGGCGCACACGCGGCCGTCATCGTCGGCGCGGCGTAGCTCCCCGGCCCGGAGTTACACAGCCCGGAAGGCGATCCGCCGGACGAGCCTCGCGACCGCGTAGCCGGCGCCCGCGACCGCGGCGCTCAGGATGCCGACCACGTTCGTCGTCACGCAGGTCCGGCAGGCGTTACAGCAGACGGCGGCCATGGGAGCGTTCTCGCCGTACTTGCCCGCCGCCTGGGCCACCTTGCCCGTCCAGATCTGCTTCACGGACACACTGTAGTACGAGGCTAGCCGGCGTTCACCCTCGCGCGCGCCTCGTCCAGCAGGTCGAGGCAGGGGCCTTGGGAATCGAGGGTGTACCAGCGGTTCAGATGCTCGTAGGCCCGCTGCGGGTCGTCGAGCACGACGAGCTCGAACTGCCCGAGGTCGCACCAGGCGACGGGGTTCTCCGGCTGCTGCGCGATCTCGAGCAGGTGGTCGCGATAGGCGCCGCGGAGGTCCCTCTTGCGCGAGCCGCGCGTTCGCGCGGGCGACGATCGGGTCGAGCGAGAGCGGGTCGAGCGAGCGCGCGCGGCCCGCGTCGCGGACGGCGGCGCGCGTGCCGAGCGAGTCGTAGGCGCGGGTGACGTAACGGTCGGAGAGCCAGGGAGAGAAGAGCGACACGGCCCCCGCGAGCGCGAACGCCCCGGCGCCGAGCCGCCACGGGAGCGGCGCCCGCGGGGCCTCGCGGCCGAGCGCGACGCCCAGGGCGAGGAACACCGGCGCGCAGACGGCGAGGAAGTCCCAGTCGATCTCGAGCAGCCCGTGCAGGACGAACGCGAGCGGCGCCAGGCCGAGGGCGAGCAGCGCGCCCTGCGGTCGCCGCCGGAAGATCGCCGCGAGCGCGGCGGCGAACGCGCCCGCAAAAAGCACCAGACCGACGAGACCCGTCTCCGAGAGAAATTGCAGCGGCAGGCTGTGCGGCTCCGTCACCGCCTGGTTGTTTCCGCGGAAACGCTTGTGCACGAGCTCGAACGACCCGGCACCGGTCCCGCTCGTCTTCCGCAGCTGCCAGCCGTCCACTGCTTCCCCCCACCAGCGCCACCGGTTGTTCGAGCTCGCCGAGCCGAGGCGGGTCGGATCGTTCGTGGCCTCGGCCGACGCGGGGTTGCGGAACTCGTCCCACCACGTCGATGCGTGCGTGGCGGCGACAACGAGCACGAGCGCCGCGGTGAGAGCGCCGCCGACGGCCAGCGCGCGCCGTACGACGCGGCGGCGGCGCTCGTCGGGGGCGACCTCGGGCACCAGCACCGTCACCGCGCCGCCGGCCAGCAGGACGAGCCCGAAGATCAGCCCGTCGCGCACCTGCGTCGCGTGCGGCTGGTCGTTGGAGGTCACACCGGGTAGCGCGAAGGCGATCGCCGCGACGACGATCCCGGGCACGCCGGCGACGACGAGGGCGACGAGGCTCTCGAACCGGCGCGAGCAGAGCGCGATCCAGAGCGCCGAGACGACCACGGCGACGATCACGCCGCCGCGCGAGAGCGTCAACAGGAGCGCGACCGTCCAGGCGTAGACGAGCAGGAGCCCGGGCCGGCGCCGCACCTCCGTCGCGACCCACAGCCCGAGCGGCAGGGCAAGGTCGCCGAGCAGCGCAAGCTCGTTCCAGATCCCCACCGGGTCGCGCAGGCGCGCGACGCGGCCGCCGCCGCCGAGCGCGGGCACGACCTTGGCGGCGAGCGACCAGGCCGCGACCGCACCGAGGAGAGCAGCGAGCCCGAGGGCCACGTCCCGCGCGCGCCCGGCGAGCGCGAGGCCGATAACGACGAAGGCGAAATACACGAGCCCCCGGTTCAGGTACTCCCACGACCGGTCCGGGAGCCACGACCACGCGATCGAAACGCCGCACCAGGCCACGAGCGCCGCAAGGAGCGCGAGCGCCGTCAGCTCCAGGCGCCCGAGGCGCGGCGCCGGGAGCGCCACCGCCGCGAGCGCGAGCGCCGCGGTGCCAATCCAGGGAAGCGAGCGCGTCCCGGCGGCCCCACCGAAGAAGAGCGCGGCGCCGACAAGCGTGAGCGCAGCCAGGAGAAGTGGCGAACGCCGCATTCCGCCGAAGCTATATAGGATGGCTCGGCCGCCCAGGGCCGTTTACGAACCATTAACACGAGCCATACTCGACCATCACCGCGGACGGGAAGACTCGAAGCTCGGCCCCGTGTCCGGCGAGGCCGTTCGTCCGTCATCGAACCACTGCATGAAGCTCCAGCGCCTCCTCCTCGTCGCCGCCACACTCTTCTTCGTCAGCGCCGGCACGGCCTCCGCCGCGTCGCCCTGCTGGAAGCGGCTGATCAACGACTGGTACGACGGGCGGATCGACAAGACCTATCCCGCGCAGTGCTACCGCGACGCGATCGATCACCTGCCGCCGGACGTCGAGGTCTACTCGAACGCGAAGGACGACCTGACGCGGGCGCTCCAGAACGTCCTCGCCGGCAACCCGCCGAACCAGGGTCTCACCGACACCGGCTCCGGCTCCGGCACGAGCACGAGTGGCGGCGGCTCGGGGAGCGGCGGCTCGGGGAACACGGGCTCGGGGAACGGCGGATCCACGAGCGGCGGCGACGCGGGGAAGGGCGCCGACACGACCACGGACACGATCGGCCGCGACACGACCGGGGGCGGGCCGGCGAACAACGCCATCCAGGACCTCGGGCCGAACGACGCCGACTCGATTCCGATCCCGCTCCTCGTGCTGGGCGGGCTCGCCCTCCTGCTGATCGCGGCGGGCGCCGCAGGTGTGATCGCCAAGCGGCTCCAGGGCCGCGGGCCCCGCACGTAGCGCGGCCTGCAGCAGCTACACTGCATAGCCTGAAACCCGCTTGGATAAACGGTTTGCGGCCTCGTTTTCGGCCCTGTCCAGCCGACGCCATCCCTAGGCTGATCGGTCCCCTTCGGACATCGATTTTCGAGTGAAAGGCCGGGCGAGAATGGCGACACAGCACGCGCAGACAACAGACGAGATCCAGAACCGGGTCGTCGACGACGAGAGGTCGCTTGCGGTCCGCCGCTACTTCACGATCCCCGGCCGCGACCCGTTCGACGAGATCGAGTGGGAGCTCCGCGACGCCCTCATCGGCGGCAAGGACAGGCCGGTCTTCGACCAGAAGGGCGTCGAGTTCCCGAAGTTCTGGTCGCAGACGGCGACGAACATCGTGGCGCAGAAGTACTTCCGCGGCCGCATGGGCTCGCCCGAGCGCGAGTCGTCCGTCAAGCAGATGATCGGCCGCGTCGTCGACACGATCGGCGGCTGGGGGCGCGCCGGCGGCTACTTCGCCAACGACGAGGAGGCCGAGACCTTCGAGGCGGAGCTGAAGGCGATCCTCGTCAACCAGCTCGCCGCGTTCAACTCCCCGGTCTGGTTCAACGTCGGCTTCGAGGAGAAGCCGCAGTGCTCCGCCTGCTTCATCCTCTCGATCGAGGACTCGATGGACTCGATCCTCGACTGGATCCGCCGCGAGGGGATCATCTTCCGCGGCGGCTCGGGCTCCGGCGTCAACCTCTCGAAGCTGCGGTCCTCGAAGGAGCAGCTCTCGAAGGGCGGCCACGCGTCCGGGCCGGTCTCTTTCATGCGCGGCGCCGACGCGTCGGCCGGGACGATCAAGTCCGGCGGCAAGACGCGGCGCGCGGCCAAGATGGTCGTCCTCGACGTCGACCACCCGGACATCGAGGAGTTCATCTGGTGCAAGTCGAAGGAGGAGGAGAAGGCGCGCGTCCTCGAGCAGGCGGGCTACGACATGACGCTCGACTCGGCGGACTGGGCGTCGATCCAGTACCAGAACGCGAACAACTCGGTGCGCGTCTCCGACGCGTTCATGGAGGCGGCCGAGAAGGGCGCCGAGTGGAACCTCACCGCGCGCACCGACGGCACCGTCGTCGAGACGAAGGACGCGCGCGACCTGCTCCGCCAGATCGCGGAGGCGGCCTGGCGCTGTGCCGACCCGGGCGTCCAGTACGACACGACGATCAACAAGTGGCACACGCTGCCGAACACGGGCCGGATCAACGCGTCCAACCCGTGCTCCGAGTACATGTCGATCGACGACTCGGCGTGCAACCTCGCGTCGCTGAACCTGATGAAGTTCCGCCGCGAGGACGGCGAGCTCGACGTCGAGGCGCTCGAGCACGCGGTCGACGTCGTCTTCCTCGCGCAGGAGATCTGCGTCGGCTACTCGTCGTACCCGACGCCCGAGATCGAGCCGGAACGCGAAGGCGTACCGCCAGCTCGGCCTCGGCTACGCGAACCTCGGCGCCCTCTTGATGGCGCGCGGCCTCCCGTACGACTCGGACGAGGGCCGGGCGTACGCGGCGGCGATCACGGCGCTGATGACCGGGCGCGCGTACCGCAAGTCGGCGGAGATCGCCGGCCGGATGGGCCCGTTCGAGGGCTACCGGACGAACGCCGCGGCGATGATCGGCGTCATCTCGATGCACCGCGCGGCGGTCGGCAACATCCAGCACGCGGACTCCGTGCCGGCCGACCTGCCTCGGCTGCTGCGCGCAAGACGTGGGACGACGCGCTGGACATCGGCGAGGTCAGCGGCTACCGCAACGCGCAGGCCACCGTGCTCGCCCCCACCGGGACGATCAGCTTCATGATGGACTGCGACACGACCGGCGTCGAGCCCGACTTCTCGCTCGTCAAGTCGAAGAAGCTCGTCGGCGGCGGCGAGATCACGATCGTCAACCGCACCGTCGCCGCTCGGGCTCGAGAAGCTCGGCTACGCGCCCGACGAGATCGACCAGGTCGTCGCGTACATCGACGAGCGCAACACGCTCGTCGGCGCGCCGTACGTGAAGACGGAGCACTACCCCGTCTTCGACTGCGCGGTCGGCGAGCGGGCGATCCACTACACCGGCCACGTGAAGATGATGGGCGCGGTGCAGCCGTTCATCTCGGGCGCGATCTCGAAGACCGTGAACATGCCCGAGGAGGTGACGGTCGAGGACGTCGCCGCGCTCTACCTGGACGCGTGGAAGCTCGGCGTCAAGGCGATCGCGATCTACCGCGACAACTGCAAGGTCGCCCAGCCGCTCTCCGGCAAGTCGGACAAGAGCGGCGCCGTGGCGACGCTCCTACCGGCGGCGCCAAGCGCGCGCACGAAGCCGCAGCGCCGCCGCGTCCCGGAGGACCGCACGGAGGTCGGCCGCAAGTTCCGCGTCGGCGACTACGAGGGCTACATCCACGTCGGCCTCTTCGAGGACGGCACCCCCGGCGACATCTTCGTCGACATCGCCAAGGACGGGACGACGCTCCAGGGCCTGATGAACTCGCTGATGATCGCCGTCTCGATGGGCCTCCAGTACGGCGTCCCGCCGGAGGTCTACGTCTCGAAGCTCTCGCACATGCGCTTCGAGCCGTCGGGCCTGACGAACGACACGGACATCCGCAACGCGAAGTCGATCGTCGACTACATCTTCCGCTGGTTCGGCAAGAAGTTCCTGACCGTCGACCAGCAGGAGGAGGTCGGCATCCTCTCGGCAGACGTGCGCGCGAAGATGGCGGCGGCGTACAACGCCGACCCGGCCGCACCGGCGGTCGACCCGCCGGCCACGCCCGGCCAGACGGCGCTCTTCAACAGCTGGGAGGACGCCGTCGAGTGCAGCCGCTGCGGCGGCCGCATGGTCAGGGCGGGCACGTGCTACACGTGCCGGGATTGCGGGACGAGCACCGGCTGCGGCTGAACTCGGCTTCGATCGGCATCGGGCCGCCCGTCGCGGCGGCCCGATGGATCTGTCCTGACAACCGCGACTAGGGAAGCGCGAGCAAGACGTACGCGTGGATGGCGTCGACCTTGCCCTTGAGCCGCAAGCCGGTCCTTGCCTCGACCACCGCGCCTGCCGGCAGTTGGCCGTACGTCTCCGCGCCGATCAACACCCCGCCGGGAGGCGCGAGGCTCTCCAGACGCGAGCCTGTGTTGATGGTGTCGCCCACCAGCGGGTAGGCCACGTGGCCCTCGCCACCGATCTCGCGAAGCACCGCCTGGCCGCTGTTGACGCCGACACGCATGCGCGGCCAATCCGGGTGTTGCTCGGCAAGAGCTGCAAGCTCGCGTTGCAATGCGAGAGCGGCGCGCGCCGCGCGCAGCGCGTGGTCGGGCTGGTCTCCTCGGCTGTTGAACGTGGCGACGATGCCGTCGCCGATGAACTTCTCGAGCTCGCCGCCGAACTGACGCGTGATCAGCGGCGCGGAGATCCCCCAATACGCGTTGAGCACAGCAGCAACGTCGGCCGGCGCGGAGCGTTCGGCGAAGCCCGTGAAGCCGGCCAGGTCGCCGAAGAGGACGCTGATGTCCTGGTGGCGCTCCCGTGTCGTGGGCAGGTAGAGATCCCGGAAGCGCTCGTCGCGCCACTCGCGCTGAGCGGCGAATCCGACGATCAGGTAGGCGGTGACGATCAGGCCGTGCCACTCCCACCAGCTCGCGTGCCACTTGCGCTCCCCCGTGACCGCAACGCCGACCATCGCCTCGGACAACAACAGGAAGCAGGCGATGGTCGCCGCCGGCAGCAACTTGCGATCGTGGCGGAAGATGCCCCAGTAGCGAGCGGCGCTGACTCCGTAGACGATCGTCCCGACGATTGCGATCACGCCGATCAGACTCCCCCGAGCGGCTTCACTGTCGGTCCCGCGCAGCGGGGGCAGGTTCGCGACTGTCCAGACGAACCAGACTCCCATCGCGATCAACACAGCTGCACGGAGCAGCGTCCGGTGGCGAATCAGCCACGGCGCGAGCCCGGGACGCACGTCGACGAAGGCCGATCCCGCGGCGAACCCAGCGCTCACGAGCAGACCCACGGGAATGGCGACCTGGAAGCCGGCGTGCTCCTCTGAGAAGAGGACGCCGGGCGTCCCGTAGGCGTGAAGGCCCAGGAACCCGCCGGTCGTCATGAACGCCAGCGAGAGAAGCAAGACGCGGGCGTCTCCCCGTCGATTGGCCGCCTCACCCGCCGCGTAGCCGAGAACGAACGCCAAGGCGCCCACGGCCCCGAAGACGACGAAATGGGCCTCGTAGTTCTCGAAGTGCGGGTCGAGTTGCGACCGCAGCAGGAGCGAGACGAGCCCGACGAGCGGCAGCGAGGCAGCCACGAACCAGGCCATGACGACGGTTGCTGATCGCGCTCGCTGCCGAAGCGAGGTCATGACACCCACCACCCATGCGTCCTCGCGAGATCGCTCACGAACGCCGGCCGACTCATCGGCCATGTTTTCAGGGTAGGCGGCGGCGCTCGTTCAGGAATCGGAACCGAGGACGATCTTGCGTCGTCCTCGAGGACGATTTTCCTCGCTGAGTCGAATCGGCGTCAGTAGCGGTCGATCTCGACCAGGCGCTCGTCGCTGATGCCGAAGTGGTGCGCCACCTCGTGCAGGACGACGCGCCTCACCTGCGCGCTCAGCCGGTCCGGGTCGCTTCCGTAGAGGCGCTCCAGCGGGCCGCGGAAGATGGTGATCTTGTCCGGGAGCGAACCGCTGTAGTTGCTCCCCCGTCGCGTCAGCGGCACGCCCTGGTAGAGCCCGAGCAGCGGCTGCCCGGCGGGCGGCTCGTCCTCGACCACCAGTTCGACGTTCGAGATCCGCCGGCGGAGGTCCTGCGGCAGCGAGTCGATCGCCTCGCCGACCAGGCGCTCGAAGTCGCGCGCTGGTTCGTGGTGAACGGCCGGCTCCACTCGGAGAGCGTAGCCCTGCGAAGTCAAGCGATGCGGAACGACCGCCGCCCGAGCAGAGACTGCAGGGCCCAGTTGACGATCGAGACGACGATCGTCGCGCCGATGTACGTCCAGAAGCCGTTGATCGAGAACTCCGGCGCGACCCATTCGGCGAGCGCGAGCATGGCGACGTTGAGCGCGAAGTACGAGAGGCCGAACGTGACGACGATCAGCGGCAGCGTCAAGAGAGCGAGCACCGGCTTGAGAATCGCGTTGCCGAGCGCCAGCACCGCCGCGCCGATCAGCACCGATCCCCAGCGCTCGATCTCGACGCTGCTGAACATCCAGTCCACGACGAGCAGCGCGACGATGTTGACGCCCCAGCCCAGGAGGGCCGAGACGAGAAAGTCGTTGCCGGTGCTGCGGCGCACGGATGGCGGTGACCTACGCCGTGACCGCCTCGGCCGCCCCGGTCGGAGTACGCCGGCGCAGCAGGGCGACACCCAGGCTTGCGAAGAAGACGAAGAACGCGAAGAAGCCGATCGTGCTGAGGCCCTCGACGATGCTCGACACCGGCGACAGCAGGCCGAGCCACCCGCCGAAGAAGGCGGACACGATGCCGACCCAGCCGATCCACCGCGGCGCCACCGAGGTCTTCAGCACGGCGATCGCGAGGAGCGGCGTCGTGACGCCCCAGACCAGGATGTCCCCGAAGTAGTTCATCAGCAGACAGAACTGCGCGAACGTGTCGGCGGTGACGACGAGCGAGGCCCGAGTTGCCTCGTTCGCCGCCGTGTAGCCCGGCGCCAGTTCGAGAGCGATCGCAATCGGCGTGGCGTGCGAGATGGTCACGAGCACCATGCCGGCCGCGCCGGCGGCGGGGGCGATGATCAGCAAGGGGCCGGCGTCTCGCAGCGCGTCGTAGAAGCCGATGAACGCGACCAGACCGAAGAGCCCGGCGAAGACCACGATCGACGCGCCCGCGATGAAGAGGTCGCCCGCGTCCTGGACGTCCGCGATCCACTCGAGGCCGTCCTTGCCGGTCTCGGGAATCAACACTTGGACCCCACTCGAGGCCATCAACACGATCCCGGTCACGAATCCGGCAACCGTGATCAGTGCGCACACGGCTCCTGCAGTGGTCAGGCTGATGTTTCTCATCACCGCCTCCTTGGCCCCCGACGCGCTAGCGGCGCCATGATCCGCCAGCGCCGCCGCCGCGTCAACGGGCCGAGGGCACCGCCATCTCGTCCGTGAGCGATGATCCACACGATGGCCGACGGCGAGAGCCAGGGATCCGACCTCGTCAAGGCGGTGGGGCAGGTCGTCGGGCTGCTCGCGGGGGCCCTCGCGCTCGTGTACGCGGTGGGCGGCGGGGTGCTCGCCCTGCGGCTGTTCCTCGAAGATCTCCCCTCGCGGACGATCGTCGGCCAGCTGCCGCGCGACCTGCTGATCTCGGTCGGTCTGGCGCAGATCGTCCTGCCCGGAGTTGCGATCGCCGCGCTCTACGCGGCGGTCCGGATCCTCCTCGGCACGACGCCTCCACCGCGGCGGCTCGTCCGGCAGTGGGCAGAGCCTTCGCGGCGCGGCTGGCTCGAGCTCGCCGGCGCCGCCGCCGTCCCTGCGCTCGCGATCACGGTCTACTTCGCGTTGCGTGTGCCGCGGCACCAGCTCGGGTCGGATCTCGCCTGGCTGCTACCGCTGACGTTCCTCCTCTCGATGTTGATCGAGCTCGTCGCGCTGCGGCTGAGGGCGAGCGTCGCGGCCGGCAACCGCAGCAGCTGGAACGAGCGCCGGCCGATCGTCTGGATGACGCTCGTCGTCTGGCTCGCCGCGCTGCCCGCGTGCCTCGTCTTCGCCGGGACGTTCCCGCTCCTCGACGCCAAGGTCTGCATCAGGGGCGGCTCGGAGCAGAGGGGCCTCCTGATCGGCGAGACGAACGACCGGGTCTACATCGGCGAGAGCACCGGCGCGACGCGGCAGGTGATCTCGCTTCCTCAGTCCGAGGTGACGAAGACGTTCATCGGCGGAGATGCCGGCTCTGAGAGCTGCGGGTAGGGGCCCGTCCGCTGACGGCTGGAGAGCTTGAGTCCTCCCGGTGAAAGGTGGTACAATCGGCGTGAGCTCTGCTGCGATCGAAAGGAGCCGGAGCCCGCCGCAAACGCCCGCGGCACTCACACCGGTTCTCGTCGGGGATGACGGGACGTCGAGCCGGTCGAGACGTGCGCGCGGCCGCGCTTGCGTCCTCGCTGCAGGTCGATCGCCGCATCGGGCCCGCGCCTTCGGTCACTCCTTCTACCGTTGAGGAGGCACGGACTGCGGTGTCGTCGCCAGCTCGAGCCGGTGAAGCGCACCGTCTCCTCGTTGTACGAGACGACGCCAAACGGGAGCAGAAAGGCGAGCGCGGTGGCCGCGAGCAGGTCGCCGTCCAGCGTCGCGCGGCGCGCTCCACGCCCGCCGACGGGACGAGCTCGGAGGTCTGCGGGGCGTTCGTCGTCATGTTCCGAGGATCGCCGGCCGGTGTCGCGCCCGGAACCGTGACGGCCCCCAACTTGCGTCCGGGCTACGACCGAACGGCACGGTTAGCGATTTGTTGGCGGCGTCGTCGACGCTGCCCGCGAATCGCACCCTCGTCGACCGAACGGAGGTCACGTTGAGCATCACCACCATGAGGCGTCGACTCGCGGCCGTCGCGGCCGGGCTGGCCGCACTCGCGGTGCCCGGGCTCGCCGGGGCGAATACGTCGAACGTCGCGCTCCTGCACGCCTACCAGCCGGTGACGGTCTTCGACCCGGCGGAGCAGTTCCGGCCGACGAACGTCCGCTCGTTCGTTGGCGATGCCGACCTCGAGTCCTTTGAGAACGGGGCCTGGGTCGTCACCGACAACGAGCCGAAGGCGCGGCGCCTGCCGACGTCCGGGACGCTCCGGCTGAACCAGGACAGCTGCTCGCCGGCGGCGACGCTCGGCGGGCTGGCGTGCTACGCGGACGCCGCGCAGCACTCGGGCGGGCGCAACGTCGTGTTCGGGCGGGTCACGCGCTCCAGCGACCAGATCGTGCTCCAGTACTGGTACTTCTACTACGACGACGTGTACTCGTACGCGTACCCGCCGTCTGACCTGATCTGGCAGGCGCACGAAGGCGACTGGGAGCTCGTCACCGTCGTGCTCTCGAAGCACAGGGAGCCGCTGCAGGTCGGGTACAGCCAGCACTGCAGCGGCGAGCGGCGCGACTGGAACGCGACGGCGCGGATCGACGGCACGCACCCGGTCGTGTACGTCGCGGTCGGATCGCACGCGAACTACTTCGCGCCCGGTCTGCACGGGATCGATCCGAGCTGCCTGCCGCCGGCGGCGATCGCGTTGCTGACGCAGCACGGGCTGCCGCTTCCCGTGGACTACGCGGGTCTCGGCCCCGTCGCCGGGCCGCCAGGCACCGGCGGGGAGACGACCCGCGTCAAGCAGCTCCGCGAGGAGCGCCCTTCGTGGCTCGCGTTCCCCGGCACCTGGGGCGAGCAGCAGTACTTCCACTCGCCGTTCACGGGCACGGTGCCGTTCGGAACCTCGCCCGTCGGTCCGGCCTTCCACGCGGCGTGGGCCGATCCGACGGGAGAGCTCGCGGCGTACCACGGCTGAGCTCCGCAGAGGAGTCGAGCGACGGGCCGCATTGCAGTGCGGCCCGTCGCAGTCACGTCGGGGATGGGCGCGCATCGTGGCCCGCCGCGGGAACACGGGCTCGACGGGCACCGTCCGCCTTGTGCTCGCACCGCGGCAGGCCGGCATCCTGACGGTTGGCCTCCGCGGCGAGACAGCCTGCAGTGCCCAGCGCGTCGGCCTCGTGGCGACCGGCCAGCTGCCGATCACCGGCTAGTCCGAGCCCGAGGTCGTCCTGCGCTGCGGTGCAGGGATCGCTCTATGGCGTCGCGCTTGAGCGACCCGGACAAAAGGCGCAGAATCAAGGGACGCTCGGGAGCGATCGACAGGAGCCCAGCAAACGCCCGCAGCGGTTCTCGCCAGGAACGTCGAGGGCCGGGCCGACGGCGCGAACAGCCGGGCTCTCGAAGTCGTTGCCGGCCGATCGCAGCGCCGGGGCTGCGCCGTCCGTCCATCGTCCTACCGTTGAGGAGGCCCGGTATGTTCAAACGTACGCTGGTCGCGATGCTGGTCGCAGCGGCCGTGCTAGCGCCGTCGGCGGGGAGCACGTCCCGCGGCGGATCGTTCTCCGATCTCCTGCAGGCCTACGTCAACTCGGCGAAGTACGTCCAGCTGCCCCGCGCGATCGCGGACGGCTACGGCCTCTTCCCCGACGCGCAGGGGATCGCATGCATCGACATGCCCGGCATGGGCGCGATGGGAGTCCACTATGCGAACGGGGCGCTCTTCGCCGACCCGACCATCGATGCCGCGCATCCCGAGGCGCTCGTCTACGAGCCGTCGCACGGCCACATGCGCCTCGTCGCGCTGGAGTACGTCGTCGTGAAGGCCGCCTGGGACGCGACGCACTCGTCGCCGCCCGAGCTGTTCGGCCACACGTTCAACTTCACGCCGGCCGGCAACCGCTTCGGGCTGCCTCCGTACTACTCGCTGCACGCGTGGATCTGGAAGTTCAACCCCGCCGGGACGTTCGAGATGTGGAACCCGGACGTCACCTGCCCGAAGAACTGAGACGCCCTCGCGGCGGTCGGCAGCGTCACGCGGCGCGGTCGACCGCCGCGAGCTCGAGCTCCATTCGGATCGCATGATCGACGCCGTAGAGTCCCGCGGCCGTCTCGCGGAAGCCGAACGACAGGTAGAGCCGGTGGGCCTCGGACATCCACGCTGACGAGGTGTCGAGCTGGAGCGCGCTGAACCCGAGCTCCGCCGCCAGCGCGATCACCTCCGCCACGAGCCGTGATCCGAGCCCGAGCCCCCGCGCCGACGGCAGGACGTACAGGCGCTTCAGCTCGGCGCGATCCCGGCCGAGCCCCTTCACCGCCACGATGCCGGAGGGGCGGCCCGCAACCCGGGCGACGATCAGCTGGCCCGCGGGAGGCGCGTAGTAGGCGGCCGGGTCGGCGTACTCGGCGGCTGCGGCCGGTTGCGCGGATTCCACGTCGGCGCCGATCAGGTCCTCGAGCCAGCGCCGCTGGTGCGCGAGCATGGCCCGCGCCTCCGCGACGTCGCGACGGCGCCGCACACGGCGGATCTCGACGGCTGCTCCTCATCCGGGTCATGAGCTGAGCACGGCACCTGCGGCGCCCATGGTGACCGTGACAAAGAGCGTGTAGGTGGCTCGGGTGCGAGTCCGCCGGCGAGGCGCGCTACGCTCGCCGCGTGCCGACGCCCGCGATCTGGCCGGCTGGGTTCCGCCGCATTCCGGACGAGGACTGGACGCGCCGGCCGCTCGAAGAGCTGGCGCTCAAGTACGACACGGTCCAGGATCACGGCTGGTACCGGAACCTCGACCGCACCGTCGAGAACGTGACGCGTTTCGTCGAGCCGGGACGAATCGTCGTCGACTACTCGGGCGGCACCGGCATTCTCACCTCCCGCCTGCTCGAAGAGGTGCCCGAACGGGGCTTCGGGATCCTGATCGTCGACGCGTCGCCGAAGTTCCTCCGGGTCGCGCTCGACAAGCTCGGCGGCCACACGCGGGTCGCGTTCCGCCTGATCCGCTACCTGCGAGAGGAGCGGCGCCTACAGCTGATGCAGGAGGTGCTCGAGCCGACCCTGCTCGAGCGCGGCGTCGACTCGGTGATCTCGACGAACGCGATCCACCTCTACTACGACCTCGACGACACGCTTCGCTCCTGGCGCGAGCTGCTCCGCCCCGGCGGTCGGGTCTTCATCCAGTCCGGCAACATCGGCGTCCCCGACGCGGGTCGCGGGCTCTGGCTGATCGACGAGACCGTCGAGGCGATCAACGAGGCGGCGCTCGAGCTCGTCCGCGAGGACGCCTCGTACGCCGCGTATGCGCCCGGCGCGCAAGACGGAGCACGGATGGCGGCCTACGACGAGCTGCGGCGCAAGTTCTTCCTCCCCATCCGCCCGCTCGAGACCTACCTCGACGCGCTCGAGGCGTCAGGGCTCGCGATCCGCGAGGTGGCGCACGTGCCGATCGAGGCGCACGTCGACCAGTGGTACGAGTTCCTGAGCACCTACCACGAGGGCGTGCTCGGGTGGGTGGGCGGATCGAGCCGCGTCGAGGGAAGAGACCCGAGCCCGGAGGCAGTCGATAACCGGCTGCGCCTGCTGGCCGAGAGCATGCAGCGCGTCTTCGCGGCTAAGCCGAGCTTCACGGCGGTCTGGACCTACATCACGGCGGAGCCGGCCTAGAGGAGGCCAGGGCTAGAGACCGTGCAGCGCTGCGAGGTCTTCCTCGCTGAGCTGCCACGCGGCGGCGGCCGCGTTCGCGCGCACCTGCTCGGGCTTCGTCGCGCCCGCGATCACCGAGACGACCCCGGGCGTCGAGGCGAGCGCGGCGATCGCCAGCTCGAGTAGCGTGTGGCCCCGCTCCTCCGCGAACCGCTGCAGCCGCTCGATCCGGTCCCAGTCCGCCTGCCCGACCCGGTCGCTCCCGTGCAGCCTCGTCCCTTCCGGCGCAGTCTCGCCGCGCCGGTACTTCCCGGTCAGGAGCCCGCTCGCGAGCGGGAAGTACGGCACGAAGCCGACGCCGAGCTCACGGCAAGCCGGCAGCACCTCGTCCTCGGCTTCGCGCTCCAGAAGCGAGTACTCGTTCTGCAGCACCGCGATCGGCCCGGCGGCGACCGCCTCCCGCAGCTGTGCGGCCGAGAAGTTGGAGACGCCGAGGAACCTCACCTTGCCGGCCTCGACCTGCCTCTGCATGGCGGCGATCGTCTCGGCGATCGGCGTCCTCCCGTCCGGCCGGTGGTAGTAGAGGACGTCCACCCGGTCCGTGCGCAGGCGCGCGAGCGAGGCGGAGAGCGCCTGCTCGACGTACTCCGGAGCGCCGTTCAGCCCGGCGCCCATGTCGTTGCCGAACTTCGTCGCGAGCACGACGCGCTCCCGGCGCCCTTGCAGCAGCTCGCCGAGGAACTCCTCGGAGCGGCCGCGGTTCCCGTAGACGTCGGCCGTGTCGAAGAAGTCGATCCCGACCTCGAGCGCGGCGTCCACGACTGCGCGGGTCGCCTCGAAGTCGATGCGGCCGCCGAAGTTGTTGCAGCCGAGGCCGACCCGGGAGACGCGAATGTCCACGGCGACACGCTAGTAGAACGGCCGGGGCGTATGCGGGAGACTGCGGCCGTGGACTACGACCTGCTCGTGATCGGGTCGGGGCCGGCGGGCCAGCGTGCCGCCGTGCAGGCCGCGAAGCTCCGGAAGAGCGTCGCGCTCGTCGAGCGGCGAAGCCACCTCGGCGGCGTCTCCGTCAACACGGGCACGATCCCGTCGAAGACGATCCGCGAGGCGGTCATGTACCTCACGGGGCTGAACCAGCGCGGCATCTACGGGCAGGACTACCGGCTCAAGGACGAGATCCGGATCGAGGATCTGGCGCTGCGCACGCGACAGGTCGTCGAGCGCGAGCGGAGCGTCATCCGCGACCAGCTGCTGCGGAACCACGTCACGTTGCTTCCCGGCGCCGCGCGCTTCCTCGACCGCAACGAGGTCGCGATCGTCGACCACGACGGCGCGGAGCGCCGGCTGACGGCGGAGAAGATCGTGATCGCGACCGGCTCCGAGCCCGCGCACCCGCCCGACGTGGCGTTCGACGGCCGCACGATCCTCGACTCGGACGACATCGTGCTCCGCCTCGAGACCATCCCCCGCACGATGCTGGTCGTCGGCGCCGGCGTGATCGGGATCGAGTTCGCCTCGATGTTCGCCGCTCTCGGCACCAAGGTGACCGTCGTCGACGGGCGAGGCGACATGCTCGACTTCTGCGACCGCGAGATCGTGGACGCGCTTCGCTTCCACCTCCGCGACCTCGGGATGACGTTCCGCTTCGGCGAGCTCGTGACCGCCGTCGAGCAGCGGAACGGGGAGACGCTGACGACCCTGAAGAGCGGCAAGCAGATCGCCGCCGACGCGGTCTTCTACTCGGCCGGGCGCCAGGGCGCCACCGCCGACCTGGCGCTCGAGCACACGGGGCTGGAGGCGGACAGCCGCGGTCGCATCTCTGTCGCCGACAACTACCGCACGGCGGCGGACGGCGTCTACGCAGTCGGGGACGTGATCGGCTTTCCGAGCCTCGCCTCCACCTCCGCGGAGCAGGGACGACTCGCGTCGGCGGACGCCTGCGGCGTCGAGGCGTCGCCGAGTCACGAGCTGCCGTTCGGCGTCTACTCGATTCCGGAGATCGGCTACGTCGGCAAGACGGAGCTCGAGCTGACGGAGGCTGCGGTCCCGTACGAGGTCGGCGTCAGCTACTACCGTGAGCTCGCCCGCGGCCAGATCCTCGGCGACACGCACGGGATGGTGAAGCTGCTCGTGTCGCCGGGCGACCGGAAGCTGCTCGGCGTCCACGCGCTCGGCGCGAATGCGACCGAGGTAGTGCATATCGGCCAGGCGGTGATGGGGCTCGGCGGCACGATCGACTTCCTCGTCGAGAGCGTCTTCAACTATCCGACCCTCGCCGAGGCGTACAAGGTCGCCGCGCTCGACGCCGTCAACAAGCTGCGCGCCGTCGGAGAGCTCAGTCACTGAGCCGCCGCATACCATTTGGATGTGAGCCAGACGGAGAGGGCCGAACCCGGGCTCGACGAGCTCCGCCAGCAGGTCGCGGAGCTGGAGCGCGAGCGGGAGTTCCTGAACGCGATCGCGAACTTTGCCCCAAGCCTCCTCTGCGTCATCGACGAGGAGGGCCGGGTGCGCCCGGCGGCGACGAACAAGGCGTTCGAGCGCACGCTGGAGTACCCGGCGGGCGAGACGGGCGATGTGCTCTTCTGGGAGCGTTACGCCGCGCCCGAGGACGCGGCGGAGATCCGGGCGGCGATCGAGCGGTCCGTGCGCACGCTCTCGATCGAGGAGCGCGAGTCGCGCTGGCTGACGCGCAGCGGGCGGTTGATCGACGTCTTCTGGACGTGCACGCCGTTGCCGGAGATCGCCGGCGGCCCACTCTTTCTCGTCTCCGGGACCGACGTCACCGAGCGCAATCGACACGAGGAGGAGGTGCGAGCCTCGCGCGCGCGCATCGTCGCGGCCTCCGACGAGGCCCGCCGGAGGCTCGAGCGCAATCTCCATGACGGCGCACAGCAGCGGCTGATCGCGTTGCTGCTGACGCTGCGGATGATCGACTCGAAGACCGACGATGGATCGCAGGCCCGCCCGCTGCTCACGGCCGCGATCGAGGAGCTCGCGGCGGCGCTGGCCGAGCTGCGCGAGCTGGCGCGCGGGATCCACCCCGCCACGCTGACGGAGCAGGGACTCGCGGCTGCGCTGGAGGCGCTGGCCGAGCGCGCGCCCGTGCCCGTGCAGGTCGACGTCCCGCCCGGCGAGTACGGCGACCAGGTCGACGCGACGGCGTACTACATCGTCTCGGAGGCGCTCGCCAACATCGCCAAGTACGCGAAGGCGACGACCGCGGCGGTGCGCGTGCGCCCCGACGGGAATCGCGTCGTCGTGGTCGTCGAGGACGACGGCCGCGGCGGCGCGGACGCCGTGCGCGGCACGGGGCTGCGGGGCCTCGCGGACCGCGTGATCGCGCTCGACGGCTCCTTCTCGGTCGAGAGCCCGCCCGGGGCGGGCACCCGGCTCCGGGCGGAGATCCCGCTCGGCAAACCCTCCTGAGCGGGCCGTACCTGGTCGCGTACCAGGTACGAATTCAGTGCTTCAAAGTGGGAAATTCCTGCACAGAGTGCAAACTGCCTCGATCGGCCGCGTTCCCGTACCTGGTCGGCGACCAGGTACGGGGAGGTTGACTGCGCCTCCTAGTCGAGCGGCGGGATGTTGTGGTTCGAGTGGAAGACGTTCTCCGGATCCCACGTCCGCTTGACGGCGCGAAGCTTCGCGCGCGTCCACGAGGCGTAGGCGGGGCGGTCGTCCGCGAGCATGTTCACGTAGCCGATGCCGGTCGAGTCGGCCGCTGCGCCGACGTGCAGCCCGTCGACCCACGCGCGCACCGTCTCGTCATGCTCGGCGTCGTCCCAGGCGGCGCTCGCCGCGGCGAGCCAGCCCGCACCGCGGCCGCCGAACGCCGTCGTGGGGCCCGGGACAGCGCCCACTGCGCCGCTGAGCGGGATGAGTGCGACGCGTGACGTGGCGGCCGGAGACGCGGCGCCGTGCGCGACGAGCGCGTCGATCGTCTCGTCGCTCAGCTCGCGGAGGTACGCACTCGTCTCCCAGGCGCGGCGGCCGGCAGGCACCAGGTGGTCGCTCGCGGACTGCAGCTCGAGATAGGTCGTGGGTCCGTAGCCGTCGTGGATGGGCTTCGCCGCCTCGCGGAGCGGGCGCACTGCCGAGCCGCCCGCCGCCGGATCGCTCGTCCAGGTCACGTTCAGGCCGAGCGCGGGGCGCTCGCCGATCCGGACGACGGACGCGGCGACGCTGAGCTCGTTCGGAGCCCAGGCAAGCAGGTCGCGGACGGCGCGCAGCACCTTGGGTGCGTCGTCGATCGAGTAGACGATCGGGCCGGCCCAGAGCTCCGGCCCGACCTCGTGCAGGCGGAACTCGAACGAGGTCGCGACGCCGAAGTTGCCGCCCCCTCCGCGCACCGCCCAGAAGAGCGACTTGTGCTCGTCGGCGCTCGCGGTCGCGAGGCGCCCCTCGGCGGTCACGAGCTCGACCGAAACGAGGTTGTCCGCGGCGAGGCCGTGTGCGCGGGCCAGGTGCCCGATGCCCCCGCCGAGCGTGAAGCCGGCAACGCCGACGCCCGAGATCGTCCCGCCCGGCACGGCGAGCCCGTACTGCTGCGTCGCGCGGTCGACGTCGGCCCAGAGCGCCCCGCCCTGGACGTGGACCGTCCGCCGCTCGCGATCGACCCACACGCCGCGCATCAGGGACAGGTCGATCGTGACGCCGCCGTCCACCGAGGCGTGACCGGCCACGTGGTGCCCGCCGCCGCGGACGGCGAGGGGCAGCCCATGCTCGCGGGCGTAGCGCACGGCCGCGACCACGTCGACGGCGCCGCGCGGGCGGACGATCGCGTGCGGGTAGCGATCGTGCGCGCCGTTCCAGAGCGCTCGTGCCCCGTCGTACTCGTCGCTGATGGGGAGGATGACCTCGCCCAGAATCTCGTCGGTCAGCGCCTCGAGCGCCGACAGCATGGCTTCCGTCACGGCTTGAGCTCCTTGTCGTCGTCTCCCAGGAGCTTCGCCGCCGCGGCAACGCCGCGCATCGGCGCGCCGGACGATTCGCGGTCGGCAGCGCGGACGAACGGGGTGTCGTCCGCGAGGATGAGGCCGGCCCGGCTAGACGGGACGGTTCATGTCGGCCTGAATCTCGGCCTGCGACAGCGCCCGGTTGTAGACGCGAAGCTCGTCGAGAGTGCCCTTGAACCACTCGCCCCAGATCGAGTTGCCACCCATCCGCAGGACGCCCGTCGAGGCCGGAATCGAGCCGGCGAACACCGCCGACCCGGTCGCCGCGCCGTTGACGTAGAGCCGCAGCGTCGTCCCGTCGTAGGTGACCGCGAGGTGCGTCCACGCGTTCATCGCGATCGCAGCCGTTCCCTGCGCGTTCCGCTCGCCGCCGATGTCGACCTGCCCTACCGGCCTGCTGTTGCTCTGGCTCGCGTACAGCGAGTAGACCATGCCGCCCGGCCGCTCCTTCAGCAGTGCCGAACGCCAGGAGGCGACGGCCGTCGGGCGCACCCAGGCCTCGAGCGTCATCCGGGTGACGTCGAGGGACGCGGCGTCGGGGACCGTCACCCAGTCGTTGACGCCGTCGAACGTGAGCGCCGATCCGTACTTCCCGGCCGTCGTCCAGGCCGGCCCCGCGATCGTGCCGGCGTTCCCGCTGCCGGAAGCGTCCGCGGCAACGGTGCCCGACCCTTCGGAGAAGCCCCACGCTCCGACGAGGCCCGACGGCGCCGAGGCCACTGTCGCCGCTGCCTCGTTCGAGGCGGCGCTGGTGTTGCCCGCCGCGTCGGCGGCGATCACCTTGTAGAAGTACGTCCCCGGCGGAGGCGTCACGTCGCGGTACACCGTTCCGGGCGCCTGGCCGATCTTGTTCGCCGGGCCCGGGACGAACCCCGACGCCGTGCCGCGGAAGACGTCGTAGCGCGCGACGCCGACGTTGTCGCTGGAGGCCTGCCAGGTCAGGTCGACCGACGAGCCGGAGACGAGCGCCGCGGCGAGCGAGCCGGGCGGGGTCGGCGCCTGCGTGTCGGGGACGGTGGCGCCCGCCTCGTTCGACGCGGGACTCGAGTTGCCGGCCGCGTCGACCGCGACCACCTTGTAGAAGTAGGTCCCGGGAGGCCGCGACGCGTCGCGATAGGAGGTCGTCGTCACCTGCGCGATCCGGTTCGCAGTTGCAGGCACGAAGCCCGTGACGGTCGAGCGGAAGACGTCGTAGCGGGTCACGGCGACGTTGTCGGTCGACGCCTGCCAGGCCAGGTCGACCGAGCCCGAGTTGACGGTCGCCGTCAGCGTCCCCGGCGCGGTGGGCGCCTGCGTATCCGGAGCCGTCACGGCGGCTGCCGCTTCGTTCGACGCGGCGCTCGAGTTGCCCGCCGCGTCGACCGCGACCACCTTGTAGAAGTACGTCGCCGGAGGAGGCGAAGCGTCGTGGTACGACGTCGTCGTCACCTGGGCGATCCGGTTCGCGGTCGTCGGCGTGAAGCCCGCGGTCGTGCTGCGGAAGACGTCGTAACGCGTGACGCCGACGTTGTCCGTCGAAGCCTGCCACGCCAGGTCGACCGAGCCGGACGACACCGTGGCGGCAAGCGAGCCGGGCGCGGTCGGCGCCTGCGTGTCGGCGGGCGCCGAGCCGCCGACCGGCGTGTTCATGTCGCCCTGGATCTCGGCCTGCGACAGCGCGCGGTTGTAGACGCGAAGCTCGTCGAGCGTGCCCTTGAACCACTCGCCCCAGATCGAGTTGCCGCCCAGCCGCAGCACGCCTGTCGAGGCCGGGATCGAGCCGGTGTACGCCGCCGTGCCCGACGCGGCGCCGTTGACGTAGAGCCGCAACGTCGCCCCGTCGTAGGTCACGGCGAGATGCGTCCACGCGTTGACGGGGATCGCCGTCCCCTGCGCGTTCCGCTCGCCGCCGATGTCGACCTGCCCCACCGGCAGCCCAGCGCCCTGGCTCGCGTAGAGGCTGTAGACGATCCCGCCCGGCCGCTCCTTCATCAACACCGAGCGCCACGAGGCGAGCGCGGTCGGCCGCACCCAGGCCTCGAGCGTCATGCGCGTGACGTCGAGCGAGGCCGCGTCGGGGACCGAGACCCAGTCGTTGACGCCGTCGAACGTCAGCGCCGAGCCGAACTTTCCCGCGTCGTCCAGACGGGCCCGGAAACGGCACCCGCGTTCCCGGTTCCCGACGAGTCGCCCGCGACCGTCCCCGAGCCCTCGGAGAAGCCCCACGCACCGACCAGGCCGGAGGAGGCGCCACTCTGCGTGAAGCTCGCGGTCACCGTGGACGCGCTCGACGGCGTGACATAGGAGTGCGAAGCAGCGCCGCCGTCCGACCACGACGAGAAGAGGAACGTCTGCCCCGAGCCGTTCGTCTGCGACTGCGCCGCGAGCGCGAGGGCATAGCCCTCCCACGAGGTGATCGTCTGCGGCCCGGTCAGCGCGGTGCCGTTGACGCTCACCTGCAGTCCGCCCGGGCTCGTCGCCAGCGTGACGTCGACCTTGTGGGGCTGCATGTCGCGTGTCGCCACCGACGAGAGCCCGCGCGAGTCCGTCGCCGTCAGCTCGATCTCCAGATAGCTGTTCGTCGCGGCCAGCAGATCCTCGGGCTCCGGCGCGGCGAAGGCGATCCCGTTGCCGCTCGTCGGCGGGAGGTAGGGATGCGTGTGCGTCGAGTGATGCCGCACGACGCGCCAGGAAAGGCTCGTCCCCGGCAGCGTCCCGTCCTCGGCGTCGCTCGCCGAGCCGTTCAGCACGATCGTCTGCCCGACGGTGAAGAGCGCTCCTTGCAGCGGCGAGGCGATCGCCGGCTGCGGCGGCGTGTCGCCAGGAAAGAGCTGGACCGAGGCGCTCGACGCGGCCCCCTTGCTGTCGCGGACCGTGACCGTCGCCGTGACGTTCGCCGAGCCGGTGTACGTGTGGCCGATCTGGGGTGACGCCGTCGTAACCGTCTGGCTGCCGTCGCCGAAGCTCCAGTCGTAGGTGAGCGTGTCGCCCGGATCCGGATCGGTGCTCGCACCGGCGTCGAGCGTCACCGTCAGGGGAGCGGGCCCGGAGGTCACCGACGAGCTGAGGGCGGCGACCGGCGGGCGGTTCGTCGCCGTCGAGTACGCGATTCGCCGCACCTGGCCGCCCGCGTCGTAGTTCGTGTAGTAGAGGGCCCGGCCCGAGGGCGCCTGCGCGAGCGGCGCCGGACCGAATGCGAGGTTCACGACCGCACCGACGCCGGTGGCGAACTCCGACTTCGTGTACGTGCCGCCGGACCCGGGCGTCAGCAGAAAGATCTTCCCGCACGTGTAGTCGCCGTACAGGTACGTGCCGTCGTACGAGGCGGGCCAGATGCCGTTGGGGACGAACGCTCCGCCCGTGATCGCGTTGCAGCCGTCGTGGAAGTACGAGAAGACGGGGTTGGTGATGCCCGCCGGCGGCGGCCCGCAGCTCGACGGCGCGCCCTGGACGCACGGCCCCTCGCGGAGGTTCCAGCCGTAGTCGGCGCCGGCGGCGCCGAGGTCGATCTCCTCCCAGTCGTTCTGGCCGACGTCGTTGATGAAGAAGCGCCCGCCCGGGTCGTTCGGGTCGAACGTGAAGCGGAACGGGTTGCGGAGCCCCCACCCGTAGGTCTCCTGGCATTTCTTCGCGGGGTCCGTGCGGCCCGTCGCGGCGCAGCGGGCGCTGTCCGACCCGAGGAACGGGTTGGTGGGCGGAACCCCGCCGGTCGACGTGATCCGGAGCAGCTTGCCGAGGAGCACGTTCCGGTCCCGCGAGGCGTCGTTCGACCCACCGCAGCCGCTGTTGCCGAGGTAGTCGCACTCGCCGTCGCCGACGCTGACGTAGAGGTAGCCGTCGGGCCCGAAGTGCAGGTCTCCGGCATTGTGGTTTCCAGGCGAAGGGATGCCGTCGACGAGGACGAGCTCGCTCGCGGGGTCGACGACGTTGCCGTTGAGCACGAACCGCGAGACGCGGTTCTCGCAGGTCCCCGCGTCGTCGTGGGTGTAGTAGAGGTAGACGAAGCCGTTCGTCGCGAACGCGGGGTCGCGCTCGACTCCGAGCAGTCCCTGCTCCTCGGACGTGCACAGTGCTCCTGAGATGTCGAGCGCCGGCACGCCGACGAGCGCGTCGTTGGCGATCACCCGCAACTCGCCGAGCTGTGTCGTGACGAGGATGCGCCCGTCGGGCGTGAACGCCATCGCCGTCGGGCTCTCGACGGACGCGACGAGCGTGTCCGTGAAGCCGGCGGGCGCGGCGGAGCTGGCAGCTGTCGACCCGCTGCCTGCAAGCATGATCACTGCCGCGAGGACAGCGCCCGCGGCCACTCCCTGACCCCGCATCGCGGACGAGCATACGAGCTTCGTCGGCCGGACGGCCGGACCAACCGGTTTGTGGCGCGAGCGGACCATCCGTGCCCACAATCGAGCCTCTAACCTGGAACGCCGGAACGCCGTGTCGCACCCCGATCTGAAATCCGAGCAGGCCTACGTCGACCGGGCCTACGAGCACCTCGAGCGCATGCGCGCCGCGGTGGAGGCTGCGCCGGCGAAGATCGACGACGAGGTGCTCGGCAAGTACCTCGACGCCTGGGCGGCGCGGCGGCTCGTCACGTTCGAGGACGCGGAGCGGGGCCTCTGCTTCGGGCGGCTGGACCTCGAGAGCATCGTCAAGCCGCTCTACGTGGGCCGCCGCTGGGTGCACGACGAGGACCAGCAGATGGTCGTCGTCAACTGGCAGGCGCCCGCGGCGCGGCCCTTCTATACGGCGACGCCGGCCGACCCGCAGCGCGTCACGCTCCGCCGCCGCTTCCGCACCCGGGGCAGGCGCGTCCTCGAGATCAGCGACGAGACGCTCGACGGCTCGACGGCGTCCGTCGCGGGCGGGGACTTCCTCCTCGAGGAGCTCGAGCGCACCCGCGACCGGCACATGCGCGACATCGTCGCGACGATCCAGACCGACCAGTACGCATTGATCACGCGCGACCCCGCGGCGCCGCTCGTCGTCCAGGGCGGACCGGGCACGGGCAAGACCGCCGTCGGCCTGCACCGAGCCTCGTTCCTGCTCTACACGCACCGCGAGCGGCTCGGCCGGCGAGGCGTTCTCGTCGTCGGGCCGAACGAGACCTTCATGGAGTACGTCTCGCACGTGCTCCCGACCCTCGGCGAGGAGTCGGTCGAGCAGCGCGCGGTCGGCGAGCTCGTCGACGGCGTCGCGGCGACGCGCGTCGAGGCCGACGACGTCGCCCGCGTCAAGGGCGACCCGCGCCTCGCCGAGGTGATCGCGGGCGCGGTCGCGGCGCTCCCGCCGGGCGAGCCGGAGGAGATCGTCGTCCGCGTCGACGGCGAGTACCCGAACGTGAAGGCGTCGGAGATCGCGGAGATCCTCGCGACCGTGCACGAGGAGCTCGGTCGCACCGCCGCGGCCCGCGAGCGCTTCCGGACCGAGGTGCTGCGCAGCTTCTACCGGTCGTACGCCCGCAAGCTCGGCAGCTCGGCCTGGCGGTCGTTCGACGAGATCGAGCAGGGCGTGCGGTCCGGCGGCTATCTGAACAGGAAGCTCGACAAGGCGTGGCCGTCGGTGTCGGCGGAGCAGCTCGTGCGCCGCCTGCTGACGTCGCCGTCACGGCTCGCGGAGGCCGCGGGAGGGATCCTGGATCGCGCCGAGCAGCAGCTGGTCCTCCGCGACCGGCCGAGACGCGCAGCCGACCTGAGCTGGAGCGTGCACGATCTGCCGCTGCTCGACGAGGCGCGCACGTTGCTCGAGGGCGCCCCGCGCCGCTTCGGACATGTGATCGTGGACGAGGCGCAGGATCTGACGCCGATGCAGCTGCGAATGATCGGCCGCCGGATCGAGGAGGGGTCGTACACGCTGCTCGGCGACGTCGCGCAGGCGACGGGCCCGGTGACGTACCGCCGCTGGGAGGAGCTCCTGCCCCACCTGCCGCACGGCGGTGAGGCGAGCGTCGAGGAGCTTCGTCATGCCTACCGCGTCCCCGCCGAGATCATGGAGCTCGCGCTGCCGCTGCTCGACCGGATCGCGCCGGAGATCGCGCGACCGATTGCGTTCCGCCCGGGCGGCGAGCCGCCGCGCTTCCGCGAGACCGGCGCGGAGCACGTCCTCGCGCATGCGCTCGAGGAGGCCGCCGCGCTCGCACGCGAAGACGGCCTCCTGGCCGTGATCGCGCCGGCGCAGCTGCTCGCCCAGGCGGAGGGACTGCGTGAGGTGGAAGGCGGCGGCTCGGCCTACCACGGCTCGATCCCGCTGCTCACCGCCCGCGGGCGAAGGGCCTCGAGTTCGACCACGTCGTCGTCGTCGAGCCGGCAGGAATCGCCGCCGAGGCGGGCGGCCTCCGCGACCTGTACGTCGCGCTGACCCGCCCCACGCAGACCCTCACGGTCGTCCACTCGCAGCCCCTGCCGTAGCCCGCCCGTACCTGGTCGGCGACCAGGTACGGAAAGGGTGACGCCACGTGCGACGGGCAATTTCCAGGCGTTTCGTCCGCTCCGTACCTGGTCGGGTACCAGGTACGGGGCAGGTGGGCCGCGGAGCGCCGGCGAGCCGGCGGAGAGCCGCCTAGCCGCGAGCGGCCGGCGAGCGCGTCACGTAGGGCGCGAGGTCGACCTCTCCCTGCTGGGGGAGGTCGTCCCGCGCGCAGATCGCCTCGGCGAGGAGCGGCGCCTCGATGCGGACGAGCCAGCGCCGGTAGGCCTCCGCCTGTGCGAACGAACGCAGTGCCGCGACGATCGACGGCTTCGCGAGCTCGGGCGGAAGCGTGCCGAGCGGGACGGTGCCCTCGAGCGGCGTCACCGTCACGAAGCCGTCGGCCGTGGCCACACGCCCCGGCCGGGAGAGTGCGAAGAGCTCCGGCGGGGCGGTCGCCTCGAGCGCGTAGCCGCGCTTCCGGTCGCCGAGCCACGGGACCGCCTGCGACACCTCCACGAGGCGGGCGTCGGTCTCGGCGTAGGTCTGCTGGAACCGGTCGATTGCGACCGCCGAGACGCCGCCGACGGTCAGACGCTCGCGGATCCACGTGCGCCGCACGTCGTCCTGGAGGATGGCGCGCACCGCGGCCGGGCGTCCGCGCGCGCTGCGCGCCGCGGCAGCCACGACCGCGTCGGGGATCGGCAGCGTCGCGAGCGCGGCCCGCTCGAGCAGCGCGCTGTACGCGACGTCGCGGTCGCCGGTCAGCCGCTCGAGTGCGGACAACGCGGTCAGCCGGATCGGCGTTCCGTCCGAGAGCAGGCACTGCACCCCGGAAGGGAGCTGGAGCTGCCCGGCGGTGAGCGAGGCGTCGAACTGCGGCCCGCCGGCCTTCACCCCGTCGCAGAGCCGTTGGTCGCGCGCCCAGAGGAAGACGCACACGGCGTCCGCCTTGTCCGGATCCTTGCCGGCCTCGCTGAACGTCGCCCAGCCCCACGACCAGATCGAGTCGGTGCCCAGCTCCATCGTCACCTGCCGCGCGGCCAGCGCCTCGAGCTTGACGATCTCGAGCCAGGCGGACTTCGGCTGCAGGCCCTCGCGCCCGCCCTGGCCGAGCACCGTCTGGAACTGCAGCTCGAGCGCGACGCGGCTTGCCGGAATCCCGATCTCGGTGAACTTCCGCACCAGCGTCCGCAGCCCGCCGCGCATCGACCTGCTCGCCCGCACAGGCCCGAGCTTGTGGAGCCCCTTGACGTTGGGCGACGTGAAGTAGACCTGCCGGATCATGACCGCGACCTTCGCCGCCTCACGCCACCAGTCGGCCGCCTCGCCGCCGGTGTACGGCGGGTTCGCAATCGTCAGGTAGACGCGTGCGCCGCGGGCGTTGAGCTGCCGGAGCAGCTCGAGCACGTTCGAGCGGTAGCGCGCATTCGTGTCCGACCACGGCGTCTGCGTCTGGGCGCCGAAGAGCTCGTTGAGCGCGATGATCGGCGTGGGGCAGCCGGTCACGGTGACGGCGAAGTCGAAGAGCCGGTTGGCGCGGTCGACGATCGTCGCCGGGTCCGTCGGCGCCAGCGTCGTCCCCACCCGGTTGTTGAAGTTGAGGTCGAAGAGAACCGTCCGGGCCCCCTGCGCGCGCATCTGGGCGGGCACGACGGTGCCGGAGGAGACCGCGAGCGTCAGCCCCGGCTTGGCGGGCACGGGCGCGTCGTGGCCCGCGTAGTCGATCCAGAAGGGCTTCGGCGAGGGATCGCCACAGGACTCCGCGCGCGCGACAGCGGGCGCCAGTCCGGCGCCGAGGAGAGCGGATGCGACGATCACGACCCCGCGGAGCATCTCCGGCCAGGATAGAGATGGCCGTGGTCGGCGGCTCTTCCGCCGGGCAGGCCCCCGTGGTAAGGATGAGCCGCCCGGCCGAAGAGGGAGGCCGGAGCGGAGGGCCACAGCGGAGGGCCAGAGAGGAGGCCCCGTGCGGTGAGCGAGTTCTTCGGCGCGCTGGCGGCGCTCGACTGGGGCGCCGGCTTCGGCTATCCACGGCTCGCGACGGTCGTGGCGCTGACCGCGCTCCACGTGCTCATCTTCTCCTCGGAGCAGCTGAACGAGCGCATCCGCACCACTCCCGCGCTCGGGGCGGCGATCCGGCAGGCGCTGCACGAGCGGCTCGCACGGCGGGCGCCGTGAGCGCGCTGCGGGTCCTCGGCATCGTCGCGCGCAACCGGGAGCTGCGCCGGGTCGAGCTCGCGTTCGCCGCGTTCAACGGCGCCGAGTGGGCCGCCTGGATCGCGATGCTCGTCTACGCCTACGACCAGGGCGGCGCGACGACCGCCGGGCTCGTGGCCGTCGCCCAGCTCGTTCCGGCGGGACTCGTCGCGCCGATCGTGGCCGGCCGGGCCGACCGGCACCGCCCCGGCCGGGTGCTCGCCCTGGGCTACGCGGCCCAGGCCGCCGCCATGGGCGCGACCGCCGCGGCGCTGCTCCTCGGGTGGCCGCCGCTCCTGGCCTATGCGCTGGCCGCGATCTCAGCGAGCGCCGTCACGGTCACGCGCCCCGCCCAGGCCGCCCTGCTGCCCACCGTGGCCCGGACGCCCGACGAGCTGACCGCGACGAACGTCGTCTCGGGCTGGATCGAGAGCGTCAGCGTGCTCGTCGCCCCCGCACTCGCGGGTGTCCTGCTCGCCGTGGGCGGACCCGGCTGGGTCTTCGCGACGACGGCGATCCTCGCCGCGGCCGGCGGGCTGCTGGTCGCCCCGATCCCGGGCCCGCCGCCGGCCGGCGAGACGGGGGCCGGGCCGGAGCCTGCCTGGCGCCTGCTCTCCGAGTCGCCCCAGACCCGGGTGCTCGTCGGCCTGCTCGGTGCCCAGTACGTGGCGATCGGCGCGCTCGACGTCCTCTACGTCGTGCTCGCCATCTCCGTGCTCGACCTCGGCAATGCAGGAGCCGGCTATCTGAACGCGGCGTTCGGCGCCGGCGGCGTCGTGGGCATCGCGCTCACCGCGGCCCTCGTCGGCCGCCGCCGCCTCGCGCCCGCGCTCGCAGGCCCCATCCTGCTCTGGAGCGCCGCCTTCGCGGTCGCTCGCCGTGAAGCCGACCGTCCTGACGACATTCGTGCTCCTGGCCGTCGCGGGCGCTGCCCGGACGGTCTTCGACGTCGCCGGGCGAACGCTCCTCCAGCGCACGGCGCCGCCTCACGTCCTCGCACGGATCTTCGGCGTCCTCGAAGGTCTGTCGATGGCCGGCCTCGCTGTCGGCTCGCTGCTCACCCCGGCGCTCGTGGCGCTCGGCGGAGCCCGCGCCGCGCTGCTCGGGCTCGGCCTGCTGCTGGCGCTCGTGGCGCTCGTGTGGCGAGGCCGGATCGCCGCGGCCGACCGCGAGGCGACCGCCCCGGTCATCCAGTGCGGCGTCCTGCGCGCGCTGCCGCTCTTCTCGCCGCTGCCCGTTCACGGAGCTGGAGCGCCTGGCGCGGAGCCTCGAGCCGGTGGGCGCCCCGGCCGGGACGGCGGTGATCCGGCAGGGCGAGCACGGCGACCGTTTCTACGTCGTCGTCTCGGGCGAGCTCGACGCCGAGGTCGACGGAGCAGGCGCCTGGAGCCTCCACCGCGGCGACGGCTTCGGCGAGATCGCGCTGCTGCGGGACGTCCCCCGCACGGCGACGGTGGTCGCCAGAAGCGACTCGAGTCTCTACGCACTCGGCCGGGACGAGTTCATCGACGCGATGACCGGCTCCGACCGCGCCCGCGCGGCGGCGGAGCGCCTCGCCGACGAGCGGCTGGCGCGCGCGCCCGGGCACGACGTCGGTGCGAGAATCGGCGCGTGATCGACCCGCTCGAGCGCTGGCGCCGCCACGGCGAGAAGCCCGACTACGCCGGCCTCGCTCACCTTCGGCGGCGCGCCGTACACCCAGGACGCGGCGCAGCTCGCCGGCGTCGACGTCGCGATCGTCGGCGCGCCGACCGACGACCTGGTCTCCGACCGCCCGGGCACGCGCTTCGCGCCGCGCGCGATCCGTGCGGCCAGCTGCCCGCCCGGTCCGCATCTCGAGGCGGGAATCGACGCCTTCGCCGAGCTGAGGATCGTCGACTTCGGAGACGCGCCCGTCCTCCCCGCCGACCCGGAGCGCTCGCACGAGGCGATCGAGGCGACCGTGGGCCAGGTGCTCGACGCCCGGGCGATCCCGATCGTCCTCGGCGGCGACCACTCGATCACCGAGCCCGAGATCCGCGCGATTGCGGCCCGCCGCGGCCCGGTCGGGCTGATCCACTTCGACACGCACGCGGACACCGGCACCGAGGTCTTCGGCGTCGAACGCTCGCACGGCACGCCCATGTACCGGCTCGTCGAGGCGGGCCACGTCGATCCCGCGCGCTACGTCCAGATCGGCCTGCGCGGCTACTGGCCCGGCCCGAAGGAGTTCGCCTGGCAGGCGGAGCGCGGGATCACGAGCCTCTTCATGCACGACGTCCGCGACCGGGGAATCCAGGCTGTCGTCGCCGAGGCGCTCGTTGCGGTCGGCACGGGCCCGGTGTTCCTGACCGTCGACATCGACGTGCTCGACCCGGCCTTCGCGCCGGGCACCGGCACGCCGGAGCCGGGCGGGATGACGGTCGTCGACCTGCTCTGGGCCGCGCGCACGGTGGCGTCCTCCGTCGACCTGGCCGGGGCCGACGTGGTCGAGGTGATCCCGACGGCGGTGGGCTCCGCGGACGTCACCGCGCTCGCCGCCGAGCGCGTCGTGCGCGAGATCCTGACCGGGATCGCGCTCCGGCGGCGATGAGGCGGGCGCTCGCGCCCGCAGCCCTGTTCCTGCTCGCGGGCTGCGGCGGCCCGGGCACACCCGCGCACGTGGCGGCCCGCCCCTGCCTCGCCGAGTCCGGCACGGTGCTCGACCACGGGCGAACGCCGAACCTGCCGTTCCTCTCGCCGTACGACCCGAATCTCGGGCGGATGCCGGCGCCGGCGACGTTCCGGCGTGACGTGGAGCTCTCGTTCAGCAGGGCCGGCGAGGGCGCCAACGACGTGCGGCTCCTCTTCTTCGACGGCGAGGACGCCGCCGCCCGCAGCGAGAGCCGCATCCGCAAGGGGAGCCTCCGCCGCTACCGCTTCATGCGCCGCGGCATCGCGTACGTTCCCGGCGCGGTGCTCGACCGCGACGGGGCGGTGCTCATCCTCTGGTCGAGCGCCCCGACCGCGGGTCAGCGCACGAAGCTGCGAGCCTGTCTCGGCTGAGGTGGTCGCGATAGCTGCTTGGATATCTCCGATGCGGCGGCCGCGGCCTCTCCTCGCTTTGCTCTGTGTCGCTCTCCCGCGTCCTGGGGCCCGCGGCGTGCGGCGGCTCGTCCAAGCCGCCCTGGGAGTCGGCGGCGCCGTGCCTGACGAAGCTCGGCGACGTTCTTCGACCACGGCCGGCCGCTCTCCCTTCCCTGGCGGAACCCGTTCGGGACGCAGACGGGCCTCATGGCCTCGCCGAAGCCGTTCCAGCGGGAGCTCGAGGTCTCGTACCGACGCGGCTCGCCCGGGGCGAACGCCGTCGCGCTCTTCTTCTTCGCCGGCGAGGCGGACGCAGCGCGCGTGCTGACGCGGATCCAGAACGCATCCGACTTCTTCCCCACGCAGTCGCTCGAGACGATCGGCCCCGCAATCGTGCGCTGGTCGAGCACCCCCGCTGCTGCACAGCGCGCCGGGGTCTCGGCCTGCATCACCGGCTGAGGACGCGAGCGCGACAACCCCCGAGAGATCGTCCCAGGGATGAGGGGAAATGCGTCGCGGGACGGAGACGTTGATCCATAGCGTGGGGGCGATGAAGACGGGTACTTCCACACGGGTAGGAGTGGGGCTGCCCGTACCGACGCGGACGCGGCGCGCCCGTACCCTCGTTGATATGAACGAGCTACGCCGCAGCCTCTCCCGCCGATACCCCGGAGTCGTCGAGCTCGGCCTCGCCGTGGCGCTCTACGCCGTCTACGAGATCGTGCGCGGCTTCGGCTCGACCAGCCTGCCGCTGGCCCGGGCGCACACCGACGAGATCGTCGGCCTCGAGCGCTCGCTGCACCTCTTCGTGGAGCAATCCGTGCAGAACGCCTCGCACGCCGTGCCGGGCCTGCCGCCGCTGCTCGGCTTCCTCTACCTGGCGCTGCACCTGATCGGCACGGCCGTCGCCCTCATCTGGGTCTACCGGCGCCACCCGGAGCGGTTCGCGTTCGTCCGCACGGCGATCGTCGTCGCCACGGGGATCTCGCTCGTGATCTACGTGCTCTACCCCGCCGCTCCGCCGCGGCTGGCCGGCCTCGGCTTCGCCGATACGGTCTCGCACTCGACCGGCCTGAACCTGAGCTCCGACCTGCTCGGGAGCCTCTACAACCCGTTCGCGGCGGTGCCGAGCCTCCACTTCGGCTACGCGCTGCTGATCGGGATGGCGATTGCCACGTACGCCGACCGCCGCTGGGCCCGCATCGCCGGCGCCCTCTACCCCGCGCTGATGCTCTTCATCATCGTCGCGACGGGGAACCACTTCCTCTTCGACGCAGCGGCCGGTGGGATCGTCGTGCTCGCCTCCTGGGCAATCGCGCGCCGCCTCGTCGAGACGCGCGAGCCGGTTCGGCGCCCCGCACTCGTCACGGCGTAGGAACTAGCGGCTAGCGCCGGAGCAGCGCGCGGGCGAGGCCGAAGGGAACGAGCGGTGCGCGCCGTCGAGAGCTACGGAGCGCCTCGTGGAGCGCGGCCCCGTCGACGCCGGTCCCGTGCCCGACCAGCACGAGCTCGGGCCGGAGGGAGTCGAGCCGCCTCGGCGGCGTCAGGCGAAGCAGCGCGTGGACGGCCAGGCGCTCGCCCGGCGCCCGGTAGTAGCGCGCGCTGCCAACGGCGTCTGCGCAGACGAGCACACGCTGCTCGGGCCACCAGAGCGCGATCTCGCGCCAGCGCTTCCGCATCACGACGGGGACGGCCTCGAACGGCGCCTCGCCGACGGCAAGAACATGGTGCGGCACGCCCAGGCGCCGGGCGAGCGCCGCGCAGTCCCGCCCGTGGCGGTCGAGCAGCTGAAGAACGCCGGCAGGCTCGCCGAGTGCGCGCACGCGCTCCTCCACCCCGTCGCCGTCGAGCGCGTCGACGAGCCAGACCCGCCCGTCCGCGACGAGCGCGTGTGAGCAGCGCTCCATGAACTCGTCCACGATCCAGCCGAGGCCGGCCGGGAACTCGTCGCAGAAGCGCACCTCCATGCGGCCGAGGGTAGCTAGGCTCGCCTTTGTGGCGACCTACGACCTGATCCGGGAGCTGCCGCTCGCAATCGAGCACGTCGAGCTCGAGCAGCTCGGGCTGGAGCCGCGGCCCGAGTTCCGCCGCCTGACCACGGTCGTCCACCTGAGCGGCGGCGGCGAGGAGGGTGTCGGCGAGGACGTCACCTACCAGCCGGAGGAGCACGAGGCGCCGCCCGTACCCGACGTCCTCGGCGACTGGACGCTCGATTCGTTCTCGCGGCGGCTCGACGACCTGGATCTCATCGGCCACGAGACGCTCGACACGGCGGCGGCCGACTACCGCCGCTGGGGCTGGGAGTCGGCGGCGCTCGACCTCGCGCTGCGTCAGGCGGGTCGCTCGCTCGCCGAAGTCGCTCGGCCGCGAGGCGCGGCCGGTCACCTACGTCGTCTCGTGCGCGGCCGAGAAGGTGCCGCGCCTGCTCGAGCTCTACCCGGGCCTGCGCTTCAAGCTCGATCCCGGGCCGGAGTGGAGCGACGAGCTGATCGACGAGCTCGCGGAGCTCGGGCGAGTCGACACGGCCGACTTCAAGGGCGTCTTCCGCGGCGACTTCGGCAACCTGCCCGACGCCGGCCTCTACCGGCGGGTGGCCGAGGCCTTCCCGCAGGCGTGGCTCGAGGATCCCGGCCTGAACGAGGAGACCGACGAGGTGCTCCGCCCCCATCGCGACCGCGTCACCTGGGACGCGCCCATCCACTCGGTCGAGGACGCCGAGGCGCTGCCGTTCCCGCCGCGCTGCCTCAACTCGAAGCCCTCCCGCTTCGGCACCCTGCGCCGCCTGCTCGACTTCTACGACTGGTGCGCCGACAACGGAGTCGCGCTCTACGGCGGCGGCCAGTGGGAGCTCGGGCCCGGCCGGGGCCAGATCCAGCTCCTGGCGGCGATCTTCCATCCTGACGCGCCGAACGACGTCGCTCCCGGCGCCTTCAACGAGCCGGAGCCGCGGCCGGGCCTGCCGGAGAGCCCGTTGCGGCCGCAGCCGGTCACCGGCTTCCGGCTGGCCTGAAGCGCGGCCGGGTCGGTCCGCGGCGACCTCCGGTTCGATCAGCCTGCCGAGTGCGTGATCGCAGCGCGCTCGCGAATCGAAGCGCGGAAAGAGATCAAGCGGCTCGAAGCGGGCCTGGAAGAAGCGCAGCTGTTCCGGCTCGTACGTCAGCTTCAGTCCCGGGCACCTCGTCGCGGCGGTCGTGGACGCCGATCACCAGGTCGGCGACGTAGTCGAGGTGTTCCTGCGTGTAGACGCGGCGCGGGATCGTGAGCCGCACGAGCTCGAGCCCGTCGTAGGGATCATGACCGTGCTGGCCCGAGACGATTCCGCGCTCCATCGAGCGCACGCCGCCCGCGAGGTAGAACGCGGCCGCGAGCGCCTGGGCGGGGAACGACTCCTGCGCAAGGTGCGGGAGGAACCGCTTCGCGTCGACGAAGACCGCGTGGGCGCCGAGCGGCACGACGATCGGAACGCCGGCCGAGAGCAGCCGCTGCCCGAGATAGCGCGTCTGGTCGACGTACTGGCGGATCGTCTCCTCCTCCGCCGCCTCGCGGATGCCCACGGCGAGTGCCTCCATGTCGTGACCGGCCATGCCCCCGTAGTGCGGGAAGCCCTCGTACACGACGACGAGCGCGCGCAGCTGCTCGGCGACGGCGTCGTCGTTCACGCACAGCATCCCGCCGATGGGCACGAAGTGATCCTTCTTGGACGAGAACACCGCGCCGTCCGAATGCTCGGCGATCTCGCGGAGGATCTCGCGGAGCGGCCGGTGCCCGTGGCCGGGCTCCCGCTCCTTCACGAAGAGCGCGTTCTCGGACGCGCGGGTCGCGTCGAGGAAGAACGGCACGTCGTACTCGCGCGTCATGGCCCACACCGCGCGGAGGTTCTCCAGGGAGAACGGCTGCCCGCCGGCCATGTTCAGACAGGCCTCCTGGCGCACGAACGCCACGTCGTCGCGCCGTTGCTGGAGCAACGCGTGCAGCTTGCCCAGGTCGATGTTGCCCTTCCACGGGAAGGTCGACTGCGGATCGGCCGCCTCGGGCACGGAGACGTCGAGCCAGACGCCGCCGGCGAGCTCGACGTGCGCACGCGAGGTCGTGAAGTAGAGGTTGGAGGGGACGAGCTGCCCCGGGCGTACGAGCACGCGCGAGAGCAGATGCTCCGCGCCGCGCCCCTGATGCGTCGGAATCAGATGCCGGTAGCCGTAGACCTCGCGCATCGCTTTCTCGAGGCGGAAGAACGAGCGCGAGCCGGCGTAGGCCTCGTCGCCGAGCTCCATGGCGGCGCGCTGGTCCTGCGAGAGCGCGGAGGTGCCGCTGTCGGTGAGCAGATCGATGTAGACGTCGTCGGAGCGGAGCAGGAACGTGTTCCAGCCGGCCGCGGCGATCGCCGCGCGGCGGGCGGACTCGTCGACGAGCCGGATGGGCTCGACGACCTTGATCTTCCAAGGAGGAGCGCTCATAGCCGAATCGTCGCCGCTGCATGTGGCGGTTGCATCGTGGGAAAGCCGCACGGGGATTCCGGGGCCGCACCGATGGAGCGGTCCGGCGCTCGGGCGATGCTGCGGAGATGGAGACGGAGACGATGTGGGCGATCCGGAAGCCTGCGCCGCGCCCAGGGCTGGTGCTCGACGAGGTCCCGGTACCCGTCCCCGGCGACGCCGAGGTGCTGGTGGCGGTCGAGGCGGCGAGCATCTGCGGGACCGACCTGCACATCTTCCGCTGGGACGGGTGGTCGCAGTCGCGAATCCGTCCGCCCGTGACGCTCGGCCACGAGTTCGCGGGCACGGTCGTCGAGTGCGGGCCGAACGTCCGCCACGCCTCGGTCGGCGACTACGTCTCGGCCGAGAGCCACGTGACGTGCGGCGATTGCTTCCCCTGCCGCACCGGGCAGGCCCACATGTGCGAGCGGACGCAGATTCTCGGGGTCGACCGCGACGGGGCCTTCGCCGAGTACGTCGTCGTGCCCGAGTCGGTGCTCTGGCGCAACAACCGCGCAAAGCTGCCGCCGGAGATCGCGTGCCTCCAGGAGCCGTTCGGGAACGCCGTGTTCGCGACCTCCACCCAGGATCTTCCGGGCCGGACGGTCGCCGTGCTCGGCTGCGGGCCGGTGGGGTTGTTCACCATCGCGATCTGCCGCGCCTCGGGCGCCGGACGCGTCCTCACGAGCGACCGGATGCCGTTCCGGCTCGGGCTCGCGGAGCGGATCGGCGTCGACGCGGCGCTCGACGTCCGCGAGAGCGACGACACGCCCGCGTGGTTCCGCGAGCAGAACGAGGGCGCGGGTCTCGACGTGGTGTTCGAGATGTCGGGCGCGCCGGAGGCGATCGTGGACGCGTTTCGCATCGTGCGCAACGGCGGCCACGTCGTCCTCTTCGGCATCCCGCCGCGCCCGGTCGAGATCGACGTCGCCGAGGCGATGATCTTCAAGAATCTCTCCGTGACGGCGGTGAACGGACGCCAGGTGTTCGCAACCTGGTACCGCACGCAGTGGCTGCTCGAGCACGGCGTCGTCGATCTGCGGCCGCTGATCACGCACGAGCTGCCGCTGCACGACTTCGAGCGTGCGTTTGCCGAGCTCGAGGCCGGCAACGCGTGCAAGATCGTCCTCCGGCCCAGCAACGCCGCGCTGACGCCGATCACGGCGCTTCCCGCGGGTGAAGCAGCCGAGGCGCACGCGCCGCACGCCGAGCGGCTCGGCCCGGTGGGCGCATCGATGAGCGTGCTGGAGGGAGTCGCCGCGACGCTCGACGACGCTGCGCAACGCAGGGACGCTACAAGCGCTTCAACACGCTGACCTCCCCGCAGGGGCCCGTCGTGCAGATGGCAGGCCGAGGAGACGTGATCGTCCTCTCGTCCAACAACTACCTCGGCCTGGCGGCCCACCCCGCCGTCGTCGAGGCAGGGGTCGAGGGCCTGCGCCGATACGGCGCCGGCACGGCGTCGGTGCGCTTCATCTGCGGGACGTTCGAGCCGCACCTCGAGCTGGAGCGCGCGCTCGCCGACCTGTCGGGCACCGAGGCGGCGCTGACCTACGTCTCGTGCTGGAACGCGAACGAGGCGGCGATCCCGACGCTCGCCGACGAACGAACGGTGATCCTCTCCGACGCCCTGAACCATGCGTCGATCGTGGACGCGATCCGGCTCGCGAGGCCCGCGCGGAAGGCGATCTATCCGCACTCGGACCTGGACGCGCTGGCACGCGAGCTGGCTGCGTGCGAGCCGGGCCAGCCCATCCTCGTGGTCACGGACGGCGTCTTCTCCATGGAGGGCGACCTCGCGCGGCTGCCCGAGATCGTCGAGCTGGCCCGCGGGCACGGCGCCACGGTCGTGGTCGACGACTCGCACGGAGTCGGGGTCATGGGAGCGACCGGGCGCGGCACGGCCGAGCACTTCGGGCTCCTGGGCGAGATCGACGTCGTCACCGGCACGCTCGGCAAGGCGCTCGGCGGCGCGGCCGGCGGCTACGTTGCCGCAAGCGCCGCCGTCTGCGATCTGCTCGCGCAGCGCTCGCGTCCGCAGCTCTTCTCGAACGCGCTTCCGCCCACCGTGGCGTGCAGCGCCCTGCGCGCGGTCGAGCTGCTGCGCAGCGACCCGTCCCTGGTTCGCCGGCTGCGCCGGAACACGGAGTCGTTCCGGCGGATGCTGACCGAGGCTGGGTTCCGCCCGCTCGAGGGCGAGGCGGCGATCATCCCGATCATCCTCGGCGAGACGTCCACGGCGATTCGCTTCTCGGAGCGCCTGCTCGAGCGAGGGGGTCTTCGTGACCGGGTTCGGCTATCCCGTGGTGCCGGAGGGCACGGCGCGCGTCCGCGTGCAGATGTCGGCCGCCCTCGAGCCGGAGCAGCTCGAACGCGCCCTGGAGGCATTCACGCGCGTCGGGCGCGAGTTCGGGCTCCTGTAGCCCTTAGACCGTCTAACAGAAAGCAGGGACCCGTCGTGCGGCCGCGAAAGCCGTTGCGTCCACCTCTCTTGGAAGGATGGGGCGCAGATGGCGAAACCGCTCGTGAGCGACGAGTTGTGGGGGCTGATCGAGCCGCTGATTCCGGTCAAGCCGCGCCGGTTCCTGCATCCGGGTCGCAAGCCGTTGCCCGATCGGCAGGTGCTGACCGGGATCCTCTTCGTTTTGAAGACCGGTATCCCGTGGGAGCATCTGCCGCAGGAGATGGGCTGCGGCTCGGGGATGACCTGTTGGCGCCGTCTGCGTGACTGGCAGCAGGCGGGCGTTTGGCAGGCGCTGCACGAGCTGCTGCTCGCCAAGCTGAACGGAGCGGACGAGATCGACTGGTCGCGCGCGGTCGTCGACTCGTCCTACGTGCGCGCTGTTTTGGGGGCTGCGAAACCGTCCCAGCCCGGTGGACAGGCGCAAGCCGGCTCCAAACACCACCTGATCACCGACGGGGGCGGTGTCCCGCTCGGCTGCTTGCTGACCGCCGCGAACTGCAACGACGTCACCCAACTGCTGCCGTTGCTCGAGGCGATCCCGCCCGTGCGCGGCAAGCGCGGCCGGCCGCGCCGGCGACCGCAGGCGCTGCTCGGCGACCGTGGCTACGACTCGAAGGCCCACCGCAGCAAGCTCCGCGCGCGGCGGATCACGCCGCGGATCGCCAAGCGCGAGACGGAGCACGGATCAGGCCTCGGCAAGCAGCGCTGGGTCGTCGAGCGCACGATCTCCTGGCTCCACCAGCACCGGCGGCTCCGCGTCCGCTACGAACGACGAGCCGACATCCACGAAGCCTTCCTCTCGATCGCCTGCAGCCTGATCTGCCTCAAACAGCTCGAGCGCAGCGCATTGTGTTAGACGGTCTTAGAACTCGTTTCAAAATGAAGCACTGTGCCGCCGAGCCACGCTGGGCGGCGCGATGCGTCGTCCTCGGTCGCGCCCATAGCGCTGCTATGGGCCCTCCTTGCGTCCTAGCCTCGCACCGCCCATCGCGCCCCGTCGACGAGCCGTCATTCTGAAACGAGTTCTTAGCGCTACTCGTACTGAAGCGCCTCCAGCACGTTCAGCCGCGCGGCGCGCCGGGCGGGGAAGATCGCCGCGATGATGCCGACGACGATCGCCGCGACGCGAACACGAGCAGCGAGCCGATCGGCAGCGTGAACTCGATGAAGTCCACGCGCGCGACGAGCAGCCCGCCGAGCACGATGCCGAGCAGGATCCCGAGCACGCCGCCGATCAGCGCGGTGATCACGCTCTCGTGCCGGATCATCCGCCGCACCTGGCGGCGCGTCATCCCGATCGCGCGCAGCATCCCGAGCTCGCGCGTGCGCTCGAAGACGGTGAGCACAAGCGTGTTCACGATCCCGAAGAGGCTCACGATCACGGACAGCGCCAGCAGCACGTAGAGGATGTTCAGGATCGAGTTGAGGCCGCTGATCTGGTTGTCGATGAACTGCTCCCGCGTCGCGACCTTCGCGTTCGGGAACGGCTTGAGCGCGTTGTCGAGCGCCTTTTCGTTCGCGTCGGTCTGGCCGCCCTGCATCCTCACGAACGAGTACACGTTGCGGGGGTTCTCGTTGAAGCGGTCCCACGTGGCGGCCGAGATTGTCACCGGCCCGAACGGGGAGCCGCCCGCCGGCGGCTTGAAGATGCCACGGACGACGAAGGTCTTCGTCTTGCCGCTCGCGAACGTCATCTCGACCGGCGAGCCCACCCTCAGGTGGTGCTTCTTCGCGTAACCGTCGTCGACGAAGGCACCGTTGTCGCCGAGATTCGCGAGCACCGAGGCCGAGCCGTCCTTCCAGTCGAGCGTGAAGATCCCGCTCGTCGCCGGATTGACCGCGGTCGCGAAGAATCGGTGCCCGAACGCCTTCGCGTCGCCCGTGCGCACGTTGCCCACGGCCTCGACTCCCGGCGCCTTCGCGGCAGCGTCGGCGGCGGCGATCGGAATCGGCGAGAAGTTGTTCTGCGCCGTGACGGCATAGTCGGCGCCGCCCCAGAGCTCGTTGACCGCGCCGCGGAACGTCGACGTGATCCCGGCCGCGAGCACGGCGACGAGCGTCACGAGCGCGAGGCCGATCATCAGCGCGGCGGCCGTGGACGCCGTGCGCTGCGGGTTCCGCTGCGCGTTGTCCCGCGCGAGCGCGCCGGCGGCGCCGCCGATCTTCGTCGCCGGCCAGCCGAGCGCGGAGGCCAGCGGGCGAACGAAACGCACCGAGAGGAGCGAGACGCCGAAGAAGATGAGCAGCGCGCCGATGCCCATCCAGAGCAGGACCTGCGTCGTCCCCAGACCCGGCCCGAACAGCCCCCACGTGAGCGCGGCGAAGCCGAGCAGCGTCAGGATCAACGACCCCAGGGTCCGGAAGCGTGCGAAGCGCGACTCGGGGAGCGTGGCGCCCTCCCGCACCGCCGCGATCGGCGGCACGCGCGTGGCGCGCAGCGCCGGGCGCAGGCTGGCCAGGAGCGTGACGAGGATGCCGACGGCGAGCGAGATGATCACCGTCCGCGTCTCGAAGGTCAGGCCCTGGTTCGGCAGCGTGAAGCCGACGGCGTCGAAGAGCTTGAAGAGCCCCTTGGCGAGCGCCAGGCCGAGGAAGAGGCCCGTGAGGGAGGCGAGGGTGCCCACGACGAGCGCCTCGACGACGATCGACGTCAGCACCTGGCGCCGCGAGGCGCCGAGCGTCCGGACCGTCGCGAACTCCCGCGTGCGCTGCGCGATGGTGATCGAGAGCGAGTTCGCGATCACGAAGCTGCCGACGAAGAGCGCGATGCCGCCGAATGCGAGCAGGAAGCCGCGCAGGAACGAGATGAACGAGTTCGTACCCTTCGCGTCCTCCGCGGCCTGTGCGGACCCGGACCGCGCCTGCGCCGTCGGCGGCAGCACGTCCCGCACGTCCTTCAACAGCTGCTCCTCGGAGACCCCGGGCTTGGAAGCGACCGCGATCTCGTCGAGCTGGTGCGGCTTGTCGAACAGCTCCTGCGCGGTCGGCAGGTCGAACCCGGCGAGCGTCGCGCCCCCGATCGTCGACACGGCGCCGAACTTGACGATCCCGGAGAGGCGCAGGCGCTTCGCCGGGCCCTCGGCCTGGACCCGGACCGTCTGGCCCACCTTGAGGTGCTCCTTGCCCGCGGTCGACTTGTCGATCACGACCTCGGCGCCGTGCGGCCAGCTGCCGCTGATGAGCGAGAGCGGGTTGAAGGGCGAGTCGCCGTTCGCGATGCTGAAGCCCAGGTTCGGCGCCCCGCCGTAGACGATCGCCTTGCCGTTCTTGCCGATCAGCTGGGCCTCGCCGTCGACGCTGCCCTCGGCCTGGGCGACCCCGTTGACGTCGCGCACGGTCTGCAGGAGCGACTCGTTGAGCGTCGGCGCGGTGGTGCCGTTCTCGTCGGAGAGCGTGAATGCCGGCTTGCCCGAGACGACGACGTCAGAGCCCTGGCGAACGTCCGTGAAGATCGAGTCGAACGCCTTGTCGATCGAGTCCGTGAGCACGAAGGTGCCGCTGACCATGGCGACGCCGAGGACGATCGCGATCGCCGTCAGCGCCGTGCGCAGCTTGCGGCCGAGCATTCCCGCGAGCGCGACGCGGATCACGAAGCCGAGATCTCCTCCATCGCCTGCAGGATCTCGTGCGCCGACGTCTTGCCGAGGTCCTTGACGATCACCCCGTCGCCGAGGAAGAGCACGCGGTCTGCGATCGCAGCGGCGTTCGCGTCGTGCGTGACCATCACCATCGTCTGCCCGTACTGCGCCACCGAGTGGCGGAGCAGCTCGAGGATCTCCGCGCCCGTGTGGGAGTCGAGGTTGCCGGTCGGCTCGTCCGCGAAGACGACCGTCGGACGGCTGACGAGCGCGCGGGCGATGGCGACGCGCTGCTGCTGGCCGCCGGAGAGCTCCGACGGGCGGTGCGAGCGGCGGTCCGTCAGTCCGACGTCCTTGAGGAGGCCCTCGAACCATTCCTTGTCCGGCTTCTCGCCGGCGATCGTGAGCGGGAGGAGCACGTTCTCCTCGGCCGTGAGCATCGGCAACAGGTTGAAGAACTGGAAGACAAAGCCGATGTGCTTCCGCCGCAGCATCGTGATCTCCGTGTCGCTCAGCTGGCCGAGACGGGTGCCGGCGACGTCGACGGTCCCGCTCGTCGGCCGGTCGAGGGCGGCGAGGATGTGCATCAGCGTCGACTTGCCGGAGCCGGAAGGGCCCATGACGGCCAGGAGCTTGCCGGGCTCGACCTCGAGCGAGACGCCGCGGAGCGCATCGACGGCGGTCTCGCCCTCGCCGTAGCGGCGGGTCAGCTCGTGGCCGGCGACGACCGGCCCGTTCTCCGGCGCTTGGATGGGTGCAGGAGTAGCCATGTGGCCACCCTACCGTCGTCCCGGGGGCTCAAACAGTGGGGTTAACCCCACCGAAACCCTGGACCGCGACCCTAGACCGTGACCCTAGGCGGCGACCCCCGAAAACTGCGGGATGATATCCCGCCCGTAGGCCTCGAGGATGGCCTCCTGCCCCTCGGTCATCAGGTAGATGTTGAACTGGTCGACCCCGATCCTCTCCAGCTCGCGCAGCTTTGCGGTCACCTGGTCGACGCTGCCGATCACGCAGAAGCGGTCGCAGACCTCGTCGGTGACCCAGGAGCCGTGCTTGGCGCCGACGCGGCTGTGCTCCTTGTAGTCGTAGCCCGTGCGCGCCTTCAGGAACTCGGTCAGCTCGCTGGGGATCTCCGAGTCGTAGCCGTACCGCTCGACGAGGTCCTTGACGTGGTTCGAGACCATCGCCGGGAACCAGCGCACCTGGTCCCGCGCGCCGGCGAGGTCGTCCGAGATGTGGCTCGGCGCGCTGACGATGCACTCCAGTGCGTCCGGGTCGCGCCCCGCCTCCTCGGCCGCCTTGCGGGCCGTGGACATGATCCACTCGATGATCGCCGGGTCGGCGAGCTGGATGATGATCCCGTCGCCCTGGCGGCCGCCGACGGCAAGCGCCTTGGGCCCGTAGCCGGCCACGTACATGGGGAGGTCCGGCAGCTCCTCGCGCACCCAAGGCAGCTGCAGCTCGGTGTCGTTCCACACGACCTGCCGGCCGTTCATGAGGTCCTTGATCATGGCGATCCGACGCTCGAACTCGGCCACCTTCACCGGCTGGAGCCCGATCACGCGCCGCGCCGAGTCGCCGCGGCCGATGCCCATCACCATCCGCCCGTCGGAGATGTCGTGCAGCGTCGCGTACATGGACGCGAGCACCGTCGGCTCGCGCGTGCCCGGGTTCGTGACGAAGTGGCCGAGCTTCATCGACTTCGTCCGCGCTGCGGCGAGGGTCAGCAGCGGCGTCGACTCCTGCCAGAGTATGTGCGAGTCGTACGTCCAGCCGTACTGGAAGCCGTTCCCCTCGGCGAGCTCGATCAGCTCGAGGAACCGGGTAGAGGGCGGATCGGGCAGGACGGTGACGCCGAAGCTGAGGCTCATTGACCCTCCCTGGTCGCGGTGAAGTCACGAGCCTAGCGCTCGCAAACGGCTCGCTCAACGCACGTACGCTGCGCCCGTGCGCCTCTTCCTGCTCTCGCGGCACGCGCAGTCGACGCTGAACGCCTCGCAGCGCATCAACGGTGACCCGTCCGTCGAGGTCGATCTGACGGATCCCGGCCGGGCGGAGGCGCAGCGCCTCGCGTGGCAGCTGGCCGCGTTGCCCGTCGACCTGGTCGTGCACACCCGCTTCGACCGCACGCGCAAGACGGCCGAGGCGGCGCTCGCCGGCCGCGGCGTCCCGTTCGTCGAGGAGCCGCTGCTCGACGACGTCTACATCGGAGAGCTCGAGGGACGCACGATCGCCGACTACCGCGCCTGGAAGCGCGCACACCTGCGGGCGGACGCCTTCCCCGGCGGCGAGAGCCTCGACGACGCGGCCCGACGCTACGCCCGGGGCTTCCGCCGCGTGCTCGAGCGCCCGGAGCAGACGATCCTCGTCGTCTGCCACGAGATCCCCGTGCGCTACGCCGTCAACGCGGCCGCCGGCTCGGCCGAGCTGGACGGGCCCGTGCACGACATCGCGAACGCGACGCCGTACCTCTTCGACGAGAAGAGCCTGGCCCGGGCGGCCGACCGGATCGAGGAGCTGACGGGCCTGCTCGACGGCGAAACGACTAGACCGTGACGCGGGCCAGCTCTTCGACCGACGTCAGGCCGGCCGCGACCTTCGCGAGCCCGTCGTCCCAGAGCGTCCGCATCCCGTCCTCGATCGCCGCCCGCTCGATCTCCTCGCGCGTCGCCTTCCCGGCGGCCAGCGTCTGCAGCTGCTCGCTCATCCTCAGCAGCTGGTAGATGCCGATCCGGCCGCGGTAGCCGGTCTGGCCGCAGCGGGGGCAGCCGCGCTTGCGGTAGAGCGCCATGCCGTCGGTCATCGCGGCGACCTCGGGCGAGACGCGCGCCTTGATCAGCTCGTCGATCGACGGCGTGTAGAGCTCGCAGCAGTGCGTGCAGAGCTTCCGCGCCAGGCGCTGCGCGAGCACGCCCGTGACGGCGGAGCCGGTGAGGAACGGCTCGACTCCCATCTCGTTCAGACGCGTGAGCGCGCCCGGTGCGTCGTTCGTGTGCAGTGTCGAGAGCACGAAGTGACCGGTGAGGGCGGCCTCGATCGAGATCTTGGCGGTCTCGCCGTCCCGGATCTCGCCGACCATCACCACGTCCGGGTCGGAGCGGAGGATCGAGCGCAGCGCGGTCGCGAACGTCAGCCCGGCGCGGACGTTGATCTGGACCTGGTTGACGCCCGCGAGCCGGTACTCGACCGGATCCTCGACCGTGATGATGTTGATCTCCGGCCGGTTGATCTCCGTCAGGCCGGCGTACAGCGTCGTCGACTTACCGGAGCCGGTCGGCCCCGTCACCAGCATGGCGCCTGTCGGGCGGCTGAGAATGTCGCGCATCCGGAGCTGCATCTCCTCGGAGAGGCCGAGCTCCTCGAGCGTCGGCGCCTTCTTCGACTTGTCGAGGAGGCGCATGACGATCGACTCGCCCTCGACCGTCGGCAGGGTCGCGACACGGATGTCGAGCGTCCGGCCGGCCTGCTGCGCGTTCAGGGAGATGCGACCGTCCTGCGGCTTGCGGCGCTCCGCGATGTCGAGCTTCGCGAGCACCTTCAGGCGGGTGGTCACTCCCGCGGAGAGGCGCTTCGGGATGCGCTGCACCTCGTGCAGCACGCCGTCGATGCGCAGGCGCACCACGAGCGAGTCCTCCTGCGGCTCGAAGTGGATGTCGGAGGCGCCGTCCTCGGCCGCCTGGAAGATCACGGAGTTGACCAGCCGCACGAGCGGCGCGTCCGAGATGCCGTCGTCGACCTCGAGGTCGTCGGCATCGTCCTCGAGCTCGGCGAGCGCCTCCGCCTCGTCGTCCGTGACGGCGCGGGAGCCGAACGCCTCCGAGGCGCGGGCCATGCGGCGGAGCTCGGCGAGGATGTCGTCGCGCGAGGCGACGCCGAGCTCGAGCTGGTGCCGGGTCGCGATCCGCAGCTCGTCGATGCCGTGGACGTTCTGCGGGTCGGCGACCGCGACGCGGAGCAGGTCGCCCTCGACCGCGTACGGGATCGCGATCACGCGCTCGAGCACGTGCAGCGGCACGATCTCCGCCGCATCCGAATCGACGCCGGTGACGGCCAGGTCGATGAGCGGCATGCCGTGTCGGGCGGCGGCCGCGCGGGCGACGCCCTCGGAGGTGGCGATCCCCTCCTCGACGAGCGCCTCGGCGATCGAGCCGCTCTGCGCCGGCGCGGCCGCGCGCGAGCGCGAGTGAGTCCTCGGCGACGAGCCCGGTGGCCGAGAGCAGGTCGCTGACGAGCTGTGCGAGCTCGTTGACGCCGGGCCCGGCCGCGCGGAGGCCGCCCGAGGGCGGCGGGGCGGAGGGCTCGTCGGACCGGCCGCCGGATTGGCCGACGGTCCTGAGGCTGGGCGGTTGCGGCTGTTCGGAGTCGCTCATATCCCTCGAACGGGGTATCGGCAGCGGGCGCCGTCGTGATTAGGGGGGATTGGGTTCCCCCGCCCGGCTCCGACTCCTGCGGCAATCCCTCCTTCGAGGGACGGCCTGCGCGCCAGCTAGTTGAGGAGCGACAGGTAGGCGTCGAGCAGGCGGTCGCCCGCGAAGAGCGCCACGATCCCGCCGAAGGCGAGGAACGGCGCGAACGGGATCCCCATCTTCCGCGCGGCGGAGCCGTGGCGGGCGAAGAGCACGGCGCTCGGCACGAGCGCCGCAAGCATCCCGACCATCAACGCCACCGGGACGGTGCGCCCGACCGCGAAGCCGAGCAGCAGCGCCAGCTTGACGTCGCCCATGCCCATCCCCTTCGGGTAGGCGAGGGCGGCGACGAAGAGGAAGAGCGAGGCCCCGAGCCCCGCGACGAGCCACTCGACGCTCGGATCGACGAGCGTCCGGGCGACGAGCACGACGGCGGCCGCCGGCAGGACGATCCGGTTCGGGACGATCCGGTGCTCGATGTCGATCGCGGAGATGGCGACGAGCACGGCGCAGTAGAACGCGCCGATCGCCGCGTCCCACGTGAGCCCGAAGCGGAGCACGCAGCCCGCGATCAGCACCGCCGGTCAGGAGCTCGACGGCGAAGTAGCGCGCGCCGATCCCGGCGCCGCAGGAGCGGCAGCGCCCGCGCAGGAGTGCGTACGAGACGAGCGGCACGTTGTCGTACCACGCGATCTCCGTCCCGCACGACATGCACACCGAGCGCCCCGCGGCCACCGACTGGCGCAGCGGAACGCGCGCGGCGACCACGTTCAGGAAGCTCCCGATCGCGAGACCGGGTGCGAGCGCGAAGGCGGCGAAGGCGAGCTGCATCGGTGCCTCTATCGGCAGCGCCGCGCGGCCGCTGAAGCCGCAGTCGCGGCGCGATCCCCGGCTCCGGCGATGCTCAGCTCCGCGCGCTGTTGCGGAAGACGATGTCGTCGATCAACCGGTAGCGGTTGGCCGTCTGCGTGGGCGTGACGTTGATCTGGAGGTCGACGTGGAGCCGTGCGAGCAGGTAGCTCCCGGAGGGGGTGTTCCTGGCCGTGTACGCGAAGGGAGTGCCGCTCGTCAGGAAGTCGACGAGCTTGACGCCGTTCGTGCAGGTCGCGGACGCCGAGCCGATCCGGTAGAGGCCGTACCGGCTGCCGCTGCCCGAGGTGCAGTACGTGACCGTCGCCGTGACGCTGCCGCCGGTGGGGCAGTTCGGCGGGAACGCGAGCTGGACGAGGTTCGTCGCCGTCGTCGCCGACGCCGCACGCGTTGTGGATCTCCCGGCGCATCCGGTCGAGCGCGACGCGGGCGTTCGACTGCGCCTGGAAGCGGTTGTTCAGCCTCGCCTCCGCCTTCGACCCCGACATGAACACCGTCGTCAGCGAGCTGACGACGAGGATCAGGATGACCATGACGACGAGGAGCTCGACGAGCGTATAGCCCGACTCTCCTGCGAGGCGGTGCCGCGCCGCACGCAGTCTCGCTCACCGCTGCCTCGCTTCGACCTCCGCCAGGGTGGCCCGGGCGAGCCGCTCGCTCCGCGTTCCGATCCCCCACACGCTCTGCGCGCGGCGGTCGGCCGAGATGAGGATCTGCAGCGCCTCCGCCCCGTGCCACCAGCCGAACTTCGCGCCGGTGACGATCCAGGAGTGCTGGTAGAGCCAACGGCTGACGTTGGCGTCCGAGGGACGCGGCTTCGTCGCGAGCCAGCGGTCGAGCGCCCGCGCCCGGTCGGGGAGGGGCAGCTCCTTCATCGGCTCGGGCTTCGCGCCCTTGACCGTGAAGGCCGGCGTCCGCACCTTCGGCGCCGCGACCCGCTTCGCCGCCTGCTTCGCCGCCGGCTTGGCGGCCTGCGTCGCGCGCGGCTTGACGGCGGCCGGCGCCTTGGCGGGCGCCCGCGTCGGCCGGGCGACGGCCAGGATCGGCGAGCCTGATCGGCGTCGCGCGGTACGGGGACGTGGAGTCCGGGAGGCCCTTCTGGGCGCCGCTCTTGCGCAGCCTGAGCGTGATCCGCGGCGCGCCCGTGTCGATGACGCGGGTGCCGGCCGCGGGGGACTGCGAGACGACGACGTTGCCGGGATAGCCGAGCGCGCCCGCGCGGACCTGCCAGCCGAAGCCGCCGTCCTCGAGGATGCCCTTGGCGAAGACGTAGACCTGGCCGCTGACGTTCGGCACGACGAGCACCGCCGGCGGCGCGGCGGCGGTCTTCGCCGCCGGTGTGGCGGGCGGTCGGCGGCGTGCTCATCTGGCGCCCGGCGGCGAGCGTCAGCGTCGCCGTGGCGAGAAGCCAGACGGCGGCGAGCACGACAAGCCGCGGCACGAACCCGTTCAGGCGCATAGAGAGCTTTTCGGCAGAAACGACGGCGAGGTTGAGTCCGGTCTCGCCGGCTACGCCGTGAAGTAGACGATCCCTGCCTGTGCCGGCTCGGGACCGCCGAGCACCGCGAACACCGGCGAGGCTGCGGGGTTCGACTGGGAGTCGCCGGTCCAGCTGAAGGCGCTCCCGGCGAAGGCCATGAACCACGGCTCCTCCTGCGGGTACGCAGTCGGCGGCTGCAGCTGGAGGTGCAGGTGCGGCCCTTCCGCGTGACCGGTCTCGCCGACGAGCCCGACCGGCGCGCCCGCGAGCAGCTGGACGCCGGCGACGACCGTCGGCTCGAGGTAGGCGAGATGGCAGTACGTCCACGTCAGGCCGTCAGGCGTCTGAAAGGTGAAGCCGATCCCGCAGCGCGCATCCGGCGTGCTCCAGGCGTCGACGACGTAGCCGTCCGCGAGGGCGTAGACGGGCGAGCCCGCCGGCGCGGCGATGTCGGCTGCCGGGTAGTCGTGGTGGTTCGGCCCGACGAAGACGTTGCCCGGACCGCCGCCGACCGGGAAGACGTAGCTCCCCTGGTAGGCCGGCGCGCCGAGCAGCATCCCGGTCCCGGGCGCGAACGAGGCGGCCTGGGAGCCGGAGCGCGCGGCGTCGAGCTCGGCCTGGGCGGTCTCCAGCTCGACCCGCCGCTGCTCGACGAGTGCCTGCGCGTCCAGCAGCCTTCCCTGGACCTCGGAGAGCTCCTTCTGGGCGGCAAGCTGGTCGGAGAGCAGCGTCTCGGTCTGCATGCGCTCCGTCGTCTCGCGCTCCTCGCGCCGCAGCTGCTCGATCGGGGCGCGGGCCTCGACGAGCGCCTGGCTCGCGTCGGCCACGGTGCGCTCCGCGTCGGCCAGCCGTTGCTGGAGGTCCTCGACGGCCTGGGTGTCGACGACGCCTCCGGCGTACACCTGCGCGAGCGAGAGCACCTGGGTCACGTACCAATCCGCGTGGTTGTAGGCGAAGACGGCCCGGGTGAGGTCGTCGGCCCCGCCGGCGGCCGCGAGGTATCGCGCGGCGGAGTAGATCGCGTCCGTCGGCGTCCACGGATCCGCGACGCCGTCGCCGTCCGCGTCCATCCCCCAGCGCGCCCAGGTGTCCGGCATGAACTGCATCCAGCCGACGGCGCCCGCGGAGCTCGGCCCCATGTTGCGCCCGAAGTTCGACTCGATCTTGTTGATCGCGGCGAGTACCTGCCAGGGGATCCCGTAGGCCTCGCCCGCGCTGCGCCAGATCGCCTCGAGCTCGGCGGATCGAGAGCACCTGCGGCTGCGCCGGCGGCAGCGAGAGCGCGAGCGGGAAGACGGTGCCGCCGGTCTCGTTCGGCTCGGTGGCCGGCTGAAGCGCCCTCGGGCGCCACGGTCACGGTGGCTGCCGGAGGCGGGTCGCCCGGGGCCGGCGTGCTCGGCAGCACCTCGAAGGTGTCGGCCGCCGCGCCGCTCGCCGTCGCGAGTGCGACGAGCGCTGCAACGAGGATGCGCTTCACGACCCGGAGGCGGGAGCGAGCCGAAGCCCGGCGAGATCGTCCGGGCTCGTCCTCGACGGGAGGCGGAGCCTGCGCGGGCGCTTCGATGCCGCCGGCGGCCTCGCGCTTGAGCGCGTACTCGAGCGCGACGCGGAAGTCATGGCTGTTGGTCGCCGCGCCCGCCGCGACGTCCTGGTCGACGTGCCCCAGGATGACGAGCTTGATCAGCGCCTGGGTGAAGGTCTGCATCTGGAAGAACTCACCCTCGGCGATCGCGTCGGTGACCTCGTCCGCGCGGGCCTCGCGGATCAGGTCCCCGATGCGCGCGTTGTTGACCATCACCTCGACCGCCGCCACGCGGCCGCCGCCGACCTTCGGCAGCAGGCGCTGGCTGATCACGCCCTTGAGGACGCCCGCCATCACCGAGCGGATCATCTGCTGCTTCCCCTCGGGGAAGAATTCGATCATCCGCCCGACCGTCTCGGCCGCGTCGACGGTGTGCAGGGTCGAGAAGACCATGTGCCCCGACTCGGCGGCCTGCAGCGCCGTCTGCGCCGTCTCGGCGTCGCGCAGCTCGCCGATCAGGATCGTGTCCGGATCCTGGCGGAGCGCGCGCCGGAGCGCCTGGCCGAACGACTCCGTGTCCAGCCCGATCTCACGCTGGTTGACGATGCTCTGGTGGTCGGGGTGCAGCACCTCGATCGGATCCTCGATCGTGACGATGTGCTGCTTCTGGGTGCGGTTGATGTGGTCGATCATCGCCGCGAGCGTCGTCGTCTTGCCCGAGCCCGTTGCGCCCGTGACGAGCACGAGGCCGCGCTGCTCGTTTGCGAGCCGCTCCACGCCGGGCGGAAGCCCGAGGTCGGCGAACTGCGGCACCTTCTTCGGGATCACCCGGAAGGCGAACGAGATCGCGCCCCGCTGCATGAAGCCGTTGACGCGGAAGCGCGGCAGGTCGGGCGAGCTGTAGGAGATGTCGAGGTCGCCGGACTCGCGGAAATGCACGAGCTTCGGCGGCTGCAGCGCCGTCACCGTGTTGAGGACAGACTCGAGGTCGTCCTCGCCGAGCTCGTCCCAGCCGTCGAGCGGGTCGACCGCGCCGTCCCGGCGGACGATCGGGGGCCGGCCCAGCTTCAGATGGATGTCGGAGCCGCCGCGGTCGACGGCGTGTGCAAGCAGCGCGTTGAGGTCCACAGCGCCCAATGCATCGGCACGGGCAGCGTCGTTCTAGAGCTCTACAGAACGAAGCACGGGCCGTCTGGACGTGCTGGTCGGCGCGCTGCGGCGTCCTCGGTTGTGCCGATAGCGCTGCTATCGGCACGCCCTGCTCCTTGCATCGCACTCGCCCAGCACATCCAGCAGCGCGTGGTCATTCAGTTAGAGCTTCTTAGACGAGTGCCTCGGCCTTGTAGGTCTCGCCCGGGCTCCCGGAGGCGCGCGCGAGCAGCGCGAGGGCCCGGAACGGCGCGCGCACGAGCCCGCGTGCGGCGCCCGGATGGGAGAGCTCGCCGCACAGAATTCGCTCGACCGCGCCGAAGACGCCGGGGAGGCGGAGGATGGCGAAGACCGAGCGCGGATAGCGGTCGAGCGCGAGCTTCACGCCCCAGGACGCGGCGAGGTGGTGTGCGAGCTCCCGTGTCAGCGCCGTCGCGTACGGGTCGAGGCTCTGCGCCTCACCGCCCAGCAGGTCGAGGATCGCGGCCGAGGCGAGCCGCGAGGAGACGAAGCACTCGTACATGCCGTCGCCGGAGAGCGGGTCGACGAGGCCGGCCGCGTCGCCGACGAGCAGGACCCGGCCGCGTGCCAGCGGCGAGCTCGGGCGGCGCAGCGGCAGCCGGTGTCCGCGAAGGTCGGTCACGTCGTCGAGGCCGTTCGCGACGGCGACGCGCCGGAGCTGCTCCTTGAGGCGCGGCCCCTCGCGCAACCAGCCGCCGACGCCGACGTTGACGTGGTCTCCCTTCGGGAAGACCCAGCCGTAGCCCCCGGCGATCTCGCCGAGCTCGATCATCGCGCGGTGCCGGAATCGGCCCTGCGCGCCGTGGACGTTCCCCTCGTAGGCGACGCCCCAGTCGAAGTCCGGAGCGAGGCCGGCGGCCTTCGCCGTCGTCCCGTTCGCGCCGTCCGCCGCGACCAGCACCTCGGCCGTGATCGGCTTGCCGTCGACGCGCACGGTTGCCGACCGCTCGTTCGCGTCCACGGCCTCGACGCGAACGCCCTCGCGCACCTCCGCCCCGCGCCGGGCGGCCTGCTCGAGCAGGAAGTGGTCCAGCCGGCGGCGCTGCGTCATCAGGATCACCGGCCTCCCGGCCCGGCGCTCGAACGAGCGCTCGAAGCCGAGCCGCAGCTCGACGGTCTCGACGGCGTCCTCGACGACGGGAGCGGGATCGACCGGCAGCTGCTTGACGGCGCGGAGCGTGAGCCCGCCGCCGCAGGGCTTGTCGCGCGGGAAGCGCGCCTTGTCGACGACGAGCACCCGGGCCCCCGCCTCGGCCAGGCGGTGGGCGGTCGTCGAGCCCGCAGGCCCGGCGCCGATCACGATGGCGTCGAACCGCTCCACGGACCCCAGGCTACAATGCCCTCCGTTCCGGGGGAGTGCCCGAGCGGTCAAAGGGAACGGGCTGTAAACCCGTCGGCTCTGCCTTCAGAGGTTCAAATCCTCTCTCCCCCACCTCTCTGGGCTCGGCCCAAGCCGGGCCTTCGCTGCGCCGGCCCCGGCCGGCGCACTCGGCTGTGCTGGGCCGAGCCCAGCACAGCCGGAGCCCTGGCTGAAGTAGGGCATCTGCGCTTTGCGTTGCTTCCGGGTGGCAGAGTTCTTCTGTGGCTGACGTCCTCTCGTACATGCGCGAGCTCGCGGCGCGCGACCGGGTCGCTTCGGAGGCGATCGAGACGCTAGGCGGGCTCGAGGTCGACGCGGAAGCGGTCCGGGATCGGGCGGCGGAGCTGCGCGACTTCTTCGCCCTCTTGCCGGAGCGGCGCGAGGAGCTCGCCGCGCGGCGGGCGGCCGCCCGGGCGGATCTCGACCGGCGGGTGCAGGCGGCGGAGGAGGCATCGCGCGAGCTCGACGAGGCCTCGAAGCACGGCTCGAAGGAGCGGATCGCGGAAGCCCAGCGGGCGCTCGTCCGCGCCCAGGAGCACGCGGCGGACGGTGCGGCGCGGCTCGCGCGGATCGAGCACGAGGCCGCCGACCTCGAGGAGCAGGCTGGCGGCGGCCGAGCGGGAGCTGCCGGAGCTCCGCGCGCGAGCCGTGGCGATCGCCGAGCGGATGGGCGGAGCGCCGCGGATCACCGACGCGCCGCAGCCGGGGGACGACCTCGTCGACTGGGGCAGCCGTGCCCGCGCCGCTCTCTACCTCGCCCGGACGAGCTTCGAGCACGAGCGCGAGCAGATCGTCCGCGAGGCGGCCGAGATCGGCTCGTCCGCGCTCGGCGAGCCGGTCTACGGCAGCACGGTCGAGGCGGTCCTGCGCCGGCTCGAAGAGCACGCCGAGAGCCGGACCACGTGAGCGAGCTCGAGCAGCTCACCTCGCTCCGCGAGGCCCTCGTGGCGCTGCACAAGGCCGTGCTCGCCGCCGAGCGGATCGACCTCGAGCGGATCCACGGGCGGCTCGGCGACGCGGAGTTCCTGCAGATCGCCGCCGACCCGCTCCGCTTCGGCTGGCTGCTACCGCTCTCGGAGTTGATCGTCCGAATCGACGAGACGCTCGACGATCCCGATGCGGACGACGCGATCGCCCCCGGCCTGCTGCTCGAGCAGGCACGCACGCTCGTCGCCCCGCCCGACCCGGACTCGCCCTTCGGCCGGCGGTACCTCTCGCTGATTCAACGTCGCCCCGAGGTCGCCGTGGCGCAGGGAGCGGTGGCGCTCGCCGCGCGCTGAGCCGGCGCCTCTCGGCTCGACCCTGCTTGTGAGTCTCGTTCCAATGGCGGATCCCGAATCGTCCCCGCGACCGATGCGTGGCGCCGCCCCGAGCAGGCACCATCGAACAGGATGAGCGACTACAACGCCATCGCGATCCGGATGCTCTACGACGGCGACACGGCGCTCCTCCGCCTGGGAGAGCTCGAGGGCCGCGACGTCCCGCGGGGCCCGTTCGTGGCCGCCGAGGTGGACGGAGAGGTCGTCGCCGCAGTGCCGCTCGACCCGCGCCAGCCCGCCCTGGCCGACCCGTTCCGGCACACGTCGCAGCTCGTCAGGCTGCTGCAGCTGCGCGCACGGCAACTGCGTCCCGCGTCAGCCTGAGCGTCCCGCGGATCCGAGCAGCGATCCGGGCTAGACTTGCGGCCGAGCGCCCTCTTAGCTCAGTCGGTAGAGCACCTCCATGGTAAGGAGGGGGTCGACGGTTCGAGTCCGTCAGAGGGCTTCACGAAGTCCCTGCTAATCAGCGTCTTCTGGCAGCGCTGGTCGTGACGGCGTCTGACCTCGACGTCCACCGAACGTCCACCAGCCGCCGCGAACGTCTTCCGCGCGGCCCGTGGACGCTGGGTGGACGTCGAACCGGCGCCCCGCAAAGCCGCACAGCGACTCCGAGGTCGATCATTGCGATGCTCGTGCCCATGAACCGTGAAAGGGCGAACACCGGGACGCCGGCGCGGAGGGCGAAGGTGGCGTAGGTGTGGCGCAGGTCGTAGAGGTCGCGCAGCGGCTCGATCCCGGCCGCTTTCTGGACAGGCTTCCAGTGCCGACGGTTGAAGTTGCGGAAGTCGAGGTAGCCGCCGCGCGCGTTCGGGAAGAGCAGCAGGCTGTCTTGCCGCGGCCGTAGCTGGTCGAGCGCCTCGAGCGCGATCGCCTGCAGCGGAACGGCACGTCTGCTCAGCCGCGTCTTGGTGTGCTTGACCCGTCCGTTCGCATACGCCCGTCGGATGTGGACGACAGGGGCCGCACGAGGGAACCGTGAGTCGCCACGCGGAGACCTGCTCAGGCGAGAACTCGGCGAGGCGCACCTCACCGAGCGCGGCGGTCGCTTTCCCGAGTAGCCAGCGGAGCTTCGCGATCGTGACGCGCTCACCCCTGATGCGTGTCCAAGTACTCCTCGACCCACTCGCCCATCGTCAGCGTCTTCGCGCGGCCGCCGGGCAGAAGGCGGCAAGCTTGTTCTGAAGCGCCCTCTGCGCCTCAGCCTTCGTGGTGAACCCGCCGACTTGCAGTCTCGTCGAACCGCGCCCTGCGACCCGATAGCGGTACGCCCACAACGGCTCACCGTCCCCGCCTGTCGCCTTCAGCTTGAACACCTGACCCTGCTGAATCATTACGTGACCTCCTGGATCGACTACCAGATCCAGGAATCACAGCCGCGCCGCGACGATGACGACCTCGCTCAATGAGAGGTGCTCATTCGAGAACTCAAGTGAGAGCACGCTTGGGCAAGCCAAGCTGGCGGCCCTTGAAGGTCAGCCGGCCTCAACGTGACGCCGGTGTTCGGGGGCCTGTCGTTCGGCTTCGATCTTCAAGTGCGACAGCCCCGAGTCGATTGCCTTCTGCAACGACTTCGCCATCGAGCGACGGAGCAGCCGCACAGGTAGGCCATCCCACGACTCCGCCGATCTGACGATCATCTTGCCATCCTGCTGTTCAAGTCGATGGACGTGGATCGCCTTGATGCCGAACGTCGTTCCTGTCCACTCGATGCGGTGAGGCGGCTCGACACTCTGAAGTGTCGAGGTGATCGTTCCCGGCCCCGCTTTCCAGCGAAACTGCGTCCCGGCGGCGAGGGGTCCTTCTATCGACGCGGCTTTGACGTCGGGGTTCCAACTCGGCCAGTTGGCGATGTCTGTGAGAACGGACCAAACGATCTCGGGCGACGCCGCAACCTCGATTTCCCCGTGCGCGACAGCTGGAGCGCCCATGTTGATCTCCATCGCGCGCACCGTATAACGAACGTGAGGCGGTGCGGCGCGGATCACCAGCGGTTAGTGTCGAGGCGGCGAGGCTGGCAGGAAAGCCAGCAGGTCGAGAGGAGCGCTATGAGGCGGGCGATCCGGAACGAGCCGGAGGGGCCGACAGCTGCAGACCCGGCCGACGTGCGCGAGGCGGCGGGTAGCACGGGTCGCTTTCGCGCGCGGCGCCGAAGCATTGTCATCGCTGTCGCGCTGGGCGCGTTGGTCCTCGGAGCCGCGTACCTCGTGAGCAAACCGGGCTCTGACAAGCCGGCTGCCAACGGAGCGGGCGCTAGCCCGAGCTATGCGGAGATAGAGAGCTTCGTGCAGGGCGAGATGGCTGCGCAGCGGGTTCCGGGACTCGCCCTGGGCATCGTCGAGGGCGACCGGATCGCCTACATTCGTGGTTTTGGCAAGGCTGACGACTCCGGGCGGGCCGTGACGCCG
>CAVVCG010000043.1:0-168751 GCA_963746655.1 uncultured Actinomycetes bacterium | reverse complement strand
GGGGGACTAGAGGTCCCGAGTTCAAATCTCGGCGCCCCGATCACCGGAAAGCCCTGCAAGCGCAGGGCTTTCGTCATTCTGAACGCTCCGCGTCCTGGGAACGCTCAGTGAACGAACGCCCGACGACGGAGTCGAGCGCCGCGCGCGTCCAGTCGATTGAGTCGGGCAGCAGATGCCCGTACGTGCAGTCGGATCTGGTCGACGCTCGTGCCCATGAACCGGGCGAGCGCGTTCAGCGATACGCCGGCGGTGGCACGCACGTCACCCAGGTCTGCGTCGGCAACGAGAAGATCGTCGAGGGCGTCTGGGACGCCTGCGTCAGAAGCCGCGGGTGTTCGGGCAACAGCATGGGCGGTCGGCCTTCGGCTCTACCTACTAGGCGTCTCGTTCACGGTCGATCAGTTCCTCGATCGACCGCTCAAGAACGAGTACGGCGTCTGAAAAATCGATGTCCCACTCCGCAGCCATCGTGCTCAACGCCGCGAATGTGAAGAGCATGCCGGTGTGGAGGCTCCGCGCTAGGACCATGGCCGACTCGCTAGGGGTTCGAGCGGCCGCGACCATCTCGTTTAGGACGCGACTGAACTCCTCTTGATAGGTGGCGCGCCCCCCGGTGTAGGCGGTCGCGAGGTCCAGGACCGCCTTCCTGAACTCCCGCATCACCGGGTCACGGTCATCAAGGTCGTAACTGACGTTCGCCACGGCGTCGAAGCCTACTGAGCGGGGAACGCTCCGGGAACAAACGCTGCCGAGGGCCGCCACGGAGCGATGCGGGCTCGCGACCCGGAGATGGCCGCAAACCCGCACCGCTACTAACGTTCAGCCACTCGACGCCATCCGACGCCACAAGCGTAGAACGGCCTGGGGACCAAATGTCCCGAGTTCAAATCCCGGCGCCCCGATGGCTCTACGAAAGGGAAAACGGCCCTCCCGGTGACTTGCAGGAGGGCCGTTCATTCGAACACGCCGCTGAGGTGCCTCGCGTGCCCGCCGAGTCACGCGGGGCGAACCCCCACGTGGACGTGGTTGTGGTGGTTGCCCCCCTCGTTGGTCTTCCAGATGCACTGGATCCGCTGATTGCCGTGCGTGAACGTGAAGAGCCCGCCGCCGTGGGCCTTGGCGCTCGCGCCCTCCTTCGAGTCGCCCGCGAGGAGGCATGCTGCCTCCATGATCCGGTCGCCGACCGGGCTGTCATCCGTCCCACCGTTCGCGAACATCCCGATGTCGCATGCGTGCCCGCTGAAGTGGTCGGAGACCTTGCCGCTGGCCGACATCTTGCTGTGGTTGGTCCCCGTCGTGACCGTGATCGGCTTCCCGATGGACGCGGCCATGCGCGCGACGTAGTCGAGCGTCATCGCCTGGATGGCCTGGCCGGGAAGGTTCGCCCCCGGCGCGACGATCACCTGGCCGTCGTGGTGCAGCTCGGCGGCGTGCTCCTGGGGACCGCCGACCACCGGCTCGTGTACCCCGAGCGCGCCCCAGGTGTTCTTGCCCACGAAGCCGTCGACCTTGAGCTTCTTCGCCTCCTGGAACTTCCGCACCCCGTGCACCGCGGTCGGCCCGTACGTGGTCGACTCGAGGTCGATCTTCTGCGCAATCGGCGTGAGGCCGAGTGCAAGGAGCTCGGGGACCAGCGCCTTCTTCATCCTCGGCACCGCATCGTCCGTTTGCCCTGGACTCAGGAACGGGACAGACATTCAGGAATCACCTCCATCGTGGAACGCACCGGCAGATCCTCGCACGTCGGCCACGCTGGACCATCATCGGGAGCCGGCGTAGTCGGCCCGGCTTGCGTGCGATCCGGGTTTTGCCCCATGTGATTGCGGGCTTTCCCGGGATTTCGCGTGCGCACCGCCGACCTACACTCGGACCCAGATTCGTTCTGCGCAGAGAGGAGGACCGTGGCCGGCACGACGTCCCAGTTCGGTGACGGGTTTCTGTGGGGCACCGCCGCCGCTGCGTATCAGATCGAGGGCGCCGTGTCGGACGACGGTCGCGGCGAGAGCATCTGGGACCGGTTCTGCGCCACGCCGGGCAAGGTCCGGAACGGCGAGAGCGGCGCGGTCGCCTGCGACTTCTATCACCGGTATCCCGAGGACCTGGCGCTGCTGTGCGAGCTGGGCGCGAACGCGTTCCGATTCTCCGTCGCGTGGCCGCGCGTGTTGCCGGACGGCCGCGGCCGGGTGAACGAGCGCGGCCTGGACTTCTACGACCGCCTCGTCGACGAGCTGCTGGCAAGCCGGCATCGAGCCGATCGTCACGCTCTATCACTGGGATCTCCCCGTGGCGCTCGAGGACGGCGGCGGCTGGCCTGCGCGCGCCACCGCGGAGGCGTTTCGCGACTACGCCGAGATCGTCGCGCGGCGGCTCGGCGATCGCGTCACGTACTGGATCACGCACAACGAGCCCTGGGTGATCGCCTGGCTCGGCTACGGCCTCGGCGTCCACGCGCCGGGGCGGACCTCGACAGCCGACGCGCTCGCGGCCGCGCACCACGTCCTGCTCTCGCACGGCCTCGCCGTCGAGGCGATCAGGCGCGAGTCGCCCGGCGCGCGCGTCGGCATCACGCTGGACCTCGAGCCCGCGTACGCGGCCACCGACTCGGCCGCCGACGTCGACGCCGCGAGGGAGTTCGACGGCGAGCGCAACCGCTGGTTCCTCGACCCGCTCTTCCGCGGCGAGTACCCGCGCGACGTGCTCGAGCGGCGCCCGCTCGAGCCGGGGCTCGTTCGCGACGGCGACCTCGCCGGGATCGCGGCTCCGCTCGACTTCCTCGGCGTCAACTACTACCAGCCTCGCGTCGTGGAGCGGACGGAGCGGGGAGGGCTTCACGCGCTGCACGAGGACGACAAGCCGCACACCGACCTGGGGTGGGTGGTGCGGCCGGACGGGCTCTACGACCTCCTGCTCCGGCTGCGGGACGACTACGCGCCGCCGGCGATCCTGATCACGGAGAACGGGGCCTCGTACGCCGACGCCCGTGGGCACGACGGCTCCGTACGCGATCCGGAGCGGGAGGCCTACCTCGCAGCGCACGTCGAGGCCGTGCGGCGCGCCGTGGCCGCGGGCGTGCCGGTGCGCGGGTACTTCGCGTGGACGCTGCTGGACAACTTCGAGTGGGCGGAGGGGTACGCGCGCCGCTTCGGGATCGTCTACGTCGAGTTCCCGACGCTCGAGCGGATCCCGAAGTCCAGCTTCTGGTGGTACCGCGACTACATCGCGAAGGCAACCGGACGCGCCGCGCCACCGCGCAGGCGTCTGGACGGGCTCGACGCGCAGGTCGCGTAGCCGGCGCCGCAGAGTGCGCGAAACCGAAGGGCCCGCTTGAGCGGGCCCTTCGCGACCTTCGTTGAGTCGGTTTCGCTTTCGTCCACTTCATCGGGGAGGCGTTCGGTGGGATCTTCCTGCGGCCTCCGCGGTGGAGTTTCGTCCTACTCGCGAACCGTGCTTAGCGCACCACCGATCCTGGCATCCCCCGGATCCCGGCGCGTCCGAAGAAACCACTGATCTCCCGACGGAGAAGTACCGACCAGGCTAGTAGAGGTACGGCACGAACCTGTGCGGGGTCCGCCGTCGATAGGTCTCGTAGTCGGCGAAGTGCTCGGCCAGCCAGAGCTCCTCGCGGCGCGCCTTCAGGTCGAGGAAGACGATCAACGCGAGCGAGAGCGCGAGCCCGACGACGCTGGCGAAGACGATCGTCCAGCCGAAGGCGATCAGCATGCCGCCGCCGTACATCGGGTGCCGGACGAGGGCGAAGGGCCCGGTCGTGGTGAGCGCGGCGCCTCCGCGCGGGGCAGGTAACGGCGTCAGCGACGCGCCGAGCCGGAGCCCGCCGGCGGCCAGGAGGACGAGGCCGAGCACGAGAAGCGCCCCGCCGACCGTGTACGCCGCGATTGCGTAGCCGCCTGCCCAGCCTCGGCCGGCGAGCGCGGAGAGCAGGATCGCCGCCATCAGGACAAGCTGGCCGACGACCCATCCTTCACCGCGCCGGCCGAGTGCCGGCAGGCGGCGGCCCCTGGAGTCGAGCCCGGGGAGTCGGGCGCTGGCCGTCGATCAGCTCCTCGCCTTCAGCCGTTCGACCTCGCGGTCGATCTCGGCCTGGGTCGTGGGGCGGCGGAAGTACGTCTTCAATGCGTCGAGCCCGACGAGGAATCCCCAACCGAGGACGACCCAGAAGAACCAGGGATTCCAGTCGCCTGGGTTGCCCTGGCTGCCGATCCCGTGCGGCCAGCCGCCGGAGTTCTCGTACTCGGTGATGGCCCAGACGGCGCCGATCACCACCGTTCCGAGCAGGAAGACCGCAAGATCGAGCTTGAACTTGCGAACCCGCTCGAGGTGCTGGACTGCCAGCGACCGCAGGGTCGCGTCGTCTCCGTTGGCGTCGGCGGCCTGAGCGGTAGTGGGCTGAGCTGCGGCGGCCTCGGCCGGACCCTTGTCGCGCGTTTCCGTGAGCATGCGACTCATCTCCTCTCGCGCTCGCGACCTGATTCGAGCCTCGCGCCCGCGCAGGCTGCAGCCGGCGTCGAGCCGAGCACGAAGTGGACTGCGTGCGCCTCCTCGAGCGACATCCCGGAGCCTCCGCCCGGCGCGACGTCGAGCAGGAACGAGGGTCTGTTCCACCGCTCGTACTGCTCGGCGTCGATGTAGAAGCTGCAGCCGTCGACGTCGCCGAGCAGGAGGTCGTTGGGGCCGAGCAGGAGCTCGCCCTCGGGAAGGCACATCGGGGAGCTGCCGTCGCAGCAGCCCCCCGACTGGAAGAACATCAGCGGACCGTGCTCCGCCCGCAGGCGCCTGATCTCCGCGACGGCGGCATCGGTGGCGACGACCCTGGAGGCGGGATCCGCTTGCATCGGTCTAGAAGAAGCCGAGCGGCTTCGGGTCGTAGGAGACGAGCAGGCACTTCGTCTGGGTGTAGTGATCCAGCATCATCTTGTGGTTCTCGCGCCCGACGCCGGAGACCTTGTAGCCGCCGAACGCCGCGTGCGCCGGATAGAGGTGGTAGCAGTTCGTCCACACACGGCCCGCCTTGATGCCGCGGCCCATGCGGAACGCCTTGCTCGTGTCGCGCGTCCAGACGCCCGCGCCGAGTCCGTACATGGTGTCGTTGGCGATCTCGAGCGCCTCGGCCTCGTTCTGGAACGTCGTCACGGCGAGCACCGGCCCGAAGATCTCCTCCTGGAAGATCCTCATGTCGTTCGTGCCCTTGAAGACGGTCGGCTGGAAGTAGTAGCCGTCCTCCAGCTCGCCGCCGAGATGGGAGCGCTCGCCGCCGATCAGCAGCTCGGCGCCTTCCTGCTTGCCGATCTCGACGTAGCTCGCGATCTTCTCGAGCTGCGCGGTCGAGACCTGCGCACCGATCTGGGTCTCGCGGTCGAGCGGGTGGCCCTGCCGGATGGCGGCGATCCGCTCGAGCGCCCGGCCCATGAACTCGTCGTAGATCGACGCCTCGATCAGCGCCCTCGACGGGCAGGTGCAGACCTCACCCTTGTTGAACGCGTAGAGCACGAGGCCCTCGATCGCCTTGTCGAGGAAGTCGTCGTCCTCGGCCATCACGTCGGCGAAGAAGATGTTGGGCGACTTCCCGCCCAGCTCCGTCGTCGACGGGATGATGTTCTGGGCGGCGTACTGCATGATCAGCCGGCCGGTCACCGTCTCGCCGGTGAAGGCGATCTTGGCGATCCGCTTGCTGGTCCCGAGCGCCTTGCCGATCTCCGCGCCGGGGCCGTTGACGACGTTGATGACGCCGCCGGGGACGATCTCCTCGATCAGCTCCATCAGCTTGAGGATCGACCACGGCGTGGGGCTCGCCGGCTTCAACACGACCGCGTTGCCCGCGGCCAGGGCGGGCGCCAGCTTCCAGGCCGCCATCAGGATCGGGAAGTTGAACGGGATGATCTGCCCGACCACGCCGAGCGGCTCCTTGAAGTGGTAGGCGACGGTGCTCTTGTCCAGCTCGGAGATCGCTCCCTCCTCGCCGCGGATCACCGAGGCGAAGTAGCGGAAGTGGTCGGCCGCCAGCGGGATGTCCGCCGCGAGCGTCTCGCGAACCGGCTTGCCGTTCTCCCAGCTCTCGGCCACGGCCAGCGCCTCGAGGTTCTCCTCGATCGCGTCTGCAACCCTGTTCAGGACCCTCGACCGCTCGGTCGTCGACGCTTCGCCCCAGGCGTCCTTGGCGGCGTGGGCGGCGTCGAGCGCGAGCTCGACGTCCTCGGGTGTCGACCGCGGCACCTGCGTGAACGGCTTGCCCGTGGCGGGCGTGAGGTTCTCGGCGTACTCGCCGTTCACCGGTGCGATCCAGTGGCCGCCGATGAAGTTCTCGTAGCGCGACTTCAGCTCGACGGGACTGTGGGGCTGCCCGGGAGCGGGGAATGTCGCGGCTCTCTCGATGGTTGCCATGACTCTCCTTTCGTGTCCGAATGAAGCCGCGGATGCAGCTCTGTCACGTCCGTCACCCCGGGGTCGCCTCGTGGCATCCGGGGAGAGGCGGATTCGGCGACGGGAAAGTACGCACGACTCGCCGCTGCGGGCGCCGCCGGTCTACTGGCAGCCGGTGGTCTCCTCCGGAGCCGACGTCGGCTCGGAGGCGAGCGTGACCGTCACGGCGTGCTTGCTTCCGTCTGCACGGACGACGGTGAGCCTGAGCTTGTCGCCGGGCTGACGTGCCGTGATGGCGGTTTCCAGGTCGCTCGCGGTTCTGACCCTTCGGCCGGAGACCGCAGTGACGATGTCGCCGCCGACGCAGTACTCGGCGCCGTCGACGGTGGCGATCTGCGATCCGCCGGAGAGTCCCGCCCGTGCTGCCGGCCCGTCCGCGACGACACCGGTGACGAGTGCGCCGTCGGTCGGCGGCGACACGATCGCTCGTGGCGAGGATGGCGTCGATGTTTGCGAGCGCCACTCCGAGCCAGGCATGGCGGACGGTGCGTCCCGCCTCCAGCGTGCCGATGGCGCGGCGGGCGGCCTGGTCGAGCGCGACGGCGAACGCGACGCCGACGTTCGCGTCGACGCCGGAGTCGGCGATCTGGGCGGCGACGCCGACGACCTTGCCCTGAGCGTCGAGCAGCGGACCGCCGGAGTTGCCGTGGTTGATCGCCGCGTCCGTCTGAATGGCGTTGGAGACGGTGAAGCCGTTCGGCGCGACCATGGCCCTGTGGAGGGCAGAGACGATCCCGGCGCTGACGCTCCGGTCGAGCTCGAAGGGGTTTCCGACGGCGATGACCGGGTCGCCGAGCTGAAGCTGATCCGCAGAGCCGAGCGGCAGCGGCCGGAGCGTGGCCTTGGGAACGTCCACGGAGAGGACGGCAAGGTCGAGCAGGGGGTCGCTTCCGAGCAGCTTCGCGTGCACCTTCGACCCGTCCGCGAAGGCGACGTGGATCTTCGTCGCACTCTCGACGATGTGGTCGCTGGTCAGGATGTGACCCTGCTTGTCGAGCACGAAGCCGGAGCCGTAGGCGACGGCCTGTTGCGAGCTCGGCGGCCGGAACGGCGACCCCGGGAGAGCGACGGTGGTGGTGGCCTGGATCGCGACGACACCGGCAGACGCCCTACGCGCAAGGTCAGGCAGCCATTCCGCGCCGTCACCCTGAGTCGTTGAGGCCGGCGCGGGCCGGACCAGCGTCGTGACTCTCTCGGTCGTCTTGCCGCGGTCGAGTGCGAGCGTCGCGACTGCGCCGGCCAGACCCGCGAGCAAGACGACAGCAACCAGGGTGCGAGTGTTCGGCGATCGCATCGCCGAGAGCATCGTTCGGCCACGATGCCGCGCCATCGGGGAAGTGCCTGGCCCGCATGCGGAAAGGCCGCATCGGGCTGCGCGGGCCGATCGTCAGCGGCGGCGGTTCTCCTATCCGCCGTTCACCCGAAGCGGTTGCGACTCGACCGGCGGCGCCGTAGTGGGGTAGGGCGGGCCGGCGACAAGCTCCAGCCGCCGCACATGACGACCGTCCGCCTCGAGACGGCGGATCGTCTGTGACGCCGCCGCCGCGAAGTCCTCCGCCTCGACCGTCAGCTCCAATGACCCTCCAGGCTGGGTGACGACGGCGAGTCCGTAGACGAACCGGGCCGGGCGGGTGAGCGCCAGAATCGGCTGCAGCACGACCACCAGCAGGTCGAGGACGGCGAGCGCGGCGATGACGCGGAAGTAGCCCTGCCGCCCGATGTCACCCCAGGCGGCTACCGTCGCCATCGTCGCGAGAGCGAGCGCCAGCACGACGGAGAGAGAGAAGAGCCGTCTGGTTGACGTGGGATCGCCCTCATGCCGGCGGACGGACAGCGCCGCCGTCTGCGTGGAGGCAACGGCGAAGACGGTCACGGTGGCGACGCTCTTTCCGAGCACAGCGGACGACCCGTTCGTCCAGATGGAGACGAGGGCGAGTGAAAGACCGAGGCAGGCGAGCGCGAGCGAGACGGCGGCCAGCGCCTTGAGCCGGGCCTGGTCGAGCAGCATGCCGGCCGGCAGCGCCAGCAGGCCGTAGCCGGCGATGAGCGCAGTCGTCCCGAGGATGCGTCCCTCCGTCTCGCCCAGCCGGCCGAAGAGGAGGATCCCGATCGCGAGCAGCGCCGACGCCGAGAGCGAGACGACGACCGCGTAGAGGATGATGCGCTTGCCCGGACGCATCGCACGGAGCCGCCGGCGAGGACGATTCGGCCGTGCTTTCGGCGTCGGCGGAGACTCGCCGCGATGCTCCTGCTTCTCCTCCAGGTGGATGCTCACGATTCGCTCAGCCTTCCCGGTACGCAGGTAGAGGAGCGGCGGCGCGGGCGGCCTCGAGCAGCCGGAGGACGTCCTCGTCGCCGAGCTGGTCGAAGCTCTCGTAGTACATCCCGACGGCGCCGAAACGATCTTCCTCGACGAGGATCACCAGCTCGTCGACCTCAGGTGCGACGAGTGGGCGACTCGCGGTGGCTCCCACCGGAACCGCGGCAACGACGCGTGCGGCGCCTCGCTTCCAGGCCCACCGTGCCGCAGCGATCATCGTCGCTCCGGTGGCGAGCCCGTCGTCGGCGAGGACCGCCGTCCGGCCGGCCAGCGGGATCGGCTCCAGCATCGCGTGGAGATGTGCCTCGAGCTCGTCCGCGCGCCTGACCGCGTCCTCGAACACGAGCGCCAGCTGGTCGTCCGACAGGCCTTCGGAGTTACGAAGGTAGACGACACCGCCGGGGGCGACTGCGCCGATTGCATACTCCGGCTCGATCGGGTGGCCCACCTTCCTGACCGTGACGACGTCCAGGGGGGCGGAGAGTACCGCCGCGAGCTCCGCGGCGACCGCGACGCCTCCGCGTGCCAGACCCACCACGACCGGCGAGTAAGCCCGTTCGTCGGCGAGGAGCCCGGCCAGTCGCCGACCGGCCTGGCGCCGGTCGCTGAAGAGCGGCCACTTCGGCGCGCGAAGCCTCTCCGGAGCCGAGGCTGTCATCGGAGGCTCAGTGCCTTCCGGGCGCCGTCACGTGCCGGATCGTCCCGTCGACGTGCACGGTCGTCTTGGCCAGTCCGGCCTCTCCGAGCCAGTGCTTGACGGCGGCCAGGATCTCATCCAGCCGCTCGCCGTCGTCGACGAGCTCGACGAGCCAGTCACCGTCGCGCCCGACGGTGGTCGGCGTGAGATGCGCGAGTCGGCGCTCCAGCGCCATCGCGCTGTCTGCGTCCGGTGCCTCGATCCGGATCCGGGTCAACTCGGCAGACGTCTTGTTCACGGCAGCCTCCCTTCGCGACAACACTCACGCTATGCGGGACCTACGCGCCGCGCGTCGGTGGAAACGCGCAATCGCGTTCGGTAGATGGCTGCAGGCTCCAGGCCGCTCCGGCTACGTCCGTCGGTGGCAGATCACGATCGGGCAATGAGCGTGGTGCGCGCACTGCTGGCTCACCGATCCGAGCAGGAGCCCGGCGAAGCCGCCGCGGCCGCGCGAGCCGACCACGAGCAGGTCGGCGTCCTCGGCGGCGGCGATCAGCTGCGACGCCGGCGAGCCCGAGACCACCGCGCGGTCGATCACGACGCCGGCCTCGTCGCCTGCGACGTCGCGGATCACGGCGTCCAGCACCTCGCGCGAGTCGGCCTTCAGCTGGGTCTCGAGCTCATCCGTGAGAGGCAGACCGACCGTGCCGAACGCCGGCACGGTGGGCCAGTTCCAGACGTTGACCGCGACGACGCGAGCGCCCCGCACCTTCGCCTCGTCCACGGCCCACCGCAGCGCCTCCCTCGACGCTTCCGAGCCGTCGACTCCGACGACGATCTTGTTCATGGGTCGAGGATCGCAGTCGGCGGTCGATTCGGCATCGGTGGCTTCACGGATGCACGGTCAGCTTCGGCGCGGATACCGGCTGAGTCCGTGGCGGACCGACTCGGCGGGTCGGGCGGACCGCGTACGATGATCGACAGTGCGTGACTCGTCAGTCACCGTCAGGCCGGACGCGGGTGGGCTCGAGGACCGGCTGGAGCAGCATCGGTCGGAGCTGACGGCCTACTGCTACCGGATGCTGGGCTCACCGTTCGAGGCCGAGGACGCGGTGCAGGAGACCCTTGTCAGGGCGTGGCGCGCGTTCGACCGCTTCGAGGGCCGGGCGGCATTCCGCTCCTGGCTCTACCGCATCGCGACCAACGTCTGCCTCGACATGCTGAACGGGAGGGAGCGCCGCGCGCGGCCGATGGATCTCGGCCCCGCCTGGAACCCCGACGGCCCGATCGGCCGGACGCTTCCCGAGGTGACGTGGATCGAGCCGGTCCCGGACGGACTCGTCGTGCCCGCGGAGGGAGACCCTGCGGAGGTGGCCGTCGCGCGAGAGACGATCCGACTCGCGTTCGTCGCCGCCCTGCAGCACCTTCCGCCGCGGCAGCGGGCCGTGTTGATCCTGCGCGAGGTCCTGCGCTGGAAGGCGACGGAGGTGGCCGAGCTTCTCGACACCAGCGTCGCGTCGGTCAACAGCGCGCTCCAGCGCGCCCGCGCGACGCTCGAGGCGACCGACCTGAGCCCTGCCGACACGTCGCCCTCGGTCGACCAGGCGGACGCCGAGCTCCTGGCCCGCTACGTCGAGGCGTTCGAGCGCTACGACATGGACGCGCTCACGTCGCTCATCAAAGAGGACGCGACCCAGTCGATGCCGCCGTACGAGCTGTGGCTGAGCGGGCGCGACAACATCTTCAGCTGGTGGCTCGGCCGCGGCGCGGGCTGCCGCGGCTCGCGTGTGCTTCCGACCCTGGCCGCGAACGGGTCGCCTGCGTTCGGTCAGTACAAGCCGAGCGAGTCGGGAAGCGGCCACGACCCGTGGGCGCTGCAGGTGCTCGAGATCTCCGACGGCCGGATCGTCGAGTTCACGTTCTTCCTCGGCACGGAGCGCCTGTTCCCGCTCTTCGGGCTGCCGCCGCGGCTCGACTCCTAGCCTCACTCCGGCAGGACGTCCTGCAGCCCCATGAAGGCGAGCAGCTCCAGCAGCTCGCTCGACGCGGCGCGCAGCCGGATCTTGCAGCCGCGCCGCCGCGCGGCGAGCTGGAGCCGCCCGAGCGCATCGACCGTGACGGCGTCCGGCTCGACCCCGCGCACGTCGCAGAGGACGACCGCGGCGCCGGTTTCCTGCAGCAGCGCGCAGACGCGGTCACAGAGCCCCGGCAGGTCGGCGCGGGCGATCGGACCTCGGACGGCGAACGAGATCGTCTCCCCCGCTGAGGTTGCCATCGCGGGATAGACCCCGCACGCAAGGGAAACTCATCGCCGCCGTGAGCGATGAATTCCGGGCCGCGGGGCCGTCTAAGCATCCAAGACCGACCGCGAAGCCCACCGAAAGGAAAGCCCCGTCGTGACCCCCGTGGTAAGCATGGAGAGCCGCACCCGCTGGCTGGCGCTGATCGTCCTCTGCCTGGGTGACCTGATGATCGTCCTCGACACGACGATCGTGAACGTCGCCCTGCCGTCGATCAGGTCCGATCTCGGCTTCTCCGAGACGTCGCTGGCCTGGGTCGTGAACGCGTACCTGCTGACCTTCGGCGGCTTCCTCCTGCTCGGCGGCCGGCTCGGCGACCTCTTCGGCCACCGGCGGCTGTTCCTGATCGGCATCACGCTCTTCACGCTCGCCTCGCTCGCCTGCGGCCTTTCGACCACGCAGGGCCTCCTGGTCGCGGCCCGGGCGATCCAGGGCCTGGGCGGCGCAATCGTCTCGGCCGTCGCCCTCTCGCTGATGATGACCCTGTTCACCGAGCCGGCCGAGCGCGCCAAGGCGATGGGCGTCTTCGGCTTCGTCGCCGCCGGGCGGCGGCAGCATCGGCGTGCTGCTCGGCGGAGTCCTGACCGACGCGCTCGACTGGCACTGGATCTTCCTCGTCAACGTCCCGATCGGGGTCGCGGTCTACGCTCTCTCGCTGAGGCTGCTGCCGGAAGGCCGCGGGCCGGCCGCCGCTGGACGCCTCGACGTCGCCGGCGCGATCACCGTGACGGCCTCGCTGATGCTCGCCGTCTACGCGATCGTGAACGGCAACGACATCGGCTGGACGTCCGCCCGGACCCTCGGCCTGCTCGCCGTCTCGGTCACGCTGCTCGCGATCTTCCTCCGCATCGAGACTCGGGTTCGCTCACCGCTCGTGCCGCTCCGTCTCTTCCGCCTGCGGAACGTGGCGACCGCGAACGCCGTCGGCGTCCTCTGGGCCGCCGCCATGTTCGCCTGGTTCTTCCTCTCTGCGCTCTACCTCCAGCTCGTGCTCGGGTACAGCCCGCTGCAGGTCGGTCTCGCGTTCCTACCGGCCAACCTGATCATGGGAGCCTTCTCGCTCGGCCTGTCGGCGAAGCTCGTCATGCGCTTCGGCCTCAAGCCGCCGCTGGTGACGGGGCTGCTCCTGGCCGCGGCCGGGCTCGCGCTCTTCGCGCGCGCGCCGGTCGACGGGACCTTCGTCGTTCGACGTCCTCCCGAGCATGATCCTGCTCGGCTTCGGCGCGGGCATCGCGTTCAACCCGGTGCTGCTCGCCGCCATGAGCGACGTCGAGCCGACCGAGGCCGGCCTCGCGTCCGGAGTCGTCAACACCGCCTTCATGATGGGCGGGGCGCTCGGCCTCGCGATCCTCGCGAGCCTCGCCGCCTCCCGCACGGACAGCCTGCGCGCCTCCGGCGACAGCCTTGTCGTGGCGCTCAACGGTGGGTACCGGGTCGCCTTCCTCGTGGGCGCCGTCTTCGCGGCGGCGGCCGCCGTGATCGGCGCCGTGTTCCTCCGGCCGGCCGGAGCGCCTGCGCCGGCGGCCCTCGAGCCCGCGCCCGTCGGGGAGGCGTAGAAGCGCGCACGAATGTGCCGCAAACCCGGCCTTTCGCCGGAGTCTGTCAGCCGATCGGACGGTCCGAAACCCTGGTCTTGAGGTCCCCACATCGAGTGGCGACACTGCGGCGCATGCGGGTCCCGCTGGCAATCGTCGCCGCCCTCCTGGGTATCGCAGGTGCCACCTGGCTGAACACCCTCGAGCTGAGGGTCGAGGACAGCATGGCCGACGGCACCACCGACGGCGGCGCCCGCATCGTCGTCCTCGCGCACAAGGAGCACCCCGGCTGGGCCGACCCGGCCGCGGTGGCACTCGCCGTGCTCGGAGTCGGGACAGCGACGGTTCTCGTCCGACAGGCCGGCGGCCCGTCATCGCAGCACGCGCCTGACCACCCCCCTCCGGGGTAGGTCTTCAAGCCGGCCGGATGGGCCGTCCGTCCCATTGTGCGCCGGCCACCCGGAGTGAGATGATCCGCGCGCCCCCTCCCCGGCCGACTTCTTCACCGACTCCCCCTGACACCATGCGGCGGCTCCTCGCTCTCGCGGTCTGCATGCTTGCGCTCTCGACGGGCGCGGCCGGCGCAGCGACCCTGCCGGTCTCGATCTTCTACTACCCGTGGTACTCGACCGCCGATCGCGACGGCGCGTACGTCCACTGGGCGCAGCACGGACACTCGCCCCCGTCAGACATCGCCGCGGGCTTCTATCCGGCACGCGGCCTCTACTCGAGCGCCGACGCGGTGGTGGTCGCGCAGCAGATGCTGGAGATCGCCTCGATGGGCGTCCAGGAGGTCGCGATCTCCTGGTGGGGGAGAGGGTCGCTCGAGGACGATCGCCTGCCGCTCGTCATCGACGCTGCGCAGGCGCAGGGGCTCCGTGTCGCGATCCACGTCGAGCCGTATCGCGACCGCAGCGCCGAGTCGGTCGGGGTCGACATCGCGTACCTCTCGGACGCTCGGCGTGCGCGTGTTCTACCTCTACGAGCCTCAGGACGTACCGGCGGCGGACTGGGCTGCCCTGAACGACTCGCTCGAAGGCGTGACCGTGCTCGCGCAGACCGGCATGGCAGGATTCGCCGCGGCCGGGCATTTCGCCGGTCTGTACACGTACGACCTGCTGACCTTCGGCGGCCAGTCGTTCCGCCGCGTCTGCGGGCAGGCGCATGCACGAGGACTACTCTGCGCGCCGTCCGTCGGCCCCGGTTACGACGCGCGGCGAGGCTCGGGCGACCCGAGGGTGAAGCCGCGCCGCAATGGCGCGACCTACGACGCGATGTGGAAGGCGCTCCTCTGCTCGGGCGCCGACGGCGTCACGATCACGAGCTTCAACGAGTGGCACGAGGGGACGCAGATCGAGCCGGCGGCCGCGACGCGGAGGCACGGCGCGTACCGGTACGCGACCTACGACGGAGCCTGGGGGAAGCGAGGGCCCGACGCACGGGCGGCCTACGTCGACCGCACTGCATGGTGGGTGGGGCGGCTCGCGCTCGTGCGCGACTTCGGCTCGGCGTCTAGCCGGTCGCTCGACGGCCGCTAAGCACGTCCGCCGAGCAGCCGAAGATCAGGGCCTCGGGGATGTCCGCCTCCGCGACGCCGCGCAGCTGTACGTGATTCACGTCCACGACGACGTCGTCCCACTCGTCGAGCCCGAGCGCAGCCGCGCCCTCGTCGGTGCCGAAGCCGAGCAGTGCCCCGGGCGCGATCACGTTCCGCCTCCCCGTCTGGCGGCGGGCGATGCCCTCCAGCTCGCGCAGCTCCTCGAGCGGGTCGACGCGCACGTTCGAGTCCGAGCCGATGCACATCCCGATGCCGCGATGGCAGATGCGGGCCACGGGGACGAAGCCGTCGCCGAGGTTCGCCTCGGTGGTCGGGCAGACGCAGATCCGGCTGCCCGCGTCGCGGAGCAGGTCGAGCTCGTGGCCGTCGGCGTGCGTGGCGTGGACGACGGTGCTCCGCGGGCCGAGGCACCCGGTGCGGGCGAGCAGCTCGACGGGGCGGACGCCGTGCTCCGCGATGCATTCCTCGATCTCGCGGGGCTGCTCGTCGGCGTGCACGTGCAGGACGAGGCCCTCTCGCTCAGCGTAGCGCCCGATCTCCTCGAGCCAGTCCACAGGGCACGCGCGCACGGAGTGGGGGGCGAGGCCGACGGCGATCCCCTCCTCGCGCAGCGCCTCGACCTGGCGGAGGTACTCCGCGACCGACTCTTGCCGGAAGCGCGGCGAGCCGCCGCGCGCGTAGGCGACGTAGAGCACCACGGCCCCGATGCCCGCCTCCGTCGCCGCCTCGGCCGCCGCGCGCGCCTCCTCGAAGCCGAGGTAGTGGAACTCGCCGACCGCCGTGTAGCCGGCGGCGAGTAGCTCCCGATACACCTCGACATACTCGCGGCGCACCGTCTCGGCGGTCTGTCGCTCTGCCTCGGCGATCATCAGGTCGCGCCAGGCCCAGAAGTCCGCCGCCTTCGGCCCGCCCGCGCAGCGCCCGCTGGAAGGCGTGCGAGTGGGCGTCGACGAACCCGGGCAGCGTGAAGCTCACGCGGCGAGCCTCTCCGTGCCGAGCGGCTCGACGCGTCGCAGCCGCAGAGGATCGACCCGCGACGGCCGCACGAAGCGATCCTCACGGTAGTTCATCCGTCCTGCGAAGCTAGCACCCGTGCCGAAGCGGCACGCGGAGACCGCGTAGAGCCGGGAGCCGGGGCCGGCGCCCCCGTATCCTTAACGTCATGGCGACCCGTGCCGTGCCGGCGCCGCTGGCGCAGATCCCGAACGCGCTGACGATTGCGCGCCTCGCGCTGATCCCCGTCTTCGTCTTCCTGCTGGCGACGGCGGACGGGGGCCGGAGCTGGCCGGCCGCGATCGTCTTCGGCATCGCCGGTGTCACCGACCAGCTGGACGGCTACCTCGCGCGCCGCTGGCACGTGGAGTCGGCCTTCGGGAAGGTCGCCGATCCCCTTGCCGACCGGCTGATGATCGACGCCGCGGTGCTCCTGCTCGTCCTGCAGCAGCATCGCCTGCCCTGGGTGGCGCTCCTGATCCCGGCGCGCGACCTCGTGCTCGTCGCCGGGTACAGGTTCGTCGTCGACCGTGGCTACGACTTCCAGGTGAATCGCGTCGGCAAAGCGGCGACGTGGCTCCTCTACGCCTCGCTCGGCTTCGTGATGGTCACGCACGAGGGCACGGAGTGGCCGCTCGTCCTCTTCTGGGTCGGCTTCGTCCTCGCGGTGATCGCGCTCGTCCAGTACGCGCTCAAGGCGCGGCAGGAGGTACGCACGTGAAGGCCGTCGTGATGGCAGGCGGCGAGGGAACGCGGCTCAGGCCGCTGACCTCCAACCAGCCGAAGCCGATGGTCCCGATCGTCGGCAAGCCGTGCATGGAGCACATCATCGAGCTGCTACGCGAGCACGGGCTGAACGAGGTGATCGTCACCGTCGCATTCCTCCCGCAGGCGATCCGGGGCTACTTCGGGAACGGCGACCCGCTCGGGGTCGAGATCGAGTACTCCGTCGAGGAGAGCCCGCTGGGCACCGCGGGCTCGGTCCGTCTGGCGAGCGAGAAGCTCGACGAGACGTTTCTCGTCATCTCGGGCGATGCCCTCTGCGACGTCGACCTGACGCGGCTGATCGAGTTCCACCGGGAGCAGGGCGCGGCGGTGACGATCGGGCTCGTGTCGGTCGACAACCCGCTCGAGTTCGGGATCGTCGTCACGGACGAGGACGGCAGAGTCGAACGCTTCCTGGAGAAGCCCTCCTGGGGGCAGGTGTTCTCCGACACGATCAACACGGGGATCTACGTGATCGAGCCCGAGGTGCTCCGCCACATCCCCAAGGATCGACCCTTCGACTTCTCGAAGGAGCTCTTCCCGCTCCTGCTCGAGATGGGGAGGCCGATCTACGGCTTCGTCCTGGACGGCTACTGGCAGGACATCGGCAACCTCGACCAGTACCGCCAGGCGAACTTCGACGCACTCGACGAGAAGGTACGGCTCAACATCCCCGGGATCCGCCTGCGCGGCAACATCTGGATCGGCGAGGGCGTCGAGGTCGACGACCTCGACGGCGTCCAGGGACCCGCGTTCATCGGCAACTACTGCCGCATCTCCCCGGAGGCGCGCGTCGACCCGTACTCCGTGCTCGGATCGAGCGTGACGCTGCGCGAGCGCGCCCGCACGTCGCGATCGGTGGTGGACAACGGCTCCTACATCGGGCGCTCGTCGATCGTCGAGGGCGCCATCCTCGGGCGCAACTGCGACATCCGCTCGCACGTGCGCATCCACGAGGGCGTCGCCATCGGCGACGAGGTGGCGGTGGGCGCCGAGAGCGTCATCTTCCCCGGTGTTCGCATCTACCCCTACAAGGAGGTGGAGACGGGCACCCAGATCTACGAGAGCCTGATCTGGGAGTCGCGCGCGACCTCGCGCCTGTTCGGCAAGGACGGCGTCACCGGGCTCGTCAACGTCGACCTGACCCCCGAGACGGCCGTCCGCTTCGCTGCCGCGCTCGGCACTGCGCTCAAGCGCGGCGCGCGGGTCGTCGCGAGCCGCGAGGGCTCGCGGGCGTGCCGGATGATCAAGCGCGCGATGATCACCGGCCTCAACTCGACGGGTGTGAACGTGCACGACCTGCATGCCCTTCCTGCCGCCGTCGGACGCCACCTGCTGAAGGAGCAGGGCTACGAGGCGGGCTTCCACGTGGGCGTCAGCGCCTCGGACCCGGAGGTCGTGACGATCCGCCTCTTCGAGCCGCCGGGCGTCGTGGCCGGGGCCGCGCTCGAGAAGGAGATCGAGAAGCACTTCACACGCCAGGAGCTGCGCCGCGCCTCGTTCTCGGAGGTCGGCTCGATCGACTATCCCGCGCGTGCCCGCGAGGGGTACGCGTCCGACCTGCTGGCCTCGACGAACGTGGAGGCGATCCGCGGTCGCGGCTTCCGGATCGTCGTCGACTACGGCTACTCCGCCGCCTCGACGGTGCTTCCGCTCCTCCTCGGCCCGCTCGGCGTCGAAGCGGTGACGGCGCACGCGTTCGAGGCCGAGCCGCCCGGCGGCGCGACGATCCGCCTGCGCGAGACGATCGGTCAGGCCAAGCGGCTCGTGACGGCCGTGGGCGCCGACTTCGGCTGCGTCTTCGACCGCGCGGCCGAGCGGCTCTATCTCATCGACGAGCGCGGCCGTGAGATCGCCGTCGACCAGGCGCTGCTGCTCTTCCTGAAGCTGATCGGCTCGAACGGCCGCAGCGGCCGGCTGGCGCTTCCCGTGACCGTGACGAGCCGCGCCGACGAGCTGCTCGAGGACAGCCGGCTCGAGCTCATCCGCACACCGCACTCCCTCGCCGAGCTGACGAAGGTCGCCTCCGAGGGCGGCGTCGTCTTCGCCGGCGCGGTCGGAGGGGGCTATGTCTTCCCGGACTTCCTGCCCGCCTACGACGCCGTCGCGAGCCTCTGCAAGCTGCTGGAGCTGCTTGCACCCGTCCATCAGCCGCTCTCGGAGATCGTCGCGGGCCTACCGCGGCCGACACTCGTCCACCGACAGCTCCACTGCCCCTGGAGCCAGAAGGGGCTCGTGATGCGAGTCCTCAACGAGCGCCTCTCGGGACGCGAGCTCGACCTCATGGACGGGATCAAGCTCTTCGACGAGCGCGGGTGGGTGCAGGTGCTGCCCGACCCCGACGAGCCGGTCATCCACCTCTACGCGGAGGGCCGCACGCCGGAGGAGTCCTCGGCGCTGGAGGCGGAGATGCGCACCGAGATCGAGGAGATCCTGGAGCCGGAGGAATCCGGCACGGAGGAGACGCGCGTCAGAACTTGAAATCTCAAGTTGAGGTTGACCCTTCGCGGAACCTCGTGCACACTTGAGACGTCCGCTGTCCACGACCGAAAGGCTCACCGCGTGGAACCGTTGCCCGATCTCGCCTCGCTGACCGACGCCGACCTGAAGGAGCTGATCGGCAACCTGCAGGAGCAGGAGCGCGAGGTCTCGTACCAACGCCGGCTGCTGCACGGGAAGATCGACATCCTGCGTGCCGAGCTCGTGTCGCGCCTGAAGGAATCCGGAGGGAAGAGCGTCCTCGAGCAAGTCGACGTCGACCACCTGACCGCAATCCTGACGGGCAAGGCCGCCCCGGAGTGAGCTATCTGTACTGCCCCGAGTGCGGCTTCCAGAATCCCGAGGCCGCCAACTACTGCGCGCGCTGCGGGGCGCACCTGACGCAGGGCGAGGCAGGGGACGAGACGCAGACGTTCGATCCGGACGAGATGGAGGAGGCCGGCGCCGCGATCGAAGAAGCCGGCATGGACGGCCCGGCGCTCGTCGTCCGCTCCGGCGGAGGCAGGGCGGGGGAGAGCTTCTACCCGCAGAGCGACCGCACGACGATCGGCCGCTCGCCGGACTGCGAGATCTTCCTCGACGACGTCACCGTCTCGCGAAAGCACGCCGTGCTGGTCCGGGACGGCGGACGCTTTCGGATCGAGGACCAGGGCTCCTTGAACGGCACCTTCGTCAACCGCCGGCGCATCGAGGCCGCGGAGCTCGAGAACGGCGACGAGGTGCAGGTCGGCAAGTACCGGATGACGTTCCTCGCCAAATGAGAGGTCTCGAGAGATGACGAGCACCGCAGCCGAGACACAGGCCACCCGCCGCGAGCGCCTGCTGACGATCGGTGCCGTGTGCCGTCGCCTGTCCGCCGAGTTCCCGGACATCTCGATCTCGAAGATCCGCTACCTCGAGGATCAGGGACTGCTGGCGCCGAGGCGGACCCAGGGCGGCTACCGGCTGTTCTCGGACGACGACGTGGAGCGGCTGGAGACGATCCTCCGCCTGCAGCGCGACGAGTTCCTGCCCCTGCGGGTGATCCGCGAGGAGCTGTCGTCGCCCGTCTCGAAGGAGCGGAAGCGCCGTCGTGCAGGGTTGACGGAGCCGGAGGACGAACTCACCGTCGAGCAGCTCTGCGAGCGGTCCGGTGCGACGCCCGAGCTCGTGAAGGAGCTCGCGGAGTTCGGCCTGCTCGAGGCCCGCACCGAGGGCGGGGAGCGACTGTTCTCGGAGACGGACGTCGACGTCGCAGCGGCGTGCGCACGCCTCGCCCAGTTCGGAATCGCGCCGCGGCACCTGCGCACGTTCCGGACGGCCGCGGACCGGCAGGCCGCCCTGGTCGAGCAGCTCGTCGCGCCGTCGCTCCGATCGCGCAACCCCGAGCGTCGCGCCGCGGGCCATCAGGAACTGCAAACACTCGCGGAGCTCTCGCAGGAGCTTGCCCAGCTGCTCTTCTGGCGCGACCTGCGAGACTTGGCGCGCACGTGAGCGTCGAAGACCTCAAGGCAAAGATCCGCGACGTCCCCGACTTCCCCAAGCCGGGGATCGTCTTCAAGGACATCATGCCGCTGCTCGCGGATCCGGCCAGCCTCCAGGAGACCGTCGACCTGCTGGCGGACTGGGCCCGGCCGCGCAAGCCGGATCTGATCCTCGGCGCCGAGGCACGCGGCTTCATCACCGGAGGCGCCCTCGCCTGCAAGCTGAAGAGCGGCTTCGTCGCCGCGCGCAAGCCGGGCAAGCTGCCGTGGCGGACCGTCAGCGCGAAGTATGCGCTCGAGTACGGCTTCGACTCGCTCGAGCTCCACGCCGACGCAATCGTCCGCGGCCAGCGCGTGCTGATTCACGACGACGTGCTCGCAACGGGCGGCACCGCGAAGGCCAAGGTGGACCTCGTCGAGCAGCTCGGCGGCGTGGTCGTGGGCCTCGCCTTCATCATCTCGCTCGAGTTCCTGAACGGGCGTGACCGCCTGGACGGCTACGACGTGTACTCGTTGATTCAGTACTGAATCCTTACAGACACCGTCCGCGTTGCCGATTAGAACACGGAGAACGCGAATGTACGACGCGCTGACGACGGCCTACACCTTTGCGTGCCCGACCCACGGGAACACGAGTGTGCGCCTCTCGTGCTTCCGTCGCCTCGAGGAGCTGCCCGGCGCGCACCATCCGGCCGTCTACCGCGTCGAGTTCGACTGCGGCTGCGGCTCCGCGCACCCCGGGCTCGTCTCGCACGACGAGCTCGACTGGGCTCCGCTGGGCCTGCGGAGCGACGGGACCTTCCTCAATCTCATGACCTCCCATCACGACTCCGTGGCGGACGAGCTCGGCGACGTCGCGGCGCGCCGGATCCAGGCGGGCGAGTGGCCGTGGAGCTTCTTCTGCTACCCGGAGGAGCGGCCGCGGCCGGTCTACCCGTCCGCGTTCCAGCTGCTTGCTCCGGGCGGGAGAGACCGCGTCGGCGTGGCGGTTCGCTGTCCGGTTTGCGGCCGGGTCTCGGTGAATCTCGTCTCGCCGCAGCACGTCGACCTCCCGTTCGTGAACGACCGCGAGATCGGAGTCGTCGAGCACGTCTTCGAGGAGGACGTCGCCTCGACGATCGAGGCGTTTCGCACCGAGCTCGACTCGAGCAGCTTCGACTCGCGCCGCCTGGCTCTCGAGTAGTCCTGCGTTCACCGCGCCGGGCGCGCGGCTGTGTTCCCTCCCGCGAGTGATCCAGTGCGGGGTCCAGGCCCGTCGATAGTGAGGGCGGATGATCGCCGCATTCAACACGGGATTCGGCAGGGGAGCCGATCTGATCCTCGTCCACTGCGCAGCTTTCGAGCACTGTGCAGCAGACACTGCCAGGATAGAGCACGGCGCAGCCATCGAGCGTCGGGATAACCAGAGGGAGTCGGCTGAGGAGCGCCTCGAGAGCGAGCTCGGCCCCCTGGCGAGGCTTCTGCTGTTCGCGCTGGCCGCGCGGTCAGTCGCGCCGCGGCGCGTCTTCGCCGCGAAGCCGGACGTAGAGGAAGATCAGGAACGCAGCCACGACGGCGAGGATGAACGCCGTCGCGCTCGCGACACCGACGGCTCGCATCCCGAGCCAGAGGAAGACGCCCAGCCCGAGCGCCCACAGGAAGGACACGACGCCGTGGTCCACCGATGGGGGGCGGAGATGCATCGTGGGAGATCCTATCGACGGGCCGGCGCCGAATTCGGTTTGCGCCCATCACGGCCGGCGTGGACCAAAAGTTCACCGAGCCGGTGGCGCTTTCGTCCACGACCCTCGGGAACCTTCGCCTTCCGGCTACTGCCCTCGGGAGCCGCTTCGACCTACTCGCGCTCCGTGCTCGGTGCACAAGGGAAACTAGGGAACGAACAGGGCCGGTGCAAGGCCTCGTCCGACCCCGAGCCCGCAAATTGCGGAGTTTACGTTTCGCCCCGGCCGACTGGACGTTCTCACAATGCACAACGGCTCGCGCACAAGCCGTCCGCGAGCCGGAAGAAGCGCGATCCTACACCAGTCGGCGAGGCGACAGACGGAGGACCGTTTGAGACCTGAACCCCCGGGGCCAACCGGAACGCGGCCGCAAAAAAGTTCACCGAGCCGGTGGCGCTTTCGTCCACGTCTCCCGGGAACCTTCGCCTTCCGGCTACTGCTCCCTGGAGCCGCTTCGACCTACTCGCGCTCCGTGCTCGGTGCACAAGGGACACTAGGCCGACGCCGGGAGCTCCGCAAGAGGCCGGCACAGACGCTTCACGCAAATTGCGCATTTTTCATTTGACGCGGACGGAGTGGGGGTTCTTCCAACGTGCAATAGCCGCCCGAGAGCTCTCCGGGAGGTTTGAGGCGATCGAAAGGAATTCGCCGAGCCGGAGGCGCTTTCGTCCACCTTCCCCGGTGACGTTCCGCTTCCGCGTACGGCCTCCAGGGAGGGCTTCGTCCTACTCGCGCTCCGTGCTCGGCGCACTCGGCAATCTAGGGCGTCGGACCTGGCCGTTCAAGACCTGTCAACGCGGAAAAGAGTGCTGTTTGCGCGCTTTCGGTTGTCCACATTTCCACCTCGCCACCGCGAGCCTGTGGACAGTCGGGGGAGTGATGACCAGCCCGGCGGTCGCGACCGTCAACTTGACATAACGCCGGTTATCGTGCGCGGCGGCTGCCGCCGGCGCGGCCGCGCTTTGGCAGCTCGTGCGAAGGAGGAATACTCGTCGAGGGGTTTGCCGTGGAGCCCGTGAAGGAACGTTCACGGACAGTGACCGTCGAGATCGATCAGCTGTTGTCGAACGACGAGCTGCGAGAGCTTCGCGAGCTCCTCGACGCGGCCGAGCAGTCCGGGTCGCTGCGACAGTCGGAGCTGAACGAGTTGCTCGAGCCGCTGCAGCTCGACGCGCTCGAGGTGGACGCGCTCTACGGCGCGCTCGAGCAGCGCTCGATCGACCTCGTCGACGACACCCCCGACGAGCACGACCAGGAAGCGCCGCCGCCGTCCGCCGCGCAGACCGTCGAGACGACGACGGACGCGCTGCAGCTCTTCCTGCGCGACACGGGCAGGCACCCGCTGTTGACGCCCGCGCAGGAGGTCGAGCTCGCGAAGCTGATCGAGCGCGGCGACGCGCCGGCGAAGCAGCGGATGATCCAGTCGAATCTGCGTCTGGTCGTGTCGATCGCCAAGAACTACCGCAACCAGGGCTTGCCGTTCCTCGACCTGATCCAGGAGGGCACGCTCGGCCTGATCCGCGCGGTCGAGAAGTTCGACTGGCGCCGCGGCTACAAGTTCTCGACCTATGCGACCTGGTGGATCCGGCAGGCCGTCGCCCGCGCGCTCGCGGACAAGGCACGGACGATCAGGATGCCCGTCCACATCGTCGAGCGGATGCAGAAGATGCACCGGGCCGAACGAACCCTGTGGACGACGCTGGGCCGGGAGCCGACGCTCGAGGAGATCGCCGAGGAGGCCAGCCTGCCGCTCTCACAGGCGAGGGAGGTGCGCGCCGCGGCCCGCGCCTCGTCGTCGCTCGACCAGCCCATCGGCGACCAAGACGACGTCACCCTCGGCGACCTCGTCGCGGGCGACGGGCCGCTGCCCGACGAGACCGTCGAGGACACGCTCCGCTCGGAGACCGTCACGCAGGCACTCGCCGCACTCGACGAGCGCGAGCGACGTGTGCTCGTTCACCGCTACGGGCTGGACGACTCGGAGCCGAAGACGCTCGAGGAGATCGGCCGGCAGCTCGGGCTCACCCGCGAGCGCGTGCGCCAGATCGAGGTGGTGGCGCTCAGGCGGCTGGCGGGACTGCACGAGATGGAAGGCGTCGCGCCGGCTCCGTAAGCGACGGCGCCGCAAGCGCAGGCTCCATCAGACCCAACGCGCTGCCGTCGAACAGCAGCCGCGCCGCCTTCTCTCCCAGCCGCTCGACGGTCAGCCGCCACGCGGCGTCGAGGAACGGAGGCCGGCCGAGGCGATGGCCGTCGGAGGCGACGAGCGCCGCGCGCCCGCGCTCGACGAGGTCCCAGCCGATGCGTGCCGCGGTCGGGCCGTGTCGGCCGGTCAGGCTCGAGGCGTTGACCTGGAGCGGCCAGCCTCGCTCTGCGAGCTCGTCGGCGAGCGCAGGCCTCTGCTGGACCGACTCGGTGCGCTCGGGGTGCGCGATCACCGGCGTCAGCCCTTCGTCCTCGACGTGCTCGGCGAGCGCAACGAGAAGGTCGGCGTCGCCTTCGAACGGCACCTCCATCAGGACGCGGTCCGTGCCCTCCAAGAGATAGCGGCGTGGATCCTGCTCGAGGAGCTCGGGCGCCGGGGTCAGCTCGAAGCCGAGGCGCACGTCGAGGTCGGCCTGGGGCCGGAGCAGAGCAAGGTTCGCCCGGATCCGGTCCTCGCGGTCTCCCGAGAGCGGTAGGTGCGGGAAGACATGCGGCGTGCAGAAGAGAACTCTCGTGCCGAGGCGATGGGCTTCGCGGCACAGCGCCGCGGCCTCCCCCACGCTCTGTACGCCGTCGTCACCCGACGGGACGATGTGGGAGTGCGCGTCGACGAAGAAGCCTGCCATGCCTCCCACGGTAGCGACTCGCGCTTCCGTCACTGCTGCAGGTAGAGCTGCAGGCCGGGCGCGACCGTGCGCAGCTCGCGCAGCGCCCGCGTCTCGAGCTGGCGGACGCGCTCGCGGGTGATGCCGAGGCCGGCGCCCACCTCTTCGAGCGTCTGCGGTTTCTGGCCGTCAAGGCCGAACCGCCGGGCCAGCACGTGGCGCATCCGCGGGTTCAGCCGCTGGAGGGCCTCTGCGAGCTCGGTGGCGCGCATGCTGTCCGCCGTAGCCGTGTCCGGTGCGGCCGACTTCTCGTCCTCGATCAGGTCGCCGTAGTAGCTCTCCCCGTCGCCGACGGGCGTCTCGAGCGAGACGGGCTCCTCGACGAGGTCGAACAGCTCGCGCACGCGATCGGGGGTGAAGCCGCTCTCCTTGGCGATCTCCTCGATCGAGGGGTCGCGGTTCAGCTTCTGCGCCAGCTGGCGGCGCGCGCGCATGGCGCGGCGCACCTGCTCGGCGACGTGGACCGGGAGGCGGATCGTCCGCCCCTGGTCGGCGAGCGCCCGCGTGACCGCCTGGCGGATCCACCAGGTCGCATAGGTGGAGAGCTTGAAGCCCATCCGGTAGTCGAACTTCTCCACCGCGCGGATCAAGCCGAGGTTGCCCTCCTGGATCAGGTCGAGGAGCGGCACGCCGGTCTTCGTGTAGTTGCGCGTGATCGACATCACGAGGCGAAGGTTCGACTCGATCAGCTTGCGCTTGGCGGCCTCGTCGCCGAGATCCTTGCGGCGCGCGAGCTCACGCTCCTCGGACGGGGTGAGAAGGCGCCCGTCGCCGATCGCGCGGACGTAGAGCTTCAGCGGGTCGTCGGTGACGGCCGGCTCGGCGCCGAAGGCTGCCCGTACGGGAGCTTCAGCGTCTTCGTCGTCCTCCTCGTCGACCTCGGCTTCGGCGTCGTCGAGTGCCGGCAGCAGCTCGAGCGGCGGGGTCGACTCGGGCTCGGGGACGTCGTCGGGGAGTGCCTGCTGCTCCATCCCGCTCTCTATCGGCGTCCGGTAGCTGCGCCTTGAGGTGTCATGTTCGGCAGATCCCGTACAGAGCGCTAACTTCCTCTTTGCCGGGGGCGTCTACCTTGTGAGAGGGATGACGCCGACCGGCGTCGTACCTATGGTCAGGCAGGCGACATGTGCGGAATTGCTGGATACAGCGTGAGCTCGGCCAGCGGCGTCGATCGGACGCTCGCGGCTCAGGCGCTGCTCGCGGGCATCGCCGAGCGCGGCGCGGACGCCGTGGGCTACGCGTTCCGCGCCCCCGGCGACACGTACGGCACATCGATCAAGCAGCGCACGCCGGCGAGCCGTCTGCTCGACCGGATCTCGGTCCCACGCTCCGCGTCGCAACTCCTCGTGCACGTTCGCGACTACACGAAGGGGCACCCGTCGATCGCCGCGAACAACCACCCGGTCCGCCATGGACCGGTCGTCGGGATCCACAACGGGATCATCATGAACGACGACGACCTGCTCGCCGGCCACGACTGCGCTCGCGCCGAGGCGCGGATGACGGTGGACTCGGAGGCGATCTTCGCCCTCGCCGCACACTCGCGGAACCGGGCTCGCGCGCTCGAGAAGCTGCACGGCTCGATGGCCGCCGCGTGGTTCGACGAGCGCGAGCCTGACGTCCTCTTCGCGGCGCGCGGCATGGGCCGGCCCATGTGGGTGGGCCGGGGCCGCGCCGAGATCTTCTTCGCGTCGACGCGCGCTGCACTCGAGGTCGTCGAGCGCTACGTGGGCGTCAAGCTGCGCAAACGCGAGGTCGGAGAGGGCTCGCTGCTCCGCCTCCGCGAGGGTGCCCTGCAGCGCCGCGACCGCTTCGCGCCGGACATGAGCTTCGTCGAGGAGGGCGATCTGCCGCCCGTTCGTGCGCCGCACGAGGCCGACTCGTGCCTCCGCCGCCTCCAGGCGCTCGCGGCCTAGCGAGCGCGTCGCGCGGCCGGGCTACCCGACGGTTCCGTCCGGGCGGACCTCCACCCCGCTCTCGCGGAGGCGCTCGCGGATCAGGAACTGGAAGGTCGACCACGCGCCGCGGCGTGCGTCGAACATGCGGTAGACCTGCCACTCGGTCATCAGCGAGTCGTCCGCCCTGCGGGCCTCCGCCCAGTCGGCGAACTTCGGCAGCCGGCCGAGGCGCTTCGCGAGGGCGATGCCCTGCTCGACGGCGCGCTCCAGCCGCTCCTCCCCGACCGGCACGTCGAACCCGGCCTCCTTGAGCGCGCTCGTCAGCGAGCCGAAGGTGTGCCAGTAGAGGGACTTCGACGGCATGGTGCCGCGGTTCGCGTCGATGTCCTTGGCGGTCGGGACGCGGCCGAGCTTCTCACCCAGCACGCGCAGGAGCTCCAGCAGCTCCTCCCTGGTTGCAAACCGCCGCGGCACGAGCCCCGCGCGCCGCTTTGCCGCGTTCCAGGTGCCGAAGTGCTCGATCACCGTCTGCGGGTGGACCGTCGTCCCGCGGTCGTCCGCGAACTCCTTCATGGTCGGCGAGCGGCCGAGGCGTGCGGCGCACTGCTTCAGCTCCTCGACGATCTGCTCGTCCGAGTAGCGCTTGCGGATCCCGGCCTGGAAGCTCGCCAGCTCCTCCGGGTCGATGTCCGCGATCGCCCGATATCGGGGCGTACGTGCCATCGTCAAAAAGAATAGAGCATTTTCCGCGAAGCGCAAGAACGCGCTAATGCGACGCGGACTGAGGTTCGAGGAGCTAGGAGGCGATCAGCTCCGCGGCGCTCTCCGCCCTCGGCGCCTCGCTCGCCGGCGGGGCGATGCCGACGATCGCCTCGAGGGCGCTGACGCAGCGCGGGCAGAACTGCGAGCCGGCCATGCGGCGGAGCTCGCCGAGCGCCTCCTGCGCGGGCCGGGCCGGGCGGTAGACGCGGGTCGTGAGCATCGAGTCGAAGGCGTCGGCCACGTGGATGATGCGCGCGCCGAGCGGGATGTCCTCCCCGCGCAGGCCGTCGGGGTAGCCCTTGCCGTCGAACCGCTCGTGGTGGTGGCGGATCGCCGGCACGGCGTCGTTCAGGAAGCCGAGACGATTGATGATGTGCGCGCCTTCCTCGGCGTGCTTCGCCATCAGCACCCACTCCTCGTCCGTGAGGCTGGACGGCTTCAAGAGGATCGCGTCGGGGATCGCGAGCTTGCCGATGTCGTGGAAGAGCGCCGCATGGCCCAGCAGCTCGAGTTCCGCCTGCGAGAGGCCGAGCTCCCGGCCGATCGCAAGCGCGAGCTGCTGGACCCGGCGCGAGTGGCCGGCGGTGTACGCGTCGCGTGCGTCCACCGTCGCCGACAGCGACTCCATCGCGGCTGTGGAGCGCTCCTTGAGAAGCTTGTTCGCCTGCTCGAGCGAGACGTTCTGGGTCTGGATCGTTTCGGCGGCCTCGCGCAGCTTCTGCGCGGAGCGCTGCGTGTGCCGCAGGTAGGCCTCCTGCGTCTTGCGCATCAGGAGCAGCGGCACGGAGAAGACCGCGAGCGCCCAGATGCCGACCGAGACGTAGGCCAGCGCCATGACGCCGCCGATGAAGCCGTAGACGACGTAGTGCGGCATCAGCCAGAGGAACCGTTCCCTCCAGGCCGTCCAGGGTCGTTCGTTGCCGCCGTCGAAGGCGATCGCGATGCTCAGCAGGCCGGTGTTGACGGCGAAGTAGACACCGCCGGCGAGGAGGCTCGCGAGCACGAAGACGACGTTGTGGTACTGATCCTGCATGCCCGACGCGAACACGCCTGCGGCGGCGAGCGAGGCGATGCGAGAGCGCGCCGATGTTGAAGCTGACGTAGAAGATCGGGTCGCGCCGCACGCTCCACTCGACGACGGAGATCGTGATCGCGAGCGCCAACGCGGCGCGCGGGCCGAAGAGCGCCGCACCGGCGAGCGCGCCGACGGCGCTGACGGAGATCGAGCCTCCGGCCTCCACCTCGAGCGCGAGGGCCTGCCCGACGCCGACGAGCGTGACGACGGCGATCAGCCCGATCACGTCGGTACTCGTGCCGAGGATGAGGCCGAGGACGCCCGCCGTCGTGCCGAGGATGCTGATCAGCGCAACGAGGACGCCCAGGCGGACCGGGATCGAGAAGAAGCGCGGAACTGCCGGCTGTGGGCGCGGGTTGCGGCGGCGCTCCTCGTCTGGCAGCACCTCGACGGCGGGGGGAAGCGGCGCCACGGGCTCCACGGGCGCCTCCGCGAGCTGGACGAGACGCGGCTGGCGTGACGGCGGGGACGAGAGCAGGATCTCGTTGGACGCGTCAAGGACGCGGTTGCGCCCCTGCAGCTTGGCGCGGTAGACGGCGAGGTCAGCCTGGTGGATCAGCTCGTTGGCCGTCACGCCGTCGCGCGGGAAGCCCGCGACGCCGATCGAGACCGTGGCCCGGATCGGCTCGCTCGACGTCTCGACCTCGTACGCCGATTCGGCGACGGCCCGGCGGATCCGCTCCGCGATCTCGAGCGCCACCTCCGGCGTCGTCTCCGGGAGCAGGATGCAGAACTCCTCGCCGCCGAAGCGCGCCGGCACGTCGTAGTGCCGGAGCTGGCCGCGGAACACCTCCGCGATCCCGCGCAGCACGGCGTCGCCGGCGAGGTGGCCGTATGTGTTGTTGATGTCCCGGAGCAGGTCGAGGTCGGCCATGATCAGCGACATCGGGCGCTCGAAGCGCGTCGCCCGCGAGAGCTCCTCCGCGAGCACGGTCGCGAAGTGGCGGGCGTTGAAGAGCCCTGTCTTCGCGTCGACGCGCGCCTCGGCCTGCAGCTGCGGCACGGCGAGCGAGCGGTGGATCAGCAGCACGGGCGCGATCGCGAACGGGATCAGCCAGGGGTTGAACTTCCAGAAGGCGGCGACGCCGAGTCCGAGGGCGGCGAGGACGAAGTCGGTGGAGAGACTCTCGAACGAGAAGATCCCCGTGCTGCGGAGCGTGTGGCCGCGGCCGAGGTTGAGCAGCATGGGCGCGAGCAGGCCGTGGTTCAGCGCCACGTAGACGGCCACGGCCACCAGGCCGGCGACGGCAAAGCGCGCGTCAGCGTTCGAGATCGTGCCGTCGGCGTGCAGGATCAGGTGTCCCGCAGCCCACGCCGCCATGCAGGCGATCGCGTACATGCAGATGTTGAAGCTCTGCAGGTACCAGGCGTAGCGCTCCTTCAGCCACTCCGGGATGTGCTGGACGACTGCGATCAGGGCGACGAGCTCGGGCGGCAGCAGGAGCGCGGCCGGGATCAGGAAGACCGGCGTCGCGTGGTAGGCCTGCTCGTTGCCGGCGGCGCTTCGCACCACGAAGAGCTGCGCAAAGGCGGCCCCGATGGCGAAGAACGCGAACGCGACCCAGTGCCCGGTGGCGCTGTCCGTCCGGATCAGGAACGGGACGGTTGCGGCGAGCGCGACCGCGGCGACCAGGACTCCGTAGAACCGTGCCGCGATCGGGAGCGACCGCTTCTTCTCGTCGTCCTCGTCGACCGGCAGCTGTAGATGGGTCGGGACAGCCGTCACGTGCCCGTGTTCTCCCTTTGCCGCAGTGGTGCTCGCCAATGGCGACGCCGCACGCCTTCCATGCCGTGCCCACCGTATGTCGCTTCAGGGGCGTGGGCATCCCCCGTTCGAGGCACCCCCGGGCGAATCGCTCGAAAGGGGGAGCCACCGTCGCGATTGAGGTGTCGGGGCCCCCTGGAAGGGGCCCCGACACCTGTCGTGTGGTCGGGTGCTACGGAGCCGGAGTCTGACGGCCGGAGGCGGAGTCTGATCCGGAGCCGGAGTCGGAGCCGGAGCCGGAGGCGGAGCAGGCTGCGCCAGCAGGGCAGCCGCGTCCTCCGGCAGGACGTCGGCGGGGACCGCCAGGGCCGGATCGGCCATCAGGTCGGCCAGTCGCGCTCGCGTCGAGCGCGACCGGCTCCACCGGTTCATCGCTCTCGGCCGCGTCTTCCTGCGCTGCGTCGCTCCAGGAGACCGCGTCGCTCCAGGAGACGTCGCTCCAGGAGACCGCACCGGCCGCCAGCGAGCCGATCAGGGCAGCGTCGCTCCAGGAGACGTCGCTCCAGGAGACCTCGTTCCAGGAGACGTCGCTCCAGGAGACGTCGCTCCAGGACACCGCGTCCCACATCGGGTTCAGCCTTGGCCGCCGCGTACCACGCCGGCCCGTCGAACGCGCTGGCTCCATTGAGGAGGTCAGGCGCGACGAACTGCATGAGCGCCTTGTTCGCGTCCGGCGGATTCGCGTTCGGTACCGCGCCGCCACCGAGGCGAGAATCGAGCCGGCACCGGCGGGCTGCGCGTCCCTCCAGACCTTGCGGGCCGTCAGCATGAGCGCCGCCTTCACCTGGCCCGGCGTCCAGTTCGGGTGCCGCGCGAGGATCTGTGCGACCGTGCCCGAGACCACGGGCGCCGCGAACGACGTCCCGGAGAGCTGGATCCGGTCGGTGCCGTCCATGTTGGCCTGCTTCACGACCGTCAGCGTGGAGCTGGGCGGGATCGGGCCGACCATGTACCGGCCGGGAGCAGCGACCTCGGGCTTGAAGAAGCCGTCGAACGTCCGCCCCCACGCCGACCACGGCGCGACGGTGTCGTCGTTCGACCTGAAGCTCCGGCCGGTGTCGAGTGCGCCGACCGTGATCACGAACGGATCGTTGCCGGGTGCGAACGGCACGCCGCTCGGCCCGTCAGGCTTGCCGTAGTTGCCGGCAGCCGTTACGACGGTCACACCCGCGAACCACAGCTTCTCGACCGCCTTGTCCAGCGGATCGCGCCAGAAGTTGCTGGCCGACGTCGAGTGGAGCGAGAAGTTCGCAACCCGGATGTTGTACGTGTCCTTGTTGTCGTAGATCCACTGGGCAGCCGCGATGACGTCGCTCGTCCTCGCCATGCCGTTGTCGTCCATGACGTCGAGGCTGACCAGCTTCGCGCCCGGCGCTGCGCCGGCGAGGTTGTTGCCCGCACCCGCCGCGATGCCCGCGACGAAGGTGCCGTGCCCGCGACCGTCGCCGACCGAGTTGCCCGTCAGGGTGCTCATGTTCACGTTGGCCAGCACCCGGCCGCCGAAGTCTGCGCGGTCGGCCTGGATGCCCGAGTCGACGATCGCGATCGTCGGAAGCGCCGCGCTGTACCGCGACTGGTCCTCGGGCCAGAGCGCCGCGTTGCCCGTCTCGTACGGCCACAGCTCCGTCGGAGCGCAGCGCCTGCTGCACCGAGCCGCTGACCTGCACGGGTGCGTCGTACGTGATCGTGAGACCGGGGATCTTGGCGAGCTTCTCGATCAGCTTCGCCGGCAGCTCGACCGAGATGCCGCCGACCAGATTGAGGTCGCGATCGGGCCCGCTGAACCTGCCGTTGCCGGTGTTCAGGCCGCCGAGACCCCAGAAGGCCCGCTTGGCGACGAGCGTGCCGCTCTCGCTCGAGATGATGACGGGAATCTTCTTGTCAGGGGTCTTCTTCGCCTTGTCGAGGAGCCCCGGGTCGGCCCAGCCGTTGTGGAAATTGCCGCCGTACCCGTTCCCGCCGCCGTTGTTCCCGGAGCCGCCGCCGTTGTTCCCGGAGCCGGCACCGGCAGACGCAACGATCGGCGCCGCCAGCGCGAGCGCAGCGACGACCATCGTCAAGAAGCCGCGACCGCCCTTGCCCCAGAGAACGCTCGAGCGGGAGTCCCCGCCACGACTACCCGTGCCCCAGAGTGCGCTGCCGCGCTCGCCCGGAGCTCCGTAGCCACGTTCGTTCGTCTGTGCCATTTCCTCTCCCTCTGCCGCGCGCGTGGCGCGGACCGCAGTACCGCAGATGAACCGCAACGGGCGGAACCTATGGTCGCTGCGGGGCGCGGCCATCCCCCTTCAGGGGGAGGACCGGTGCAAAGATCACTCGTCTGAGGGATCCATGGCTAGATTGCTCCGGTGCGCCTGCCCATCCCGCTTTCGGTGGAGGTCGCCGCGGCCCGCGCGGCCGCCGCGCTCTCCCGGCGCGTCGGGGCGCGGCGGCGGGACGACGGTGCCCGGCAAGCTGCTCTGGAAGCTCGACCCGGGCGCCATCGACCGGCTCGCCGCGCGGCTGCCGGCCGGCGCGGCGATCGTCTCTGCGACGAACGGCAAGACGACGACGGCGGCGATGGCGGCCGAGATTCTCTCCGGGCGGACGCGGCTCGCGCACAACGCCTCGGGGGCGAACCTCGTCTCGGGCGTGGCGTCGACGCTGCTCGCCGCGCGCGACGCGGAGCTCGGCCTGTTCGAGGTCGACGAGGGGGCGCTGCCGGAGGTGGCCCGGCGGGTTCGCCCCCGCGCCGTGCTGCTGGGGAACCTCTTCCGCGACCAGCTCGATCGCTACGGCGAGCTCGAGCAGATCGCGGAGCGCTGGCGGGCGGCGGTGCGGGAGCTGCCCGGCTCGACGCGCCTCGTCGTGAACGGCGACGACCCCCAGGTGGGCGACCTCGCGCGGGAACACGAGGGGGCGCTCGTCTTCGGGCTGGACGATCCTGTGTCACGCGCGGCCGGCGCTCCAGCACGCGGCCGACTCGAAGTACTGCCTGCGCTGCGGGACGCCGTACGACTACGCGGCGGCCTACGTCGGCCACCTCGGCGACTACCGCTGCCCCGCGTGCGGGCACGCGCGTCCTCCCCTGGAGATCGTCGCGCGTGCGCTCGAGCTGCGCGGGCTGGAATCCGCGTCGTTCGACCTCGTCACGTCGCACGGGACACGGCGCGTGCGGCTGGCGCTGCCGGGGCTCTACAACGTCTACAACGCGCTCGGCGCGGCGTCGCTGACGCTCGCGCTCGGCGCGACGCTCGACGAGGTCGCGGCAGGGCTGGAGCGCTTCAGCGCCGCGTTCGGCCGCTTCGAGCGGATCGCGATCGGCGACCGGACGCTGCTGCTCCTGCTGATCAAGAACCCGGCGGGCGCGAACGAGGCGATCCGCACGCTCGTCGACGGCGGCGCTCCGCGTCTCGCTTTCGTAGCGCTGAACGACGCGATTGCGGACGGCCGCGACGTCTCGTGGATCTGGGACGTCGACTTCGAGCCGCTCGCCGAGGGTCTCGAGACGCTCGTCGCGTCGGGCGACCGGGCCGCGGAGCTGGGGCTCCGGTTCGCCTACGGCGGCCTCGACCGGAAGCGGATCGAGCTGCTGCCGGAGCTCGGCGCGGCGCTCGACCGAGCTCTGGAGCTGACGCCGGCCGGCGGCGAGCTCGTCTGCCTGCCGACCTACACCGCCATGCTCGCGCTGCGACGCATCGTGGCCTCGCGGGGCCACGTGCGGAACTTCTGGGAGGACGCGGCGTGAGGATCGTCGTCGGCCATCTCTATCCGGACTATCTGAACATCTACGCGGACCGCGGCAACATCGCGGTGCTGACGCGGCGCGCGGCGCTCCGCGGGCACGAGCTCGACGTGCGCGCGATCGGCCTCGGCGACCCGGTTCGGCCGGGCGAGCACGATCTCTTCTACGTGGGCGGGGGCCAGGATCGCGAGCAGGCGCTGATCGCGCCGGACTTCGCTGCGAAGGGCGCCCAGCTGCGCGAGGCGGCCGCGGAGGGAGCGGCGCTGCTCGCGGTGTGCGGCGGCTATCAGCTGCTCGGGGCGTTCTACCGCGACCGGCTGGGGAACGAGCTTCCGGGAGTCGGGCTGCTGCCCCTGCACACCGTCGCCGGCGAGCGGCGGATGATCGGCGACGTGCTGCTCGAGTGCGCGTGGGCCGGCGGGCAGACGCTCGCCGGGTTCGAGAACCACGCCGGCCGCACGGTGCTCGAGCCGGGCGCCGAGCCGCTCGGCCGCGTCGTCGCGGGCTTCGGCAACGACGGCGAGAGCGGCGACGAGGGCTGCCGCTCCGGCCGGATCGTCGGCACGTACCTGCACGGGCCCCTGCTCCCGCGCAACCCCTGGCTGGCCGACTGGCTGCTCGCCCAGGCCGTCGCCCATCGCACGGGCGAGGAGCCCTCGTTCGAGCCGCTCCCCGACGAGCTCGAGCGCGAGGCGCACGACGTCTCGGCGAGGCGGGCCCGCGCCCGCGGCGGCCGCGCCTAAGGAGCCATGGCCGAAACCGCACCCCCACCCTGGGTGGGGTGCCGTCCCGCCGCCCTCGGCTGTGGACGCTACCAGCGAACCGTGCGCGCGTCTGTGACGATTGCGCGCCAAGAGTCCCGGCGCCGGGAGTCCGGCTACGGCACCCAGAGGGCGCCGAGATACGCCACCGGGTCGCCCGGCCGCCAGCGCCGCAGGAAGCGCTGGATGGGCGGGTGGAGGACGATCTCGTCGAGCTCGTCGACGGCGAAGAGGCGATGGCCGCGCACGGCCGCGTCGACCGAGGTGACCGCCTCGAGCGAGCGGCCGCCGAGGTCGCCCGAGAAGATGATGTGCACGACGTGCTTCCCGGGGCGGCTGCCCGGTGCGATCGAGTCGACGATCGCGACCGGGCCCTCGATGGGCAGCTCGTCCTCGATCCCGACCTCCTCGTCGAGCTCCCGGTGCAACGCGTCCACGAGGCTCTCGCCCGAATTCACGCCGCCCCCGGGGAGCAGCCAGTACTCCTTGCCGGGCTTCTCGTGCCGGCAGAGAAGGACACGGCCCCGCCAGCGGAGGATCGCCGAGACGCGGATGCGCGGCTCGCTCACGCGCCGCGACGACCCGAATCCGCGCACGCCGCGCTCGCTCTCCGGCAGCTCGTCCACCTCGACCGGCTCGACGGCCGGGACCGGGACGACGACCAGCTGGGCGATGCGCATGCCCGGCTCGACGACGAACGGCGCCTCGCGGTCCGTGTTGAGGAGAATCACGCGCAGCTCGCCCCGGTAGCCCGAGTCGACGAGGCCGGGCGTGTTCACGATCGTGATCCCGTGCTTCGCCGCGAGGCCGGAGCGCGGCTGCACGAACCCCGCGTACCCCGCCGGGATCGCGACCGCGAGGCCGGTGCCGACGGTTGCGCGCTCGCCGGCCGCGAGCTCGACGCGCTCGCAGGCGGCGAGGTCGAGTCCAGCGTCGCCGGCGTAGGCCTGCGCAGGAACGACCGCGTCGTCGCGGAGCCGCAGGATCGCCAGCTCGATCATGCAGTCGTGGACGCCTGCCGGCTCTCGGCGATCAGGAACGGCGCGTACCGGCGGAGCTCGCGGCGCGGGAGGCGGGCGATCACCTCGACGCCGTCCTCGCGGTCGTGCCGCTCCTCGACCGGCGCGCCGAGCGCGTAGAGCTCGGCGAGGCGGCTCCCCTCGTCGTACGGGATCAGGAGCCGGACGCGCTCGAAGCGTTCCGCGAACCGCTCCGCGATCCGCACGCGGAGCGCCTCGAGCCCCTCCCCGGTCAGCGCGGAGATCAGCACCGCGCCCGGAAACGCGTTCGCGAGCCGGCGCCGCCGCAGCAGGTCGACGGCGTCGATCTTGTTGACGACGAGCTCGACCGGGAGCTCGCGTGCGCCGATCTCCCCGAGCACGGCCTCGACCGAGGCGATCATCTCGTCGATCCTCTCCTCCGGCGCAGAGCCGTCGACGACGTGCAGGATCAGGTCGGCCACGAGCGTCTCCTCGAGCGTTGCCGCGAAGCCCTCGACGAGCTGGTGCGGCAGGCGCCTGATGAACCCGACCGTGTCGGTGACGAGGTATCGCCGCCCCTCGTGCTCGAAGCCGCGCGTCGTCGGATCGAGCGTCTCGAAGAGGCGGTCGTCGACCGAGACCTCCGCGTCGGTGAGCGCGTTGAGCAGCGTCGACTTGCCGACGTTCGTGTACCCGGCGAGCGCCACGATCGGCGTCTCCGACCGTGCGCGCTCCTTGCGGCGGGTGCGGCGCTGCTTCTCCAGCTCCTCCAGCCGGCGGCGGAGGATCGAGATCCGGCGGCGCGCCAGGCGGCGGTCGCTCTCGAGCTGCGACTCGCCCGGCCCGCGCGTCCCGACGCCCGCGCCGACGGTGCCGCGGCCCCCGCCCAGCCGCTCGAGGTGCTGCCACATGCCTCGCATCCGCGGGAGGTTGTACTCGAGCTGCGCCAGCTCCACCTGCAGCTTGCCCTCAGAGGTGACGGCGTGCTGCGCGAAGATGTCGAGGATCAGCTGCGTCCGGTCGACGACGCGCGCCTGCAGCGCGTTCTCGAGGAACCGCTGCTGGGCCGGGTCGAGCTCGTCGTCGACGAGAAGCGCCTCGCCTCGCGTCTCCTTGAAGGCGATCTTCAGCTCCTCGAGCTTTCCCTTGCCGACGTACGTGCGCTGCGCCGGGCGCGCCCGGTGCTGCGTCAGCCGCCCGGCCACGGCGACGCCTGCTGTCCGGGCGAGCTCCTCGATCTCCGCGAGCTCCTCGTCGGGATCGGCTGCCGGGCGGAAGGACGGCGAGCACGAACCCGCGCTCGGGCTCGAGTCCCGGCGCGGCGTCGGGCTGGCGAGTCACGCGCCTAGTATGCCCCGAAATGGTCGCCGACCTCGCCCGCCGGACGCTCGAGCTCGTCGACATCGCGTCCGAGAGCACGCACGAGCAGGAAGCCGCCGCCTACGTGCGGGAGGTCGTCCCGCTCGAGCCCGTCTACGAGCAGGGCGAGACGCTCTTCTACCGCATGGGCCGCGGCGGTCCGCTCGTCGTGCTGGCCGGACATCTCGACACCGTCCCTGCCCAGGGCAACCTTCCCGGGCGGCTCGAGGACGGCGTCGTGCACGGGCTCGGCGCGAGCGACATGAAGGGCGGCGTCGCCGTCATGATCGAGCTCGCCCGCTGGGCCGCGGCGGCCGAGACCGGGGTCGACCTGGGCTTCCTGTTCTTCCCGTGCGAGGAGATCGCGGTCGCCGAGAGCCCGCTGCCCGTGTTCTTCGAGAGCGGGTTGGTGGACGAGGCCGGCCTCGTGATCGTGCTCGAGCCGACCGACCTTCAGGTGCACGCCGGCTGTCTCGGGAACATCGTCGCGCGCGTCGTCGTCGAAGGCGTCGCGGCGCACTCGGCTCGACCCTGGATGGGCGTGAACGCGATCGACCGTGCGCTGGAAGAGCTGCGCCCGCTGGCCGCAATCCCGCCGCACGACGTCGAGATCGACGGACTGCTCTTCCGCGAGGTGATCTCGATGACGAGGATCCGGGGCGGTGTCGCGGACAACGTCGTCCCGGGACTGGTCGAGGCGACCGTCAACTACCGCTTCGCGCCGGGCCGGTCGACCGAGGAGGCGGTGGCCCGGCTGCGCGAGCTGGCCCCCACAGCGGAGGTCGGTCCACGCGGCGCCGTCGGCGCACGTCGCCGTCTCGGGCCCGCTCGCGCGGCGGCTGCGCGAGATCGGCGCGCTCGAGGTCGCCCCCAAGCAGGCGTGGACGCCGGTGGCTCAGTTCGCGGAGCGCGGCCTCGACGCGCTGAACTTCGGCCCCGGCCTGACGGCCTACGCGCACAAGGCGGACGAGCAGGTGCCGGTCGAGAACCTCGAGCGGTGCTTCGAGACGCTTCGCCGCTTCGCAGCCGGGTAGCCTCAGCTCGTGACGCGCCTCTCGCCCGTGCTCGAAGCGCTGCCGACGTATCCGTTCGTCCGCCTCGACGAGGCCCGGAAGCGGATCGTCGACGCGGGGCTCGAGCTGATCGACTTCGGGATGGGCGACCCGCGGGAGCCGACGCCGGCGTTCATCCGCGAGGCGCTGCTGGCCTCGGTGGAGGAGATCTCGCAGTACCCGCGCGCAGTGGGGCTGCCCGAGCTGCGCGAGGCGATCGCCGGCTGGATCGCGCGGCGATTCGAGGTCGAGATCGATCCGCACGCCGAGGTCGTGCCGACGCTCGGCTCGAAGGAGGCGATCTTCTCCTTCGCATCAGTGGTGGTCGACCCCGATTCCGAAAAGAACCTCGTCGTCGTCCCCGAGCCCGGTTACCCGGTTCAGGAGCGAGGCGCGCTCTTCGCCCACGCCGAGCCGCGCGTCGTGTCGCTCCGCGAGGAGCATGGGTTCCTGCCGGATCTGGACGCCGTCGAGGACTGGGACCGCATCGCGATCTTCTGGGTCAACTATCCGAACAACCCGACCGGTGCCGTGGCGCCGCTCTCGTTCTACGACGAGCTGGCCGCGCGGGCGCGCGAGCACGACTTCTACCTCTGCTCGGACGAGGCGTACTCCGAGCTCTGGTTCGATCGTCCGCCGGCCTCGGCGCTCCAGGTCGGCGACCGGACGAACGTCGTCGCCTTCAACACGCTGTCGAAGCGCTCGTCCATGACCGGCTACCGATCGGGCTTCGTGGCCGCGCCGCCCGACGTCGTCGAGGCGCTGCGCAAGTTCCGGCCGAGCGTCGGCACCGCGCCGCAGGAGTTCGTGCAGCGGGCCTCGATCGTCGCCTGGAACGACGAGCGCCACGTCGCGGACGTGCGCGACGTCTATCGCAACAAGCGTGAGACCGTGCTCGGAGCGCTCGAGGACGCGGGCGTGCGCCTGGCCGGCTCGGTGGCGACGTTCTACCTCTGGATCGAGGCGCCGCCGGGCGCGGCCGACCGGCTGCTCGATCGCGGTGTCGTGGTCACACCCGGCGAGTACTTCGGTCCCGCCGGCGCGGGCTATCTGCGCATCGCGCTCGTGCCCACACAGGCGCAATGCGAGCGGGCCGCAGCGATCATCCGGGAGGAGCTATGAGCGTCGAGCAGACGATCGCCGCGCTCGACCGCGGTGAGCTCCGCGTCGCCGAGAAGCTCGACGGGGAATGGGTGGTGAACGAGGAGGCCAAGCAGGCGATCCTCGACTACTTCCGCGAGCGGACGATGGAGCCGTTCGAGCTCGGGCCGTTCGAGTACCACGACAAGATTCCGCTCAAGCACGGCTACGAGAAGCTCGGCGTGCGTGTGGTGCCGCCCGCAACGGCTCGGTTCGGAGCGTTCCTCTCGCGAGACGTGGTGCTGATGCCGTCGTACGTGAACATCGGCGCGTGGGTCGGACCGCGGACGATGGTGGACACGTGGGCGACGGTCGGGTCGTGCGCGCAGATCGGCGCCGACGTCCATCTCGCCGGCGGCGTCGGCATCGGCGGCGTGCTCGAGCCGGTCAATGCCCGGCCCGTGATCGTCGAGGACGGCGCCTTCGTCGGCTCCCGGTGTGTCGTCACCGAGGGATGCGTCGTCGGGGAGCAGGCGATCCTCGGCGCGGGTGTCGTGATCACCGCGTCCGTGCCGATCCTGGACGTCACCGGCGCCGCGCCGGTCGAGTACCGATCGTTCGTGCCCCCGCGCGCGGTGGTCGTGCCCGGGGTGCGCGAACGCCAGTTCCCGGCCGGGACGTACGGCCTGCCGACGCCGCTGATCGTCGGCTATCGCGAGGAGTCGCACGACCTCCGCGTCTCGCTGAACTCGGCGCTCCGCGAGTACGGCGTCAGCACCGGCTGAAGGCGGCCTTTCCGGGCGGGTCGGGCTCGGTCGCGTCGGGTTGGGCTGTGTTCGGTTGGGCAGTGTCCGGTCGGGCAGTGTCCGGTCACGCCCCCACCCTGGGTGGGGACCGCCGCCCACCGCCCTCGGCGGTCGACGCTATCGCACCGAGGCACACGTGTCTGAGCCGATTGTGTGACAAATGTGCCGACAAGGCTCACGCGAGCCGGACGGCGCGGCCCGTCAGCCAGGCTCGGCCCTCTTCGAGCCGGACGCGGAGGTCGCCGCCGGGAAAGTGCACGACGACGTCGCCCTCGTCGTGGGTCGCCGCGGCGACCGCGACGGCGCTCGTGCCGGAGGAGGCGGTCTCCCCCGCGCCGCGCTCCCACACCCTCGCGGTCACCTGGCCGGGGGCGTCAACGCGCGCGACCTGCACGTTCGTCCGGTCCGGGAAGCGCTCGTGCGTCTCGAGCAGCGGCCCGACCCGGGGCAGGTCATCCGGGTCGCCGATGACCACGGCGTGCGGGTTGCCGACCGAGACGGGCGTCACGGTCAGGCCGGCGACCTGCTCGCGATCGGCAACCGCGACGACACCCATCTCCTGCTCGACGAGATCGTCCCCGAGCATCCGCGCGACGACCTCGCGCGGGCCGACATGAATATGAACCTCGTCCGCCCCGGAGCGCTCGGCGAGCCAGCGGGCCGCAATCCGCGTCCCGTTGCCGGACAGCTCCGCGGTCGAGCCGTCGGGATTCCAGATCACGATCTCCGCAGCGGCTCCGTTTACCGAGACGACCTGGAGGATCCCGTCGGCGTCGCCGACCCCGGCGCGCACCAGCTCAGGCGTCAGCAGTCGCTCCTCGGTGAGCAGGTAGACGTTCCCGTTGGCGTCCCAGCGCGACGATCTCATCGGCGATCTCGCCCGGCGGGCGATCGCCGGCAACGCTAACGAGGCCGGGGATCCGCCGCATCCACTTCCGCTGATAGGCGGCGAGCTGCCGGGTGCGGAGCGCGATCTGCTCTTCCGCCTCCGCTGGGGGCAGTGTTCGGATCTCCTCGAACCCGAGAACGTGAGGCGCGACATCGCCGGCGGCCTCCACCTCGGCGACGACTCCGCGCTCGAACATCTCGCGCGTCCGGCGACGGATTCGCTCGGAGATCACCTTCGGAGGCACGTCCAGGCCCACGACGAGGGTCGGCTGTCGCAGCTCATCGGTCCAGAGCCGGGACTCGGCCGGCGGCGCCAGCGACGACCCCGCCTCCCAGAGCTCGAGCGCACGCACGACGCGCTTCCGGTCGTTCGCGTGCACACGGGCGGCGGCGTGCGGATCGCGCTCGCGCAGCAGGCCGTGGGCGAGCTCACCGCCGAAGCGGTCGTAGATCCGCTGCCAGTGCCTGCGGGACGAGCCGTCGACGACGGGCGGGAGCTCCAGGTCGACGAGTGCGGCCCGGAACCAGAGGCCGGAGCCGCCGACGACGACGGGGATCTGCCCGTTCGCGAGCGCCGCGTCGATCTCGGCATGGGCGAGCTGCTGGAACTCCGCCACGGAGCCCTGGCGATCGAGAGGCCAGACGCCGACGAGCCTGCCCGCGCCCTGGTTCGTCAGGATGGGCAGCCCGCGATAGATCTGCATCGAGTCGGCCGAGATGATCGCCGCCGGGATCCGCTCCGCGATCGCCTCGGCGACGGCACTCTTGCCGGACGCCGTCGGACCGAAGATGGCGAGAATCATCGGGCCGCGCTACGCGGCGACGAGCGCGGACTGCGTGCCCCGGAGCGTCGTCGAGGTCGCGCCTTCGACAAGGACCGGGACGAGCTCTCCCGCCTCGGCCACCCCGGCGAAATTGACGGTCGTATTGCGCCGCGTGCGGCCGCGCAGCAGCGAAGGCTCGGTGCGGCTCGGGCCCTCGACGAGCACCTCTTCGATCCGGCCGACGCGGGCGGCGTTCCGTTCGGCTGCACGCCGCTGAACGACCTCGACGAGGCGCTCGATCCGGTCGCGCTTCACCTCATCCGGCACCTGGTCGGGCAGCTCGGCGGCCTCCGTGCCCTGCCGCGGCGAGTAGACGAAGGTGAAGGCGCTGTCGTACCCGACCTCGTCGACGACGGCGAGCGTCTCCCGGAAGTCCGCCTCCGTCTCGCCGGGGAAGCCGACGATGATGTCCGTGCCGAGGGCGAGGTCGGGGATCGCGGAGCGGAGCTTGTCGACGAGGGCGAGATAGCGCACGGGGTCGTAGGTCCGCCGCATCGCCTTGAGGATCCGCGACGATCCCGACTGCAGCGGCAGGTGGACGTGCTCGCAGACGCCCTCGCACTCCGCCATCGCGGCGATCACGGGGTCGCGGAAGTCCTTCGGATGCGGGCTCGTGAAGCGAATCCGCTCGATGCCGTCGACGGCGTCACAGGCCCGCAGCAGCTCGCCGAACTCGGTGCGGATCTCCGGCAGCAGGTCGCGCCCCCAGGAGTTGACGTTCTGGCCGAGCAGTGTCACCTCCCGGACGCCTTCCCGTGCGAGGCGCGTCACCTCGGCGACGATCTCGCCCGGGCGCCGACTCCGCTCGCGGCCGCGAACGGCCGGGACGATGCAGTAGGAGCACTTCGAGTTGCAGCCCATCGAGACCTGCACCCAGGCCTGGAAGGCCCGCTCGCGATGCATCGGCAGCTCGCCCGCGAACGAGCGCTCCTCGAGCCCGAACCGGCCGCGCGCGACGCCCAACCCTCCGGCGCCCAGCCACTCGCCGAGGTGCGGGATCGAGCCGGGGCCGAAGGCGACGTCGACCTCCGGGTAGAGCTCGAAGAGCCGCTCGCGCTGCGCTTCGGCATAGCAGCCGCCGACGGCGATCACCATGTCGGGATGCTCGCGCTTGCGCGCGATCGCATTGCCGATGTGAGCGGCGAACCTGGTGTCGGGCTTCTCGCGGATCGTGCAGGTGTTGAAGACGACGATGTCGGCCTCCTCGGGCGAGACGGCCTCGCCCAAACCGAGCTCCTCGAGCATCCCCTTGATCCGCTCCGAGTCGTGGGCGTTCATCTGGCAGCCGAACGTGGTCACGGAATACCTGCGACTCATGGTCTGAAGGGTAGCGGCGCGGGAATCCGGCGGATTGCGGTCAGAGTGGCTGGGTGGTTCGTCGCAAAGGTGCGCAAACACGCATGACGTGAGAGCGGCGCATACGCCGAGACATCTAGGCGCAAGTTTTCGAGCGCTGCGGCGTCTCAGCCAGTGAATGGACGCCGAGTTCGGGACTGGCCTGCGGTCTCACATCGAGCGCGTGGCGCAGCTTGGCGACTCTCAGGATCGCGACCTACCACCCGAATACGCGCTGGCGGCGGCAGAGTTGGCCGCGCGGCTCGCGGACATCGAGGCGCGCGAGCAGATGCTCGTGTCCGCGGGCGCCGAGCTCGCCTACCGCGAGCGGCGGCTGGTGGAGCGCGAGGCGGCCCTGATCGCCGCCGCGCAGCGGGTCTCCGCGCACGTCGTCGAGAACCTCCTCCAGGTGGAGCCCGTCGTCGACGACGAGCTGGCACGGCTCCGCGCGCGCCGCACCGGCAACATCGCGTAGCTGGGCAACATCGCGTAGCTGGGCAACATCGCGTAGCTGGGCAACATCGCGTAGCTACTTCGCGAACTCGATCGCGCGCGACTCGCGGATCACCGTCACCTTGATCTGACCCGGGTACTCGAGCTGGCCCTCGATCTCCCGCGCGATCTCGTGCGAGAGGAGGACGGCCGCGTCGTCGTCGATCTCCTCCGGCTTGACGAGCACCCGGATCTCGCGGCCGGCCTGGAGCGCGTAGACCTTTTCGACACCCGGCTTCTGGGCCGCGATCTCCTCGAGCGACTCGAGTCGGCGGATGTAGTTCTCGAGGCTCTCGCCGCGCGCGCCCGGACGCGAGGCGGAGATCGCGTCGGCGGCGATCAGCAGCACCGCCTCGACCGTCTGCGGCTGCACCTCGTAGTGGTGCGCCTCGATTGCGTGCACGACTGCCTGCGACTCGCCGTACCGGCGAGCCCACTGCGCGGAGATGGAGGCGTGCGAGCCCTCGACCTCGTGCGTCATCGCCTTGCCGAGATCGTGGAGCAGCGCGGCGCGGCGGGCGGTCTTGACGCTCGCGCCGAGCTCCGCGGCCATGATCCCGACGAGCTGGACGACCTCGAGCGTGTGCTTGAGGACGTTCTGGCCGTAGCTCGTGCGGTAGCGGAGGCGGCCGAGGATCTTGACGATCTCCTCGTTGAACTCGCCGCAGTTCGCCTCGAAGACGGCCTGCTCGCCGGCCTGGCGGATGTGCTCGTCGAGCTCGGCCTTCGACTGGTAGTACATCTCCTCGATCCGCGACGGGTGGATGCGCCCGTCCTCGATCAGCTTCGCGAGCGTCAGGCGCGCGATCTCCCGGCGGATGCCGTCGAACGAGGAGAGGACGACGGCGTTCGGTGTGTCGTCGATGATGATGTCGACACCGGTCAGGTGCTCGAGGGCGCGGATGTTCCGCCCCTCCCGGCCGATGATGCGTCCCTTCATGTCGTCGGACGGGAGCTCGAGCAGCGTCACCGTCGTCTCGGCGGCGTGGCTCGCGGCGACGCGCTGGAGGGCGTCGGCGACGAGGTTGCGCGCGCGCCGGCGAGCCTCCTGTCTGCGCCTCTTCCTCCATCTGGCGGACCTGCCGTGCGAGCTCGTGGCGGATCTGCTCGCGCGCCTCGTCCAGGACGTGCTGCTTCGCCTCGTTCGTCGTCAGGCCCGAGATGCGCTCGAGCTCGCGCAGCTCGAGGTCCTTCGTCTGCTTGAACTCGTCCTGGAGCTGCTTGAGATGGATCTCGCGGTCCGCGATGCCTTGCTCGCGGCGCGTGATCTCCGTCAGCTTGCCGTCGATCTCCTCTTCCTTGGAGATGACGCGCTCCTCGATCTTCCCGATCTGGGAGCGGCGCTCGCGAACCTCTTCCTCGATCTCGGCCCGGAGCTTGACCGACTGCTCGCGCGTCTCGATCTGCGCCTCGCGCCGGGTTGCTTCGGCCTCGCGTCGCGCCTCGGCGAGGAGAAGCGAACGCGTCCGGCGCGCGGCGTCGAGCCGCGAGCCCGAGATGACCCGGAGGCCCAGCAGCGTCGCCGCGGCCCCGGCGGCCATTCCGATCACGATCCCGATCCCGACGACCATGCGCGCTCCTTCCCCGCACAGGGCGCATTCGTGATCGGTACGACGGCAGGCCGGACGGCCTGATTCCAGCGTTCAGCCTAGATCTGAACGGCTCCTCTGGCCTCGCGTGGAGTAACTCGTGGGCGTCTCAAGGGTTCAGGAACGTCGGTGCCGATTTCGGAAAACGTCTTTATGCAGGAGAAAAATGCGAGATGAAGTTCCGTCATCGTAACGCTTCTCAAAGAGGCCGCGCAACGGCGGCCTCCACGGCGTCCTCGCCGAACCCCTTGCGGGCCAGGTGGCGCGCGGTCGCGGGCCCCGCTCCACGGCGCGCGACGATCGCCTCCGCGCGGGTGCGCTCCGGCTCGAGCGCCGCGACCGCGCGGCCGGCGACGTCGGCCGCGACGCCCTGTCGCTCGAGGTCGAGGCGGATCGCCTGGTCGCCGTGGCCGCGCTCGGCGAGCGCGCGGGCGCGCGTCTCGGCGAACCGCTCGTCGTCGACGTACCCGAGGCGCTGGAGCGACGCGAGCGCCTCGCGCCGCTCGTCCTCCCCCACGCCCGCGCGCTCGAGCCGCGCTTCGATGTCCGCCGCGGCGCGATCACGATGCCGGAGCGCGCGGACTGCGACGTCGAGCGGCCGCTGACCGCTCTCACGCAACCGGCCCGACTCTTCCATGCCCGGAGCGCCCTTCGTTTAGGACGACCTCTGCCTAGGACGCCCTGCCCGCCCTCGCCCGGGTCCCGACGGCTGCGCCCTCGAGCTCCGTCTCTTCGGGGCCGGCCGCCGGATCCTCGACGTCCGTGACGGGGTTGTCGGACACCGGGGTGACGTCGGACGGCTCCGCCGTCGCCGGCAGCAGCCGGGCGGAGACGACATGGTCTGCACCGAGCTGGGCCTGGATCCCGGTGAGGATCTGCTGCGTCACGTCCGGGTGCTCGCGCAGGAAGGCGGTCGCGTTCTGGCGGCCCTGACCGAGGCGCTCGTCGCCGAAGCTGAAGTAGGAGCCGGACTTCGTGACCACCTTCCGCTCGATGCCGGAGTCGAGCACGGTGCCCTCCCAGGAGATGCCCTGGCCGTAGATGACGTCGAACTCGGCCTGCTTGAACGGCGGGCGCGACCTTGTTCTTCACCACCTTGACGCGGACGCGGTTGCCGTAGGCCTCGACACCGTCCTTCAGCGTCTCGATCCGGCGGATGTCGAGGCGCACGGACGAGTAGAACTTGAGCGCCCGGCCTCCCGGCGTCGTCTCCGGGTTGCCGAACATGACGCCGATCTTCTCGCGGAGCTGGTTCGTGAAGAGGCAGATCGTCTCGGTGCGGTTGAGGGTGCCCGCGAGCTTGCGCAGCGCCTGCGACATCAGCCGCGCCTGCAGGCCGACGTGGGAGTCGCCCATCTCGCCCTCGATCTCCGCCTTCGGCGTCAGCGCGGCGACCGAGTCGATCGCGACGACCGCGAGCGCACCGGAGCGGACGAGCAGCTCGCAGATCTCGAGTGCCTGCTCCCCCGTGTCGGGCTGCGACACGAGCAGGTCGTCGATGTTGACGCCGATCCGCTTCGCGTAGTTCGGATCCATCGCATGCTCCGCGTCGATGAACGCGCAGATGCCGCCGCGGCGCTGCGCCTCGGCGATCACGTGGTAGACGAGGGTCGTCTTCCCGGACGACTCCGGGCCGAAGACCTCGACGATGCGGCCGCGCGGCAGGCCGCCGATCCCGAGCGCGAGGTCGAGCGACAGCGAGCCCGTCGAGACGGCCCCGATCGAGACCTGGGGCCGGTCGCTCATCTTCATCACGGCGCCCTTGCCGAAGTTGCGCTCGATCTGTCCGAGGGCGGTCTCCAGAGCCTGCTCGCGATCCATCGTCGATCAACCTTCCCTTCTAGTCTCAACCGCTGAGCGGTACAGATTCGAGGACTTCGTACTGCGCCCCCCGGTCTCCCGAAGATTGGGGGCGTAGCCGAGACAGGTAAGCAGCCGCGTCGGACGGCACGATCTCGCCGAACTGCTCCCCGAGACCGGCCGACTCGACCGCGAGGCGGGGCCGGTCGCGGAAGCGCAGGAGGGTGAGGTGCGGGAGCCACGGCCGCCCCTCGCGACGGTACACCCCGAGCCGCTCGAGCCGTTCCTGCAGATCCTCGGCGAGACGGGTCGCCGCACCGCCCTCGTCGTCGAGGACGAGCATGCCGACGCTCCGCGTCTCCCGCCAGCGGACCACGCTGAGACGGAGGCGCCCCGCGGCGGCGGCGGCGGCACGAAGCTCCTCGACGACCGCCGGCACCTCGCCCGCCGGCCGGGTGCCGAGGAAGGCGAGCGTGACGTGCAGGTTCTCGCGGGGAACGACCCGGCCGCCCGGAACGCGCCCTGCCAGATTCGTCGCCTGCCAGGCGACGATCGCGTCGAGGAGGTCGTCCGGGAGCCGGAGGCCGCAGAAGAGCCGAAGTCGTTCATCGCCCTCCACGCTAGCGGCCGCGCTCACTCGTCTCTGTGCCGATTCTGAGACAGAAGCCGCCGCACGAGGTGCAGCGCCACGACGGCGCTCCGGTTGCGGATCGACGCGCGGTCGCCCGGGAACGAGAACTCGATCCCGCGGCTCTCCTCGGGGCTCTCCGCGTGGATGAACACGAGCCCGACCGGCTTCTCGTCCGTGCCGCCGTCCGGGCCCGCGATCCCCGTCACGGAGACCGCGACGTCGGCCCCGAGCCGCGCGCGGGCGCCCGACGCCATCGCCGCGGCGCTCTCCGGCGACACCGCCCCGTGCGCCTCGAGGATCTCCCGCGGCACGCCCAGCTCCGCCTCCTTGACGCTGTTCGCGTACGCGACGATCCCGCCCAGGACGACGTCGCTCGACCCGGGCACGTCGGTCAGCCGCGCCGCGACGAGGCCTCCGGTGCACGACTCGGCGGTGGCGAGCGTCCAGCCCCGAGCGCGGCAGAGCGCGAGGACGTGCTCCGCGACCGGCCGCTCGTCGCGCGCGAAGAGATGGCGCTCGATCGGCTCGCAGGAACGTCGCCTCGAGCTCGTCCGCGCGAGCCTCGGCGCCGGGATCCGCGAACAGGTCGACGTGGATCTCGAAGTCGCGTGCGCAGATCGTCGCGACGACGCCGTCGCCGTCCCCGCCCGCGTCCGCGAGCGCGCGCGCGACCGTCGACTCGCTGACGCCGAAGAAGCGCAGCACACGGCGCTCGGGCATCCGCGCGCGCGCCAGCACCCGCCGCACCGGCTCGGAGGCCAGCACGTTCGGCCACAGGCGCTGCAGCTCGGACGGCGGCCCGGGCAGCGCGGCGGCGACCGCGTCGCCCGCCTCGAGGACGACCGCCGGAGCAGTTCCCGCCAGGCCGACAGAGATGCCGCCGTCGGGCACCGTCGCCTGCTTCGTGACGCCTTCGCGGAAGTCGCCGTACGGCCGTTTGAGCCGCTCTGCCACCGCCCGGGAGACGCCTTCGATCTCCGCCTCGAGCCGGCGGTCGACGTGGACACCGACGTCGGCAGCCTTCGCCAGCAGCTCGATCGTGCGATCGTCGTGAGTCGGACCGAGCCCGCCGGAGAGCAGCAGCAGGTCATGCGTCAGACCGTCGCGGATCGCCCGCTCGAGCTCCTCGGGCTCGTCGCCGACGATGGTGATCCGGGCGGGCTCGAGCCCCAGGCGCAGCACCTCGCCGGCGAGGAAGGGGCCGTTCAGGTCGCGCCGGTCGCCCCGGACGAGCTCGGTGCCGCTCGCGACGACGGCGACTCTCGGTCGCGTGTCCGCGGGAGGCGTCAAGTGGCGGAGGCCGGATGCACGCCGCGGCGGTCGATCTCGATCACGCGGGGCTTGCCGCCGCCGCCGAGAGACACCCGCTTGCCGTTCACGGTCACGACCAGATGCTCGGGCGTACCGGCGTTGATCCAGAAGCGCTTCGCCCAGAGCTTGAGCGGCGCGCTCCCCTTCAGCAGCGTCCCCTGGTAGCGCAGCGGGCCGCCGGCGCGGCGCGCGTGGATCTCGAGCAGCGAGTTCCCGCCCTTCGCACGGATGACGAGCAGGACGCCGGTTGCCGGCACTGAGCTCTTCTTGACCTTCACGGCCGGGCGGTCGAACTGCGGCTTCGTCTCGCCGCCGCCGCCGGACTTCCAGGCTCCGATCACGAGCGCCGTGACCAGCGCGATCGCCGCGAGCGCGACGAGCACGACGTTCGACTCCAGCCGTCGGTTGCGTTTCTGCCGGACCGTGCTCCGGCGCGGGCGCAGGCCGGCCTCGTCCTCGCCGACGACGAAGCGGGAGTTGTACTCGTCGACGTAGAGCTGTCCGTCGAGGCCGAGGACGTCGGCGTACGTGCGGAGGAAGCCCTTGACGTAGGTCGGGCCGGGGAGCAGCTCGAACTGCTCCTCCTCGAGCGCGCGCAGGTACTTGCCGCGGATCTTCGTGCGGCGCTCGACCTCGTTGAAGTCGAGCTCCTGCCTGAGCCGCGCCTCGCGCAGGCTGTTGCCGATCTCGAACACGGGTGCACAGTGTAGTCGGGACGCCTGGAGAGCCGAGGCGCCGCCGGGCGGCTACTCCGCCGACTTGAGCGCGGCGTAGAACGCCAGCGCGAATGCCCCGGTCAGGCCGATGTAGATGCCGAGCGCCGCCAGCCGGCGACCCCAGCGGAGGGTCGACTCGATCCGCTCCGGCCGAAGCGTCCTCCGGCTCGTACGTCGTCCGCGCCGCGCCGCGAGGAGGCCGAGCAGGCCGAGGACGATCGCGGCGGGGACGGCGACGACGATCGATTCGAGCAGCGTCGTCGAGGAGGTCAGCTGGGACGCGGCGATGGCCGCCGGCAGCGCGAGCACGGCCAGCACCCCGAGCAGGACCGAGGCGACGGCGGCGCCGCTCCGGGCAGGCGGTGGCGGCGCGGGCTTACTGCTTCTCGTACGGGCGGCCAACGGAGGCGGGCGGGATCGAGCGGCCGATCACCCCGGCCACGGCGATCAGCGTCAAGACGTACGGCAGCGACTGGATCAGGACGTCGATCCCCGGCAACGAGTCGTTGTAGGCCTGCATCCGGTCGGCGATCGCGCTCGAGAAGCCGAACAGGAGCGCGGCCGAGAAGGCGCCCCACGGGCGCCAGTTGCCGAAGATCAGCGCCGCGAGGCCGATGAAGCCGCGGCCGTTCGTCATGTTCTCGTTGAACGAGTGGACGAAGCCGATCGAGAGGTACGCCCCGCCGAGCGCGGCGAGCACGCCCGAGAGCGTGACCGCGATGTAGCGGATCTTGTAGACGGAGATGCCGACGGTCTCGGCGGCGCGCGGGTGCTCGCCGCAGGCGCGGAGACGGAGGCCGAACGGCGTCCGGAAGACGATGATCGACGTCGCGATCAGCACCGCGAACATGACGTAGATCATCAGGTTCAGCTGCGCGAACGCCGGCCCGATGAAGTAGACGCCGTCGAGGAAGCTCAGGTGGACGTCCGGGATCTGCGAGATCGTGCCGGGCGTCCCCAGGTCGCCGAACTGCTGGATGAAGAGATAGCCGGTGATCCCGATCGCGAGGAAGTTGATCGCCGTGCCGGAGACGATCTGGTCGGCGCGCAGATGGATGGAGAAGAAGGCGTGGAGAAGCGCCATCAGCCCGCCGGCGAGCATGGCCGCCAGCAGCCCGACCACCCACGAGTCGGCCTTGACGTCCGCCCAGATGCCGAAGAAGGCGCCGGTCGAGCATCATCCCCTCGAGGCCGATGTTGACCACGCCGCTGCGCTCGGAGTAGAGGCCGCCGATCGCCGCGAAGGTGAGCGGTGTCGCGTAGCGCAGCGCCGCGGCGGTGAGCGCCGACCAGGTCACGACCGTCTCGAGGTTGCCGACGCTCGACTGCGTCGCCAGCACGCCGAGGGCGGTGCCGAGGACGCCCGCGGCGACCGCGCCCCAGCCGAGGCGGCGCTCGCCCCGCGTGGCGGCGAAGATGCCGCACATCACCGAGAGCAAGCCGAAGAGGATCGCCGAACTCGAACGCGCGGATCTTCAGCGGCGGCAGCGTCAGCCAGAACGCGAGCGCGCCGAGCACGATCCCGGTGATGCCGATCCGCCGCTCCCAGGTCGAGCTCCAGAGCGGGAGACGGCGGCTCGCAGGGATGCTCACGAGGCGGCTCCTTTCCCGCGCCGCCCGAACTTCGTCGCGCTGACGACGAGCGTCTCGGCCCCGACGAAGAGCACGACGAGCCCCTGGATGATCCGGGCCAGGTTGCCGGCCAGATCGGGGCGGAAGATCGACGGGTCGAGCTGGCGGCCCGACGTCCCGTTCAGGAGCGCCCCGAAGAGGAGCGCCGCGAAGCCGACGCCGACCGCGGTGTTCCGTCCGAGCAGGGCCACGGCGATCCCGATGAAGCCGATCGTGGATGCCTGGACGTCCGCCTGGCCGAGCCGGAACTGCCAGCCGAGGATGTCGAGCGCGCCCGCCAGCCCGGCGAAGAGGCCCGAGATCGCCATCGCGAGGAAGTAGTTCCGCGCCACGTTGATCCCGCCGTAGCGGGCCGCCTCGGGGTTGAAGCCGACGGCGCGCACCTCGTAGCCGAGAGTCGTCCGGTTGAGGACGATCCAGAAGACGACGAGCGCCGCGAGCGAGATGAAGAAGCCGACGTGCAGGCCCTGCAGCAGCGGGTCGCCCCAGAAGACGGGCAGCTTGGCGCTGTCGGCGATGTCGCCCGAGATCGGGCACGAACTGCTGCGTCTTGTTCTGGAGCGGCCCGCCCTGGCCGAAGAGGTAGCTGCCGATCCAGATCGCGATCCAGTTGAGCATGATCGTCGAGATCACCTCGTGCGCCCCGACGGTCGCCTTCAGGAACCCGGCGATCCCCGCCCACGCCGCGCCGGCGAGCGAGCCGGCGACGACCACGAGCAGGATGTGCCAGAACTTGTCCATGCCCGCGAAGTTGCCGCCGAGCCAGACCGCGAAGTACGCGCCGACGAAGTACTGGCCCTGGCCGCCGATGTTGAAGAGGCCGCAGCGGAACGCGAAGGCGACCGCGAGCGCCCGTCAGGATCAGCGTCGTCGTCAAGAGCAGGGTCTGCTGGAGGTTCAGCGCCGCGGTGACGCGCTCCTCGCCGCCGACCCAGGGGAAGAACCAGTTGAGGCCGGTGCCGTCGAAGACCGCGCGGTAGACCTTGAGCGGGTTCTTGCCGGTCCCGAGCACGACGAGGCCCGCCATCAGGAAGGCGATCAGCGTCGTGACGATCGGGACGACGATCCCGCCCACGTGCCCGGAGAAGTAGCGGCCGAGGCGCGCGTGCGGCGGCGGGACGTCTCCGTCGCCCGGCGGCAGCTCGGCTGCCGGCGTCGTCTCGCTCACGCTGCCTCCCTCCGACCACCGGTCATCGCGAAGCCGAGCTCCTCCTCGGTCGCCGTCGGCGGGAACTCGCCGACGATCGCGCCTTCGTAGATGACGAGGATCCGGTCGGAGAGGGACAGGACCTCCTCCAGCTCCAGCGAGACGAGGAAGATCGCGCGACCCTCGTCGCGCTCCTCGATCAGCCGCCGGTGGACGAACTCGATCGCGCCGACGTCGAGGCCGCGCGTCGGCTGGGCGGCGACCAGCACCCGCGGGTTGCGGTCGACCTCGCGCGCGATCACCACCTTCTGCTGATTGCCCCCCGAGAGCGCACGCGCGGGCGTCTGCGGCGTTCCCCCGCGGACGTCGAACTCCCGGAGCAGCTTGCGCGCACGGGCGACGAGCCGGCCCGGGAAGAGCCAGCCCCACCTCACGTACGGCGCCTTGCGGTAGTCGTGGAGCGCGATGTTCTCGGCGAGCGAGAAATCGAGGACCAGGCCGCGCCGGTGCCGGTCCTCCGGGATGTGGCCGACCCCCGAGTCGAGCATCTCCCGCGCGGTCGCGTTGTGGTACTCGCGACCGGCCACGAGAATGCGCCCCTCCTTGCTGCGCCGGAGCCCCGTGATCGCGTCGATCAGCTCGGATTGGCCGTTCGCGTCGACGCCCGCGAGCCCGACGATCTCGCCGGCCCGCACCTGGAACGAGACGTCCTTGACCGCATCGAGGCCGCGGTCGTCCTCGACCCAGAGGTTCTCCACCTCGAGCAGTGGCTCGGCCGGCTCCCCCGGCTTCTTGTCGACGCGCAGCAGCACCTCGCGGCCGACCATCATCCGAGCGAGGCTCTCCTCCGTCGCGCCGGCGGCGTCGATCGTGTCGACGCGCTTGCCGCGCCGGAGCACCGTGATCCGGTCGGCGATCTCGAGCACCTCGTTCAGCTTGTGCGAGATGAAGATGATCGACTTCCCCTGCGCCTGCAGCGAGCGGGTGATCTCGAACAGCTCCTTCGCTTCCTGGGGCGTCAGGACGGCGGTCGGCTCGTCGAGGATCAGGATCTCCGCGCCGCGGTAGAGCGCCTTCAGGATCTCGACCCGCTGCTGCTGGCCGACGCTGATCGCCTCGACCTTCGCGTCCGGGTCGACCATCAGGCCGTAGCGCTGCTCGAGCTCCTGCACCCGCTTCCGCGCCGCGTCGAAGTCGAGCAGGACGCCTGCCCGGCGCGGCTCGGTCGCGAGGACGATGTTCTCGGCCACCGTCATCACGGGGATGAGCATGAAGTGCTGGTGCACCATGCCGATCCCGAGCTCGATCGCGTGGCGGGGCGACGTGATCGTGACGGTCTTGCCGTTGTCGAGGATCTCCCCCGAGTCCGGGTGGTAGAGCCCGTAGACGATGTTCATCAGCGTCGACTTTCCGGCGCCGTTCTCCCCCAGCAGAGCGTGCACCTCGCCGCGGCGGAGCTCGAAGTCGACCGCGTCGTTCGCGAGGACGCCGGGGAACCGCTTCGTGATCTTCCGCAGCTCGAGGACGGGGGGCTCCGCCATGCGCCGGGATCCTAACGGGAGCGGTCCCCGGAGCGTCTGGCCTAACGAACCGTGTCGGAGATCGGGCCGATGCGACCGGCGACGAGATCCTGCTCGCGCCGGCGCACCTGGTCGACGATCGCCGCGGGGACGCGAGGGCTGATCCGGCCGATCCCGACCCCGCCCGAGGCCGCGTCGAAGACGGTGTCCTCGCCGCCGGAGAAGCTGCCGCTCCGCACCTGCTCGATCGTGCGGAAGACGGCCACGTCGACGCGCTTGATCGCGCTCGTGAGGATGTTCGGGCCGAGATACGACTGATCCGCGTCGACGCCGATCCCCCAGACGTTGCGATCCTTCGCGGCGTCGAGCGCGCCGAGGCCGCACTGCCCGGCGACCTGGAAGACGACGCCGGAGCCGCGCGCGATCTGGTCGAGCGCGATCTCCTTGCACTTCGCCTGGTCGACGAAGTCCTGCGAATAGCCGTTGAGCGCCTTGACCTGCGGGTCGGCGGCCCGTGCTCCCGCGCGGAAGCCGGCGATGTAGTGGTCGACCGGCGGGATCTTCACCCCGCCGACGGAGGAGATCTTCCCGGCGCCCGCGTCCTGCTGCTCGACGAGCGCGGCGAGGTAGCCGACGAGGTAGCCGGCCTGCTGCTCCTTGAAGAGCAGCCCCTCGGCGTTCGACGGGCGGTGCTTCAGATCGCTCTGCGAGTAGTCGACGATCGCGAAGCTCGTCCTGGGAAACCGCGACGCCACCGTGTCGAGCGCGTCCGCCATCAGGTAGCCGACGGCGATCACGAGGTCGTAGCGCTGCTTCGCGAGCGTCGAGAGGTTCGGCACGTAGTCGCCGGCCGCCTTCGACGTGATCACCCGGCCCTGCACGCCGAGCTCCCGCTCCGCGCGCAGTAGGCCCTGAGTAGGCCAGATGGTTGAACGACCGGTCGTTCAGGCCGCCGATGTCGGTCACGAGCCCGACCCTGATCGGCTCGATCATCGGCCTGCCGCCGTCCTGCGGGGTCGCCTCGGTCGTCGAGACGGTCGTCGTCTCGGCGGTCGTGTCGGCCGTGGAGGCGCTCCCGCCGCAGCCGGAGGCGAGGACCGCGACGGCACGCGGCCACGGCCAGGAGCCGCAGTGCCGTCATCGCCGCGAGGATAGCCGGCCGAGAAAACGCGCGAGGGGGCGGTTCCCCGCCCCCTCGCACGGAGACTGCTCCCGGCGTTCTACTTGACCGCCTGGGGGATGCCCTTGATCTTGCCGGCCTTGAGCAGCTTCAGCTGCGCGGCCACCTTCGTCTTGATGACGGCCGGGATCTTCGGGCTGACCTTGCCGTAGCCGACGCCGTTCTTCTTCGCGTCGTAGATCGCGTTGATCCCGGTCTTCAGCTGTTGTTCTGAGCGGCCGTGATCGCCGAGAAGACGGCCACGTCGACCCGCTTCAGCGCGCTGGTCATGATGTGCGTGCCGAGATAGAACTGGTCAGCGTCGACGCCGACCCCGAAGGCACCCTTCTCCTTCGCCGCGTCGAGCGCACCCAGACCACACTGACCCGCCACCTGGAAGACGACACCCGAACCCTTATCGATCTGATCGAGCGCAATCTCCTTGCACTTCGCCTGGTCGACGAAGTCCTGCGAATAGCCGTTCAACGTCTCCACAGCCGGAAACGCCTTCTTGGCGCCGTACTGGTAACCAGCGATGTAGCGATCGACCGGCGGGATCTTGATCCCACCAACCGAGCTGACCGCCGTCAACCCCTTCGCCTTCGCATACAAGCCGGCCATGTACCCAACCAGATAACCGGCCTCCTGCTCCTTGAAGAGCAGACCCTGCACGTTCTTCGGCTTGTGCTTCAGATCGGAGACGTTCACGTCGACGATCGCGAACTTCGACTTCGGGAACTTCGACGCCACAGCGTCCATCTGATCCGTCATCAGGAACCCGACACCGATCGTGATCCCGGCGCCCGAGCGCGCACACGTGCTCAGGTTCGGGATGTAATCCGACGCCGACTTCGACTGAATCACACGACCCTTCACCTGCGCCGTCGTCTGCGCCTTCTGCAAACCGACATAGGCCAGATGGTTGAACGACTTGTCATTCAAACCACCGATATCGGTGACCAGACAAGCACTGAACTGCTTCTTCGCCGCAGCCGCCGCATGACGAGCCGAGGCCCCAACCGACGCCACCAGCACGTGCCGCGAGCGCGACGGCCGCAAGCGGCAGCCAACGAGACTTCTTCACGTGTGTCTTCCTCCTGCTCGGGGTCGCAGGATGCTACACCGGAAACGGGCGCCCGGTCAGCTCGATCAGTCGCCGGCCGGGGTGGCGATGCGGGCCAGATCGGCCTCCTCGACCAGCACCCGGCGCGGCTTCGAGCCCTCGTAGGGCGAGATGATCCCGCGCCGCTCGAGCATGTCGATCAGCCGCCCGGCCCGCGTGTAGCCGACGCGCAGGCGGCGCTGGAGCAGTGAGACCGAGGCGGTCTGGTTCAGGACGACGATCTCGATCGCCTTGTCGAGGAGCGGATCCTCGTCCGGGTCGAAGTCCCCGTGGTCGTCGTCCACGTCCTCGGCGAAGACCTCGGGCAGCTCCAGCAGCGACTCGTCGAGCTCCTGCTCGCGCTGGACGCGGCACTGCTCCACGACGAGCGCGACCTCCTCCTCGCTGACGTACGCGCCCTGGACGCGCTGCAGGCGCGACGTACCGAGCGGCTTGAAGAGCATGTCGCCCTGGCCGAGCAGGCTCTCCGCGCCCGAGGAGTCGAGGATCACGCGCGAGTCGGTCTGCGAGGAGACGGCGAACGCGATCCGCGACGGCACGTTCGCCTTGATCATGCCCGTGATCACGTCGACCGACGGACGCTGCGTCGCGAGCACGAGGTGGATGCCGACCGCGCGCGACTTCTGCGCGAGCCGGATGATCGCGTCCTCCACCGCCTGCGGGCTGATCATCATCAGGTCGGCGAGCTCGTCGATGACCACGAGCAGGTACGGCAGCGCCGGCTCGCCGCGCCTGCGGAAGGAGCGGTTCGCCTCCGGGAGGTTGCGCGCGCGCACCTGCGAGAGCCGCTCGTAGCGGCGCTCCATCTCGGCGACGACGTTCGCGAGCACCGCGGCCGCCTCCTTCGGGCTGGAGACGACCGGCGTCAGCAGATGCGGGATCGACTCGTAGAAGTTGAGCTCGATTCGCTTCGGGTCGATCAGGATCATCCTCACGTCGTCCGGGCTCGAGCGGAGCAGGATCGAGCTCAGGATCGTGTTGATGCAGCCCGACTTGCCGGAGCCCGTGGTGCCCGCGATCAGGACGTGCGGCATCCGCGCGAGGTCGGTCCACACGGAGGCGCCGGAGATGTCCTTGCCGAGCCAGACCGACAGCGGGCTGGCGGTCTGCGGCAGGTCGTCGTAGATGTCGCCGAGCGTGACGAGGTTCGGGCTCAGGTTCGGCACCTCGACGCCGACCGCCTGCTTGCCCGGGATCGGCGCCAGGATGCGGATCTCGGTGGTCGCGAGCGCGTACGAGAGGTCGTCCTTGAGCGCGGCGACCTTCCCGACCTTCGTGCCGGGCGCGAGCTGCAGCTCGTAGCGGGTGACGCGCGGACCGGCGATCTGGCCGACGACCGTCGCCTCGACGCCGAAGTTGCCGAGCGCCTGCACCAGCAGGTCCGCGACCCGCGCGCCACCGTCGCCGGCCTTCTCGACGGGCTTCGAGCGGCGGAGCACCGCGCGGTCGGGGAGCTTGTACTCGGGCGCGGGGGCGGGCAACGCGTCGAAGAGCGAGACCTGCTCCTCGGTGACGTCCTCCGCATGCAGGTCCTCGTCTTCTCTGAGCTGCGTGACGAGCGGCGGCGGCGCGCCGCTCTCGGTCACGACGTCGGGATAGTCGTGCACGGCGTCCACGGGCGGCGTGAGCACCGGCTCGGGCGCGAGCACACGCTCCGGCGGTCCCTGCGCGGGGAGGCGCTCGCGGCGACGCGGCTTCTTGCGGACGGCGTGCCCGGCGCGGCGGAGGATCGCGCCCGCCGAGGCTCCGGTGAGGAGGAGGAAGCCTGCGATCAGGAGGACGAGCCCGACGAGCATGGCCCCCGTCGCGCCGAGGAGCGACGCGAGGCCGCCGCCGAGGCCCCTTCCGGCGTAGCCGCCGTGCCCGGCGAGGGTGACGACGAGCCCGACCGCCGCGACGGCGAGGCCCGTACGGAACGGGCGCACGTCGACGAGGGCGCTGCGCGCGACCATCAGCCCGCCGACGGCGACGAGCGCGGCCGGCAGCACATAGGCGCCGGCGCCGAAGGCGTCGCGGGTCGTGCTCGTGATCGCGCCGCCGACGGTGCCGCCGTCCCAGCCGGCCCAGAGCGTCGCGACGAGGAAGAGCCCGAACGCGGCCAGGCCGAGGCCCCAGAGCTCCGGATGGTGATGCGAGCGGGCGCCGCGCCCGCGCTTCGTCTTCTTGACCCGGGCGGGCGTCTTCGGGCGCGGTCTACTGGACCGGCTTCTTCTTCGCCATGTGCGCGCTTTCTCGGCGCACCCGGTTCTTCCTGCCTCGTGTAGGCGGCGCAGAGCATGCCGAAGTAGGTCGGCGCCTCGTACGAGAGCAGCTCGCCCCGCCAGGCGTCCCCGAGCGCGCCGTGCAGCATCGCGAGCTGCCACCAGCTGTCGGCCATCGCGGCCCGGACCCAGTCCGGGTCGAGGGCGAGCAGGTCGCCGAGCCGGTTCTCGCGCACGATCGCGACGATCTCGCTCGTCGAACTCGGCCGACTCCGGCGCGAAGCCGTACGGGCCGTCCTGGGCGTGACCGTGGCCGTGGTCGGCGCTGGCGATCAGCGCGATCCGCTTGCTCGCTCGTCTCCGCGACGCGCGCGAGGGCGGCGCCCGCGCGCACGTGCTCCCGGATCGGGAGGTCGCGGCTCGGCGTGACGACGACCGCCGGCACGCGGTCGCCGCCCAGGAACCAGAGCGGGATCAGCGCGCCCCAGTCGAGCGGCATCGTCGCCGTGTCGGCGAGCGAGCTGCCGAAGGTGAACCCGACCGCCGGCAGGCCGTCCGCCCGCAGCCCGTCGAGGCATTCGCGTGCCAGCACCGGGTCGCCGGAGACGGCGAGCTCGATCCCGGAGTCGCTCCACTCCGAGACGTCGCCCTCGTAGCGGCCGGAGAGGGCGACGCCGAAGTGGCCCTCCACGAGCAGGCCGTGCGGCGTCAGGACGATCGTCGCCTCCGGCCCGGCGGCGTCGAACCGGCGCGCGAGCTCCTCGAAGCCCCGCCGCGTCTCGCCCTCGGGGTCGTCGAGCGCCGGCGCGCCGTGCGGCGCGATCGCCGCGAAGACGATCACGCGCTCACCGGCCTACAGCGGTGCGAGGCGCTCGACGAGCAGGTCGACGAAGGCGGCGCTGTCGACGTCGACCCCCACCTCGTTGTCGAGCACGGCGCCGGCTCGGCCTCGCGTGTCGACGTTCGTCCGGCCTCTCCCCTGCTCCCAGCCGCAGTCGACGCTGATCCTCGCCGGCACGACCCGGACGAGCCCCGGCCGCGCCACGTGCGCCACGGCGACGGCGTCGTGCAGCGGCGAGCCGCGGAGCTCCGGGTACATCTGCTTGTGGAAGCGCGAGTAGAACTCCATCAGCTCGGCCGCCAGCTTCCCGGCCCGGCCGGCGCCGCGCAGGCGCTCGATCGCCGCCTCGTCGATCAGCGCCCGGTGGGTGACGTCGAGCCCCATCATCGCCGTCGGGATCCCGCTCTCGAACACCCGCCGCGCCGCCTCCGGGTCGGCCCAGATGTTGAACTCTGCCGCGGGCGTGCGGTTCCCTTCGCCGATCGAACCGCCCATGAGGACGATCCGCTCGGGCCGCGCGTCCGGATGGAGCGCGAGCAGGAGGGCGACGTTTGTCAGCGGCCCGGTCGGGATGAGCGTCACCGCGCCGTCGCGCGCACGGATCTGCTCGGCGATGAAGTCGGCCGCGTGCGAGTCGACGGGGCCTCCGCTCGCGGGCGGCAGCTCGGGGCCGTCGAGCCCTGTCTCGCCGTGGACGTACGCCGCCGCGAAGCGCTCGCGCACGAGCGGCGCGTCTGCTCCGGCCGCAACCGGGACGTCGCCGCGGTCGACGTGCTCGAGCACGCGGATCGCGTTCGCGGTCGTCTTGTCGAGCGTCTGGTTTCCCGACACGGTCGTGACGCCGAGCAGCTCCAGCTCCGGGGAGCCGAGGGCGAGCAGCAGCGCGATCGCGTCGTCGTGCCCCGGGTCGCAGTCGAGGATCACCGCGGTCATAGGCCGCGGAGTATCGCGTCAACCTCGTCTCTCGTGGGGAGGGAAGGTTGCGCGCCGCGACGCGACGCGGCGATCGCACCGGCGGCGCACGCGCGGGCGAGCGCCTCGGCGCGGTCTCGGCCCTCGAGGAGCGAGACGACGAGGCAGGCGGTGAACGCGTCGCCCGCCGCCGTGCCGTCGACGGCCTCGACCCGCGGCGGGACCGCGCGGGCGATCTCCTTGCCGTTCTCCAGCAGCACCGCTCCCTCAGGCCCCAGCGTCAGCGCGACGAGCTTCCCGCGCGAGACGACCTCGTGCTCGTGCCGGTTGACCACGAGCAGATCCGGCTCGACGTCGATCGGGCGCGCCGGCGCCGCGTTGAGGCAGAAGAACGACGCCTGGGCCGCCGCCTCGAGCACGACCTCGTCCGGCACCTCCAGCTGGGCGATCACGCCGTCGGCGCCGGCGACGTCCACGGGGCGCGAGACGCCGTTCGCTCCCGGCGCGACCACGATCACGTTCTCGCCCTCGGCGTCGACGAGGATCAGCGCGACGCCGGTCGGCGCGTCCGGCTCCGCGAGGTCGAGCTCGACGCCGGCGCCGCGCAGGCCGGTCAACGCCTCCTCGGCCATCGCGTCGTCGCCGACGCTGCCGACCATCCGCACCTCGGCGCCGAGCCGGGCGGCCGCGACCGCCTGGTTCGCGCCCTTGCCGCCCGGGAAGCGGTCGAACGAAGCCCCGGTCAGCGTCTCGCCGGGGCGCGGCAGCCGTTCCACCCGGGCGACGAGGTCGAGGTTGATCGAGCCGACAACCGCGAGCCGCGGCGTCACGGTGCACCGCGGCGGTAGACCTCGGCCGCAGCCCGGTGGAATCCATCCGGCTGCCCCGCTGCCGCGAACGTGTCCGCGATCTCCTCCATCTCGCCGATCCAGCGCCAGCCCTTCTTCGCAGCGGAGCGCTCCGCGCCCGCGAGACGCTCCTCGAGGTAGGGCAGCGACTCGCGCCACTCCGCAAGGAGCGCAGCGTCGACGCCGTCCGCGCGCGCGACCTCGACGATCGCGAGCAGCAGCGCCGCCGTGCCCTTCGACCAGGCGGCGTAGACCATCTTCAGCGCCGACGCGTCACCCGGGCGGTCGGAGAGGACGCGCGCGTCGAGCGCCGACCCGGCGAACAGGGAGGCGATCTCGCCCGCGCCCGCGCCCGAGAGGTAGAGCCTCGTCCCGGGCTCCGTGGGCGGACCGCCGATGATGCCGCCGTCGACGAAGCGGCCGCCGCCGGCCTCGATCGTCTCCCGGACCTGCCCCGACGTCGCGGGCGAGACCGCGTTCGCGTCGACGTACAGCCCGGCGAAGCCGAACCCCGCGACCTCGCGCGCCACGTCGACCGCGGCGTGCGGCGGGCAGACGGAGAGGATCACGTCGGCGCGCTCCACAAGGGCCCGAACCGTGCCGGCGTCCGTGAATCGAGCGGCGCGGGCGGCCGTCTCGCCGCTCCGGCCCTCGGAGGCCCACAGGACCTCGCGCGGGAGCAGTGCGGCGACGGCTGCGCCCATCTCGCCCGGATGGAGAATGCCGACGCGAGAGGCTTGAGGTGAAACTCCGGCACGCACGGCTGGTGTGCCAGACGCGGCGCAGTTCAGCCGGATCGGGCTTGCCCGTAGCAACGGCTACGCGCTGCGCCCGATCCGGCTGAACTACTTGGTCTGGCCCATCCCCTCACGCACCCGAGTTCCACCTCAAGCCTCTAGGCGGCAATCGCGCGCAGGTCGTCGAGCGCCCGGCCCAGCAGGTTCTCGCGCAGGTCGAACAATCCCGCCCAGAGCGAGGACCGGTCGATCTCCAGGCCGACCCGGATCGAGGCGGCGAGGCCCTCGAGGGCCCGCAGCAGCACGGCAAGCTCGAGGTAGACCTGCGCGATCCGCACGGGCGAGCTCGTCACGCCTGCGCGCTCCAGCACGGGCGCCCAGTCGACCAGCTCCGCGGCGCCCGGCTCGCCGTACCAGGAGCGGCCCTCGGCCTGGTCCGCCTCGAGCTCGAGCAGGTAGCGGCCGAGCGGCCGCTCGAGACCGGAGAGCGCCGTCTCGGTGCGGTCCGCCGCGCGGCGCAGGGCGGCCTGCCGCGCTCCCGCCGTTCCCGGCGCCGCCTCACCCCGCGCCCAGCGCTCGAGCAACCGGCAGAACGCCAGCGCGGAGACCTCGCAGGCGGCGAGTTGCGCGATCAGGCGGCGTCCCGTCACGCCGTCCTGCGCGTGCTCGGCGAGCACCGGCGCCCAGTCGGGGCGGAGCTCGGTCGTGCTCACAGTTCGACCACCACGGGAAGGATCATCGGCCGCCGGCCCGTTCTGTCGTAGACCAGTTGTCCGATCTCGTCGTGGATGTGCTCCTGGAGCAGCTTGATCTCCGTAATCTGCTCGCCGATCAGCTGGCGCAGCACGCGATTCGCCTCGCTGCGCATCTCGTCCATCAGGTCGTCCGCGGCGGTGAAGCCGCGCGCGATCAGCTCGGCCGGCGCGCTGGCGCCGTTTCCCGCCAGCGTCGCCACGACGATCAGGACGCCGTCCTCGGAGAGGTGGCGCCGGTCGCGGAGCGCGACGTCGGTGATGTCGCCGACGCCGAGCCCGTCGACGAACGTCACGCCCGCCTCGATCTGGCCCGTGATCCGCGTCCGGCCGTTCTCGAGCTCGACGACCGAGCCGTTCTCGGCGATCAGGATCGCGTCGGCGGGCACCCCGCCCTCCTGGGCGAGGCGCGCGTGCGCCGCCTGCATCCGGATCTCGCCGTGGATCGGCATCACGCTCTTCGGCCGGACGAGCGAGATGAGCGTGCGCAGCTCCTCGGCGCGCGCGTGGCCCGAGACGTGGACGGGCGCGTTCTCCTCGTGCAGCACCTCGGCGCCGCGGCGGGTCAGCTGGTTGATCGCGTCGTGGACGCGCAGCTCGTTCCCCGGCACGGGACGCGCCGAGATGATCACGGTGTCGCCGCGCTCGACCGAGACGGCCGGATGGTCGTTGTAGGCGATCCGGGTCAGCGCCGACATCGGCTCGCCCTGGCTGCCCGTGCAGAGGATCAGCTGCTTCTCGACCGGGATGTCGTCGAGGTTCTTCGGCTGCACAACCGCCTCGTCGGGGACGTCGATGTAGCCGAGGTTCCGCGCGATGTTCATGTTCTTGCGCATCGAGCGGCCGACCGTCGCGACCTTGCGCCCGCTCGAGACGGCGACGTCGATCGCCTGCTGCATCCGGTGCACGTTCGAGGCGAAGCTGGCGACGAGCACGCGCCCGGGCTTGCGTCGGGATGATCTGCCGGAAGGCCTCGCCGACGAGCCGCTCGGACCCGCTCATGCCCGGCCGCTCGGCGTTCGTCGAGTCGCCGAGCAAGAGGTCGACGCCGCGGTTGCCGAGCTCCGCGAGCTTGCCGACGTCGGTCCTCAGCCCGTCCACCGGGGTGTGGTCGAGCTTCCAGTCGGCCGTGTGGAAGACGGTGCCGGCCGCCGTCTCGATGAAGATCCCGACGGTGTCGGGGACCGAGTGCGCCATCCGCACGAACTCGATCCGGAAGGGTCCGAGCTGCAGCGGTCCCGCCGCCGGGTCAGCCTCCTTGCAGCTCGGCCGCGCGCAGGAGCCCGTGCTCGTCGAGCTTCGACTTGACGAGGCCGAGCGTCAGCCGCGTGCCCCAGACCTCGCCCACGTCGACCTCGCGCAGGAGATACGGCAGCGCCCCGACGTGGTCCTCGTGGGCGTGAGTGAGCAGGACGGCGCGGACATGCCCGGCGTCGACGAGGTACGAGAAGTCCGGCAGGATCAGGTCGACGCCGAGGTGCTCGTCCCGCGGGAAGGCGAGGCCGCAGTCGACGACGATCCGCTCGTCGCCGAGCTCGAAGACCGTGCAGTTCTTGCCCACCTCGCCGAGGCCGCCGAGGGGGATGATCCGGAGTGTGTCGGCCACCTTCGGAGTCTAGGCGGGGACGAGGAGTCCCAGCCGGTCGAGGCAGTCGCGGACGCGCGCGAGCTCGTCCTCAGTCGGCGGCACGAGTGGCAGGCGATAGCCGCCGACCTCGTGCCCGAGCAGGTTGAGCGCGGCCTTGATCGGAATCGGGTTCACCTGGATGCCGAGCAGGTCGTAGGCGGGCGCCAGCTCGCGGTCGATCTCGCGTGCGCGGTCGCGGTCGCGCTCGCCCCAGGCGCGCACCTGCGCGGCGACCTGCGGCCCGACGACGTGCGTGTGCACGCAGATGCCCCCGAGCCCGCCGAGCTCGAGGAACGGCTGGAGAAGCGCGTCGTCGCCCGCATAGAGGTCGAGCCCCGTGTCGACGATGTGACGCGCCTGGTCGAGGTCGCCGTTGGCCTGCTTGACCGCCTCGACGGTCGGGATGTCGGCCAGGTCGGTGATCGTCTCCGGCTCGATGTTGACGACCACGCGGGAGGGGATGTTGTAAGCGACGATCGGCCGGTCGCTCTCCGCGGCGACGGCCTTGAAGTGCTCGACGATCCCGCGTTGCGGCGGCTTGTTGTAGTACGGCGTGACGACGAGGAAGCCGTCGACCCCGAGCTCGTGCGCCGCCCGGGTCAGGTGCACCGAGTGCTGCGTCGAGTACGTGCCCGTGCCGGCGACGATGCTCGCCCGACCGCCGAGCTCGTCGACCGCGACGCGGAAGAGCTCGAGCCGCTCGTCGTCGCGCGAGCGTCGGGCTCTCACCCGTCGTCCCCGCCACCACGACCCCGTCCGATCCGTTCTCGACCAGGTGCCGCGCAAGCCGGCGGAAGGCGTCGAAGTCGATCGACCCGTCCGCGCGGAACGGCGTCACGATCGCGGTCAGGATGGATCCGAGCATCAGGACAGTCTACGCCGCGGGATGCCGTGGGCCTGCCGCCCGGCCGCACCCCCACCCTCTGGGTGGGGCCGCGTTCCCTCCGCCCTCGCGATCGATGCTACCGAGACGAGCCGCACGCAGCTGAGACGATTGCGAGACGTTTTCTCCCGCTTGCGGGCCGTCGCCGTCGGGGCGGAGGAGCAAGCCGACCGCGACGGCCAGAGCAGCACGCTCAGACCAGCAGGGCCAGAGCAGCAAGGTCAGAGCAGCGCGTCCAGCCCGACGGTCAGCCCGGGCGGCAGCTCGCGCAGCCGCTCGAGCGCCAGGAGCACGCCGGGCGCGTACGCCTCGCGCGAGTACGCGTCGTGGCGGATCGTCAGCAGCTGCCCCTCGCCGCCGAGGAGCACCGCCTGGTGTGCGACGAGGCCCGGGAGGCGCACCGAGTGGATCGGCACCTCGCCGGGGATCAGCTCTGCGGTCGCCCGCGCCGTGCCGGACGGGGCGTCCACCTTCGCCTCGTTGTGGAGCTCCACGATCTCCGCCCGCGGCAGCACGGCCGCCGCCTCGGCGGCGAGGCGCATCATCAGCACGGCGCCGATTGCGAAGTTCGGCGCGGCGAACACCTGCACGCCGCGCGCCTTCGCCTCCTCCCCCACCTCCGCGAGGTCGGCCCCGGTCGTCCCGACCACGGACGGGATGCCCGCCTCGACCGCGGCCCGCACGTTGGCGACCACGGCGTCCGGGCGCGTGAAGTCGACCATCGCCTCGGCAGCTCCGAGCCCGTCCACCAGCTCGTGCCCCGCCGCCTCGAGCCGCGGGGCGATCGCGGCGCCGACCTTCCCGCGCCGCCCGTTGAGCAGAATCCTCACGCGGCCGCCCGCGCCACGAGACCGGGCGCGATGCGCTCGACCGCGGCGCCGAAGCGCTTCTCGGTCGGGCCGATCCCGGCCACGGACAGCCGGTCCGGCGCCAGCAGGACGGCCGCGAGCTCCGAGACGACCTCCGGCTCGACGGCGTCGATCTCGTCCACGATCCGGTCCAGCGAGAGGATCTCCGAGTCGGTGATCAGCGACTTGCCGAGCCGGCTCATCCGCGTCGCCGTCGACTCCATCGAGAGCACGATCCTTCCCTTCAGGTTCTCCTTCGCCCGCTCCAGCTCCGCCTCGCGGAGATTGCCGGCGGCGATGTCCGCGATCTGCTCCGCGGTGATGGCGAGCGCGTCGTCGAGGTTGTCCTCGCGCGTGCCCACGTAGATCCCGATCTGGCCCGTGTCGGTGTACTGCGAGAGGAACGTGTAGACCGCGTACGCCATCCCGCGCTTCTCGCGGATCTCCTGGAAGAGGCGTGACGACGCGGAGCCGCCGAGGATCGCGTCCAGGATCGACGCCGCGAACCGCCGCCGGTCGCTGCGTGCGATCCCGGGGGCGCCGATGCAGACGTGGTACTGCTCCGTCTCCTTCGGCTGGAAGCGGAGCCCCGGCGCGGGCGGGCGCACGAGCGGCGCCCGGTGGTGGCGCTTCGGCTCCGGCTCCGGCGGCGGCGTGCGGCGGGCGAGGCTCGCCTCGAACCCGGCGACGAGCCGCTCGTGGGTGACGTGACCCGCGGCGGCGAGGACGACGTTGCCGGGGGCGTACATCTGCCGGTGGTACGACGCGAGCGCGCGTGCCGAGACGGTCGAGATCACCTCCGCCGTGCCGATCACCGGCCGCCCCAGCGGGTGCTTCCCGAACACCGCCTCGGCGATCAGGTCGTGCACGAGCTCCTGCGGCGTGTCCTCGTACATCGCGATCTCCTCGAGGACGACGGCGCGCTCCGCGTCGAGCTCGGCGAACCGCGGCGAGAAGACCATGTCGGTCATGACGTCGAGCGCAGTCTCGAGGTGCTCGTCCGGGATCCGCGCGTAGAGCACGGTGTGCTCGCGCGAGGTGGCGGCGTTCAGCTCGCCGCCGAGCCCGTCGAAGATCTCGGCGATCTCGAGCGCCGTGTACCGCTCCGACCCCTTGAAGAGCAGGTGCTCGATGAAATGCGACGCGCCGGCCTTCGCGTCCGTCTCGTCGCGCGATCCTGCGCCGATCCAGAATCCGAGCGCCACCGAGCGGACGTGGTCGAGCATCTCGGAGACGACCCGCTCGCCGGTGTCGAGCTCGGTCAGGACGGAGGTCTGCACGGGGCGATCGTAACCGCCCCTACTTGTTCAGGTCGTCGACGATCCGGTCGACGCGCCCCCAGAAGACCTTGTGCGCCTGCGCGGAGGTGTCGTAGACCGACATGTGCGTCGCATGGAAGCCCGGCCGAGAGCGCACCTTCACCGGGATGACGTTCTCCGACGGGAAGCCGAAGGCGTGGAGTCGCTCGAAGAGCTCGACGGCGCCCGCGCTCCCGACGTCCTCGTCCTCCTCGCCGACGAGGATCCAGATCTTCGTCGGCGACGGCAGCTTGGAGAAGTCCGTCGGCGGCTCGAAGGCGGGGTTGATCCGTCCCGGGAAGATGGCGACGACCGCCGAGGCCCGCAGCTTCTTCGCGGGCATCACGGCCGCCAGCTCGACGGCGAGGCGGCCGCCCCGGGAATGTCCGACGAGGACGATCGGGACCTTCGGGTCGCCGAGCCGGTGGAGCGCGGTCTGCAGCCCGGCGAGGGCATGGTCGCGCGCGTCGCCCGCCGGCGGGTCGGCCTCGTAGAGCGGGAAGACGGCCGCGTCGCCCTCCGCGGCGAGGTGCAGGAGCCACGGCCGGAAGTCGAGCGTCGTCTTCCGCGAGAGGCCGTGCAGGAGCACGACGACGGCGCGCGGCTTTCCGTGCGGCTTGACGTACCAGACCTGGTCGTCGCCGCTGCCGAAGGGGCCCTCGGCCTTGAGCGGTGCGGTGCCGCCGCAGCCGGCGAGGACTGCGACGGCGAGCAACAGGCTAGCGAGGCGCACCCGTGTAGAGGCGCCCTTCGCGCCGGTCGAGGTAGAGCGCGGCGCCGCTCGCCCGCTCCCGGGCCGTCGTCACGGCGCCGTAGAAGAGCGACGTGAGCCCCATCCCGGCGACGGCGCCCGCGAGCAGCGCACCGAGTCCCGGCTGGCCCGCGGCGAAGGCGATCGCGGCGAGCACCGACACGCCGACTGTGCTCGGCATCATCGCCTTGCGCACGAGCATGAGCCGCGACTCGAACGACGCGTCGGCGGGCGCCGGCTCCGGCTCCGAGCGCTGCGCGAGGATGCCGCCGCGCCGGTCCGCCACGAGGGCGAACGCCGTCCCGAACGCGCCGATCGCGAAGGCGAGCACGGCCGACCGGCCGTCCTCGTCGAGCGCGACGGCGATCCCCAGGCCCACCAGCCCGAGCGCGATCCGGACCGGGGCGACCAGCAACGCGGCAAGCGAGAGCCGAGCGAGCGTCATCGCCGGAATATGACGCCGCCGGAACGAGAAAGGGCGGGGTCTCCCCCGCCCTTCACTCGACCTTAACGCGGCCCGGAGCTACCGGAGCCGTGCTATTCGGACCGTGTCTCCTCGCGGTCGCGGCGTGGGCCGCCACGGCCGCCGCGCCCGCCGCGGCGGTCGCCGTCCCGGCGCGGCCGATCCTCGCGCGGCTCGCGCGGCGGGGCGTCCTTCGCCCGCTCGACGAGCTCCTCCGGGGTGACCATCGACCCGTTCTCGTGCTTGGCGACGAGCTTGAGGCCGATGCGGCCGCGCGCCTTGTCGACCTCCTGCACGAGCACGTCGAGCAGGTCGCCGCGGCTGATCACGTCCTCGATGTGGTTGACGCGGCCGGGGCCGACGTTCGAGACGTGCAGCAGGCCGTCCGTGCCCTTCTTCAGCTCCACGAAGGCGCCGAAGTCGGTCGTCTTGACCACCTTGCCCGTGTACTGGTCGCCGACCTCCGGCTCCTTCGTCAGGGCCTTGACCGCGTTGATCGCGGCCTCCGCCTTGAGCCCGTCGGTGGCGTAGATGAGGATCGTCCCGTCCTCCTCGATGTCGATCTGGACGTCGTAGTCGGCCTCGAGCGCGCGGATCGTCTCGCCGCCCTTGCCGATCACCATCCCGATGTACTCGGGGTTGATCTTCACCGTGGAGATCCGCGGCGCGTTCTGCGACAGCTCCGTCCGCGGCTCGGGGATCGCCTCGAGCATCTTGCCGAGGATGAACTCGCGCGCCCGCTTCGCCTGCTCGAGCGCGGTCTGCATGATCTCGCGCGTGACGCCCGTGATCTTGATGTCCATCTGGAGCGCGGTGATCCCGTCACGCGTCCCGGCGACCTTGAAGTCCATGTCGCCGAGGTGATCCTCCGCACCCTGGATGTCGGTCAGGATGACGTGATCGTCGCCCTCCTTGACGAGGCCCATCGCGATGCCGGAGACGGGCGCCTTGATCGGGACGCCGGCGTCCATCAGCGACAGCGTCGAGCCGCAGACCGAGCCCATCGACGACGAGCCGTTCGACTCGAGCGTCTCCGAGACGACGCGGATCGTGTACGGGAACTCCTCGGCCGGCGGGATGACCGCCTCGAGGGCCCGCTGCGCGAGCGCACCGTGCCCGATGTCGCGCCGCTTCGGGCCCCGCATGAAGCCCGTCTCCCCGACCGAGTAGGGCGGGAAGTTGTAGTGGTGCATGTAGCGGCGGTCGGTCTCGAGCGACAGATCGTCGATCCGCTGGCCCTCCTTGGCGGTGCCGAGCGTCAGGAGCGACATGATCTGCGTCTGGCCGCGGGTGAAGAGCGCCGAGCCGTGCGTGCGCGGGGAGACGCCGACCTCGCAGACGATCGGGCGGATCTCCTCCGGGTCGCGGCCGTCCGGGCGCCGCTTCTCGACGGCGATCTTCTTGCGGACGAGGTCCTTGTAGATCGCCTCGGCCGCCCGCTTGACGAACTGCTTCGTCAGCTGGTCCTTGACGGTCGGGCCCTCGCCCTCGACCGGTCGCCGGGCCGACCGGGAACGGCAGCTCCACGGTCTCGACGATCCGGTCGAAGAGAAGCTGGCGCTTCGCCGAGCGGAGCTCCTTCGGATCCTGCTCCGCGTCCGTCAAGGCGCGGAGGTCGGCCTCGAACTGCTCCCGCACGGAAGCCTCGACGGCGGCGAGCCGCTGCTTCTCGAGCACCAGCTGGAGCGCCGAGCGGACCTGCAGCTGGCGGATGATGTCCTCCTGGGTGGAGTCCATCGAGAGCGGCGGCGCGAGCTGCTCCTGCAGCTCGTCGACGATCGCGCCGGCCTCGCGCAGGCCGTGCTGCTGGATCCGCTCCCAGATCGCGTGGCCGTGGGCGCTCAGGAGCTCGTCGACCATCGAGACGTCGAGCCACTTCGGCTTGCCGGCCTTCGCCCGCAGCTCCTCCTGGGCGTCGCACAGCTTCGTGATCTCGCCGTGCGCCAGGTCGAACGCCTCGAGGAGCTTGTCCTCGGGCACCTGGTTCGCGCCGGCCTCGACCATCGTCAGGCCGTCCTTCGTGCCCACGACGATCAGGTCGAGCTCCGAGCTCTCCTCGGTCTCGGGCAGCGTCGGGTTGACGACGAGCTCGCCGTCGATCAGGCCGATCCGGACGGCGCCGATCGGGCCGAAGAACGGCAGCGGCGAGATCACGAGCGCCGCGGAGACGCCGTTGATCGCCAGGATGTCGTGCGGGATGACGAGATCCGCCGAGAGCACGGTGCCGATGCACTGCACCTCGTTCTTGAAGCCCTTCGGCCACAGCGGCCGGATCGGGCGGTCGATCATGCGTGCGGTCAGGATCGCCCGCTCGGTGGGGCGCCCCTCACGCTTGAAGAAGCCGCCCGGGATCTTCCCGGCGGCGTACATGCGCTCCTCCACGTCGACCGTGAGCGGGAAGAAGTCCGCGCCTTCGCGCGCCTCCGTCCGCCCCTGGGCCGTGGCGAGCACCATCGTCTCGCCCGAGCGCACCACGACCGCGCCGTCCGCCTGCTTGGCGAGCTTGCCGGTCTCGAAGGTGATCTCCTTGCCGCCGACGGTCACGTTGACCGTGATCGGCTCACCTGCTGGATTCATTCCGTTCCTCCACTCTGCTACTTCGATTTCGGGGAGTGGAGGTTTGGGTCAACCCCGGGGGCCGGGGCTCATCCAAATCTCCACCCCCCGCGGTGGCTTGGAGCTAGCGGCGCAGGCCGAGCTCCTTGATGAGGGCGCGGTAGCCCTCGAGATTCTCCCGCTGGAGATAGTTCAGGAACCGCCGCCGCCGGCCGACGAGCTTCAGGAGCCCGCGCCGCGAGTAGTGGTCCTTCGGATGCGTGCGCAGATGCTCCGTCAGCTGGTTGATGCGCGTCGTGAGCATCGCGATCTGCACCTCGGGCGAGCCGGTGTCCGCATCCGTGCGGCCGTGCTTCCCGATGATCTCCTGCTTCGCTTCCTTCGTGAGGGCCATGAGCCTCCTCTGTCGATGTCCCCCGGATCCCCGCCGCCGCGATGGAAGCGCCGCGCACGGCCGAGATCGGGTCGCGCAGTAGGGTAGCAACCCATGATCAGGCCTGCGGTTGCGGCCGGGCACCCCGCCACTGCGGAGGCCGGCGCGGAGATCCTCGAGGAAGGCGGTACGGCGGCGGACGCCGCCGTCGCGGCCTGCTTCGCGTCATGCGTCGCCGAGACGGTGATGACGGGGCTGCTCGGCGGTGGCCACGCGATCTACCACGACGCGTCGGCGGGCACGATCGAGAACCTCGACTGCTTCGTGGCGGTCCCGTCGGGATCCGGCAGCGCCATGGACGAGCTCGAGGTGCCGTTCGGCGAGGAGCTCGTCCACTACGCGGTCGGGGCCGCATCGTGCGGCGTGCCCGGCGTGCCGGCCGGGCTCGAGGAGCTCTGGCTCTCCTATGGGCGCCTGCCCTGGGACCGGCTCGTCGAGCCGGCCCTCCGGCTGGCCCGAGACGGTGTTCCGTTCCTCCCCGCGCACGCCGCGTGCCTGCGGATGCTGGAGCCGGTGATGACGATGCGCGAGGGTGCGACCATCTACGCGCCGGGCGGGCAGTTGCTCGGCTCCGGCGACACGCTCCGCCAGCCGGGTCTCGTGGCGGCGCTGGAGACGCTGGCCGCGGAGGGTGCGCGCTCCGTCTACGAGGGAACCCTCGCCGAGTCGCTCCTGGGGCTGATGGCCGAGCGCGGCGGTGCCGTCACGGCGGACGACCTCCGCCTCTACTTCGCGGTCTGGTCGAAGCCGGTCGAGGTGCCGTTCGCGGGGGCTCGGCTTTCGACGCGCGGCGGTCTCTCCGGGGTGCCCGAGTCGTTCGCGGCGCTGCGCGCCTACGACGGCGAGCCCGACCGCGCCGTGGCGCTCGTCGACGCGCTGACCGCCGGCGGCCCGGAGGGGCACACGACGAACCTCTGCGTCGTCGACTCCGAAGGCTCGGCGTGCGTGTTGACGACGAGCCTCGGGCTCGGCTCCGGCGACTGGCTGCCCGGCTTCGACGCGCATCTGAACTCGATGCTCGGGGAGACGGACCTCGTCCGCGGCGAGCTACGGCCCGGCGAGCGCATGGGCTCGATGATGGCCCCCACGCTCGCGTTCGACGAGGAGGGCCTCGCGGTGGCGATCGGCGCCGCCGGCGGCACGCGCCTCCGCACCGCGCTCGTCGGCGTCGCGGCGGGGATCCTGCACGAGGAGCTGGAGCCGCAAGAGGCGATCGACCGGCCACGCTTCCACCCCGTCGGCACCACCGTGAACGCCGAGCCGGGGGTGCACGAAGAGGCGATCGCCACGTTGGAGGCGCGCGGCCTCGAGGTGCGCCGCTGGCCGACGCAGCACCATTACTTCGGCGGCGTCAGTGCGCTCGGGCGACGCGGGGCCGGAGCGGACCCGCGTCGTAGCGGAGGCGTCCGGGCTCCGCGTTCATGAGCGGGATCGACGCGCCGGTCCAGCCGAGGTAGCCGCACCTGGGGCAGCCGGGGTTCTCGCGGACGGTGCCGCCGTCCGACGGCTTCGAGTACGTCTCTCCACAGTCGAGGCAGTGGACGGCCTCGGCGGCGACGAGGCTGGCAACGTCCGTCATTTCGCGTTCCATGATCAGGTAGATGCCGATCTGAGCCACTTTCTTGCGCGGACCGGCACATGTCTTTCCACAGACGCGTCGGCGTCAGACCGGGCGGCGCGCCGTCCGGGTGGACTCGACGTCCCGCGCGATCTGCTGCACGAGCGCCTCCTCGCTCTCGAACGCGGCCTCGTCGCGGAGGTAGGTCCAGAGCTCGACGACCAGCCGCCGCCCGTAGAGATCGCCCTCGAAGTCGAGCAGGAAGGGCTCGATGCGGCGCTCCGAGCCGCCGTAATGCGGGTTGACGCCGATCGACAGCGCCGCCCGGTGCCCGAGCGTCTCGCCGGCGTAGATCCCGTAACGCGGCACGAGCAGGTCCGGGTCGACGCGCAGATTCGCCGTCGGATAGCCGAGCCGGCCGCCCCGCGCGTCGCCGGCGACGACCACGCCGTCCAGCTCCGGCGGCCTCCCGAGCTTCTCGGCCGCGCGCTCCACCTCGCCCGCCTTGACGAGCGAGCGGATCTCGGACGACGAGACGCCGTCCACGAACGGGACCGCTCGGGCGTCGATTCCGCGCTCGCGAAGGAGGTCCAGGTCGCCGCGCCGCTGCCTACCGAAGCGGAACCCCTCGCCGGCCACGAGCACCTCTGTTCCGATCGCGGTCAGGTAGTCCTCGGCGAACTCCTCGGGCTCGAGCCGCGAGAGCTCGGCGGTGAACTCGACGACGAGGGTCTCCTCCACGCCGGCGTCAGCCAGCAGCTCGAGCCGCCGCTCGAGCGTCGACAGGAGCTCCACCTGGTTCCCGCGCACGACGCCGCGCGGGTGCGGGTGGAACGTGACGACCGTCGGGGACGGACCAGCCTGGACCGCGGCGTCGATCACGCGCCGATGGCCGACGTGGACGCCGTCGAACGTCCCGATCGCGACCGCCCGTGGCCGCCGCTCGAGCTCCTCGGGCGTGCGTGCGACCCTCATAGCCGGGCGAGCGCCTCCTCGGCGGGGATGATCCGCTCGGGGTCAGCCTCCTCGACCGAGAACGGGCCGATCTCGGTTCGGCGGAGCGTGCGGCAGTGGCCGCCGAGCGCCTCGGCGATCGAGCGCACGTACGTGCCGGAGCTGACGGTGAGGTCGAGGCTCGCGACGCCGTCCGTATACGCGATGACGTCGAGCGCGTCCACGCGCGACCGCCGCAGCGGCATCTCGACCTCGACGCCCCTCCGGTGCAGCCTGTAGGCGCGCTCGCCGCCGATCTTCACCGCCGAGGCGGCGGGGATCGGCAGCTCGATCTCACCGCGGAGGTCCGCGACACGCCGCTCGAGCTCCTGTGCCTCCGGGGCCTCGTGCCGCTCGAGAACCTCCCCCTCCGGGTCGCCGGTGGAGGTCCTGGACGTCAGGTCGACGTCCGCGAGATAGCGCTTGTCGAGTCCGAGGAAGCGTCCAGCCAACCTAGTCGCCCGGCCGCTCAGCAAGAGCAACAATCCCGTCGCAAAAGGGTCAAGAGTTCCAGCGTGCCCGGTCCGCGCGCCGGTCCTGCGGCGCAGCGCCGCGACCATCGCGAACGACGAGGGCCCCGCCGGCTTGTCGACGAGGACGATTCCCGCCGGCTCAAGCGCGCGCGGCGGCACTGGCCTCCGCGAACTCCCGGCGGATGAACGTCGTGATCTCGTCGATCGTCCCCTCGCTCGAGAACCCCGCCGCCTGCCGATGCCCGCCGCCGCCCGATTTGCGAGCGATGGCCGAGACGTCGAGCTCGTCCGCGTTCGCGCGGAGCGACACGCGGGCGGCCGGGCCTTCGTCCCGCGGCGGTTGACGGATCAGCGCGGCCATCTCGGCCCCTTCCACTGCGCGCAGGTAGTCGATCAGCCCTTCCGAGTACGGCTCCTCGGCTCCGACCTCGTCGAAGTCGTCCCGCAGCAGGTACGAGACGACGAGGCGCCCGCCTTCGAAGATCTGGGCGCGCTCGAGCACGCGTGCGAGCAGCTTCAGCTTCGCGAACTGGACCGACTCGTAGACGCCGCGGAAGACGCGCTTCACGTCCGCCCCCGCCTCGACGAGCTCGGCCGCGAGCCGGAGCGCCTTGGGCGTCGTGTTCGTGTACTGGAACCGGCCGGTGTCCGTGACGAGGCCGACGTACAGCGCCTCGGCGATCAGCGGCGTGAGCCGAACGCCGAGCTCCGCGAGGACGTCGCGCACGACCTCGGCGGTCGACGACGCGTCCGGCACGACGAGGTTCACGTCGCCGAAGCGGGTGTTGTCGTGGTGGTGGTCGACGTCGAGGACGAGCTTCGCGCGCTCGGTCGGAGGCGCCGGCCCGATCCGGTCCGCCTGCGCGCAGTCGACGGCCAGCAGGACGCGCGCCTCGATGTCGTCGGGCCACTCGCGCCGCACGTCGCCGAGCTCGAGGAACCGGTACTCCGCCGGCAGCGGCGCGTCGCCCGCCAGCACCATCAGCGAATCCTTCCCGAGCTCGAGCAAGCCCCGGTGCGTGGCGAGCAGTGAGCCGAGGGCGTCCCCGTCGGGATTCTCGTGACTCGTGACGCAGAAGCGGTCGTTCGCGCGGATCGCGTCCGCAACCGCGGTCAGATCAGTCTGGTGGCTCGTCTGCGGCATCGAGTGAGGCTGAGTCGGAGGCGGAATCGAGGGCGGAGTCCGGGGCGAGCTCGTCGATCAGCTGGGTCATGCGCACGCCGCGCTCGACGGTCGGATCGTATGCGAAGGCCAGCGTCGGAGTCCGCTTCAGGCGGAGCTCCCGTGCGATCCGGGCCTGGAGGACGCCGTGGGCGGCCGTGAGCCCCGCGAGCGTCCGGACGCGCCGCTTCTCCGAGCCGAGCACGCTCACGTAGACCGTCGCCTCACGCAGGTCGGGCGTCGTCACGACGCCGGTCACCGTCACGAAGCCGATCCGCGGATCCTTCAGCTCCCCGACCGCCTCCGCGAGCACGTCGCGCACCGCCGAGTTCACCTTCCGCATCCGTTCAGTCATCGAGGCTCACCAGCTCCCGCTCGGCGGACACGACGGTCCATTCTTGCCCGTGCAGCCAGCGCTCGGCCTCGTCGAGGAGCCGGAACGCGTCGCCGGGCTCGCGCGCGACGACCGCGGCGGTCAGCCGGCACCGCTGCCACAGCTCGTGGAAGGCCACCTCGGCGACCGCCGCGCCGAAGCGGTTCTGGAGCTGCGCCTTCGCGGACTTCACGTGGCTGCGCTTCGCCTTCAGCGAGCCGGACTCGGGAAAGTGGAGCTCGACCGAGAGGATGCCGACGAAACCGGTACTGCTCAGGATTCGTCGGCGGCTGCGGCGGTCGCGGCCGCCGTGGGCGCCTCGTCGAGGGACGTGCGCTCGACCTCGCGCGTCTCGTAGATCTCGAAGACGTCGCCCTCGCGCAGGTCGTTGAACCCGTCGAGGAGGATGCCGCACTCGAAGCCCTCGGTCACCTCGCGCACGTCGTCCTTGAAGCGCCGCAGCTGCGCGATCGTCGTCTCGTAGATCCGGGCTCCGTCGCGGAAGACGCGCACCTGGCCGTTGCGGCGGACGACGCCGCTCGTGACCATGCAGCCGGCGATCGTCCCGAGCCGCGAGACCTTGAAGAGCGCGCGCACCTCCGCCTCGCCGAGGATCGCCTCGGTCTCGACGGGGCTGAGCATGCCGACGAGCGCCTGCTCGATCTCCTGCGTCAGCTGGTAGATGACGCGGTACTGGCGGATCTCCACGCCCTCGCGCTCGGCGAGCGCGCGCGCCTCGACGGAGGCGCGGACGTTGAAGCCGATCACCATCGCCCCCGACGCGGCGGCGAGGTTGATGTCGTTCTCCGTGATCCCGCCGACCCCCTGATGGATGACGTTGACCCGCACCTCGGGGTGCTCGATCTTCGCGAGCTCGGAGACGAGCGCCTCGACCGAGCCCTGCACGTCGCCCTTCAGGACGAGGTTCAGATCCTGGATCTGGCCCTCCTGCATCTGCGTGAAGAGGCTCTCGAGCGAGACGCCGCGGCGCGTGCGCTTGGCCAGCTGCTCGCGGCGCAGCCGCTCGCCGCGCTGGTTCGCGAGCTCGCGGGCGCGACGCTCGTTCTCGACGACGCGCGCCAGCTCGCCCGCAGGCGGCGGCGCGCCGAAGCCGAGGATCTCGACCGGGTCGCCCGGCCGGGCCTCGTTCAGCTTCTCGCCTCGATAGTCCTGCAGCGCTCGCACACGGCCCCACGCGTCGCCGGCGACGATCGAGTCGCCGACCCTGAGGGTGCCGCGCTGGACGAGCATCGTCGCGACCGGGCCGCGGCCGACGTCGAGCCGCGACTCGATGATCGGGCCGGACGCCTCGGCGTTCGGGTTGGCCTTCGCCTTCTCGGCGAGCTCGATGTCGGCGACGAGCAGGATCTTCTCGAGCAGCTCGTCGAGGTTCAGCTTCTGCTTCGCCGACACCTCGGCGAACTGGGTCGTCCCGCCCCACTCCTCGGGCTGCAGGCCCTCGGCTGCGAGGTCGGACTTGACGCGGTCGGGGTTCGCGTTCGGGACGTCGATCTTGTTGACCGCCACGACGATGGGCACCTCGGCGGCACGCGCGTGCGAGATCGACTCGCGCGTCTGCGGCATCACCGAGTCGTCCGCGGCGACGACCAGCACCGCGATGTCCGTCACCTTCGCGCCGCGGGCGCGCATGGCGGTGAACGCCTCGTGGCCCGGCGTGTCGATGAACGTGATCTTGCGACCGTTGCGCTCGACCTGGTAGGCGCCGATGTGCTGCGTGATCCCGCCCGCCTCGGTCTCGACCACAGCCGTCTCGCGGATGGCGTCCAGCAGCGTCGTCTTGCCGTGATCGACGTGGCCCATGATCGTCACCACCGGCGGGCGCTCCTCGAGCAGCTCCTCGGCGTCCTCGAAGACCTCCGGCTCCTCGTCCTCCTCGCCGACGTGTCGGATCGTCACCTCGCGGCCCACCTCGGCCGCGATCAGCTCGACCGACTCGTCGGCGAGCGACTGGGTGATCTGCACCATCTCGCCGAGGCCCATCATGATCTTGATGATCTGGGCCGCCGGGATGCCGAGCGCCTGCGAGAGGTCGCGGACGGTGACGCCCGAGGGGACGCTGACGGGACCCGTGGGCGCCGCGACGGGCTGCTGCGCCTTCGGCTTCGCGTCCTGACGGTCGCCGGCGCGCTGGCGGTTGTCGCCGGGGCGCGGCCGCTGGCTGCCGCTGTCGATGACCACGCGCCGCTTGCGGCCGCCTGGGCCGCCGCCGCGGGGTCTGATCGGTCTGTTGGGTCTACCGTTCGCCATCTGATCGGGGTCTAGTGTAGAGAGCCTGCATGGTCGGGTCGATTCGGACGCTCGTGCGGAGCACGCGGTTGAACTGCCGCCGCGTCGCCGCCCGCTCGAAGCAGGCTAGCGAGCGGCACGTGTAGACCCCGCGGCCCGCGCCGGAGCCCACGGTCAGGACGCCGTCGCGGGCGTGAAAACGCACGAGCTCCGCCTGGGGCGACTTCCGCCCGCAGCCGGCGCACGTCCTGATCGGGGTCGCCACTCAGATCCGCTGACCCTCCGGGTCTTCGCTCCCCTCGACCGGAGGCGCGTGGACGACTTCGGCGTCCGGCACCTGCTCGAGGCCCGCGGCGCCGGTCGCGTCGAGCGGGGCAGCGTCCTCCCCGGACTCGTCGAGCTCGACTGCCTCGACGATCTCGACCTCGTCCGGCGTCGCGACGGCCACGACGGCCACCTCGCCACCTCGCCCTCCTTGCCCGCGAGCTCCTGGTGGGCAGGAAGACCGCAGTAGCGCGTGCCCGGCAGCGCCTCGTTCGGGCAGCGCTTGCCGTTCGAGAGGATCGCGGCGCAGCGGCCGGAGAAGTCCTCGCCCTCGGCGCCGTCGCCTCCGAAGGCCGCCTCGGCCTCCTGCTGCGCGAACTCCGAGTCGCTCGTGATGTCGATCTTCCAGCCGGTCAGGCGCGCGGCGAGGCGGGCGTTCATGCCCTCCTTGCCGATCGCGAGCGCGAGCTGATCGTCCGGGACGACCACGGTCGCCTCCTGGTTGTCGTCGTCGAGGTACACCTCGCGCACCCGGGCGGGCGAGAGCGCCTTGGCGACGAACCGCGCCGGCTCGTTGTTCCACGGGATGATGTCGATCTTCTCGCCGCGGAGCTCCGAGACGACCATGCGGACGCGGGAGCCGCGTGGGCCGACGCAGGCGCCCACGGGGTCGACGCCCTGGGCGTGCGACTCGACGGCGATCTTCGAGCGGTAGCCCGGCTCGCGCGCGACGCCGCGGATCTCGACGAGCCCGTCGGCGATCTCCGGCACCTCCAGCTCGAACAGCGTCTTGATCAGCTCCGGGTCGCGGCGCGACAGGATCACCTGCGGGCCCTTCGTCCCCGAGCGAACCTCCGTGATCACGGCCTTGATGCGCGAGCCCTGCTCGTAGCGCTCCCCGTCCACCTGCTCCGAGCGCGGAAGCAGCGCCTCGACCTTGCCGAGGTCGACGAGCACGTTGTTCCGGTCGCCGGCCTGCTGGACGATGCCCGTGACGACCTCGCTGACGCGGTCGACGTACTCGTCGTACATCATCGCGCGCTCGGCCTCGCGGATGCGCTGCAGGATCACCTGCTTCGCCGTCTGCGCGGCGATGCGGCCGAAGTTCTCCGGCGTCACGTCCTCGCGCTTGATCAGCTCCTCCGGCACCTCGTCCCAGGCGATCTCGAGGTCCTCGTCGGAGAGGAGCGTGTGGTTCCGCTCGCCCGTCTCCTCCTCGAGCCGCTCGAGCTCCTCGAGCGCCCGCTCGCGCGCCTCGTCGAGCAGACGCTCCTCCAGGTCCGGCGGCAGCTCGATCGAGTAGACGCGGAAGTCGCCCCGCTCGTCGAGCTCGACGACGGCGTGGCGTGCCGCGCCCGGGGTCTTCTTGTAGGCCGCGAGCAGCGCATCCTCGAGGGCCTGGACGAGCGTCCCGCTCTCGATCCCCTTCTCGCGCTCGATCTCGCGAACCGCCTCGACGATCTCCTGGCTCATCTTCCAGCTCCCTCTGTTTCTGTTTCGATCACGTTTGCGCGGACGATCTCGGAGTACGCGATCTCGACCGGCGCGGCGTCGTTCCCCGTGGCCGCGATGCGGACGACCCGCTCGTCGGCGGCGAGCACCTCGCCGCGAAACTTGGTCTTGCCGGCGATCTCCTCGGCGGTCTTCAGGGCCACCCGCTGCCCCACCTGGCGCGCGAAGTGCGCGGGCGTGCGCAGCGGCCGCTCGAGGCCCGGCGACGAGACCTCGACGGAGTAGCTGTCCGAGTAGCCGCGCAGCACGCGGGAGACGCGCTCGCACAGTGCGAGGTCGACCCCGCGGGGATGGTCGATGTAGACGCGGAAGCGCTCGCGACCCACCAGCTCGAGGGCAAGCACCTCGACGTCGGGCACGCCGCGGCCGATCTCCTGCGAGACCTGCCGGTACAGCTCCCTCTCCTTGTCGTAGATACCTGTCGCCATGGGCCTTTCCTCAGCTGTGCGTGCCCCGTGAAGCGTCGCATTCATAAAAAATGGGCGCCGCGCGCCCACCTCGAAACCGCTCGAAATGTGGTGTGTGCAGGATAGCAATCGAGCGTGCGCTCGGCCCGCCGCGACGCGTGTCCGCGACGAGAGTGGGACCTAGCGCGACTCGTCGACGCCGTGCTGGATCTGTCGGTCGTACTCGGCCTCGTCGTAGTGGCCCTGCGACGCGGCGATCAGGCCGTCGGCGATCTCCCACTCCTCGTAGCCGCTCACCCGGACGCGATTGCCGGTTCCGCCCGGTCCGGTGTTGGTGCCGACGAGCGTCCAGTGGTACTCACTGCCGCCTTCGGCGACGCGGACATCGTCCATCAGCACCTGCATGTCGGGGAACGAGTCCATGAACGACTTCGCCGCTTCTGTAATCGCGGGACGGCCGACGGAGGGCGTGCCTCCGTTGATCGCGAGCGAGCCGTCCGGCGCGTAGTGTGCCGCGACACGCGCAGGATCGCCGCTGCACCAGGCCTCGGTGTAGCGCACTGCGAGCTCGCGCAACAGCACTTCGTCGGGATCCATCAGCTTCGCCCTTCCACGTCGAGGATGATCGTGACGGGCCCGTCGTTGACGAGCTCGACCGCCATCCTCGCACCGAAGACCCCGGTCTGAACAGGGACGCCGAGATCCCGAAGGGCGTCGCAGAACCGCTCGTAGATGCGCTCCGCGACCTCCGGCCGCGCCGCCCCGGAGAAGGACGGTCGGTTTCCCTTCCCGCGTATCCGCGATTAGCGTGAACTGGCTCACGGCGAGCACGGCGCCGCCCGTGTCGAGCAGGCTGCGGTCGAACCTCCCCTCCTCGTTCTCGAAGATCCGCAGCCGGGCGACCTTCTCGGCGAGCCGCGCGACATCGGCCTCTTCGTCCCCCTCGGCGATCCCCAGCAGGACGAGGAGCCCCGGGCCGATCGAGCCTCCGGGTGTCGACGACGCCCGGGTCACGCGCTGGACGACGGCCCGCACCTGCGCTTAGTCGTCCGCGGCGCGGCTCGTCGAGCTCGAGGATGCGCGACGCGTAGTGCTCCGAGCCCGGCCGGAGCGAGCTGGCGAGCTTGTAGTGCCCGTTGGCCTCGGCGGTCTTGCCCTGCTTCTCGAGACAGCGGCCGAGTGCGTAGTGCGCGTAGTCGTCGGCGGGCGAGAGCTCGAGCATCTTCCGGAACTCCGCCTCGGCCTCGTCCCAGCGGTGGATCCGGAAGTAGGCGATGCCGAGCGCCTCGCGGATCGACGCCTTCTCCGGCTCGAGCGCCTTCGCCTTCTCGAGCGGCACGGTCGCCTGGGCCGCCATGCCCTTCCGGAGCCGGCGCTTCCCCTCCGTGAAGAGGTCGTAGGTCTCGCTCATCGTCAACACTCCGCCATGCTCTGACGCCTCGGGTTCCGGTTCAAACGACGCCCTTCAGATACGGGAAATTCGTCTGCATCAAGTCAAGCGGATACGTCAAATCCCGCGTCGGGCCGATCTCGACGGCTCGGATCTCCTCGCCCGCGTCCACGGCCTGCTGGAACGCCGTCGCCAGCTCGTAAGGCGGCTGCCCGGGCCGCGCCAGGACGAGCTCGTGCAACCGCCGGCCGACGGCCCAGAGCGGGGCGCCCGAGAACGGGTTCGCCGGGTCGTCGTCGAGGACTCGTGTCACACGCCCTCCCTCGATCCGCACGGCGGCCCGATGCGGCGGCTCCGGCGCCGGTTCGCGGCGGACGGCGATCGCCCCGCCGGCTCCCTCGGCGGCCGCGGCGAACGCTGCGACGTCGCCGGGGCGGAAGACGGTGTCCGCGGCGGTGACGAGGTATGGCGGCGTCGCCTGCGCGCGAGCGACGGCGTCGGCCGAGCCGAGAGCCTGGGGCTGGTGGACGAAACGGAGCTCCGCCGGGAATCCGGAGAGCAGCTGCTCGACCTGATGGCCGAGGTGTCCGATCACCACCGTGGTCAGCTCGACTCCCGCCGCCGCGAGCTCGTGCAGCAGCGTCGCGATCACCGCGCGCCCGTCGATCGGGAGCACGGGCTTCGCCCACCGCTCGGTCACCGGCCGCAGGCGGAGACCCTCGCCAGCGGCCATCACCACCGCCTCGCGGATCACAGCGAGCGGACCGAGAACGCGCCCCGCAGCCGGCGCGAGGCTGTCAGCCGCGAGCGAATGACGCGCAGGAGTCGCCTCAGCTCGACTCGGGCGCGCTCGGCGGCGTCCTCTGCGCGACCCGGCGGCGCGTAGCGGGCCTCCGTGGCCGCAGCCACGAACCTCCCGGCGTCGACGGACAGCTGCGCGTACACGAGGTCGGAGAGCTCCTGGAGCGTCGCGCCCGGCGGCACGTCGATGCCCTGGTCGGCGAGGTAGTCCTGGAGCTCGAGGCGGCACGCGCGGGCGATGCGGCGCGGATCACGTGTGCGGAAGCGCAGCCTGCGGACGACGTTCTTCGCTGCGACCCCGGCCGCAGCGAGCGCAGCCAGGCCGGCGAGCACCAGCAGCAGGAAGTCCCGCTTGTGCCCGAGCGGCGCCGCGAGCGTGCCGGCGACGCCTCGGTTGAGCGTCTTCGCGGCTTCGCCGGCGACCGACGCCTCGCGCAACCCCTTCTGCTGGAAGAGCCGCCGGGCCGTCCCGCTGGCGCGCTCGCCGAGGAGTCCGAACACGCTCGCGGGGTTGAACGCCGCCGAGGCCGACGTGTACCGGCCCGCGAGCGTGCCGCGCCCGGGCGTCGGGTCGAACGGCAGCCAGCCCCAGCCCGCGAACCAGACCTCGACCCAGGTGTGCGCGTCGTGGTCGGTCACCTTCCACTCGTCGCCGTCGCGAATCCCCTGCGTGAAGCCTGCCGCCACCCGCGCCGGAACCCCGAGGTAGCGAAGCATGAGCGCCATCGCGCCCGCGAAATGCTGGCAGTAGCCCGCCTTCGTACGCGTCACGAAGTCGACGAGCGGCGGTAGGCCCTGCGGCTGTGGCGGCTGCTCGACGTAGCGGAACCCGCCCCCGGCCCGGAACCAGCGCTCGAGCGCGACCGCCGCCGCGTACGGGCTCCGCGGGCGGCCGACGACGTCGACCGCGCGATCGTAGAGCGCCAGATACGGCGACGGCTGTGCGCCGAAGCGGCCGGCGAGCAAGTGACGGACGAACGCGTCCCGTCCCGGCGCGGCGAACGGCGGCACTTCGACTCCGGGCTGGACCTCGAACGCGTGGCTGGACGTGATCTGCGCCGGATACCTCGCCGGCGAGCGCGACAGCTGCGCCGGGGTCGGCCGCGGAGACCAGCTCCAGACCGTGTACGTCTGGCCTCGGTGGAGCTGCCCGGGCGCGAAGGCGACCCCGCCGACTGCGAGCTGAACGCCGGTGTCGGGTGCGAGCCACTCGATCGGCGACGCAGCGCCGACGAGGTGGAAATCCGCCAGCGCCTCGACCGTCACCTCCTGGCGAACCTGATTGCGGCGCCGGAAAGCGCGCGCCGGAAGCAGCGTGTCGCGCCCGAATGCCGCGGGCTCGAGGCTCTCGGCCCAGCCCCGATCCTCGTAATAGTCGAGGGTCGTTGCGCGCCAGTAGCGCGGCGTGTCCGGCGCCTTGACGCGCAGCACGACGGTCTTCTTCTTCGGGAAGTGGAGGCCGGTGTAGTCGGAGTTCCAGACATACGAGACGCCGACTGGATCGTCGGGGCGCGTGTACGGATCCCAGTTCTGCCAGCCCAGCACGGCGTCGCGCGCGATCGCGGGCGAGGAGCTGGCGGCGAGCGCAGCCAGGATCGACGCCGCGCCGAGGACGAGCGCCCGCGAGCCGAGCCGCTCCCCGGCAAGCAGCCACAGCGCCGCGACGAGGATGACTGCGCCCCGCACGACCGCGGAGCCGGCGAGGAGAGTGGCGGGCCAGCCGGCGGCGACGACGAGCGCGGCGGTCGCCGCTGCCGCCCGCCTGGCGGCGAGGCAGAGCGCCACCGCCAACGAGCCGGCGAAGACCGCCAGCAGGATGACACCCTCCATCTGCACATGCGTGGGCGCGAACGGCAGCGTCACGTCGTAGAAGTCGAGGAAGCCCCGCTCGAGCCGGCTCGCCCACGCCGACGGATCGGGTGTCCCGAATGCGGCGATGCAGGCGAGCACCGTGGCCGGCACGAGCGCAAGGATCCGGCGCGTCCTCGTCGGGGCGAGGGCGGGCAGCAGGCCGAGGACGGCAACGGCGAGGGCCCGTCGGAGCTCGGCATGCGGGCTCTCGAGCCGCAGCCAGTTCCATGCGATCACGAGCGCCGGCAGCGTCCACGAGACAACCGTCCTGCGCCCGCCGGCTCTGGCCGCGCCGGTGCTAGGCACGCAGCGCCTCCCGTCCGGCTGCCCCGAGCACGGCGGCGAGGTCGTCCGTCTCGGTGACCGTTACGACGGCGATGCCCGCGCCCTGGAGGCGCAGCAGCGCCGGCGCGGGCAGCCGGCGGGCCTGGGCGAGCACGAGCGAGACCCGCCGGCGCGCAGCGGCGAGCTGCAGCAGCCGCTCCGTGAGCCGCGGTGTCAGCGCGGCCGTCACGAGCACGAGCTCCGGCGCCGCGATCGCCCCGACGACCGTCTCGACCGCGCGCCCCCGCGTCGGCTCGGCTGCGGCGAGCACGTCGAGCGCGGCCCGCCAATCCCCCGTCAGCGAGCGCACGTGCAGGTGCTCCTCGACGAGACCGGTGACCACGAGCAACGCCGACCGGCCGCGCCGCGCCTGCGCACGGACGAGCGATCCCGCGACACGCGCCTGCAGGTCGAACACCGGCGACGGGGACCCGTCGAGGACGACCGCCACCTCCTCGCGGGGCGAATCCTCGAGCTCCTTGACCATCAGCTCGCCGCGACGCGCGGTCGACGGCCAGTGCACGCGGCGCAGCGAGTCACCGTGCTCGTACTCCCGAACGCTGTGCACGTCGAACCCCGCCGTGCGGCGCAGCAACAGACGCCGGCCGCCGAACGACGTGCCTGCCCCGTCGGAGAAGAGCGCGTCCAGCTCGACGACGCGGGGATGCACGAGCACCGCAGCCCTCTCGCGGAGCACGACCTCCTCGCGCACCAGGCCGAACGGGTCCTCGATCAGCGCCCGCGCCTCCTCGAACGTGTACCTCCCCCGTGGGAGCGCGTGCAGCGTGTACCGCGTGCGGCGTGCACGCATGGGCGTCTCGCGGACGCCGAGGCGGCCTACCTGCTCGACGAGGGTGACCGATGGCGGCGGCACGGGCCCCTGGCGGTCGAGCTCGACCGTGACGGTGACGTCATCCCCCTCGACGTGCGGGCCCTCGTCGATGTGCCGACGGAGCAGCAGCGGCCGCGTCGCGGCGCCGACCCAGAGGCGCGCCCCGGCGACCGCGAGCAGGAGCCCCGTTGCCACCGGATAGAGCGGTGTCGAGCCGAAGAGCCAGGCGGCGAGGTAGGCCGCCCCGCCGAGGAAGAGAAGGCTTCGCCCTCGAGCGGTCACATTGGCACCGGCGTGCGTGCCAGCGCCTCGGCGACCACGTCGGTCGCGGTCGTGCCCGCCGCGCGCGCCTCGGGCGCGAGGATCAGCCGGTGGGCGAGCACGGGCGCCGCGATTGCCTTGACGTCGTCCGGACCGACGAAGTCGCGTCCCTCGGCCAGGGCCCGCGCCTTCGCGACGCGCAGGAGCGCGATCCCCGCTCGCGGACTGCCGCCGAGGTAGAGCCGCTCGTCGCGCCGCGTGTGCTGGAGGAGCGCAACCACGTAGCGGTTGAGGGACTCTTCCACGTAGACCGCCTTCGCCCGCTCGACCAGCGCCAGCACGTCGGCCCCGGCCGCCACCGCCGTGAGCGACTCGAGCGGCGTCTCGGTCGTCTGCTCGACGAGCATGCGCGCCTCGTCGGCGAGCGGCGGGTACCCGATCGAGAGCCGCATCGTGAAGCGGTCGAGCTGCGCCTCGGGCAGCGGGTAGGTGCCCTCGTACTCGACGGGGTTCTGGGTTGCGAGGACGAAGAACGGCCGCTGCAGGGGATACGTCCGCCCGTCGACCGTGACCTGGTTCTCCTGCATGCACTCGAGCAGCGCGGACTGCGTCTTCGGCGAGGCGCGATTCACCTCGTCAACGAGCAGCACGTTCGCGAACACGGGCCCGGGGCGGAAGCGGAAGCCGGCTGCCTCCTGGTCGTAGACGCTGACGCCCGTGACGTCGGACGGCAGCAGGTCGGGCGTGAACTGGAGCCGGGAGAACGAGACGTCGACCGAGCGGGCCAGCGCCTTGGCGAGCGTCGTCTTTCCGACGCCCGGCAGGTCCTCGATGATCAGGTGGCCCTCGGCGACGAGGCAGAGGACGCAGTTGCGCAGCGTCTCCTCCGGTGCGTGGACGACGCGCGCGAGATTCGCCGCGACCTCGCCGAGCCGCGCGGCGGCGTCGTCGGCGGAGGGCCTAGACGCCGGCTGCTCGCTCACGTTCCCCCACGAGCGCGGCCGCCGCGTCGAGGATCGCCCGTGCGATCTCGATCTTCGGCGCCTTGGCGATCGTCTCCTCGCCGTCGCGCGAGACGAGTGTCACCTCGTTCTCCGCGGCATCGAAGCCGATGTCGGCCCGGGAGACATCGTTGTAGACGATCAGATCGACGTTCTTCGCGCCGAGCTTCTCGCGCGCCCGCGCCAGCCCCGGCTCGCCGTGGTCGGCCGCGAAGCCGATCAGCGCCTGGCCCGGCCGCTTCCGGGCGCCTAGCGTGCGCAGGATGTCGGTCGTCGGGACGAGCTCGAGCGTCCAGCCCGCGTCGTCCTTCGGCCGCTTGCCCGGTCGCGGGTCCGCCGGACGATAATCGGCGGGCGCGGCGGCCATGACGACCAGGTCCGCGTCCGCCCTGGCAAGAGCCTCGCGCAGCATGTCGTCGACGGTCGGCGTCTCCACGACCTCGATCCCGGCAGGTGCGTCGACGGCGAGGTTGGCGGCGAGCAGGGTCACCTCGGCGCCACGGTGACGGGCCTCGGCCGCGATCGCGACGCCCATGCGCCCAGAGGCGCGGTTGCCGACGAAGCGCACGGCGTCGATCGGCTCGCGCGTCCCGCCCGCGGAGACGAGCACGCGAATCCCGGCCAGGTTCCCTGGCCGAAGTGCGGCCTCGACCGCCGCCAGAATCTCCTGCGGCTCGACCATCCGGCCGACGCCCCACTCTCCCTCTGCGGTGTCGCCCTCGTCGGGCCCGACGATCTCCACGCCGCGGGCCCGCAGGGCATCGATGTTCTGCCGCGTCGCCGGATGGGCCCACATGCGCGGGTTCATCGCCGGTGCGACAACGATGGGCCCGCGGTGGGCCAGCGCCGCCTCGGTGAGCACGTTGTCGGCGAGCCCAGTGGCGAGCTTTGCGAGCGTGTTCGCGGTGCACGGCGCAACGACAAGCGCATCCGCCCGCGTGAGATGCGGGTAGCGCTCGTCGCCTGCGGACCGCCGGGCGAGGGCGAGAAACGTCTCCTCGGCGACGAAGCGCCGGGCGCCGGGCGTCACGAGGGGCACGACGTCGTGGCCGGCGCGGACGAGCAGCCGCGTCAGCTCGCACGCCTTGTAGGCGGCGATCCCTCCGGTGACCCCGAGGAGGATCCGGGCCATGCGCTCATTGTGCCCGCAGCGCGCGCCGCGCGCGCTTCAGGCGCCTGACGACGCGGACAAGCCCTTACTTGGACTTGTACTCGTACGCGATCTTGCCCTCGGCGACTTCCTCGAGGGCCATCGTCAGGTAGTTCTTGGAGCGGGACTCCACGAGCGGCGGGGCGACGTCGTCGAACGTGCCCTCGCCGAGCTGGTGGTGGTAGTTGTTGATCTGTCGAGCACGCTTCGCCGCGACGATCACGAGCGAGTAGCGCGAGTCGACGTGCTCGAGCAGTTTGTCGATGCGGGGAGAGATCATTGGGGCGCCATGGTACCTGCGCTGTCGAGCGCCCGCTCCACGATCCCGGCGAGCTCGTCGGCGGCGCGGTCGCGGTCGTCGTTTTCGACCACGTGGTCGAAGTCGTCGCGCTCGTCGAGCTGACGTCGCGCCATCTCGATCCGCTCGTCGATCACGCCCGAGCTCTCGGTCGCGCGCTCGCGCAGACGGCGCTCGAGCTCGTCGACGGGAGCGGTGACGAACACGGTGACCGCGTTCGCCTCGCGACGCTTGACGCGCAGCGCTCCCTCCGTCTCCAGCTCGAGCAGCGGCGCCTTCCCCTCGGCGCGGAGCCGGTCGATCTCGGAGCGCAAGCGTCCCGTACCGGTTGCCGACGTAGTCCACCCACTCCAGGAACTCGCCGGCTTCGATCCTCCGGTCGAAGTCCTCGCGCGAGAGAAACCAGTAGTGCACGCCGTTCTCTTCGCCGGGCCGCTGCTCCCGGGTCGTCGCCGAGACGACCGGCTCGAGCTCGGGGAAGCGCGGCAGGACGAGCTTGATCAACGTTCCCTTGCCCGCGCCGGACGGGCCCGTGACGACGAAGACCGGCCTAACGGTTGAAGAGGCCAATGAGCTCGGCGCGCTGGCGCTCGGACAACCCGCCGACGGTCTTCGACTGGCTGATGCGGCACTGGTTCAGGAAGCGCGCCGCCTTGACCCGGCCGAACTTCGGCACGGCCATCAGCATGTCGAACACCTTCGCGGTCGAGACCCACTCCGGCGGATCGCTCAGGACCTTCTCGATCGAAACCGCGCCCGACTTCAGATCCTTCTTCAGCTGCGCCCGCTTGACCCTGATGTCGTTGGCCCGCTTGAGAGCCTCCATGCGCTGGTCGAGAGAGCGGACCGGCGCCTGAGCCTGGGTCTGGGGCGGACTCATGGCGCGGGAGTCTACCAACCTGCACGCGGCGGTCAAACGTCAAGATTTTGGCGAGATTTGCAGCATCTTTCCGCGCTACACTCTCGACTTGCAGTCGAGAGTTGTCCCTTTCGACAACAGCGCCGAGTGTGCCAGGCCACGCGCCTCGGCCGGATCGGACAGGCCGAGTGCGGCGGTCTCCGCCGCGAGCTCGGCACGGATACGCGCAGGTGCATCGGGGTCCGAGAACAGAACGGTGCCGAGCGCGACGTGTGTCGCGCCGGCCGCGAGGAACTGCAGCGCGTCGCCGCCGCCGGCAATTCCACCCATGCCGACGATCGGCAGCTCCGTCGCGCGGTAGGCCGCGAACACCGCGGCCAGGGCGACGGGCTTCAGCGCGGGCCCGGAGTATCCGCCCACCGCGCGGCCGAGTCGCGGGCGCAGCGTGCGCTCGTCGAGCACGAGACCGCGGAGCGTGTTGACAAGCGACAGGCCGTCCGCGCCGGCGGCCTCGACCGCCTTTGCCACCTCGGCGAGGTCGGGCAACGCGGGCGAGAGCTTCGCCCAGAGCGGCTTCGTCGTGGCCAATCGGCACGCCGCAACGATCGCCGCGGCGGAGTCCGCCGCCTCGTCGACATTCGGACAGGAGAGGTTGAGCTCAAGCTGCTCGACCTCGTCGCGCCCGTCGAGCACCTCGCAGGTCTCCGCGTACTCGGCAGCGGTGAAGCCCCCGACCGAGACCCAGAGCCGGAGGTGGGCGAGCTCCGGCAGGACGGTCTGCACGAAGGCGTCGCGGCCGGGGTTCTGAAGGCCGATCGAGTTGAGCATGCCGGCGTCGGCCTCAGCGATCCGCGGCGGCTCGTTGCCCTCCCGCGGCAGCGGCGTCACCGTCTTGGTCACGAAGGCATCGAGCTGGGCCGCCAGCTCGGGCGCAGTCAGCGCGTCGAGGCAGCCCGAGGCGTTCAGCAGCTGCACGCCCTCAGGCAGCACGGAGCACGGGTCCTTCCACACAGAGGCGCTTCCAACGGCCTTCGACCTCGACGACGCAGCCGTAGCACGCGCCGTAGCCGCAAGCCATCGGCGCCTCCCAGGCCAGCTGCGCTCCCGGGCAGAGCTTCGCGAGCGCGTCCAGCATCGGCTCGGGACCGCACGCGAGCACGTCGCGACCCGGGTCGTCGATCGCCTCGGTGACAAGCACCGGGTCGATCACGACCTCGGCGTTCGGGACGAGCGTCGCCGACTCGGCATGCCACTCCGTCCGGAAGCCGAGCACCGCGGGCGGCGAGCCGAGGGCCTGGGAGAGGTACGGCAGCGGCGCGACGCCGATGCCGCCCCCGACGAGCAGCGGGCGGTCGACGTCGAGTCGGAAGCCCCGGCCGAGCGGGCCGAAGACGTGAAGGATGTCCCCCGCCTCGGCCTCGGCGAGGGCGCGCGTACCGGAGCCGATCGGGTCGAAGAGGAACGCGAGCTCGCCGCGCGGCGCCAGGCAGAGCGACATCGGACGCGGCAGCAGCCGGCCCGGCGCCTCGACCATGAAGAACTGCCCGGGCGTCCCGGGATCGAGGCCGCCTCGGTCGAGCCGGAGCAGGACGTACGGGCCGACGGCCTCCGAGGCCGCGACCCTAAGCGCTTCTCTTCTCGGCATCGAGCCGCTCCTGCAGCGAGAGCGCGTGGTCGGTGCGCGCGCCCGCGATCGCGTGCACGGCGGCCGCCGCGCCGGTGACCGTCGTGATGCAGGGGACGCGCGCAATCAGCGCCGCCTCGCGGATGCGGTAGCCGTCCGAGCGCGCGTTCGCGCCCTCGGGCGTGTTGATCACGAGGTCGCACCGGCCGCGCCGGATCAGGTCGACCACCGTGTCGCCGCCCTCGGCGACCTTCGCCACTTCCTCCACCTCGAGCCCGACCGCGGCCAGCGCGTCCGCGGTGCCGCCCGTCGCGACGAGCTGGAAGCCGAGGCCGGCCAGCGCGGCTGCAATGGGCACGACCGCAGGCTTGTCCGCGTCGCGGACAGAGAGGAACGCCGTCCCGGCGGTTGGCAGCGGGCGGCCGGCGGCGCGCTCCGCCTTCGCGAACGCGGTCGGATAGTCGCGCGCGGTCGCCATCACCTCGCCGGTCGAGCGCATCTCGGGGCCGAGCACCGGATCCGAGCCCGCGAAGCGCGCGAACGGCAGCACCGCCGCCTTGACGCTCACCGACGATGGCGCCCGCTCCGCCGGCAGGCCGAGATCCGAGAGCCGCTCGCCGAGCGCCAGACGGCACGACGCCTCGACGAGGTTCACGCCGGTCGCCTTGCTCGCGAACGGCACGGTGCGTGACGCGCGAGGGTTCACCTCCAGCACGTAGACGCGCCCGTCGGCGACGGCGGCCTGCACGTTGAGGATCCCGACGACGCCGAGCGCGGGTGCCAGCCTTCGCACGACGTGGCAGATCTCCAGGTACGTGCTCGGGTCGAGCGAGGGCGCAGGCAGGACGCACGCGGAGTCGCCCGAGTGGACGCCCGCCTCCTCGACGTGCTGCATGACCGCAGCGACGTACGTGGCGGCTCCGTCGGAGACCGCATCGACGTCGATCTCGACGGCGCTCTCGAGAAATCGGTCGACCAGCACGCGGCCGTGCACCGTCTCCATCGCGTCCTCGATCTCGTCCGCCGAGTAGCAGACGCGCATCGCGCGCCCGCCGAGCACGTAGGACGGCCGGACGAGCACCGGGTAGCCGACGCGCTCGGCGACCTCGATCGCCTCGGTCGACGTCTCGGCCATCCCCCACTCCGGACAGCGCACCCCGAGCTCGTCGGCGAGCCGGCCGAAGCGCTCGCGGTCCTCGGCGAGGTCGACGGCGCCGAACGGCGTGCCGAGCACCTTGAACCCCGCGTCCTCGATCGCGCGCGCAAGCTTGAGCGGCGTCTGCCCGCCGAACTGAATGGCGACCCCGAACGGCTGCTCGCGCTCGAGCACGGCGAGCACCGACTCGACGTCGAGCGGCTCGAAGTAGAGCCGGTCCGACGTGTCGTAGTCCGTCGAGACCGTCTCCGGGTTGCAGTTGACCATCACGGTCTCGTAGCCGAGGCGGCGGAAGCTCTGGGCCGCGTGGACGCAGCAGTAGTCGAACTCGATCCCCTGGCCGATCCGGTTCGGCCCGGAGCCGAGGATGACGATCGAGCGGCCCGGCCGCGGGTCCTGCGCGCCGGCCTCGCCCCAGGTCGAGTAGAAGTAGTTCGAGGCGGCCTCGACCTCGCCGGCACACGAGTCGACGCGGCGATAGGCCGGGCGCAGGCCCAGCTCGCGGGCGGTCGGGACTCCGGCCGCCGCGAGGTCGGCGTCGCTCCAGCCGGCCCGCTTCGCCCGCAGCGTGTCGCCCGAATGGAGCGCCTCGCGGAGGAGCTCGATCTCGGACCGGAACCAGGGATGGAGGTCGTCCGGCAGATCGGCGAGCGTCTCCCAGGGTGTGGCGGCGCCGACGTCGAGCTCGCGGCTCCGGTAGGCCTTCATGAACGCCTCGGCGAAGGTGCGGCCGATGCCCATCGTCTCGCCGACGGACTTCATCTGCGTGCCGAGCTGTTGGTCCGCGCCCGGGAACTTCTCGAACGCGAAGCGCGGGAACTTGACGACGACGTAGTCGAGCGTCGGCTCGAAGCTCGCGGGTGTCGTGCCGGTGAGGTCGTTCGGGATCTCGTCGAGCGTGTAGCCCACGGCGAGCTTCGCGGCGACCTTCGCGATCGGATAGCCCGTCGCCTTCGAGGCGAGCGCGGACGAGCGCGACACACGCGGATTCATCTCGATCACGCGCACGTCCCCTGTCTCGCGGTCGCGGGCGAACTGGATGTTCGAGCCGCCCGTCTCCACGCCGACGGCGCGGATGACGGCGGCGGCGGCGTCGCGCAGCTCCTGGTAGGCCTCGTCGGCGAGCGTCATCTGCGGCGCCACGGTGACCGAGTCGCCCGTGTGGACGCCCATCGGGTCGAGGTTCTCGATCGAGCAGACGACCACGACGTTGTCCTTCCGGTCGCGCACGACCTCGAGCTCGAACTCGTCCCAGCCGCGGACGGACTCCTCGACGAGCACCTGGCCGATCGGAGACTCCGCGAGCCCGCGCTCGACCTGACGCCGCAGCTCGAGCTCCGTCTCGGCGAAGCCGCCGCCGTGGCCGCCGAGCGTGAACGCCGGCCGGACGACGGCGGGCAGCGCAACCCCAGCGAGCTGGTCGAGGCGGGTGACGATCCTCGAGTCAGGGACGCGCAGGCCGACCGACTGCACCGCCTCGCGGAACCGCATCCGGTCCTCCGCACGCTCGATCGCAGCGAGTCCGGCGCCGATCAGCTCGACGCCGAGCTCCGCGAGCACGCCGGCGTTCGCCAACTCGCGGGCGAGGTTCAGCGCCGTCTGGCCGCCCATCGTCGGCAGGAGCGCGTCCGGCCGCTCCCGGCGGAGCACGTGCGCAACGCCCTCGAGGTCGAGCGGCTCGAGGTATGTCCGGTCCGCGAAGCCGGGGTCGGTCATGATCGTCGCCGGATTCGAGTTGACGACGATCGTGCGGAAACCGTCCTCGCGCAGCACCTTCAGCGCCTGGCAGCCCGAGTAGTCGAACTCGCAGGCCTGGCCGATCACGATCGGGCCGGAGCCGATCAGGCAGATGCTCTCGATGTCGTTACGCCGCGGCACGGATCCCCTCCACCCACGCTTCCAGGATCGGCCACGCGTCGTGCGGGCCCGGGCCTGCCTCCGGGTGGAATTGCACCGAGCGCGCGTCCAGCTCGGGAAAGTCCAGACCTTCGACGGTGCCGTCGTAGAGCGAGACGTGCGTCGCCTCGCGACCCTCGCTTGCGGCGACCGCGAAGCCGTGGTTCTGGCTCGTGACGAGCACGCGGCCGGTCGCGCGTTCGAGCACCGGGTGGTTCGCACCGCGGTGGCCGAACGGCAGCTTGTACGTCTCGTGCTCCGTCGCGAGCGCGAGCAGCTGGTGGCCGAGGCAGATGCCGAGCACGCTCGTCCGGCCGAGCAGGGCGCGCACCTCGGCCACCTCGTCGACGAGGGGCTCGGGGTCGCCCGGGCCGTTCGAGAGCAGGACGCCGTCGAACGCGGCCAGCTCGTCCGCGGAGGCAGAGTGCGGGAAAACCGTCACCTGCGCGCCCGCACCGGCGAGCCGGCGCAGGATCGAGCGCTTGCAGCCGTAGTCGACGACCGCGACGCGGACGTCGCCGCCTTCGGCGTACACGTACGGCTCGCCGACCGAGACGTCTCCGACGAGCGCGCGTCCGCTCATCGGCGGCTGCGCCTGGACCGTGGCGAGCGCCTCGTCGACGGGCGAGTCACCCGTCACCGCGGCCGCACGCATGGCACCCGCCTCGCGCAGGTGGAGCACGAGCGAGCGCGTGTCGATCCCGGAGAGCCCGACGATCCCGTGCTCGTGCAGCCAGTCGGTCCACTCGGGCCCGCGCGCCTCGCGCATCAGCACGGCCTTCGCGTGCGGGCGCTTCGACTCCGAGCGGGCCGAGGCGACGCCGTAGTTGCCGATCATCGGCGCCGTGAAGCAGACGAGCTGCTCGGCGAAGCTCGGGTCCGTGACGACCTCCTGGTAGCCGGTCATGGCGGTCGTGAAGACCGCCTCGCCCAGCGCGTGGCCGTCGGCGCCGACCGACTGCCCCGCGAACACCGTGCCGTCCTCGAGCACGAGAAAGCCGGTCATCCGTGCACCAGCCGCCCGCCTGCGATCGTCGCGGCGACCTTGCCGCGCAGGCGCTCGCCCAGCAGCCAGGAGTTGACCGAGCGCGAGCGGAAGCCCTCGGCCTTGACGCGCCAATGTGCGTTCAGATCGAGCAGGACGAGGTTCGCCTCGGCGCCCACCTTCACCGCGGGCGCCTCCAGGCCGTAGATCCGCGCAGGCCCGGCCGAGAGCCGTTCGAGCAGCGTCTCGAGCGCGATCGCCCCCGGCTCGACGAGGTGTGTGTAGAGCGAGGCGAACGCCGTCTCGAGGCCGGTGACGCCGAAGGGCGCCGCCTCGAACGGGACGTCCTTCTCGTGCCGCGCGTGCGGCGCGTGGTCGGTCGCGATCGCCGCGATCGTGCCGTCGCGGAGCGCCTCGAGTAGCGCCGCACGGTCCTGCTCCGCGCGCAGCGGCGGGCTCATCTTGAGGTTCGGATCGAGCGAGCGCACCGCCTCGTCGGTGAGCACCAGGTGGTGCGGAGTCACCTCCGCGGTGGCGGCGACGCCTGCCGCCTGTGCACGGCGCAACGCCTCGACCGACTCCCGCGCCGAGAGGTGGAGCAGGTGCACCGGTTGGCCCTCGTACTCGGCGAGGAGGAGGTCGCGCTCGACCATCAGGCTCTCGCCGACGGACGGATAGCCGCCGAAGCCGAGCTCGGCGGAGACCTCGCCCTCGTGCATGTGCGCGCCGCGCGTCAGTGTCGGCTCCTCGCAGTGCACGGCGATCGGGCGCCCGGTGACGGCGTTGTACTGGAGCGCGCGCCGCATCAGGCCGGGGGCTGCGACCGGGCGGCCGTCGTCGGAGAAGCCTGCCGCACCCGTGTCGGCCAGCTCGCCCATCTCGGTCAGCTCCGAGCCTTGCTGGCCCTTCGTGATCGCGGCGAGGAAGCCGACCGCGACCTCCGCTTCCTCGCGGGCCTGCTCGATCAGCGATCCGAGCACCGAGGCAGAGTCGACGACCGGATCCGTGTTCGGCATCGCGAGGATCGCGCAGTACCCGCCTGCGGCTGCAGCGGCGGTGCCGGAGGCGATCGACTCCTCGTCCTCGCGGCCGGGGGTCCTGCAGATGCACGTGCGGGTCGACGAACGCCGGCGCGAGCACGCGGCCGGCGCCCTCGATCACGCGGTGCTCGTTCGTGTCGAGGCCCTGGCCGAGCTCGGCGATCGCGCCGCCGTCGATGCGCACGTCGAGCTCCGCGTCGACACCCTCGACCGGGTCGATCACCCGCGCCCCGCGGACGACGAGGTTCTCGCCGGGCGCGTCCTTGCGGAAGAGCACCGCCACCTACGCCACCTCCTCGATCGCGGCCGCCTCGACGCCGATCGGGCCGTGCGTCAGCAGGTCGTAGAGCACGGCCATCCGCGTCACGAGCCCGGCGCGGACCTGCGTCACGATCAGCGCGTCCTGGGCGTCGGCGACGCGTGCGTCGATCTCCACGCCGCGGTTCATCGGCCCGGGATGCATGACCTTCTGGCCCGGGCGCAGCCGCTCGGGGGTGATCCCCCAGCGCGCCGTGTACTCGCGCAGCGACGGCACGTAGTTGGCGCCCTCGAGCATCCGCTCGTGCTGCATGCGGAGGACGTAGACGACGTCCGCGTCGCGGATCGCCGCGATGTCGGTGGACGTCTCGCAGCCCATCGCCTCGATCCCCCGCGGGATCAGCGGCGGCGGGCCGACGAGCGTCACCTTCGCGCCCATCAAGAGCAGCGCCTGGACGTTCGAGCGGGCGACGCGCGAGTGGAGCACGTCGCCGACGATGGCGACTTGGAGGCCGTCGACGTGGCCCAGCTCCTCGCGGATCGTGTACAGGTCGAGCAGCGCCTGCGTCGGGTGCTGGTGCTTCCCGTCCCCCGCGTTGACGACGTGTGCGTCGGTCACGCGCGCGACGAGCTGGGGCGCGCCGATCTGCGGGTGCCGGATCACGATCACGTCGGGGTCGTAGGCCGAGAGCGTCAACGCCGTGTCCTTGAGCGACTCCCCCTTGTCGACCGACGAGCCGGCGGCCTTGATCGACATCGTGTCCGCGGAGAGGCGCTTCGCTGCCAGCTCGAAGCTCGACGACGTGCGCGTCGACGACTCGAAGAACACGTTCACGACCAGGTGGCCGCGGAGCGTCGGCAGCTTCTTCAGCTCGCGCTCGAGCGAGCGCTCGAAGTTGCGCGCCGTCGCCAGCAACCGCTCGACGTCGTCGCGGGTCACGTCGGCGATCGAGATGAAGTGACGCCGCTCCCGTCCCGGCGGCAGCAGGTCGTCGCGCATGACGCGGATGTCACCCATCGGCGTCCTCCGCCAGGCGGGGCTCCTCGGGGTTGGGGAGCAGCAGGACCTGGTCGACCTCGTCCACCTCGAGCAGCTGCACCTGGATCCGCTCGCCGCGGGAGGTCGGAAGGTTCTTGCCCACGTAGTCGGGGCGGATCGGCAGCTCGCGGTGCCCGCGGTCGGCGAGCACGGCCAGCTGCACCCGCGCCGGGCGCCCGAAGTCGAGCAGGGCGTCGATGGCCGCCCGGATCGTGCGGCCCGTGTAGAGGACGTCGTCGACGAGGATCACCGTCATCCCCTCGAGCGGGAAGTCGAGACGTGTCGCGCGGACGACGGGCTGCGGGTGGAGCGGGGCCGCACCGCCGCGGACGGCGACGTCGTCGCGGTGGAAGGTGATGTCGAGCTGCCCGACGGGCGGCTCGTAGCCGGAGCGCTCCTCGACGAGGCGGCGCAGGCGCTGCGCGAGCGGCACGCCGCGGGTGTGGATGCCGACGAGCGCGACGTCGTCGAGGTCGTCGTTGCGCTCGATGATCTCGTGGGCGATACGGGAGAGCGTCCGCGCGATCGACTCGTCGTCGAGCAGAACCTTCCCCGCCGCGATGGGCGCATGCTGCTGCATCGGACTCCTTTCCGGCCTCGCTGGACCGAGTTAAAGGGGTTGCACGCGGCACTCTAGACGAGCGAACGGACGCCGTCGAAGCCGGCACCTCGTCGCGGCCGCGATATCGTCCCGGTTGTGCGCGACGAGCTCGTCCGCAAGCTGGCGGCGCTGACGGTCGAGGCGGGGATCAACCTGCAGCCCGGTCAGGTGGTCGCCGTCACCGTGGCGCCGGGAATGGAGCCCCTCCTGCACGCGCTCACCGAGGCGGCGTACCGACGAGGCGCGAAGTTCGTCGACCCGTTCGTCTTCGACGGCGACGTGAAGCGGATCCGGCTGGAGCAGGCGGCCGAGGACACGCTGTCGTACGTGCCGCCCTGGTACGGGCAGCGGCTGCTGGCACTCGGAGAGGCGCACGCCGGGCGGATCGCGGTCACACCGGTTGTCGACCCGGGCATCCTGGACGGGGTCGACCCCGTCCGTGCGGGCAAGGACCAGCTGCCGTTCCTGGCGGAGCTGTTCGACGTGATCAACGCCCACACGACGAACTGGGTCGTGATCCCGTACGCCACCTCGCGCTGGGCGCACGCGGTGCACCCGGAGCTCGAGCCGGAGGCGGCGCTCGACAAGCTGTGGGAGGAGCTCGCTTACGTGCTCCGCCTCGAGGCGGACGACCCGGCCGGCGCCTGGCGCGAACGGACGGACGAGCTCGAGCGGGTGGCGGCGCGCCTGAACGATCTCCGCTTCGACGCGCTCCACTACGAAGGGCCCGGCACGGACCTGACGATCGGGCTCCTGCCCGGGTCGATCTGGCAGAGCGCGCGCAGCACGACGGTGGACGGGATCGAGTACATCTCGAACCTGCCCACCGAGGAGGTGTACTCGGCCCCCGATCCGGCGCGCGCCGAGGGCGTCGTCACGGCGACGAAGCCGCTCGACGTGGGCGGCACGGTCCTGGAAGGGCTCCGCGTGCGCTTCGAGGGCGGGCGCGCAGTGGAGATCGACGCGGACGCGAACGCCGAGGTCCTGCAGGGACACTGTGGGCTCGACGAGGGCGGGTCGCGGCTCGGCGAGGTGGCGCTCGTCGACCGGGAGGGCCGCATCGGCCGCACCGGGACGATCTTCCGCAACACGCTGCTGGACGAGAACGCTGCCAGCCACTTTGCACTCGGGAACGCCTACGCCTCGTCCGTCGCGCCCGAAGACCGCGGCCGGATGAACGAGAGCGCGATCCACATCGACTTCATGGCCGGGTCGGACGACGTCGCCGTGACGGGGGTGACGGGCTCCGGCGAGCGCGTACCCGTGCTCCGCGGAGGCGCGTGGCAGATCTGACCCGGAGCTGATGCGCCGCATCTGCGTCTTCTGCGGTGCCGCCCCGGGGGTGTCTCGGGTGTACACGGAGACGGCGGCCGCGGTCGGCGAGGAGCTCACCCGCCGCGGGATCGGCGTCGTCTTCGGCGGCGGGCGGCTGGGGCTGATGGGAGTCGTCGCAGACGCAGCGCTCGCGTCGGGCGGCGAGGTGATCGGCGTCATCCCGCAGGGACTCGTCGACCGGGAGCTCGCGCACCGGGGCGTGACCTCGCTCCACGTCGTCGAGACGATGCACGCCCGGAAGGCGCTGATGAACGAGCTCTCCGACGGCTTCGTGACCCTCCCCGGCGGGCTCGGCACGCTCGAGGAGCTCGCCGAGGTCGTCTCGTGGGCCCAGCTCGGGCTGCACCGCAAGCCGATCGGCGTGCTTGACGTCGACGGCTACTTCGACGGGCTGCTCGCGCTCGTCGAGCGGGCGGTCGCCGACGGATTCGTGCTCCCGGAGCACGGCCGTCTGCTGATCGTCGGCACGGAGATCGGCGAGTTGCTCGACGCCCTCAGCGCCTACACCCCGCCGCCGCCCCGCTTCCCGAACATCGACCCGCGGATCGAGCCGGCGGCCTAGACGATTGATTCCTAACTAGCGCACTCCCGGCTGGGGGGCCTGCACGCGGCGCATCGCGGCCGCCTCGGTCGCCGTCAAGGCAGTCAAGCCTTGCCGGCGATCGAGGCGACCACGCTGCTTGGTGCATGCCCTCCCCAGAAGCACGCCAGTTAGGAATCAATCATCTAGAGGTGTGATGTGAAACTCGGGTGCGCGCGGGGATGTGCCAGATCAAGCGGTTCAGTCGGATCGGGCGCAGCGCGTAGTGGTTGCTACGGGCAAGACCGAGCCGGCTGAACCGCGCCGCGTCTGGCACACCAGCCGTGCGTGCCGGAGTTCACATCACACCTCTAAGGACTCGACCGGACGCCCACGGCGATCAGCCAGTGGTGCATGTAGCGGACCGGATCGGGCAGCTCCGCCTCGAGCCGTGCCAGACCGGCGTCGTACTCGCCGGGCGGCAGCAGGTCGAAGGTCGAGAACGCGCGCCCCGCGACCTTCGCGAGCGCCTCCTCGCGGGAGAGCTCGACGGTCTGGTCGAGCCGCTTGACGCGCGTGTCGAACCCGGCGGCGGCGAGCTCGCTCGAGAGCTCGTGCGCGGACGGGAAACGCTCGCCGTCGATGACCGCGATCGACGGGAAGAACGGCGCGAGCACTCCGTCCGGGAACGTGAGCGGATCGTGGGTCGCGATCGCGAGCCGGCCGCCGGAGCGGAGTACGCGCGCCAGCTCCGCGAACGCGCGCGGCCGGTCCAGGAGATGCACCGTCATCCGCATCACCGCCCGCTCGAACCACCCGTCCTTGAACGGCAGCTGCTCGGCCCGGCCCCGCTTCAGCCCGACCTGCTCGGGGACGTTGAGACGCGCCTGCTCCAGCATCTCGGCGGAGGCGTCGACGGCCCACACGCGGCAGCCGCGCTCATGAAGGGCCGCCGCCAGCCGGCCGGGCCCTGGGCCGATCTCCAGCACCGTGCGGCCGGCGAGATCGCCGAGCGCGACGAGCGTCTCGAAGAGCTCCCACCAGTTGTCGTCGACGGGCCGGAGCGAGTCGTAGTCGGGCGCGATCCGGTCGAAGGAGCTAATCGTCAACGAGCTCTGGCTCGATCAGGGCGATGATCACATCCTTGGCCGTCTCGAGGTCCTCTTCCGGCACGAGCACCTTTTGCGGGATGTCGTCGACCTCACTCGGGTGATGCGGAACCGCCGGCTCGAGCGTCGCGTCGATGCCTGCTTCGGACAGCATCGCGACCATCTCCTCCGCGTCCGCCACGGTCTCGGCAACCGCCAGCTGGGCCATCGCCGTCATTGGGGCACCGCCTCCTGGTCGCGCGGGTGCAGAGCCCCGCCCTTGACGAGCTCGGCTCCGCCCCGCTCCTCGAAATGGATGACGATCGTATCGAAGTCCCTGGGAACGACCGTGTTGGCGAACACCTCACGGGCCTCGCGGACGACCTCACCGCCGAAGTACCGCGGCGAGAGGTGCGTGAGGGCCAGCAGATCGACCTCGGCGTCGCGGGCGACCCCCGCGGCTCCCGCGGCCGTCGAGTGGAGCGTCTCCTCGGCTCGCTGGCGCTCCTCCTCGCAGAAGGTCGCCTCGTGGACGAGCAGGTCGGCGCCGCGGGCCATCTCGACGACCACCGGGGACGGCGCCGTATCGCCGGCCAGCACGAGCTTCCGGCCGGGTCGTGGCGGGCCGAGCACCTGCTCGGGCGTCACGACCTGCCCGTGCGCGAGCGTCACCGTCTCGCCGCGCTGGAGCGCGCCCCGCTCGGGGCCGGACGGTACGCCCAGCTCGTCCGCGGCGCCGACGTCGAATCGTCCCGGTCGACTCGACTCGACGAGCGCGTAACCGACGGCCGAGACGCCGTGCTCGACCGGAAACGCGCGCAGCGCGTAGTCGTCGCGCTCCAGCGATTCTCCCGGCTTGAGCTCGATCACCTCGACCTCGTACGTCAGCTTCCCGAAGACGCGGCGCAGGGCGCCGAAGAGCTCGCGCAGACCAGGCGGCCCGTAGATCGTCAGCGGCGTCTCGCGTCCACGGAGCGCGAACGTCTTGAGCATCCCCGGCAGGCCGAGGTAGTGATCGGCATGGAAGTGCGTCAGGAAGACCTCGTGCAGCTCCACAAGGCCGATCGCAGAGCGGAGCAGCTGGCGTTGCGTCCCCTCGCCGCAGTCGAAGAGGAGCCGCTCGCCTCCGCGGCGGACGAGCAGCGCCGACGGCGCCCGCTGCGCCGTCGGCATCGAGCCGGACGTGCCGAGAAAGACGACGTCGAGGTCCACGGCGCCCGATCGTACCGCCGGAGGGATCAAGTCCCGGCCGCGTCGGGCCGATGGGATGCGCGGTTCGATGACGCGGCGCGACCAGGACTCGGAGCGGCGGCGGAGCGCTCGCTGACCCTGCTGCGCGTCTTCCTGCTCGCGAGCGCCGTCATCCTCCTCGGCGGCGGCATCGTCCTCGGCTCGGCACTCGCGCGGTCGCTGCGGACGCAGGCGATCAACGACCGCCGGCAGGCCCTCCAGGAGTACGTCGACGGCGTGCTGCGGCCCCATGTCGTCCACGACGACCGGCTCGTCGTCGGCCCGGCGGCCGGCCGCCTGCTGGTGGACGAGGTGCGGCGCAACCGCGATCTGATCACCGTCAAGGTCTGGCGGCCCGACGGGGTCCTCGCCTGGACGAACCGGGGGCCGACCGGATCGGGAAGCGCTTCGAGCTCGAGGGCCACCTCGGCGAGGCGATCACGGGCAACGAGGCCACGGGCGAGCTCGACGAGCTCAACGACGAGGAGGACGTCCTCGAGTCGAAGCTCGGCTTCAAGCACGTGCTCGAGGTCTACGCGCCGGTGCCGAGCGCGGACGGCTCGCACGCGATCGGCGCCTACGAGATCTACGCCCAGTCGCAGTCGCTCGAGCGCAACATCGCCTCGCGCAGGCACGTCATCTGGGCGACCGTCGCGCTCGTCTTCCTCGCCCTCTACGGCGCGCTCGCACTGCTCGTGCGGGGCGCCTCGGCGATGCTCGCGCGGCAGACGCGCGAGCTCCGGTCCCGCTCGAGGGCGCTGATGGATTCGTACCGGCGGCTCGAGGAGAGCTCGCTCGAGGCGATCGAGGCCCTGAACGCGACCGTGGACGCCAAGGATCCGTACACGGCCGGGCACTCCCAGCGCGTGCAGCAGATCGCCCTCGCGCTCGGCAGCGAGCTGAGGCTCCGGCCCTCCCGGCTCGACGCGCTCCGCTACGGGGCGCTCTTCCACGACATCGGCAAGCTGCGCGTACCCGACGCCATCCTGCTCAAGCCGGAGCGCCTCACCCCGGAGGAGTTCGACCGGATCAAGTGCCACTCCGCCGACGGCGCCGACATCGTGGCCCGCTTCGGTCGCCTCCGCGAGGCCGTCCCGATCATCCGGCACCACCACGAGCGCTGGACGGGCGGCGGCTATCCCGACGGGCTCGCCGGGGACGACATTCCGCTCGAGGCGGCGATCGTCGGCCTCGCCGACGCCTGGGACGCGATGACGACCGATCGGCCGTACCAGCGGGCGCTGAGCCGCGAGCAGGCGCTCGAGCAGATCCGCCTCGGCGAGGGCACGCAGTTCCATCCGCTCGTCGTGGACGCGTTCTACACCGCGGTGAAGCGCAACCCGGGCGTCTTCGAGCCCGAGCGCCCCGCCGCGGACGAGACGTTCCGGCTCGCGGCCGGCTGACCCGCCGCTCGGTCAGGGCAAGACGAGCCTCTGCCCGGGACGCAGGGTCACGCCCGCGAGGTGATTGCGGTCCTGGATCCGGTAGATCGCGTCGCGCACGTCGCCGCCGCAGCAGGCAGCCGCGTACTGCGACGTCGCGATCGACCAGAGCGTGTCGTACGGCTTGACCGTGTAGACGTGCTTCTGGCCGTGCGCCCCGGAGGGCCGGGCCACCACGCTCCAGACGAGCACGGCGCCGAGGACGAGGATGAGGACGCGACCGAACATCTGTTCGCCATGGTAGAGCGAACGGGTGTTCGTGTCAAGTCCGCGCGGAACGCCTCGGGGAGCCGGACGGCTCCCCGAGGCAGATGCGTGTCTGCGACGACCGCGACGCGGCTCAGACGCCCAGCGTCGAGCGCCGGTCGGGATTCGTCTCGGAGGTGAGCGTCACCGACGCCTTCGTCCCGATCACCTTGCCCGCTGACGGGCCCTTGAGCTTGACCGTGAGCGTCATGCCGGGCTTGCCGGCGGAGAAGCTCTGCGTCAGCGTCCGCGTGACCGCCGAGAGCTTCCGCTTCCCCTTGACCTTCTTGACCGTCGTCTGCTTGTAGGTGAAGACGATCTGCCCGCTCGCCGTCACGTTCTCGTTCGCGGACAGCTGCAGGTATCGCCCGCCGCCCTTGACGACGATCGACGCCTTCGGCTGGATGACCTGCTCCGTGTGCTTCCACGCTGCCGGCGCGGTCGAGCAGTTGCCGCCCGACGAGGCGATCTTGACCTTCACGGCCCCGTAGGACTGCTTCTTCGCGAGATCGGCGAAGAGATTGCCCGACTGGAAGCCGCTCGAGATGAACCGCTCGTCGATCAGCGGGAAGAAGAGCAGCGCCTTCACGGCCGGGTCGCACGCCGCGATCTCCATCAGCTCGGTGTGGTACTGCGCCTGCTGCGCCTCGCTGATGGCGCTGATGTTCTCGGGTGTACCGTCGTAGGCGGGCTCGTGGCCCGCGACGACGGTCTGCGAGCCGACCTCGGAGAAGTTCGCCGGGAGGCTCTGCGGCGCCGCGAACAGCGCCGTCTTGCCGTCCGGCTGCTCCGTGAAGACCGGCTGCCCGGTGCCGTGGAACGCGTCCCAGACCGTCTGCTTGATCCGGTCCATGTCCGCCGCGCCGGCGTTCGGCCATTCGAACTTGGCGCTGTACGGCGCCGTGTCCTGCACCTTCGGGTACGGGTGCATGTCGAACTCGTCGAAGAGCGGCTGCGAGCGCGCGAGCCGCTTGTACTCGAGGCCCATGTACTTGAGGAACCGGACCGGCGAGGTGCTCGGATCGCTGGTTCGGGTTGTCGTTGCCGCGCGAGGAGATCGCGGGGCCCCAGACCACCGCGTCGCCGCGGGCGGCCTTCAGCTTGTCGTAGGCCTTCGCCAGCGTGTCGGCGTAGTCGGCCGGGGCGGCGGGCTGGCCGCCGCGGAACTGCGGCTGCCAGAAGCGGCTCCGGTTCGGCTCGTTGCCGACGATGAAGTCCTTCACGTCGGGGAACGCGGCGCCGACGGCCGCGACGAAGCTCGCGAAGGCGTCCTGCTGCGCGGCGTCGTTGCCGATCGCCGCGGGATCCTTCGGGTAGACGGCGAGGATCGGCCGGACGCCGCGCTGCTTCGCGCAGGCGATCGCTCCGCCGATCTGCGAGGCGTTCTTGATCGTCGTCCCGCCCTCCCACTGGACGGTGAGGCGGAGATCCTGGTAGGCGATGTCGCTCATCGAGGCCCAGAAGACGTCCCCGCAGGCATGGCTCGTGGGCCAGTCGTCGCCGACGCCGTAGCGCAGTGGATCCGCGCTGGCGACGCCCGCGAAGGCGAGCACGCCGATGGCGCACAGTGCCGCAAATACCGTTTTCACTCTCTCCCTTTCGTACGAGAACCGGTGCCCTCCCGCAGCGCCGACCCGCCCGGTGGCGGAACGAGTCGACCGGAACCTGTTCTCGGCAGCCCCGGCTCAGCTCTTGAAGTGCGCCTCGACCGCGTCGACGATGGGCGCCGCGTCGAAACGCACCGGATCCGTCGCAGGCAAGCCGGTTTCGCGCGCCGAGGCCTCGATCGAGTCGCGTGCCGCGTCCTCGTCCAGATCCCTCGTATTGAGGGCGAGCGCGACCACCTTCGCCGGCCGCGAGAGCAGCGAGATCCGCTCGTGGAGGTCGACGAGCTCGGAGAGCGGCGGGATCGGATAGCGCGGGTCGCCGTCCACGAAGCGCTCGCCCGCCTTGTGGCAGAGCACGTACGCGTGCGGGGCCGAGCCGTGCATCAGGCCCAGGGTGACGCCCGAGTACGACGGGTGCAGGAGCGAGCCCTGGCCCTCGATCCAGAGCAGCTCGCCGCCGCGCTCGTGCGCCCTCCACGACGAGCCGCTCCGTCGCGCCGGCGATGAAGTCGGAGACGACGGCGTCGACGGCGATCCCCCAGCCCGCGATCGCCATGCCGGTCTGCCCGGTCGGGACGAACTCGCTCGCGAGGCCGCGGCGCCTCGCCTCAGCGTCCAGCTCGAGCGCGACCGTCATCTTCCCGATCGCGCAGTCGGAGCCGACGGTCAGCACCGTCCGGACGGGCAGCTCGAGGTTCGCTCCGGTCGGGATGTTCAGGCCCGGCGGCGCCCTGCGCAGGTCGCGGAGCTCGACCTTGTGCCGGCCGGCGAGCTCGACGAGCTCCGGGTCGCTCGTCAGGAACTCGTGCAGGCCGTTCTCGACGTCGAGGCCCTTCGAGACGCAGCTGCGGAGGAGCTCCTTCCAGGCCGGCGGGAAGCGGCCGCCTGCTGTCGCGACGCCGACGAGTGCGACGGTGGGGTCGAAGCAGAGCGCGTCGTTGACGCTGCCCACGATCGGGAAGCCGTCCTCGGTCTCCCCGGCCCGCTCCGAGTCCAGCAGCGCGACGACTTCCTCCGGGCGATAGCGCATGACGCCGCGGGCGGTCTTGCCGAAGTGCGGGTCGCCGGACTTCCCCTCGGCGAGGATGAGCAGCCTACGCGGCCTGCGCGCCGAGTCCTGGCTCATCGCTCGGAAGTTGGGTGCCGTGCTCGAAGCTGACACCGGGCGAGGGGTCGCGGGCGAGCAGGAGGTTGCCGTCGAGATCGACGTGGTCGCAGAGGCTCGCCACGCGCCGCGCCGGCGGCGATGCCGAGGCCGGACTCGATCATGCAGCCGAGCATGACGCCGAGGCCGAGCGCCCGCGCGACCGCGGCGATCCTGACCGCCTCGCGGATCCCCCCCGATTTCGCGAGCTTGATGTTGACGCCGTGCGCGCGTTCAGCGCAGGCGGGGACGTCGGCGGCGACGAAGCAGTCCTCGTCGACGTAGATCGGCACCGGCGAACGGCGCTTCAGCTCGGGCCCGTCCTCGTGCCCGGCGGGCAGCGGCTGCTCGCAGTACTCGATCTCCATCTGAGGGAGGTACTCGAGCGCCTCGTCGAGCGTCCAGTACTCGTTGACGTCCACCTGCAGCGGCAGGTCGCTCGCCGCGCGGACGGCCCGCACTCGCTCGAGGTCGAGACCGTCGCGGCCGCCCAGCTTCAGCTTCAGGCGGCGGAACGTCTTCGCCGCCTGCTCTGCCCTCCGCGCCATGTCGTCCGGGTCGCCGAGCCAGACCGTCCACGAGGTCGGCGGCCCTTCGCGGCGGAGGCCGAGCAGCTTCCACACGGGGACGCCGGCCAGCTTGCCCTGCAGGTCGTGGAACGCTGCGTCGAGGGCTGCCTTCGCCGCCTGCTCGCCGGGCAGGAGGCGCGCGAAGAGCTCGTCGAGGGCCCACGGGTCGTCTCCCGGATCGACGCCCTCGAGGTAGTCGAGGGCCGACTGCGCCGACTCGGAGTAGCGCTCGATCGGCGCCGCCTCGCCGTGGCCGGCGAGTCCGTCGTGGCGCAGCTCGACCTGGACGACCTCCGCCTCGTCCTGCGACTCGCGGGAGATCACGAACGTCTCCGCGAGGCGAAGCGTCACGATCCGGGCTGACAGCTCCATCGCGGCGAGCCTACATTTCGTCGCGCGTGCGCAGCCTCCCCGCGCGGCGCTCCGCGAGCACGCATTCGGTGTGGGCGTGCCGCCGGCGCGACACGTCGCCCTCGGGCGCGAGCACGACGTGCTCGCTCATCGCGTGCAGCAGCTCGCCGCAGAACGGGCACGTGTACGACGCCGGCTTCATGCTCTGCGCCCGGCGAAACGCCCACCAGCGAGGGTCGGACATCGCGGCATCATCGCCCGCCACGCGGCCCGGGTACACTGGGCTCTCTCCGGCGCCCGTAGCTCAGGGGATAGAGCGTTCGCCTCCGGAGCGAAAGGTCGCACGTTCGAATCGTGCCGGGCGCATCGCTACCTGGGCTCGGCCCCCCTCGCTGGGGCCTTCGCCTCCGCCGGCCCAGGCCGGCGGACTCTCCGCACCGGGCGGAGCCCGGCGCGGAGGCGTCTTCGCTAGGCGGTGCAGAGTCTGTGACGAGAGGACGCTGGCCCAGGCGAAGGCTCCTAGGATGCGCCGATGGCAACGCCACGGATCGACATGTTGGTCCTAGACGCAGTGCAGGACGATGTCGAGCAGCTGCCAAGCATCATGCGCATGCTGGGCGAGTGGAGGCACAGAGTCGATGACGAGTACGTGCAAGCAGACGTGCTCGATGCTTTACGCCGCTTATTGACCGACGGGTTCGTCGTGGCGCTGGAGGAGTCACGCGACGCGCCCGAGCTTGTGCCGTGCGCCGATCCAGGGCTCCTGGACTCTGACCTTGTTACGTACTGGTACGAGCCCACACGCCGCGGGCGCGCCAAGTGGGACTCGTGGCAGCGAACGGTCGACTACTAGGCCGACCACATCAACGATGCTCTGGCGCTCAGGGCACATTCCCGAATTGGCCCAGTTCAGCGTCGCCTCGTCAGGGGTGCGATAGAAGCTGGTCGTAGAGCGCCTTGGTCTGATGATCGAAGGCGACCAGGTGGACGCTTGAAACGCAGGTTGGCGTCCCCCGGAGCCAAGCCTACGGACCTCAAACCGTTCTTTTCCAAGCTCTAACGAATAACGCGATAGTCGACGAGTAGATAGCCAGTCGGTGAGATCTCGCTTCGGATCGATTCGAGCTGAATCGATGGCAAGCCGTCGAGGAGTCGTCGTCCGCGGCCAGCGATCCTCGGCGCTATCACGAGCCTGAGTTCGTCGACAACGTCGGCGGCGAGCAGCGACTGCGCGACCGAGATACTTGCGTGAACGCCGACATCGCCTCCGCGCTGCTGCTTGAGATCCCGAACGAATTCGACCAGCCCGCCGTCAAGCACCGTCGCATTGGCCCAATCTCGGTCAAGGGGCGTCGATGTCGCGACGTACTTCGTGACCCCGTTGATGAATGTCGCGAATGGCTGGATCTGGCTGCTCGGCCAGAACTGCGCCCACTCGGTGTAGCTACGGCGGCCGAGAATGACCGCGTCCTGTGTCGCGATCACAGCGGCAAGGTTGGCGTCCATCGCGTCGTCCCAGTCGGCGAAGAAACCATCTGGGTCCTCGGCAACCCCGTCGAGGGACAACAACTCGTACACGACGATCTTTCGCACGCCCTACACCTCCGATTGGTCTCCACCAACGCTGGTGGAGCATGGCACGTCGAAGTCACGCGTTGAGCGTGTCGGCTCAGGCGTCATTCTCGAACTCTCGCGCAGGCGATAGTGCCACGGCTCGGCGTGTCTCCGCCGTGGGGTTCAGTCGGTCAGCGGGAACGCTGGCACGACGACTTCGCCGGCACAGCGGTTTGTGTCCAGGCCCTTGGTCGTGCCGCGCGCGAGGAAGTCCGACAGCACTGCGTTGACGCAGACGCCGATACTGAACTGGTGCCCCAGGTGCGGCAGGATCACGGTGCGGCTGTCGGGGAAGTGCTGCTTCAGGTCCGGCAGGTTCGTGACCGGATCCTGCGGGTCGGCGCCGCCGATGAGCGCGAGCACCGGTACGCGGCTGGAAGTGGGGAGCCTCCAGAGCGAGCGCGGCTCGGCGCGCTTAGGGACGGAGCTGCACTCCTGCCGGAAGTCCGCGATGAAGGCCGTCGTGTAGCCGTCGAAGTCCGTGCCCCATGGCCCCGTTGAATCTAGCCCAGTCCAGGGCTCGTTGCACCAGATCGAGGACCCCATGAGGTCCAGGTCGACGCCGAGATCACCCGACCCTGCGCGCTTGAGCGGCCCGTAGTCGTCCTTCGCGGCCTGGCTGACGACGAGCGGGATCGAAACCGCCTTGTCCAGGTCGAGCAGCATCCTGTGCACGACGGAGGCGAACTCGTCGCCCGTCATCCCGTCCACCGGGTGGGCGTTCCATGCCTTCACCAGCGCGCCGAACTGGCGCTCCCAACCTGGGAACGCCTTGCGGCAGGCGGGTTGCGAGGCACAGAGCTGCGCGAGGTGGTCGAGGGCGCGCTGAGCATTGACGGCGTAGCGGTCGAAGAAGGGGACATCGATCGCGGAGGCGCTAGAGAGGATGAGCGTGCGCACCGAGGAGGGATGGAGCTTCAAGTAGACCTGCGCCGCCGTTGCGCCGTAGGACCCGCCGAGAACGTCGAGCTGCAGGTATCCCAGCGCCGCCCGCACCGCATCCAGGTCATCCATCGCCATCCGCGTCCCGTACTGGGTCATATCGCTGCCGTGCGGCTTCGATCCCCCGGTGCCGCGCTGGTCGACGAGCAGGATGTCGCGAAAGTCGTTCAGTGCACTCGACTGCCAGCCCTCGTGAATCGCCTGCTCGGTCGCGGCGCTCCCCGGCCCACCCGCGAGAAAGGCGACCGCGACCCTTGGGGTCTCTTCGAAGAGCGTAGGAAGGACCACCACATGCAGCCCGATAGTGCGTCCGTTTGGCTTCGCGCGGTTCTCAGGCACGACGAAGGTGCCGCAGCGGGCGTCTATCCCCTCCACCACGCACGGCTCCGGCGGCCACGAGTACCGCGCCTGGCCCGAATAGAACGCTCGGTCGATGCCGACGACAATGCCAGCGGCTGCCACCAGACCGACCAAGAGCCACACAACCCGCCGATGCAGCCAGTGAACCCGATGCGACAGCGGGTGCGCACCGTTCGACATAGGCAAACCTCCACACAAACCATCTCTCAACTCGCGCGATGCGCCATCAGAGGACGTACTGATCCGGATCACGGGGAGCTCGGATCCTGCGTTCCGTCCACACGCCAACGTGCGTGATCCGTCCCGAGCCGTCGGCCAACCGAGTCGCTACGTCGATCCCCGACTGCTTTCCCGCTGACGCGTCCCAGATGGCCTCCAGCAGAGCCTCACCTTCTGGAGCATCTTCCAGAGCGCTGAGATCGATCGTCGTCAGACCGAGGATGACCTGGGCCCAGGATTGAAGCGTCTCGGTGCCTCGCGCCCACGACGTCACGTAGCCAGCGGCTAGATCCGCGACGGAGGGTCGTACCACCTCGGTCGACTGGTCACGCATCGTCACCCCGCCCCCCTCGAACGCGATCTCAATGCCGAGTGCTTCGAGCGCAGTGACGTCTACCAGGCCGAGTACGAACTGGTGGATCGTCTCATCCGACACGCCGCCGACTGTAGCCGCGCTCGGGGGACATTCCCGAACACTGGCCCAGTCGAGCGCACGCGGCCTGAGCAGGGACTATCCGATGATGAACACGGCCACGATCGCGGATTCGAGAGGCGCGAGCGTGTCGCGAAAGAAAGCAATCCCGTCCAGCATTGCGTAATCGACGCCCTCTGCTGCCGTCTCGTTGAACTCCTCGTAGTAGCGGCGAAGCACTGCCCCGTCGAACGCACTTGGATCGAGGCCTGCCAAGTAACGCTCACGGTGATCTGACGTGAGGACAAAGACCGAGCCCTCTCGGGTCTGCGAGATGGTCGAGGCCACCTCATCGTGGTCAGAGTGCACAAGGTCGATGCCCTGCTCGTCGAGGTACGGCAACAGCGTCGCAAGAACGTAGCCAGACCAGGCGTATTCGATGCGAGTGATGGTCTCGCGGCCTAGGACATCCCAGAATTCATCCGACGTTCCACGGACGATGCGCTTCCGCGGGCTAGCAGCAGCCTGCACGATCGGGAGTGCGGACTCAGAGATCACGAATGACTGACCAATCGCGGATGCGCGTTTAGACCATGGTGTCAGCGTCGAGTCGCTCGTCACGGTTCTGCAATTTGCTAAGCGAAGCAATTCGTCGACCACCTGGTCGAGAGGCCGGGTAGCGTCTACATCTATGGCTCCGGCCGGTTTCTCGTCGGTCCGATTTAGCCTGAGCATAAGTTCGACTTCCTCGGGCTGCTTGCCAAATTCATTATTGGTGCGCTCTTGGAGGCGGCGACGCATGGTGTCATCGTCGATACGGAGGTTGAATATCTTGGTGAAATAAGGCAGAAAGCGGTCGCGATTACGGCTGCTTCCACAAACAAACAACACTTCTGGTTCCGGGCTTTCGAGTTCGCTGACAGCTTTTTGCTGGTCCCACATTGAGTTGTCGTAATGAATGGGCCGACCTGGGAGACCGGTGTCGGGGTCGGCATGGTACTTCCAAGCACGGTCGGTACTGATGGCCTTGTAGCCACGTCGGATCAGCTCCTCGTAGACCGAGGATTTACCGGCACCAGATAAGCCCTCCACTAAATAGTTCCGTTTAGCCATGGTGATGATTCAAGACGCCCCGTGGCAGCGTATCTCGCCGATGACCCGGTTCTCGAGGCCTTCGGCAGGAGCGAGTAGTGCGTCAGGCGTCATTCGCGAACACTGGCCCAGCCGAGCGCGCGTGTCTCCTGAGCCCGATTCGCTTGCTTATGAGTTGGGGTGAACAGCCTCCAGTGCCCCTCGGAGACGACTTCGACGGCACCGTCGGTCACTTTGATGGCGGTCTGATCGTCAATCGCATACGCCGGACCCGGGATCCCGGCCGCCCATCGTTCTGCGTTGGCCATGGAATTGTCCGGCAGGTCCTCGTGATCCACGTGCGGAAAGATCGAAAAATCAACAATTCCCAGCGCTCTGTCGCCACCGGTGGGCGGCCTCCAGAAGACGAAGTCCTCCCCGATGCTGGGGGTCATCACCATGCTCCCGGCGCTCAATCCCACGTAGACCGTCTCGCGCAGCGACGGCAAGAGGTCCGCCAGCCCGGACTGCCGCATCCAATGGCAGAGATACAAGGCATCGCCACCCCCCACCAGCAGGACATCAGTCTCCTGGACCAAGGGGACCCAATGCTCTTCATCGATGCTGGGCAGTGCGGTGAGCTCCAGCACGCCCAAGGACTTCCAACCCAATTCGCACATAGGGGTGGTGGCTCGTCCGCTGATGAACCGCCATGCCACGCCAGGAGTCAAAGGGTGCCCGTACGCCGCGGTCGGCACGCAGAGGGCGCTGGACTCGGCAATCGGTTTGCCCAGGAGGTCGAGCAGCGCCTCGTGGATGCTCGTGTTCTTGATGCCGGCGGAAGTGAGAAGAAACCTCATGCTGCCTCCCAGAGTCATTACTGCAGGCGAGAACTTCCTAGCGCTCACGGATCCGTACGCGGGAGAGACTCGCAGACCATCGAAAACTCATCGGCTCCGGCCAGATCCAGCCTCACATCTTCAGGGGACATTCCCGGACGATGGCCCACGTGACCGCCCACTCTTCGGATCGGTCGCCGCTCTCGCCGGGGTGCATTCCGGGACGCTGGCCGACACTCTGCCTTGCCGCCCTCGGCGTCAAGAAATGGGGCGCATCAGTGCCGCGACCTCAGCCGAGGGTCCGCGTCCCCGGCTGCACCCTGTCGTCAGGCGACGTGCTTGACGGCGGTTACGATCGACAGTTCGCACCGACGCACGGAGGTGATCGGATGAACGACAAGCCGAACTGGCAGGTCGCGCACCTCGACGACATCGAGCGGCGCGGCAGAGATATTCCGGTGCGCGAGCACCTCGGGATCCACGCATTCGGAATCAACGCCTACACGCCGGGCGAGGACGGCACGCTGATCAATGAGCACGACGAGGCCGGGTCGGGCCAGGAGGAGCTGTACATCGTGCTCGACGGGAAGGCGACCTTCGAGGTCGACGGCGAGACGGTCGACGCGCCCGCCGGAACACTCGTGTTCGTCCGGCCGGAGTCGCGGCGGAAGGCGACCGGGGACGGAACCGTCCTCGCTGTCGGCGCCACACCCGGCGAGGCGTACCAGGGCGTCGACTGGGGTGACGCGTGGCCGTTCCACAGAGAGTCCATGACGGCCTACGGCGAACAGCGGTACGCCGACGCGCTCGAAGCGGTCCGCGGTGCCCTCGAGCACATGCCGGACCACGCGGGCTTGCATTACAACTACGCGTGCTTCGCAACGCTCGCGGGCGACACCGGCGACGACACGTTCGCCCACCTCCGGCGGTCCGTCGAGCTGCTCCCGCGGTTCCGCGAGGACGCGCGCAGAGACGACGACTTCGCCGCCGTCCGCGACGACCCGCGGTTCGAGCAGGCTCTTCGCTGAGCGCGCAAGCCCAAACAACCTTCTAGAGGAGGACCACCGGGTGCCCCGATGCCGTCGATCACCTTTGATGAGCTAAACGAGGTCCTACTGGCCGGTTAAGCGCGCCCCTACTCGGGTGACATTCCCGCACGCTGGCCCAGGCGGCTCTGCCGCCACTGGTGTCGTCAGCTGAGGTTGGCCGCCAGGCCTTGATAGGCGGGGTGGAGCTCGTCCCACCGCGCCTTGGCGTCGTCGCGGCGCTCACGCCCGGCGAGATAGTCAGCGAGATCTTCGACATGGAGCTGCACCCCGGCCCCGTAAGCGGAGAGCAGGTCCAGAGGCATGCCCCGTTCCTCCCAGACCACGATGGTCTGGTCGCCGTCGGCGGTCAGGATGGCCTCGATGTCGTGCTCGTCCGGCTCGTCCGCGTCCTTGATGCGCACCAGCAGCCGCTGCGGGGGCTCGCACGCTTCCACGCGCCCGGTGCCTTCCCATCCGCTGGCGAAAAGGCGTACGCGGTACTCACCGCCGAGACGCAGGTCGCCCTCGACCTCGCCGTACCAGCGGGCCAGACGTGAGGGATCGGTGAGTGCCGACCACACGTCGTCGATATCGGCGTCGAAGCGGTCTTCCATGCGCACGACACCCCTTCCCTCGGCTGACCCCAAGCTGCCCAGGATGCGGCCGCCTCCACGTGCGTTGCTCGTCATCTGGTGCTCCTTCGTTCGCGGCTGGGAGTAGTGCTTTCCTCAGAGACTCGGCAGGCCCGTATAGATCATCGGTCGGCATAGTCGTCGGGTGACATTCCGCACGCTGGCACACGCGACGTTGGAGGGCTCAGGTCGCAAACGACGGTGTGAACCGGCAGGGCGAATCGAGTCTTCGGGAATCTGTAGTCGAAATCCGTAGTCCGGGCGGCGCTTGCGCGCCCACATGTGGATCTGCGAGGGTGTGCCGCTCGCAACAAGCAGCGGAGGAGGTCCGCAACGGATCTGGATGCCACATCCTCGGGGCATGACGCGCTGGTGCGCGAGCCGCTCGCGGAAGAAGCTGATCGGTATGCAGCCGTCAGGCAGTACTCCCTCGCCCAGATCCTTGCGGTATGGGCGGCAGCTGCTGTTCCGATGGCCGTTCTCGCCTGGATCGTCGCTCCCTGGCTCAGGGATCAACTCGGAGGTCCCGAGCCACTCGCCAAGGCCCTGCTGATCTGCCTCACGGCGGGGCTCATCTGGCAATTTGTGCTCGTCCTGATCCTCACCAGACACGAGCTCGGGACACTCCAATGGTCGCGTGTGCGCAACGCCCTCTGGCTGCGGGCCCCCCGCGACCCAAGGAGCGGCCGCGTGGGTGGAAGGGTCTGGTTGTGGGTGTTGCCCTTCCTGCTGCTCTTCGCCCTCGAGGAGCTAGTGCCTGGAATCCCCGGTCCCTCCGTCAGAGATTTCGCCGACTTCGTGAGCCACGACAGCGGTAAGGACTTCTTCAGCGGAGCATGGGGCTGGTTCGCGGTCGTCGTCGTGCTCGCCGTCTTCAACACGATCCTCGGCGAGGAGCTGCTCTTCCGGGGGCTTTTGTTGCCGCGAATGAAGGCGCGTCTTTGGAAGGGGCGACTGGGTCGCCAACGGGGTGCTGTTCGCGCTCTACCACCTGCACGTCCCGTGGGTGATCCCCACCACCCTGGTCGACATCTTCGCCCTCGCCTACCCCTCGCGGCGGTTCCAGAGCGCGTGGATGGGGATCATCGTGCACTCGCTCCAGAGCGTCTTCATCATCGGTGTCGTCCTCAGCCTGGTGTTGAAGTAGTGCAGTACTGTCGCTTGGCTCCACAAGCAGGCGTCTCAGGCGACCTCTGCTAGACCCGCGCTCCGGACGGAAGGCTCGCTTTACTAGCCGAGGGGTGGAATCCGGGGCAGAGAACCGGATGCCCCGTTGCCCCGAGAACTTTCGCGCGGAGTCGAGCAGACCCGCCCCGCCGCTGACGATCCGACGCATCCGGCGGACAATCGCATCGCACGGACAGCCACCGCAGGTCGTCCGGGTCGAGCCAGAGCGCGATGCATCCCAGCTCCTGTTCGCGGTCCGGATCGGTTGGTTCGACTTCCCTCATCGTTCTTGGAGCGTATCGACCGGCTCAAGGGACATTCCTGAACGCTGGCGCAGCGAAGCGTCTTCGCGCCGCAGCCGATGTCGGCGTTGCAGACCCCACGGATGGACGAGCATCCGAAACCGCCCATCTCCTGTCGCAGGGCTCTCGGTCCTAGGGGGTGAACAGCTTCCAGTGCCCCTCGGAGACGACTTCGACGGCACCATCGGTCACTTTGATGGCGGTCTGATCGTCAATCGCGTACCCCGGCACCGGCATGCCGGCGGCCCATCTTTCTGCGTCGGCCAGGGAATTGTCCGGCAGGTCCTCGTGATCCAGGTGCGGAAACATCGAGAAACTCAACCAGTCCCAGCGTTTCATCGCCACCGGTGGGCGGCCTCCAGCGAACGAAGTCCTCCCCGATGCTGGGGGCCATCACCATGCTCCCGGCGCTCAATCCCACGTAGACCGCCTCGCGCAGCGACGGCAAGAGGTCCGCCAGTCCGGACTGGCGCATCCAGTAGCACAGATACAAGGGATCGCCGCCTCCCACCAGCAGGACGTCGGTCTCCTGGACCATGGGGATCCAACGCTCCTCGTCGATGCTGGGCAGCGCGGTGAGCTCCAGCACTCCCAATGACTTCCAACCCAATTCGCACATGGGGGTTCTGGCTTCTCGTCCGCTGATGAACCGCCATGCATGGCCAGCACCGTCGGGATTGGCGTACATCGCGGTGGGAATGCAGAGGGCGCTGGACTCGGCAATCGGTTTGCCCAGTAGGTCGACCAGCGCGTCGTGGATGCTCGTGTTCTTGATGCCAGCGGAAGTGAGAAGAAACCTCATGATGCCTCCGGAGTCATTACTACAGGCGAGAACGGCCCCGAGCCTAGACAACCAGGCCTGATTCAGGGGTCATTCCCGAACGCTGGCCCAGCCGACAGTGGTACGGCCTGACGTATCTCGGTCTGGGTTCAGTCGGTCAGTGGGAACGGTGGCACGAGGACCGCCCCTTCGCAGCGGGTTGTGTCGAGGCCAATGGTCGTCCCGCGGTCGACGAGTTCGGCCATCATCTCGTCGACGCAGCCACCGATGCCGAACGAGTGCCCTACGTGCGGGAAGACCACGGTGCGGCTGTCGGGGAAATGCTGCTTCAGGTTGGCGAGGTTCGTGAGCGGATCCTGTGGGTCGGCGCCGCCCACGAAGGCGAGCACCGGCACGCGGCTGGACGCGGGAAGCCCCCAGAGCGAGCCCGGCTCGGCGCGCTTCGGGACGGAGTTGCAGCGGTGGAGGAACGCCGCGATCCTCGCCACCGTGTAGCTGTCGAAGTCGGTCCCCCACGGTCCCGTCGCATCGAGTCCGGTCCAGGGCTCGTTGCACCAGATCGACTTGGCCATGAGGTTCAGCTCGACGTCGAGATCTCCCGAGCCCGCGTCGTCGAGGGACCGGTAGTCGCCCTTCGCGGCGCGGCTGACGACGAGCGGGATAGAGACCGCCTTCGTGCCGTCGAGCAGCATCACGTGGACGACGGAGGCGAGCTCATCCCCGGTCGTGCCGTGCACCGGGTGGGCGTTCCACGCCTTCACGAGCTCGCCGAACTGGCGCTCCCAGCCTGGGAACGCCTTCCGGCAGTCAGGGTCCGAGGAACAGAGCTTCGCGACTTGGTCGAGGGCGCGCTGGGCGTTGACGGCGTAGCGGTCGAAGAAGGGAACGTCGATCGCGGTTCCGCCCGCGAGCATGAGCGTGTGCACCGAGCGCGGATGGAGCTTCAGGTAGATCTGCGCCGCCGTGGCCCCGTAGGAGCTGCCGATCACGTCGAGCTGCCGGTAGCCGAGCGCCGCCCGCACCGCGTCCAGGTCGTCCATCGCCATCCGCGTCCCGTACTGCGTCACGTCGGCGTCGTGCCGTTTCGATCGCCCGGTCCCGCGCTGGTCGACGAGCAGGATGTCGTGCTTCAGTGCTCAGCAGCGTCAACTGCTGGCTCCGGTCAGCCGCGGTATCCGTGGCGGCGCCCCCCGGCCCGCCCTCGATGTAGGCGACGGCGTTTCTTGAGACCGGCTTCGAGAACGCGGGCAGGACGACGACGTGAAGGCCGATCGTGTGCCCGTTCGGCTTTGTGCGGTTCTCCGGGACGACGAAGGTGCCGCAGCGGGCGTTTAACCCCTCCACCACGCACGGCTCTGGCGGCCACCCGTACTGCGCCTGGCCCGAAAGGAACGCCAGGTCGATGCCGACGCCGATGCCGGCGGCGGCCGCCAGGCCGACCAGAAACCACACGACCCACCGACGCGGCCAGTGAACGCGATGCGACGCCGGGTGCGCACCCGTAGGCATAGGGAACCTCCACTCGGACCATCCGTCACCTCGCGCGATGCGGCGTCCGGGGATCCGCGGATCCTGCGTCTCGTCCACGGGAAAGGGCGCGATCTTCCGGCGCATCGACCTTGCGTGAGCGCCGGCACGAACGAGGCTAGGTCAGGGCAGAATGCGCAGCTCCCACTCGCCACCGCCGGAGGCCTCTCCTCTGGCGTCATTCCGGAACGCTGGCCCAGGCCACGCGCCGAGCCAGAATCCGGGAAGCAGGCTGTTCGGTGCGGAAATCGTGCATACGGTTGGCGCTGACTGGCGCGCAGCCGATGCGCGAAGTAGGCTCCCACGACCCGTGCCGATCGACAACTTCAAAGTCTTCGTCGACCAGGTAGACGAGGTGCTCGGACCCGCCGAGCAGAGTCTCGACACATCGCAGCGAACCCGCCTGCGATCCGCCGCGCGAAAGCGGCACGGTAACTGGCGCGCGACCGCCGCCGACAAGCCCGTCCAGGACGTCGCAACGCGCCTGGTCGCGATACTCGCCGACGCCGACGCGGCTCTCGAGCCCGCGGAAGTCGAGGCGCTCGAGGCGCACATCCAGACGCGGCTCGCGGACGCCCCGTAGCGCGGCCTCGTCGGACCCTCGCCCGGGACCCTCGCCTGGCGCTCCTGAGTGGGAGCAGGTCGCCGTGCGATCGCCACAACCTGCGAATGTTCTACGCGTGACCGTCAAGAAGGTGAACATCCTCAGCATCGAGTTGGACGAGCCTCTCGACGAAGCCGGCTTCCGTCACGTCGCAACCTCGGTGGGTCTCCGGCTGGGGGCTCAACGGATCGGTGCGAGCGTCTATCAAGCCGAGGCGGGCTTGCCGATCTGGCCATACCACTACCACCACGGGATCGAGGAGTGGCTCTACGTGATCGCGGGCGCACCGGTGCTTCGCGAACCCGCGGGGGAGCGGATCCTGACGCCAGGTGACCTCGTCTGCTTCCCCTCTGGCCATCTCGGAGCCCACACCCTGAAAGGACCGGGTCGGCTTGTGATCTTCGCCACCGGTCACGACGTCGAGCCATACATGAGCGTCTACCCCGACTCGGACAAGGTCAGCGGCCCGGAAGGCATCCTCCTACGAAGTAGCGCCGTCAGCTACTGGCACGGCGAGGGAACGGCGGGACCGTCGGAGTCAGTCGAGATCGTGCGCGAGCCCAAGAGGTCGCCGCCGCAGCCGGCCGTGAACGCGCTGGCCCTCCGTGAGGAGGCGGCTGACCCGCACGCGGCGACGGGATTCCGGTATCGCGCGGCGAAACTCGGCCCGCTACTGGGCGCCGACCGGCTCGACGGCACGGTGGTGGACTTGGATCCCGGAGAGGGATCCGAGCCCTACCACTACGTCTATGGGCGGGAGGAGTGGTTGCTGGTCCTGGCCGGAACGCCCACCTTGCGCCATCCGCAAGGTGAGGATCATCTCGAGGCCGGCGATCTTGTGTGCCTCCCGGAAGGCCCAGCCGGTGCTCACCGGCTGCTCAATCGCGGCGAGTCGGTCGCGCGCGCGCTGTTCTTATCGACGACGGGTCTGCCAGCCAATGTCTGCTACCCGGACACCGGGCACTGGCTGATCCGAAACGGGCTCGGCCGGGATGAAGTTGTGGTCCGCGAGACCGGTCCACTCGGGGCGAACACAGCGAGTTCCGGAGTGGCGGGGCCCTTAGTGGCCGGGTGACATTCCGAACGCTGGCGCAGGCGAGCGGGCCTATTGGTCGCCGGAGGCGAGGGACGAGAGGAACATCTGCACCTCAGTGTTGTCGTGCAGCACGATCGCTCGGCCGCCTCCGGACCCTTCGCACACCACGCATCATGCACGGCAGCCAAGGGACACTCCCGAACGCTGGCCCATGCGAGACTCGCCAGCCGTGGGCGAAGGTGTCGAGCGTTTCCGAGCAGCGAGCGCTAGTCGGCGATCGTGTCGACGTAAATGTGGGCTTGACCCACTTCGACGAAGCCCAGCTTCTCGACTATCGGTTTCGACATGCGGCCCGCCTGCACAGTTAGCGCCGGTGTGCCGCGCGCGACCGCCGCCTCCCAGCGAACAGTGATCAGCGCCTGATAGACACCGAGACCTCGCGCGCCCTCGAGCACCGAACCTCCGAAGAGGTTCACGCCGGCCGCCCCGAGGGCCGCGAACGCCGTTCCCACGACGCGTCCGTCGATCGACGCGATGAACTGGCGCCCGGGGTTCGAGGGCGTCCTGTACTCCTCCCACCGCTTCGGCAATTCAGCGATGGTCTCGGCGCGCATCGCCTCAGGCAAGTCGAATGCCTCCATGGTGACCTGCGTCGCTGCGACGAACTCCTCATAGGTGTCTGTCTGCTTCACGTCCACCCCTTCACCGGCCCGCGCCTGTGGCGGTTCCAGGATCACCATCGCGTTTTCCACAGCTTCGAGGCCGGGGGTGTCCTCGTGCACGAGACCTGCCGCCTCGAGCCGCTCCTCGAGCTCGTGGCGGTCAGGCCCGACCCACCAGGCAAGCAGCGATTTCCCTCGCGCCCGGGCAATCCGTCGCGCGCTTTCGACAGCCGTCTCGACTTCGTCGGGTGAGACGTCGATCGGCTCTACGACCTGGGCGGTCGGAAACGGGTTGAGCACGAGTAAATACCCATCGCACTCGATCAGCTCGGAACCCGGATCCGGAGGAAGCTCCCGAAAGGGGTGGAGAGCAAGCTCACGAACAGCGTTCGGGACATCCACGAGCAGCAACTTATCGACCTCGCTGGCCGCTGACATCCCGAAGGCTGGAAGGCCAGCTCCGACCCTTGGCCGCCCCACAGGGGATATTCCCCGCGGCCTGCCTTCCTCGCGAGGTTCATGGCTCAGCCGCGGTCCTCGCACTCCGCTCATGTGACGGTAAGACTCGGAACGCTGGCCCAGGCGATGCATCTGTCGTCGGAACCCCGCTCGCCGCACATCGTGCAGAGCGCGGCTCGGTAGCACCGACAACCGTTCTAAGACGTCGGCGGGCCCGCGCGGGCGGGCCGGCTCCCCTCTCGGGGTCAACGATCGAGTCGGAAGGGCGGATACTCGTCGCGCATCAGCATCACGTAGGCCGCCACCCGGAGTGCCCAGCGGTTGATCCCGAGCACGATCCCGAAGATGTCACGGGGGTAGCGACCGGTGAAGAGCAGGACCACGACGGCGATGAGCACGAGGACGCCGTTCAGGCTCAAACCCCACGTCGCCCAACGATCGCCGCCGAATGTCCAGCCCCAGTCGCCGATCAGAACCGCGAGGACCATGTAGTGCGGGATCGCGAGCAGCCAGCTCTTGACCAGCACGAGCCCACGCGAGAGGTGCTCGGGATAGGGGACGTCCAGCCGCGCCGGGTAGTCGACGTCGGCGAGCGTGAACGGCGGGTACCGGTCGCTGCCGAGGACGCTGAAGGAGTAGAACGCCACCCGCCAGGTCCACCTCAGTACGCCGACGTTGAAGTCGAAGATGCCTCGCGGAAAGCGGCCGGTGAACAGGATTGCGAAGAACGCGACGACCGTGAGAAGCGCTGCGGCCAGCCAGAGGAACGCGAGCACGACGAAGTGCGGGATCGCAAGCAGCCATTTCACGAGCCACAGCCAGCGGCTCACGTTGGGATCGAGAACGCCCTGGACCAGCACGGGGTAGCCCTTCTCGTCGTCCGTCTCGAAGGCGAGCTGACCTGCTGGGATCCCGGGCGGGACGGCGGCGCGGCCACCCGCACCCGCGTGCGGCGACCTAAAGCCGAAGAACATCATCGCGACCCCCGCGAGCAGGAGGACACTGCCGGCGGAGAGCAGTCCCAGCGCCACCCAGCCGAGGAAGTTCACCTTGACGCCGAGGCCGAGGACGGCAGCCACGCCCGCCGACGCGTCCGCATTCATGACCACGATCGACCAGGTTCCCTCGCTGGCGGGCCAGGTGAGCGAGACGGTTGTGCCGGTCGTCTTCGCCGTCCAGAACGGCTGCGCAGCGGGCGGCCCGGCCGGTGGGCCGCCGGGGCTGTTGTCGTAGTCCTTCGAGAGCGGTCCCTTCCAGCCGTCCATGTGTACGTGGACGACTTCGTCGTGCGCGACGCCTGACAGATAGGCCATCACGTCGGCAGCCGGAGCGATCCCGACGAACAGCGCCTTGCCGTTGCTCGAGCCCCCTTGCGCCTTGAACGTGGCGATGTCGCCCGGCGAGCTGAGCCGGTCGGGCAACCCGTTGACGAGCCGCAGGCGTTCGCTCGTGACCGCGAAGCCCGGGCTGGCGAACAGCGACGGCGAGCTGGTGAAGAAGCCGCTGCCGTCGCGCTGGCTGGCGTTTGCCCACAGAACGGTGCCGCCACCCGCGAGCAGGCCGAAGCCGATCAGCGTGAGGAGCGCCCCGATCACCCCGAGGACGATCTTGCCGCCCCCCGGCCCGGTCGCCACGCGGTGCTCGACCTCTGGAACGCTGCTCATGGCATCGACATGATCGATGCCGCGGGAGAGCCGCACATCCGACCTTCCCCGCGAGGGTCATGTGACATTCCCGCACTCCGGCGCAGGCGAGTCCGGATCCCAGCCCCGGATGACTCAATGGCGCCGGCCGGCGCATGGCCGGCCAGCGCTACTGCTGCGCAAGCGTCAACGCTCAGTGTCACGCTTCGCGTCGGAGTGGAGCGGCCACTCAAGGCGCATCGGCACGTACTCGCCCGGCCAGTCGGCGTACGCCTCGTCCGGGTCGCCGGTCTCCTTCCCGACGGACGCGGCGTACTTCGCCGCCACCTCGCTCACCGGGTAGAGGAGCGTCTCGACCTCCGGCCGCGCACCGATCATCAGAATCGCGCAGGGCCCGTCGCCGGCGCCGACGAACACGTGCCGGGTATCGGCCGGACAATGGAAGTAGTCCCACTGGCGCAGCGGCCGTTCCTCGTCTTCGACGATCAACGTGCACTCGCCGGAGAGGACGAGGAATCCTTCCTGTACACCCTCCGCGTGGTAGAGCGCGTTCGGGTCGCCCGGCCAGAGGACGCGGACGTTGACGCCGAAATCGTCGAACGGCGACTCCCGTGGCTCGATTGGATACATCGCGCCGCCCTTTTCCTCGTTGCGAACCGCTAGCGCGTTCGAGAGGTTGTGGACGAACCAGCCTTCCGACGTGACATAGCGGCCGTACGGGGTCTCCTCCGAGCTTGCTTCCTTCACCGGCATTCGCCCTCCTCGGTGTCACAGGGACTCGCGGGACAGGGTCGTCGAAGACGCAGTTTTCGCATATTCCCGGACGCTCGCCCACGCGGCGATGAACTCGTCGGGAATCGAGCACGCGTCGATCCCGACGACATGCTCCGCGACTGCGCGGTAGCTTCCAGCCAGATGACCAGATTCGTCGTCGACTGTGGCGTCGTCCTTCACCTGGCGAGTGAGGAGATCGAGGTCCGAGCCGAGCACGAGCTTCTTGCGCCGACGCTCTTGCGCTCCCAGACGCTGTCGGCCCTGCACGAGGCCGTGCACGGGGGCGAGATCCCGCCGGATGTCGCTCTCGACCGGCTCACGCGCATCTGGGCGATGTCGATCCGCCTCCTCGGCGACGCCGTGTTGCGGCGTCGGGCCTGGGACCTCGCCGAGCAGCTGGGGTGGGCCGAGACCTACGACGCCGAGTACGTTGCACTCACTCAGCTACAGGCAGACGCGTTCGTGACCCTGGACGCGGAACTGGCGCGCAGGGTGGAAGGGATCGTCCCCACGGCGACGATCGACGCCCTGCGGACGGCCTGAGTCCTTCGCAGGCTTCAGGACGTGCCGCCGAAGTCGACGTCCTTGGTCTCGACCGTCCCGGCCGTCCGCCCCGGCGCCGTCTGGTACGTCCAGTACAGGTTCGTGTGCGCGATGACCTGATCCGGCAGCGGCGCTCCCCATGACGTCTGGTCCTCCGTCGTGTGGGCGTCGCTGACAAGGGTCGCGTCGTACCCCCTGACGAACGCGCCGTGGAGCGTCGAGCGGATGCAGGCATCGGTCTGCGCGCCGACGACGACGAGTCGCCCGACACCGAGACCCGACAGCACGGTCTCGAGGGTGGTGTCCTCGAACGAGTCGCCGTAGTTCTTCTCGACGAGCGGCTCGGCGTCGCCCGGAGTCAGCTCCGGGACGATCCGCCAGTCGTCGCTCCCCCTCGCAAGCTGCTCGTCGGAGTGCTGGACCCAGACGACGGGGACCCGTTCCCGCCGCGCCTTCTCGACAAGGCTGCCGACGTTCGCGACGACGGCGTCGCGCTCGTGAGCCCCCTCGACGACGCCGTTCTGCACGTCGACGACAAGGAGTGCGGTGTTCGGCCGGTTCTCGAGTGTGGTCATGGTCTCCCCCTTGTTCACGCTGGACTCCTATGTCCACCCACCGTAGACACACCCACCGACAGGCGGGCCGGAACGAACCTCTGAAGAGCTGGGAGGATCTCCAGGCCGTGTTCGGCACGCGCGGCTATCCGTCCAGATGCCGGTGCCAGAGGTACAAGATGCGGGGCACGGAGTGGGACTCGGACTCGGTTCCCGTCGGAGAACGCGCCGACCGGCTGCGTAAGCAGACCCGGTGCGGTCAGCCTGAGGCAGACACGACGAGCGGCCTCGTCGCGTACCTCGACGGCGAGCCCGTCGGCTGGTGCGCGGTCGAGCCGCGCACTGCGCACGGGGACCCTGCGTCGGCGCTCGTGGGAGCTGCCGTCCATCGCGCCCTTGGCCTTCGGCGACACCGTGCTCGAGATCGACGGGAGCTGCGGGTCTGGCCGAGGCACCGCGAGCTCGAACGTACTGTGGCATCCGAGTGCTCGTCCCGCTTGTGTCTGTAACACTCGGGCGGCGGCTCGACCAAGCGCCGGGTCTTGCGCTGCTTCCGGCTCGCTGGGATCGCGGCGAGCGACGACGACGTAAAGGGGGCCTTATGAGTGGTTACGCGGTTGCGCATCTGGACGAGATCGACGAGATGGACGACGGGCGCTGTCCCTATCGGCCCGTCCGGCACCACTTCGGCATCACGGCCTTCGGTGTCAACGCGTGGACAGCCCGTGACGTCGGCGACCGGATCATCAACGAGCACGACGAATCCGACGGGGCCTCGCACGAGGAGCTGTACCTCGTCATGCGAGGGCGTGCCGTGTTCGAGCTCGACGGCGACCGAGTGGCCGCGCCCGCCGGCACTCTCGTCTTCGCTCCTCCCAGTGTGAAGCGAACGGCGTTCGCCGAGGAGCCCGAGACGACGATCATCGCGCTCGGCGGCACCCCGGGAAAGGCGTACGAGCCCGTCGGCTGGGAGCTCTGGGCCCCGCTCAACGTCCTCTATCAGGCGGGCGAGTACGCCGAGGCGGCTGACCGCGCGCGTGTGCTGGTCGAGGCTCATCCCCAGTACGTCTTGTTGTTCTACAACCTCGCCTGCTGCGAGAGCCTCGCCGGTCGGACGACGGATGCGCTCGACCACCTCCGGCGCGCGATCGACATGTCGGAACAGTTCCGCGGGTACGCACAGGACGATTCGGACTTGGATCGGATCCGCGACGAGCCCGCGTTCAAGCAACTGATCGGCGACTAGGGCCATGAGGCGCACCAAATGATTCGTGTCTGCGTGGCCGGCGTTACCGGTTGGACGGGTCGTCCCGTCGCCGATGCCGTCGAGGCGGCGAGCGACTTGGAGCTCGTTGCGGGCGTCTCGCGCTCCGATCCTAGGAGCTACTCCTCGGTGGCGGACGCGCTTGATGCAGTCAACGCAGATGTGCTCGTCGATTACACGCATGCCGCTGTTATCCGGTCGAATGTTCTTGCGGCCGTCGAGCGGAACGTCAACGTCGTGGTCGGCTCGAGCGGCCTCTCGTCGGAGGACTACGAAGAGATCGACGCGCTCGCGCGCGAGCGGCAGATCGGTGTCATCGCGGCTGGCAATTTCTCGCTGACGGCTGCGCTGCTTCTTCGCTCTGCAGTGGAGGTTGCGCGTCACCTGGAGGCCTGGGAGGTAATCGACTATGCGAGTGCGGATAAACCGGATGCTCCTAGCGGTACGGCCCGGGAGCTCGTCGAACGACTCGACGGCGTGCGACCCCCGGCGCTCGGCGTTCCGATTGAGGAGATCCTCGGTGCGCGCGAGGCGCGCGGGGCGACGGTCGCCGGCACGCAGGTGCATTCACTTCGCCTTCCGAGCTTCGTCGTCTCGACCGAAGTCGTTTTCGCTGCGGAGGGCGAGCGGCTCTCGATCCGCCACGACGCCGGCGAGACTCCCGCGCCGTATGTCGCCGGGACGCTGCTCGCAATCCGGGCGGCCCCGAACAGGGTCGGGCTGGTCCGCGGGCTCGACCAACTGCTGGACTAGACCACCTGGTCCCAATCCTCTCCCGGCTTCGAGTCCGGGCGGGGCGCCTCCCAGTGCCACAACCCCCGTCGCCGTGAAAGGCGAGCTCAACCCCGCGGCGGCTGGACCATCGAAGCGCTGGCAACGCTACGCGCGTACGGCCGGCTCTAGTCTCGCCGCCGCCGCCGGGCACCGCGGCCAATCAGTCACGAGTGGCTTTGCGAGCGGCCAGTGGCAGGCTCAGATCGGCTCTTGCCCACGTCTCCGCCCACCACTCGGCGTGTGGCGCGCCACTCTCAATCGTGCGTCGGAGCATTCCGTCGACGTCATAAGAGGTTCGCCGAAGGTCCACAGAGAGGTGCCCGTCCTCGATGCGCACGAGCGCGTACTCGGCCCAGGGCGAGATGACCTGCAGCTCGCCCGCCGGTAGCCCGCGGAACGGCAGTCCAACGCTCCCGGGGTTCACCACCATCGTGCCTTCGACGACCCGCACGAGCTGGACATGCGTATGTCCCGCCAACATCAGCGGGTAATCGAACCCTGCGAGCATCCCGAGCAGCTCGTCGTGCGGTGTCGTCGCCAGAATCATGTCGTCGTATGAGGCGGGCGAGCCGTGGAAGCAAAGGATGCGCGCTTCTCCAAGCCCGAGCTCGATCCGAGGGACGAACGTGCGCAGGAACGCGTGGTCCTTCGCCGGGAGCTTCCCAGCCCACCACTCCCCCTGCTCGACGAATCTCCTCCCCGGGCCTCCGGCCGGGAGCGGGAAGCCCTCGAGCACCCAAGCGTCCCAGTTTCCCATGACCACCGCACAGCCGAGAGCGCGCACGCAATCCACGGTCTCCGCCGGTTGTGGCCCGAGAGCCACGTCGCCAAGGCACACGAATTCGTCGACCCGCTCGCGCTCGAGGTCATCAAGGACAGCTTCAAGAGCCGACAGGTTGCCGTGGATGTCCGAGAGCACAGCGAGAAGCATGGAAGACCACGCACCGTAACCCGTAGCCACGTTCTAGCTTCAAGGGACACTCCCCCACGCCGGCCAGGCGACGGTCAAGAAATACGTCAAAGCAGACATCAGGAGTTCCGCGGATTTCTCGTGAGGCGAACGCGGTCGCCGATCGCGTCCTCACCTGGCGGCGGCGTGCTGTCTCGTGCCTCGAGCAGGTCGCGGACGCGCACCTGCTCGGTCAGCAGGCGGCGGAAGCGCTCCGGCTCGCCCGCCACGTACGAGCGGCAGAGCTCTCGCCCGGCTGGGTAGGTGACGATGTAGGTGCGCGAGGTCGGCTCGGTGAGGAAGCGGATCACGTGGGCTGCGAGCTCCGGGGTCATCAGACCCCAGCGCTCGAGGTACGCGTGCGTCTCGGCCTCGCTCGCTCCGGCGTCGTGCAGCATCAACGCCGCGTTGACCTCCGCCCACCGGCACGGCTCGAGGGCCTGCTCGACGGCGAGAGCGTGAGTGAGATCGAGCTCGATGCCGGCGTCGTGCACGACCGCGGCGAGCGACGCCCCGCCGTCACCTTCGAGCAGCAGGGACGGCGCGACCTTGGCGATCCCCTCCGAGACGAGCGACTGCGGCGTCGGCACGAGCACCAGCGTCTCCTCGAGCAGCCCTCGGCCGCGCACGAGCAGGTGCTCCTTGCTGCAGCGCTCCGCGTGGTGGCCGGGATACGTCTCGTGGATCGCGAGCACGAGCAGCTCGATCGCCGACAGGGGGAGGTCGACGTTGACCTCGATCCGGCTGCGCAGGTCGCCGAGGTAGGAGCAGAACGCCAGCCAGGGCTCGTCGCGCACGATCTCCAGGACGACTCCTTCGCCGGCCGGCAGCTCCACCAGGCCGCGCGTCCACGCGCGCGCCTCCTCGATGACCGCCGCCACCGTGCGCTCGACCTGCTCGGTGGGGACGCGGATCGAGTCCTGCCAGCGCTCGTAACGCTCGGCCAGCGGCTCGTCGCCGGGGAGCAGCTCCTCGAGCCGCTCGTGCGCGGCTGTGAAGACGGCTTCGTCGGTGTAGGTCGGCCGCACGCCGTAGCACCCCTCCACCTCGTCGGCGTACGAGCCGGACTCGCCTGCCAGCACGCCCGCGTACGTCCGCAGGCCGACCACCTGGTCGCGCAGCCAGCCGTCCGCGAGCTCGTCGAGCAGCGCCTCTGCGACGGAGACGAGCGCCCGCGGGTCGACCGGCGGCTCGGCGTCGACGGCGGCCGCCAGCTCCGGCGGGCCGTAGTAGGCATCGACGATCCCGTCGACGTGCCGGCCGAGCTGCAGCCCCAGCCTGAGGTAGCGCTCCACGACGGACTGGGTCACGCGGCGAGCCTACGGCGTTTCCGGCTGCCGTTGCGCCAGCAGTCAGGTCGCGACTGACCGGCTGTCCTGTTGCATCACGTAGATGTTCCCGTCGGGCCCGCGGAAGAAGAACCAGCCGAAGCCTTCCAGGTCGGGGTTGTCGAACAGGTCGCTTGCCCAGACGAGGTCGCCCACCAACTCGACCCCCGCCGCCACCAGTTCTTCACGAGCGCCGACGATGTCGTCCACCGCGAAGGCGACGACGATCCCGTCGCTCACTTCAGCCGGGAAGAGGCTCGCATTCTGGTTCTCGGGGCCGAAGACCTCGACGTAGTCGCTTCGTCCGGACGGGAGCTGGAAGATCGACCAGCCGGGCTCGGCATGAGTGTTGTGAAGTCCGAGGACGTCTCGGAACAAGGCTGCAGTCGCTTCGAAGTTCCCCGTGCGAGTACCGAGGAAGCAGATCCGTTGCACGTTCATGCATCCTCATACCGCAGCGGGCGACTCGCTCCTCTCTCTACGACAGCCAGTGCGGTTCGTCAGGGAAGCGCGTCCGGGAAGCGCGCGGCGAGTCGCGTCCAGTACACGTGCGTCTCCCACGATCGCCGGTACTCGGCAGCGTCGAGGAGCGACCTCACCTCGTCGAGCAGGGGCAGCCGGTCCGCGTCGGGAAGGTCGGCGATCCAGCCCATCGAGGCGAAGAACGCCACCAGCCCCTCCCGGTCGAGCGTCTGCGGATTCGGCAGCCGCGCCTCCTGGAGCTCATCGAACGGCGACGCTGCCAACGCGCGCCGCCACTCGCCCGAGGCGTAGCGACTCGTGTTCAGATCGAGCGGGTCGACGCCGAGCTCGTCCCGGCTCGGGCCGCGTTCCTCCAGGAGGTGCTCCACGGCTGCAATCGAGGGCTCCGTCGGACCCGCCGGGAGGTTCCACATGACGACGAGCGCGCCCCGCGGCCGCAGCACGCGGGCGATCTCGGCGAGGGCGCGTTCGCCGTCGAACCAGTGGAAGGCCTCGGCCGCGAAGACGGCGTCGACCGACGCATCCGCGAGCGGAATGTCCTCGCCGCTTCCGACGAGCACCTCGGCCTCGGGGCAGAACGCCGCGAGCAGGCGGCGCATTGCCTCGGCCGGCTCGACGGCGACCACGCGGCCGAACGTCGAGACGAGCAGACGCGTGAGCTTGCCCGTGCCAGCGCCAAGCTCGAGCACGGTCGCCGCCGACGGCAGGCCCGGAATGCGCGACGACCTCGGGCGGCCACCCCGGCCGCCCGCGCTCGTAGTCGTCGGGCCAGCCGTCGGAGCTGCCGGTGGGCATGCTCCAGCTGGTGGGCATCACTTGTGATGCCCGAACGACCGCGCCGCCCGCCCGTTCCCGCGCCGGGAGGGGTCGGGCCGCCGGTTCTCCTGCACCTTGATGGCCGACCGTCCGCCCCGGTCCGCGAGCGGCTCGTCGTCGAAACGAGGGATGACGTGCAGGTGCGCGTGATGCGGGGGTTGATCGATCTCCGCGAAGCAGTTCCAGATGAGCGTGTACCCGTCCGGCGCGAGGCGTTCGTCCTGTGCGGCCTTCGCCTTGACGAGCAGCTCGTGCGTCGCCGCCCACTCCTCGGCGTGAAGTCGAAGGGCGACGGGCGGTGCGCGATCGGGATGATGACGCCGCACCCCGGAAGCACGTCGGGCGGGTCGCGGGGATCGCGCGTCGAGGCGTACAGGCAGAAGGCGTTCTCGATGCACACGTCGGCCGCACGGAACTGGGTCAGATCGCAGAAGACGCAGTCATGTTCGGTCATGCCTGCATTCTTCACGACTCGCTGACGGAGCCGTGCGGCCGAGGTGGATTTTCCCGAACGCTCCCCGAGGGAGGCTGCGCCGCCCAGAGGCTAGTCCGACATGCGGAACGCCACGTCGTATTTCGTGACCGACGTGCGTTGGCCGGGGGTGTCGCCGGCCGGCATCGCGTTCAGCGCCTCGTCGCCGCGCCGGTAGTCGTCATCGGTGTCGAAGAAGAGAATCACGAGCGACTTGTCGGCTTCCGGATCGTGCAGCACGACGATCTCCTTGGCCGGCACGTTCTCCGGCCGCTCGCTGCCCTGCATCTCGCGCTGCATCTCCGCCATTCGGTCGCTGTTGACGCCATCGAAGGTCACGACTCGTGCGAGCGGCATAACGGCCTCCTTGTCGAGAGTTCGACCGACTCTAGCCGCTGCGGCGGTACGCCCAGAGGCTTGATGTGAAACTCGGGTGGGTGCGGGGATGGGCCAGACCAAGCGGTTCAGGCGGATCGGGCGCGGCGCGTAGTGGTTGCTACGGGCAAGCCCGAGCCGGCTGAACCGCGCCGCGTCTGGCACACCAGCCGTGCGTGCCGGAGTTTCACATCAAGCCTCTAGTGCGAACCCGCGCTCACGATGACGTCGCCTCCGTCGAGGTTGAGGAAGCCCGAGCCGTAGGCGTCGACTCCCGGTCCTGTCGTCAGGGAGGGGCACGTGTTCGGGAAGCCCTTCGGCCAGCCGGGAAAGTCCGGCGCCTGGAGGCTCGGATCGAGGGCCTCGACCTGGAGGTAGCTCACCTGATCTTCAACGCCGCCGGGCGCGCCGTTGTCGACGAGGAAGATCGCCCAGCCTTCGGCCGGACTCGAACCACGGGTCGTTCCGCCGACGACCGCTCGGTATGCGCGACTTCAGCATCGATGCGCACGTCGGGGACGGCAGGAGGACGTTCGGCAGCCTCCGATACGGCAACAACCTCAACGCGAACGAGTCGACGCGCCTGGGCGACGTGCGCTGTCTCCGTATCCAGGGAAGCCGAGCCGAGCACGTCGAGGTTCTCGCCCTCACGGCTTGCGCGAGGTGCCGTAGCATCGCGGTGTGAGCTGGTCTGAGGCATTCTCCGTCCGGTACGACGACTGGTCGGCGGAGATGACGGAGGACGTGCCGTTCTACGTCGAGCTTGCACGCGAGGCCGACGGACCGCTCGTCGAGCTTGCGGTCGGGAACGGCCGCGTCGCGATCCCGGTTGCGCGCGAGACCGGCCGGCGAGTCCTGGGGATCGACTCTTCGCCGGCGATGCTCGAGCAGGCGCGCGCCCGTGCGGCCGAAGCCGGTGTCGAGCTCGATCTCCGCGAGGGCGACATGCGCGACCTCGAGCTCGACGAGCCGGCGGCGCTGATCTACTGCCCGTTCCGCGCGCTCCTGCACCTTGCGACATGGGCCGACCGGCGACGTACCTTCGAGCGCGTCGCCGCCTCGCTCCGGCCAAGCGGGCGGTTCGCCTGGAACGCGTTTGCCTTCGACCACAAGATCGCGGCACGCCTGGACGGACAGCACCAGGACGAGCCCGTTCCCCACACGATCCGGTATGCCGTCGGCGAGAACAGAATCGACATCACGCTCGACGACGGCGGGACCAGCTCCCTCTGGTGGGCGACGAAGAACGAGTGGCTCGGGCTCCTCGACGTCACCGGCCTCGAGGTGGAGGCACTCTACGGCGGCTTCGCCGGCGAGCCGTTCGTCGAGGACAGCCGGGAGTACGTGTTCGTTACGCGTCGTCCGTGAAGGCCGACTCAGCGCCCGAACCAGCGGGCGCTTCGGCTCGAGCCGAACTCGTGCTTCTCGGCGACGAGGGCCGTGGACGGCTCGCGGAAGACGCCGGTCGGCTTCGGCGCCGAGAGGAAGTCGATGTCCACGCGGCCGACGCGGCCGGCGCCGAACTCGATGTAACAGGAGCCGCGCCCGCCGTAGGCTTCGGGCTGCTCGCCGCCCCGCAACGTCGCGATGAGGGAGTCGGCGACGACACGCGCCGCCCCCTCCGCGAAGACGCCCGCCTTCGGCACGCCGACCGTCGCGACGTCGCCCGACCGCGTACACGCCGGGGAACCGGGTCTCGAGCGTCGTCGAGCTGACGGGCACGTAGCCGTCCTCGGTCATGCCGCTCGCGATGACGACGTCGGGGGCGCGGTGTTTGGGGACGCCGAGGAAGAGGTCGTAGGGCAGCTCGCTGCCGTCGTCGAGCACGGCGACGCTGCGGCCGCCGTCGAGAGAGGCGACGCGACGCCCGGCGACGAACTCGATCCCACGCTCCGCGAAGGCGGCGAGCAGCGCCTCGGACGTGTCCGGCGACGGCGGAATCGGCGTCCCGAAGGGAATCACGATGGAGATCTCACAGGCGTCGCGGACACCCCGCGCCGACAGGTAGTCGTGCAGCATCAGGGCGGCCTCGCTCGGCGCCGGCGGGCACTTGAACGGTGCCCCGCAGACGCCGACGATCGCCCGGCCGCGCGAGAACGTCGGCAGCACCTCCGCCAGACGCTCCGCGCCGGCGACGGAGTAGAACTCGTTTCCCGCCTCCGCGAGACCCGGCGTGGCCTCCATGTCGTAGTCGGCGCCGAGCGCCACGATCAGGACGTCCGCCTCGTGGACGGCGGCGTCGGTGGTCACGCGGCGCGCCTCGGGATCGATCGAGGTGATCGTCTCCTGGAGGAAGCGCACGCCCGGCTTCGCGATGCTCACGGTACGGGAGGCGAACGGCGTCGAGCGTCGTCCGCCCGAACATGACGTCGAGCTTCGAGTACCCGAAGACGAATGCGTCGCCCTTGTCGATCAGGGCGACGTCAACGTCGCCGCCGACCGCCTCCGACAGCATCGTCGCGAGCTCGAGACCGCCGAAGCCCGCTCCCAGGATGACGACCCGCCGCATCGGGCGATACTAGTGGACCTCCCGTTGCAGGCGTGTTCAGCGATGGTCAACGATGAATCTGCGTCGCGCCGACAGTCTTCGTTTCGACCGCCCATTGGACAAGGAGGATCGATGACCAACCTGCGCGACGTCCTGGAGACGTACGTCGGCAACGGATCCGTGCCGGGAGCGGTCGCTCTCGTGGCTCGCGGCGACCGGGTCGAGGTGCAGGCCGTCGGCTCTGTCGACGTCGACGGCAGCGCCCCGATGGCCAGGGACTCGATCTTTCGCATCGCCTCGATCACCAAGCCGATCACCGCCGCGGCGGTCATGATGCTGGTCGACGACGGCCGGATCGCGCTGGACGACCCTGTCGGGCAATGGCTGCCGGAGCTGGCGTCGCCGACTGTCGTCCGCACGCCGGCGGGTCCGGTCGACGACGTCGTCCCGGCCGCCAGAGCGATCACGGTGGTCGATCTGCTCACCTCCCGTGCCGGGTACGGCTTCCCGTCCGACTTCTCGCTGCCGGCGGTCGAACTGCTGTTCAACGAGGTGCAGATGTTCGGCCGTGACCCGACAGCTCGTCCCGCCGCCGGACGAATGGATGGCGGCGCTGTCGCGCATTCCGCTGCTGCACCAGCCGGGCGAGGCGTGGCTGTACAACACCTGCTCCGACATCCAGGGCGTCTTGATCGCCAGGGTGTCGGGTCGTCCGTTCCCCGAGTTCCTGGCCGAGCGGCTGTTCGAGCCGCTCGGCATGATCGACACCGGGTTCGAGGTACCGGCCGGCAAGCGCGACCGGTTCACCAGCTACTACCAGACCGACCCGGCGGGCGGGCTCGAGCTGGTCGACGCCCCCGACGGCCAGTGGAAGGGCCCGCCGGTCTTCCCGTCCGGCGCCGGTGGGCTCGTCTCGACCGTCGACGACTGGCACTCGTTCGCCCGGATGTTGCTTGCCGACGGGACCGTCGACGACCGCCGGCTGTTGTCGCCTGCCTCGGTGCGGCTGATGACGACCGACCATCTGACTCAGTCCCAGCGGAATGCCGGCACGTTGTTCCTCGAGGGCCAGGGTTGGGGTTTCGGCGGCTCGGTCGACGTCGAGGCGATCGATCCCTGGAACGTGCCGGGACGCTATGGCTGGATCGGCGGCACGGGAACGGCAGCGCACGTCACCCCGGCCACCGGCGCCGTCACCATCCTGCTCAGCCAGGTCGCGCTGACCGGACCGACCCCGACGGCGCTGATGCGTGACTTCTGGCGGTACGCGGCCGACGCCTGATGCATTCCACCTGATCGCTGCGGGTCAGGGCGACGCACGCGAGAATCCCGGAGTGGACGCGACGATCGGCTACGCGATGAGCGGCGACGTCAACATCGCCTACCAGGTCACCGGCGACGGACCGTTCGACCTCGTGCTCGTCTCCGGATTCGTGTCTCATCTCGACAGCGACTGGCAGCACCCGTCCTCGACGCGCCTGCTGGAGCGGCTGGGGTCCTTTGCACGGCTGATCCGGTTCGACAAGCGCGGGACCGGTCTCTCCGACCGCGCGGTCGGACTGCCTGACTTCGAGACGCGAATGGACGACGTGCGCGCCGTGATGGATGCCGTCGGCAGTGAGCGCGCGGCCCTGTTCGGCTATTCGGAAGGCGGACCGCTCGCGATCCTCTTCGCCGCGACGTACCCGCAGCGCGTCCGGGCGCTTGCGCTGTACGGGACCTACGCCAAGCGGACAGGGCCCGACGACGACTACCCCTGGTGCGAGACCGCCGAGCAACGCGCCGGCTACGCCGCCGCGGTCGAACGCGAATGGGGCGTCGAGGCCGACCTCAGCCGCATGGCGCCGAGCGCCGACGAGTCGTTCGCGAGGTGGTGGATGGCGCGCGCACGCGCGGCCGCAAGTCCCGGTTCGGCGCGTGACCTCGTGGTGATGAACTCGCAGGCCGACATCCGCAATCTCCTGCCGGCGGTGCAGGCGCCGACGCTGGTCGTCCATCGCGTCGGCGACCGCGACGCGCACGTCGAGGAGGGCCGGTACATCGCCGAGCACGTCCCGGGCGCGCGGTTCGTCGAGCTTCCCGGCGACACGCACGTGCCCTTCTGGCAGCCCGACGACGTGGTCGACGAGGTCGAGGAGTTCCTCACGGGCCTCCGCCCCACGCATGTTGCCGACCGAGTGCTCGCGACCATCCTCTTCACCGATCTCGTCGGATCGACCGAGCGCGCGGGCGCCCTCGGCGATCACGCGTGGGCGGACCTGCTCGAGCGCCACCACGAGATCGTGCGGCGCGAGCTGGCGCGGTTCGGCGGCGAGGAGATCGACACCGCGGGCGACGGCTTTCTCGCGCTCTTCGACGGACCCGCCAGGGCGATTCGTTGCGCGCTCGCGATCCGTGACGGTCTCGCCGAGCTCGGCCTTGAGGTGCGCGCGGGCGTGCACACCGGAGAGGTGGAGCGGCCGCGCGGCGGAGGGCCGCGCGGGATCGCCGTGCACACGGGCGCACGGATCGCTGCGGCAGGATCCGCCGGCGACGTTCTGGTGTCGGTGACGACGCGCGACCTCGTCGCCGGATCAGGTCTCGCGTTCGCGGACCGGGGCGAGATCGAGCTGAAGGGGATCGGCGCCCGCCGGCTCTACGCCGCGACGGCCTGACGCGACGCTCGACCCGGCCCGGTCGCCGCGATTTGTGAAAGTACGAACCGGATGCGCTCACTCCCGGTCAGCCTGCCGCAGGCGCGGCGCATCGCGGTGCATGCGCAGGCGCTCGACGGCAGCGCCGGAGACCTGCTCGACGTCGTGCGCCGCCTCGGCTTCCTGCAGATGGATCCGATCTCGACGATCGCGCCGCCGCAGCATCTCGTCCCCTTCAGCCGCGTCGGCAGGTTCGACGTCGCCGAGCTCGATCGGCTGCTCTGGGAAGAACGGAAGCTCTTCGAGTGGAACGCCTTCATCTGGCCGATCGAGGACCTGCCGCTCGTGCAGGCGCGCATGCGACGCCAGCGGGCGAGCCGCAACGCGTGGTACCGCGATTTCCTCCAGGCGAACGCGCGGTTCCGGCGCTACGTGCTGCGCGAGCTCGAGCGGAACGGGCCGCTGCTCTCGCGCGAGCTGAAGGCGGATCTGCTGCCGGAGAGCGAGCCGCACCGCTGGTGGGGCACCCGCCAGGTTCGGCTGATGCTCGAGCTGCTCCAGGCGCGCGGCGAGATCGCGGTCGCCGGCCGCGCCGGCAAGCAGCGCCTCTGGGACCTTGCGGACCGCGTGTACCCGCAGACCGAGACGATCCGGTGGCGCGAGGCCGAGCAGCTGATCGCCGAGCAGAAGCGGCGCTCTCTCGGAGTCTGGCTCGAGCGCGGGCAGCTGCGCGCGCACGCCGCGATCTCGGACGAGCCCGTGCCGAACCGCGTCACCTTCCTCTCGCCCTTCGACCGGCTGATCCACGATCGCAACCGTGCCGAAGCGCTCTTCGGCTTCCACTACCGACTCGAGATGTACGTGCCCAAGGCAAAGCGACGGTACGGCTACTACGTGCTGCCGATCCTGCGCGGCGACCGGATCGTCGGCCGCATCGACGTCGAGCGCGACAGCACGCCGAACGCGCTGCGCGTGAACGGCGTCTGGTGGGAGAACGGCGTCAAGCCCGTCGCGCTCGGGCCGGCGCTGAAGCGGCTCGCGTCATTCGTTCACGGGAACCGGTGACCAGCACGACGCGGGCCGATCGCCGCGCGCTCTCACCACTCCATCGCGATGCGCCACTCGCTGCGAAGCACCGCCGCGTAGACCTCGCCCTCCTTTGCCTTGCCTCCCGTCGCGTCCAGGATCGCCCGAGCCCGCGCGGCTCGTGCGGTGAGCCCCGGCCGCCGCTCGGCCTCGCCCAGGAGATGCCAGTGACCTTCCCGTACCTCCTGGAGCACCACGAAACCCGGCTTTCCGGCGCCCGCGCGCCGCTTCGTCTCCGCCATGCAGGTCGCTCCTCTCGTCGCGTGTCCCCGACGGTCGGACCGACTAGCGCGCGACGTCGCCGCGGACGACGACGATGCGGCTGAAGCTCGTCCCGTCGATCTGGAAGCCGTAGCAGCCCGACGTGAGGATACGAACACCCGACGGCACGCCGCGGCTGCCCGGCTGCTGGCCCGCCCAGGAGACGCCGTCGTCAGGGGAGATGCGAAGCTCCGGCTCCGGGAGCCTGCGGCCGTTGAAGCCCAGCCGCTGCGGCCCGTCCAGCCGACGGCCGCGGATCAGCACCGGTCCGCGGTAGCGCGGCAGCACGTACCAGAACACCTTCTCCCCGAACCAGGGGCCGCCGTACTGCTGGTCGCGCGTGGCGTAGAGCAGGCCGCCGCGGTCGTCTTGCCGGAGCCCTGGGTAGACCGGCCCGCGGCCGATGCCGCTGCCGCCGAAGATGTTCTGGCGCTTCCACGCGACGCGAGTGTCGACGCGGCTCACGGGGCACTCGGCTCCAGGCGCGAGCTTCGGCAGGTGGAGAGGCCTGCGCAGTCCGCCCCAGCCGTCGCCCGCGCCCGCGGCGCCGGCCGAGCCGAGAACGACGGCGACAAGGACGAGGATCGCGCCGCCGAGAGCGCGCGCACGCCCGGCGGGCTGCGCGCGGCGAAGGAAGCGGATCGTCTTCATCACGCCAGATACGCCCGGCCGGGCCCGAAGGTTCCGCCTGCCGGCGTCTCGCATCAGCTCAGCAGCGTGCGCCGCACCGCGAGCCGCCACTCCTCGCGGCGGCGCTCGATCTCGTCGCGCGACGCGGCGGGGTCGTAGACGGCGCCGCGGCGGAGCAGCGCCCGCACCTCGTCGCGGTCGCGCCAGACGCCGGTCGCGAGCCCTGCGAGCGCCGCGGCGCCGAGGGCGGTCAGCTCGCGCTCGGCGGCGACCTCGACGCGGCAGCCGAGCACGTCGGCCTGGAACTGCATCAGCAAGGTGTTGGCGCTCCCACCGCCGTCCGCCCGCAGGACGTGCACCGGCTCGTCGAGCACGTCGAGCACGTCCGCGACCTGGAACGCGATGGCCTCGAGCGCGGCGCGGACGACGTGCGCACGCTTCGTCCCGCGCGTGATCCCGGCGATGACGCCGCGCGCGTCGGGCTCCCAGTGGGGCGAGCCGAGCCCCGTCAGCGCCGGGACGAAATAGACGCCGTCGGTCGAGTCGACCTCGCGCGCGATCGCCTCGCTCTGAGCGGCGTCCTCGAGCAGACCGAGACCGTCGCGCAGCCACTGGATCGCCGCCCCGCTCGCGAGCACGGCGCCCTCGAGCGCGTAGCCGCCCGACGCCGCGACGGTCTCGAGCAGGCCCTTCGGCGGCTGCGGACGCTCGTCACCCGCGGCGACGAGGACGAAGCTCCCGGTGCCGTACGTCGCCTTCGCCTCGCCGCGCTCGAAGCAGCCGTGGCCGAAGAGCGCCGCCTGCTGGTCGCCCGCCAGCGCGGCGATCGGGAGCGTGACGCCGAGCAGCTCTCCCTCGCCGACGACCTCGGACGAGCGGACGAGCCGCGGCAGCAGCGAGCGCTCGACGGTGAAGAGCTCGAGCAGCTCGTCGTCCCAGTCGAGTGTGTCGAGCGAGAGCAGCATCGTCCTCGACGCGTTCGTCAGGTCGGTCGCGTGCACCCGGCCGCCGGTCAGCTTCCAGACGAGCCACGAGTCCACGGTGCCGAACGCGAGCGCCTCCGGCGGCACGTCAGTATGGGCGAGCAGCCATTCGAGCTTCGTCGCCGAGAAGTACGGGTCGGGCACGAGACCCGTGCGCTCGCGCAGCAGCTCCGCCGGCAGCGTGAGACAGCGGGACGCCGTGCGCCGGTCCTGCCAGACGATCGCGCGCTGGACGGGCCGCCCGCTCGCACGCTCCCAGAGCACCGTCGTCTCGCGTTGATTCGCGATCGCGATCGCACTCAGGTCCGACGGGCGAACGCGCGCATCCCGGACCGCCGCGTCGGCCGCCTCGACGACGCCGCTCCAGATCTCCTCCGGGTCGTGCTCGACCCAGCCGGGTCGCGGAAAATGCTGCGGCAGCTCGCGATAGCCGCGCCCGCGCGGGCGCAGCTCGTCGTCGACGACGAGGCACGTCGTCCCGCTCGTCCCCTGGTCGAGCGCGAGGATCACGACGCGAGCAGCTCCTCGATCCGGGTGCGGACGGCGTCGCTGTCACGGCCGGTGAGCGCCAGCGTCGTCCGACGCCGGAGGACGTCTTCCGCGGACATCGCCCACTCCCGATCGCGCGCGTACGCGACCTGCGCCTCGACCTCGATCACCCCGTCCGCGAGCGGTTCGAGAGCGCCCACCGCCATCACCTCCGTCGCGAGTGTCCCGTACGTGCGCGCCAGGTGCGAGGCCAGCGACGGCTCGAGCTCGGGATGCCGGCGCCCGAGCGCGTCGGCGGCGACGTCCGGGTCGGCTGCGCCTGGAAGCGGGCGCGGAAGCCGGTCGATCCGGTGCAGCTGGAGCTCCGACCGGAGCGCGTGCAGGACGGCGAGGGCGATCCGCCTGTACGTCGTCAGCTTCCCGCCGGCGACGGAGAGCATCCCGAGCGGCCCGCGCGCGAACGTCGTCTCCCGCGGGGCACGGGCCGTGTCGGCGGCGCCCGCCGGCAGCACGCGCACGCCTGCGAAGCGTGCCCGCACCGGCGCGGCGAGGGTTCTGCCGTCGAGCGCGACGCCGACCTCGTCGCGGATCTGGCGCTCGTCCGCCTCCGTGGGGAGCGCGTCGCGCGCGTCGCCCTCGAACGGCGTGTCGGTGGTTCCCAGCAGGAGCACGCCTTCCCACGGCACCGCGAAAGCGACCCGCGTCCTGTCGACCGGGATCGTCAGCGCGGCCCCCCAGTCGCTCCCGCCTTCGAGGACGAGGTGAGCCCCCTTGCTCAGCGTCACCGACCTGCCCGCATTCGGATCCTCGAGCCGGCGGACCGCGTCGACCCACGGGCCCGCGGCGTTGACGACCGCGCGGGTATGAACCGGGATCGCGGTGCCACCGACCGCGTCGCGCACGTGGCCCAGCGGCCCGGGTTCGAGCCCCACGAGCTCGGCGCGGTTGAGCACCAGCGCGCCCGCGTCGGCCGCCCCGCGCAGGATCGCGATGCACAGGCGCGCGTCATTCGTCTGCGCATCCGGATACAGGCCCGCCGCGCGCAGCCCGTCGAGCCGCAGCGCCGGGACGAGCTCCCTGGCCGCCGCCGGCCGGATCATCCTGCCGCGCTCGGAGAGCGCGCCCGTGAGTCCCGCATACGACCACAGCGCACCGCGGATCGGGATCCGCCCGAACGGGCCGCCGCGGTAGACGGGCAGGACGAAGCGCAGCGGGTGGACGAGGTGCGGGGCGACGATCCGGCACAGTGCCTGCACCTCGCCGAGCGCCTCCCGCACGAGCCCGAAGTGTCCCATCCGGAGGTAGCGCAGGCCGCCGTGCACGAGCTTCGACGACGCGCTGGACGTCCCGGAGCCGAAGTCGCCGCGCTCCACGAGCGCGACGGCGAGCCCGTGCCGGGCCGCGAGCTCGGCGACGCCCGGCGCCGACGATCCCGCCGCCGACCACGAGCAGGTCGAACCGCTCCGTTCGCAGCCGCTCGAGGGCATTCGCGCGCGCGTCGTGCACGAGCGGGGACAGTACCGCCGCGCGTTCGTCGGCGGCGCGGATCACCTGCCGCGGAAGGTGCGGCGGTAGCCGCGCGGCGACGTCTGCAGCCGCAGGGCGAATTGCGCGCGCATCGCCGCGCTGGTCTCGTAGCCGGCGCGGCGCGCGACGCGCTCGACCGGGTCGTCGCTCGTCTCGAGCAGGCGCTGCGCGAGCCGCAGACGCTCGCGCTTCAGCCATTCGCCCGGAGCCAGCCCGGTCGCGGCCCGGAAGCGGCGCGTCAGCGTTCGCGGGCTCATCGACCCGCGGCGGGCGAGATCGTCGACCGTGACGCCTGCAGGGAGATGCGCGATGCCCCACTCGAGCAGCCCGGCGATCTCGTCTCTCGTCTCGGGGGCCACGGGCGTGTCGACGTACTGGGCCTGGCCGCCGGGACGGAAGAGCGGCATCAGCATCCGCCGCGAGACGGTGGCCGCGACGTCCGCCCCGTGATCGGCGGCGACGATGTGCAGGCAGAGATCGATCCCGGCCGCCGTGCCCGCGGAGGTCATCACGTCGTCGTCCGCGACGTAGAGCACGCTCGGGTCGAGGAGCACGCGCGGATAGCGCTCCAGCAGGCGATCGGCGTACATCCAGTGCGTCGTGGCGCGCCGGCCGTCGAGCAGGCCCGCCGCCGCGAGGACGAACGCGCCGGTGCAGATCGAGACCAGGCGTGCGCCGCGTTCGTGGGCCGCGACGAGCTCGCGGACGAGCGCGGCCGACGGCTCGACCTCCGGCGACACCCAGCCGGGCACGACGATCGTGTCGGCTCGCCTCAGGGCGGCCAGCCCGTGCGGCGCCTCGAGGAAGAAGCCCGTCTGCGTGCGGACGCGGCGGTCGCCGGCGGCGACGACGAGGAACTCGTACCACGGGTCGACGATGTCGCTGCGGTCGAGGCCGAAGACCTCGCAGGGGATCGCGAAGTCGAACGTGAGCGCTCCCTGGTCGACCACGGCGGCCACGGTGTGCATGGCCGAAAATTAGCGAAAGTTGTCCCAGGGCCAGCGCCGCGCACAGCCATCCTGACGCCATGGACGACTACACGATCGCAATCGGTCTCTGGGACGGCGTCGAGGAGCTCGACTTCGCCGGCCCGTACGAGGTGCTCACCGCCTGGGCGAGGGAGAGCGAACGGCCGATCACGGTGCGAACGGTCGCCGAGACCGCCGACGCCGTCACGTGCTCGCACGGCCTGAAGGTGATCCCGGACGTCGCCTGGGCCGAGGTCGGCAAGCTCGATCTCTTCCTGCTCCCGGGCGGCAACTCGCGGCCGCTCCAGGCCGACGAGGGCTTCCTGCAGCGGATGCGCGACCTCGCGCGCGACGGCACGCTGATGACGAGCGTCTGCACCGGCGCGCTCGTCTACGCCAAGGCGGGGCTGCTCGACGGCAGGCCGGCGACCACGCACTGGAGCGCGCTCGAGTCGCTGGGCGGCTACGACGTGCGGGTCGACGCCGACGCACGCTTCGTCGACGACGGCGACGTCGTCACCGCCGCAGGCGTCTCGGCCGGGATCGACATGGCGCTTCACCTCGTGGCGCGACTCGAGTCCGTCGAGCGGGCGCAGGCGGTCCGCCGCTACATCCAGTACGACCCGCAGCCGCCGGTCTGAAACCGGTGCGAAATCGAGGTCAGCTGAGCAGCCGCAAGGGGTGATCGGCGCTGCGCAGAGCGAGCGGCAGATGGCCGACGTCGTTGTAGCTCACGAGCGAGGGCGGGCGATCGGCGCGGTAGTGGATGATCGTCAGGCCGCAGTTGAGCTGGTTCAGGAGCAGCCACCGCCAGTCCGGGGCGCCGAGCGCGGCGCAGACGAACCAGCCGATCAGGAAGTTGTGCGTGACGAGCAGCTCGTGGCGCTCGTCCGGCGACGGACCGGCGTAGCGCTCGAGCGCGGCGGCCGCCTGCGGGGGGCCCGCGCCGAGCTCCGCCTCGGAGAAGCCGTCCACGAACTCCGCGAGCACCGGCGAGAGCAGCTCCCGCTCGGGCGCGCTCGGGACGCAGTCGCGGAGCAGGTCGGACGGGACGAGCGGAACGCCGGGCAGCCGTCCGGCGACGATTTCCGCCGTCTCCGTCGCGCGCCGGAGCGGGCTGTGGTGGACGGCCGCGAACGGGACGTCCGCCAGCCGCGCGCCGAGCCGCTCGGCCTGCTGCCTGCCGAGCTCGCTGAGCCCGCCGTCGTCGTTCTCCGCCACGGCACGCTCCTGCTGGCCGTGGCGGACGAGATAGAGCAGCCTGTTCGCCAAGTCGGGGCGAACGATACGGAGCGCGGCTCGGGAGCTGCGGCTCGATGATTGATTCCGAACTGGCGGGCTTCCGGGGAGGGCTTGCACCAAGCAGCGTGGTCGACTCGACCCCCGAGCAAGGCTGGACTGCCTTGGCGGTGGCCGAGGCGGCCACGATGCGCCGCGTGCAGGCCCCCAGCCGGGAGTGCGTGAGTTCGGAATCAATCATCTAGAGGGCCTGGCCGGAGCCGGCGCCGCGGAAGGACGGCGGCCCATCCGGGCAGTGCCCGTACAGATACTGCGAGTACCGCGACTGCGGGAGAATCCAGGCCCAGCGGCCGTCCACCCGGACGGCGTGGAGCGTGTGGGTGACGACGACGTCGGCGAGGCCGGTGATCACGAGCCGGACCTTGACGGCGGCGCCGTCGACCGGCTCCGCCTCGCCCGGCACGTGCACCCGCTCGTTGCGGACGTGGAGGATGCGGACGCTCCGGAGCCTGCCCGGGATCGGGCTCAGCAGCTCGCAGCGAACGTACTCCGGCTGCGGCGCGAGCTGCTGATGCGCGGGATAGAGACGCTGCCAGGCCTCGGCATAGCGGTTGGCGGCGACCAGGCGGACGACCCGCTCCGCGAAGGTCGCCGCCTCAGGCGGGCGGGCCGCGCCTGCGCCCCGTGCGAGCACGGCGGCGTCGGCGGCGGCGATCGCGACGGCGATGAGGAAGAGCGCCGCGAGGGCGGCGGAAACGATCCTGCGTGACCTCTTCGAATCCATGCAGCGAGGATCCCGCCGCGCGGCTAAGGGCCGGTTAACGGCCGCCTAATCGAGCTCGACTCTTAGTCTGCGTGAGTGCGTACGCCGGCCCGTCTCGTCCCGCAGCTGCCGAGGCCGGTCTGGCTGCTGCAGCTCGGCGGCCTGCTGAACTTCTTCGGCAACGGGATCGTCTTCCCGTTCCTCATCATCTACCTGCACGACGTCCGCGGCTTCTCGCTCTCGACGGCCGGGCTGGTCGTCGCCGTCTCTTCGGCGGCGCAGCTCTGCGCCGGGGTCGCATCGGGCCCGATCATCGACCGCGTCGGGCCCGCGCGCGACGCTGACGGTGGGGCTCGTCATGCAGGCGATCGGGTTCGGGCTCTTCCCGCTCGTGCGGGAGCCCTGGCAGGCGTTCGTGCTGATCGCGGTCGAGGGCGCCGGGAGCGCCGGCTTCTGGCCGAGCCAGTCGACGCTCATGTCGCGGCTCGTCGGGGACGCGAGCCGCCACACCGCGTTCGCGCTCCAGCGGGCGACGATGAACCTCGGCATCGGACTCGGCGGCGTCGTCGGCGGGCTGATCGCGAACGTCGACAACCCGTCGTCGTTCACCGTGCTCTTCCTCGTCGACGCGGTGACGTTCCTCGCGTACATCGCCGCGGTCGCGTTCATCCCCGACGCTCCGCCGGAGCGCGGCGAGGACGAGGCTCCCTCGACGTACCGGGCCGTCCTCCAGCACAAGACGTTCCTCGCGCTCTGGACGCTCAACTTCGTCTTCGTCGCGGCGGGAATCTCGATGTTCAACCTGCTGCCGCCCTTCGTCAGCGACCAGGCGGGCGTGAGCGAGCGGCAGATCGGGCTCTTCTTCCTCGTCAACACGCTCGTGATCGTGATCGTGCAGCTGCCGCTCTCGCATCTGATCGAGGGACGGCGACGGATGCGGGCGCTCGCGCTGATGCCGGTCGGCTTCGCCGTCAGCTGGCTGATCGTCGACGCGGCCGGCTTCTGGCTGACCGCGACGGCCGCCTTCGCCCTGCTGCTGGTGGCGGCGGTGATCCTCGGGATCTCGGAGTGCTTCCACGGCCCGGCCCACATCGCCCTCGTCGCGGACATCGGCCCGCCGCATCTGCGCGGCCGCTACTTCGCGGTGCACTCGCTCTCGTGGGGCCTGGCGGGGACGGTCGGACCGGCCGTCGGCGGCTGGATCCTGCAGGACCATCCGTTCGCGCTCTGGCCGCTCGCCGCCGCGGTCTGCCTCGTCGCGGCAGGCGTGGCACTCGTACTCGACCGGCTGCTGCCGGCAAACCTTCGCCGCGTCCCGCACGCGCAGCCCGTCGAGCCGCTGCTCGCCGCCGACGTCCTCTGACCGGGGCGGCGCCTGCCTCGCAGGCTCCCGGGGTACGATGTCGAACATGCCGGTGATCACGATCGACGAGCCTCTCAGTACCGATGCCGAGCCTGCCTCGCATTCGCCGAACGCGCCCGCGCTCCGCGGAGGCCGTCGCCCGTCCGCGCCGCGAGCCGGCTGAGCTCAGCGCCAACGGCCTCACCTGGATCCATCTCGACCGGCCCGACCAGGAGACGGCCGAGGAGCTCGCGGAGCGCTTCGGCTGGCACCCGCTCGACGTCGAGGACGTCCTCTCGCGCCGGCAGCGGCCGAAGATCGACGACTACGCCGACGACGGCTACCTCTTCGGCGTCCTCCACTTCCCCGTCTACGACAAGGCGATCCAGCGACTGAACGCCGCCGAGCTCGACTTCTTCCTCGGCCCGGACTACCTCGTGACGCTGCCGACCGTCGAGCTGCTGCCGGTGACACGCCTCTTCCACCGCTGCGAGGAGGACGAGGCGCTGCGCGAGCAGCTCTTCTCCAAGGGCTCGGGCCGGCTGCTCTACGAGGTCCTGGACGACCTCTTCGACTACTGCTTCCCGATCCTCGACAAGATCGGCCACAAGCTCGACTCGATCGAGGACGAGATGTTCCTCGAGGGCCACTCCCGCGAGGTCGTCCGCGACATCTCGAACGTCAAGCAGGAGATCATCAGCTACCGGAAGATCATCAAGCCGGAGCGCTCGACCCTGCGCCTGCTGGAGCGGCGCGTGGAGCGGTTCCTGCCGGAGGAGCTCGAGCTGTACTTCGACGACGTCGTCGACGCGGCGGAGCGGATCTGGGACCTGCTGGACAACTTCAAGGAGGTCGTCGAGGCGCTCGAGGACACGAACGAGTCGGTGATCTCGCACCAGCAGAACGACGTCCTGCGGATCCTGACCGTCTTCTCCGTGATCCTGCTCCCGCTGACCCTGATCGCCAGCCTCTTCGGGATGAACGTCCACTTCCCCGGCTTCGAGTCGGCGCACGCGTTCTGGGCGATCGTGGCCTCGATGGCGGTGACCATCGTCGCCATGGTCTGGTTCTTCCGCTCCAAGCGCTGGCTGTAGCACGGTCGCCCAGGTGGATCCCCGCCTCGACGCGCAGCTGAAGGTCGCCCGGGTCCCGCCCGAGCGGCTCGTGCGGAACCTGTACCGCCTGGCGCTTCGGCGCGAGCCGGAGGCAGAGGCGCTGGCGCGCGACGTCGGCAAGCTCGAGCAGGGCACCCTCTCCCCCGCCACCCTGCTGCGCGAGCTCGTGGCGAGCGAGGAGTTCGAGCGCGTGCGGCTGCTGGACGACGCCGTGACGTTCGCCCGCTGGGCGCGCACCGCCGACGAGCGGCCGCGCGAGCTGACGGCGCCTTCCGGCTCGGACGAGCGGCCGATCGAGATCCCCTGGGTGCTCGCGCGGTACCGCGGCGAGCCGAATGTTCTCGACGTGGGCTACGCGTTCGCGGAGCCGGCCTGGCTCGCGGCCGTCGGCGGCCTCGGCGCGGAGCGGCTCGTGGGCGTCGACCTCGCCCGGGCGGAGGTGCCGGGCCTCGAGCCGGTCCAGGCGGACCTGCGGGCGCTGCCGTTTCGAGACCGGGAGTTCGACGTCGTCTTCTGCGTCTCGACGATCGAGCACGTCGGCCGGGACAACGAGCGCTACGGACTGGCCGACGAGCCGGGCGGGATGGAGCAGGCTCTGCGCCAGCTCGGCCGGGTCGGCCGACGCCTGCTGATCACGGTGCCGACCGGTGAGCCGGGCGAGCACGGCTGGTTCGTGCAGCTCGACCCGGACCGCTGGCTCGACCTCTTCCGCAGCACCGGCTTCCTCGTCTTCGAGCACGAGGTCTACGAGCTCGGCGAGCAAGGTTGGCGCGCCGCGCCGGACTTCCGCCCGGGCGGCGTCCGCTACGGCGACCGCGGCCCCGGCGCCTCGGCGGTGCTCTGCGCGGAGCTGCACCCGCGCACGGCGGGCGCCGTACTGCGCGGGCGGCTCCGGCGCCTGCGCGGTCGGCGCGGCGACTGAGAGCACGACCGGCAAAGGGCGCCCCGGCGCATAGGCTGTGCCCGTGTCGGAACGGCTGTGGGCTCCCTGGCGGCTCGAGTACGTCGGCTCGGCCGACGACGCGTCCGACCGGTGCATCTTCTGCGAGCCGGAGGACCGGCTCCTGGTGCACCGCGGGGAGCTCGCGCTCGTCTTGCTGAACAAGTTCCCGTACGCGTCGGGGCACCTGCTCGTGGCGCCGATCCGCCACACCGGCGCGTTCGCGTCCCTCGACGACGCGGAGGCGGCGGAGATCCACGCGCTCGCCGCGCACGGTATGCGGGCGCTGGAGGGCGAGTACTCGCCGCACGGGTTCAACGTCGGCTGGAACCTCGGGCGGGCCGCCGGCGCCGGCATCGAGGATCACGTCCACCTGCACGTCGTGCCGCGCTGGAGCGGCGACACGAACTTCATGCCGGTGCTGGCCGACGTCAAGGTGATTCCGGAGCACCTGGACGAGACGGCCAGGCGGTTATCGTCCGCGTGGCCATGATCGAGCGCTATCTCCTGCTCGGGCTGCGGCTCGGGCGCCACGTGGACGGCTTCGTCGACGCGTACTACGGCCCGCCCGAGTTGAAGGCGCAGGCCGACGCGGAGGAGCTCGTGCCCGCGAACGAGCTCGTCGCCGAGGCGGTCGCGCTGCGCGACGAGCTCGACGCCGTCGAGGACGAGCAGCGACGGCGCTGGCTCGGGGCGCAGCTGCTCGGCGCCGAGACCGCGGCCCGCCGTCTCGCCGGCGAGGAGGTCGCCTACGTCGACGAGGTCGAGCGCTGCTACGGCGTCCGCCCCACGCCGACGCCGGAGCAGGAGTTCGCGGACGCGCTCCAGCTCCTCGACGACGCCCTCCCGGGCGAGGGAGACGTCTACGGCCGCTACCAGGAGTGGAACGACACGCAGATCGTCCCCGCCGAGCTGCTCGGCCCGGCCATGGACGCGCTCAAGGCGGAGCTGCGCGAGCGCACCGGCGCGCTGGTCGAGCTCCCCGAGGGCGAGGCGGTCGAGTCCGAGCTCGTCACGAACGAGCCGTGGGCGGGCTTCAACTACTACCTCGGCGGGCTGCGCAGCCGGTCGGTGGTGAACACGGACCTCCCCACGCGCTCGTTCAGACTGCCCGACCTGGTCGCGCACGAGATGTACCCGGGTCATCACACCGAGCATGCACTGAAGGAGGCGTTGCACGTCCAGGCCAGAGGGCAGATCGAGGAGACGCTCCTGCTCGTGCCCACGCCGCAGTCGCTGGTCTCGGAGGGGATCGCGAGCAACGCACTCACGATCGTCCTGGACGAGGATCCGGACGACTGGGGCGCGGCGATGCTCCGGCCGCTCGGGATCCCGTACGACGTCGAGCGCAGCCGCGCGCTCCGCGCGGCGTCGCGCACGCTCGGCCTCGTCTCCGCCAACTCGGCCCTGCAGATCCATCAGGACGGAGCGCCCCTCGAGGAGGTGCGCGCCTACTACAAGCGCTGGGCGCTCGCGAACGACGACCGCGCCGACAAGCACCTGCAGTTCGTCACCGACCCGACGTGGCGCTCGTACGTCTTCAACTACTCGAGCGGCGAGAAGCTCATCGGCGACTGGGTCGACGGCGACCGGGACCGCTTCCGACGGCTCCTGACCGAGCAGCTCACCCCTGCGGACCTGAGGTAACCAGGCCGAGACCTCCGGTACCGTGGATCCCATGTCCGAAGGCGTGACGATCGCGGCCAACGCCACCGAGCTCGCCATCGTGGACGCCCTGGTCGAGACCTCGCACTCGCTCGTCTGCGTCTATGCGCCCGACGGCCGCATCCTGCGCTTCAACCGCCAGTGCGAGGAGGCGACCGGCTACACGTGCGAGGAGGCGATCGGCGCCGACGCGTGCGATCTCGTCATCCCGCCCGAGGAGCGCGACAACTTCCACGTCTTCCTCGAGCGCATCTGGGAGACGCGCCGTCCGAACCCGCTGGTCGGGCAGTGGGTCGCGAAGGACAACTCGCGCTTCCTCGTCGCCTGGTCGAACCGGCCGATCATCGCCGAGGACGGAACCCCCGTCTGCATCGTCACGGCCGGCCTCCGGCTCGGCGAGCGCGAGCGCGCCTCGGCCGAGGTCCGCTCCCTCCATCAGATGCTCGAGTCGCGGCTCGTCGAGCTGACACGGCTCGCGGCCGAGCAGAGCGCCCTGCGAAGGGTGGCGACGCTCGTCGCGACGAGCTCGCAGCCGGACGAGATCTTCCAGGCCGTCACCGGTGAGATGGCACGCGTGATCGGCGGCCGCACCTCGGCGATCCTGCGCTACAACGACGACGACACCGCGACGGTCGTCGGCCGCTTCTCGGCGGACGAGATCCCGGCGTTCCCGCTCGGCTCGAGTCTCTCGCTGGCCGTCGACTCCGCCGTGGCGCGCGTCTACCGCTCGGCCGAGCCGCAGCGGCTCGAGGACTACGACGACCTCGAGGGCGAGGTCGCCGACGCGATGCGGCAGCACGGGCTCAAGGCCAGCGCGGCCGCGCCCATCCTCGTGGGCGGCCGCCCCTGGGGCGCGGTGATCGTCGTCACCGGCGAGCAGGCGCCGTTCCCGGAGGGGATCGAGCGGCGCCTGTACGAGTTCGCGGAGCTCCTCTCGGTCGCGATCGTGGGTGCCGACGCGCGCGAGCAGCTGCTCGAGTCGCGGGCGCGGGTCGTGCGGGCGAGCGACGCGGAGCGGCAGCGGCTGCAGCGGAACCTCCACGACGGGGCGCAGCAGCACCTCGTGGCGCTCTCGCTCGCGCTCGGCTGGGCCCGGCAGCGGCTGGCGCTGGGCGGGCAAGGCGTGGACGAGCTGCTCTCGCAGGCGGCCGACGACTCGGCGGCGGCCGTCGAGGAGCTGCGGCGTCTCGCCCAAGGCCTCCACCCCGCGGCCCTGACGGAGTTCGGGCTCGAACGGGCGCTGCAGGGCCTCGCCGCCAGGGCCCCGTTCCCCGTCGAGCTGTCGGCCGAGGTCGAGGCGGTGCCGGAGGACGTCGCCGCAGCGATCTACTACCTCGTCGCCGAGGCCCTGACGAACTGCGCGAAGCACGCGGAGGCGACGACGGCGTCGGTGCACGTCTCGGACGGGAACGGCCTCGTGACCTGTGCGGTCGCCGACGACGGCCGCGGCGGCGCGACCGAGGCGGGCACCGGGATCCGCGGACTGCGCGACCGGGTCGAGGCCGCGCGCGGCACCTTCGAGTTCGAGAGCCCGGAGGGCGGCGGCACGAGGCTCGCCGCCACGTTCCGTATCAGGTAGCGCCGCCTACGCTGCCCTGACCTCGGACACGACGCGCGCCGAGTCGCCGGCGAAGAGCAGGTCGACCAGCCGCTGGCCGCCCATCAGCCCCACGCGCCGGCGGAGCACCTCGACGAGGCGAGCCTCGGTCAGCCCGCGCGCCTGGGCTGCGCGAACGACCCGCCGGACGCCCTGCGGCACCGTGCCGCCCGGCCCGAACTGCCAGGCCGGATAGAGCCACTCGCCATCGCCCTCCACCGCGAAGAGCTCGCCGTCGCGGCGGAGCCCGTCGAGCTCGTGGGCGTCGGCGCCGAGGCGCGTGGAGAGCCACGAGGCCGGCAGCTGCGCGCTGGTGATGTCGTACATCGGTCGCTCCTCTCGTCTCCGAATCTCCGTTGACGGTACGACGGGCGGCGCCTCGGGGCATCGGCCACGGGGACGATCGCGCCTCGTCCCCGAGAACGGTTTACCGGCAGCGAAGTCGGCCTTTACCGCGCGTGACGTCTCCTGTGCGAAAGGCCGCAACAGCGGTCGCAGCGGAGGAGGAAGACCGATGAAGGTGTTGCGCATCGCCCTGCCGGCGATCATCGCGCTCGGGCTCGTCGCGGGTGCGCAGGGGCGCATTCCACCGGAGGAGCCCGGGGCGCCGACGAAGGTGGCGAAGAAGCAGACCGTCCTCAGCGACCTGGTCAAGCCGGGTCAGCGGATGGTCGTGCCGGGCATCGGGCTGGTGAATATCCCGCGCTGAGCGGTGGAGGGCGCCGGGCGCGGCGCCCTCTGTCTCTTTCTGGGCGGCGCGCGCCGTCTACGCTGCGCCGAGATGCCCGCGCTCCCGGCGACTGCTCTCGTGTCGGTCTTCCTGCTCACCGGGCGCGGCGTTTGCGGACCCGCAGCCGACGCCGGTCGGGGTCGGCGCGGGCTTTCTCCTCGGCCCGACGTCGCGGTCGGTCGCGCGCGCCGAGCCGGTGGCCGGCGACCGCTGTCTCCCTGCGCCGCGACGGCGCGTGCTCGCACACGTCGAGCTCTTCGCGCGCGGCCGCGTGCTGACGCTCCCGGCCGGAATCGGGATGGCGCCGCCGCTCGTCCGCCACGGGGCATACGTGCGCGGTGCACGCTGCTCGTACGCGCTCCGGACGACCGCACCGACCGGCGTGATCGAGGTCGCCGTCGGCCACACCTGGACGATCGGGCATCTGTTCCGGCTCTGGGGCCAGCCGCTCTCGCGAACGCGGCTCGCGGGCTTTCGCGCCGGAGCCGGCCCGGGTGTCCGGGCCTGGATCGGCGGACGGCGCTGGCGCGGCGACGTGCGCCGGATCCCGCTCGCCCGGCACGCCCAGGTCGTGATCGAGATCGGACCGTACGTGCCGCCGCACTCGCGTTTCACGTTCCCCAGCTGACGGGCGGAGCGCCGGCGGGGGCTACTTCGACGGCTGAATCGGCAGGCAGTTCTTCCTGCCGCGATTGCCGGCCGCGTCGGTGGCGACGACGCAGAACCGCAGCGGCCCCGCCGGGAGAGGATCGGGCGCCTTCCACGTGAGGACATGCAAGTCCGCGTAGACCGTGTGCCGGAGGGGCATGCGGAGCGTGGCGAGCACCGCGTCCCCGGCGTAGATCGTCGCCACTGCGCTGGCCCGCTCGCTGTCCTCGAGCACCTTGAAGCCGAGTTTCGCCGGCTGCCCCGCCTGCACGGTCGTGCTCAGCGGCAGGGCGGTCGGGCCGAGGATGTCCTTCGAGCGGAGCGCGCCCGTGGCGGTGAGCCTCCTCACCGCGGACGTCGCGGCGCCGATGAGCGCGTCGGGTGACCCGGCCGAGACCGTGAGCGTCTTCAGCGCCCGCCGCTCCGCAGCGGTGGAACGGCCGCCGTCGTAGAGCCCGAATCCGTTGGGCATCACGACCAGCAGCGGCCCGATGTAGTAGAAGGCGATCTCCTTGCCGAGGAAGCTCGCGTACTTGTTCGGGCTGCCGAAGAGCTGCGGGACGGCTCCGAGGTCGACCTTGGTCGCGATCACGGCGACCTTGACGCGGAAGCCGCGGGCGTAGGCGGCGGCGACCGCCTTCTGGAGACCCGCGGCCGGAGCACCGCGGAGGCTCTCCGCCGGGACGTAGGTGTTCTCGGTCAGGAGGATGTCGCTGGCCGGGTCGCCGTCGGCCACGGCCTGCACCGGGAGGGACGCCGCGACGACCAGCAGAACGCCAAGACAGAGCCAACGGCGCATCGCCGCCAGTCTAGGCGGCGGGCGCGGGCGGCTCCTGCGGGGCGTCGTCGTCGACGTCCACGACGACATCGCCGTGCCCGACGCGCCAGGACGCGAGGTACAGCTCCAGCTCGCGGCGCGCGGCCGCCGGATCGGTCGCCTCCGGGAGGTCGACCTCCACCGTCTGGCCGCGGGTCCTCCGAACGACGCACGCCCTCCGCGCGAGGTAGGTGCGCAGGTCGTCGAAAAGGGTCGGATCAGAGAGTCGTACGCGCATCGCCGCAGATGCCGCTCCCCTCGGTAGGGCCGCAAATTCAGACTATCCCTCCGCCGGTACGCGGTGACAACACTCGAACGAGGGAGCGGTGCGGCTCCTCAGGGGCCGCGCAGGACGGTGACGAGCTCGCCGACGGCCCATTCGTGGACGAAATCGTCCCGGCCGGCGGCTCGCAGGGTCGCGCGGACCGTCGTCTCCGTCCGCTCGATCGGCCGCGCCACCATCGCCTGGAGCTCGCCCTCTCCGGGGATCTCGATCAGGACGACGTCGCCGATCTCCAGCCGCTGCGCGGCGAACTCGAGCGCCATCGACCAAACCTACCGCGCCCGTGACGGCGACGGGCGGACCCACCGCTCAGCCGCTCGTGATCGTGCCGCTCCCGGTCACGTCGGTGCTGACGTTCGAAGGGTTCCCGCGATAGACGATCGACCCGGTGCCCGACAGGGAGGCCTCGAGCGACCGGGCCGCGGTGAGAGTCAGCCGGCCCGAGCCGGCGAGGACAGCCTGCGCGTGCGCCGCCACAAGCTGCACGAGCTCGACGGCACCCACGCCTCCGAGCTCGGCCCGCAGATCCTCGGTCCGGCCCGACGCACGCACGACGCCGCTCCCGCGGAGCGCGACCGTGAAGCGCGGCGCGCGCACGCCCTCGACGGTGAGCCGGCCGCTGCCGTTCAGGGTGACGGACGACAGCGTCGGCGAGGTCACGTCGACGTGGAGCGGGGCATGCGTCGTGAAGCGCCCGCGGCTCGCGATCACGAGCTCCCCCGACCGGACCGTCGTCGTCACGAGCGGGACGATGCTTCGCTCCCCGGTCACCGTCACGCGACGGGAGCCGCCGACGTGGATGTCGACGACGTTGACACCAGCAAGGTTCACGCCGGTGAACGGGGCCACGCTGGCGGACCACGGTCGTCACTCCCGATCCGCCGGGTGCGGATCCGGATCCCGACCCGGTCGTCGCCGTCGTCGGTCGTCGCCGTGGTCGTCGTCGTCCGCGTGACGGTGACCGCGACCGTGGTCGTGGCGGTCGTCTCGCTCCCGCCACGGGTCACGACCGCGACCAGCGAGACCGCGAGCGCAGCCACCGCAACCACGACGATCCAGAGCGTGATCCGTGGATGCCGACTGATCGTGTCCTGCATGACACACCACCCCCCGTCAAGGTGCACAGTCAGCCTGCACACTAGACGGCCCGGCACCGCAGGACACGGAGCGCGCGAAGGGTGTTCCACCGGCTGTCGCCGCCGGGTTTCTCCATCTCGACGAGGAGCGTGCCGGGAATGCGCTTCTGCAGCGGCCACCGCCCGTTGGGCTTGCGCTGCTCGCGCAGCAGGTGAACGGCGTCGTCCAGGCGCTCGTCGGAGATCGCGGGGGTGAGACGCAGGTAGTCCAGACCGCGCAGCACCGTGTAGTGCCAGTGCCACGGGTACGTCAGGTCGGTGAAGCGATCGGCGATCACCTCTCCCGTCCGGTCGGAGCGGTACAGCCGGTGCGCGAGCATGAACTCGAGCGCGCGAGCCTCGGCGTCCCGGAAGGCCTGATCCGGAACCGCGCCTCGGGCGACCGCGATGCGAAGGTTCTCCAGCACGTTGAACGTCGTGTGAAACGAGCCGTGCCGTGTGCTCGGCCGGTTTCGCACGCGGCAGTTCCAGCCGCCGTCGTCGAGCTGTGCGCTCAGCACCGCATTACCGAGAGGAGCGAGCCGCGGATCGCCGTCCAGAAAGTACGCGCCGAGCCCGAGCCAGAAGCCGAGGTGGCAGAGATCGACGCGCTTCAACAGGAACGCACCATCCACGTCGACTCCCGGGGGCATGAACCGACCGAGCAGACGCTCCACGGGAGCGCGCGCGGCCGGATGATCCTCGGGAAGCCCGCACGCGACCAGCAGCAGGAGCGTCCAGACCGAATCGGTCCACCGTCCCTTCGGCCATTCGCCGTCGGATCCTCGGCGCGCGAGCAGCTCGGCCGCCCAGCCGCTCTCGAGCATGCGGCGCCGCTCCCTTTCCCACGTCTCGGCCGGTTCGTCGAGAAGGTCGCGCATCACCTGCCAGCGGATGACCGGGTCGCCCGCGAGCAGCCACTCGATCACGGCCTCGTCCGCCATCCCGACCGGGGACGATACGCGGCTAGATGATTGATTAACTAGCGTGCTTCTGGGGAGGGCATGCACCAAGCAGCGTGGTCGACTCGATCGCCGGCAAGGCTTGACTGCCTTGACGGCGACCGAGGCGGCCGCGATGCGCCGCGTGCAGGCCCCCAGCCGGGAGTGCGCTAGTTAGGAATCAATCGTCTAGGTCGCTTCAGCGAGGCGCTCGCCGATCAGCGCCCGCAGCCGTGCGGCCGCTTCGGGAACCTGCCGCTCGAGCGCCCACACATCGCGATTGAAGAACGCGATCAGGCGCATCGGCGACGTCGCGACGACGGTCGCCGTACGCCGGCCCGAGGCGATGACGGCGATCTCCCCGAACACGTCACCGGGTCGGAGCGTTCGAAGCGGCAGTCCGTCGGCGCTGACCTCCGCCGTGCCGCTCTCGATCGCGTAGAGCGCGTATCCGAAGTCGCCCTCGGTCGCGAGCGTCTGCCCCTCGGCTGCGTCCACCTCGGAGGCGGCGCCGCAGAACGCCGTGAGATCCGCCTCGTCGAGGCCGGCGAACACCGGAATCGAAGCCAGCCGCGACGTCTCCACCGGGCGAACGTACATCGCTCGTCCTCCCGTAGCAAACAGCCCGCAAGCAGTCGGGGCGCCGGCCGATGCTACAGCGCGCTAAGCCTCGCCGTCACGGCGCTCGCCGCTCTCGTCCTGCTCGGGCTCGATCCGCTCGCTGTCCTTCGCCAGGTTCTCCCGCTGCAACTGATCGGCCTCGGTCTGCTCGTCGGTCGTCAACGGGCCGGTCGGCGGTCGGTGGCCACCTGGCAAGCGGTCGAGGAGGGCGCGCAGGCGCTTCATGCGGAGAGCGTACTCGCTCTTCGCCACGCGGCGACCCGTTCCGCGGCGGGACAAGCGCGGTGGGCCCGGCAACCCGGGCCCTCCGCGCTTCACGTCGAAACGGCGTGCGGTCGGGCTAGGCGACCCGGACGCCGTTGCTGTGAGCGACGACCTTGCCGCTCGTGATCTTGGGCTCGTTCGGCATCAAGTTGCCGAAGTTCTCGTCGCGGATCCAGGTGGCGACGACCTTCGAGGACTCCTCGCCCTGCTCAGGGGTCTCGAAGAGACCGAGCGAGCTGAAGACGCCGTTGCCGGCCTCGATCAGGTAGTAGCCCTTGAAGCCGGGCAGCTTGCTCAGCTTCGGGACGAGAGTCTCGTTGACCTTGCCGGTCAGCTCGGCGGTGCGATTCTGGTCCACACCGTCGTAGCGGCGAATGGTCGCATGCATGTGATGCTCCTTCTGTTCATCTCACAGGACAGGAAGTTCGAACGAACTCCCTGCTGAGCACGGGGCCAGGTGTGACAGACGAAGAGGAAGGTGCAAAGCCTCAGCGGCTTCAACGCTAGAGCCAAACGCGCTGTGTCCAACATAGCAGCGATCCCCTGCCGCCGTAGTTCCGCTCCTGTCGCACGCTCGCGCACACTCGAGACATCGGTGTGCCGTCGGCAAGGCTCGGTCCGTTGACGTGTCGCCGGGCTTCGCTGCGCCGGCATGGCCCTCGCGGCAGGCCTATTCGCCTGCGACGTCCCGGCGGAGGAAGACGAGGTAGCGCGGCGGCGAGCGGCACGCCGATGTAGAGGGCGCAGACCCAGAGGGCGCGGACCACCGGCGCCCAGTCGGCAGGCGTGCGCAGGAAGCCGTGCCAGGCGTCGAACTGGGTGCTGAGCAGGTAGGGCCGGATGCTCTCGGTGCCGGGGAGGACGCCGAGCAGCTGCATCAACAGCGCGAACATCAGCGTGCCGACGACCGAGGCCGCGCTGTTGCGCGTGACGGTCGAGAGCAGGAGCCCGAAGGCGGCGATGCCGACCAGGGCGAGCAGGTAGACGCCGAGGCTCGCCGACGAGCAGCACGAGGCCGTGGCCGCGCCGACACCTTCGTGCCGGAGAGCGACGTGAGCGGGTTGAAGCCCCAGTCGATGCTTGCCGGCGACGAGCGCCGATCGCGCCCATCGCGAAGACGACGAGCAGCGGTGTAGGTGAGCGGCGGCGAGCACCTTGCCCGCGAAGACCTCGCCGCGCTCGCGCGAGCGGGTGAGGATCGTCTTCAGCGTGCCGTTGTGGCTCTCCCTGGCGACGATGTCGCCGGCGACGAGCGCGGTGATCAGCGGGAAGCCCCCAGATGGACATGAACTCGAGCACGACGAAGGGGGCGGCGAGGCCCGATGTCGCGGATGTACCTGCCGAGGGTGATGTCGGTGGGGCCGCCCGACCGGAAGACGAGCGCGAGCGACGAACGCGATCCGGCACGATCATGCCGGCGCCGAGGCCGAGGTAGGTGCGCTTCTGCGCGCGGAGCTTGGAGAGCTCCCAGCGGTAGACCGCGGTCGATTGCGACCAGCACGCGCCGCCACGCGCTCGTGTCGCTCGACTCGCCGCCGGTCGAGGCCCGAGGAACAGCTCCTCGAGGGTCGCCGACTGCTCGACCAGGCGCGTGATCCCGACCCGCGCCTGGCCGAGCGCGACGGTGAGCGCCGCGACTGTGTCGCCGTCAGCGGCGAAGCCGAGCTCGCCGTCCGTGACGGTCAACTCGCCGACGCCTGACTGGGGAGCGATCATCCGCGCGCGCTCGGGGTCGGTCGTGCGGAGCCGGTACGTGTGGCCGGCGGTCGCTTCAGCTCTGCAGCGAGCCTTCGTAGACGATCTGGCCCTTGCGGATGATCGCGACGCGGTTGCAGAGCTCCTCGACCTCGGTGAGCAGGTGGCTGGAGAGCAGGACGGTGATGCCTTCGCCCGCCAGCCGGCGGACGAGCTCGCGCATGTCGCGCATGCCGGCCGGGTCGAGGCCGGTGGTCGGCTCGTCGAGGAGCAGCAGCCGCGGTTAGCGGAGGAGTGCGGCGGCGATGCCGAGCCGCTGCCGCATCCCGTGCGAGTAGCCGCCGACGCGGTCGCTTGGCGCGGTCGCGAGCTCGACGAGCTCGAGCACCTCCTCGATGCGCTGCTCGCGACCGCGGCTCGTCGTAGTCGGCGAGCAGGCGGAGGTTCTGGCGGCCGCTAAGGTAGGGGTAGAAGCGTGGGCCTTCGACGAAGCCGGCGACGTCGTCGAGGGCGTGCGACGCCGTCGACGCAGCGGGTCGCGGCCGAAGAGCTCGACCGAGCCTGCGGTCGGGCGGATCAGGCCGAGCAGCATCCGCAGCGAGGTCGTCTTGCCCGCGCCGTTCGGGCCGAGATAGCCGAAGACGTCGCCCGGCTCGACCGTGAGGTCGACGTGGTCGACCGCGACGATCTCGCCGTAGCGCTTGACGAGGCCGCGAGCGACGAGCGGCGACGGCGCCGTTCATCCGCAGCTGGCGCGCCGCCGTCTCGGCCGCGGACGGCGGGCATCGAGCCGGCGAGGACGTAGCTGACGCCGTCGCGCTCCCAGGCTGAGGACCGTGCCGAGCTGGGTCGCGAGCTCGTGGGCGGTCGACGCCGTCGAGCGAGACCGGTCGGCAGCGGCGAGAGCTGGTCGTCGCTCCCGAGCTCGCCCGCCTTGCGCTCGACAACGGCATCGCCGCCGAGGCCCTGCGCCGTAGACGACGAGCGCGCCGCGTGTCGGGCCGCCGACCAGCCGGACCGTCCTGGCGCGGCAGCCCGACGAGCGTTCGGCGGCGCGACGACCGTGAACGGCAGCGGCCTGCACTGCGTCGAGGCCGTCGACCGCTTGCTGTCCGCCTCGCTTCTCGAGCCGTGCCCGTCGGGCGCGAGCCGAGGTCGACGACCTTCGCGTCGGCTGGCGGCGCGACGTCGACATCGCCGGTCGAGACGTCGCCGTAGGAGATGTCGGTCGCCTGGAGCGCGAGCACGGGCTGCGACCCGCCCTGCGCGTAGACCGCCGATCTCGAGCGGCACGCCCTGCGTCGCGTCCCAGGCGAGCTCGACCGAGCCGAGCAGGCCGCCGTCGTGCTTCGGCGAGACCGTCACCGTGTACGCCGGCTGCCCGGCGACGTTCGGACGGCTGCGCCGCCGAGACGGTCGCAGTGCGTCGCCGAGCTCGCGCCAGGAACTTGTCGATGTCGGCGAGCGACGGCGGCGGCGTGTCGTCGCGCCGGCGCTGTCGCTGGCCGGAAGCGATCAGGATGCGTGTAGACGGTGTTCGACGAGGCGTCGTAGACGGTGACCTCGTCGTCGTTCCAGACGATCTGCGCGTCGCCCGCGTCCGACTGCAGCTCGAGCCGCCCGCGGCCGTCGTTCGTCACCCAGAGCCGTCCGGAGGCGCCGGACATCAGCGCCGAGCCCGACCTGTGCCGAGGAGCGCGCCGGACGGGAAGAGCTTGTTCGTGAACGTGACCCGCGCCGTGACGCCGGCCGGCTTCGGCGCCGCGAGCGCGTCGTGGATCGCCTGGTCGAGCGGCTTGGCCGGCGGCGTCGGGCCGCCGCCGACCCGCGGCGACGGCGATCGCGGCGCCGCCGCCGACCGCGACGAGCGACGACGGCGACCGGAGGACGAGGAGGCGGGGGTCGAGAGTGTGTCGCGAAGACCTCACGGCGATCCTTTCTCTCGCTCCTCCGATCCGTTGTAGCCGATCGACTCTGAGAGCTCTCTGAGAGCCGGAAGCTCGATCGTGAACCGGAGCCGTCGGCGTAGGCGCGACCGCCGTGACGCTCGCCGTCGCCGCGCACGATCGCCAGCCCGAGCCCGGACCCGCCCGGTCCGCGCGCCCGCGCCAGAAGCGCTCGAAGGCCTGCTCGGCCTCGTCCGGCTCGAGCCGGGCCCTCGTCGGTGACGGTGAGCCGGGCGAGGCCGTCTCGGCCTGCGGCGTCGCCACCGTGATCCGTCCGCCGCTCGGCCCGTGACGGCGCGCGTTCTCGACGAGGTTCGCGAGCGCACGCTCGAGCGCCGCGCGGTCGCCGCGAACCGTGACCGGGGTGGGAGCGATCGACGACGACTCGCGGGTCGCCGCCGCCGCCTCGAGGCGACCAGGTCGAGCCGCACGACCTCGTCGGGCGAGCGCGCCGGCCGACTCCTCGCGCGAGAGCGCGAGCAGATCGTCGGCGAGCCTCGTGAGGCGGCGCGGCGTCGTGCTCGAGATCGGCGACGAGCGCCGTCGCGTCCGGCCCGTGCCGCGAGGTACGCGATGTTGCCGAGCAGCGCGGTCAGCGGCGTCCGCAGCTCGTGTGAGGCATCGGCGAGGAAGCGCCGCTCGCGTCTCCCGTGCCCGCTCGAGCGCCGCCAGCATCGCGTTCAGCGTCTCGCGCCAGCCGGCCGACCTCGTCGCGCGGTCCGGCTCCGGCAGCCGCCGCGCGAGCGTCGCCGGTCCGCTCGATCTCCGCCGCGGCCCGCGGCGAGCCGCTCCGAGCGGAACGCAGCGCCTGGCGCATCAGCAGACGCGAGACGACGCGCGGCGAGCGCGGCGGCGACGAGCGCGGACGAAGAGCCGCGAACAGGTGGACGCTCGCGAGCGTCGTCGTCGAGGTCGTGGGTCGACGCGGCCACGGCGACGGCACCGCCCGCAGGCCGCCGCCGGCCCGGCCGGCAGGGGCGCGACGTAGACGCGCAGGTGGTCTCGATCCCAGCTGCGCGTCCGCGTACCGGCCGCGCCCGTCGCGATCACGCGCCGCGGCCAGGCGTTCCGAGCGGGAACGACGCCACCGCCGAGCGCGAGCGAGCGCGCCACGATCCGTGCCGCGGCGGTCGACGACCTCGACGACTGAGCTGCTCGCCGCCGAGCGGCGTGTCGAGCGCGCCCGGTGAGGTGAGCAGCGCGGGCGCCGACGCGCTCAGCTGCGCGACCTCGACCGCACGCTCGCGCAGCGAGCGGTCCGAGCGACGGTGCAGATGCCGGCCGACGAGGACGTCGACGCCGACGCCGACGCACGAGCCAGCGCGAGCAGGATCGCCGCGCGAGGCCGCCAGCACGACGAACGCGCCCACAGCGCGGCATCATCGATCGAGCACGAACCCGACGCCGCGCACGGTCTGGATCAGCGGCGGTTCGCCGAGCTTGCGGCGCAGATAGGAGACGTAGCGGTCGACGACGTTCGAGGCTCGCGGCGGCGCCGTCGCCCCAGACGTCGATCGAGTGCCCGCGACCGCGGCTGACGACCTGGCGGCGGATTCCGCAGCAAAAGCTCGAGCAGATCCGCCTACTCGCGCGCTCAGATCAGATCTCCCGCCGCCCCGGCGCGCCGTGCGCGGCGCACGGTCGAAGACGAGGTCGTCGAAGGCCAGCAGCTCGTCGACGAGCTCCCGCCCGCGGAGCAGAGCGCGCACGCGAGCGAGCAGCTCCTCCGGCGCGAACGGCTTGACGAGGTAGTCGTCGGCCGCCGGCCTCGAGTCCGGCGACCCGATCGGGCACGGCGTCGCGCGCGGTCAGCAAGCAGGATCGGCACCGAAAGTCCCTTCCCGCGCACCCGCCGGCAGACCGCCAGGCCGTCGAGTCCCGGTAGGCCGACGTCGAGCACGAGCAGATCCGGCACCGCCCGCTCGACACCGCCAGCGCCGCGCCGCCGTCCGCTGCGACCGACACCGCGTAGCCCTCGGCGGCCAGCGTGCGCTCGAGCATCCGGCGGATCGGCCCGTCGTCGTCGACGACGAGCACCACAAACGTCGCCTGGTGAGCGGACCCGCGTGCCGAAGAGGGTTCAGGCGACACGGAGGAGCGCGATCATGAGCCGGCTGAGGCGTGTCGATCGGTGCACGCTGCGCAGGAAGCTCATCGCTAGCGGAGGATCCCGGTGTGCCCGAGCGAGTAGCGGCCGGGCTGGGGCCAGACGCAGAGGCCGTGCGGCCCTCGGCCGACCGGGATGCGTGCGAGCAGGCGGCCGTTCCGGGTCGAGATCGCGTAGACCTCCGCGTTGTAGCGGCCGGAGAGCCACAGCACACGCCCGTCGGCGGAGACGCCGCCCATGTCGGGGCTGCCGCCGCCCGGGAGCCGCCAGGTCGTCAGTACCTTCCGCGTACGGAAGCTGATTACCGAGATCGACCCTTCGCGGCGGTTCGTGGCGTAGAGGAGCTTCGCGTCCCGGCTCGGGTAGAGCCCGTGCACGCCGGCACCCGTGCGGAGGAAGCCGGTCACCCGCAGCCTCCGGCCGTCGAGCTCCCAGAGGCCGCCCGCCGTCATGTCCGCGACGTAGAAGACGCGACCGTCCGGCGAGAGCTTGACGTCCTGCGGCATGGCGCCCGGCCCGTCGGGCAACTGGAGGGTGCCGACGACGCGCTGCGAGGCGACGTCGACCTTCAGCATCGTCCCCGAGAACTCGCAGCTCGCGATTAGATACCGCCCGTCCGCGGAGAAGTCCAGGTGGTCAACGCCCGCGCAGGGCACGTGCAGCGAGTGGTGCAGCCGGAAACGTGTGCGGGTCGCGGAAGTCGAGCCGGTGCAGGCGCTCCGCGACGACGATCGCGTAGCGGCCATTCGGCGTGAAGTACAGGTTGTACGGGTCGTCGACCGGGATCGACCTGCCGGGCCTGGCGGTGCGAGGGTCGATCGGCGTGATGCTGTTGCCGGCGTCGTTCAGCACGTAGAGGGACTTCAGGTCGTACGATGGCGTGACGTGCTGCGGCAGCGCGCCGACCGCGAAATGCGCGACGACCGTGCGCGTGTTCGGGTCGATCACGTCCACCGTGTCGCTCTCGCTGTTCGGGACGTAGATGCGGCGCAGCGCCTTGCGCGCCTCGGGCGCGAGCATCGCCGGGCCGTCGGCGGCGTAGACGTTTCGCGTCGCCGCAGCCGAGGCGGCTGCGCGGTGGGCCGCGCGGGGCCGGTAGACGGCGGTCAGGCGCAGGAGCGCGTCTGACGTCCCGCGGGTCGTTCTTCCGCCGGCGACGAGTGCGCCTGCGGCGGCTGCGTCGGAAATCGCAGCCGGCAGCGTCCCGGCGAGGCGGATCGTCCGGCGGCGCACGTCGACGGCGACGATCCGCGTGGTCGGTGTGCTCGACGCGCGCTCCGCGGCCGCCGATCACGAGTCCGACGCCTGCCAGCGTTGCTCCCGCCGCGTGGGTCGTCGGCGCCGGCAGGCGGCCGATGCGGCTCACGCGCCCGCGCCCGCCCCGGAGTGCGTAGACGGCATCGCTGGCCGTCCCGTCGGGCAGCGACCCGCCGGCGACGACGAGCGTCGTTCCTACGGCCGTCACCGCGGCGTACCGCACCGGCCTGGGAAGGTGCGCGACGACGCGCGCCGGCGCGCCGGGCCTCCAGGCGACGACCGTGTCGAGCCAGCGCGCGCCCGTGTAGCCGCCGACGACGTACGCAGTGTCGCCGATCACCGCCGTCGAGTGGTCGGAGCTCGGTGCCGGCAGCCGCCCCACGACGCGCGGCTGCCACGTCACCGGGTCGATGCGGACGATCTCGTCGTGTTGCGCCACACCGTCGCCGCCGCCGAAGAGATACGCGGCATCGGCGAGCCGGCCCGCGGACGCGTCGTGCAGCGCTCTGGGGAGGCGGCCGACCAGCCGGTCGCGGCCGCCCGAGACGAGGCGCATCTCGGCGGTTGAGGTGTCGGCCGCCGTCAGCCTCCGAGCAGCACGGCACGATCGGCGCCGAGCCAGGCGGCCGCAGAGTCCTGCACGGGTGCCGCGAGGTGCCCCCGCGCGACGGGCACGACGCGGAGTAGGCCGCGCACGCGGGCTCGATGCACGCTCATCCGCATCGTCGTCGACGCGTTCCCTGCGGCTTTCTCGCGGGTCGGGCCGCGGCCGAGCGCGAGACGAGACCGACGGCGAGCGCAACAGCGCCCAGCACCAGCGCGAGCATGCGGATCAGCCGCATTCCGGGTGGCGGCCGGCGACCGTCGCCAGCGCCCGTTGTGGCGTGACGTCGAAGGAGAGGTGCGCGAGCCCGGCGCGGTGCGCCGTCAGCTCGATCATGCCGTCGTTCGACCGCGCGACGCAGCCGGCATCGATCGTCCAGTAAGGAGACCAGCGGAGGGCGACGTGATAGCGGCCGTGGGCGGGAAGAGACAACGCACCTTCGCGCGGCCGAGCGAGATGAGGTCGGCGCCGCGCACGATCCCATCCGGGTGCGGAACCGCGAACACGGTCGTGTGTGGGTTGCGGAACACGGGCCGCAGCCCCGAGTGGCCGCCCTTGAGCAGCTCGCCTCGCTGCGAGCGCTGTAGTCGAGCGGCGCGGTCGTAGCACGACGTAGCGCACGCCGAGCCGGTGGAGCCAGCGAGGTAGGCGGCCCGAGGCGAGTCCGCTAGAGCAGCTGGTTCTGCGGGAAGTCGTCCTGCCGGAACCATCCCCGCACGATCGGGATGCGGGCCTGCGCGAGGTAGACGGCCTCCCAATGCCCCGCGGTATCGACCGCCTCGACGCGGTAAGCCGGGGTCAGGTTTCGGTGCAGGAACCCGATCACGGGCTGCCAGTACGCGGCGGAGGCAGACGGGTCGCTCGACGTACGGACGAGCTGTACGCGAGCGGGGTCGCGTTCCAGGAGAGCGCCAGCGCAAGGGCACCGATCGCGTAGGGCCGTGGGGCGCCAGCGCCGGAGCGAAAGCGTAAGAACGGCGAGCGGGAGCGGCGGCGTAGCGAACGCGCGATGTTCTCGCCGAGAGCAGACGGAACGACGTAGGCGGCGAGACACGCAAGCGCGTAGACCGCGAAGAAGGAGCGGAGGATGCGCGCGTTGTCGACGCGCCAGGTCAGGGCAAAGCCGAGCACGCAGAACGTGAGGGCGGCCAGCAGCTCGACTGTCGAGAACGGGAAGCGGCCGCCGCCCGGAAACATCCGCCACAGCAACGCGCCGACTGCGCCGACGCCGGCGATTGCGAGCGCAGGCTTCGCGATGTCGCGCCGGGAGCGCGACGCGGCAACCCCGGCGAGAATGACGAGCAGCAGCACGAACGCGAGTGGACTGGCGGCGAACGTGAGCGCGACGAGGACGGCGAAGACCCAAGACCTTCGATGGCTGAGCGCGACGAGGGCCGTGAGCGCAAAGGCGAGCCCGAGGCCGTAGGGGAACGCAGCCGTGAGAACGGACGCGGCGGCGGCGACCGCGAAGCATCGTCCCGCCCAGATCGCTGCTGGTCCCCACGTTCGTTCGGCCACGGCCGTGAAGGCCGCGGTTGCACCGGCGACGCTGAGCACTGCGAGGAGCTTGATCCCGACGAGCGCGGCCAGCGGGTAGTAGACGAGGCTGTAGCCGACGAAGCTGTAGCGGCCGGCGTACCAGTAGTTCGTCCAGAGGGAGAAGCCGTGCGTCGATAAAGAGATTGCGCTGGAAGACGTGCGCGGCGAGGTCGGTGCCGGGTGGGGCGAACCAGACAAGGATGCCGCGGCAAGCGCTGCGGCCGCGGCGTGAGCACCGGCGAGCCGGACCGTCCGGCTCAAGTGACATCCTCGGCCAGCAGGCCGACCGCCGTGGCGACGACGACGAGCGCGACGGCTACGGCGACCCCGCGCCCCGCGCGCGGCCGTGCGACGGCCAGGGCGCCCGCCAGCCCGAGGCTGATCCCGACGAAGGTCTCGACGGCGTGCAACGCGATCCCTGACGACAGCGCCGCGGTCAGCGCAACGTGATGCCGCTGCAGGGCGAGAGCGACGGCCGCACTCGTGACGCCGATGTTCGCGGGCAGCAGCGGCACCATCGTCGCTAGCTCGAGCGCCGCGACGACAACGGCTCCCACAACGATCGGGTCTCCGACTCCGAGCGCTGCACAGCAACAGGCGCAGGCCGCGACGCGGGCCGCAGTCGACGCGCACACCCACCCGAGCAGGCGCAACGCCACGCGAGGCGACGCCCGCAGACGCTCGAGTGGCATCGGCGAAGTGCTGGAGGCGGCCGCCGCGGCGGCGCTTCCCGGCGGCGAAAACAACCCCGCCGACGAGGAACACCCCTGACAGTGTCGCGACGACGGCTACCCGGCCGGCAGGCGACGCGAACGTCGCGGCCGAAAAGAGTACGGCAACCACCCCCGTCCGGACCAGCGCCACCGCGGCCCAGACACCCCCCGCCGTCAGCGCGCCGCCGGGCCGTCCGACCAGCCTGCCCACCAGCGCAATCCGCGCCGCCTCCCCCGCCGGCGGCGGAGCGAGCGAGTTCGCGAGGCTGCCGACCGCGTAGCTGGCCACGACGTCGAGCCGCCGCAGCCTGACGCCGCATGCGTCGAGCACCGCGTGCCAGGCGAGCGCGGCAAAGACTGCCCCTGCGAGAAACGCACCGCCGGCCGCGACCAACAGGCGCGGGTCGGCGGAACCGATCTGCGAGACGCTCCGGTGAAGCGCGCGGTCAGTCCCGGGTAGCACGACCAGCGCCGTCACGCCCGCCGCGGCCACGACCGCGGGCACGGCGGCGCGCCAGAACCACCCGGACCGGAGCGCGGCCATGCGGCGATCGTCCTCCGCCGAAGGTGAACGCGACCTGAACGCTAGGGCCGATCACGAATTGGGCGCGGCGGTAGCTTCAATGCGTGACGACGTCGCCTACGACGGAGCGCTTACGAACGGGGTCGGGCCGTCATCGCCTGCCCGCGGTGAGCCGTCGCCTCAAGGCCAATGCCAGGTAGGCGACGATCAGCACATTGACGAGTAGCCCGCCTGCCTTCCAGAGGCTCGGGCGAGTCGCCAGCTCGTAGAGTTCAAACGGGATCAGCAGCGAGGTGGCGGTGAGGGTCAGGTACTCGGCCCAGAGTTGGTCGAGCCAGAGGCCGACGCCCTCGACCAGCTCGAGCGCGCCGTAGCCGATCGCCGCGATGCCGGCAATCCGCAGCTCGTGGGCTTGCAGGCGATGCAGGCGCGTGACGACGCGACGGAAGAAGTGCTGGCGAGGGTCGATATCGATGCTCCGCATGATCCGCTCGGCGAGGCGGCCGAAGTCGGTCGAGAGATGGAAGAGCAAGTACGTGCCGGCGGCAAGCAAGAGCACTCCGCGCACAGAGCGCTCGATCGCGATCAGGCGAAGGACAAGGCGTGTGCGCCGAGGGTCACCGGCCCCATCGAGCAAGCCTAAGCACCTCAGCGCGCCGCTCACTCGTCGCGAGCAGTCGTGACGGTTCGGATGGATTGAGCGCACGCAGCTACGCGGCCTCCGCAACATCGCGGCAGCCTTGCCCGCGCGACCGGTCGCCCGCGCGGGCACTCTCGCCTATCAGGGCGAGAGGACGGCGAACTCGCCGTGATGCTGTGGAACGGACCCTCGCGGCATCCGATGGACGCCGGATGCTTGCAGGATGCTTGCAGTCCTCACGGGCGTTCTGGTCGCGATCACCGGCTACTTGTAGGCGCTGTCGAAGATGTCTTGGCGCTGCGCGTAGCGTTCGTGACGACTCCCGGTGGCGCATCTGTGGGAACGGCTCGGCGAGTCGTCGCGCCGCTTCGAACTGCCGGCACCAGAGCGGATCGTCCGCGAACTGAAGCAGCTCGTGCTGGAGGTCAAGAAGATGGCGAGCGGCGGGCCCTGACGACCCGCCGCGCGTCCATCGAGACCCTTAGCCAAGGACGCCGGCGTACGCGACGCCGACGCCGCCTTCGACCCGCCTCCCGGCGGTGCCGGTCGAACTCGTGGACGTAGACCTTGTGCGTGAACGCCGGGTCGGCGTGGCCGAGCAAACGGGCGACGTGCGCCTGGTCCGCCCCATCCGCGATCACCGCGGACGCGAACGTGCGACGCAGCGAGTGGAAGCTCGGCTTGTCATCGGTCGACCAGACGACCCCGACGCTCTTGCGCCCCCCTCGACGTCAGCCTTCTTCGCCGCGCGCGGGTCTGCCGCCGGGCCGGCGAACTTCCAGCCGCAGGCGCACCTGGTCGTCCACTAGGCCGGATGGGCGACGGCTCCGCGGGAGTTCGATCGCCGCGCAGGCCGCCTACGGGCTGCTGCAGTAGCCACTCGTCGGCTCGCGCTTCGAGGTCGCGCACCTGCTCGGGTGAGATTGCCGGATCCCGGTCCGCTTCCTCGAAAAGGCCGACGAAGAGATGCCCGAGATGCTCCGCGCGCGAGCCGACCACGAACCGTTGCCAGTCGCCGTGCCGCTGCTTGATCGCCGAGCGGATTCGGTCGCCTGGCGGACCACGCCCCGGTTCGGGTTGCAGCTCCTGCTCGACGCGTTCGAGGAGCCGGCCGAGGCTTGCGTAGTAGTGCTCGAGGTCGCTGCCGTTGCCCGCCACCGCGCGACCTTACGCGAACATGCTGCACAAGCGGGCGTTGCCGCGTCGCCACGGCCCCCGGGGTTCGACGCCGTCATCGACGTACCGAGGGCTGCGCGAGGTTGCGCGCCAGTAACCCTGGTCTCGTCCGAGACGGGTCCACTTGCAGATCCGCTTGCGGTCGGGCGGCTGCGCGGTACACACTCAGCTCCCCGGCAACCGACAAAAGGCCCTCCTTCCAGGGCCTTTGTCAGAGCGG
>CAVVCG010000042.1:0-3708 GCA_963746655.1 uncultured Actinomycetes bacterium | reverse complement strand
CGAGCAGTTCGAAGGTGCGGCGTTGGAGCTGGCGTACACTGAGGTCATGGCGTCGCGTGAGTACGAGGTGGTGCTGACCCCGGAGGAGGAGGGCGGCTACAGCGTCACCGTTCCCGCGCTGCCCGGCTGCATCAGTCAGGGTGCGACCCGCGAGGAGGCCTTGGCGATGATCCGGGAGGCGATCGAGGTGTACCTCGAATCGCTCGAAGCGCACGGCGACCCGATTCCCGGTCCGATCGAGATCGAGCGCGTCACCGTCTCGGCGTGACGCCGCGGTTACCGGCGGTGACGCCGCGCCAGGCGGTGCGTGCGTTGGAGCGCTGCGGCTGGCAGCTCGATCGAGTCAGGGGAAGCCACCACGTCTTCCGTCATCCAGACCATCGGCACCGGGTGGTCGTGCCGATGCACGCTCGCGACCTCGCCAGAGGGACGCTCAATGCGATCGTGGAGGCGTCAGGTGTCGGTCGCGAGGAGTTTCTGAGGCTGCTCTGACTCCGGGGGCAGGGAGAGGCGCGGGTCGCGGTGGGTCGTCGCGACCGACCTCGAGATCACAGCTCGAGCCCAAGGCCGGGCGGCTCACGCTCGAGTGTTCGCCGGCCCGGCGGCTCCGGCCGTAGTGACCGAGTCGGCGTCAGGTCGTCGCCATCACGGGCTGGCGGTGGCAGGCGCCGAGCCGTGGGCGGTGTCAGCTCCAGCTTTGCGCGCGTCTCGTCGATGCCTCGGAGCGCGGCCTGCCGGAGCGCGATCTCGGCCTGGAGTTCGAAGCGTCGGTCGCCGCGGTGCCACCAGCCGAGCTGTTTGAGCTCACGCCCGGCGGCCGAGAGTTGCTCGGCTGCTCGGGCGCGTTGCTGTTCGAGTTCCTGCTGCCGTCGGGTGACCAGTCGGGCGTTGACGTCGTGCGGCCGTGTGGTCTGGTCGAGCGCGAGCGGCTCGGCGGCCGAGCGTTCGAGGGCGCGGGCGGCGCGTTCGGGCGGCGCGGCCGGGTCGGGCTCGCGCAGGGGCATCTCGCGCTCGAGCCCGTCGTGGTCGGCGAGGTAGAGGCGGGTCTCGACGCGGGCACGTGTGCACGCGACATAGCCCCACTCCTGGAGTGCGCCCTGGTCGCGGAGGAGGACGTAGGCGCGGTCGAAGGTGGCTCCTTGCGCGGCGTGGCCGGTGAGCGCGTAGCCGTGCTCGAGGTGCTCGGCGGCGTAGCCGAACGGGATCCGGTGCTCGAGTCCGGCGTCGTCGCGGAGGGTGAGCGCGTCGTGGTCGAGGTCGACGATCGTGCGCGCGAGTGCCGTTGCGGACGCCGAGGCGGGCGTTGTTCTGTCGGCAGACGACTTGGTCGCGGACCCGGAACTCCCGGTCGCCGAAGGTCGCCGCTTCGCGTCCGAGCCGCCCGCTTCGGTGCATGAGCGCGTGCGCGGCCTGGTTGAGCTCGCGGACGTCGTCGCGGCGGTAGGCGAGCATCACGTTGTCGGCTCGGTTGCGTTGGGCTGTCTGCCACCAGTCGGCGAGCAGCCGCTGCTTCGCCGCGGTCGGGTCGTCGTCGACTGCGAGCCGGCCGCGCTGGGCGGCGTGGGCGAGGTAGGGCTCGGGGTTGCCGCCGCGCAGCCGGGCGAGCGCTTCGCGTTCGAGCGGGTCGCGCTGGCGACGGTTCTGCGCCGAGCTCGATCGTTCCGAGTCGTTCGCAGAGCGCGGGGTAGAGGCCGCCGGCGCCGACGGAGGGTAGCTGGGCGGGGTCGCCGACGAGGAGCGCCTTCCCCTCCGCCTGCTCGACGAGGTGGAGGAGCGGTGCGAGCACGCGCGTCTCGGCCATGCCGGCCTCGTCGACCACGAGCACGCAGCCGCGTGGGAGCCCCTGCTCGCACGCGTCGAGCAGCAGCACGGTGCAGGGTGCGGCTCGGGATGCCGGTCGCGGCCTGGAGCTCGTCGGCGGCTCGCCCGCTCGGAGCGGCGCCGAGCACGACGACGTTGCTGTCGCGGTGAGCGTCGGAGAGCGCGCGCAGGGCGGTCGTCTTGCCGGCGCCGGCGACGCCGACGACGCAGACAACCCGATCGCGGCTGAGCGAGGCGTCGTGGACGAGGTGGCGCTGCTCGTTCGTGAGGCCGTCTGCCCTGATCAGCGTTCGCAGGAGGAGCTTCCTGTCCGGGCCGCGGCGCGTCGGCGTCGCGGCCGGCGAGGGCGAGCTCGAGCGCCTCGCGTTCGACCGCGACCAGCTCGCGGGTCGTGAACCGCGCCGGCCGCCCGGGCGTCTCGCCCGGCTCGATCAGCTCGACGCCGGGAAAGCGCGAGAGCTCCTCCGCAGCCTCGAGGACCTCGTCCACGCTCGCGCCTGCCGCTGCCGAGCCGGCGACGGCGCGGACGAGCTCGGGCATGGTGAAGGTCGTCCGCTTCTCGGTCAGCCCGTCGCGGCCGAACAAGCGGGCGGCGAGCTGCTCGCGCTCGACCTGACGGCGTGGAACCGGGCGAGCGGTGACGAGCGCTTCGAGTTCGCGGCGGCCGAGGCCGTGCTCGGCCGCGCGCGCCTGCCAGTCCTGGCGCAGCCGCGGCAGGTCGACCTGCTCCTTCGCCTCCCGGGTCGCGAGCGCGGCAACGCGGGCGGCGGCGAAGCCCTCGGTGCCGAGTGCCTCCATGTGCTCGAGCAGCGACTGCCGCCGGGTCGAGAATGCCCGGATCGCCTCCTCGGGAGTGCCCGCGATCTCGCCCATGCCCTTGACCGGCTCCGTCCACTCGACGCCGAGCCGGACGGGTCAGCTCGTGCCGGAGCTGCGCCTCGTACAGGTAGCCGGCGGCGAGCCGGTAGGTCTTGAGGATCGCCTCGCCGTCGAGCGCCCGCCACTCGCCGTCTTCTGTCCGGGTCATGTTGGCGACGATCACGTGCGTGTGCAGATGCGGGTCCTGCGCTCGCGAGGTGCGATGCCGGAACGCCGCCGCCACGAACCCGTCGCCGTGCTCGCGGATCGCGCCGCCGTGGCCGCGGCGGACGACGCACGCCTCCCGCTCGAGATAGCCGAGCGCCGCCTGCCACGCAGCCTCGTGCGCCTCGCTGATCTCCCGCCGCACCCGCTCATCGTCTGTGAGCGCGTGCAGCAAGCTGACGCTCTTCGGGCACGAGAACACGAGGTCGTAGCCGGAGACCGGCGCGAGCCGCTTGCGGCTCCTCGCGCCACTCGCCGCGTCTCGACGTCGAGCGCCCGGACCGTGATCGTCCGCTCGCGCACCGGCGCGCGCAGCCGCGACTCGTCCGCCGGGTTGACGCCGCGAAGCAGCGTCCCGAGGTCGCCGTCGTCGACGACGCCGACCAGCCCGAGTCCCGTCAGATCCGCTGCCGGCCCAGAGCCCCGGAGACTCGCCCCGACCCGCGTAGTAGTCGTCCAGACCCGCCGCGACCTGCTGCTCGTAGTAGGCCTCCTGCCCCAGCGTCAGCTTCGCCACGCTCAGCACGACGGCCCACCCCAGAACCGCCAACGAGCCGAGACGCATATGCACCGTAGGTGCGCGCACCGTTGTCCGTTTTCCAAACGAGCAACAGCGCCATCCCACATACATCCCACACCAGGTGCGCAGAAGGCCGCATCAGGCGGCACTTTGGGCCTCGCTGAAGGCTGAAGAAATGCCTGCAAAGCGGGCAAATTCATGGAGGATCCGTTGTCAGCGCAGACGCCGGGAAAAGCGTTGCCATGCAGAAGGTCGTGGGTTCGAGTCCCATCATCCGCTCTTAG
>CAVVCG010000041.1:0-20239 GCA_963746655.1 uncultured Actinomycetes bacterium | reverse complement strand
ATCAGGTGATGGCGCTCGAGGAGCGCCGTCCAGCGGCGGTCGCCCAGCTCGGCCGCCCGCTCCGTCGAGCCGACGATGTCGGTGAAGAGGACGGTCGCCAGGACGCGATCCGGCTCGGGGGCGGGACGCACGCCGGTGAGGAACTCCTGGAGCTCGTCCACGACCCGATCGCAGTCCTGCGTCCACCAGGTGTGGTCCTCGCCTGGTAGCTCGACGAAGCGGGCTCCGGGAATCTGCTCCGCGATCCAGCGTCCCTCCTCGACGTTCACGTCGAGGTCGCCGGTCCGGTGCATCACGAGCGTCGGCGCCTGGATCGTCGGGAGGACGTCGCGGACGTCGATCTGCGTGTTCGTCTTCAGCAACGCCACCCCGGCGCCGGGGCTCGCGGAGCGGCGCAGGTAGGTGCCGAGCGCCTCCAGCCGCGCCGCGTCGAGGCTCGGGGCGAGCGTCGCCGCGTCGAGCCCGGTCGCCCAGGTCCGCTCGACCTCCTCGATCTCGCGGGCGCGCTCCTCCGGCGTCGGCGCCCACGGGTAGTCCGGGCTCCAGATCCGCCGCGCGTAGACGCCGAACGTGCAGAGCGCGACCGTCCGCTCCGGGTACGTGGCTGCGAAGAGCACGCACATGTTTCCGCCCTCGGAGTGGCCGAACAGTGCCGCCCGCTCCGAACCGACCTCGTCCATGACGGCGCGGACATCGTCCATTCGCTGCTCGAGCGTCGGCAGCTCGTCGTCGGGAACGCGGTCCGACATCCCCGTGCCGCGCTTGTCGAAGAGGATCAGGCGCGCGAACGACGCGAGCCGCTCGAGGCCACGCGCGAGATCGGGGTCCTCCCAGCAGAGCTCGACGTGCGACACCCAGCCCGGCACGTAGACGAGGTCGAGCGGGCCGTCGCCCACGACCTGGTACGCGATGCTCACGCCTCCCGACTTGGCATAGCGGGTCTCCGGCGGCATAGGCTTCAACTATGGCAACGACCGTCGCCGAACGGAAGCTGCTCGTGGCGGGCGAGTGGGTCGAGACGGGCGAGTGGATCGAGGTCGCCTCGCCCTACTCCGGTGAGGTCGTGGCGCGGGTCGCGAAGGCGGGCGCGGGGCACGTGCGAACCGCGCTCGACGCCGCGGAGGCGGCGCTCGCGCGGCCCCTGCCGGCGCACGAGCGCGCCGAGATCCTGGCGAAGGTCGCGGGCGCGCTCGGCCGTCTTCAGGACGAGGCCGCCCGGACGATCTGCGCCGAGGCCGGCAAGCCGCTCAAGACTGCGAAGGTCGAGGCCTCGCGGGCCGTGTCCACGTACACGATGGCCGCGGTCGAGGCCCGGAAGCTCACCGGCGAGATGGTGCCGATAGACGCCTCCCAGGCCGGCGAGGGGAAGCTCGCGTTCACCCTGCGCCGCCCCATCGGGATCGTCGGCGCGATCAGCCCGTTCAACTTCCCGCTCAACCTGGTGGCACACAAGCTCGCGCCGGCGCTTGCAGCGGGCTGTCCCGTGGTGCTGAAGCCGGCGACCGCGACACCGCTCTCCGCACTCCTGCTCGCCGAGCTGATGACGGAAGCCGGCCTGCCTCCGGGCTGGCTCTCGGTCGTCGTCGGCAACTCGTCCGAGCTCGGCGACGTGCTCGTCGCGGACGAGCGCGTGAAGCTGATCACCTTCACCGGCTCGGGCCCGGTCGGCTGGGCGCTGCGCGAGCGCGCGCCGCGCAAGCGTGTCAACCTGGAGCTCGGCAATGCGACCCCGGTGATCGTCGCCGCCGACGCCGACCTCGACACCGCGGCCGCGAAGCTGGCCGGCAACGCGTTCTCCTTCGCGGGCCAGAGCTGCATCTCGGTGCAGCGGATCTACGTCGAGCGGCCCGCGCTCGAGCCGTTCCTCGAGCGGTTCCTGCCGAAGGTGGAGGCACTTGTCGTCGGCGACCCGGCCGACGAGGCGACCGACGTCGGCCCGCTGATCGACGCCGCGAACCGCGACCGCGTGCTCGAGTGGATCGAGGAGGCGCGTGCGGCGGGCGCCGAGGTCCTCGCCGGCGGCGAGGTCGAGAACGGCCTGGTCCGGCCGACCGTGATCGGGAACGCCGCGCCCGAGCTGAAGGTCTCCTGTGACGAGATCTTCGGCCCGGTCTGCACCGTCAACGCGGTGGACTCACTCGACGAGGCGTTCGCGCTCGCCAACGGCACGCGCTACGGCCTCCAGGCGGGCATCTTCACCGCGAGCCTGGCGGGCGCGCTGCGCGCTGCGCAGTCGCTCGACTTCGGTGGCGTCACGATCAATGAAGCGCCGACGTTCCGCGCCGACCAGATGCCCTACGGCGGCGTCAAGGACTCCGGCAACACCCGTGAGGGCCCGGCCTGGGCCGTCCGCGAGATGACCGAGGAGCGCCTTGTCGTCCTCGAGCTTCCTCCCGTCTGACCCCGTCGGTAGAGTCGTAGAGCACGTGGTCCGCGCCCGCCTGTTCGGACGAAACGAGGAGACCTCCGTCCCGGCTATGCCGGGCCCGAGTCGGCTCCGGCGGGAGCGACGCAGCCTGCTGCGGCTTCGCGAAGAGCTGCTGCGCGACCTCGGTGGGTTGATGCTCGAGATGGTCCGGCGCGACCAGTTCCGCCAGGACCTGCTGCTGGAGCGCTGTGCCGAGCTGACCGAGCTCGACGCGCGGCTCGCCGAGCTCGACGGGCTGCTGGCCGTCTCATTCTCGATGCGGCGGGCGCCGGTCGAGCGCTGCGACTGCGGCGCCCCGATCCTGCCCGGCGCGGCCTTCTGCCCCCGCTGCGGCCTGCCCGTCGCCGGGGAGAACGCGTGACCGACCAGGGGGGCGTGTGCCCGCGGTGCGAGACGCCGTACAAGGCGCGCCAGGGCTACTGCCTCGAGTGCGGGTTGCGACTGGACGCCGACGCAGCCCGGCCCGCACAGGAGACAGCGCCCGCGGCACAGTCGCCGGGGCCGAACCGCACGTGGATCTGGGCCGCACTCGGCGGACTGGTGGTCGCCGCGGCGGGCGCCGCCGTTGCGATCGCGGTCTCCGACAACGGCGGCGCTACGACGCTGACGGTGACGACCTCGGTGGCGCCGGTGACGACGGTGGCCCCGCCGGCAACCGACACCGGAGCGCAGCCCCCTCAGCCGACGACGACCGTGGCCGTCACGACGGTGGCGACCGTCCCCACCGTCCCCGAGGACACGGCGACGGTCACGACCGGGAAGAAGCCGACGCTGATCGTCTGGCCCGGCAAGACGGCATACACCGTCGTCCTCACCTCGCTGCCGTCGTCGCCCACCGGCCACGCAGCGGCGCTCGCCCGCGCGAACCAGGCGCTCGCGAAGGGCCTGCCACGGGTCGGCGTGCTCGACTCGGGAGACTTCCCGAGCCTCAATCCGGGCTACTACGTCGTCTTCAGCGGCGTCTACGAGACGCTCCTCCAGGCCGAGACGGGCGCCCGCAACGCCCGCTTCCAGGGGTTCGGCTCCGCGTATCCGCGGCAGATCAAGCGCTGAGCGCCGTTTTCTCCGGAGACAACTCGGCCCGCGACTTTGTAACAGCGGCGCGACTGCGTTAGACTCGCCCCGGCGGGTCCACTCAGGGAAGGTTAACCCCGTCGTAACAAAGGTTCCCTGCTAGTTAACAGCCGACCCCCATACTTGGAGCCATGGACGAGCGCATCGACTACTTGCAGAGCTGCATGTATCAGTATTCGCGGGCTATCTACCGCTCGATTAAGGACCTGATCGACCCCTACGCCCCGGCGGAGGTGCGTCTCGAGTCGCGCCGCCAGGTGCTGGCCGCGTGCGAGCACACCATGGAACGGCTCGCCGTTGATCCTCTCTACTTCGCGAAGCCGGACCGGGTGCTCTTCCAGGACATCCGGCGCTATTTCCCGATCACCCACCAGGCGCAGGTCGCCTGGGCGGTGCAGGAGGGCGTCTCGGCCGCCGTCTCGTTCATCGAGGCGCAGATCGAGGCCGGCGCGCTCGACGGCGGCGTCGCCCGCTGCCGCGCGACGACCCGCAAGGGCAAGGCGTGCCAGCGCACACCGCTTCCGGACCGCGACTACTGCCCGTCGCACCAGCACCTCGAGTCGACGCGCGTCGCGGCGTAGATCCGACCGCACCCAAGGCCTCCGAACCCGCTAGGCTCGGAGGCGGATGTCGCACGACACGGACAAGCTGATCCGTCAGCTTTCGCTGGTCGCGTTCCTGATGGCGGAACGACGGCCGCTCACCGCCCGGGATGTGAAGTCGAACGTCGAGGGCTACTCGGAGATGTCGGATGAGGCCTTCGCCCGCCGGTTCTACTCCGACCGGGCGGAGCTGGTGGCGCTCGGGGTCCCTCTGCAGTCGCAGCGGGACGAGTTCACGGGCGAGGAGCTCTACACGCTCCGCTCGGAGCAGTACTTCCTCCCCTCGCTCGTCCTCTCCGACGAGGAGCTGGCGGCGCTCTTCACCGCGCTCTCGCTGCTGGACGGCAACTTCGCCTACGCCGAGCCGCTGCGCCTCGGGCTCCAGAACCTCGCGCTCGGCCGCCCGGGCTTCCCCGAGACGCCGAGCCCCACCGCTGCCAGCGTGCTCGTGCGCGATCCCGACTACTCCCAGGAGATGCCGGGCCGGCTCGGCAAGCTCGAGAGCGCGATCTCGAAGCAACGGACGATCAAGTTCCTCTACCGCTCGATGTCGACGGGCAACGAGAGCGAGCGGACGCTGAACCCTTACGCCCTTCTGCGCGACGGCACCGGCTGGTATGTGGTCGGCCACGACCTCGACCGAAAGGACATGCGCACCTTCCGCGTCTCGCGGATCCGCAGTGACATCCGCTTCGCGACCAGGCGCGAGCGCGACTACCGGATCCCGCCCGATTTCAACATCGAGGACTTCCGCGGCCGCGCGGTCTGGCAGCTCGGCGACATCCGCGGCGACGCGGCGCTCGAGGTGAAGGACGACACCGCCTGGTGGGTCGCCCGCACGTTCGGCGACAGCGGCCGGCTCGAGGACGGAATCTTCCGCACCGAGTACTCCTCGCTCGAGCAGCTCGCCTCGTGGATCCTGCGCCAGGACGGACGCGCCGTGCCGCTCGAGCCCGACGGGCTCCGCCGCGCCGTCGCCGAGGCGCTCGTCCGCGTGCGCGAGGCACATCAGGGGCCGCCAGACGACCTGTCACCTCCGTCCTCGCGCCGCGTACACGAGCCTGCCGCCGAGCGTCAGGCCGGGCCGGTCGCCCCGGAGCGCTTCGGCGTCCTTCAGGCGCTGCTCGCGCACCTGCTCGCCGCCTGCGGCGAAGGCCGCGAGGCGACGATCGACGCGCACAAGCTCGCAGACGACTTCAACATCCCGTTCGAGGCGCTCGAGGAGCACCTCTCGCTGCTGAACCTCGTCAACTTCGGCGGCGGCTGCTACGCCGTGTACGCGGAGCTCGACGGCGACCTGGTCCATGTCGACAAGGAGCTGTACGGCGACACCTTCCGCCACCCGCCGCGCCTGACCCCGCTCGAGGCCCGCGCGATCCGGCTCGCCCTCGAGTTCGTCGGGCCGATGATCGCCGCCAGCGCGCACACCCCGCTCGACCGCGTGCGCGCGAAGCTCGAGGAGACATTCGGCCAGTTCCCGCTCGCACAGGCGGCCGAGCAGCAGCCGTCGGTGGACGAGACCGAGGAGGACATCGTCTCCGTCCTCTCGCGCGGCGCGAGCGAGCACCGGCTGGTCGAGTTCGAGTACCTGAAGGAGGGCGAGGCGGCACCCTCGGCACGGCTTGTCGAGCCGTACTCGCTCGAGCGCGACCTCCCGTTCTGGCGCGTCCACACCTGGGACCGCGCCTCCGACGGGCCGCGCACGTTCCGGCTCGACCGAATCAAGGGCGCGCGCCTCCTGAAGGAGACGTTCGACCCTCGGCCCGACTACGACCCCCAGGCCTTCCGGGACGCGGGCACGGCGCGCGTCCGCTACGTCGGCGGGGAGCCCGCCCGGCGCGCCGTCGAGCGCTGGGGCGCGACCCTGCTGCGTGACGGCAGCGCCGTCGCGGAGCTGAAGTTCGGCAGCAAGGAGTGGATCGTCGGCGAGGTGCTCGCGTGGCGAGGCGACGCCGTCGTGATCGAGCCGCCGGAGCTGCGCCGCGAGCTGCGCGACCGCGCGAAGACGCTGGCGCAGGAGCTCGGCGTCTCACGGCTCCGCGTGAAGACCTAGCGCCCACCCGGCGTGGTCCCGACGAAGCGGGTCGTCCGGGAAACCGGGGTCAGGAGCTGATCTCAAAGTGGTCTTGTGAGGATGAGGATCATGCCGAGGTGGAGGAAGGCGAGGTAGTTGTCGGCTTTGCGGTCGCGCCGGGTTGCGATCCGGCGTTTGGCTTTCAGCCAGGCGTTGGTGCGTTCGACCGGCCAGCGGTGGCGGGCCTGGGGGTCGCGGGTCTTGAGTCGGCGTTTCTTGCCGCGCCAGACCTCGTGGGTCGTCTCGCCGGCGGGGATCGGTTGGTTGGGCCGGCGCCGCTTGCTGATCTGCGGCTCGATCTTGCGGTCACGCAGGGCCTGCTCGAGCGGCCCGGAGTCGTAGCCGCGGTCGGCCCAGACCTGGTCGGGTCGGAGTTGGCGTGCGATCAGCGCGTCGATCAGTGGCAGCAGATGCTTTTGTTCGTTCTCGTTGCCGGGCGCCAGCCGCACCTCGAGCGGCGCCCCGTTGGCGTCTACCGCCAGGTGATAGCGGCTTCCTGGCCTGCCCAGGAGCGTGCGCGCGACCTTCTCGCCCCCTTTTTCGCATCGACCAACGACGCATCGACGATCACGCGCGACCAGTCAAGCCTGTTCGCGCCGGCCAGCTGCTCCTGCAACACCACGATCGCGTCGGCCAGCAACTCCCGCCGCGACCACTCCTCCAACCGGCGCCGACACGTCTCGCCGCTCGGCAACCCGAGCTCCCGATAGGGCACCTCCAGCCACGGCGTGTCGGTGAACAACACATACAAGATCCCTTCCAAACACGACCGCGCCGGATACCTGTTCCGACCCGGCGACCGAAACCGACGCGGCGGATCCGCAAGCAGCGGCGCCAACTGCTCCCACAACCCGTCCGAGACCCGCCACTTCAACGGCTTCACACGACCAACCCGACGCCGACGAGGACCAACATCAGAAGTAGCCATACAACCCCGATTCGACAGCAACCCCACGGTCCCTGCCCACTTTGAGACAGGTTCCAGACCCCTGGCCCTGCCCAAACCGGACGTAGCTGGCTCACGAGCCGCTTGTCCGAGCCGTTCTCGAGCACACCATGGGCCTGAACTGACGTCGGCCCGATCGGGCGTCGATGTGGACGGAAGTTCTCAGAATTGTTTCCGGGTCTGACCCCGATTCGAACGTCAACCGACGAGATTGGCCAGCGCCGACTCGGCGTGCTCGCGCAGGAGCGTGTCGTCGCTTCCCGCGAACCGCTCGAGCAGCGGCCGGTGGTCCGGGCCGCCGACATTGCCGAGCGCGACGAGCGCGTTTCGCTTCAGGTAGCGGCCGTCGTGGCGTGGGACGAAGAGCCGCGGGTAGCGGCTCCTGAGCTCCGCCTCGTCGGCCTCCAGCCAGTCGACGAGCGAGACGTGGGGCTCGGCGCCGACGGGCGGCGGCTCGCCCTCCCGCCGCTTCTCGATCCCCCGGTTCCACGGGCACGCGTCCTGGCAGATGTCGCAGCCGTACACCATCGCCTCCAGCTCGGCGCGATAGGGCTCGGGGATCGGCGCGGGCGCCTGCGTCCAGTAGGAGAGGCAGCGGTTCGCATCGAGCACGCCCGGCTCGTCGAGCGCACCCGTGGGGCAGGCCTCGATACAGAGCGTGCAGGAGCCGCAGTCGAGGGCGAGCGGCGGTGACGGCTCCAGCTCGACGTCGGTGACGAGCGTCCCCAGCACGACCCAGGAGCCGTGGCGGCGCGTGATCAGCATCGTGTTCTTGCCGTAGAAGCCGACCCCGGCCCGCGCAGCGGCCTCCCGGTCGACGTGGTCGTTTTCGTCGACGAGCACCCGGTAGGAGCCGCCGAGCCGCTGCCCCAGCTCGTCGAGCCGCGCCCTGAGCACAGCGTAGGCATCGCTCCACGTGTAGCGCGGCAGCCGGCCCTCCCCGGCCTCGAGCGGCGGCTCCGGGGCCCAGTAGCAGAGCGCGGCCGAGACCACGGTGCGCGCGCCCGGCAGCAGCGACTCGGGATGGCAGGAGACCTCGGGCCGCGCCGTCGTGAAGCGCATGTCCGCGAAGAGCCCGCGGGCGCGCCGCTCGCGGATGTGCTCCTCGGTGCCGCTGTAGGGCTCCGCGGGGGCCGCGCCGATCGCGTCGAGCCCCAGTTCCTCGCCCAGCCTGGCCAGCTCGGCAGCCGTCATGCGAGGATTGTGCCCGTGAAGGCGATCCGGATCCACGAGGACGGCGGGCCCGAGGTGCTGCGCTACGAGGATGCGCCCGATCCGGTCGCCGGCGAGGGCGAGGTGCTGATCGAGCTCCGGGCGGCCTCGCTGAACCACCTCGACCTCTGGGTGCGCAAGGGGCTGCCCTCGGTGCCGAAGCCCCGCATCCTAGGCGCCGACGGGGCAGGCATCCGCCGCGACACGGGCGAGCGCGTCGTGATCAACCCCGGGATCGAGCACGGCGAGCGGATCAGCGTCGTCGGCGAGCACTCCGACGGCACCCACGCGGAGCTCGTCGTCGTGCCCGAGGCGAACGTCTATCCGCTCCCCGACGAGATCTCCTTCGAGACCGCAGCCGCGTTCCCGCTCGTGTTCGAGACCGCCTACCGGATGCTCGTGACCCGCGCCGGCCTCCGGGAGGGAGAGTGGGTGCTGCTGTGGGGGATCGGTAGCGGCGTCTCGACCGCCGGCCTCGCGATCGCGCGCGCGCTCGGCGCCCGCACGATCGTCACCTCCGGCAGCGACGAGAAGCTTGCCCGCGCGCTCGAGCTCGGCGCCGACGCCGCGGTCAACCACGCGACCGAGGACGTCGTCGCGCGGGTCAAGGAGCTGACCGGCGCCGGCGTGCACATCGTGGTGGAGCACGTCGGCGCGGACACGTGGTCGCGTTCGCTCAACGCGGCCCGGGTCGGCGGCCGCATCGCCGTCTGCGGCGCGACGAGCGGGCCGAGCCCACCCGCCGAGCTGCACCGGATCTGGTGGAAGCAGCTCTCGGTGCTCGGCTCGTCGATGGGCACCAGGGCCGACTTCGAGGCCGCGTACGAGCTGGTCAAGAGTGGGCGGGCGTTGCCGGTGATCGACGCCGTGTTCCCGCTGGCCGAGGCGAGGGATGCGCACGAGCGGCTCGAGTCGGGCGCCCAGCTCGGCAAGGTGCTGCTGCGGATCCCCGAGTGAGGCGCCCCGTGTCGACCTCGTGTGCTCGCGCGTTCCTCGGGCGCCGCTGGCGGTGCGGGGCCGGAGGGAACAGTGTGAGCAACACGGGCCCGGAGAGCACCGTGCCGCCAGCGGCGCCAGGCGGCGGCGGAGCCGGGCTCCGCCCGGCGGGAGCCGCCGCCGGCGAGGGGCGCGCGTGAGCCTGCCGCCGTTCGAGCTCGGCTACGCGCGCACCGAGCTGCGCCGGAAGCTCGTCGAGGCGGTGCTGCGCGGTGAGAAGACCGCGACCGCGGGGCTTGCGGAGGACCATGCGCCGTATACGGACGAGCCGCTGCCGCGACCCGGAGACCGATGGGCTCTGCTCGACTTCGACGACGTGCCCGTCGCCGTCGTGGAGACCACCGAAGTGCGCATCGTCCGCGCCGGAGACGTCGACCTCGCGTTCGCCGTCGACGAGGGCGAGGGCTTCGAGTCGGTCGCCGACTGGCGCTCGGCCCACGAGCGCTTTTGGTCCGACCGCGGGATCACGGACGACACGCTCATCCTCGCCGAGCGATTCAGGGTCGTCGAGCTGCTGTAACGGCCTGCCGGGAAGATGGCCGGCCGCACGTCCGTCCTGTGGGGGTAGTCAACCTCAGGGAGGGATCGAAATGGCAGCAAGAATCATCAAGGTCGCGGGCCTCGTCGTCCTGGCCGTCGCGCTCTCCGCTCCGTTCGCCTCGGCCAAGCCGTGGGTCAACACCCCCGCGCTGGACCAGGGGATGCAGCAGCCCTCGACCACGTCGACCTGGCTCAACACCCCCGCGCTCGACCAGGGGATGCAGGTCGACGAGGGGACGCAGGGCGGCGCGTGGCCGGTCACGTCGCCGTACCTCAACTTCCCCGCGCTGGAGCAGGCGATCAAGGCAACGATCGTGGCCCCGAACGACAGGGCCGGGACGCAGGGCATCGGCCAGACCTCGCCCGACACGATCGGGATGGGCGGCCAGTACGGCCAGAACCTGATCCAGCAGAAGGCGCAGGACATCCAGAAGGCGAAGACCTTCAAGCTTCCGGCGCCTCCCGACGAGCGGCCCGGGACGACCTGAGCGTCGGCACCCCGCTCGTGATCCCGTATCTCAGCCACGGCGTCGGCGTCAACGCCGCGCAGTTCAGCGGCTCGCCGGTCCGGCCCGACGATCGCGCCGGTGCGCGGCCGACCATGCCGACCAACGTGCCGACCTCGTTCGCAGCCCCGGTCTCCACGACCGGTGACGGCTTCAGCTGGGGCAGCGCCGGTATCGGCGCCGCCGGCCTCGCGGCAATCGCGCTGGCCATCGGACTCCTCGTGGTTCTTGGGCGCCGCAGCCGCCACGAGGGCGTCGCGGTCTCGTAAGGGGACTCCCGAGACGCGACACCACGAAGCGGGCCGGGAACGGCCCGCTTCGTCTGGTCCGGGTGTCAGCGTCGCGGATGCGAGGCTCACCGCCTGACGCGACCCCGAAGAGACAGCAGTGCGAGGCCGAAGAAGAGTGGGCCCAGAAGCCGAAGACCGACCTGTAGCCACTCACCGGGGATCGTGAGGCCGAGTTGGGGGGCACGGAGGAGGCTCGTCGTGCTCTCGAGGCTGAAGGTCAGCGAGCTGATGAAGGACTGCTCGGACTTGAAGCCCCACAGATAGAGCAGGACCGCGAAGACCAGGATCGTTACGAACAGTGATGCGAGCGCACGACTAGCCCGCAGGCCATACCCCGAAACCAACCAGTACAGCGTGAGGATGGAGTGCTCCCCGCGGTCGCTCGTGAGCCTTCCAGGCGCGCGCGGAGGCCCGTCTGTTTCACCGCTGACCTCTCTCGCGCGGCTTTGCCTCGACCCCGCCAGGCGCCGCATCTCCATCTCGCCGTAGTAGAAGTCGGCCGCGCCCGGCTCATCCCTGTTGCCTTCGCGTCCCTTACGCAGGTAACGGTAGATCGCGGCAATGTCGGCGGCGTCCAACTCGGGCGCGGCAAAGCCGTCGGGCAAGCGACATTGTTCGGGGTACCAGCCAGGAACGGAACGAGGGGTCGGATGGGCATTCCTCCACTCGTGCTCTTCTGCGATGGCCTGTCGCCGGGTCACCCTGTAATGGGCCGGTGTCGGAGCAAACGACGAGTCGCCCTCGAGCCGAAGCCCATCCAGGTGATGTGCCCCGAAGAAGCGGCAGGGTGAGAGATCGACCCCGGCCAGAGTCAGGTTCTCGACGCTCGCCCACCGAACCGACAGGACGCGGGGGCGCGCCGACCGGATGGGATGGCCCTCGTATCGCGAGGACAGTGCTTCGTCGTCGAGCCTGCGAAACTCAGGCACTGCTGCCAGAAGCGACGGAGCACCGAACGTTGCCTCTTCAAGGTCGATCTCGGCGAAGCGCGCGCGAATCCGGACTCCGTCCGGAAACCTGGCCCGGGCAAGAGACAGCCGGTCGGCACTCACGCGGATGTCGGCGACCTCGAGGAACGACGCGTTCTCGAACGACACGGCACCGAGCGCTAGGATCGGGCCGAACCAGTGCGCGCGCTCGAACGCGACTCCGCGAAACGTGGCGTCCAGCGCGAAGACGGCCCCAGCAAACCGTGCGTCCCCCGCGAAGATCGCGCGATCGAAGCTGGCGTCCCGCTGGAACCGCGTCCCTCCGAACCAGGCGTCCCCGTCGAAGCTCGCCTTCTCGAAGCGGGCTGATCCGTTGAAGATCGTGCCGTCGTCGAATCGCGCTAACTCCCCGAAGGTCGCCTCCGCGAACTCGGCCTCCTTGCCGAACGTCGCGCGTACGAACCTGGCGTCCTTCGCGAAGGATGCCCCGTTGAAGGCGGCGCGCCGCCTGAAGGTCACTCCGCCGAAGCCGGCGTGCCCCTCGAAGCTCGCCTCCTCGAACCAGGCGTCGTCGCTGAAGGTCGCCTCGCTGAACGAGGCGAACGCCCCGAAGGTCGCGGAGAAGAAGGTCTCGCCCCGGAATCTCGCGTCTCCGAACCTGGCGTCTGCCGCGAAGCTCGTGTCGGTGAAGCTCGCGCTGCTCTTGAAAGTCGCGCCCCGAAACGACGCGCCTTCGTCGCCCTCGAACCTCGCACCGGCAAAACTTGCCTCGCCGGCGAACTTCGCACCGTCGAACGTGGCATAGCCCGGGAACGTCGCCCCGCTGAAGTCAGCGTCTCCCTCGAACTCGACCGAGTCGAGATAGACGGTTCCGACGAAGACTGCGCTTCCGAACAGGGCCTCCGCGAAGCGATGCCCTCGCTTTGGAGCGCGTGGCAGCGCGTCGAGAACGCGGTCGAGGAGGTCGGCGCTGATCTTTGCTCCGCGGGCATCGACCTTTCCGTCACGTCCGATGGCTTCGAGCGCCGCTGCCAGCTCCCCGGGGCGCAGGTGCGCCAAGCATCGCGCGTGCTCGCGCGCGCGGGAGCCGATACACCCGTCCACGGTGCACGTCTCCCAGTAGACGTCTGCGGCGGTCGCCATGGTCACGGCTTCGAGAAGCGACCGCGAAGCTACTCCTTTGTCAGCCGAGCGGCAACGGGCGAGCAGGATTGCAGCGGGTTCGGAGCTCTAGCCGAAGCCGAGGATGAACTTGGCGTCGTCGGACATCCGGTCGGGCGTCCACGGCGGGTCCCACGTCAGCTCGATCTCGACGTCCTCGACCCCGTCCATGTGTCCGACCACGGTGCGGATGTCCTCCTGGATCATCGGCCCGACGGGGCAGCCCATCGAGGTGAGGCTGTGCACGACCTTGACCTTCGCGCCCTCGATCTCGGCGTCGTAGACGAGCCCGAGGTCGACGATGTCCATCCCGAGCTCCGGGTCCTCCACGACCCGCAGGGCCTCGAATACCTCTTCACGCGTCGGCATGTGGCCAGTGTACCCGTGCGACAATCGCACGATGGAGACGGCGACCTTCGCGGCCGCGCGCTCCCTGGAGCTGGCGGCCGCGCTCGGCGCTCTCGACGGCGTCCGGGAGGCGCGCGTCGGCTACACCGAGGAGCCGGAATACGACGCGGTCGAGGTCGACTACGACCCGTGGAAGGTCTCGTACGACGACCTGCTCGAGGTGTTCTGGGCCTGGTACGACGCCGGAAGCCGCTCCGCGATCTTCCCCCACACGGTCGAGCAGCACGTCGCCGCCGAGGCGTCCCGCAGTCGCGCGGAGAGGCGGCTCGGGCCGGTCACGACGGAGATCGTCGCGGCCGGGGGAAGATTTCGGCGCTCCAATCCGTCCTGAAGGCAGTCGCCGAAGGAGAGACATGAGCAACAACCCGTACTACTACGAGGAGTTCTTGCGCCACCGCAAGGCAGAGATGCTCGCGGACGAGCTGATGGCCCAGCACGCGGCGCTCGCTCGGGCCGCGCAGCCTCGCACGCCACGGTTCGCGACCGGCCGCGCGCTGATCGCCCGCATCCCGCGCTTCCGCCGGACGCGCGTGGCGTATAGCTAGAGCTAGACCTGGTACGAGCGGAGCGCGGCCGCGGCTTCCGACGCGAAGCCGCGCGCCCGCGCGACGCGCTCGTCGCCCTCCGTCGCGGTCAGGTTGACCGCGACGAGCTCGGCCGCGACCTGGGCCGCGGCGGAGGCGAGCGCCGCCGCGCCGAGGGCGTCGGCCTGGAGGCCGGGCTCGCCCTCCTCCGCCGCGAGCGCGCCTAGCATGGCCGTGTCGCAGGCCGCGCCCGCAAGCAGCAGCGGGGACTCCGCGGCGTGCTCGAGCGCCGTCCCGAGCCGTGCATCGCGCAGCTGCACGTCGACGTGCTCGGTCGGCTCGTCGCGGGCCTTCAGCACCGCGTCGTACGCGCGCGCATCGAGGTCGGCGAGCTCGAGCGCGCGCAGCGAGAGCGTGCGCGCCTGGGCGGCGGCGCCGGCGGCGTCCTCCCAGTCGGGCGAGAGCCGCGCCACCTTGGCCACGATCGCGGCGGCAAGCGCGACCGTCAGCCCGGCAGCGGCGCCCGCGCCGGGGGCGGGGGAATCGCTCCCCAGGGCCGCGAGCACCTCGCGCAAGCTCAGGTCGGTCAGCCGCATCGCTCGAGCATAGATGGTTGATGCCACACCTGCGCACGTCTGGCTGGTGGCTCAGACGCGGCCCCGGGCATGGCATCAACCATCTAGGCGTCCTCGAGTCGCGCGCGCAAGGCCTCGACGACGGCCGGGTCGGCGTCGTAGCCCTCCGCTTCGAGCGCGGCCTCGAGATCGGCGATGAGGCGGCCCCGGAACTCGGCGTCGGTCTCCGCCCGCTCGAGCACCTCGCCCAGGCCCTTCTCGAGCAGAGGCAGCTCCTGCGCCGCACGCACCCAGGCGGTCGGGGCGGGAGGCAGCAGCGCCAACAGATCGGCCAGGCTCTGCTCGTCGTATCGGGTCATCGCACCTTTCCAGACGCGGCAGAGGACACTTTTCTTCCCTCGAGAATCTCGCGCATCTTCGCGAGGCAGCGTGAGATGCGGCTCGCGATCGTCCCGGCCGGCAGGCCTAGCCGATCGCCGATCGTGCGGTAGCTCTCGTCGCAGGCGAAGAAGCCGTCCAGGATCTCGCGGCAGTGCTCGGGCAGCTCGTCGAGCGCCGCGCGGACGTCCATCGCCTCGTCGAGCCGCGCGATCAGCTCCTCCCCCTCGTCCGACCCGAGCTCGAGCTCGGTCGGCTCCTCTCGGCCGCCCGCACGGATGCGGTCGATGCAGCAGCGCCGGGTCGTCTGCGCCAGCCAGGGCCGGATCGCGGCGTCGTCGCGCAGGCGGTCGAGATGCTCGTACGTCCGGGCGAACACCTCCTGGAACACGTCCTCGGCGTCGGTCTCGGACAGGCGAAAGCCCCTGACCGTGATCGCATAGACGTAGCGCGAGAAGCGCTCGACCAGCTCGCTCCAGGCGGCCTGCTCGCCCGCACGGCAGCGCGCGACGAGAGCGGCGTCGCTCTCCGGCGGCTCGTTCATGCGTGAAGTAGATCGCACTTCAGAGCCGAAGGGAAGATCGCGCCCCCGGCTGCCGTCGGGAGGGAAGACCTAGAAGGGAGGAACGACATGCGTTTTCGACGTAGACGACGTGCGCTTCTGCGCCGCATCGGCGCCGCACTGGGCGTGTCGTCGCTCAGGCTCGCGGTCTGAGTTAGGTCCCGATCAGCCGCACCTCTTCGCGGCGCTCACGCGCGAAGAAGTGGATCCCGTCGACGAACCGCACCCAGTTGCAGCGGGTGCACATCACGAGCGACTGCGTGCGGGCGCTGTCGGCAAGGAAGCGGACGCCGCGGAGAAGGTCGCCGTTCGAGACCCCGGTCGCGGCCATGATCACCTCGCCGGGGACGAGGTCGTCGATCCCGAAGACCTGATCGATGTCCTCGATCCCGGCCGCCTGCGCTTCCTCGATCTCGCTGCGGGTCGTGGGCCAGAGCTGGGCCTGGAGCTCGCCGCCGAGGCAGCGGAGCGCCGCCGCTGCGAGCACGGCCTGGCGCGTGCCGCCGATCCCGATCGCGAGGTGGTCGTTCGTGCCGCGGATCGCCGCCGAGATCGCCGAGGTGACGTCGCCGTCCTGGATCAGCTTGATCCGCGCTCCCGCATGGCGGATCTCCTCGATCAGGTCGTGGTGGCGTGGCCGGTCGAGCACGATCGTGGTGACGTCGTTGACGCGCCGGCCGAACGCCTCGGCGATCGCCTCGATGTTCTCGGCGATCGGCCGGCCGAGGGAGATCGAGCCGAGCGCGCGCGGGCCGACGGCCATCTTGCGCATGTACATCTCGGGGAGCTCGCGCATCAGGCCGCGCTCACCGACGGCGAGCATCGACATCGCGCCGCTCCCGCCGCGGGCGACGATCCCCCGGCCCTCGAGCGGGTCGAGTGCGAGGTCGACAGGTTGTCCGCCGCCTCCGACCTGCTCGCCGACCTGGAGCAGTCCCGCCTCCTCGCTCGCGCCGATCACGATCCGGCCGTCGATCGGGAGCAGGTCGAGGGCGCCCTTCATTCCGGTGCAGGCGGCCTCCTCGGCTGCGTTCTGGTCGGCCCGCCCCAGCCAGCGCGCCGCCGCGAGCGCCGCGCGTTCGGTCGCGCGGGCGAACGACTCGCAGATGCACGGATCGACGTCGGTCACACGGCCGTCTCGAGGCTCGCGACCCGGTCGAAGACGAGCTCGAGCAGCGCCATGCTCGTCTGGTCGATCCCGCCGCTCTGCAGCACCGGCACGCCGTGGCGCTCTGCCCGCTCGACGACGTAGCGCTGGATCCGCCGGATCTCGGGCAGGTGGTCGAGGTACTTGCTCATCGGACGGACGCCGTCGGTCGCCGAGTCGCGGATGAAGAAGTTCGACGCGTGCCTCTGCTTGTCGTCGATCGCGAGCACGCACTGCACCACGAGGGCGTCCTCGTGCGGGATCTCGAGCATCCCCGGCACGAGGTGGACGCCCTCGAGCACCATCGACCAGCCTTCGTGCAGGGCGCGGTCGACCGCCGCGCGCACGCCGACGAGCACGTTGCGCGTCTGGTCGAGGAAGCCCTGCAGCACGAGGTCGTCCGCCTCGTGGCCGGCCGCGGCGAGCCCTTGCCCAGCCTCGAAGCTCGAGTAGTGGATCGACGGCATGAACTCGTGCGAGAAGAAGGCGCGCATCGTCTGACGGATGAAGTCGGTCGAGGTGACCCGTGCGATCCCGAGTCGGTAGGCCGCGTCGGTGGCGACGGTCGACTTGCCCGTGCCGGTGGTGCCGCCGACGAGGAGGATGATCGGGAGGTCGAGCTCCTGCAGCTCCCGGTAGCGGCGCAACCGCACGACCGCCGCCGCACCCTCGGCCTCGCCGAGTGTCTCGACCGCCAGCTCGTGGAGGCGGCCGAGCTCGAGCGGCTGCCCGGGCCGGGCCGCGAGGTCGCGCTCGGCGTGGCGCGCAAGCTCGTACGCGCTCTCCGCGGGTACGCCGACGGCGATCAGCGCCCGCGCCATCAGCCCCTTCGAGTACGGCTGGTGCCCCTCGCCGCCGAGCGGCAGCGGCTCGCGATGGCGAGGCTGGCTCACACCGCCACCTCCTCGCGCGCCGCCTGCGCCAGGGCCGTGAGCTCCGCGTCGAGCTCGGACGAGAGCACCTCGTTGTCGACCAGGACGAGCGGGATTCCGCGCACGAGGGCCTCCTCGGCGACGACGTCGATCGCGGCCGCCTTGAGCTCGACGAGCCAGACCTCCGCCTCGGCCCGCTCGAGGTCTTGTCGCAGCTCCTCGCGGCGGGCGAGGTTGCCCGAGACGGTGACCGCGGCTGCGCCGTGCACGTCGCGCAGGTGCGCCTCGAGCACCGGGTGCGCGGCCGCGGGCGCGGTGGAGAAGAACGCGACGCTCCGGCCGGCGATCGGCTCGAGCGGCCGCGGCCGGAGCACGACGGGGACAATCGGGATCTCCGGGCAGAGCGCCCGGATCTCAACCGTGTCGACCACGTCCTCGGCCATGGCGAGCACCAGCAGGTCGGAGGTGAGCAGGCGGTAGGCGTTGAGGTAGCCGGTCACGTCCGACCCCGCCGGCGCGACCAGCACGCGGCGGCTCGTCTGCACCGGTGGCAGCGCCGAGCCGCTCCCCTCGAAGATGACGAGGTCGGGTGAGCGCGCCAGCGCCTCCTCGGCGCCCGCGTGCACGTTGGAGAACGCGGTCGCGCCTGCCAGTCCTCCGCCGGCCCGGCGGCAGCCGATCGTCACGATCCCGGCGAGCGCCGCGTCCTCGAGGTAGTCCGAGGCCGCGTGACGGCCCGACCGCGAGAGCGCGAGCAGCTCGGCCGGCGAGGGCGGCCACTCGGCCACCTCCGGCTCGGGCGGCCCGCCGCGGCCCATCGCGACCACGATCACCTCGCGGTCGCGGCCGAGCAGACGCGCGGCGTGCCCGGCGATCGCGGTCTTGCCGACGCGCTTGCCCGTGCCGACGATCCCGAGCGACGGGAGCGGGAACGGCTGAAGCGGCGGCGGGTCGAAGCTGAAATCCGCGCCCGCGTACGGGATCCCCGCGGCGAGCACGCGGCTCGCGACGAGGAAGCGCTCGCGCGGGCCGAGCACCGGCTCGTCGGAGAGGTCGTAGACCAGCTCCGGCTCGCAGGCGGCGAGCGCCTCGCCGAGGTCACGGTAGACCGGCACGCCGTACTCGTCCCCGCCCCGTAGCTTCTCCTCGCCGCCGGCGAGCCAGGCCCCGGCGACCTCGTAGGGCAGCGCCGCGAGCGCGTCCCGGACGACGGGCGCGTAGTGCTCGCCGTCGATCACCACGAGCGCGCGTGTCACGTCCGGGTCGTCACCTCCCCGTCGATCCGCGCCGTGTACTTCTCGAACGCGCGCGTCTCGGTCGAGAACTGGATGATCCGCTCCTGCCCGTGGAACGGGTAGCGGCGGAACACGTCGACGTGGGTGCCGTCGACCTCGACCACGTTGTAACAGGGCCGCACGTTGCCGCGCAGGCGCTGCGACGAGACCGTGCCCGCGTTGACCACGAAGAGGCTCTCGAGCCGCCACGCGTACGGGACGTGCTTGTGGCCCGAGAGGACGAGGTCGACGCCCGCGCGTTGCAGGCACTCGATCGTGTCGCCCGCGTCGTAGATCACGTTGCGCTCGCGCCCGGTGCCCGGGACCGGGAGCAGGTGGTGGTGGCAGACGAAGACCTTGAGGTCGGCCGGCCCTGCGAACTGCTCCTCGATCCAGGGGTAGCGGCCGCGCCCGATCTGGCCGTGGTCGAGGTCGGGCTCGGTCGAGTCGACCGCCACGACCGTGACCCCGCCCTTGCGCAGCACCGAGTTGCGCACGCCGAACAGCTCCTCGAAGTGGACGTAGCCCACGTTGCGCGAGTCGTGGTTCCCGGGGATCACGACGACCGAGTCGCAGCGCAGCCCGTCGAGGTACCGCTTCGCGAGCTGGTACTCGTCCCGGAAGCCGAACGTGGTCAGGTCACCCGAGCAGATCACGATGTCGGGATCGAGCTCGTTCACCTCCATGATCGCCCGCTCGAGCAGGTTCGGCAGGAAGTGCTGGTCCCCGCAATGCAGGTCGGAGAGCTGGACGATCGTGAATGGGCGCCCGTTGCCGTCGGCCACGGGCTGAGTGTACGCCAGATCAGGCGCCCGCCCGGCGTCCGAGGCCACTGCTACCCTGCTCTCAGGTGGGGCGGGAAACCCCGACATTCCAGGCATTTTGTGGCGCGGAACCACCGCGGTTCCAAAACGACGCCGAGCTCGAGTGCGCGAAGGTGCTCGACTACTACGGCGTCCCCTGGGACTACGAGCCGCGCACCTTCATCCTGGAGGAGGACGAGGAAGGCCGCGTGGTCGAAGCCTTCACGCCCGACTTCTACCTGCCAGAGCAGGACCTGTACGTGGAGATCACGGTGATGAAGCAGTCGCTCGTCACCCGCAAGAACCGGAAGTTGCGCAAGCTGAGAGAGCGGTACCCGGACGTCAAGATCAAGCTCTTCTACAAGCGCGACATCGAGCGCCTGGCCCAGAGATTTCGTCTAGACCTCGTCTCCTGAGCTCCGACCCACGGGTCGGGGAGGTCTACCTCAGCGCGGAGGAGATCCGCGCACGGGTGCTCGAGCTCGGCGCGGCGATCGCCGCCGACTACGAGGGCCGCGAGCCGGTGCTCGTCGCCTCGCTGAAGGCGAGCGTCGTGTTCGTCAGCGACCTCGCGCGCGCTCTCCCGCTCGTCCACCGGCTCGACTTCGTCGAGCTCGCCGGCTACGGCGCCCAGCCGGAGACCGGAGGCCACAAGGCGATCCGCCTGCTCAAGGATCTCGACTCGGACATCGCCGGACGCGACGTGCTGATCGTCGAGGACGTCGTCGACACCGGGCTGACGATGCACTACCTCTGCAAGACCTTCCGCCTGCGGGATCCCGCCTCGCTGGCGATCGTGACCCTGCTCGACCGCCCCTACCGGCGCCTCGTCGACGACCTCCCGGTGCGCTACGTGGGCTTCACGGTGCCCGACGAGCTCTTCGTCGGCTACGGCTTCGACCTGGACGAGCGCTTCCGCAGCCTGCCCGACCTGCACG
>CAVVCG010000040.1:0-51140 GCA_963746655.1 uncultured Actinomycetes bacterium | reverse complement strand
ATGGGCTCGCCGGAACGGCACGCCGGGCGGCGCGCGAGCTCTCCGCGATGCGGGAACGGCAACGGTATCGCGCCGTCGAGCGCGCGTTCGACCGGCTGCACGGCGTCGAGACGGAGGGGATCGTGCACCTCCAGACGCTGACGATCGAGAGCCCGAACCGCGAGCACGGCGTGCGCTACCAGGCGTCGGACCCGGATCACTTCCGCGACCTCCTGCGGCGCCTGCCGATCGACTACCGCGACTTCGTCTTCGTCGACTTCGGCGCCGGAAAGGGCCGGGCGCTTCTGCTCGCGTCGGAGTTTCCCTTCAAGCGCGTCGTCGGCGTCGAGTTCTCGCCGGAGCTGACCGAGATCGCCCGCCGGAACGTCGCCGGGTTCCGCAGCGACCGGCAGCGCTGCCACGAGTTCGAGCTCGTCTGTGCGGACGCGCTGGACTACGAGCTCCCGGACGAGCCGGCGATCCTCTACTTCTACAACCCGTTCACCGAGACGGTGCTCCGGCGCGTGCTCGAGCGCGTGCGCGGCTCGGTGGAGGAGTCACCCCGGCCGGTGCTGGCGGTCGTCACCGGCGACGCGCCACTCGAGGCCGTCGCGGCGGCAGGCTTCGTGCCGGCGGGCGGGAAGGCGCGGCGGGCCTACGTCCCCGCCGCGGTGCAGGGGTTCCTAACGCTCGTCTGCGCCTGCGTCGGGGGCGCCGCCCTGGGGGCGGGAGACCTCGTCGATGTCCTCGGCTGGGTAGCTGGATGGGCTCCCGGCGCCGAGGGCGCAGGTGTCGTTCGCGGCCAGGTGGTAGTCGGCCTGCCGGTCGACGTCGGTGTAGAGGTTCCCGTCGGCTAGCCGCGGCGTGCAGGCCTTCGAGTTCGTGCCGCAGGTGATGTTGCCGGGCGCGAAGACGTTGCGGTCGTAGCTGGCGCTGACCGCGCCGCCGCCCGCGCAGTGGTTGTACTTCGAGAGGAAGAGGTTGCCGTAGATGGTGGCGTTGCCGGGCCGGTCGGGGTCGCGGCCGTAGCCGTCGTCGCCCTCGATCGTGTTGTAGCGCACGGTCGTCGTGCCCATCACGGCCAGCTCCTGCGGGCCGTCACAACCGGATCCGCAGGCGTTCGTCTCCTCGATCATGTTGTTCTCGATCAGGATCGAGGACGGGTCGCCGGTGAAGATGCACTGCGTGCCGCACCACCAGATCCGGTTCCCCCGGATGACGCCGTTCGTGACGTAGACGTCGAACGCGTCGATGTGGGCGCCGTTGCAGCCGTCGTTCTTGTTGTCGTGGACGATGTTGTACTCGATCACCCAGCCGTCGGTCGGCTCGTCGGCCGACTGGACGAGGTCGGAGCAGAGGTTGCCGACGCCGAGGTCGCTGGGGCCGACCTCGCTGTAGCGCAGCGTCGAGAAGTCGCTCGACGTCTTGACGTTGCGGATGTGGACGTCCTCGACGACGAGGCCGCGGTGCTGCCCTCGCTGCGAGCCCTGGTTGTCCCGCATCCCGAGCGACTCCTCGTCCGGTGCGTTCTCGCCGGTGATCGTCACCCGGTTCGGCTCGTTGACGCCCGGGCGGTCGCCGCCGTCGAAGATCAGATCGTGGCCGTAGAGCTCCAGTGACCCGTTGACGGTGACGTTCTCGCCCGGCGCGGGATGGAAGACGATGATCGCCGATCCCAGCGGCAGATCAGGGCGGTCGCGGACGTTCTGCGAGGGGTAGGTGCCGCCGCGGATCTGGATCACGTCGCCGGCCTGCGCCGCCTGGTAGGCGGCGTTGAACGAGCCGCAGGCCGCCGCGTCCACCCAGGCGCCGGGGGTGGCCTGTCGCGTGCAGCTGCCGCCGTTCGGGTCGACCCAGAGGTTGCCGGTCCCGTTCGAGGCGGGCAGCGGCGGGCAGGCCGCCGTCGACCCGACGACGGTCGCCTTCGCGGAGTGGTTCCCGGCCGGGTCGACCGCGTCGACGGCGAGCGTGTACGTCGTCGCGCACGTCAGCCCGGCGAGCGTCGCGTTCGTGACCGTGGCGGTGCTGACCTGCGTGCCGTTCCGGTAGACGCCGTAGGACGCGACGCGGGTGTCGTCGGTCGACGCGGTCCAGCTGAGCGCGATCGAGTTGGGCGTCGAGGACGTGACGGTCAGGCCGCCCGGCGTGGTCGGAGCGCGCGTGTCACTGCCGCCTCCACCACCGCCCCCTCCACTGCCGCCGCCGCCACCGCCGCCCCCGGGCGGCTCGGCCACCGGCGTCCTCGTGGCGGTGCCGGCCACCGCGGTGCGGAGCTTGAGGTAGGACGTGAGTCCCGCCCCCGCCCGGGGACCGAGCGGCGTGACGGCGAGATCGATGCGCCTGTCGGAGCGTGCGACCTGGATCACGCGCTTCCACGCCGGCGCGTGGAACGCGCGGCCGCCGTGGAGCTCGACGACCGCGATCACTCGACCCGCGTGCAGGCCGCGGAGGAAGTGCACCTGCTGCGGGCGCCTGAGCCGCGCCACGACCGTCTTGCCGCTCCGTGCGAGCTTGACCGCCGCTGCGGGCGAGCTCACGGTCGGCAGGCAGGTCGCGCACGTCGTGCCCGCGCGCCGGCCGGCCACGACCAGCAGCTTCTTTTGCCCGGCGACCCCGCGCAGCCGCGCGAGCTCGCTCCGGCCGAGGGCGCTGCCGTTGACGACGATCGCGTTGATGCCGCTGGCATGCAGCGCGCCGAGACGCGCCCAGCCCGCGTCACCGGCCGCCGGGCGGGTGACGGCGACGGCCCAGAGCGTCTGCGGCAGGGCCTGCGCCGCGGTCGCGCTCCCGGCGACCACGACGACCAGCCCGGCGAGAGCCAGGGCCGAAAAACACTGGGTGATGCGGCTGAATCTTGCTTCCCACATGGGGCTGCTGGATCGGCCTCCCCAGGACACGATCCAAGCTACTGGTGCCAAGCTACTGGTGTTCGTTCGCTGCGTGCGTTTCCCTGGCCACGAGCCGCCCTTACCCGATCGGGCGTCTCGAAGCGCGGGACTATACCAACTGCGTCAGACGTCGTCCCGAGAGAGGACGCGACCCCGTGGGGCCGCGTCCTCTCCATCAGTCCCTCAGCGTCGGAGTGCGTCAGCGTTCGTCTGCGCCGGCGTCCGGGGAGCCGCCCAGCGGGCGGGAATCCCCGTCGATGTCGAGCGTGGGGAAGTCGCCCGGCTTGCCGGCCCCGAGCGCGCAGGTGTCGTTGGCTGCGAGGTGGAAGTCGGCCTGCTGGTCGACGTTGGTCCACGTGTTTCCGGTCGAGGCGAGCCGTGGCGTGCAGAAGCTCGCGTTGGTGCCGCAGGTGACGCTGCCGGGCGCGAAGACGTTGCGGTCGTAGCTGACCTGGACGGTGCCGCCTCCGGCGCAGCCCGTGTACTTGGTGAGGAAGATGTTTCCGTACACCTCTGCGTTCCCCGGTCTGTCGGGGTTGAGGCCGTAGCCGTCGTCGCCCTCGATCGTGTTGTACCTGAGCGTCACGTCGCCCATCACGGCGATCTCCTGCGGCCCATCACACCCGGAGCCGCAAGCGTTCGTCTCCTCGACCATGTTGTCCTCGATCAGCATCTTCCCGGGGTCGCCGGAGAAGATGCACTGCGTCCCGCACCACCAGATCCGGTTGCCGCGAATGATGGAGCCGGCGGTGTCCGGGTTGAGGTCCATCGCGTCGATGTGCGCGCCGCCGCAGCCGGTGCTGAGATTGTCGTGGACGAGGTTGAACTCGACGGTGAACTGCGCGTCGCCGGACTGAACCAGGTCGGAGCACAGGTTCGGTCCGCCGAGAGTCGAGGGTCCGACGTCACCGTAGCGGAAGTTGTTCCCGTGGCTGTCGTCGTCGAAGTAGACGTTACGGGCGTGGATGTCCTCCATGATCACGCCGGTCACGCGCGCGGAGTTGTTGCCCCAGCCGAAGTCGGCGGCCTGGTCGCCGTTGGGGTCGCCGTTCACCTGGATGCGATTCTGCTCGTTCACGCCTGCGGTGTCGCCGCCGTCGATCAGGACGTCGTGCGTCTTGACGTCGAGCGCGTCGGTGAACGTCAGAGACTCGCTTGGAGCAGGGTGAAACTCCACGCGTGCTGAGCCGATGGCCAGATTGGTGCGATCGTTGATCGTCTGGGCCGGGTAGCTGCCGGCCTTGATCAGGACGCGGTCACCCGCCTGTGCAGCCTGGTAGGCGGCGTTCAGCGACGCACACGCCTGCGCATCGACGTACGACCCCGCGGTCGCCTGCCTGGCGCAGGAGCCGCCGTTCGTGTCCACCCAGAGGTTGGCGTTCCCCGGCCCGGGAGAGGCGCAGGCCGAGGTCGAGCCGGTGACCGTGGCCTTGGCCGAGCGGTTGCCCGCCGCGTCGTACGCGTCGACGCCCAGCGTGTAGCTCGTCCCGCAGGCGAGGCCGCTGACGGTGTAGCCGGTCGAGGCGGTCGAGCCCTGGAGGTTCGCTCCCTGGTAGGCGCCGTAGCCCGTGACCCCGACGTTGTCCGTCGACGCCGTCCAGAAGAGGGCGATGGTGCTCGTGGTGGTCGCGCCGACCGTGAGGCCCGTCGGGACGGAGGGTGCGGTCGTGTCGGGGCAGCTGCTGGTTGAGGTGTTGAGGGTGGTCTTGGCGGAGCGGTTGCCGGCGGCGTCGTAGGCGTCGACCTGGAGTGAGTAGCTGGTGGAGCAGGCGAGTCCGGTCAGGGTTGCGCTCGTGCCGGTGACGCTGGTCTGGAGTGTGCCGCCGCGGTAGACGCCGTAGCCGGTGACGCCGACGTTGTCGGTCGAGGCGTTCCAGGAGATCGAGATGCTGGTCGTGGTCGAGCCGGTGCTCGTGAGCCCGGTCGGGACGGAGGGTGCGGTGGTGTCGGGGCAGCTGCTGGTTGCGGTGTTGAGGGTGGTCTTGGCGGAGCGGTTGCCGGCGGCGTCGTAGGCGTCGACCTGGAGTGAGTAGCTGGTGGAGCAGGCGAGTCCGGTCAGGGTTGCGCTCGTGCCGGTGACGCTGGTCTGGAGTGTGCCGCCGCGGTAGACGCCGTAGCCGGTGACGGCGACGTTGTCGGTGGAGGCGTTCCAGGAGATCGAGATGCTGGTCGTGGTCGAGCCGGTGCTCGCGAGCCCGCTCGGGACGGAGGGTGCGGTCGTGTCGGGGCAGGTGCTGGTTGCGGTGTTGAGGGTGGTCTTGGCGGAGCGGTTGCCGGCGGCGTCGTAGGCGTCGACCTGGAGTGAGTAGCTGGTGGAGCAGGCGAGTCCGGTCAGGGTTGCGCTCGTGCCGGTGACGCTGGTCTGGAGAGTGCCGCCGCGGTAGACGCCGTAGCCGGTGACGGCGACGTTGTCGGTGGAGGCGTTCCAGGAGATCGAGATGCTGGTCGTGGTCGAGCCGGTGCTGGCGAGCCCGCCGGGCACGGAGGGCGCCGTCGTGTCCGCGCCCGGTGCGCAGGCGCTCGTCGACGCGGAGACAGAGGTCTTGGCGGAACGGTTGCCGGCCGCGTCGTACGCGTCGACTGCGAGCGTGTAGGAGGTCCCGCAGGAGAGGCCCGGGACCGTCGAGGTCAGCAGCGCCGTCGAGCCGACCGACGTGCCGTTGCGGTAGACGCCGTAGCCGACGACCCCGACGTTGTCCGTGGACGCGAGCCAGGTGAGGGTGATGCTCGTCTGCGAGGCCGCCGAGCTGGCGATCCCAAGCGGGGCGCTCGGCGGGAGGAGGTCGCCGCCGCCTCCGCCTCCGCCTCCACCACCGCCTCCGCCTCCGCCCCGCCGCCGCAGGCGGCGGTCGTCGCGGAGACGCTGACGATGGGCGAGCGCTGTCCGCCGTCGTCGTAGGCGTCGACCGAGAACGTGTACGTGGAGCCGCAGGCGAGATCGGCGACCGTCATCTGCGGCGTCGTGACGCTGCCGACGAGGACGCCGCTGCGGTAGACGCCGTAGCCCGCGACGTGCGTGTCGTCCGTCGCCGGGGGCCAGCTGAGCGTGACGCTCGAGGCGGTCACGCCGGAGACGGTGATCGAGCCGGGAGCCGTGGGCGGGTCGTCGGGTGCGGTCCGGCGACGGTCTCTTCGACGCTCCCTGCGCCGACTTGACGAGGCCCAGGTACGTCTCGAGCGTCGGCTGCGTCGACGAGTCGACGACGACGGCGAGGTCGAGCACCGGGTCGGCCGCGGCGATCTTCACCGCGCGGGTCCAGGCCGAGCGGTTGAGCTTCCGGACCGCCGGGTGCGCCACGGCGAGGATGTGGGTCTTCGACCTGACGCCCTGCAGGAAGCGGAGCTGCGCGACGGAGTCCAGACGCAGCACGGCGTAGTCCGCCACGTTGCGGCGTGCGAGCTTGACCGCCGCCCGCGGCGAGCGGACGAGGAGCGCACAGGTCCGCGCGGGCCCCCTCCGCGCAGAGGCGCACTGCGCCGCCGTCCGCGTCTTCGCGGGCTGCGGGAACGCCACGACCATGCCGGCCCGACGGGCTGCGGCGGCCAGCTGCCCGCGCTCGCGGCTGCCGAACCGGGACGGATCGACCACGAGTGCGTTCAGACCTCTCTTGTGCAGGCGCACGAGGTCGGCAACGGCGAGGTTCTTGTGGGTCGGGAGCTCGACGCCCCAGACGGAGGACGGCTTGGTGACGGCGGCGGCGTTGAAGGCCAGCCCGCAGAACGCGACCACGGCGGCGGCTGCGGCGAAGGCCCCTCGAGTGCGCCTGCAACTGGGTGCGGCTCCCATTGCACGCTCCTGGAGGTTGGGGTCTAGACGCTGCCTGGTATCGGGCCGCGTGTTTACACGCTGGATAACCCGAACGGGGGACGTCCGGCGGTCAGAGCAGGGCTTGCCTGAAGTCCAGGTCCCGCGCGGGGATCAGCGCTCGTACGCGCCGGCGTCCGGCGCGCGACCGGCGGGCCGCTTCTTGCCGAAGAGGTCGCGCCGCGGGAAGTCCTTCGGGTCGCCGGCGTCGATCGCCCGGCTGCCCGGCTTCAGCCGCAGATCGGGCTCCCGTGCCAGCGGGGCGACGAACCCCGCCGCGGCCAGGTTCGGCACGGTGCGATCCGTCGGAGAGCACTTCTGGCCGCCGATGATCACGTTGTAGCGGTAAGTCTCGCCCTTGCCGCAGCCCTCGTTCGGGAACACGTTGCCGACGAGCTCGAAGTTCGAGCGCGGCGTCGAGCTGTCGCCGAACGACATCGGCATCTTCGACGAGTTGTAGGCGAAGCGGAAGTTGGTGAGGCTCGGCCAGTCGCCTGCGAAGCGGATCGCGTACGAGCAGCAGTCGTACGAGCCGCCCCACGTCGACGCGTCGAAGGAGTTGTTCTCGATCCTGACGTTGCGCAGCGGCGGGAGGCCGCTCTTCCACCACGGCGTCCCGGCGAAGATCGAGAAGACGTCGCAGCGCACGAACCTGCTGTCGCGGATCGTGATGCCGTTGCCGCCCGTCAGGAAGATGCACTGCGTGTGGTCGCTTTCCTTGGCGCGCGTGAAGTCGTGAAACCGCGCACCGTCGATGACGAGGTTGCGCGTCTCGCTGTCGTCCTTCTCGCCGAACGAGATCCAGACGGTGTGGAACTCGCCGCCGACGAGCGACGGCCCGATGTCGCCCCCGATGACCGACGTGTCCTTCGACCCCCAGACGCCGAACCACCCGACGTCGAGGTTGCGCGCCGTGAACCCGGCGGACTGCTCGTAGACGTCCCACGAGACCATCCTCATGCTTCGCAATTCGAGGTTGTCCGCGCGCACCTTGACGCTCGCGACGTTCACCGTCGCTCCGTGTCGCGGCTGGAAGACGACCTTCGGCGCCGCCTTCGTCCCGGTGATGGTCTGTGCCGGGTAGTCGCCTCCGGCGACCTCGACGATCTGGCCCGGCCGCGCGACCTGGTACGCGCGGTCGAAGCTCCGGCAGGGAGCCGACGCGGTGCATGCGTTCCCGTCCGAGCCGGAAGGAGTCACGAGCAGGTGCGCCCGGGGAGGCGCGCCGGAGCCGGACGTGCATGCGACGACGCCCGAGGCGAGCAGGATCAGGGCGCTGGCAAGGAGGCGGCGAGTCATCGCAGGCGGGGCGTGCGCGGCAGGAGAAGGAACGCGGCTCGGCCCCCGAAGAGGGGGCCGAGCCTGTCATCGTGCGGTGAGTCTAGCCGCGGCTCGCGGCCGTCGCGCCGAGTCAGCGTTCGTCTGCGCCGTCGTCCACCGCGCCGCCCTGCGGGCGGCTCGTCGCGTCGAAGTCCTGCGCCGGGTAGGCACTGGCCTTGCCGGCCCCGAGTGCGCAGGTGTCGTTCGACGCGAGGTGGAAGTCGGCCTGCTGGTCGACGTTCGTGAACAGGTTCCCGGTCGACGCGAGCCGCGGCACGCAGAACTTCGCGTTCGTGCCGCAGTTGCTGCTCCCGGGCGGGAACACGTTGTTGTCGTAGCTGACCTTGACCGCGCCGCCGCCGGCGCAGCCGTACTTCGTCAGGAAGACGTTGCCGTACACCGTGGCGTTGCCGGGCCGGTCCGGATCGCGGCCGTAGCCGTCATCACCTTCGATCGTGTTGTACCGGAAGACCACGTCACCCATCACGGCGAGCTCCTGAGGTCCATCGCAACCGCTTCCGCACGCGTTCGTCTCCTCGATCATGTTGTTCTCGATCAGCATCGAGCCAGAATCGCCGGAGAAGATGCACTGCGTTCCGCACCACCAGATGCGGTTGCCGCGGATGACGCCGTTCACGACGTTGAGGTCCAGTGCGTCGATGTGCGCGCCGCCGCAGCCGGTGCTCTTGTTGTCGTGGATGACGTTGTACTCGATCACCGGATTGAACGTTCGTCCGGTGACGATCAGGTCAGCGCAGAGGTTCCCGTTGCCGCCGAAGTCGCTCGGTCCGATCTCGCTGTACCGCACCGTATTGTTCGACGTGGCGTCGTCGTAGTAGACGTCGCGCGTGTGAACGTTCTCGACCACGACGTTCTTCACGTTCGTAGAGTTGTTTCCGCGTCCGAAATCGACAGCGGACTCGGATCCGACCGCGCCGTACACGAGGATACGATCAGGTTCGTTCACGCCGACCGTACTGCCACCCTCGAGGATGAGGTCGTGGGTACGGATGGTCATCCCGTTGTCGAGGGTGACCGTGTCGTTTGGCGCTACCTGCATGAGAACAGGTTGCGTTCCGATCGAGCGGTACTGGATGTCCTGGAACGCCGTGTACGTCCCACCCTTGATGAGGACGGTATCGCCGGGACTCGCAAGCGCGTAGGCAGCGTTGAACGAGCCGCACGCCTGGGCGTCGACGTACGCGCCCGGAGTGGACTGGCGAACGCAGCTGCCTCCGTTGGTGTCGACCCAGACGTTCGCCGTCCCGCTGCTCGTGCCCGGGGGCGGCGGCGGAGGAGGCGGAGGCGTGGGTGCGCACGCCGCAGTCGTTCCGCTCACTCCGGTCCTGGCCGACCGGTTATCGAGCTGCGTCGTACGCGTCGACGGCGAGGCTGTACGTCGTCCCGCACGTCAACCCGATGTAGGTGTAGTTCGTGCCCACGCTCGAGCCGACCACGGACCCGCCGCGGTACATGCCGTACCCCGTGACGCCCGTGTTGTCGATCGACTGGCTCCAACCGAGGGAGATCGTGGTGTCCGACGTGCCGACGACCGTCACGTTCGTGGGCGCCGTGGGCGCCTGCGTGTCCCCTGGCGGTGGTGGCGGCGGCGGCGGCGGCGTCGGCGGCGGGCAGGCGGCCGTCGACCCGGAGACGTACGTCTTCGCCGACCGGTTGTCGGCGGCGTCGTAGGCGTCGACCGCCAGGTTGTACGTCGTCCCGCACGCGAGCCCCGTGTACTGGTACGTCGTCCCGAAGCTCGAGTCGACCAGGGACGCGCCGCGGTACATGCCGTACCCGGTCACGCCCGTGTCGTCGAGGGACTGGGTCCAGCCCAGGGTGATCGTCTTGTCCGACGTGCCGACGACCGTCACGTTGGCGGGCGCTGTGGGCGCCTTCGTGTCTCCTGCAGGCGGCGGGCAGGCGCTCGTCGACGCAGTCGCGGAGCTCTTCCCCGAACGGTTGCCCGCGGTGTCGTAGGCGTCGACCGCGATCGTGTACGACGTCCCGCAGTCGAGGCCCGAGACGGTGTAGGTCGTGCCGGGTGTGTTGCCCGCAGCGGCGCCGTTCTTGTAGACCGTGTAGCCGGCGACGGAGACGTTGTCGTTCGAGGCCGCCCAGCCGACGGAGATCGACGTCGTGGTCGCTCCGGACGCGGTCGGCGTGCCCGGCGTGGTCGGCGCCTGGACGTCAGGGCCTCCACCGGGGGTAGGGCCGCTCCACCGGGAATGGGACCGCCACTACTGCTGCCTCCGGCGCCGCCCCCGTTGGCCACGGGAGCGGACATGTCCGCCTTGATCTCCCCCTGGCTGAGCGGTCGGTTGTAGATGCGGAGGTCGTCGATCAGGCCCGTGAACCATTCGCCCCAGACCGTGTTGCCCCCGATGCGCAGCGGGGAGTTCGAGGCTACGATCTTGCCCGTCTGGGCCTTCGTCGCGATCTGCTCGCCGTTCACGAAGAGGCGGATCGTCGTGCCGTCGTACGTCGTGGCGAGGTGGACCCAGGTCTTCGTGGGGAGGAGCGACGGCGTCTGTGCGTAAACGTCGTACGAGCCGTTGACGTTCACGTTGCCCGCGGCCCCGGGTCCGTTCGTGTACGCGTAGAGCGCATACACGAGCTGCTTCGGCTTCTCCTTGATGACGACGGTGCGCCACTGGTTGCCGAGCGTCGAAAGCCGGACCCACGCCTCGAGCGTCATCTGTGAGATGTCGAGCGAGTTCGAGTCGGGAATGTTGACGACGTCGTTGACGCCGTCGAAGGAAAGCGCCCCACCCGTGCGCCCCGTCGTCCAGCCGGCTCCGGAGATGGAGCCACCGTTCCCGTTGCCGGAACGATCGATCAGCGTCGTTCCGGCGCCCTCGTCAAATGAGTATGCAGCTACCAGTCCGCTCGGCGCCGCCGAGATCGATGACCCACCGATCAGGGCGACGAGCGCTATCAGAAGCAGAGCAAAGCCGACAGCCACAGACCGTTGCCACGCAACCTCGCGCGTCATCGATCCTCCTTGATTGGGAGAGGAACGGGCCGCCGGACCCCTCGGTTACTGGGCGAAGCCGAGCACCGTAGACCAGGTGCAAGGTCATCGTCAAGCAGGTATCGGACGTTTCGCGGATGAGATTAGGGCGGGATGCGATACAGATGCGCTCGCGTCGTGACCCGTCTGGGTCGGCCCGATCCGACCCCTTGCGGCCCCCCATTCCGACCGCCGTCACCTGCCTGGCTTGCACGATCCCGGCCGCGGCGCGGACGGATCCCGCCGCGTCCGGCGGCCGTCCGGCGGTCGTCAAATCCGACGCGCGCAAGCACGCCGGCACGACGCAGGAGGGCCGCAGGACCATGCCGGGGACGCATTATCAGGGTTCGGGCCTGCGCGTGCGGCAGTCGGCGGGCCGCGGCTGCTTACGGCTTCGAGAGCTGCGCCTGCCCGGCGAGCGGCTCCAGATGCAGCGGCGTCTTCTCCCGCCGGCGCCGGACACGCCGCACCTCCGCTACGACCTCGGGGGCGCGCCAGGCGCAGAGGGGCACGTAGACGGCCACGCCGAGGAGGATCAGGAGCACGAGCCGAGCGGCCGCCGGGACGCCTGCGGCGAGCAGCGCCTGCCGCGTCGCGAAGACGATCACCGCCATCGCGATCGTCGCCTGGGCGACGCCGACGAGCGCTCCGAAGAACCTCCACACGGAGATGCCGACCGCGCGCGCCGCGAGGTAGGTGCGCACGGGCTCGACGAGCGTGATCGCGACCGTGTAGCAGACGGCCAGGCCGGTTAGGCCCCACTGCAGCCCGAGCGCGACCGCGCCGAGCGTGACGGCCGAACCAGAACATCGTGAAGCGGAGCAGCGTCCCGGACCTGTTGAGCGCGAGGAGCACCTCGCCGCTCAGCGTCTGAAGCGACTGGATCAGGCCGGCCCAGGCGAGGATCTGGATCACGAGCGTCGCGCTCTGCCACTGGTCGCCCAGCACGACCTGCACGAAATCCGGCGCGACGATGACGAGCCCGGCGAGCGCGGGCATGGAGAACGACCCGACGAGCCGTGTGACGCGAATCCACATGTCGGCCATGCGAGGCCGGTCTCCCTGCATCTTCGAGAACGCGGGGAAGAACACCTGCTGCAGCGGCGCGGCGATGCGCGAGAAGGGCATCAGGATCACGTTCGTCGCCAGCGCGTACGTGCCGAGTGCAGCGGCGCCGAGCACCCGGCCGGTGACCAGGGTCACGATGTTGCGGCCCGCCTGGTAGAGCATGTTCTCGCCGAAGACGTTTCCGGCGAAGCCGCCGAGCCGGCGCAGGCTCGCCAGGGAGAACCTCGGCGAGGGCCGCCACGGGATCAGGAACCACACGATCACCGTCGAGACGGTCGCGTCGACGAGCTGCTGCGTCACGATCGCCCACGCGCCGAAGCCCCCCGCCGCGACGGCGATCGCCGTGACCGCGGCGGCGAGCGCCGCCGCCATCTGCCGCAGCTCGAGCTTCCGGAACTGCATGTCCCGGACCAGCAGTGCGCCCTGGGCCGTGCCGAGCGAGCTGACGAAGAAGCTGACCGCGAGGACGGCGAAGAGCGGGCGCACCTCGGGCTCGTCGTAGAAGCTCGCCAGCGCGCCCGAGCAGGCGATCGCGAGCGCAGCCAGGAGCAGGCCGATGGCCGCGCTGGACCAGAAGACGGTCGACCTGTCGTCGTCGGTCACCGTGCGCCGCTGGATCAGCGCGGTGCCGAGCGCGTTGTCCGTGAAGACGATCACGAACCCGGAGAAGACGAGCGCCATCGCCGCGAGTCCCCACTGCTCGGGCGTGAGCATCCGCGCCAGCACGAGCGCGACCACCATGCGCAGGATCTGCGTGAAGACCTGCGAGCCGGCCTTCCAGGCGAGCCCGCTCAGAATCCGGGCGCCGATGCCGTCGTTGTGCGGCGTCGCCGTCATGAGTGCGAGGGAGCCGCCACGGAGGAGGCGGCGAGCTCTTGCTCCAGGAAGCTGCGAAGCTCGGCGGCGAGCGCGCCCGCGCCGAGGACTGACGGCGCCTCGTGCGAGACGGCGCCGCCCAGCGCGTCGGCCAGCCCGTCCGGGGACTCGACGAACGTCACGAGGCCGGCGTCCGCGAAGCGGCGGCCGAACTGGAGCTGGTGGTCGTCGACCGCCTCTCCGAAGCGCTTCAGCCGCGGGACGACGACCGGGCGCTTCCCGTTGGAGAGCGCGACGATGATCGAGCCGACGCCGGCGTGCGTGACCACGGCGCGGGCGCGACGGATCTGCTCGACGATCTCGTCGAAGGGCAGGAAGTCGACGAGCTCTGCGCCCGGGACACGGACGCGCCGAGGCGCCGTGCTGGACGACGAGCTCCTCGTCGAGGGAGAGCTGCGCCACCGCCTCGAGCAGCCGGTCGAAGGGCGCCTCGTTGGTTCCGACGGTGACGAAGATCATTCGCCCGCGGAGAAGACGTTGCCGACGTAGCGTGCCCGCGGCAGCGCCTGCGCGAGCTCGGGCCACTGGACGTAGAGGCGCTTCGCGACCGGGGCGATCATGCGGCAGCTGAGCGACGGCCCTTCGATCCGCGTCAGGCTCTCGACGTAGACGACGCGGGCCCCCCAGAGCTTTCCGATCCACGCGAACGGGACGGCGACCCCGGCGCCTGTCGTCATGATCACCTTCGGGCCGCAGCTGCCGGACGAGACGGAGCGCGAGCAGCAGGTTGCGGACGAGGTTCTTGACGCTCCGGTTCGTCGGGCCGTACGCGAAGATGACCCGCTCGCCGGCGAGCAGCGAGCGGACGTCGCTCTTGTCGAACGACACCCACGCCCGGTCGAAGCCCTGCCAGGCGTCGCGCAGCGCGACGAGCTGGAGCAGATGGCCCCCGGAGGAGCAGACCAGCATCAGGTCGGCGCGCTCTTCGCGCGGCGCGTGTCGCGCACCAGGCTTCATCACTGCGAACGGTAGCCCGGGCCTCTGCGCGTGCCTATGGCCGGACAGAGGGACCGCCTCTAGCCGATCGGCTAGGCGCGCGGACGAAATGCTGCCGAAATGGGGCGTCCAACACTCGCGCAGGGTCTCCTAGGATGAATCCATGGCTGCGGCTCCTGCGCGCGAAGCGACGGCCGAAGACGGGATCGTCGCGGTCGTCCTGACCCACAACCGGCTCCATCTCCTGCGGAAGTGCGTCGAGAACGTGCTCCTCCGCACGTCGTCCGCCACGCACGAGATCCTGATCTGGGACAACGCGTCGACCGACGGCACGGCGGAGTACCTGGCGGCGCTGACGGATCCGCGGATCCGCATCGTTCGCAGCCCCGAGAACGTGGGGCAGAACGGCTACCCGCGCGCATTCCGGATCACGAAGGCGCCTTTCCTCGTCGAGCTCGACGACGACGTCGTCGACGCGCCGGCGGAGTGGGACAAGCAGCTCCTCGACGCGTTCCTGCGGCTCCCGGAGATCGGCTTCCTCGCCGCGGACCTGGAGGACGATCCGAACGACCAGGCGTCGAACGTACGCCATCACGTGCGCCCGCATCTCTACGTGCCGGACGAGGTGAACGGCGTCCGGCTGCTCCGCGGCCCGACCGGCGGCGGCTGCGCGATCACCTCGCGCGAGCTGTACGACAGCGTCGGCGGCTTCCGCGAGCGGAAGAAGGAGGTCTTCTTCCTCGAGGACGAGGCGTACATCGTCGACATCCAGAAGCTCGGCTTCGAGCCGGCGGTGCTCGCGGATCTGCGGGTGCATCACACCGGCGGCCCGTACTACTCGACCGAGTCGAAGGAGAAGGACGCGTACTGGGAGCGGCGCGAGCGCAGGAAGGCGCGCCGCGCCGCGATCAAGGCCGTCCTGTTCCGCCTGCCGTTCGTGAGGCGGCTGAACGACCGCTTCAGCTGGGTCTCGGCCCCCTCCTAGGATCCGTCATTCGCCCAGGCGCGCGCGTCGGCGGCGGCCCGCCGGGCGTCGCGCGGTCACGAGTGCCTGTGCCGTTACGAGTACGTCGCCGAGTACGTGCCGGTGGCGGCGTCGAAGAAGCCGTACTCGATGCCCTTGATCGTCTGCGTGGTGAAGGGCACCGCCGTGCCGCCGCGGGTGATCGCGCTCAGGCGGCCGGCGCTCGACGTCATCGGGAGCATCGCCCGCAGCCCGTTCGAGCCGGCCGCGGCGTTGATGGTGAAGCCGAGCGTGCCGCCGCTCCAGGAGAAGTTCCGGAAGGTCGAGTTGTTGCGGCCGTCCATCCACGTCAGCGCCTGCTTCGCGGAGATGACCGGCACGCCGCGCGACTGGGCCGAGGCGATCACGGCGTCGGAGTCCGGGCTCGCGGCGATGTCTGTGTGGATGAGCACGGTGAACATGCCGTAGTACGCCTCCGCGCCGAGCGCCTTGTCGAGCAGGAAGTTGATCGACGCCGGCTGCGCCATGCTCGACTCGTCCGTGTTGTGCGTCGGCGCCTGGTAGACGTCGATCAGGCTGCCGTCGAGGTCGGCGAAGCGCATGATCTCGCCGGTGCCCTCGAGGTAGCCCGGGCTTGTTCCCGATCCAGCTCGCCGGGTAGTGGTAGTAGTTCGTCGTCGAGCCGGATGCCGTGCGCGAGCTCGACCTTGGGCTCGCGTCGCCCAGTCGATCCACTCGACGCAGTGCGTCCGGTTCGTCACCGGAGCCGGCACGCTCGTGTACTTGGCCGCGAACTGCGGCCAGCTGCGGGGTGAAGTACCCCGAGTCGAGGCCGCCGTCGGGCCACGGCTTGCATGACCGGTCGATGCTGGCGTGCAGCGCCACCTCGAAGCCCTGGGCGGTATACGAGGCCGCCTGCGCGTTGGTGAGCGGGCTGTCGGGGTAGATGTACGACGTCGAGCGGACGCACTCCCAGTTGGCGACGGAGCACCCGGGCGGGCTGTCCGCCAGGTACGTGTCGAAGCGCCCGGCCGTGCCGCCGGTCGCGTGGTCGTCGCCGGTCATGATCACGACCGCCTTCTTGTCGCGCGGCAGGTACCAGAACCGCGGCAGCGGCATCTTGTCGCGGTTCATCAGCGTGATCATGTTGACGAGCAGGCGCTGCTGCTCGTCCGCCTGCGGGATGCCGATCTTGCTCGTGTCCGTCCAGTCGGGCTGCACGTCGCCGGACTTCGCGCCGTAGAAGAGGTCGTTCGTGCGGATGTCGCCGACGCCGTCGCGGTCCTGCCCCGCCCAGGCGGGGTTGCCCTGCCGCGTGTAGACGATCGACTTGTTGAGGTCGAAGGCGAACGCGGCAGCGTCGCCGCCGTTCGAGCCGACGGAGCGCGTCGTCACGGCCGGGCTCGTCGTCGCCGTGCCGGCGTTCGAGTAGAGCCAGGCCAGCGCGGTGGCGCCGTTCAGCGTGTAGCGGTCGGCCGTGCCGTGGAACTGGATCGACTGGCCGACGATGCCGGCTCCGGCCGCGGAGGTCGTGTCGACCTTGAGGTATGCGTTCGTGAGCGTGGCGGCGTTGTCGGTCAGGCCGAGCAGGCCGGCGAGCTGCTTGTCCGGATGGAGCGCGATCAGGTTGCCGCCGCCGTTCACCCAGTTCGTCAGCGTCGTCACCTGCGTGGGCGTCAGCGGCGTGTCGCCGAGGATCGCCACGTTGTAGTAGGAGAGCACGAACGGCGAGACGAGCGAGATGTCGAGCGTCGCGTAGTCGTTCAGCCCTTCGGCGCGGAGGATCTCCGTCGTGTAGAGCGTGAACTTGTTCGAGGTCGAGCCGATGACGAGGATCGGCGGCGGCACGGACTCGGCGGCGAACGTCCAGACCTTGTCGGTCGCGAGGGCGTTGCCGGAGCGGTCCTTCAGGCCCGAGGCGCCGCTCCTGATCGTGGCGGTGTACGTCGTCCCGTACGTGAGCGCGACCGAGGGAACGAGCGTGGCGGTCGCCGTCAGCTCGTCGTAGCTGACCGTCGACGGCACGAGCGTGCCGGAGGAGTCCCGGATCTCGAAGGCGCCGAGCGTCGACGGGTCGACCGGCTCGCTGAAGCGCGCGGTCGGCTGCACGCCGATCGGAACCTCGGTCGCCCCCGCGGCGGGCGTCGAGGCGACGACGGTCGGCGGCGTCGAGTCGTTTGCGACGCTCTTGCCCATGTCCGTCTGGATCTCGCCCGCGGTCAGCGCGCGGTTGTAGACGCGGACCTCGTCGATCCGGCCGGCGAACCACTCCGGGAAGAGGTTGTTGCCGCCGATCCGCAGGGCGCCGTTCGAGATCGGCGATCGTGCCCGACACCGACTGCGTGCCGACCTGCACGCCGTTGACGTAGAGCCTGAGCGTCGTGCCGTCGTACGTCGCCGCCAGGTGCGTCCACGCATTGGCCGGCAGCTGCGCGGTTCCCGCGGCGGAGCGGACGCTGCCGCCGATCGACGCCTCGCCGGTGGGGCGGTTGGCGTTCGTGCTCGCGTACATGCCGTAGACGAGGTCGCTCGAGCCTTCCTTGAAGATGACGCTGCGCCAGCCCGTGCTCACCGTCGGCATCACCCAGGCCTCGAGCGTCATCGCGGTCGTCAGGTCGAGCGACGCCGAGTCGGGCACCGTGACCCAGTCGTTGACGCCGTCGACCGTGGCGGCGGTACCGAAGCGCCCGAGGGCCCAGCCGGCGCCGTTCGCGAGCGTGCCCGTGTTGCCGCGGCCGGACGAGTCCGTCGCGGTCGTGCCCGTGCCCTCGTCGAAGCCGTAGCCCGCGACCAGGCCGGCGGGCGGCGGGTTCGTGACGACCGCGCTCGCCTCGTTCGAGGCCGGGCCGACGTTGCCCGTCGCGTCCTGGGCGGTCACCTTGTAGTAGTAGGTCGCGGCCGGGAGACCCGTGTCCGTGTAGCCGGCGGTGGTCGGCTGTGCGATCCGGTTCGCCGTGCTCGGCGTGAAGCCCGGGCTCGTCGCGCGGTGGACGTTGTAGCGGACGACGCCCACGTTGTCCGTCGCAGCCGTCCACGAGAGGACCGCCTGCTGCGAGCCGCCCGTCGCCGTGAGGCCCGTCGGTGCCGTCGGCGGGCTCGTGTCCGCCGTCACGGCGGCGCTCGCCTCCGGGGACACCGGGCCGATGTTGCCCGCCAGGTCCTCGGCCGCGACCTTGTAGTAGTACGTGCCGGCAGCGAGGCCCGTGTCGGCATACGAGGTCGTCGTCGGCTGGGCGATCAGGTTCCCGGCGCTGGGCGTGAAGCCGGAGCTCGTGCCCCGGTAGAGGTCGTAGCGGACGACGCCCACGTTGTCGGTCGCCGCCGGCCAGGAGAGGCTCGCCTGGCCGATCGCGCCCGTCGCCGTCAGCGTCGCCGGCGCCGTCGGAGGCGTCGTGTCGCACGCGTCCGTCGAGGCCGTCAGCTGGGCGCGGGAGGAGACGTTGCCGGCGGCGTCGATCGCCTCCACCTCGAGGTTGTGGCTCGTGCTGCACGTGAGGCCGGTGAAGGTGAACGTCGTCCCCGTCGCCGTCCCGACCTGGTTGCCCGCGCGGTAGAGGCGGTACTGCGTGACGCCGACGTTGTCGGTCGACGCCGTCCACGAGGTTGCGATCGTCGTGTAGCTGCCGCCCGTGCGGACGAAGTTCGTCGGCGCCGTCGGCGGCGTCGTGTCGGGCGCCGTGACGGACTTGTTCATATCCGTCGTGATCTCGGCAGCGGAAAGGGCGCGGTTGTACACGCGCACCTCGTCGATCAGCCCGTTGAAGTACTCGCCCCAGATCGTGTTGCCGCCGATGCGGAGCGACGCCGGTGCCGCTGTTCATCGCGCCGCTCGCGACCAGCGTCGCCGCCTGCGTGCCGTTGACGTAGAGCGCGAGCACGGTGCCGTCGTACGTCGCCGCCAGATGCGTCCAGGTGTTCACGGCGACCTGCGCGGTGCCGCGGACGTCGTTGTCGCCGCTCGTGAAGTTGTTGGCGGAGGGCCGGTTGGTGCCGGTGTTGGCGTACATCGCCCAGCCGTAGTAGCCCGTGCGCTCCTTGAAGACGACCGTGTTCCAGCTGGCGAGCGAGGTCGGCTTGACCCAGGCCTCGATCGTCATCCCCGTGGTGAGGTCGAGCGAGGCGCTGTTCGCGGCCGTGACCAGGCTGCGTGCTGCCGTTGAAGGAGAGCGCGTTGCCGAACTTGCCGTTGCCGGCGCCGGCCCAGGCCGTGTTCGCGAGCGTGCCGGTGTTGCCGCGTGCCGGACTGGTCGGCGGTGGTCGCGCCGGTGCCCTCGTCGAAGCCGTAGGCGGCGACGAGGCCCACCGCCGGCGGCGTCGTGACGGTCGCCGGGGACTCGTTCGAGGCGGCGCTGATGTTGCCGGCGGCGTCCTCGGCGGTGACCTTGTAGTAGTAGTTGCCGGCCGAAAGCCCGTTGTCGGTGTACGACGTCGCGGTCGGCTGCGCGATCCGGTTCGCGGTGCTCGGCGTGAAGCCGGGGGTGGTCGCGCGGTGGACGTTGTAGCGGGTGACGGCGACGTTGTCGGTCGACGCGGTCCAGCTGAGCGTCGCCTGCCCGGCGCCGCCGGTGGCGGCGAGGCCGGTCGGCGCCGTCGGGGCGGTGGTGTCGGCGACCGTCGCCGAGGCCGTGTTGGAGACGGGGCCGACGTTGCCGGCGGCGTCCTCTGCGGTGACCTTGTAGAACCAGCTGCCGGCCGGCACCGAGGTGTCGCTGAAGCTGGTGCCCGGTAGGCTGGCCGACCCGGTTCGCGGCCGAGGGCGTGAAGGTCGAGACGGTGCCGCGGTGGACGTTGTAGCGGAGGACGCCGACGTTGTCGGTCGCGGCGGCCCAGGAGAGGTTGACGGTGCTGCCGGCGACGGACGCCGTCACCGTGCCGGGCGCGCTCGGTGCCGTCGCGTCGGCGACGGTGGCGCTGACCTCGTTGGAGACCGGGCTGAGGTTGCCGGCGGCGTCCTCGGCCGTGACCTTGTAGTAGTAGGTGCCGATCGCGAGCCCTGCGTCGGAGAAGCTCGTCGCCGTCGGGCTGCCCGATCCGGTTGGACGCGTCCGCCGTGAAGCCGGCGCTCGTGCCGCGGTGGACGTTGTATCGCACGACGCCCACGTCGTCGGTCGACGCAGTCCACGTGAGGTTGACGGTGCTGCCGGCCACGGTGCGACCGAGGGACGTCGGCGCGGACGGCGGGGTCGTGTCGACGGTGACGACGCCGCTCGCCTCGTTCGACGCGGGCCCGATGTTGCCGGCGGCGTCCTCGGCGGCGACCTTGTAGAAGTAGGTGCCGGGGGCGACGGTGTCGACGAAGCTCGTTCCGGTCGGCTGTGCCGATCCGGTTGGCGGTGCTGGGCGTGAAGCCCGTCGACGTCCCGCGGTAGACGTCGTAGCGGACGACGCCGACGTTGTCTGTTGCCGCGCCCCAGGCGAGCGTCGCCTTGCCGACGCCGCCCGCCGCCGTCAGCGTCCCGGGCGCGCCCGGCGCGACCGTGTCGCCGACGGTGACCGCGACCTCGTTCGTCGTCGGGCCGACGTTCCCGACCGCGTCCTCGGCGGCGACCTTGTAGTAGTACGTGCCCGCGGCGACGGTGTCCGTGTAGCTCGTCCCGGTCGGCTGCGCGATCCGGTTCGCCGTCGAGGGTGTGAAACCGGCCGACGTGCCGCGGTAGACGTCGTACTTCGCGACGCCCACGTTGTCGGTGGCCGGGCCCCATGTGAGCTGGGCGGTCGTCAGGGTGCCGGTGCCGGAGAGCGTCCCGGGCGCCGTCGGTGGGCTCGTGTCGGACGGGGTGACCGACCTGTTCATGTCGGTCCCGATCTCGGCGGCGGAGAGGGCGCGGTTGTAGACGCGCACCTCGTCGATCAGGCCGTTGAAGTACTCGCCCCAGATCGTGTTGCCGCCGATCCGCAGCGATCCGGTGCTGCTGATCATCGAGCCGCTGGCGATCAGCGTGGCCGCCTGCGTGCCGTTGACATAAAGCGCGAGCACGGCCCCGTCGTACGTGGCGGTCGAGGTGCGTCCATGCGCCGGCCGCGACCTGAGCCGTGCCGCGGACGTCGTTGTCGCCGCTCGTGAAGTTGTTGGCCGAGGGGCGGTTCGTGCTCGTGTTCGAGTACATCGCCCAGCCGTAGTAGCCCGTGCGCTCCTTGAAGACGACCGTGTTCCAGCCGCTCACGGTCGTCGGCTTGACCCAGGCCTCGATCGTCATCCCGGTGGTCAGGTTCAGCGACGCGCTGTGCGCGGCGCTCACGAGGCTGTTCGAACCGTTGAAGGAGAGCGCGTTGCCGAACTTGCCGTTGACGGCGCCCGCCCAGGCGGTGTTCGCGAGCGTGCCGATGTTGCCGCTGCCGGACTGGTCGGCCGTCGTCGTGCCGGTGCCCTCGTCGAAGCCGTAGGCGGCGACGAGACCCACCGTGGGCGGCGCGGAGACGACGGCGCTGCTCTCGGTCGAGGCGGCGCTGATGTTCCCTGCGGCGTCCTCGGCCGTGACCTTGTAGTAGTACGTGCCGGCGGAGAGGCCCGTGTCGGTGTAGCTCGTGCCGGTCGGCTGCGCGATGCGGTTCGCCGTGCTCGGCGTGAAGCCGGAGCTCGTAGAGCGGTGGACGTTGTAGCGCAGCACGCCGACGTTGTCGGTCGACGCCGCCCAGCTGAGGGACGCCTGGCCGGCGCCGCCGGTAACGGTGAACGAGCCCGGTGTCGTCGGCGCCGTCGTGTCCGCGACGGTCGCCGAGGCCGTGTTGGAGACGGGCCCGACGTTGCCGGCGGCGTCCTCGGCGGTGACCTTGTAGAAGTAGCTTCCGGGCGGGACCGAGGTGTCGCTGAAGCTCGTGCCGCCGGGCTGGCCGACGCGGTTGGCGGCCGACGGGGTGAACCCGGAGGTGGTGCCGCGGTGGACGTTGTAGCGGAGCACGCCGACGTTGTCGGTCGCCGCGGCCCAGCTGAGGTTGACCGTGCTCCCGGCCACGCTTGCGGTCACGGTCCCCGGTGCGCTCGGCGGCGTCGCGTCTGCGACGGTTGCCGTCGCCTGGTTCGACTCCGCGCTCACGTTGCCGGCGGCGTCCTCGGCGGTGACCTTGTAGTAGTAGGTGCCGATCGCGAGGCCGGTGTCGGCGAACGTCGTCCCCGTCGGCTGCCCGACCCGGTTCGCCGCCGAGGGCGTGAAGCCAGAGCTCGTGCCGCGGTGGACGTTGTAGCGGACGACGCCCACGTCGTCGGTCGACAGGGTCCAGGAGAGGTTGACCGTCGCGCCGGCCACCGTCCCTGCCAGTCCGGTCGGTGCGCTCGGCGCGGTCGTGTCCACCGTCACCGTGCCCGAGCCCTCGTTCGACGGCGGCCCGACGTTGCCAGCGGCGTCCTCGGCGGCGACCTTGTAGAAGTAGGTGCCGGGGGCGACGGTGTCGACGAAGCTCGTTCCGGTCGGCTGTCCGATCCGGTTCGCGGTCGAGGGCGTGAAGCCGGTGCTGGTGCCGCGGTAGACGTCGTAGCGGACGACGCCGACGTTGTCTGTTGCCGCGCCCCAGGCGAGCGTCGCCTTGCCGACGCCGCCGGCGACGGTGAGCGTTCCGGGTGCGCCCGGCGCGACCGTGTCGCCGACGGTGACCGCGACCTCGTTCGTCGTCGGCCCGACGTTGCCCGCCGCGTCCTCGGCGGCGACCTTGTAGAAGTAGGAGCCGGCGGCGACCGTGTCCGTGTAGCTCGTCCCGGTCGGCTGCGCGATCCGGTTCGCCGTCGACGGCGTGAAACCGGCCGACGTGCCGCGATAGACGTCGTACTTCGCGACGCCGACGTTGTCCGTTGCCGGAGTCCAGTTGAGCTGCGCCGACGTCAGCGAGCCCGTCCCCGTCAGCGTTCCGGGCGCCGTCGGCGGCGTCGTATCCGGGTTCGTCACCGGGCGCGTCATGTCGGCGTTGATCTGCGCCACGCTCAGCGTCCGGTTGTAGATGTGCACCTCGTCGATCAGGCCGGCGAAGTACTCGCCCCAGATCGCGTTGCCGCCGATCTTGAGCAGGCCCGTCGAGGTGACCGTGGCGCCGGGTGCCAGCAGCTGCGCCGCCTGCACGCCGTTGACGTAGAGCGTGAGCATGTTCCCGTCGTACGTCATAGCGACGTGCGACCACGCGTTCACGGGCAGCTGCGCCGTGCCCCGGATGTCGTTGTCGCCGCTCGTGAAGATGTTCGCCGACGGCCGGTTCGTGCCCGTGTTGGCATAGAGCGCGTAGGCGTAGTACCCCGGCCGCTCCTTGAACACGACCGTGTTCCAACTGCCGAGCGACGTCGGCTTCACCCAGGCCTCGACGGTCATGGCGTTCGTCAGGTCGAGCGACGCCGAATCGGGCACCGAGACGAAGGCGTTCGTGCCGTTGAAGGAGAGCGCGTTGCCGAACTTGCCGGCCGTACCCCCGGCCCACGTCGCGTTGGACAGCGTCCCGTTGTTGCCGTTGCCGGACTGATCTGCGGTGGTCGTGCCGATGCCCTCGTCGAACCCGTAGGCGGCGACGAGCCCGTCGGTGCCGCCGGCGTTCGTCACCGTGACGTTCACCGCGGTCGACGTGGTCGTGTTGCCGGCCTGGTCGCGCGCGACCGCGGTCAGCGTGTGCGGCCCGTTCGTCGAGTTCTTGGTGTCCCACGAGATCGAGTACGGGCTCGTCGTGTCCTCCGCGCCGAGGCTCGAGCCGTCGAGCTTGAACTGGACGCCTGCGACCGTGCCGTTGTCGGATGCGTTCGCCGACACGGTCGCGGTCGTGGAGACCGTGGCGCCGTTCGCGGGCGCCGTGATCGAGACCGTGGGCGCCTGCGTGTCCGCCGTCACCGTCACCGACGCCTCGGTCGACGCGGGCGAGACGTTGCCGGCCGCGTCCTCCGCGGTGACCTTGTAGTAGTACGTCCCCGCCGCGAGGCCCGTGTCCGAGTACGAGGTACCCGTCGGCTGGCCGACCCTGTTCGCCGCGGACGGCGTGAAGCCGGACGTGGTGCTGCGGTGGACGTTGTAGCGGACGACGCCCACGTTGTCGGTCGAGGCCGTCCACGTCACGTTCGCGAAGCCCGCGCCGCCCGTGGCGCTCGGCGACGCCGGCGCCGTCGGCGGATCCGTGTCGGTGTCGGTCGTGCCGGACGTCTTGGTCATCCAGCTGACGGACGGGACGCCGTTCGTGTCGACGATCCAGAGCATGTAGTAGCCGGGAGGCGCCATGTTCGCGTTCGCCGGCGCCTGCACCGTCAGCGAGTTCGTGCCCGCGGTGAAGCTCAGCGGCACGTAGCGCTGGCTCATGTTGATCGCGTGTGTCATCGCCCCCGTCTTGATCAGCGCGACCGAGGCGATCTGCGACGCGTTCGGCGTCGAGACCGTGAAGCTGCCGCTCCAGTTGAACGTCGCCGGCGCGCTCGTGATCGTCGGGCGCGGGCCCTTGAAGAGGTACGGCGGCGAGTAGATCTCGCCGTTGAGCTGGTTCGTCTGCGACCCGCCCGGCGCCTGGCCGCCGCCGGCGACGAGCACGCGGCCGTCGGGCAGCAGCAGCGCCGAGCCGTGGTAGAGCCGGCCGTTGACCTCGGAGGCCATCGTCGTCCACTGCTCCGTCGCCGGGTCCCACATCTCGGCCGCCAGTGCCGCCTGCGTGAGGTCGCGGCCGTCGGATTTCTGCTCGCCGCCGGTGACGAGCACCTTCCCGTCCGGGAGCATCGTCAGCACGTGGTAGCCGCGCCCGTACGCCATCGGCGCCGTGTCGCGCCAGGTCGGGCTGGGCTGGGTCATGTCCAGCACCGCGGTCTGCTTCCCCGTGGTGAAGAGGTCGGCGCCCGTGAAGTCCGGGTCGGTGTAGTTGCCGGACTTCATGATCTTGTCCGGGCGGTACATGACCGCGCTCCCGCCGTCGAACGAGCTCGTCGCGACGGTCTGCCACGTCCAGACGCCCGGCTTGATGGTGCGGGTGACCGTGTCGGGGCCGACGTCGATGATCCGGCCGTCGGTGAGCGTGAACAGGAACGGGTAGAGCGGCGTCGTCAGCCGCGCCGCCGTGAGGTCCTGCCAGGTGTTCGAGACCGGGTCGTAGACCTCGGGCAGCGAGCTGATCGACGAGGACTTGAACGCGTGGGGGACGGAGGGGCCTGTGGCGTCGATGGCGTCGCCGGAGAAGACGAAGACGCGGCCGTCGGCGAGCTCGGTCGCGGTCGGGTACCAGCGCTCGACCGTCATGTCCGGGCCGCGGGTCCACGAGTTGTTCGTCGAGTCGAAGAGCGTCGTGTCCTTGAGGCCGTTGTTCGCGCTCGCGTTGCCGCCGACGATGAGCGTCTTGCCGTTGCCGAGCTGCGTGTGGCCCGCGCAGAAGAGGTTCCTGGCGTAGGCGGCGAGCGTGAAGGTGTTCCCGACCGGGTCCCAGACGTACTCCTTGTTGGGTGCGTCGTCCCACGCGTCGATCGAGAGGATCTTCCCGTTCGGCTCGAGCATCATGTGCACGGCCACGTTGGGCCAGGCGAACGGCGCGCTCCACTGACCGACCTGATCGGGCGTCGTGCCGGCGCCCTCGGCCCGCTGCGCAGCGCCGACGACGAGCGCCAGCGGGATCGCCACGAGCAGCAGCAGTGCACGCCCCCGGTGGCGTGAGAGCAGGCTTCGGAAGTGACGCAATGGTCGCAGCATCGAGTTCAGGCGGAGACGCCCCCGCTCTGCTTGTAGTTATCCCTCGGACGACCTCCGGCCGACAACGCCCCGAAGTCGAGGATCGCCCTATGCGGGCGGTGAGGATCGCTCGCCGCAGGCCCCGAAAACCTGTTGAAAACAGCGTTCGCGGGTCTCAAGAGCCGCGCGGCGCGTAGACCCAGTAGTCGAGCGGCCGGTTGGACACTTTGGCAACAAGCCGGTAGTCGCGACGAATCTCGTCACGGATCACGGGGCCGAAGTTGCGGTCGCCGTACCAGGCCGTGTCCTCGATCGGATGGACGAGCACGACCTCGTTGAACTGCCCGGCGGCGATTCTCGACCGCAGGCTCTCGATCCACTGCGGGTGGTCGAGGCCTACCCGCCGCAGCGAGACCGCGTCGAGGAGCAGCGGCCGCTGGCCCAGCAGGAGCGGCACCGTCGGGTCTTCCGAGAGGATCCGGTCGCTCTTCTTGACGTAGCCCTTGAGCGGGTTCGTCGGATACGCGTCCGCCTGGCGGCCGGCCAGCGTCTTCGCGGCGTCGGCGACCTCGGACTTGAGCGACTGGCGGTACGCGTCGGCGGCGCCGAGCAGCAGCGCGAGCGCGATCGCCGCGCCGAGCGCCGTCAGCTCCTGCCCGCGCTCCCCGGAACGGACCCAGAGCTCGCCGACGACGATCACGGTGACGACGGCGAAGTCGACCAGGTGGTTGAAGTCCGAGCCCGGGTCCGAGAACACGATCACGAGCAGAGGGAGCTGCACGAGCAGCGCCAGCTGGTAGAGGCTCAGTCGCCGCTCCGCCGCGGCGAAGGCGATCGCCATCAGCGCGAAGGGCAGGAGCAGCCAGATCGGCCCCGCGCGCGAGACGAGCAGATCGAAGATCCGCGAGATCGCGGCCACGGGCGAGCTGCCCGAGTTCCCGGAGCCGCCGACGGCCAGGAGCGTCTCCGACATGCGCCCTCGGCTCGCGAGCTCGAAGACCGCCAGGAGCGCGACGAGGGCGCCGGCGAACATGCCCACGAAGTCCACGAGCCGGCGGCGCTCCCGGAAGAAGAGCCAGATCAGGATCGCGACCGGCGCCCAGACCGCGGCGAGCTTCGCCGTCACGGCCAGCGCACACAGCGCCCCGGCGGCGAGGATCGCCCGCCGCGAGGTCGAGTTGGCGACGAGCCCCACCGCGGCGAGCTGGAACAGCAGCGGCAGGGAGTCGCCGCGGATCGCCGTGGCCGCGAAGAGCCCGGCCGGCGTCAGGAGGATCGCGCTCACGAGCGCCGCCGCCATCAGCCGCGAGCAGCCGAGCCGGCGCAGCAGCACGTAGGCGACTGCGAGTAGCGCGATCGCGGTCGCGTAGGCGAGCAGCTTGCCGGACACGATGTACTCGCCTGTGACCGCCGACGCACCGGCCTGGAGCACGAACTCGAGCGGCATGTACCAGGTGCCGCCGAAGACGCCGTTGTCGAAGAGCGGCCGGTAGATCGTCCCGTCGCGCGCGTCGCTCGCCAACGCGAGCCAGGTCCCCGAGACGTGGTTGACGTTGTAGCGGTCGGAGATGTGCGCGGCCGCGATCAGGAACGCCGAGAGGAAGGTGACGGCGCTCATCGCCAGAAGCCCCCAGCGCAGCAGCGTCGCCACGAGCTCCGTGTCGCGGGCGCCGTGGGTCTCGGAGGCGGCCGCTGCGGCCCCGGTGGGCGCGGGGGCGTCCTTCGGAGCCTTGAATGCGAGCAGCCGGGAAACCATGGCTACTCCGCCGGCGGCCGACGCGGGATCGTGACCGCGCCGGTGGCCACGGCGCCGCCGGCCACCTGGCGCGCTGCCGCCTTCTTGCGCCGCAGCCGGTCGATCTCCGTCAGGTCGAGCTCCTCGAGCGAGCGCTCGATCTCCTCCGCCGCCCGCTGCCCTGCGATCCCGTCCCACAGCGGCGGCACGACGCCCACGCGGTGCTGCGCCAGGAGCTCGGGGATCTCGCGGAGCCGCGACGGCTCGAGGCCGAGGAGCACGTTGCTCCCGTGCGTGATCGTCACCGGGCGCTCGGTGTTGTCGCGAAGCGTGAAGCAGGGAATGCCGAGCGCCGTCGTCTCCTCCTGGACGCCGCCCGAATCGGTGACGACCGCCGCGGCGCCGACCTCGAGCGACAGAAACTGGGTGTAGGCCTGGGGCGGGGCGAGCAGCAGGCCGTGCGGCGCCTCGAAGCCGATCTCGCCGAGCCGCGCGCGCGTGCGCGGATGCACGGGGAAGACGACCGGCAGCGACGCCGAGACCTCGCACAGCGCGCTCATCGTCTCCGCCAGCAGCGTCGGCGAGTCGACGAGCGCGGGCCGGTGCAGCGTCACGAGCACGTAGCCCCGCTGCGCCAGGCCGAGCTCTCTCCACGCGCCGATTCTGCGGGCGCTCTCCACGTTGCCGAGCAGCGTGTCGATCATCGTGTTGCCGACGAAGCGGACGAGGCTCTCCGGCACGCCCTCCGTGCGGAGGTTGTCGTTCGCGTCCTCGGAGTGCGTCAGCAGCAGCGTCGACAGATGGTCCGTGAGCCGTCGGTTGTGCTCCTCCGGCATCGACCAGTCGAAGCTGCGCAGTCCCGACTCCACGTGACAGACCGGGATCTGGAGCTTCGTCGCGGCCAGCGCGCCGGCCAGCGTCGAGTTGATGTCGCCCGGCACGACGACGAGATCCGGCGTCAGCTCCTGGAACACCCGCTCGAGCTCCATCAGCGCGCGCGCCGTCTGGGCGCCGTGCGAGCCCGAGCCGACCTCGAGCTGGAAGTGGGGCGTCGGCAGCGGCAGCTCCTCGAAGAAGACGTCGCTCACGTTCCTGTCGTAGTGCTGGCCCGTGTGGATCAACCGCTGGTCGACGCAGCCGCCCCGGTCGAGTGCCGCGTAGATCGGCGCGACCTTCATGTAGTTCGGCCGCGCGCCGACGACGTGGCAGATGAGCTTCCGCCGTGTCATCAGCTAGGCTTCCGCTCCGGGCGGTTCTGGTGCTGGAGATGTGGGCTGCCGCAGCCATTGTCACCTGACGGTAGTCGCCTGTTTTTCGCCTGCCTACGGGCCGCTTTGCCAGATCTGACTGGTCATCCGGCTAGTTCGAGGCTGCGCCGGCGCGGCGGCCCTTCAGCGCCGGCGCTGCCCCGCTGCGACGGGCTCCGCGACGACCCGCTGGTCTCGATGCCATTGGATCGTCCGCATGAGCCCTTCCTCCAGGCCGACCTGCGCCTGGAAGCCCAACAGGGACTCGGCTTTCGTCGTGTCCGGGACGCGGTCACGCACGTCCTGGTACTTGCCGGGAAGCGACTCGTACGGGACGTAGCGGGCGCGGAGCGGGCCGCCGATCTCCATCAGCGCCTGGATCCGCTCGGCCAGCTCGGTGATCGTCAGCGTCTCGACGCCGCCCACGTTCACGACCTCGCCGCGGGACTCGGTGCGCTCGAGCGCACGGACGAAGCCGTCGACGGTGTCGCTGACGTAGGTGAACGTGCGCGTCTGCTGGCCGTCGCCGTGAATCTCCATCGGCTCGCCGTTCAGCAGGGACTCGATGAACGTGACCGTCGGGCCGCCCCACCACGTGAGGTGATTGTTCGGACCGTAGGCGTTGAAGAGCCGCAGGATGGTCGTCCGCAGGCCCTTCTCGTCGGCCAGCGCGAGTGCGACGTGCTCGTCGTACATCTTCGAGACCGCGTACGCCCAACGCTTCGTCGTCGGCGGGCCGATCGTCAGCTCGTCGTCCTCCGCGAACGGCGGCGTCGAGTTGCCGTAGACGTCCGACGTCGACGTGACGACGATGTCCGCGTCGAGCTCGAGCGCGACCTCGCAGGCCGCGTTGACGCCGCCGACGTTGACCTCGAGCGTCGAGAGCGTGCCGCCGAAGCGGGGAATCTTCTTTGCCGCGAGGTGCATGATCGCGTCGCAGCCGTCGAAGGCCCGGCGGAGCGCGCGCGGCCGCGTGCAGTCCATGTGCAGGAACTGGAAGCGCGGGTTCTCGAGCGAGCGGGCGACGTTCGCCATCGAGCCGTAGGAGAGGTCGTCGACCCCGACGACCTCGTAGCCCTCCGTGAGCAGGCGCTCACAGAGGTGCGAGCCGATGAAGCCTGCCGCGCCGGTTACACCGACTCTGTTCACTTGAGACTCCTCCTTTCTCTCCCCCGGTCCAGGAGGACCCGAGCGTGTGGAAACGTGAGAGCGGCGGCGGAGCGGGTTCGGCTCATGCCGCTTCCCGCCGCGCCTGCGGCAGCCGCTCGAGAATGCCGGGCACGACGCGCTCGGAGACGCCCGAGACGGCCTGCCCGCTGACGATCTCCGGGTAGACGTGGGCCGTCGACGCCATCGCGAGCCCACGCACCGGGAACATGTCCGGCAGGCGCTTCGCGCCGCCGACGAGGTGCACGGGCTCGGTGACCCGCGCCCGCTGCACGACGGACGAGACGATCTCGTCGTCGCGCAGGTCCGGGAAGATCGTCCGCGCCTGGGCGAGGTAGTCGCGCTCGAGCTCGTCGAGCGGGCGCTCCTGGTCCGCGTGCGACGGGTCGACGTAGCGGGACACGTAGAGCAGGTGCCCGCCGACGGCGTCGGGATCGACGACGTGGGTCGTCTCGACGATCGTCGTCAGCTTCACCCTCCGGTCGGTGATGTTCAGGTGGTAGTACGGGCTGACGCTCCGCGTCGTGCGCAGGAGCAGGCAGACGACGCCGAGGTAGCGGCAGTGGTCGGCCGGCGTGCGCTCCGCGAGCTCCGGCGCCAGCAGCCGGCGCGCCATCGGCGGCGCCAGCGTGCAGAGCACGTAGTCGAAAGGCCGGTAGCGCCCCTCGATCACGAGGCCGGTGGCGCCGTTCTCGTCGCCGGCGATCTGCTCGACCGCGACGCCGGCGCGAACCTCTCCGCCCATGGAAACGATCCGGCGCTCGAGCTCGTCGATGAGCGTCTGGTAGCCGCCCTCGAGCCATCCCAGAACCTCGCGTCCGCTCCGGTCGCGCGTGCCGCCCATGCGGCGCGTCCGCGCCCAGATGTACGTGGCGGGAAGATCGTCGTAGTTCCCGTCGAACTTGGAGTCGAGCAGCGGCTTCCACATCTTCTCGACGACGCGCTTCCCGCACGTGCGCTCGAGCCAGCCGAGGAGCGGGGTCTCGTCCAGCTCGTCGTGCGACTTCGTCAGCTGGCAGCGCGCCACGAACGACGCGAGCCGCACGCGCTCCAACGGGCGGAGGAGCGGAAAGCGGAGGAACTCCTTCGGCGAGGTCATCGAGAAGATGCGTCCGTCGTCGTAGAAGCCCACCTGCGTCGGGCGATAGCGCCAGCGGTCGGACAGGCCGAGCTCCTCGGCGAGGCCGACGACGCGGTGGTCGGTCGGGAGGACGACGTGGTAGAAGCGGTCGACCGGCCGCCCGTCGAAGTCGAAGGTGCCGACGAGGCCGCCGAGGTCCGGCGCCCGCTCGAAGAGCGAGACCGGGACGCCGGCCTTGCTCAGGCGATAGGCGGCGGTCATCCCGAGGATGCCGCCGCCGACGATCGCAACCCTTCCCGTCACGTGCCGACCGATTCCCTCGCAGCGAGCCGTTGCCGGAAGAGCATCCGCCAGTAGGCGACGGTGGTCTTGAAGAGGGGCATCTTGCTCTTGCCGCGCCGCCTGCTCCAGTCCAGGTCCACCGGCTCCTCGACGATGCTCGAGCCCATCGAGGCGAGCTTTGCGAGCAGCTCCGCCTTGCAGGCGAAGCCGGGCTCGCGGATCAGCTTGTCGCCGTACGTGGAGAAGGCGGCGCGGAGTGTGGACGCGCGGTAGACGCGGAAGAACGAGGAGACTGTGCGTGCCTCGACGCCGATCGCGTGCCGCACGACGTAGCCGGCTCCCGCGCTCAGCAGGCGCCGCTTGGCCGACACGTTCTGCATCGTCCAGTCGGCGAGGACGACGTCCGCTCCCCCTTCCGCCCGCTCGAGCATCCTCGGCAGGGCGTCGAGATCGCCGGTGGTGTCCGCCTCGAGCGTGACGACATAGGCGCCCTCGGGCGCGCCCTCGAGTGCCGAGGCGAAGCCGGCGCGGAACGCCGCGCCCGGGCCGCTGTTCTGCTCGAGGCGGAGCAGCTCGAGCGGGAGCGGGCCCCGGTAGGAATCGACGAGCGCTGCGGTGCCGTCCTCCGAGCCGTCGTCGACGACGATCACCCGGCTGCCTTCCGCAAGCAGGTCGCGGCAGCTCTCGAGCTGCTCGAGCAGCTGAGGCACGTTCTCCTCTTCGTTATACGCCGGGATCACCAGCAGCAGCACGCGCTGCTTCGTCTCGGCCGCGTCGAGCCCGTCACACGTCGACGTCCGAGCACGCTGCCGTCATTGTCGCCATCGCCGCATCGAAGCCCAAGGCTCCCCAGCCTCCCTCCGGATCTGAACGTCCCTGGCAGGGAGCGTAGGAGCGGCGGGAGGCCCATTCCAGGCCAGAAGCGGAAAACCCGCCCACGGGTGGGGCACTAGCCCATCGGGGGGTGTCGGCGCTTTGTGCAGCCCGACTCGATCCTGTTCGTCCGGGGAATTCTCTCGGGCGCGCGCAAACCGCATGATTGAGCGGTGACACATTCGAGATCCGGGGACGTGGGCCCGTGAGCGAGGCTGCGGTCGTCGAGCGCGTGTCGTCGGTCGCGGCCGACGACGCCCGCGACGTTGCGCCGCGGGTCCGCCGCAGGCTCGACGGTGCCGGGCTCCTCTCGGCGGCGACGGCGCTCTCGGGCGTCCTCGCGTACGTGTTCCAGGTGATCGCGGCCCGGTCGCTCGGTCCGACCGCGTATGGCCTGGTGGCGGTGCTGTGGGCCGCGATGTTCCTGGTCGTCGTGCTGCTCTTCCGGCCGCTCGAGCAGACCACGGCGCGGGCGATCGCCGACCGGCTGGCCCGCCGCGTCGAGGTGCAGTCGGTCGTCAGGGCCGCGGTCGCCTTGTACGTCGTCATCTCGCTGGCTGTGGGGCTCGTCGCGGTCGCCGTGTGGAACCCGGTCGCCGACAAGCTCTTCCTCGGGAACGACGTCTTCATGGCGGCGCTCGTCGTCGGCGTGATCTGGTACGGCGTCGAATACCTCGTCCGCGGCCTCTGCGGCGGCTCGCGCTGGTTCGAGGGCTACGGCTGGGCGCTGCTCGCCGACGGGGCGGTGCGCGTCCTCGTGATCCTTCCCGTGATCGTGGGCGCGTCGGCTGGCTTCGCCGCGGCGGCGTGCGCGGCCGCGGCCGTCGGCGGCGCCCTCGTGCCGCTCGCGCTCGGACGGGCGCGCCTCGCTCCGCTGCTCGACCGGGGCCCCGGGCCTGCGTTCCGTCTGCGCAGCGCGGCCGCGTTCGCGATCCCGGCCGGTGTGATCGCCGGCGCGGACCAGGTGATCGTCAACGGCGGTCCGCTGCTCGTGATGATCGGCGGCTCGGCCGGCTCGACCAAGGTGGCGGGAGTCGTCTTCGCCGCCACGATGCTCGTCCGCGTCCCCGTCTATCTCTTCCAGGGGCTTGCCGCCTCGCTGCTCCCGAACCTGACGACGATGCACGCCGCTGATGAGCGGACGCTCTTCCGGGACGCGATCCGCCGGCCCGCGCTCGCGCTGGCAGGGGGATCGGCGGCGATGGCGCTCTGCGCCGGGCTCGTGGGACCCCAGGCGATGCGGATCGTCTACGGGCCGGGCTTCGACGCTGGCCGCGTCGAGTTGGCGCTGCTCGGCGTCGGCGTCGGCCTCTACCTGGCGACCGCGACTGTCTCGCAGGGGATGCTCGCGCTCGACGCCGTCCGCGTGGCGGCGGCGAGCTGGTTCATCGCGGCGGCGGTCTTCGTCGGCGGCTACATCGTCATCCCGGGCGGCGAGCTGATGCGGATCGCAATCGCGTTCTGCGCGTCGAGCGGCGTCGGCCTCGTGCTGCTCGCCGCGGCGCTCGTGCGGCGGCTGAGGCACTGATGCGGACGCCGGTCTCGATCGGAGTCGTCACCGCGTCGGCCGACGGTATCGCCCTCGCCCGCGCGTTCCACGAGCTGCCGCACGCGCGGGTCCGCTGGATCTGCGGCGAGGCGGGCGACCTCGGCCGGGCGGAATCGGGGCAGATCGGCGCGCGCTGGACGAGCGACTTCGCAGACGTGCTGGCCGACGAGGGCGTCGACGCGGTCGCCCTCGCGCTCCCGCCCGCGGCGCGCCGGCGGTATACGCGCGACGCGCTCGAGGGCGACCGGCATGTGCTGGTCTGTGGCGCGATCGCCGCCTCCGTGGCGGAGGCCGAGGAGCTGCTCGAGCTCTCCGAGCAGCGCCACCGGCGGTTCTGGATGCACGAGCCCGCGCTGTTCGCACCGTCGGTGCAGCGCTTGCGGGGCCTCGCCGCGCGCCGCGGCCTCGGCGAGCTCCTCTACCTCCACGCCGCGAAGCTCGGCTCGAGGACAGACCACGACTCCGGCGACGCCCTCTCGGCGGCCTGCTCCGAGCTCCTGGCTCTGATCCTCGACATCGCCGCCGACGACCCGATCGAGGTTGCCGCGCGGGCCGAGTCGTACCTGCGGCCGGGAACGGCAGAGGTGGCGTTCCTCGATCTGCGCTTCGCGACGGGCATCACGGCCCACCTCCACGTCTCGGTTCTCGACGCGCTCGAGCAGCATCGACTGACCGCGGTGGGCTCGTCGCTGACGGGGATGATCGACTTCCTCGAGCCGCGGCCCGAGCTGACCCTCGTCGCGCCGATCGACGCCGTCGCGATCGAGTCCACCGAGGTGCCGTCGCTTGCCCCCGGGGAGGCGCTACGCACGCGCGCGCCGGCGGCCGACCCGGTCCGCCTGAGTTGCCAGCGGTTCATCGAGGGCGTTCGCTCGACCGCCGAGTCGATGGAGCACGGCGGCGCCCGCGGGCTCGTCGCGCACGCGCTGGGCCTCGAGGCGATCGCGAGCGCAGTTGCCCGGTCCGAGCAGGCCGCCCTGCCGCGAGCGGATCTGCCCCAGCCGGACGTGCCCGACGCGGAGAAGCCGCACCTCCAGATCGTCGTCCCGGGCGCCTAGGCCGGCAACGCGGAAGTAATACGGCCGCCTTCCGACCAACCGGAGGCGGCCGCAGCCCCGGAAGGGGCAGGACTGATCATCGGCAGGTCGAGGTGAGTCGATATCCCCCGCGCGGATCGTGGGCCGATGAAGTGCCGAGACGGCGAGTTGCGAGGGCGACGGACCCTCTCGTTTGGTCGTCGAGAGGGCCGTCACCCCTTGTCCGCCGAGCCCCGAGGGGATCGGCTCGCCGATCCGGATGCGGCCTTCCGGACCGGCCCCGGGGAACCTACGACGCGCGGCGGGGCAGTGCTACTGCACGATGGTGCGGTCCTTTTCCACAGGTCGCCAACAGGCAATGTTCTGCCCTTCCGGCACGACCCCTCGCAAGAGCCTCTTCACAAATGCTGCCGGTTCGAGTAGGTTTAGTGCGGGAGAGCCGGGCAGTTTCCGGAAGCTTTTCGGAAGCCTTCAATAGAATCCGGCGTATATCGACTTCGAGAAAGGCGGCCCTTTCGATGAGTCAATGCGACGGTCGTACCGCAATCCTTGTGGACAGTCACCCATTGTGGCTGAACGCGGTCCAACCGATCATCACCGACCTCGGTATCGAGGTCGTCGGGACGGCGACGTCCAGCAGCGAAGCCCTCGCCACGATCGAGGCGCAGAGGCCCGACATCGTCGTCACAGGCATCAAGATGGCAGAGGGAGAGCTTGACGGGATCGAGATGATCCGTCAGGCGCGGGAGAGCGTGCCGACCCTGAAGGTCGTCGTCCTCTCCATGTACGACGACACGAAGCACATCGACGCGGCGTTCAGCGCCGGCGCGATTGCGTACGTGATCAAGACGGCGCACCCGGACGATCTTCGCTCGGCCGTGCGGCAGGCGTTCTCGCACTCGATCTACCTGTCGGGCGCGCGCCCTGCGGTCGCGGTGACCGAGACGCAAGAGACCGAGCACATGCCAGACCTCACGCGCCGTGAGTTCGAGATCCTGCAGCTCGTGGCCGAAGGCCATTCGAACTCGCAGCTCGCCCGGATGCTCTGGGTGACGGAGCAGACGGTGAAGTTCCACCTGTCGAACATCTATCGCAAGCTCGAAGTGTCGAACCGCACCGAAGCCAGCCGGTGGGCGCAGCTCCACGGGCTACTCGCGTCGCATTCGACCGAGCGCGCGACCTCGGCAGCGTAGGCACGAGACGGTAAGACGGGGCTGGGGGGCGTGGCGCGGAAGCGCCACGCCCCGGACTCGGTCCTGAGAAGCTCGGCTCAGCGAGCTCGGCTCAGGCGGCGACGCGCGAGCGCGAGAGCAGGAGCTCCGCGATCTGGATCCCGTTCAGCGCTGCGCCCTTGCGCAGGTTGTCACAGGCGATGAAGAGGGCGAGGCCGTTGTCGGCGCCCCGGTCCGTGCGGATCCGCCCGACGAGCACGTCGTCGATCCCGGCTGCCTTGCCCGGGGACGGAAAGTCGTCGACGAGCACCGACGGCGCGGCGCCCAGGATCGACCGGGCCTGCTCGGCGGACAGCGGGTCCTCGGTCTCGAGCCAGACCGCCTCGCTGTGGCCGACGAGCACCGGCACCCGGACGCACGTCGCCGAGATGGGCAGTTCCGGCAGCTCCATGATCTTGCGCGTCTCGTCGCGCAGCTTCGACTCCTCGTCGAACTCCTCGCCGTCGAAGTCCCAGTCCATGCGCAGGTCGTGCTCGTCCACGGGCTCGCCGCGCAGCCGCTCCATCGCCGAGGCGCCCGCCCCCGACACCGACTGGTACGTGGCGACGCGCACCCGCCGGAGGCCGGCCGCGTCATGCAGCGGCTTGAGCACGGTCGTCAGCGGGATAGTGCAGCAGTTCGGGTTCGCGACGATCCCCTCGTGCTCGAGTGCGCGGTCGCCGTTCACCTCGGGAACGACGAGCGGGATTCCGGGCTCGAGCCGGTAGGCGGCCGACTTGTCGACGCAGACGGCGCCGCCCTTGACCGCGTGCGGAACGAGCTCGCGCGAGGCGGACGTGCCGACGGAGAAGAGCGCGAGGTCGAGTCCGCCCGCCTCGAGGGCCTCGGGTGTGGCCTCCTCGATCAGACGGCCGTCCAGCCTCCCGCCCGCCGAGCGCGCCGAGGCGAAGAGGCGCACGTCGTCGTGGCCGCGCCGGCGCAGCAGCTCGAGCGTCACCGTCCCGACGGCGCCGGTCGCGCCGATCACGCCGATCCGCGGGCTAGGCAACCGTCCGTGCTCCTGCCGCGAGCCCGAAGCGCTCGTGCAGCGCGCGCACGGCGCGCTCGACGTCCGCCGCGCGGACGACGCACGAGATCCGGATCGAGGACGTCGAGATGATCTCGATGTTGATCTCCTCGTCGGCGAACGTCTCGAACATGTCCGCAGCGACGCCGGGATGGCTCTTCATTCCGGCGCCGATCAGCGACACCTTGGCGATATCCGGGTCCTGCGTGAAGCCGGCCGCCCCGATCTCCCGCGCGGTCTCCTCGAGGATCTGCTCCGCGTTCCTGAGATCGTCCTTCGGCAGCGTGAACGAGACGTCCGTGTGGCCCTGCTCAGAGACGTTCTGCACGATCATGTCGATGTTCACGCCGGCGTCCGAGAGCGCGCGGAAGATCCGCGCCGCCACACCGGGCCGGTCGGGCACGCCGAGGATGGTCACCTTCGCCTCGGAGGTGTCGTGTGTGACACCGGAGATGATCGCCTTCTCGAGCATCGCTTCGTCGTCCTCGCCGCGGATCCACGTCCCCTCGGTGCCGGTGAAGGTCGAGCGGACGTGCACGGACACGCCGTGGTTGCGGGCGAACTCGACTGAGCGTAGCTGCAGCACACGGGCGCCGCTCGCGGCCATCTCGAGCATCTCCTCGTAGGTGACCGAGTCGAGCTTGCGCGCGTCCGGGACGAGGCGCGGGTCGGCCGTGAAGACGCCCTCGACGTCGGTGTAGATCTCGCACGCGTCGGCGCCGAGCGCGGCGGCGAGCGCGACGGCCGTCGTGTCCGAGCCGCCGCGGCCGAGCGTCGTCACCTCCTGTGCCGTCGAGACGCCCTGGAAGCCGCAGACGAGGACGATCTTGCCGCCGTCGAGCGCCTCGTGGATGCGGTGCGGGCGGATGTCGACGATCTTCGCCTTCGAATGCGCCGTGTCGGTGACGATCCCGGCCTGGGAGCCGGTGAGCGAGATCGCCTCGTGGCCCATGTCGTGGAGCGCCATCTCGGCGAGTGCGCCGGAGATCCGCTCGCCGACGGAGACGAGCATGTCGTAGGCCCGCGGCTTCGGGACGGGGGAGACCTCGTGCGCGAGCGCGATCAACTCGTCGGTCGTGTGACCCATCGCCGAGAGCACCGCCACGACCTCGGCGCCGCGCTCCCGCGCCGCGACGAGCCGCTGTGCCACGGCCTTGATCTTCTCGACGTCGCCGACCGAGGTGCCGCCGAACTTCATCACGACGAGGCCGGGCCGGGAGGACGAACGGGCCGGCTCCGGGACGGTCACGAACGTCGTCTCGGCCATGCGCGACAGTGTAGGTGACGAGGTTGCGGCGGCTTTGTGGCGATCGCGGGAAGCCGAATGCAAAATCGCTCTTGAGCGCTGTGGAAAACGGTGGAACACTCTGTGGACATCCGCTGCCGACCGTGCACGGGCGGCCCCGTCGTCGGCCGGCAGTGGATCTCTCTCACGGATGCGGGGACGAATGAGGCAGATCGCGCCGGTGCTGGCCCTGCTGGTGGTTGCGGCGGCGGGTTGCGGCGGCTCGGGCGGCTCCTCGGCGACCGCCACTGCGACGGCCACGGTGCGCCCGGTCGGGCTCGTCGAGTACCTCGCACAGCTCGAGCCGAGGGACAGGCAGCTCAAGAAGCTGCAGGCGGCGGTGCTCACGGCCGTCGAGGGCGTCAACGAGCAGCGGCCGGACGCCTCGTGGGCGCGGGCCCAGAAGCGCCTCGCCAAGGTGACGTCGGGTCTCGACCGCCTCTCGGTCTCGATCGTCAAGGTCGAGGCGCCCGCGCCGCTCAAGGCCGCGCATCAGAACCTGGCGGAGAGCGTCGCCGTGCTCGAGGGCTACGTCTACGACGTCCAGAACGCCCTCGGGACGAAGATCCCGGCGCTGCTCGCGTCGGCAGCCAACGAGGACTCGACGCGCATGGCCGTGCTGCGCGGCACGTGGGAGGCCGCCGTGGCGCAGTACGCACGCAGGCTCGGGGTCACGCTTCCGGCCTGGCTCGGCGGGCCGAGCCTGGTCGCGTGAGTCTCACGTTGGGGCGTTACATCTCGCGCCGGCCGGCCAGCGCACGGCCGAGCGTGACCTCGTCCGCATACTCGAGATCGCCGCCGACGGGAAGGCCGCTTGCCAGGCGCGTCACCCGGACGCGGTCGCCGCTGCGCTGGCGCAGCCGGCCGGCGAGGAACGCGGCGGTCGCCTCGCCCGTCATGTTCGGATTGGTCGCGAGCACGACCTCCTGGACGCCGTTCGCCTCGACGCGCCGCAGGAGCTCGTCGATTCGCAGGTCGTCCGGCTCGACGCCGTCGATCGGCGAGAGCGCGCCGCCCAGGACGTGATACAGGCCTCGAAACTCGTGCGTGCGCTCGAGCGAGATCACGTCCACCGGCTGCTCGACGACGCAGACGACCGAGTGATCGCGGCGCGCGTCCGTGCAGATCGAGCAGAGCTCCTCCTCGGTCAGGTTGCCGCACTCCCGGCAGAAGCGGACGCGTTCCTTCACCTCCTCGATCGCGGCGGCGAGCGCAAGCGCCTCTTCCTTCGACCGCTGAAGCAGGTGGAACGCCAGCCGCTGCGCCGTCCGCTGGCCGACGCCCGGCAGGCGCGACAGCTGCGCGACGAGGTTCTCGACGGCGGGGCTCAGCACGTCGCCATTGTGCCTGCCGCGGTCGGCTGCCAGAATCGCGCACATGGACGAAAAGACCCTGCGAGGGCTCTGGCTGTTCGACGGCCTCTCCGACTCCGAGCTGAAGGCGGTCGCGCGTTATGCCGACGAGCTGGACGTGCCGGCGGGCAAGACGTTGGCGGCACAGGACGCGATCGCGCACGAGTTCTTCGTCATCGAGGACGGCGCGGCGGAGGTCAGGGAGGATGGCGAGCTCATCAACGACCTCGGCCCGGGCGACTTCTTCGGCGAGATCGGCCTGCTCGAGACGGAACGTCGCACCGCGACGGTGACGGCGTCGACGCCGATGCGTCTCGTGGTCATGCACGGGCGCGACTTCCGCACGATCGAGCGCGATCACCCCGCCGTCGCGGAGAAGATCCGCGCGGCCATCCGCGCGCGGCTCGACCGCTAGGCGAGCCCGGCGTACCCGCCTCGTCGTCGGAGCGCTCCGTACCTGGTCGCCGACCAGGTACGAGAGTGTTCGTCATTCGAGCAAAATGCCTCTGTGCAGGCATTTTCTGTTTTGTAGCAACAAAGTCGTACCTGGTACACGACCAGGTACGAAGGGGCCGCCGGCCCGAGGCACAGCGGGCACGGCGCTCGCGTCGGTCGGCCCGCCTAGCGGATCAAGCCCTCGCGTACGAGCGTCTGCCGGTCGACGGCGATCGCGCGCACGTCCGTCTTCGCGACGCAGCGTGCGCTCCGCACCCCGTCGTCCGAGAGCAGCGCCAGCTCGCCCACCACCTCGCCCGGGCCGACCTCGCGGTTGCCTTCGGGCGCGTGCACTGACACCGTGCCGTGCTGGATCAGGTAAAGCCCCGACCCCGGGTCGCCCAGCTCGAGCATGACCTGGCCCGCCTCGAACTCACACTCGGCGCCGACCTCGATCAGCTTCTCGATGATGTGATCGTCCAACATCGCCGCTCCTCCTAGAAGCCCGGCAGGAGGCCGCCGAGGTCGTCCGGCAGCATCCCGCCCATCTTCGACTTCATCAGGTTCTCGGCCGCCTCGAGGGCGCTGTTCACGGCGGCGAGCACGAGGTCCTCGAGCATCTCCGGGTCGTCGGGGTCGATTGCCGAGCGATCGATTTTCACGTCGACGATCTTTCCCGCGCCGGTCGCCTTGACGGTGACGACCCCGCCGGCGGAGCCCTCGACGGTCTCGCTCATGGCCTCCTGCTGGGCCTTCATCACCTGCTCCTGCATCTGCGCGGCCTGCTGCATGAGCTTGTTCAGGTCCATGCCCTTCACTGGCTGTCCTCCACTTCCCTGGCGTCGAAGGTCTCCTTCATCAACTCGAAGAGCTCGTCCTCGGAGACGGGCGCTTCGTCGTCCGCGAGGTCGTCGTGCGGCGCCTCGCCGACCGCGAACGAGATCACGAGCTTTCGCCCGGTCACCTCGAAGAGCGCGTCGCGGAGCAGCCCGCTCGCCTTCGGCTCCTCCGCCAGTTTGGCCTGGAACGAGGCCGCCGGTGGGAACTCCACCGTCAGCGTGTCGCCGTCGAGCCCGGACGGGCGCGCCTTCGCGAGCACCGCCGCGGTCGGGATGCCGCCGCGCTGCTCCACCGCCGGCAGGATGGAGCGCGACCAGGCGTCCTGCAGCTGCACGAGGTCCACCGACGGCGCCACGACCTCCGGCGCCTCCTGCTCCGGCGGGCTCGGCGGCTCGGCCGCTGCGGCGGGACGGGCGTCGTCGCCGGACGCGACCCGCCGCGGTCCCGGATGGACCCCTTCCTCGAGCTGCTCGACCCTGAACGAGAGCGACTGTTGCGAGAGGTCGGCGGCCGGCCGGGTCGTCTTGACCAGTGCGAGCTCGAGCGGCAGCCGCGGGTCGCCGCCCTGGCGCATGTCCTCGATGGCGACGTGGAGAAGGTCGATGAGCCGAATCACCGCACCCTCGCCGAGCTGGTTCGCCTGCTCGCGCAACCGCTCGCGCGTCTCCTCGGTCACCGGCAGCGCGTCCGGCACCTCGCCCATGTGCTGGACGAGCATCAGCGCCCGCAGGTGCTCGAGCAGGTCGGTGATCAGGCGCCCGAGGTCCTGGCCCTGCTCGGAGAGCTCCTCGACGAAGGTCAGCGCGGCGGCGGTGTCGCGGTCGATCACGAGGTCGACGAGCCGGAAGAGCGCCTCCTCCTCGACGGCGCCGAGCAGCTGCAGCACGGCCTGCACGGTGATCTGCCGCTCCGTCGCGGACGAGAGCTGGTCGAGCGTCGAGCCCGCGTCGCGGAAACTGCCTCGCGCGCCGCGGGCGATCAGCGCCAGCGCGCCGTCGGCCACGTCGAGGCCTTCGCCGTCGGCGATCCAGCGCAGGTAGCGGACGATCTCCGGCAGCCGGGGGCGCTGGAAGACGAACGTCTGGCAGCGCGAGCGCACGGTCGGCAGCACCTTCTGCAGCTCGGTCGTGCAGAAGACGAAGACGAGATGGGGCGGAGGCTCCTCGATGAGCTTCAGGAGCGCGTTCCACGCGGCATCGGTGAGCTGGTGCGCCTCGTCGAGGATGTAGACCTTCGAGCCGCCCTCCACCGGCTGCAGGACGACGCGCTCGCGGATCTCGCGGATGTCGTCGATGCCGCGCTGCGAGGCCGCGTCCATCTCGATCACGTCGAGTGACGTTCCGCCCGAGATCGAGGTGCAGGCGTGGCAGACGCCGCACGGCGCCGACGTGGGCCCTTCGGCGCAGTTGAGGCCCTTGGCCAGGATCCGCGCCAGCGACGTCTTGCCCGTCCCGCGCGGCCCGGCGAAGAGGTAGGCCTGGCGCACGAGCCCGCCGTCGATCGCGTTGGTGAGCGTCCGGGTGACGGCGTCCTGCCCCACGACCTGCTCGAACGTCTGCGGGCGGTACTTCCGGTAGAGCGCGGTCACGGGTCGATTCTACGGTCCCCGTCGAACTGCGGCGCTGCCGCGCCCGCCGGGGACCTCGCACTACCGCCGATGCTCCTCCGAGAGGCGATGCTGCCGGCGCCGCCGGGCTTCGCCCGATGGCGCCGAATCCGCCGGCTGAGGCCGGCGGAGGCGAAGGCCCCGGCGAGGGGCGGCCGAGCCCGGAAACGGATGCCCGGTCGCGCGCTCCGGCTTCGAAGCGACCCCCCGGGGAGGAACTCGTGTCGCCGGCTCCGGTCGGGCCTGCCCGTGTCACCTGGGAGGGAGTCCTTAGCGCTGCTTCCTTCCGGACCTGACGCGGTTCGAACGCTCCCAGTGCACGGAACCCGACCATCGACGCTGCGTGCGCGAGCCCAGGCCCCCGAGGGACCCACCCCTCGGACGGCGTTCGGCCCCGCTTGAGCGGATTGCGGGTTCAGAGAACCGCTAGCTCCCCACCTAGCGCGACCGGGCGAGCGCAGCCTAGCAGGCTCCTAGAAGCTCTAACAGAACGAAGCACGGGCTGTCTGAACGCGCTGGTCGGCGCGATGCGGCGTCCTCGGTTGCGCCGATAGCGCTGCTATCGGCGCGCCCTGCGTCCTTGCGTCGCACTCGCCCAGCACGTCCAGCCAGCGCGTGGTCATTCAGTTAGAGCTTCTTACCGGATTCCCACCGCACGCTGCCCCGTTTTCCTCCCGGGCGGGCGTAGAGTCCACTCACCGTCAACGCAGCCCTCCTGCGGCGAAGGGCGCGACGGCAGCATCGCGGCGGGACCTGCGGTGACGCCGGACCTGGGATGCGGCGCCCGGTCCGGCGCGCCCGCCGCGTGCTCTACGGTGGGTGCTGCAACGGTCGGGGTCGACACGACGCCCCGCGCTGGCTACCGTTGCGGGACTCGCCCATGCTTCGAGGCGCGGGCGGGAGAGATCTGGGGCCGGCGGCGTACCCCTGCCGGCTCCGGACAGAGCCGGCGTGCAACGGGTTTGGCCGCAAGCCTGGGGCGCGGCCGGCTCGCTGGTCCGGACAGGTGGTTGCCGTCGGGAAACACATCGGACCGGCGCCTTGAACAGCAGGGCGATCTGTGCTGAAAATCGTATCGGGCCCCACAGATCTCGAAGCGTGTGCGGCGGGTGCTTGCACAGGGACTTGCGGCCAAATCCCAAGCCTCGAGATTAGTGGGGCCTCTGCAGCGCGAGCGTGCACGAACGGCCGGTCCGAGTGCAAGTGCCGCCGCGGAGCTCCGGCCGCAGTTTGCGGCAAACAGTTCGCGACAAACGCTGCACTCGACCGCGCAGCGATCTGGAGTGGCGTACTCGTCGGCGCACTTGTCTCGGGCTCGAAGGTGCTGTAAGAAGGAGCAGGCGTCTGGGGTTCTGCGGTTTGACGGGAGAGGGCTATGGAGTCTGCGGAGACTGCCGTCCCCGAGGGAGCGGAGATGCGCGGATCGGGGCGGCGTCGCTCCAGCTCGATGCTGTCCTGGCGCACGCGGTGGCGACGGTTGCCAGGCCCGGGACGGGCGGTCGTCGAGGAGCCGCGCCGCGTCTCGACGGCCAGGCACGAAGGCGACGTCCCCGTCGAACGACAGCGCCCAGCGCAGCCGACTGTGCAGACCCTTGAAAGACAGCGTGAGCTGGAGGGGTGCGAGATCAGGCTCTGGCGGGGCTTCGTCAAGTGCCAGCTGTACGCCACCTTCCGTGGATCCGACGAGGCATTCGCCGTGTCGAGGTACTTCCGCCTGCGCTCCGAGGAGAGGCCGGGCGCCGGCGCGCAGCGGGCTCTCGCCGATCTTCTCGCCGAGCTCGAGCGGGACGGCTGGACCGTCGTCTCGGACGGGGGGATCTGGTACCAGCACTGGCTGCAACGGGGCGTCTGAGGTCGAGCCGAAGCGACGCTCAGAAACGGTGTCCCGGCGCGCAGGGCGGGAGAAGCGGCGGACGCTCGAAGGGCCGGCCGCGCACCTTGTTCCACACGGCCTTCGCGGAATCGAGCAGCCAGACAACGACGAGGACGGCCCAGACGAGGATCGTCGGCCAGGTGATCAGCAGCAGCCCCAGCACGGTGAGCGGCCAGAGAAGGCCGAAGACGAACCCCGCGAGGAAGACGAGCAGCGCCGGCGCCCAGGCGGGAACATCGCCCGGAAGATCCGAGAGCCAACCGAGTGCCCACCCCACGAGGAATGCGGTCAGCAAGACAAGCGCCCCGACGAACGCCGCGAACCGCACCCGGCGCTTCAACACCATCGTCGCGAGGCTCACCGCCGTCCACATCAGCCAGCGCCGCATCCACCGTACCTTCGACTCCTCGAGCGCGAGGCGGAAAACGCGGTCCGCCTCGACGCGGTCGATCTGCGCCACGTCGACGAGCTGGTCGTGCAGGAGCGCGGCCCGCGTGTGGAGGCCGTAGCTGGCCACGAACCACCAGAGCCAGAACGGGACCGACGCGAGGTCGGTGCTGTTGTTGGGATCGGTGGGCGGCCGGTTCGGATCGTGCGCCGGTACGAGGTGGATGACGCCGTTCGGCGGTACCTGGTATCGGAACCCGTGCAGCAACTGGAACGAGTTCGGGCCGACCTGCTTGAGGACGACCTCCGGGACGCCCGGGCCTTCGCCTTCGAGCTTCAAGAACGGCATCGCTCACTGGACGCCGATCTTTCGACATTCCTTCCAGGTGGAGGGGTCAGGTGAAGGCTCTCGTCCTCAACGCGCGACGATGCGGTAGATCCTCCCGTTGCTCCAATCACCGACGAGGATGCTCCCGTCCGGCGTGGTCGCGATCGGAAGCGGATGCACGAGCCCGGAGAGGAAGGGCGTTGCCTGGCCACGGTAGCTCGAGCCTGACCTCCTCAGGGGCACCCGCTGCACCTTCCCGAGCTGCCACTCGGCGACGAGTGCGGACGGGGAATCGATCCCGCCGACCCGGTCGTCGACGAGCGCCACGCCCCCGGCCGCGGCGTGCTTGTCGAGCACCGCCACCGGTCTCGGGACACGTGCGCAGGAGGCGGTCCGTTGGCCGTAGCAGCGAGGGAACCCCCAGTCCTGGCCCTGCCGTACGAGGCCGAGCCAGTCTCCCGGCGTTGCCGTGCCGAGATCGTCGCGCTGGTTCATGGTCACGAACAGGTCACCCGTGTCCGGGGCCAGCGCGAGGCCGTAGGGAGCGCGGATCCCACGCGCGACGAGGCGCAAGTCGCTTCCGTCGACGCGGAACGAGACGATCGACGCCGACCAGCTCGAGCTCGGCGTGCAGTGGTCGCACGACGCGGAGACGCCCATCAGCAGGCGCCCGGAAGGCGCCAGGGCGATGTTGTTGTTCTCGCCGCCGACGACCGGTCCGCGGAGGATCGTCCTCCGAGTGCCGAAACGCGTCCCATGGAGCTGGCCGAACGCCGTCACCCGGCCGAGCGAGCTGACATAGAGCGTTCCTCCGACCCACACGAGGCCGAGCGGCGCCGTCAAACCGCCCGCGACCTTCACGGGCCGCGCGCCCGGCGCCGCGACGCGGAAGATGCCGTCCGCCTCGTGCGCCGTTGCCCCCGAGCCGGCGACCCAGAGACGGCCGCTGCCGTCGAACGCGAAGGCGGCCGGGTGCGGGACGCCCGTCGCATAGAGGGTGGCCGCCATCGTCGGCGGTCCGTTGATCCCCAGGCCGATCGGGACGAGCCGGTCGGCTTGCCGCGGCGCGCGCGCCCCGCCGGCGCCGCAGCCGGAGAGCAGGGCGGCGACGAGGAGCAGGGCGCCGCGGCGTCTGGTCGCGATGCGGCTCAGACCGTGGGGCTGCCGTACGACATCGACCCGGTGTCCGAGCTCGAGTTCGAGCTCGATCCTGAGCCCATGTTGGGGCAGTTCCCGTCCGAGTGGGCGGGCGGGGTGCTCGGCGTGGTCGGAGTGGTGGGCGTTGTGGTCGCCGCCGGCGTGCTCCCTGTCGAAGCGGAGTTTCCGCCGGATGCTGCCAGTGCGCCTCCAGCGCCGGCGGCAAGCACGCCGCAGGCGGCGAGCATCGCGATCACTGTGCGTGGGGAGATGGCGTTACCTCCTTTCTCGTTACGAGAAGAAGACCACCCGCACCTAAGATTCCCTTGAGAGAGACCTAAGAACTCGTGCGGTCGTGCTCGACGAGCGGGAGCGGCCGGTTCGCGACAGGTGCCGAGTGGATGATCGAGGTCGTCGTCTGCCCGTAAACGACGAACCGGTCGAGGATCTCCTCGAGGTCGTCCATCGAATGCAGGTGGAGCTTGAGGAAGAAGCAGTCCTCGCCCGTGATGCGGTAGCACTCGACGACCTCCGGCGTGGCGCGGGCGATCTCGGGGATCTTCTGCAACTGCCGGCTCGCGGGTCGCACGCGCACGACGGCCGCGATCGGGTAGCCGATCGCCTTTGGATCGATCACGGCCTGGTAGCCGGTGATCACGCCGGTCCGCTCGAGTCGCTGCACACGCTCTGCCACGGCGGGGGCGGAGAGGCTGATGCGGCGTCCGAGCTCGGCGATCGTGAGCCGTCCGTCCGCCGCCAGCTCCTCGAGCAGCCGACGGTCGATCGCGTCCAGTAGCGAGCCTTCGTAGGCGTTGGCGCGTCTCTTCCGTTGCTCCTTAGCCATATCGCGGCAAACACCTTAGCTCGACCCTTCCTCTGGCGCGGCCCTGACAGCGACCGTTCAGGCATGACACGTTTGCCATCGTGGGACCGGCTGGCCGGCGCGCCGCCGGCCGGCTTCTTCGTCGGGAGCGCGATCTTCCACTACCTCGGGCCGGCGTTCGCGGTTCTGCTGTTCGCCCGGGTCGACCCACCCGGCGTCGCCTGGCTGCGGATCGTCAGCGCGGCGGCGATCTTCGCGGCCTGGCGCCGCCCGTGGCGCGGCCTCGCCGTGCTCGACCGCGAGGGGAGGCGCACGCTCCTCGCCATGGGCGGCGTGCTCGCGCTCATGAACGCCTGCTTCTACATCGCGATCGACCAGCTCCCGCTCGGCACCGTTGCCGCGATCGAGTTCCTGCCCGTGATCGGGCTGGCCGCACTCGGCGTCCGCTCCCCCAGAAATGCGCTTGCGCTCGCGCTCGCCGTAGCCGGTGTCTATCTGCTCACGGACGTTCGGCTCGAGCGAGCACCCGTCGGGGTCGCCTTCGCCTTCGTAAACGCAGCGCTCTTCGCCTTCTACATCGTGCTCGCCCATCGGGTCTCGCGCAGCTCCGCGATGGGGCAGATCGACGGCCTCGCGGCGGCCATGCTGATCGCCGCGATCGCGATCACGCCGATCGGCGGTTGGAGCGCGGCTCCTGCGCTGCTCGATCCTGTGGCGGTGGCGGCAGGCGTCGGCGTTGGAATCGCGTCGTCGGTCATCCCGTACGTGTGCGATCAGCTTGCGATGGCCAGGCTGAGCCGGGCGACCTACTCGCTGATGGTCTCGCTTCTCCCGGCGACCGCGACCGTCGTCGGCATCGTCGTGCTCGCACAGATCCCCTCGTCGTCCGAGCTCCTCGCGGTCGCGCTCGTCGTCGCAGCGGTCGCGGTGCACCGCGAGCACACGGACGAAGCTCCGCCGGGAGAGGAGACAGCGCCGTCGCGACTCCCGGAAAGAGGTCGCGAGCAGCGGCGCGCCGAAGCAGTCGGCTAGTCGCATGGCGCAATTCGATCCCGATCTGGTTACAGCAGCCGAGGCGGCGGTGCGGTGTCTCGGCTTGAGATCGACCGACGACGCGCTCGTCCTCTGCAACGCGGAGCAACGCGAGATCGCAGAGTCGCTCGCCGCGGCGACCCGAGGCGTGACGAGTCACGTTCGCATCGTCGAATACCCGACCCTGACGCGTGACGGGGAAGAGCCGCCGCCATTCGTCGCACAGGCGATGGCCGACGCGACCGCGATCTTCGCGCCGACCACCTTCTCGATCAGTCACACCCGCGCACGCCGGCAGGCGACCGGCCGTGGCGCTCGAATCGCGACGATGCCGGGGATCACGCCTGAGATCTTCATGCGCGCCCTAACGGTCGACTACGGCGAGCTGGAGCGGGCGGGCGTGGGAATCGCGGCCGAGCTCAGCGCCGCCTCGACCTGTCGTGTGACCTCACCCGCGGGCACCGATCTCGTCCTCAGCCTTGAGGGACGCGTCGGGATCAGCGACGACGGGAACCTGCAAGCCGAAGCGGCCTGGGGGAATCTCCCGGCCGGCGAGGCCTTCATCGCTCCGATCGAGACGAGCGGTGAAGGGACGGTCGTCTTCGACGGGGCGCTCGCAGGCTACGGGATGCTGCGCGAGCCGCTTCGGGTCACGCTCGCCGAGGGACGCGCGATCGAGGCCGAAGGCGGGGCCGCGCAGTGGCTGCTCTGCACGCTCGACGCCGGCGGCCCGACTGGCCGGCTGATCGCAGAGCTCGGGATCGGCACCAACCCTCGAGCCACCCTGACCGGCAACATCCTCGAGGACGAGAAGGTGGTCGGGACCGCGCACCTCGCGTTCGGGACGAGCGCCTCGTTCGGAGGAGCCAACGTCGCGACGGTCCACATCGACGGCATCCTGCTGCGGCCGACCGTCGAGGTCGACGACCGCACGCTGATCCAGGAGGGCGCCTTCGCGAACGGTCGCCGCGTCACCGAACGCAGGTCAGCGCGCGGTGGCGGGACCCATACCGTTGCGTAGCACGTTGCCGCGGCCGGTGGGCCACGGCAGGCAGTTCGCGCCCGAGCCCGGAACGCGGTACACGTCGATCCCGTGGTCGAACGTGGTGAGCACGATCTCGAGCCGCCCGTCGCCGTCCAGGTCGCCGATCGACGGCGCAGCCGGGACGCCGATTCCGTTCCCGTCGACGCGCTGATGTGGCAGGCGAACGTCGTACAGCAGCTTGCCGGCGGCCGAGAGGACGACGAGTCGACCGGAGCCGGGAGCGAGCGCGTACGTGCCGAAGACCAGCTCGGGCGTGCCGTCCCGGTTGAGGTCGGCGGCCACCACCTCGGAGGCGAACGTCTTCGGGGCGCCGTGCGCGTAGTCGTAGCGCCAGAGCCGCTTGCCGGTGGGGCCGACCGCGTAGACCGAGCCGTCCGGCACCGACGCGACGATCTCGGGCCGCCGGTCGCCGGCGATGTCGACGACTGTGGGGGCCGGGATCCCGCTCGGCGGATACCAGTCGCCGTCGCCGCGCACGGCCGGCTTGCCGGAGAGCGGCGGCGTCACGAATCCGCTGTGCCTGCGCGCCGAGCGGGCCCCGCCGCGCTGGGCGCCGTCGAGCACCATGAACGCGTACGCCTGCGTCTCGTACGGCTCCTTCATCTCCGCGTTCGGGAGGCCGATCACCTCGTTGCGCCCGTCGCCGTCGAGATCGGCGACCGACGGCGGCGAAGCCGTCCACTGCAGCCACATCGTCGAACGGATGTCCGGCCACGGGCCGACGTGGCGGTGGTAGTGGTTGTCCTCGACCGCCGGGCTCAGCCAGCGGATGAACTGTCCCCAGCCGAGCCGACGGCCGGCGAAGCCGGTCTGCCGGTTCGTGTACCACGGCGATGCGAGCACCGACGTGCCGTCGTTGTTGAAGACGTTGATCTGGTGGTTGTCGAACGTCACGACGATCTCGAGTTGCGGATCGTCGTCGAGGTTGCCGATCCCGACGTTCTCGCCGTAGGCGCCGTAGCCGTGGTTGCCGACGCCGTTGAAGTCGGCGTCGTTGCCCTTGCCGGAGAGCCTGTTGAAGCGCGGCCAGGCGGTCGCGGGCGCACCCTTCGGCCGGTACAGCCGCCCGGACGCGTCGAACACGAACACCTGCGATCCGGTCGACGAGGTGTTCGTCGTCGTGACGACGACCTCGACTCGGCCGTCGCCGTCGAGATCCGCGGCCGCCATCCCGCGCGCCTCGGGGCACTGGCCTCCGCTGCAGGTCGAGGCGGGCCAACCGCTCTTGAGTCGCAGGCGACCGCCGACGAACTCGTAGGCCGCCACGGTCCCCTCGTTCCCGCCGACCACGATCTCCGGCACCTTGTCGCCGTCGAGGTCCGCGACGACGCCCGGAGCGTAGACCCGCCCCTTCGTGGCGGTGCCCCTGCCGAGCGGGCGCCCCTTCGCGTCGAAGACGAACGTCGAGTAGAACGGCGCGACGATCTCAAGACGCCGGTCGCCGTTCAGATCGACGAGGCTGGGCGACGCGAACCAGCCCGTCTCGCCGGTCGCGATCGTCCGCACGAAGCGAGGAGCCGCGACCGCCGCCGTGCCCTTGGCCGCGGGGCAGCCGGCCCGAGCCACGCGCGTTCACGCGCGTCGCGCTCGAGCCGCCGGCGAGCGTCAGGCGAGATCGCACCCAGCAGGAGAACGAGCAGCGCGCGGTGCGACCCGCTTGACCACCGTCGCATCGCGGGAACCCTACCCAGGCGTGTGCCGGGCGAGCGAGTCCGCCCGGTGCCGGCACTCGGGGTAGCGTTCTGATACGGGAAGGAGCTCGTCCTGCTCCATCGATTGCTGCATGGCTCGTCTCTCCGCCGTCGCGTCGTCCTCGGCTGGACGGTCCTGTCGCTGGCGGCGACCCTAGGTGTCGCGTCGGTTGTCATCGTCGGCGGGCAGACGGATCGGAGGGGCTGTTCTGCCGGCGCGAGGCGCCTCGACGATCCGGTGTCCGTGACCAGGCGGTTCCTGCTCGGCGCCGTCGAGCGGCGCGACCTCGGCGACGCCTACAACATCGTCACGCCCGGTTTCCGCCGGAACGAGAGCTGCTCGCAGTGGCTTGCGCATCCGAACCCGGCGAACGCGGTCCCGATCGACTGGAACCGAACCTCCTACAGGCGGAACCCGGCGGGCGGCCTGGGGCAGGCCATCTACGACGTCTTCCTGTACCGGCCGGGTGCGCCGCGCGCATTTCACTACCTGATCGAGCTCCGCACCGACGAGGGGAACGCCTGGCCCGGCGACGGGCACAGCTGGCGCGTCGCAGGCTGGTACGCCGACACCCGCGAGGGCGGCTCGACCCCCCTCGTGGCCTAGCGAGATGCCGTCGAAGGAGTCGTTCGTGTCCGACTTGCAC
>CAVVCG010000039.1:0-7768 GCA_963746655.1 uncultured Actinomycetes bacterium | reverse complement strand
GACCGCTCCGATCGGGGCCGTCCTCCCCGAGCTCGCGCGCGACGTGCAGATGAACGTCACCTCGGGGCTCGCGGGCATGTGCGGGCTGGTCGTCGACGCCGTCGACGTCACGGTGGTGGAGGTAGGTCCGTGAGACGCTCGGTGCCAACCTTTGCTCGCGCGTTCCTCGGGCGTCGCTGGCGGTGCGGGGCCGGAGGTCACAGTGTGAGTAACACGGGGCCGGAGAGCACCGTGCCGTCAGCGGCGTCAGGCGGTGGCGGAGCCGGGCTTCGCCCGGCGGGAGCCGCCGCCGGCGAGGGGCGCGCGTGAGTGGGCGGCGCGCGGCCAGGCGGACGGCGCTCTTCCTCCTGTACCAGTCGGACGTGACCGGGCAGCCGCTCGCCTCGCTCTACGAGGGCGAGATCGACCCGTTCGCGCGCGACCTTGCCGAGGCGGTCACCGAGCAGGCAGCGGAGCTGGACGCCAGGATCTCGGCCGCCTCGGAGGGATGGCCGGCCGACCGCCTCGGCGCGGTCGAGCGCAACGTGCTGCGGATCGGGATCTACGAGCTCGAGTCCGAGAGCGTGCCCGCCGAGGTCGCGATCAACGAGGCGGTCGAGCTTGCAAAGCGCTACGCGAGCGACGAGGCTGGAAGCCTGGTGAACGGCATCCTGGGACGGATAGCGCGGGAGCGAGTCGCATGACCGCCGAAGAGTCTCTCCAGCGGGCGGAAGCGCTGCTCGCGCAGCTCGACGCCACGCGCGCCGAGCTCGAGGCGCTCGACGAGGACGACGACCCCGACAAGGCGATCGACATCCTCGCGCGGCTCTCCGAGATCGCGAAGGAGGTCGAGGCGGAGCTAGCGCGCGCGAAGCGCGAGGCGGAGGCCGATGCTGACGCCTGACGAGCTCCGCGCTCTCGTCGAGGAGTACCTCGGCGGCCTGGCGCTCACGCCCGAGCTGCACGGTCAGGCGGAGTCCGTGCGCTACGCGCTCGAGGGCGGAGGCAAGCGGGTGCGGCCGGTGCTCTGCCTCGCGACCGCCGAGGCCGCCGGCGCTCCGCCCGAGCGGGCGCTCCCCGCCGCCGCGGCGCTCGAGCTCGTCCACTCGTTCTCGCTCGTCCACGACGACCTGCCCGCGCTCGACGACGACGAGCTGCGCCGCGGCCGCCCGAGCACCTGGGCGCAATACGGGGAGGCGGTCGGGATCCTGGCCGGCGACGCGCTGCTCGCGGAGGCGTTCCGGCTCGTGCTCTCGTACCCGACCCCGCACGCGGGCCGCGAGCTCGCCCAGGCGACGCTCGGGATGATCGGCGGCCAGTACCTCGACGTCACCGGCACCGCGCCCGACGAGGAGACGCTGCACAGGCTGAAGACGGGCTGCCTGTTCGCGGCCGCGGTGGGGCTCGCGCTCTGGGTCGCCGAAGTACCCGAGGCTGACCAGGCGCCGTGGCGCGCGTTCGGCGGCGAGCTCGGCCTCCTGTTCCAGATCGTGGACGACATCCTCGACGGCGACGGCTACGTGGTCACCCACGGCGCCGCGGAGGCGCGACGGCTCGCCGACGAGGCCGCGGAGCGCGCCCAGGCGGCGCTCGAGGAGATCGACGCGGACACCTCGGTGCTCGAGGAGATCGTGGGCGGGCTCAAGGCCCGCACGGCCTGAGCACGCCGTCGTCGGCAGATCGGTGGTTCCGCCGATGTAATCGGCGCCGCGCGGCGGTACAAGAGAGGTACTGCTCGTAGGAGGCACTGTGGCGGTGCAGGCGCGAGAGTCTGTGCCAGAAGCGACGCCGGCGGACGGTCGCGCGGCGCGCCGTCGCGCTGGCGCTCGACCTTACCCTCCTGTTCGCCGGTCTCCTCCTCGTCTTCGGGGTCGGGCTGTCGCTGACCAACGCGGACGTCGCGCTCTGGGTCATCGTCGTCTGGGTGCTCCTCGTCGGGCCGCTCTACTTCGCGCTCTATCACGCGTTCGGCGGTCCGGAGGGCGGTCCCGGCGCCACCCCGGGCCAGCACGAGCTCGGCATCAGCGTTCGGGACGCCGGCTCGGGCGAGCGCGTCGGTGTGTGGCGGGCACTGAGCCGCTCCTACGGAGGCCTCCTGGCGGCGTTTCTCGTGGTGCCCCTGTTCGCCGATCTCATCTCGCTGGCGGCGAGCTCTGACGATCGCGCGTGGCACGACCGCCTCTCACGGAGCACCGTCTCGGTCCTGCCGCAGGCCGAGCGGGCGCCGAAGGCGTTGCAGCCGACCGCCGCCGGGCTCGAGGATCTGTTCGGGCCCGGGCGGCGTCCGGGGACGGGGCAGTGGCGCCGGGCCGGACGGCTTGTTCGCAGTCGTCCACGCGCGCTGATCGGCCCCCCGTTTCTCGTGTACCTCGGGCTGCTGGTGATCGCGACCGTGCTCATCCCGCTGCTGATCGCGGACTTCGGCGGTGATCTCGAGCAGGAGGCTGGAGCCGCGGTCTACTGGCTCGAGCTTGCCCTGCTCCTGTTCGTGAGCGGGGTCTACTGGACTCAGGCCGTCATGGTGACGGCGGTGGACGCGGTGCGGACGGGAGAGCGGATCCACCCGTTCGACGCCGTGCGACGCGCGTCCGTTCGCGTGAACGGGCTCACGGTCGCGCTGCTGCTGCTCGCCGCCATGGCAGCGCTTTCCGTCTACACGCTGTTCGTCCTCCTCGTCCTCGTCGCGCGCTTCGGGCTGGTCGTGCCGGCGATCGTGCTCGAGGACGACCGCGTGTTCGGCGCGTTCCGGCGGAGCTGGCGCCTGACCCGTAAGTTGACCGGCCAGACTTTCGTCTTCTTCCTCGGGAGCGCGCTCACGCTTGCTGCGACGGTCGGCGTCGCACTCGGGATCGCGTCCTGGATCGTGACCACCGTCGTCTCGGATGCGGGGATCGTGGCCTACGCCCTCGCCTGTGCTCTCGCGCTCCTGCTGGTCAGCGTGCCGGTCAGTAGCGTGCTGGCGGTCGTCGGCGCCGCCTGGTGCTACTTCTACTACGACGCCCGCGAACGGCTGGGGAGCTGAGGCGCCGTGCTGCCGCTCGGAGATCTCACGAGGCCGAGGCGGTTCCCGTGGGTCACCCTCGGGCTGATCGTCGCGAACGTGATCGTGTGGCTCGCGTACGAGCTCCCCATCGGCGTCGACGAGGCCGCCGACACGCTCGGGTTCAAGCCGTGCGGAGTCAACGGAAGCTGCCCGGACACCGGCCTCCCGTGGCCCGTCGAGTCGCTCACGTCCGTCTTCACCCACGGCAGCTGGTCGCACCTCGTGGGCAACATGGTCTTCCTCGCGGTTCTCGGCCCTGTCGTCGAGGACCTCTTCGGGCCGGTCCGGTACCTCGCGATGTACCTCGTCGCCGGGTTCGCCGCCGATGCGCTGCAGGGCGGGCTGACGCTCGCGTTCGCGCCGAACGAGGGCACGATCGCGACCATCGGCGCGAGCGGCGCGATCTCGGGTGTGATCGCTGCGTACATCGTTGCGCGGCCGTTCCAGCGCGTGCTCACGTGGTTGATGCCTGCCTTCTTCCTCCGCATCCCTGCCCTCGGGCTGCTCGGGGTCTGGTTCCTCCTGCAGGCGCTCGAAGGAAGCTACGCCCTCAGCCATCCGGGCGGCGTCGTCGGCATCGCGTTCTTCGCCCACGTCGGCGGCTTCCTCGCCGGCGTCGTCGCGGCGACGATCGTCCTCCCGGATGCGTGGACGCGCGACGTCGTGCCGGGGATGGAACGCGGTCCCGTCGGGAGTCTCCGATGAAGGCCCGGGGCTGGCGCAAGATCGCGACGGCGACGTGGGGCCATCCCAACGATCCGCAGATCTACGGTGACCTCGAGATCGACGCGGGCGCGCTGCTGGCATTCGTCGAGGAGCCTCGCCGGCTGCACGCGGGGTGCGGGTCACGGTCACGCACCTCGTCGGCAAGGCGCTCGCGTCGCGCTCTGGCCGAGCACCCCGAGCTCAACACGCGGCTCGTCCGGGGGCGGTTCATCCCGCGGGAGTCGGTCGACATCTTCTTCATCGTCTCGACCGAGGGAGGCAAGGACCTCTCGGGTGTGAAGGTCGTGAATGCTGATCGCAAGCACGTCGTCGAGATCGCGAACGAGCTCGCGGGCCGTGTCGCGCGGGTTCGCACCGGCGACGACGCCGAGCTCGGGAAGAGCAAGAGCCTGCTCGACGCCACGCCGACGTGGCTGCTCGGCCCGGTCCTGCGGCTCGGCACCTGGCTCACGGCCGACAGGAACGTCGACCTGAAGCGGTTCGGGCTGCCGCGGCAGGCATTCGGGAGCGCCATGGTCAGCTCGGTGGGGACCTTCGGAGTCCACCATGCGTACGGGCCGCTCTCGCCGCTGTACCGGGTGCCGGTCCTCGCGCTCGTGGGAGAGATCGAGCCGAAGCCGGTCGTCGTCGACGGCGAGATCGTGGCGCGGCCGATGCTGACGGTGTCCGCGACGATGGACCACCGGTACCTCGACGGCTCGCACGCGGCACGGCTGGGGAAGAGCGTGCGCGCCTATCTCGAAGACCCCGCCGCCTTCGAGCCGCCGCTGGAGGCACCGGCCGAGCCCGCCGCGCGGAGCGTGCGCGACCCGTGAGCGCGGCCCGCCCGTGGCTGAGCCACTACGGCGAGGTCCCGCCGACGCTCGACTACCCGCAGGTGACCATGGTCGACGCCGTGATGGCGACCGTCCGACGGACGCCCGACGCGATCGCCTACGACTTCCTGGGCACGACGGCGACCTACCGCGAGCTGGGCGAGGCGATCGACCGGTGCGCGGACGGGCTCGCCGCGCTCGGGCTCGGCGCGGGCGACCGGATCACGATCTCGATGCCGACCTCGCCGCAAGCCGTGATCGCCTTCTACGCCGCCGGGAAGCTCGGAGCCGTCGCCGCCATGATCCATCCCCTCTCCACTGCGAGCGAGATCGAGAGGTACCTGAACCTGAGCCGTTCGCGCGTCGCGCTGACGCTCGACGCGTTCTACGGCGCCTTTGCGGAGATCCGCTCGCGGACGTGGCTCGAGACTCTCGTCCTCGCCCGCATCACCGACGGCCTCCCTGCGGCGAAGCGGCTCGGGTTCTGGCTGACGCGCGGGCGCAAGATCCCGCGCGTCCCGCCGGACGCCGACGTGCAGTGGTGGTCGCGGCTGATGGCGGAGGAGCATCCGGCGGCGCCTCCGCGCACGCGTCGACACCCACGACCTCGCGGCGATCCTCTTCTCCGGCGGCACGACCGGATCTCCCAAGGGGATCATGCTGTCGCACCAGAACTTCATCAGCGAGGGGCTGGAGCTTGCCGCGTGGGTCGGGCTGGGAGAGTCCGACATCGTCCTCGCCGTGTTGCCGATCTTCCACGGCTTCGGCCTGGGCGCGCTGATCCACGCGCCGCTCATGAGCGGCGCGAAGGTCGTGATGGTGCCGGCGTTCAGCGCGGAGGCGGTCGCGAAGCTGATCAGGACGAAGCGGCCCACGCTGATGGCCGGCGTGCCGACGCTGTACGACACGCTGTCCCGCGATCCCTCGCTCCGTGCGGGCCGACCTGTCCTGCCTGCGAGCCGCGTTCTCGGGCGCCGACACGCTGCCGAGGCCGGTGAAGGAGCGCTTCGAGCGTCTCGTCGCAGAGGGCGGCGGCACTGTCAGGCTGCTCGAGGGCTACGGGCTGACCGAGGCGGTGACCGCGATCATCGGCACTCCCCTCCACGAGTACCGCGAGGGCAGCGCGGGAGTCCCGTTTCCCGACACGCTGGCGACGATCTGCCGCCCCGGAGGCGACGAGGAGCTCGCACCCGGGGAGGACGGTGAGATCTGCGTCTCCGGTCCCGCGGTGATGCTGGGCTACCTGGACGACCCCGAGGCGACCGCGGCCACCCTCAAGGTGCACGCCGACGGCCGGACGTGGCTCCACACCGGCGACATCGGGCGGATGGACGAGGACGGCTTCCTCTATTTCGCGAGCCGGCTCAAGCGGATGATCAAGTCGTCCGGCTTCAACGTGTATCCCGCACAGGTCGAAGCCGTACTGTGCGAGCATCCGGCCGTCGCGGATGCGTGTGTCGTCGGTGTCCCGGAGGAAGCCCAAGGAGAGCGCATCAAGGCGTTCGTCGTGTTGAAGGATCCGTCCGCAGGGAACGCCGAGCTGGCCGCGGCGCTGATCGAGCACTGCCGCGTGCAGCTACTCAAGTGGTCCTGCCCCCGCGAGGTCGAGTTCCTGCGCGAGCTACCTGTCACGCGCCTCGGGAAGGTCGACTTCACGGCGCTCGTCCGGCAGGAAGTCGCCAAGGCGAACGGCCGTGCACGGGCCGACCTGCCGGCCGCTTCGATGAGCGCCTCCGACCGCAGAGCCACGTCGCTCCCGGCCGAGGTGCTCGCCGTCTGGCTGCTCTTCGCGGTGCGTCGCCGTCGAGATTCTCGTCACGTACGCGCGGATTCCCTGCGCACGAGCTCTACCACGTGTCCGGGAACGGGCTCGCCGGCGGGGCGAGCCGGGCGCTCGTCTTCCTGAACTTCCCGACCGCGCTCGTCGCGATCGCGATCCTCGCGGTGATCTACGGGCGGCTGCGCCGCGGCCTCAGAGCGGTGGGCGTGGTCGCCGCGATGCTGTGCGCCGTCGTCTTCTGGCCCGGGGTCGTCTCGCAGGCGAACCTCGACGCGAAGCCGGTCAACGCGCTCGCCGCGATCGGCGTCCTGCTCACGCTCGTGCTCACGATCGCCGTCGCGCGCTCGGGCGGTGTCTCTCGGACTGGGCCGCCGCCGCGGCGACATCGCGCGCATCGTCATCGCCGTGGTGCTGCTCGTGGTCGTGGCGCCGTGGGTCGCGGCGGATCTCGGCTTCTTCCTGAACGGCGTGCCCGTGCTCGGGAGCATCTTCCACACCGCCCGGCCGACCCCCGGCGTCGTTCCGTACCTGCCGACCGTCCACCACGGCCACCATCACGGGATGGACGGCTACCTGCTCGTCCTCACCGCGCTGCTGCTCTCGCGCACGCTCGGCGAGGTGCGCCTGCGCGGCCTCCGCACGGCGTTGACGGGATACCTCGCGCTCATGCTCTGCTACGGCCTCGGCAACATCGCCAACGACCTCTGGATCGAGCAGGTCTGGAAGCGCGGCTGGGCGAGCTGGCAGATTCCCAGCGTGCTCGAGCCGCGGCCGACCGTCGCCTGGGCCGTTCTACTCGCTGCGACCGCCGCGATCTGGATCGCCGCGAGGCGCACCGCGTGAAGAAGCGGCTGGACGTCCTGCTCGTCGAGCGCGGGCTCGCGGAGAGCCGTGCGCAGGCCCAGGCGCTCGTCCTCGCCGGGCTCGTGCCGGGCTACTCGAAGGCGGGCGCGCAGGTCGACGAGAGCGTCGAGCTGACGGTCGAGGCGCCGCCGCCCTTCGTCTCGCGCGGCGGGGAAAAGCTCGCGAACGCCCTCGACGCCGTGGGTCTCGACGTCGCGGGTCTCGACTGCCTCGATCTGGGCGCCTCGACCGGCGGCTTCACCGACTGCCTGCTCCAGCGGGGCGCGGCGCGGGTCGTCGCGGTCGACGTGGGCTACGGGCAGCTCCACCCGAAGCTCCGCGGCGACCCGCGGGTGACCGTGCTCGAGCGCACGAACGCCCGCGCGCTCGAGGAGCTGCCGTTCCCGCCCGCGCTCGTCGTCTGCGACGTCTCGTTCATCAGCGCGCGGACGGTGCTGCCGCCGGCCCTCGCGCTCGCTGAACGGGATTGGCGCGCACTTGTCCTGGTCAAGCCGCAGTTCGAGGCGGGACGCGCCGCCGTGGGCAAGGGCGGCGTCGTGCGCGACGTCGAGGTGCGCCGAC
>CAVVCG010000038.1:0-7461 GCA_963746655.1 uncultured Actinomycetes bacterium | reverse complement strand
AGTGGCGCGGGAGCGAGTCCGGCCGCACGTACGAGAAGCGGAGCCCGTGGCGGCCCGACGTCGTCACCGGGACGTTCGCGGCGGCGACCGCCGCCGACGCGGCCGCCGCGGTGGCTGCGGCGGGCGAGGCGCAGCCCGCCTGGGCCGCTCTGCCGGCGGAGCGGCGTGCCGCGATCTTCCGGACGGCCGCGGCGGCGCTCGACGAGCGCGCAGAGCGTGTCGCCCAGGACATGACTGCGGAGATGGGCAAGCCGCTCCGCGAGGCACGCGGGGAGGCGTCCCGCGCCGCGACGATCCTGCGCTTCGCCGCGGGCGAGTGCTGGCGCCCGACCGGCGAGGTGTACGAGGCGTCCGTGCCGGACCAGACGCTCTTCACTCGCAGGCGGCCGGTGGGTGTCGTCGGCCTGATCACGCCTTGGAACTTCCCCGCTGCGATCCCCGTCTGGAAGCTGGCACCCGCGCTGGCGTACGGCAACGGCGTCGTGCTCAAGCTCGGCTACGAGGCGCCTCGCACCGGGCTCCACCTGGCGGAGTGCCTCGCAGAGGCCGGCGTCCCGCCGGGCGTCCTCAACGTGCTCACGGGCTCCGGGTCCGAGGCGGGCGCAGAGCTCGTTCGCAATGCCGGAGTGCGCGCGCTGTCGTTCACGGGCTCGGTCCCCGTCGGTCACGGCGTCCGAGAGGAGGCGTCGGCTCGCAACTGCCGTGTCCAGCTCGAGCTCGGGGGGCACAATCCGCTGCTTGTCATGGCCGACGCCGAGCTCGACCGCGCAGTCGAGGCTGCGTACGCCGGCGCCTTCTGGTCGGCGGGTCAGAAGTGCACGGCGACGCGGCGGATCTACGTCGAGGACGAGGCGTACGACGACTTCCGGCGCCGCTTCCTCGCGCGGGTGGAGTCGGGCGTCGTCGGCGACCCCGCTGATCCGGCGACCGAGGTCGGCCCGCTCGTGAACGAGGGCGCGCTCGAGGACGTCCTCGGGGCGGTCGAGCGTGGCCGGGCCGAGGGCGGCACCGTGCTCGCCGGCGGCGGACGCATCCACGACCAGGCCTACCTGGTCGCGCCGACCGTCTTCGAAGACGTCGCGGACGACGCCTTCCTCTCCTGCGAGGAGGTGTTCGGGCCGGTCGTCTCCCTCTACCGCATCGCCGACCTCGATGAGGGCCTGCGCCGCTCGAACGCCGTCGACTTCGGTCTCGCTGCCGCGATCTTCACGCGCGACCTTCGCGCGGTGCAGCGGTTCACGACCGAGGCGCAGGCTGGCATCCTCCACGTCAACTCCCAGACCGCCGGCGCCGACGTGCACGTCCCGTTCGGCGGCATCAAGGGCTCCGGCTGGGGGCCGCACGAGCAGGGCCGTGCGGCGATCGAGTTCTACACAGACGTCGTCACCGTCTACCAGGACGCCCCGGCGAGCTGACCGGCCTCAGCCCTCGGCGAGCGCGATCGCGTCGATCTCGACGAGCATGCCCTTGCCCAGACCCGCCTGCACGGTCGTGCGCACGGCCGGGGCGTCGGGCATGTACGTGTCGTACACGGCGTTCATCGCCGCGTAGTCCTGCCGGTGGGCGAGGTAGATCGTGATCTTGAGCGCGGACGCGAGTGAGGCGCCACCGGCGCGCAGGATCGCGTCCACGTTTTCGAGCGTGCGTCGCGTCTGTGCCTCGATCCCGTCCGGCAGCACGTTCGTCACCGGGTCGTGCGCGCCCTGGCCGGCCGTGAAGACGAGGCCTGCGGCGGCGATCCCCTGGCTGTACCTGGCGACCGGCTTCGATGCGTCCTTCGTCGAGAGCCCGCGCCTCGCCCTCGGATCTGCGTTCGCTCCGGCCACGGGGCGCAGTTTGGCGACAGCGGCGGATAGCGGCCGACCGTGCTGATCGTGGGCGGACTCCTCGTCGCGGGCGCCTCGCTGCTCGCCGGCACCTCCGGCTTCGGGTTCGCGCTGATCGCCACCCCGACGCTCCTCCTCACCGGCTTTTCGCTTCCGTTCGTCGTCACCGTTAACCTGCTGATCTCACTCGCGACGCGGCTGCCGGTGGCGTGGCGGCTTCGGGGCGCGATCGACCGGCGGCGTGTCGCGCTCCTCGTAGGGGGCGCAGTCCCCGGCCTGTGGATCGGTTCGCGGACACTCGGCACGGTCGACGTGCACGACCTGCAGGTGGCCGTTGGCGTCGTGGTCGCCCTCGCCGCTGTGGCGCTTGCCCTGTCCGAGCGACGTCAGCCCTCGCCTCGCGTCCGCGGGCTGTCCGTCGCGGCCGGCTTCACGGGCGGGTTACTCGGCACGACGACGTCCCTGATCGGGATCCCGCCGGCGCTGCTTCTGACGCATCGACGGCTTCCGGCCCGCGGCTTCATCGCCGACCTCGCCCTCTACTTCATCGCGACGGCTGCGATCGGCCTCGTCGTCCTCGGGCTTGAAGGGCAGCTCAGCAGCGATGCCGGCCGCGCCTTCGTGTGGTGGCTTCCGGGCGTCCTCGTCGCGAACGCGATCGGCACCAGCCTCGGCCTCCGGCTTCCCGCTGCAACCTTCCGGCGGCTCACGCTTGCCGTCGCGTTCGTGGCGGGGGTGGTCACGGCCGTCACCGCCTGACGTGACGCGCTGCGCTCAGCGTCGACCGCTGAAGCGCGCCGTCGCCTGCAGCGTGAGCTCGCGCATCGTGTCGCTGCCGGTGTGGCCGGAGTCGTCGACGACGACGAGCTCGGAGCCCGGCCACGCCTGAGCCAGCTCCCAGGCGGTACCGACCGGCGAGCCCAGGTCCTGGCGTCCGTGGAGGAGCACGCCCGGGATGCCGGCCAACCGTCCCGCGTGCGCCAGCAGCTCGCCCTCCTCCAGCCACGCGCCGTGCGAGAAGTAGTGCGTGCAGATGCGGACGAACGCGAGCGCGGCGTCAGGCGGCCGGTCGCTGTAGGCCCCTGGCGACCCGCTCGACTCGAGCGAGATCACGGCGTCCTCCCACGCGAGCCAGTCGAGCGTCGCCCGTGCGCGGACCTCGGCGTCCGGGCTCTCGAGCAGCCGCGCGTAGGCGGCGACGAGATCGCCGGCCCGGTCCGCCTCCGGCACGCCGCGCCGGAAGCGGTCCCAGTCGGCCGGGAAGAAGCGGCCGACGCCGCGGTAGAGCCAGTCGATGTCCGAGCGCCGGGTCATCGTGACGCCGAGGAGGACGACCTCCGATACGCGCTCCGGGTACCGCTCGGCGTAGGCGAGGATCAGCGTCGATCCCCACGAGCCGCCGTAGAGGAGCCACCGCTCGATGCCGAGGTGCTCGCGCAGCCGCTCCATGTCGGCGATGAGGTGGTGGGTCGTGTTCGCCGACATGTCGACCGTGGGGTCGCTCACGTGCGGGAGGCTGCGGCCGCAGCCACGCTGGTCGAACAGGACGATGCGGTAGCGCTCCGGGTCGAAGTAGCGCCGGCTTCCCGTGCCGCAGCCGGAGCCAGGCCCGCCGTGCACGACGAGAGCCGGCTTCCCGGAGGGGTTGCCACACGTCTCCCAGTAGACGAGGTTGTCGTCGCCCACGTCGAGCAGCCCCTGGTCGTACGGCTCGAGCGGCGGGAACGGTTCCATCTAGGCCGCCGTCACTTCACCTCCTCGAGGACATTGGGGCCGTGTTTGTCGTCGAACTTGTCGAGCCGGCCGGACTTCTCGAGTCGACGCCGGGACTCCTCGGCGTCGTCGACCGAGTCGAACTCGAGCATGATGAAGACGTGGTTGGGGTCGTCGACCCTTCGGAACACGCGCTCGGCGCGAGCGTGCTCGCGAGCCCGCGGCCCGTCCTGGTCGAACAACGGCCGCCACGTCTCGTAGTCGCCGGTCTGGATTCGGGTGATGATGAACGCGGACACGGCCGCTCCTCTCGGCTCGGGTTCCGCGACCGTACCAAGGCCTAGCCGGTGAGCCGTTCGTCGAGCAGGCGCGCGATCGGCCAGGCGCCGCGTGACGTGTTGGACAGCACCGTGTACGTGAGACTCGCGTGCGCGCCGTGGACGCTGTAGAAGGAGACGCCTGCGTTGTTGCCGACGAGCAGCATTGCGTCGGTCGACGCGTGCAGCCAGAAGCCGAGCCCGTAGCGCATCGACTCGTCCGGCACGTCGCTGCGCGGACGCACCATCGCGGTCACCCAGTCGGGCGCGACGATCTGACCCTCGAAGACGGCGCTGCACAGCCGGCCGATGGCCGCCGCCGTCGAGTAGATGCGGCCGTCGCCGTTCCCGCGCACGGGGAGATGGAAGACCTTGCTGCGTGACGCAGGCTTCGAGGTCGAGACAGCCGATCGCGGTGCGCCCGGGCAGCTCGTCCGCCGACGCGAACAACGCCGGCGAATGCGGTCTCGGCCGCGATCGCATCCACCTCGGTCTCGAGCGAGGACATCGGCGAGACGCTATCGACTCGGCGTAGGGTTCCCCGATGAGGTTCGCCGTCGCCGCCGAGTCGTACGACCGCTTCCTGGGCCGCTCCTCGGTCGGGCTCGTGTGAGCTCCCCCGAGACGGCCTCGTCCATGTCGGGCGAGCGGGCTCTCCACCTCGTCGGGCTCGGCGCCCTCATCGGGATTCCGGCGGCGCTCGCCGCCGCGCTCTTCCTCGCCGCCGTCCACGAGCTCGAGCACTGGTTCTGGGAGGTCCTCCCTGAGCACCTCGGCGCGTCGGGACCGCCCTGGTACCTCGTCGTCGGCCTGCCGCTCGCCGGCGCGTGCCTGGTTCTTGCTGCCCGCACGTTGCTTCCCGGCGACGGCGGCCACGAGCCGCTCGGTGGGATCGCGGTCGCGCCGACACCGATCGCGCACGCTCCGGGTGTCGTCCTCGCAGCGATCGGCTCGCTGGCCTTCGGTGCAGTGCTCGGCCCTGAGGCGCCGCTCTTCGCTCTCGGCTCGGTCGTCGGCCTCGCTGCCGCGCGCGTCGCGCGGCGGGGGGAAGCGGACGCCAGGGTGCTCTCGACCGCCGGGACGTTCTCGGCGATCTCGGCTCTGTTCGGAGGGCCGGTCGCCGCCGCCATGCTGCTGCTCGAGGCAGGCGTCGGCCTTGGCGCCTCGCTGATCCCAACCCTGATTCCGGGCCTCGTCGCGGCTTCGGTCGGCTACCTGATCTTCCTCGGGATGGGCGACTGGGGCGGGCTGGAGGCGACGACGCTCTCGGTGCCCGGATTGCCTGCCTATGACGGTGTCCATCTCCGCGACCTCGTTGTCGCGGTCGCGGTCGGTGTTCTGCTGGCCGTGCTCACCGAGGTCGTCCGGCGGCTGGCGGCGCGAATCGCAGGCCCCGGGCGTGCGCGGCTCGGAATGCCGCTGACGCTGCTGCTGGGAGCGCTGGCGATCGGCGTGGTGGCGCTGCTCGCGGACGGGCTCGGGGCGAGCTCACAGGACGTCCTCTTCTCCGGCCAGGCGTCGATCCCCGGCCTGGTCGGTGAGGACTCGGCGCGGATCGTGATGGTGCTGCTGGCGGCCAAGGCGCTCGCGTATGCGGTCTGTCTCGGGTGCGGCTTCCGTGGCGGCCCGGTGTTCCCGGCGATCTTCCTTGGCGTCGCGGTCGCGATGCTGGCAGCGATTGCGTTCGACATGTCGCCGACGCTTGCGCTCGCGGTTGGAACTGCGGCCGGGATGACGGCGATGACCCGGCTGATCATGGCCTCGCTGATCATCGCAGCGCTCCTCGTCGGAACCGCGGGCGTCGAGGCGGTCCCCGTGGCCGCACTGGCGGCCGTCGCCGCCTGGTTGACGACGGCGGAGATCGACACCCGCTTTCCTGTCCGTCGCGCCGCGTAGTCCCTACGCTTTGGCCGGTGGTGACGCTCGATCAGGTTCGCTCGGTGGCGCTGACGCTGCCGCGGTCGTACGAGGCGCTCGTCCAGGGCCGCGTCAAGTTCCGCGTCGGCCGGATCGTCTATCTGGCCTTCTCTCGCGACGAGGAGCTCCTCGGCTTCGCCTTCCCGAAGGAGTGGCGGACGGCCCTCGTCGAGTCTGAGCCGGAGAAGTACATGCTCCCGCGCGAATCCGACCTGCGATTCAACTGGGCCGTCGTCCGGCTTGCCGCGATCGACGAGGAGGAGATGCGGGCACTCGTGGTCGACGCCTGGGCGATCGTCGTCCCGAAGAGTGTCGCGGCGGCGTACGCGGAGAGCGCCGGTCTCGTCTGGCAAGCTTCGCGCGATGGTTCCTGAGGCGCGAGTCGAGCAGACGGAGAACGGCCTCGTCCCGAAGGGAGCCGGCTGGTTCGTCCTGAACGCGCGCGAGGCGTCGTGGTGGCACGCCGAGGGGCGCCCTGCGGTCGCCGAGTTCGAAGGCGAGCCGGGATTCGCCCAGGTCGGAATCAACCTCACCAGCCTCGACCCGGGTGTCGCGATGGCGATGTACCACTGGGAGGCCGACCAGGAGGACTTCCTCGTGCTTGCCGGCGAAGCCGTGCTGATCGTCGAGGGCGAGGAGCGGCCGCTGCGTCAGTGGGACTTCGTCCACTGCCCGCCCGAGACGAACCACGTGATCGTCGGCGCGGGTGACGGGCCGTGCCTGGTGCTCGCAATCGGCGCACGCGAACGTTCTGTCGACAACCCGGACTGGGGCGGCTACCCGGTGGACGAGACCGCGCGTCGCCACGGAGCGAGTGTCGAGGAGCCGACGACCGAGCCGGCCGAGGCCTACGCCGGGCTCGTGCGGCGACAGCCGACCACGTTTCGCGAGGGCTGGCTGCCGGAGCAATGACGTTCGCCGTCGCCGCCGAGGCGTACGACCGGTTCATGGGCCGCTACTCGGTCCCGCTCGCGCCTCAGCTGGCTGCGCTGGCGGGCGTTCAATCCGGACAACACGTGCTGGACGTGGGCTGCGGGCCGGGTGCGCTGACGACGGAGCTGGTGCGCCTGCTCGGTCCTGCCAATGTGACGGCGGTCGACCCGTCGGAGTCGTTCGTCGCGGCCGCGCGCGAGCGGCATCCCGGCGTCACCGTCGAGCAGGCGGCCGCCGAGCAGTTGCCCTTTCCCGACGATGAGTTCGACGTAGCGCTGGCGCAGCTTGTCGTCCACTTCATGACCGATCCCGTCGCCGGCTTGCGGGAGCTGGCACGGGTCACGCGCGGCGGCGGCGTCGTCGCGGCTTGCGTGTGGGACTACGCCGGGGGCACCAGCCCGCTGAGCACCTTCTGGCACGCGGCGCGGGAGCTCGACTCCGAGGTCGACGACGAGTCCGATCTCCCGGGCGCGCGCGCCGGGCACCTGACGGAGCTGTTCGCCGCGGCAGGGCTCCGCGAGATCGAGGAGACGTCGTTGGAGGTGAGCGCCGAGCACCCGAGCTTCGAGGACTGGTGGGAGCCGTACACGTTCGGCGTCGGCCCCGCCGGCGCGTTCGTCGCCGGGCTCGACCCGGAACGGCAGGCCGAGCTGCGGGGGCTCTGCCGCGCGCGGCTACCGGAGGCCCCGTTCGTGCTCACGGCGTCCGCCTGGGCGGCGCGCGGCCTCGTCTAGCCCATCCGCCCGGGACTGATA
>CAVVCG010000037.1:0-31301 GCA_963746655.1 uncultured Actinomycetes bacterium | reverse complement strand
GATTCCGTCAACTTCACCGGCTTCGGCAAATTCTCGACGTCGGACCGCGCAGCGCGCCAGGGCGTCAACCCGCGCACCGGTGAGGGGGTCCAGATCGCGGCGGCGACCGTGCCGAAGTTCTCGGCCGGGAGCGCCCTCAGACCGCCGTCAGGGGTCGCTAGCGACGCCCGCGGACCTTTCCTCCGAGAGCTGAGAGGGCCTCCGAGCGGAGGCCCTCAGTTCTCCGAGAACAGCGCGCTCCGGAGGGGGCGGTAGGCTCCCCAGCATGGAAGCGGCGGGATGATGGAAGCAGGGGTCGCAACCGCCACCTCGCTCTTCGCCGACCGGCTCGCCGAGGCGGTGGAGCGCAAGCGCAGCCAGCTCGTCGTCGGGCTCGATCCGCGGCTCGACCTGCTGCCCGTCGAGCTTCGCGGCGACTCGGCCGGGAGCCGCGCCGCCGCGGCCGACGGCATTTCGCCGCTTCGGCTGCGGAATCGTCGACGCCGTCGCCCCCCACGCGGTCGCGGTCAAGCCGCAGCTCGCGTTCTGGGAGTGCCTCGGCGCGGACGGCCTGCGCGCGTTCGAGGAGGTGAGCGCGTACGCGCGCTCGTGCGGCCTGCTGGTGGTCGCGGACGGCAAGCGCGGCGACATCGGCTCGACCGCCCGGGCGTATGCCGAGGCCTATCTCGAGAGCGGGGTCGCCGACGCGCTGACCGTCAACCCGTACATGGGCCGGGAGTCGATCGAGCCGTTCATCGCCTCCGTGCCGCCGCCACGGGACGCGGGATCTTCTGCGTCGTCAAGACCTCGAACGCCGGCGCGGACGTCCAGGATCTGACGCTCTCCGACGGCAGCCTGCTCTGGCAGCAGGTCGCGCGGCTCGTGGCCGAGTGGGGCGAGGACCTCGTCGGCGAGCGCGGCCTCTCGAGCGTCTGCGCCGTCGTGGGCGCGACGCACCCGCGCGCGATCGGCGAGGCGCGCAAGCTGATGCCGCAGTCGGTGCTGCTCCTGCCGGGGGTCGGCGTCCAGGGCGCCACGCCGGCCGACGTGGCGCGCGCCTTCACGAGCGGCCCGGCCAGCGCGCTGGTGAACGCCTCGCGCTCGGTGATCTATGCCTACCGCGCCCAGGGCGGCGACTTCCGCACCGCCGCGGGCGCGGAGGCGTCGCGTCTCAAGCGCGAGATCTGGGCCGTCGCGGGCTGGTAGCCGGTGGCCCGGCCACGGCGCGAGGCGCCCAGCAGCGGGCGCCGCAGGCGGCGCACGGAGCGGCCCAAGCCGCACAGCGACTGGACGCGCTATGCCGCGCCGGCCGCGTTCCTGCTGGCCGCCACCATCGCCATCCTGCTGATCCGCTCCGGCCTGCGCGAGGGCTCGGACACGGGCACCACGAAGGTGCCGACGAAGACGGCGGTGGCGACCACTGCCCGCGGGAGGACGACGACGAAGCCGAAGCCCAAGCCGAGCACGGGGGCCGCCGCGTTCTACACGGTGGTGGCCGGCGACACGTTCGTGACGATCGCCTCGAAGAACGGAACGACCGTCGCGCGGATCGAGAGCCTGAACCCCGGCGTCAAGTCGACCTCGCTCTTCATCGGCCAGAGGATTCGCGTCAAGTAACCTTTCGCCTGTGAGGCCCCGGCTGATCGCGCTGCTTGCGGCCCTCGTCCTCGTTCCTTCGGCATTCGGCGGGACACCGCCCGTGACCGCGCGGGCCTACGTCGTGCTGAACCCGGCGACGGGCGAGGTGCTCGCCGCGTGGCATCCCGACGAGCGGGTTCCGATCGCCAGCATCACGAAGCTGATGACCGTGCTCGTGACACTCGAGCACGCGAAGCTCTCCGACGTCGTCACCGTCCGGCCGGGCGCCGCAGTCGTCGGCGAGTCGACGATCAACCTGCGCACCGGTGAGCGGATCACCGTTCGCGACCTCCTGAAGGCCGCGCTGATCCAGAGCGCGAACGACGCCGCCTACGCGCTCGCGCTGCACGTCGGCGAGGGGAGCGTGCCCCGCTTCGTCGCCATGATGAACGCGAAGGCGAAGGAGCTCGGGCTGACGGAGACGCACTACGTCCGCCCGGACGGGCTCGACGCGCCGGGCCACGTCTCGAGCGCGCGGGACGTCACGCGCCTCGGCTGGCTCGCGATGCGGATCCCGTTCGTCCGCACGACGGTGCGCGAGCGGACGGCCGCGATCTCCGGCGGCAGGACGCTCCACACGTGGAACGACCTGCTGGCGACCTTCCCGCACCTGCTGGGCGTGAAGACCGGCCACACGAGCCGCGCCGGCTGGTCCGAGGTGGCCGCGGCCCGAGGGCGCGGAACGACGGTCTACGCGACGATCCTCGGCAGCCCGACACGCACGCAGCGCAACGAGGACCTCGCCGAGCTGCTCGCGTGGGGCCTGTCGCGGTACATCGTGGTGACGGCGATCTCGCCGAGCCGGGTCTACGCCACGGCGCAGACGCCGTACGGGCGCGGCGAGCTCCGGCTCGTGGCGGCGAAGCCGATGCTGAAGGTGATCCGCGTCGACCGGCCGCTGCGTGAGAGCGTCGTCGCGGCGCGCGCCGTCTCGCTGCCGGTCGAGAAGGGCCAGCGGCTCGGCGAGGTGCGCGTCTTCGCCGGTGGCCGGCTGCTCGCCTCGCAGCCGCTCGTCGCCGACCGGTCGATCTCGAAGCCCGGCGTCGTGGGCCGCGCCGGTTGGTACGTCAAGCGAACGGCGCAGCACGCCTGGGGGTGGGTCTCGTGATCGTCACCGTCACCTTGAACGCGGCCATCGACCGCACGCTGACCGTGCCGAACTTCCAGCGCGGGCAGCGGCACCGGGCCAGCCTGGGGCTCACCCTGGCGGGCGGGAAGGGCCTGAACGTCGCGCGCGCGCTCAAGCGGCTCGGGGTGCCGGTGATCGCGACCGGCCTCGCGGGCGGGCGCACGGGCACGCGCATCGTGGAGGAGCTGACGACGGAGTCGATCCTCAACGACTTCGTCCGCATCGCGGGCGAGTCGCGCACCTCCACCGCCGTCGTCGACCCGACGAGCTCGAGCTACACCGAGATCAACGAGTGGGGCCCCGCGGTGAACGAGGGGGAGCTCGCGACGCTGCGCGAGAAGCTGCATTACCTCGTGCAGGGCGCGGAGTACGTCGTGTTCGCGGGCTCGCTGCCGCGTGACGTCCCCGAGGACTTCTACGCGGAGGCGATCCGCGAGCTGAACCGTCGCGGCGTCCGCAGCGTGCTCGACTGCGAGGGCGAGCCGCTCCGCCTGGGCGTCGCCGCCGAGCCGTTCCTCGTCTCGCCGAACCAGGTCGAGGCCGAGAGCCTCGTCGGGCACGAGTTCCACGACGACGAGGACTTCCAGTCGGCGCTCGACCAGATCGCGGAGATGGGTGCCCGCAACGTCCTGATCACGCAGGAGATGGGTGCGGTCGCGCTGCTGCGCGAGGACCGGGAGCGGCGGCGCTTCCGAGTGGTCGCGCCGCGGGTCGAGGCGGTGTCGACCGTCGGCGCGCGGCGACGTCCTGCTCGCCGCGTACCTGGCGGGCCGCGTCGCGGAGCGCCCGATCGAGGAGTCGCTCCGCGAGGCGGTCGCGGCAGGCGCCGCGTCGACGCTCGAGATCGGCGCCGGTCGGTTCGACCATCGCGAGTCGCAGCGGCTCCTGTCCGGCGTCGAGCTGGCCGAGCTCGAGCCCGCCGGCTTCAAGGCCCTCTAGCCTTGCCAGATCCGGACGCGGCCGTCGCGCGTAGAAGGGGCATGCGCCTGCTCGTGCTCCTCTGTCGTCGCACTCATCCTTGTCGCCGCAGGGTGCGGCGGCGGCTACGGCGGCGGTGGGGGCGGCGACACGAAGCCCGGCGGCACCACCACCAGCTCGCGCTACTGAGCCCCTGCCGCGGCGCCTCGTCGGCCGGTCGGGTCCGTTCCAGAGGCTTGATGTGAAACTCGGGTGCGTGCGGGGATGGGCCAGACCAAGCGGTTCAGCCGGATCGGGCGCAGCGCGTAGTGGTTGCTACGGGCAAGCCCGAGCCCGGCTGAAGCGCGCCGCGTCTGGCACACCAGCCGTGCGTGCCGGAGTTTCACATCAAGCCTCTAGGATCGGCGCATGCCGGCCTGTCCGGACTGCGGGCGCGAGAATCCGCCGGGCGCGCGCTTCTGCAACGCCTGCGGGGCTCCGCTCGCCGTCGCGGCGGAGGAACCGCGCGAGATGCGGAAGACGGTGACGATCCTCTTCGCGGACGTCACCGGTTCGACGGCGCTCGGCGAGCGGCTCGACCCCGAGGCGGTGCGGCGCGTCATGGGCCGCTGGTTCGAGTCGGCCCGCAACGTCCTCGAGCGCCACGGCGGGACCGTGGAGAAGTTCGTCGGCGACGCGGTGATGGCCGTCTTCGGCATCCCGACGCTCCACGAGGACGACGCGCTCCGCGCGGTCCGGGCGGCCGCCGAGCTCGACCAGGCCCTCGCAGAGCTGAACTCGGCGCTGGAGCGCGACCACGGCGTCCGGCTCGAGGTGCGGACGGGCGTCAGCACCGGGGAGGTCGTCGCCGGCGAGGGCGAGACGCTCGCGACCGGCGACGCCGTCAACGTCGCCGCCCGCCTCGAGCAGGCCGCGCAGCCGGGGGAGATCCTGCTCGGGCCGGACACCTTCCTGCTCGTCCGTGACGCGGTCGACGCCGATCCCGTCCGGCCGCTCCGGCTGAAGGGGAAGGCCGAGCCGGTCGAGGCGCGCCGCCTGCGCTCGGTGCGGCCCGGCGTCGCCGGCTTCGAGCGGCGGCTCGACGCACCGCTCGTCGGCCGACGCCTCGAGCTCGCGCAGCTGCGCCAGGCGTACGAGCGGGCCGTGCGGGAGCGCCGCGCGTCTCTCTTCACGCTGCTCGGGCCGGCCGGGATCGGCAAGTCGCGTCTCGTCGAGGAGTTCTGCCACTCGATCGCGGGCGAGGCGACCGTTCTGCGCGGCCGCTGCCTCCCGTACGGCGAGGGGATCACGTACTGGCCGCTCGTCGAGATGCTGCAGGACGCCGGCCGGCACGGCCCCGCCGCGCGGGTGCGCGAGCTGCTCGCCGGCGAACCGGATGCCGAGCTCGTGGCGGCGCGGCTTGACGTCGCGCTCGGCGAGGGCGCGCGGGCGGCTCGACCGACGACGCCTTCTGGGCGGCCCGGAAGCTCTTCGAGCACGCCGCCAGGTCGAGCTCCCTCGTCCTCGTCGTGGACGACCTGCACTGGGCCGAGGAGACGTTCCTCGACCTCGTCGACCACGTCGCCGACTGGAGCCGCGAAGCCCCGATCCTGCTCCTGTGCGTCGCCCGGCCGGAGCTGCTCGAGGCGCGACCGACCTGGGGCGGTGGGAAGTTGAACGCGACGACGCTCTTCCTCGACGCGCTCTCCGAGGGTGAGTCGCGGCTGCTGATCGCCGAGCTGCTGGTGAAAGGACGGCTCGCCGACGACGTGTCGGAGCGGATCGTCGCGGCCGCCGAGGGGAACCCGCTCTTCGTCGAGCAGATGCTCGCGATGCTGCTCGAGGACGGAGCCGACCCCGCCCCGGCGGTTCCCCCGACGATCCAGGCGCTGCTTGCCGCGCGGCTCGACCGGCTCGACCCGTCCGAGCAGCAGGTGATCGAGCGGGCCTCGATCGAGGGAAGGCACTTCCACCGCGAGCGCGGTCGAGGAGCTCGCGCCCGACTCGCTGCGCGGCGATGTGTCGCGACTTCTGCTGGCGCTGGTGCGCAAGGAGCTCGTCCGTCCCGCTCCGTCGGCTCACGACGGCGACGAGGCGTTCGAGTTCCGGCACCAGCTGATCCGGGACGCAGCATACGAGGCCGTCCCGAAGCAGTCGCGCGCGGAGCTGCACGAGCGCTTCGCGGACCGGCTCGAGGCGCGCGGCGGCGGGCTGGAGGAGATCGTCGGCTACCACCTGGAGCAGGCCTACCGCTACCGGGTGGAGCTGGGGCCGGCCGACGAGGCCGTCCGCTTGCTCGCGGAACGGGCGGCGCAACCCCTGCTCGCAGCCGGGTTCGCCGCGCATGCGCGCGCCGACTCGCCGGCGGCGCTCGGCCTGCTCGCCCGCGCCGCGGCCCTGCTCCCGGCCGGCGACGCGCGGAGGCTCGAGGCACTCCTCTCCATGGGCTCGGCCGCGCTCGACTCGGGGAGCGTCGGCGACGCGGAGCGCTACCTCGACGAGGTGCTCGAGCACGGGGACGCCGTGCTTCGGGCGAGGGCCCGCGTCAACCGGCTGGAGCTCGTGAGCCAGACCGATCCGGAGGCCACGATGGAGCGGGAGCTGGAGAGGCGCGTACGAGCTCCTCGACGAGCTCGAGCGACTCGGCGACGAAATCGGCGTGATCGAGGCCCGGCTCGCAATCGGGCGCGGAGCGTTCGTCGTCGGCCGGCTCGGTCTCTCCGAGGAGGCGTTCGAGGAGGCCGCCCGCCTGGCGAGCGCCGCGAACGACCGGCGGCTTCTGAACGAGGCGAACAACTGGTTGGTCGGCACGAAGCTGCTCGGGCCGGCGCCGATCGAGGAGGGCGCCGCGCTCTGCCGTCGGCTGCTGGAGGACCCGCTGCGCGGAGGCCGCGTCGAGTGCTTCGCCCTCACGAGCCTCGGGCAGTTCGAGGCCGCGCTGGGGCGGATCGAGGAGGGGCGCGCACTGGTTGCCCGCGGCCTCGCGGTCGCGGAGGAGTTCGGCCTCGTCATCCGGCGCGGCGTCCACTCCCTCCAGGCAGCCGAGGTGGAGCTGATGGCAGACGACCCCGAAGCCGCGGCGCGTCACCTCCGCGAGGGAGACGAGATCCTCCGCGGCATGGGAGAGACGGGGTTCCGCTCGTCCGTGCTCACCTACCTCGCGCACGCGCTCGCGCGGCTCGGCCGCTCCGACGAGGCGCGTGCCGTCCTCGGCGAGGCCGAGCAGATCGTGCAGGAGGACGACTTCGACGCGCAGGCGCGAATCCGCCTCGTCCGGGCGAGCCTGGCCCTCCGCGAGGGAGATCACGGCTCCGCGGAGGCGCTGGCCCGCGAGGCGCTCGAGATCCTTCGTGACCGCGACTACGTCGAGTCGACGGCGGACGCCGATCTCGGTCTTGCCGAGGCGCTCCGCGCCGCCGGCCGGCGCGACGAGGCGGTTCGGGTCGCCGAAGAGGCCGTCGGGATCTTCGAGCGTCGTGGGAACATCGTCCGCGCCGGCGAGGCGCGCGCGCTGGCCGAGCGGCTCGCCACTCCCGCCTGACGCGAGGGCCGTCAGGGGCGGGTGTTACCCTGTCCACCTGGACAGCCGCAGCGACATCGGGGTGGATCTCGAGCTCGAGGGGATGGAGCTCGACGCCGGGATCGACGGCAAAGTCGAAGGCAAGTCGCGCGAGTCCAAGTTCGCGAGAGAAGGCCTCACCTTCGACGACGTCCTGCTCGTGCCGGCGGCGTCGCACGTACTGCCGAAGGACGTCTCGACCGCGACGCGCCTGACGCGGGAGATCGAGCTCCAGATCCCGATCGTCTCGGCCGCGATGGACACGGTCACCGAGGCGCGGCTCGCGATCGCGCTCGCCCGCGAGGGCGGCATCGGCGTCGTGCACCGGAACCTCTCGATCGAGGCGCAGGTCGCCGAGGTCGACAAGGTCAAGCGCTCCGAGTCGGGGATGATCGTCGAGCCCGTGACGCTGCAGCCGGACGACCTGGTCGGCGACGCGCTGGAGCTGATGGCGCGGTACCGCATCTCCGGCGTGCCGATCGTCGACGCGGGCGGCCGCCTCGTCGGGATCCTGACGAACCGCGATCTCGGCTTCGGGGCCGACCCGGAGAGCGCCGTCTCCGGGGTGATGACGGCGACGAACCTCGTCACGGCCCCGGTCGGCACGACCCTCGAGGAGGCCGAGGCGATCCTGCACCGGAACAAGATCGAGAAGCTGCCGGTCGTCGACGCGGACGGCATCCTCAAAGGGCTGATCACCGTCAAGGACATCCGGAAGCGGATCCAGTACCCGCTCTCGACGAAGGACGACCGCGGGCGGCTGCGCGTCGCCGCCGCCGTCGGCGTCGGCCCCGACGCGCTCGAGCGCACCGCGGCGCTCGTCGCCGCCGAGGCCGACGTGATCGTCGTCGACACCGCGCACGGGCACGCGGCCGCGGTGATCGAGATGGTCCGCCGCATCAAGAGCGACTGGCCGGAGCAGCAGCTGCTGGCCGGCAACATCGCCACCGCCGAGGCGGCCGAAGCGCTGCTGGACGCGGGCGCGGACGCGATCAAGGCCGGAATCGGACCAGGCTCAATCTGCACCACCCGCGTGGTCGCAGGTGTCGGCGTCCCGCAGATCACCGCCGTCTACGACTGCGCCGAGGTCGCGCGGCGGTACGGCGCCCCCGTCGTCGCCGACGGCGGTATCACCTCGTCCGGCGACCTGGCGAAGGCGATCGCCGCCGGCGCCGACGCGGTCATGCTCGGCTCGATGCTCGCGGGCACCGACGAGGCGCCGGGTGAGGTCGTGATCGCCCACGGCGAGCGCTTCAAGGAGTACCGCGGCATGGGCTCGCTGGGCGCGATGAAGGCGCGCGGCTTCTCGAAGGACCGCTACTTCCAGGGTGACGTCGAGGACTCGGACAAGCTCGTCCCCGAAGGGATCGAGGGACGGGTCCCCTACAAGGGCCCCGTGCGCAACATCCTGCACCAGCTCGTCGGAGGCGTGCGCCAGGCGATGGGCTACTGCGGCGCGCCGACCATTCCGGAGCTGAAGGAGGCGCGCTTCGTTCGCATCACGGGCGCCGGCCTGAGAGAGAGCCACCCCCACAACATCACCATCACGAAGGACGCACCGAACTATCGGCGCGGCTGAGGTGATCGTCCCGCAGGACGAGCGGCCCGTGCTCGTGGTCGACCTCGGCGGCCAGTACAGCCAGCTGATCGCGCGGCGGGTGCGCGAGGCGCGCGTCTACTCCGAGCTCGTCCCCCACACCATCTCCGTCGACGAGCTCCGCCGCCGCAACCCGGTCGCGATGATCCTCTCCGGCGGGCCGGCGTCGGTCTACGCGGAGAACGCGCCGAAGATGGATCCGGCCGTCTTCGAGCAGGGCGTGCCCACGCTCGGCATCTGCTACGGCGCGCAGCTCCTCGCGCTCGAGCTCGGAGGCAAGGTCGAGCGCACGGGCGCCTCCGAGTTCGGCAAGACGGAGCTCCGCACCGAGGACGGCCGGCTCTTCGCCGACCTGCCGCCCGATCAGACGTGCTGGATGAGCCACCGCGACACGGTCACGGCGCCGCCCGCCGGCGCGAAGACCGTCGCCGGCTCGCCTTCCACCCCGGTCGCCGCCTTCGAGGACGACGAGCGCCGGCTCTACGGCGTCCAGTTCCACCCCGAGGTGGTGCACACGCCGCACGGCCAGGAGATCCTGAAGAACTTCCTCTACGGCGTCGCCGACGCGGCGCCGGACTGGACGCCCGCGGCGGTGATCGAGGAGCAGGTCGAGCGCATCCGCGCCCAGGTCGGCGACGAGCGCGTGATCTGCGGCCTCTCCGGCGGCGTCGACTCGTCGGTCGCGGCGCTCCTCGTGTACCGGGCGATCGGCGACCAGCTGACGTGCGTGTTCGTCGACCACGGCCTGCTCCGCAAGGACGAGGCGAGGCAGGTCGTCGAGACGTTCGGCGACCACTTCCACGTTCCGCTCGTCCACGTCGAGGCGCAGGACAGGTTCCTCTCCCGGCTCGAGGGCGTCTCCGACCCCGAGGAGAAGCGCACCATCATCGGCGACGAGTTCATCCGCGTCTTCGAGGCCGAGGCCGAGACGCTGAGCCACGACGGTCTGGGAAACCCGAGGTTCCTCGTCCAGGGCACGCTCTACTCGGACGTGATCGAGTCGGGCGGCGAGGCGGGCGTGGCGGCGAAGATCAAGTCACACCACAACGTGGGCGGCCTGCCCGAGGACATGGAGATGGAGCTCGTCGAGCCGCTGCGCCTCCTCTTCAAGGACGAGGTGCGCCGTGTCGGCGAGGAGCTCGGCCTGCCGGAGCGGATGGTCTGGCGGCAGCCCTTCCCGGGCCCGGGCCTCGCGATCCGGATCATCGGCGACGTGACGCGCGAGCGGCTGGAGATCCTGCGAGAGGCCGACGCGATCCTCCAGGAGGAGGTGCGAGACGCCGGTCTCTATCGCAGTCTCTGGCAGTCGTTCGCCGTCCTCCCCGCGATCCGCTCCGTCGGCGTGCAGGGAGACGAGCGCACGTACGGCTATCCGATCGTGCTCCGCGCGGTCACGAGCGACGACGCCATGACCGCCGACTGGGCGCGGCTGCCCTACGACCTGATCGAGACGATCTCGTCGCGAATCGTGAACGAGATCCCGCACGTGAACCGCGTCGTGCTGGACGTGACGTCGAAGCCGCCGTCCACGATCGAGTGGGAGTGAGACGAGCTCTAGCTCCACCTCCCTATCGCATCGAGACCGAGCGGCTTGTGGTCCGCTGCTGGGAGCCCCGTGACGCACCGCTCTTGAAGGCGGCGATCGACTCGAGCCTCGAGCATCTCCGCCCCTGGATGCCCTGGGCGCACGACGAGCCGCAGACGCTTGCGCAGAAGGTCGACCTGCTGCGGATGTTCCGCGGCAACTTCGACCTCGGCGAAGACTTCGTCTACGCGATCTTCTCGCGAGACGAGGCGGAGGTCCTCGGCGGCTCGGGGCTGCACACGCGCGTCGGGCCGGGCGCATTCGAGATCGGCTACTGGGTGAGCGCGGCTGCGGCAGGGCAGGGGATCGCGACCGAGGTGACCGCGGCGCTGACGCGCGCCGGGATCGAGCTGGCCGGCGCGCAGCGGATCGAGATCAGGGTCGACCCCTCGAACGAGCGCAGCCTGAAGGTGCCGCGCAAGCTCGGCTTCACCGAGGAGGCGAGGCTGCGGCGGCGCCTGCCCGGCCGCCGGGCCGGCGACGAGCCGCGCGACGCCGTCGTCTTCTCGCTCCTCCGCGAGGAGCTCGCCGCCTCGCCTGCCGCGGGCGTGGAGATCGCCGCGTACGACGCAGGCGGATCCCTCGTTCGAGGGCCTGCCGCGTTCGACACCTAACCATTCGGGGGGTATTCGCGGCGTCGTTGCGGCCGATGTTGAGAGCGCGGCTTGTATCGGCAACAGGAGGACACTGCGGATGAGCTCTCTAGAGACCGGGCGCTACCTGCCGCGCCTGGACCACCAGTACTTCGACGGTGAGGAGCGCCCTCACCTCGGCGCAGTCCTGCTGCGAAGCAGGCTGCTGACCCCGGAGCAGCTCGACGAGGCGCTCCGCAAGCAGGTGAGCAGCGGCAAGCGGCTCGGCGAGGTGCTGATCGAGGCCGGCTTTCTCTTCCCTCAGGATCTCGCCCGGGCACTGGCGACCCAGTACGGGATCGACTACGTCGACATCCAGCACCTGTCGGTCGACCCGGGCGCGGCCGCCTTCCTCAACCCGGAGCTCGGACAGCGGCTCGCCGCGATCCCGGTGCGCTTCCTCGACGAGGGGAAGCTGCTCGTCGCGGTCGCCGACCCCACGAGCAAGGGGCTCGAGGAGATCCAGGCGGCGATCACGCGACCGGTCGCCTTTGCGGTCACCGAGCTGGCGGACATCCGGCACGCCTGGCGGATGCTGCTGCAGGGCTACAAGCCCTAGAGCAGTGCAGGACTCCGTCCGCGGCGGCAGAAGCGGCCGCTTGTGGAGCCAGAGGTGAAGCGGAAGCGGACGCGACGGAGACGGCCGGCCGGGCCGCCGGCTGGGAGAGATCCTCTTCGGGAGGCCGGGGGCGACCGGAGAGCCGGAGCTCCGGCGCGTGCGTGAGCACATGGACAGGCTCGAGGAGCTGATCCACGGCCTGCGAGAGCCGGAAGGCGAGCTCGCGGAGGAGCCGGCCCGGCACGAGGAGCCTGAAGACGAGCTCGCGGAGGAGCCGGCCGAGCACGAGGAGCCGGCGCAGCCCGAGGAGCCGGTCGAGCGGCCGACGGAGCCGGCCGCCGAGCAGGTGGAGGGCCACGTCCTCTTCTACCGCTCGGAAGGGGCGTACGCGGTCCGGGAGGAGGAGGGCCCGTGCCCGCAGCCCGGCGAACACGTCGAGGGCCAGGTCGTGCTCAGGGTCGGCCCCTCGCCGTTGCCGGGCGACCGCCGCCTCTGCGCCTTCCTGGAGCCCGAAGCTTCACAACCCGAATGACACACAGCCGAGGGAGGTAGGCATGGCACAGGAGATCCAGATCGGCGACGGCACCGCGAAGATCCGCAGTCCGTGGGGCACGTTCTTCCTCGCCCTGATCACGTTCGGGATCTACTACATCGTCTGGTACTACAAGATCAACCGCGAGCTCCGCGACTACGGGATCGGCACGAGCCCCGTCACCTCGGTGATCGCGATCACGCTCGGCGCGATCGTGATCGTGCCGCCGTTCGTCTCGACCTGGAACACGCTCGGGCGGATCGAGCAGGCCGAGGAGAAGGCAGGGAGCGAGACGCGGATCAGCCGCGGGCTCGGCTTCATCTTCTATCTGATCGCGCTGATCTTCCTGCCGTTCGAGCTCCCGTACATGCAGGAGCACCTGAACAACGTCTGGAAGCGCGCGGCGTCCGCGACGAGCCCCGGCCTCTAGCCGACACCGAAGCCGGAGAGCCCTTCCGGCTCCTCCTCGCTCACGTCCACGCGCGCGACCGCGGCGCCGCGCGGGCCCTCGCGGCAGAGCTCGACGAGCCGGGCGACCGCGTCCGGCTCGCCCTCGAAGACCGCCTCGACGCTGCCGTCGGGGCGGTTCCGTACCCAGCCCGCCACGCCGCGCTGCAGGGCCTGTCGGCGGGTGGTGTCGCGGAAGAAGACGCCCTGGACCCGCCCGTGCACGAGCACCCGCCGCCGGATCACGGCAGCGAGACCTTCGGGTAGCGCACCCGTACCTCGTCGACGAACACGGCCAGCGAGTCCGCGAGCGCGGCGTCGTGTAGCTCGAGCATGTTCTCCGCGTTCCGCTCCCCCGAACGGGAGAGGTTGAACGAGCCGAGGAAGACCGTGTCGTCCGCGACCGTCACCTTCGCGTGCATGTAGTCGTGCAGCGCCCCGGGCGCCCACGGCGTCGAGTTCTTGCCCGTGAAGGGAAGCGACAGCAGCCGGTCGAGGAGCGGCAGCTTCCAGTCGACGTTGCCGTTCGCGATCCACTGCCGCTTCACGTCGGCCATCTGGGTCGCATCGACGCACCCGGCGGTGTCGACGCGGCCTTCCGCGGCGATCTGCGCGAGCGTCGAGAGCACCGGCGAGGCGGTGATCACGGGCGAGCAGATCCGAACGCGGCGCCGCGCCTTGCCGATCGCCTTCGCGATCCGGTGCGAGAGCGCCTCGCCGTTCCCGGGCGTGAACCACGGGCGCACCTGCAGGCCGTCCACCTCCACCGGGCGCGGCTCGACCGTCCCCGACGTCGCGACGACGCCGTCCTCCCACAGCTCCTCGAAGTCGAGCGTGTACGCCCGTGCGAGCCCGGGCGAGTCGACGATCGCGAAGACGTTCTCCTGCCGGGACCAGGAGTCGTCGGTCCAGTTGACGGAGCCCGTCCAGACGGTGTGCCCGTCCCGAACGACGTACTTGTGGTGCATCAGGTCCGGCACGCCGGCGATCGGGCGGCTCGGCACGCCGAGCGACTCGATCATCTCGACGTCCGGCTCCGGCGGCGGCGGCACGGGGATCGGGTTCGGATGGTCGACGTCGTAGACGATCCGCACCTTGACGCCGCGCTTCGCCGCGTCGCGGATCGCCGACCCGACGAGGCCGCCCGTCTCCGCGCCGAGATGGAAGTCGTACTGCGCGATGTCGAGCGACGCCTGCGCCTCCCCGAGGAAGAGCGCCAGGAGCTGCGCCACGCCCAGCGCCGGCTGTCCTCCGTCCGTCAGAGTGCGCACCGTGATCGAGCTCGTCGACGACCTGGCGGGGGCGGAGATCGGCGCCACGTTCAACTTCTATCGCGACGGCGAGCGTGCTGCACTGCTACGCGGCCGGCTGGCCGCCTATCTCGCCTCCCGGATCGACGCTCCAGTGCTGCTCGTGGGCGAGGCGCCCGGCTACCGCGGAGCCCGCGTCTCGGGGATCCCGTTCACCTCGGAGCGCCAGCTCACGGGCCGCGGGCCGGCCGAGGCGACGGCGACGATCGTCCACCGCGTGCTCGAGGAGCTCGGCCTCGCCCGCCTCGTCCTGCTCTGGAACGTCGTTCCGACGCACCCGGGCACGGAGCGCACGAACCGCCCGCCGACACGGGCAGAGGTCGAGGCGGGGAGCCGCTTCCTCACGGCGCTCGCAGCGGGGCGGCGCACGATCGCGGTCGGCCGCGTCGCCCAGGCGGCGCTCGCAGGCGAGCACGTGCGCCATCCGTCGCGGGGTGGCGCCCGCGAGTTCGCGCGCGGCCTCGCGCAGGTCCTCCCCGAGCTGCTTCGATAAGACCGTGCAGGGCTATCCGGTCAAGCGAAACGCGTTCCTCCTCGCAGCCGGGCTCGTCTGCCTCTCGGGGATGTTCCAGCTCGCCGCTGCGCTCGCCACCAAGACGCTCGTCGTCGTCACGGGAGTCGAAGGCATCCTCGGGCTCGGGCCGGCGATCTTCCTCGTCGCCGGCGCGCTCGCCGTGCTGCCGGCAGGACGGGCGATGGACCGGCACGGGCGCATGCCCGTCATCCGGGGCGGCTTCCTGCTCGGCGCGGCCGGCACGTCGCTCGTCGCGCTCGGCTGTCACTGGGTCTCCGGGACCCTCGTGCTCCTCGGTCTCGCCTGCGCGGGCGCCGCCGCGGCGATCATCCTGCTCTCACGGGCCGCGGCCGCGGAGATGTTCCCGCCCGCGAGGCGCGCACGGGGGATCTCCTTCGTCCTCTTCGGCGCCGTCTCCGGGGCGATCTGGGGCCCGCTCGTCTTCGGGCCGATGTTCTCCGGGCGCGAGTTGACCGCCGCCGGGCTCGTCGTCCCCTGGGCGTCCGCGGGACTCTTCATGCTCGCGGGCTTTCTCGTCGCGCTGGGCGTCCGGCCCGACCCGAAGACGATCTCGCTCGCACACCCGGACGACGTGCCGGACACGGGGTCGGCCGCCCCGTTCAAGGTGATCCTCCGCCGTCCCGGCGTCGCGCCGGCGCTCGTCTCGGCCGTCGCGAGCTTCGGCGTCATGGCCGGCGTGATGAACCTTTCCGGCTACATCGCCGTCGGGCACGGCCACCGGCCGAGCGACGTCTTCACGATCATCAGCATCCACATCGTGGGCATGTACGGCCTCGTGCTCGTGGTCGGAGACGTGATCGACCGGATCGGCCGCCGCACGGCGCTTGTCGGCGGGCTTGCGATCGTGTCGCTCTCCTGCGCGGCGCTGATCTGGGTCGGCGGGCTCGCCGGGATGTCCATCGCCCTCTTCGGCGTCGGGCTCGGGTGGAACTTCTCCTACGTCGCGGCCACGACCGAGCTCGTCTCGCTTGCCGCACCGTCCGAGCGCGGCCGGCTGATCGGCTTCTCGGACCTGCTCTCGAGCTGCTTCGCGGCTGCGCTCGCCCTCGGCGGCGGCGCGCTCTACAGCGCGAGCGGCGTCGTCCCGCTCGCGGCGCTGGCGGCCGCGCTCGCCGCGTTGCCTGCGATCTGGATCGCCGGCCGCAGCACGCTCGGCGAGGCCCCGGAGCTGCAGCCGGAAGCCTGATTCCTGCTATTCTGCGCCCCCGGCGGACGCGTGTCCGCCCTCTTTTCGCATGAGCAACCTGACTCCGCAGATGAAGACGTACAGCGCCAAACCGGGCGAGATCGAGCGTCGCTGGTACGTCGTCGACGCCGAGGGCAAGACCCTGGGCCGGCTCGCGACGCAGATCGCCGACACGCTGCGCGGCAAGCGGAAGCCGCAGTACACGCCGCACGTGGACACCGGCGACTTCGTGGTCGTGGTCAACGCGGAGAAGATCGCCGTCACCGGCAAGAAGCTCGACGAGAAGATGTACCACCGGCACTCCGGGTATCCGGGCGGCCTCCGCAGCCGGACGCTGCGCGAGCAGCTCGACCGGCAGCCGGCAGAGGTGCTGCGCAAGGCCGTCAGGGGCATGCTTCCGCGCAACCGGCTCGGGCGTGCGCAGCTGACAAAGCTCAAGATCTATGCAGGCCCGGAGCATCCGCACACGGCGCAGGCTCCGGAGCCGCTCGAGTTGGAGGCCTAGAGACACAGTGGCAGAGCAGGCGCAGTACCACGGCACCGGCAAGCGGAAGACGTCCGTCGCTCGCGTGATCCTTCGCCCCGGCGACGGCCAGACGTGGTTCAACGGCAAGCCGATCGAGGAGTACTTCCCGCGTGCGATCCAGCGCCAGGTCGCCCTGGCCCCGCTGAAGGTCGCCGGCGTCGAGGGCCGCTACGACCTCCGCGTGCGCGTCCACGGCGGCGGCCCGACCGGCCAGGCCGGAGCGGTCCGGCACGGCATCGCCCGTGCCCTCGTGGAGTCCGATCCCGAGCTCCGCGTGCCGTTGAAGCGCGAGGGCTTCCTCACGCGCGACGCACGCCAGGTCGAGCGCAAGAAGGCCGGCCTCCACAAGGCGCGCAAGGCGCCCCAGTTCTCGAAGCGCTAGCGAGGCCCTTGGCCCGCCGTTTCTTCGGCACGGACGGAGTCCGTGGAATCGTCGGCGATTTCCTGACGGTCGAGCTCGTCGAGAAGCTCGGCCGCGCCGCTTCGATCTGGTCGGACCGCGGGGCGGCGTTCATCGGTCGCGACACGCGGGCCTCCGGGCCTGAGCTCGAGCAGGCATTCGCCCGCGGCGTCGTCTCCGCCGGGGGCTCGGCGATCCTCGGCGGCGTGCTGCCGACGCCGGCCGTCGCGCTGCTCCGGCTCGACCTCGGCGTGGTCATCTCCGCCTCGCACAACCCGCCCGAGTACAACGGCGTCAAGTTCTTCGACCGCGACGGGAACAAGCTCTCCGACGCGGCCGAGGAGGAGATCGAGGCGCTGCTGGACGCCTCCGCCGAGCCGTCACGCGACGGCAACCTCCTGGCACAGGTCGGGATCGCCCCGGACAGCTACCTCGATCACGTGATCGAGCGCTTCGGCACCGACCTGAGCGGACTTCGCGTGGCGCTCGACTGCGCGAACGGGGCCTACTCGGGTCTCGCCGAGCACGCCTTCTCCCATCTCGGGGCGGAGGTCGTGACGATCGGGAACGAGCCGGACGGGACGAACATCAACATGGGCTGCGGCGCGACGGACCTGGCCGCCCTGCAGGCGCTCGTGCGCGGCGGCGACTTCGACCTCGGGATCGCGTTCGACGGCGACGGCGACCGCATGCTCGCGGTCGACGCGGCCGGCGAGGTCGTCGACGGCGACCAGATCGTGGCCATCCTCGCGCTCCACCTGGGCGTCGACCTCGTGGCGGTCACGTCGATGACGAACCTCGGGTTCCACGCGCTGATGAAGGAGCATGGCGTCCGGGTCGTGACGACCGACGTCGGCGACCGCTACGTGCTCGAGGCCCTGCGCCGGGAGGGCGGCGTCCTCGGCGGCGAGCAGTCGGGCCACATCATCTACCTGCGCGACCACGTCACCGGGGACGGCCTCGCGGCCGGCCTGCTGCTCTGCGCCGCGATCAAGGGCACGACGCTGGCCCAGGCGGCCGCCCGGATGCCGCGCTATCACCAGGCCAAGCAGAACATCCGGGTCTCGACCCCGGAGATTCCACTTTCACTGCGGGACGAGATCGACGCCGTGAACGACAAACTTGGTGAAAACGGCCGAATTCTCGTCCGGCCGTCCGGCACCGAGCCGTTGATCCGGGTGCTCGCCGAGGCCGAGGACGCCCGGGCCGCGGACGAGGCCTGTGCTAGCATCGCCACGCTCGTTCGGCGAGCGCTCGGCTGACCGTCTCGACCCGTCTCGACGCCGAGACGGCCCAATCGGCCGGGCTTTCTTCGATTTTTCAGGACTTTCTCGTACGAGGACCGGCCGAAAGTCGGATGACGTGGCCCCGGATGTTGCGGGACAATGCGACGGAGGAGCTGTCAGAGGAAATGTGCGGAATCATCGGATACGTGGGGAGCCGGGCCTCGAAGGGCCTGCTGCTCGACGGGCTGGAGCGGCTCGAGTACCGCGGGTACGACTCCGCGGGGATCGCGCTGCTCGAGGACCACGGCCTCGACTACGTGCGCGCGGTCGGCAACCTCCAGAACCTGAAGGAGGCGGCCGGCCCGAACGGCTCGCAGTCGACGACCGGCCTCGGCCACACGCGCTGGGCCACGCACGGCGCGGTGACGGAGCGGAACGCGCACCCGCTGGTCGGCTGCGACCACTCGAAGCTGGCGATCGTCCTGAACGGGATCGTCGAGAACTACCGCGAGCTGCGCGAGAGCCTCCGGGCCGAGGGCCACACCTTCGGTTCCGAGACGGACGCCGAGGTCGTCGTCCATCTCGTCGAGCGCGCCTACGAGGGTGATCTGCTCGAGGCCGTCCGCGACGCCTTCGCCGAGCTCGAAGGCCACTTCGCCTTCGTCGTCATCCACCACGACCATCCGGGCCTGCTCGTCGCCGCACGGCACCAGTGCCCACTCGTCGTCGGCCTCGGCGACGGCGAGACGTTCCTCGCCTCCAACGCGGCCGCGTTCCTGCGCGAGACCCGCACGGTGAAGTTCCCCGACGACGGCGAGCTCGTCGCGATCACGCCCGAGGGCGCGTCGTTCAGCGACATCGAGGGCCGTGCGGTCGAGCACGAGCCGATCGAGCTCGACTGGGACGACGAGGGCGCCGAGAAGGGCGGCTATGACACCTTCATGCTGAAGGAGATCTACGAGCAGCCGGAGGGCGTCGCCGAGACGATCGGCGACCGTGTCCGCCACGGCACCCTCGTGCTCGAGGGGCTCGGGCTCGACGACGACGGCCTCGCGAAGCTGCGCCGGATCGTGATCGTCGCGTGCGGCACCGCCTACCACGCAGGCGTCGTCGGCCGGTACGTGATGGAGGAGTGGGCCCGCGTCCCGACCGAGCCGGACATCGCGAGCGAGTGGATCTACCGGAACCCCGTGATCGGGCCGGACACGCTCGTGATCGGAATCTCGCAGTCGGGCGAGACCCGCGACACGATCCAGGCGATGCGTCTCGCCCGGGAGAAGGGCGCGCACACGGTCGCGATCACGAACATGATGGGCTCGCAGATCACACGCGAGGTCGACTCCGTGCTCTACACCCGCACCGGGCTCGAGGTCGGGGTCGCGGCGTCGAAGACGTTCACCGCGCAGGTGGCGCTGCTCTACCTGATCGCGCTCAAGCTCGCGCAGGTGCGCCAGACCATGGCGCCAGAGGAGACGGAGTTCATCCTCGACGAGGTCTACGCCCTGCCGGCGAAGATGGCGCAGTTCCTCGACGGAGACCATCCGATCGAGGAGATCGCCGAGCGCTTCCACGACAAGCCGTTCTTCCTCTACCTCGGCCGGCACATCGGCCTCCCGGTCGCTCTCGAGGGCGCCCTGAAGCTGAAGGAGATCTCGTACATCCCGACCGAGGCGTACTCGGCCGGCGAGATGAAGCACGGGCCGATCGCGCTGCTCGACACGGACACGCCCGTCGTGGTCGTGGCGACGAACATCCACGTCTACGACAAGATCGTCTCGAACATCCAGGAGACGCGGGCCCGCGGCGCACATGTGATCGCGATCGCCACGGACGGCAACGAGGACATCCAGCACCACGCGGACGACGTGATCTACGTGCCGAAGTCGCCGGCGTTCCTGCAGGCCGTGCTGGCAGTGCTGCCGTTGCAGCTGCTTGCCTACCGGATCGCGCGTCTGCGCGGCCTGAACGTCGACCAGCCGCGGAACCTGGCGAAGACCGTCACCGTCGAGTAGCGGCCCCCTGCGCACCTGGCGCGTGCCGTCGTTGCCGTCTGGCAACATGTGCGTGCGTCGTGCTCGTCATGACGGCGCACGCAGTACGGCGGAGCGTCCCGGGGGTGCCGCAGACCCCGTGTGGGCGCTCCGCTTATTTCCTTGCGCGGCTTATTTCCTTACGCGGCGGCGCTGACGGGCGCCTGCAGCTGCGCGCAGACCTGGCGCGCCGTCTCGACGAACGCCTCGGCCGCGGGCGAGTGGTAGCGGTCGACGTGCCGCGCGAGCCCGATCAGCCGCGGCTGCAGCCGCGCGCCCAGCTCGACGAGGCGAACGCCCGTGTCCGTCTCGTCGACCGTCAGCCGCGGCACGATCGCGGAGCCGACCCCTGCGGCGACCATGCCCTGCACGATCCCGTTGTCGTCCGAGCGGAACACGAACGCCGGCTCGAGCCCTGTCGTGCGGAGCTGGGCCTCGATCGCGTTCGTGGCCCGGCAGACTCGGAAGCCGATCAGCCGCTCGGAGACGAGCTCCTTCAGCGTCGGCGTGCGGTCGCGCTCGACGAGCGGCGAGTCCGGCCGGACGAGGAGCACGTACGGGTCGCGGAGCAGCTCGGTCGTCTCGAGCGACTCGCCCTCGGCCGGCATCTGCACGAAGGCGAGCTCGAGCTCCCCGCTCTCGACCCACGCGGTGAGCTCCTCGTCGTGCGCCGACTCGCGCAGCTGCACGTCGACCTCGGGCCACTCCTCGCGGAAGTGGCTCAGGATCCGCGGCAGCACCTTGGCGCCGACGCTCTGGAAGGTGCCGATCCGAAGCGCGCCGAAGTCGCCGTTGGCGAGTGCGGTCATGTCCGCCTGGGCGGCCTGGAGCCGCGCCAGGATCGAGTCGGCGTGGCGAAGGAGCAGCCGCCCCGCCTCGGTCAGCGTCACGGGCCGCGGTCCGCCCGGGCGCTCGACGAGGCGCACGCCGACGACGCGCTCGAGCGTGGCGATCTGCTGCGAGATCGCCGACTGGGTGTAGCCGAGCGCCTCCGCCGCGCGGCCGAACGTCCCCTCGGTGGAGACCGCCTGGAGGGCCGCGAGGTGGCGGAGCTCGACGCCGAGCCACCGCTGCTGGTCTGTTGCATGACGATCAGATTCCATAATGGAAACCAATTGTAGCTCGGATTGGCGCTAATCGACGTCCGACGGCACACTAGGTGCATGACAGCGATCATCATCCTCATCGCAGTGCTGGCTCTCGGCCCTCTGGCCGTGCGCTACGGCGCCGACTCGCACATCAACAACGTGCGTGAGCGGCAGCCGGAGTGGCCCGCCGGCCCGCGCGGCCTCTAGGCCGGACCGCGGTTAGTCCAGGTCGCGGCGGAGACGCTTTGTCTCGGCCCGACGCTTCTTGTCCTCGAGCCGCCGCTCTATTGCGGCCGCGGCTCGGCTTCGTCGGTCGGCGCCGTCGCGTCACGCGAAGCGCCTGACGGAGCTGCTCGAGCAGCCGCTCGGTCGCGAGCTCCCGGTTCCGCAGCTGGCTCCGCTCGTCCTGCGCGATCGCGCGCAGCACCGGGCCGGCCTTCGCGAGGACGCGGCGCTTCTCCGCGCCCGTGAGGACCTCGGAGGCCTCGACGTCGAAGACGGCCTCGACGCGCGTCTCCGACTTCTGCGCGTGCTGACCGCCGGGCCCGCTCGAACGCGAGGTCCGGAATACGATCTCCGACCGGATAGAGTCGGCGTCCATGGCGGCCATTCTGCTTGACGTGGACGGGGTCTTTCACGTCTCGGGCACGCCGATCCGCGGCGGCGCCGAGGCGGTGAGGCGCCTGCGCGAGGACGGGCACCGGCTTCGCTTCGTCACCAACAACACCACCCGGTCACGGTGCGACCTGGCGGCGGAGCTCCGCGCCATGGGTCTCGAGCTCGACGACGAGGAGCTGCAGACGACGGCGCTCGTCGCGGGCCGGGTGCTCAAGGGCAAACGCGTACTCGCCCTGACGATGGAGGCCATCCTCCCCGACCTCGACGGGCATCGAGCTCGTCGGCGAGGACGCCGAGGCCGTGCTCGTGGGCGGGGCGGACGAGACGGAGGAGACACAGCGCGTCTTCTCCTACACGAACCTGGCACGCGCCTTCCACGAGCTCGAAGCCGGCGCCGAGCTCTTCTGTCTGCACAAGAACCGGTGGTGGCAGACCTCGGAGGGGCCGCTGCTCGACACCGGCGCGTTCGTCGCCGGGCTCGAGTACGCCGCCGACACCGAGGCGACGGTGCTCGGCAAGCCGTCGCCCGCCTACTTCGCCGCCGCCCTGGAGGCGCTCGACGCCGACCCGGGTCTCGCCTGGATGGTCAGCGACGACATCGACACGGACATCGGCCCGGCCCAGATGCACGGGATGAAGACCGTGCTCGTCCGCACGGGCAAGTTCCGCCCCGACGAGGTCGAGCGAACCGGAGTCGTCCCCGATGCGATCCTCAGCTCGATCGAGTTCCTGCCCGAGTGGCTGGAGAGGGTTCACTGAAGGTCGGCCTCGACCTGATCGAGATCGACCGCATCGCGCGGGCGCTGGAGCGCCATCCCGGCTTCCGCGAGCGCTGCTTCACGGAGGCGGAGATCGCGTACTGCGACTCGAAGCCGAACCCGCCGCAGCACTACGCCGGACGCTTCGCGGGCAAGGAGGCGGTCGGCAAGGCGCTCGGCTCGGGCGTCCACTTCACGTGGAAGGAGATCGAGATCCGCGGCCGCCCGAAGCCGGGCGTGCACCTCTCGGGGCGCACGGCGGCGTGGGCGGCGAAGGTCGGCGCCGTTCGGATCGAGCTCTCGATGACGCATTCGCGAGGGATGGCGGCGGCCGTCGCCGTCGCGCTGCCGGAGTGACGATCGGATGACCTTCGAGCCGCTGTACACCGCCGGGGAGATGCGCGAGGCCGAGGCGGGACACGACGTGGACGAGATGATGCGGCGTGCCGGCGAGGGAGTGGCGGCGGTCGTGCTCGAGCGGTTTCCGGACGCGCAGGTGATCGCCGTTCGCGCCGGCACGGGCGCCAACGGCGGCGACGGGCGCATCGCGGGCGACGTCCTTCGCTCGCACGGGCGGACCGTGTCGGTCAACGAGCCGTTCGGCGACGTCGACCTCGTCGTCGATGCGCTGCTGGGTACGGGCTTCCGCGGCGAGCCGCGGCCCGAGGCCGTGCAGGAGATCGAGGAGATCAACGCGTCGGGGTCGCCGGTCGTCTCGGTCGACATCCCGTCCGGTGTCGACGCATCGACGGGGGAGGTGCCCGGCCCGGCCGTCCGCGCCGAGCTGACGGTGACGATGCACGGCTGGAAGGTCGGGCTCGCCGTCGCGCCGGGGCTGTTCCACGCCGGAGAGGTCGTGGTCGCGGAGATCGGCGTCCCGCAGCGCGAGACCGCGGCGCGGCTCGTCACCAGGGACGTGCTCGGCCTCGTGCCGCGGCGCACCCGGGCGGACAACAAGTACTCCGCCGGATCGGTGCTCGTCGTCGGCGGCTCGCGCGGGCTGTCGGGCGCGGCCGCGCTCTGCGCACGGGCGGCCTTCCGTGCCGACGCCGGGTACGTCGCGGTGGCCGCTCCCGCCGAGTCGCTACCGGTCCTCGAGACGCTCGTGGTCGAGGCGGTCAAGCGGCCGCTCGAGGAGATCGAGGACGCACTCGGGCGCGCGTCGGCGCTCGCGATCGGGCCCGGTCTCGGCCGGGGCCGGCAGGAGCTCGTGCGCCGGCTGCTCGAGACGGACCTGCCGGCGGTGGTGGACGCGGATGCCCTCTTCGAGCTCGACCCGTTCGAGCGTGACGCGCCGACGGTGCTGACGCCGCACGCGGGCGAGCTCGCGCGCCTGCTGCGGCGCGAGTCCTCCTGGGTCGCCGCCCACCGGCTGGCCGCACTCGCGGAGGCGGTGGACCGCTTTCACTGCGTCGTGCTCCTGAAGGGAGCGGACACGCTGGTCGGCGCACCCGGCGAGGGTGTCCTGGCCTGTGTCCACGACGTCCCGGCGCTGGCGACCGCGGGCACCGGCGACGTGCTCACCGGGGTGGTCGCCGCCATGCTTGCCAAGGGGATGGACGCGAGGGTCGCCGCCGCGGCGGCGGCGACGGCGCATGCGGCCGCGGCCGAGCTCGGGCCGGAGCGAGGGCTCGTCGCGTCGGATGTCGTCGACGCGCTGCCCGACGCATTCGATGCGGTCTGAGATCACGATCGATCTCGGGGCCGTGCGCCGCAATGCTCGGACGTTGCTGGCCGCCCTCGACGGCGCCGAGCTCTGGGCGGTCGTCAAGGCGAACGCGTACGGGCACGGTGCCGTCGACGTCTCCGGCGCCGCGCTCGGCGCGGGTGCGAGCGCGCTCTGTGTCGCGACGGTTCCCGAGGCGCTCGAGCTGCGCCCCGAGTTCCCGGGCGTGCGGATCCTCGTCATGGGGCCTGCGACGAACCGGCAGATTGCAGCGGCGCGCGACGCCGGCCTCGAGCTGGTCGTCGCCGACGGCGAGATCCCGGACGGCGTCGCCTGTCACGTCAAGCTCGACACGGGCATGGGCCGTTGGGGGCTCTCCGAGCTCGTCGGCTCCGTCGCCCGAGGTCGTCGGCCTGATGACGCACCTCGCCACCGCGGACACGGATCCGGAGTTCGCCCGCGAGCAGCTGCGGCGCTTCGAGGCGGCGACGTCGGCTCACTCCGATCTGATCCGCCACGCGGCCAACAGCGCTGCGGCGCTGCGGCTGCCCGAGTCGCGGCTCGACGCCGCTCGCTGCGGCATCGCGCTCTACGGGCTCTCGCCGTTCGGCGGCGACCCGGCGGACGACGGCCTGGAGCCGGCGCTCTCGTGGACGAGCGAGCTGGCCCAGGTCAAGCTGCTCGAGCCGGGGGAGAGCACCGGCTACGGCCGCACCTTCGTGGCGTCGGAGCCGACCTGGATCGGGATCGTCCCGGTCGGGTACGCGGACGGCTTCCGCCGCGACCTGACGGGCACCGAGGTGCGCGTCGCCGGCGAGCTGCGCCCAGTCGTCGGCGCCGTGTCCATGGACGCGTTCGCGGTGACGCTCGACGCGAGAGCTCCCGCAGGGCACGCCCGTCACGATCGTCGGGCACGGCGTCCTCCTGGAGTCGCACGCCCGCGTGGCCGAGACGATCAACTACGAGCTGTCCTGCGGCATCGTGGCCGACCCCCGGCGGGCGCGTCGCTCGGTGCTCGACAGCTGACCTCGACGGAGATCCACGGAGCCAGACCCTGCGAAGACCACGGTGCCAGACCTTGTTAGGAAGCCGCCGTCGCCGTTTGGTCGACACCGTTCACGGCTGGTTGCCGGTTACCGGCGCTCGTCACGCGGTGCCAGACCTTGTTAGGGCCACGGTGCCAGACGTCGTGAGGAGCAGCGCGGTGGGAGGAGCGTGACTGACCGCTTCGCGCGGACGGCGGCCCGGATCGCGCTGCTGCAGGACGCGCGCGCGGAGGCGCTTGCCGAGCGCGTCCGATCGTTCGTCCCGGCGACCGGCACGGAGCGGGCGCTCGACGTCGGCGCCGGCGCGGGCGCGCTTGCCTTCGCGCTCGCGCCGCTCGTGCGGGAGGTCGTCGCCGTCGACCTCGAGCCCGCGTTGCTGGACGAGGGGCGGCGCCGCGCCCCGGAAACGTCTCGTTCGTCGAGGCCGACGCGACGGCGCTGCCGTTCGACGACGTCTCCTTCGACCTCGCCGGCACGCTCCGCACGCTGCATCACGTCGAGCGGCCGGAGCTCGTCGTCTCGGAGCTCGCCCGCGTCACGCGGCCGGGCGGGATCGTCCTCGTCGTCGACCAGCTGGCGCCGGACGACCCCGCCGCCGCCGAGCGAGCTGAACCGCTTCGAGCAGGCGCGCGACGCCTCGACGAGCCGCGTGCTCGCCCGATGCGGAGCTGCGCGCACTGTTCGACGCCGCCGGCCTCTCGATCCGCAGACGCCGACGACGAACGTGAGGAGCGCGAGCTCGAGTCGTACCTCGACCTTGCCGGTTGCGAGGGCGACGAGCGGGAGCGCGCACGCGCTCTCGCGCCGAGCCCGTACGTGGCCGAGCTCGGCTGGTACGTGCTCGACCGGCGCTAGCGCCTGCGGGCGCGTATCGGAAGCCGGGCGACGAGCGTCGGCGCGATGGGCTGGAGCAGCGAGAAGGGCCGGTACCACCGCGGCACGGTGATCTCGCGCTGGTCGAGCTCGATCGCCCGCAGCGTCCGCTCGGCGACGAGCGGCGGGTCGATCACGAGTCGCCTGAGCAGCGGCCCGTGACGCGGTCCGCTTGCGGGAAGCCCTCCGTCTCGACGAAGCCGGGGTTGACCGTGTGCACCGAGATGCCGCGAGGTCGCGAGCTCCCTGGCGACCGAGCGGGAGAACGCGAGCTGCGCGTGCTTCGACGCCGAGTACGGCCCGGACGCGAAGGTGCCCGCCGACCGAGACGATGTTGACGACGTGCGGCGCCTCGCCCGAGGCCCGGGCAGGAACGCGCGCAAGGCCCAGACCGAGCCGAGGTAGTTGACGCGGATCGCCGAGCTCGATCCGCTCCGGGCTCCGCGTCGAGAAACCCGGCCCCGACCGGGAGGCCCGCGTTGTTCACGAGCAGGTCGATGCGCGGATGCCGCTCGAGCACGCGCGCCGGCCGCCGCCTCGACCTGCTCCGCGGTCGGCGACGTCGCAGAGCTCGTACTCGAACCCGAGCGCCTGCAGCCGATCCTCCCGTCGCGCGAGCAGCACGGGCTGCCAGCCTTCGCGGCGAGCTGCCGTGCGAGCTCGGCGCCGATGCCGCTCGAGCCGCCCGTGACGACCGCGACGCGCACTACCGGCAGCGACGAACCGTCGCGCGAGGACGATCGCCTCGGCGCCGGCCGTGTCGACGGCGACCGCCATCAGCGTGTGAGCGGCCGGCCTTGGCGCGCCTCGTGTTCCAGGCGACGGCGTAGAGCCCGCCGGAGCCCTTCGTGTCGACGGCGATCCGCCTGCCGTCGACGAGGAAGCGCACCTCTCGCAGCTTCCTCGTCGCGCTCGCCGCGACGAGCAGCCGCTCGGACCTCGCGGCGCATTGCCGTGCCTCGGGGGCGAGCCAGGTCACGGTCGGCCCGTTCACGACGCGTCAGCGTCGCCGCGCGGAAGGTCGTGTTCGGGATAGATGTCGTCGCCGACCGTGTTGACGTTCTTCGCCTCCTGGTAGTCGGAGGCGACGACGATCGTGCGCGTCTTGCCCGGCGTCAGCTTCGGCGCCTCCGCCGGCAGGCCGAAGAGGACGAAGCCGGTGAGCGGGTCGTACGCGGACGCGCCGACGAGCACGCGCTTGTACGCGATCACGAGCGAGAGCGGGTCGACGCCTGCGCCGAGGTCGAGCGCCCGCGCGACGATCAGGGCGGCCTGCCCGCGGCCACGCGCTGCGTGATCAGCTGGACGAACGGCGGCGTGACGTCGTTCACCCACGAGTTGAGCAGGTAGCGGCCCGCCGAGCGAGCGTTCCCGGTGAACGGGTCGCGCCCGGAGTCGACCGCGACGTAGAAGCGCTGCTGCCGCGGGAAGATCGCGCGCCGGCGGCGCCGATGTCGATCCGCGCGTCGAAGGTGAGGTCGTTGACGTCGATCGGGCGTGCCGGCGTAGCCCTGGACGTCGTTCTCGTCGTTCGAGCCGAGCAGCCACGGGTCGACGAGCGAGCCGGGCGTCGCCGTCAGGATCGAGACGCCGACGTTCGCGACCGGCTCGTCGACGTGCGTGACGTACAGCTGCTCGGCGCCGTCCTCGTTCATCGTCGGCCCGGTGTAGCTCGGCGGCGGGCCGAACGGGGCGCAGGGAAGCAGTACGACGCGACCGCGCGCGTGCCCGTTGCGCGTGTCGCCGATCTGGAGCTTCTTCAGCTTCAGCGGCGCCGGGCCGAGCTGCGAGCTGCGGCCGCGTCGACCGCGAAGTAGTACGGGACGCGCGCGCTCGACCGTGCCGCGGCTGCAGGACGACGAAGCCGTAGTTGTCGCCGGCCTCGCGTCTGCCGTCGGCGCGCGACGACGACCGGCAGCGAAGGCGTCGCCGCCCGGCGCCGAAGCGTGACCGTGCCGGGGACGTCGAGCGAGGCGCCCGGCGTCGGCGACTGCGGCGCGAGCTCGACCTGCCAGGTGCCTGCGCCGTCGCCGGCGTCGGAGACCGCGAGCAGGAGCGCACGCGCGCCGCGCGCCGTCGGTTCACGTTCAGATCGTCGAACGAGAGCGACAGCGGGTCGGTGAAGACCTTCGGGTCGGCGGCGCGCTGGACGTTCGACGAGCCCGCCGCCCTCGAGCAGCACCGGGCGCCTCCGCGTGCGCGCGGTGTCGGCCCAGGCCGGGCCCGGCGGTCGACACGAGCGCCGACTTGACCTGCCGCGGCGTCCAGCCCGGATGCCGCTGGAGGAGCAGCGCGGCGGCGCCGGCGACGTGCGGCGTCGCCATGCTCGTTCCGTCGAAGACGGTGAACGTCGAGCCGGTCGTCTTCGGCGGCGTCGAGGAGAGGATCTGCCCGCCCGGGCGCCGAGACGTCGGGCTTGAGATCGTGGCCGAAGGCCGTCGGGCCGGCGGACGAGAAGCTCGTGATCGACGCCGCCGCGCCCGGTCGGTGATCTCCTGGATGCCGCTCGTGACGCGGAAGCGTCGGCGCCGCCGTTCGACGCGACGATACGCGCGCGAGCCGCTGGCCGTCGAGGTCGGTGATCATCCCGGCCGGGAGCGGCGAGCTGGATCGGGATCGCGTTCGCCTCGCCGCTGCGGTTGTCGACCAGGATCAGCCCGATCGCCCCGGCCGGCGCGCGCGCGCTCGGCCTTCGACGACGAAGGTGCAGATGCCGCGCGAGGCGAGCGCGATCTTCCCCTTGAGCGAGCCCGGGCGGCAGCGTGCTCGAGCGCGCCGTTCGGGATCGCCGCGGGGCCGCAGAGAGTGCGGTCGACCGGCCTGCCGTCGGTGCCGACGATCGACGCCGACGTCGACGAGCGTCTGGTCGAGCGTCGCCCACGCGGCCGGGCAGCATCGCCCCGGCCGCGCCTGGATCGGGATCCGCGCCGAGCGACGGCGGCGCCGCCGGCGACGGAGAGCGCCGGCGCGAAGACGTGGGTGTTCGAGACGGCGGCGACCGAGATCGCGTCGGGCGCCGTGCCGGGCGAGCCGGCCGTGCCGAGGCCGAAGTCGTCGCGGTCGTTGCCGGCGGCGATCACCGGCACGACGCCCGCCGCGGCGACGTTGCGGATCGCCTCGACCATCGCGTCGTTCGCGGGCTCGGTCTGCGGGCCGCCGCCGGAGAAGTTGATCACGTCCATGCCGTCGGCGACCGCGGCCTCGAAGGCCGCGACGATCTCGGGCGTGTTCGCGACGTGGCCGATCGGCGTCGGCACCGTGAAGACGCGGTAGTTGCCGATCCATGCCCGCGGCGCGACGCCCGAGAGGCCCGTCGACGGCCGGGTGGTCGCGGCCGGCCGGGCGCGGTCGTGCCCGCGTCGCCGGCCGCGATCCCCGCGACGTGCGTCCCGTGGAACTCGGCCGGGTCGAACGCCTTGCGGCCGGCCGCGCCGGAGCCGGGCCGGGGAACGTCCGGGCGACGATCACCTTCGGCGTCGTCACGCCCGCGTCGCCCTTCGGGAAGCCGGGCGGGTACGAGAAGCCGGTCGGGTCGAGGAACGGGTTCGTCCAGTCGACGCCCGTGTCGACGACGCCGATCTTGACGCCGTCGCCGTGCATCCCGGTCGTGTTCTCGAACTCCGTCGCGCCGATCATCGACGGGCTCTGGTTGAGCGTCGCCGCGTAGCGGAGGCTCGGGTAGACCTTGTGCACGAACCCGAGCCGGACGAGGCGCGGCAGCTTCGTCACGGGCAGCGACAGGGAGAGCCCGTCGAGCACGACGGAGTACCGGTGCTCGACCCGCGCCTCCGGGATCGCCCGTCGCAGCTGCACGACGGCCGCGACGCTGAGCCGCCGCGAGCCGCGCGAGGTAGGCGCGCGACGAGGCCGAGTCGCACGTCGAGCCGGCTACGCGTCGCGGCGGAGAAGAGCACCGCGGCCGGGCGCGTGCTCGGCGAGCGGCGGCTGCGGCAGCGTCACGATCACGCGAATCCGGCCCTGTCCGTGCCCGGCCGGAATCTTGACCGTGCCGGCGCGGACCCGGGGCAGCGTCACCTCGCCGAAGGTCCGGCGAACGGGCTGGAAAGCAGCGGGCGCGGAGGCTGCCGAGGCCAGCGCCGCTACAAGAACACCGAGGACGATGAGGCGGCGCAAGGACAGAGCAGAGTACCGGACGCGGGGATAGACTCGCGCCTCCGTGGCCGGAGCATTCGAGGGAAAGCGAGCCCTCGATCATGGGTGTCGCGAACAAGCGCTCGATCGCGTGGGCGATCGCGCGGCGGCTGGCCGACGGCGGGGCCGCAGCTCGCGTTCACCTTCCAGGGCGAGCGGATCGAGAAGAACGGTCCGCGAGCTCGCCGAGTCGGTCTCGAGCCCGCTCGTGACCGAGTGCGACGTCCGCTCCGACGACGACGATCGCGCGCGTCTTCTCCGAGGTCGGAGACGCCTTCGACGGGAAGCTCGACATCCTGGTCCACTCGGTCGCGTTCGCGGCGGCCGAGGATCTCGAGGGCCGCTTCACCGACACGCCGCGCGACCGCTTCTGGATGGCGATCGACGTCAGCGCGTACTCGCTCGTCGCGACCGCGCGCGCGGCCGAGCCGCTGATGGAGGCGGCCGGCGGCGGCTCGATCGTGACGATGACGTACCTCGGCGGCGAGCGGGCGGTGCCGCACTACAACGTGATGGGCGTCGCCAAGGCCGACGCTCGACTCGTCGGTGAAGTACCTCGCCTGGGACCTCGGCGCAGAAGAACATCCGCGTCAACGCGATCTCGGCCGGGCCGGTGCGCACGCTGGCGGCGCGGTCGATCGCCGGCTTCCCGACGATGGAGTCGATCGTCGAGGAGCGCGCGCCGCTCCACCGCCACGTCGACGCCGACGACGTCGGCGCCGCCGCCGCGTACCTGCTCTCGGACGACGCGCGCAACGTGACCGGGACGACGCTCTACGTCGACTCGCGGCTACCACGCGATGGGCATGTAGAGACACGCGGCGGCGGTTGGTCGCGCTTCGGAAATCGTTTGTTCAAGTCATTTTGGACGGCCTGGAGACGGCTTGGTTGCTCATTCCCTCTGCGTGATCGTCTGAGGGACCGTGATGGAACGCGCGCACGTCTTGGCTGATCGAAGCCTGCTTGACCCAGGCGGTGTTGCCCCGGTGATGGGTGTCTGGGAGGTTCGGAGTAGGACGTGGCGAACGGTGGCCGCGCACCATTGCGCGCCACCCTGGGCGGTCGGCACGAGCCACTCGCTGGCGACGAAGAGGAGACTTGGTACCGGTTCTTGGGTGAGGACACACGTTCTGGCGACCCTGCTGAACCGTGCGACCGTCTCGATCGCACCTGCGGTAGGCGCTTGAGACGCGCCGTGCGTCGACGTCCGGCGCTCGGGCACGATCACGCGCGGCTCAGGGGACGTCCATCCGCATTAGCTTCCTTACCGCGAGCGCGGTGAAGCAGACGAGTACCACCGTCGTACCGACCGCAGCGGTCGGCAGGCCGAGCG
>CAVVCG010000036.1:0-11742 GCA_963746655.1 uncultured Actinomycetes bacterium | reverse complement strand
GCCAGCAGGCCCTCTTCGGTGAGGTTGTACGTTTCGGTGAAGGGCGGCGATTCGCCGAGTAGCTCGACCGACTCGGTGAACACAAGGTCGTCCTCGATCAACGTCTGGAGGGTCGGGCTGTCGAGCGCGCTCCGGAGCGCGCGGGTGGAGTCAAACGGTGCACCCGCACGGCCTACGATGGGCGGGTGGAGACGAGCGCACAGCCGAGCGCCGCGACTGGTACCGCCGGCCCCGCGCTCGCCCTCTGCCGGCGGGGCTGGTCGATCGTGCCGGTGCACTCCCCGGCGGTCGGCGGTTGCTCGTGCAGACGGCGCGATTGCCCGGCGGTTGCCAAGCATCCTCGTGTGGCCTGGGAGGCCCGGATGGAGGCGCCAGCGACCGAGGCCGAGGTCCAGGCGTGGTGGCGGCGCTGGCCGGGCGCGAACATCGGCGTCGTGACAGGCCGCGTCTCCGGCGTCGTCGTGGTCGACGTCGACCCCCGTAACGGCGGCGATGCGGCGCTCAACTCCTTCGAGGCGCGATGGGGTGCGCTGCCGCCGACGCTCGAGGCGCACACCGGCGGGGGTGGACGCCATCTGTGGTTCTCGTCGGACGAGGCGCTTTCCTCGGCCGTTCTCGCGCCCGGCCTCGAGCTCAAAGCGGAGCGCGCCGTGGTGATCGCGCCGCCGAGCATTCACGCCTCGGGTCGCCCGTACGTGTGGGCGCCCGGGCGGAGCCCGGATGACGTCGCGCCGGCGCCCGTTCCCGGCTGGGTCGAGGCGCTCGCGTACGGCGACGCGCACTCCGACCTGCGTCACCCGCTTGCCGATCCTCCGGTGCGGACGACGCAGGAGCGGGCCGAGTTCGCCGAGCTGTGGGCACGCGCGGGAGTCGAGCTGGAGCCCGGCGACCGCTACTACCTCTGCCCGTTCCACGACGACCATCATCCGTCGCTCCACGTCGACAGCGAGACCTGCCGCTGGTTTTGCTTCGGGTGCCGGCGCGGAGGCGGCACCGGCCGGGTTCGCAGACTCCTCGGCGATTTACCCCGGCCGGTGTTGCGGGCGCGGCTTCGCGGGCACGCCGGCAGGGAGCGGCCGGTGACGGTGCCCGGGTCCGAAGAGGTCGAGGTCGTCGGCGAGTCGCAGCATCAGGATGCGCTTCTCGGTCTTGCGGGTGGATCGCGTCCCTACGGCGGCGTCGAGCTCGACGCGGTTGCCGAGCTTGCGCCCGATCCTGACGACCTGGAAGAGGTCGCCGTGCTGATCGACGACCTCCGGATCGGCCGTCTCCGCCGCGAGGACGCCGTCCGCCTCTCCGCGACCATCGACGAGGCGCTCGACAGCCAGGGAGTCGTGACCTGTAAGGCCCAGATTCGGGGCGGCTGGGACCGCGGCGGCGACGACGTCGGCCTGTTCGGGGTTGTCGTCTACCTGCCCTAGCCCGATCTTCCGCACAAAGCGACGAAGATAGAGGCCCCCTTTCGAGGGCCTCTATGACCTTCGCCCGGTCGGTGTCGCTTTCGTCCACTTCACCGGCGAAGCATTCGGACGGTTCTGCCTGCTGCCCCCTCGGTGAAGCTTCGTCCTAATCACGATCCGCGCTTGGCGCACTTGCAAAGATGCCAGAACTGCACCCCGGCCGTGTCCGGGCATTTGCTGATCTTTCCTGCGGCATTACCACGTTCCTGCGGCTACCACGTCGCGCCGGTTGGCCCGACTGGCTCGCGCCCTTGGTTAGGGCGTTTGCCGTCTGCCGTGCAGGTCGACGATCCGGAGGTGCCTGAGCCCATGGGGCGCGTGTGCGTCGACGACGTCGCCTCTGCGATGTCCGCTGATCGCCCTGCCCACTGGCGACTCGTTCGAGAGCCGTCCTTGGGCCGGGTTCGACTCGGCAGAGGAGACGAGTACGTAGTCCTCCCGTGTCTTATCGTCGAGGTTTTCGAGCACGACGTGTGAGCCGAGGGAGACGACCTGGCTCGAAGGCTCGTCGGGCCCCAGCACGCGCGCCGCGTGCAGCCGTCGCTCGAGCAGCGCAATCCGCTCGTCGATGAGGTCGAGCTCGGCGCACGCGTCCAGGTACTCCGAGTTGTCCGCGAGGTCACCGGCAACCTGGAGCGCCTGCGTGAGCCGAATCTCGGCCTCCGGTCGCTTGACCATCGCCAGGCGCCGATGCTCCTCTTCGATCTCCGCATAACCCTCGCGCGTGAGTACGACCTCGTCGAAGCTGCCATTCGCGAGGGGCTTTGTTTCCGCGGTGCGCATGGTGGGCACTCACCTCCGCCATCGTCATCTAAGCCTGCTCCTAGTCTCGATCGCGGCGAGCGCGTGAGCATCGGGGGGCGACCTGAACCGAATACGGCTTTCCCACAGCGCGGCGCACGCAGGCGGCCTGTCGCTCGGGGCGGCGGTGGGTGAAACCGGGCCGCTCGCCTCGGATTGTTGCGGGGTTCCCTCGCTCGAATCCGTGCCTGTACCGATGCCCTGGTCCTTCTCCTGGCCGCACGCTTTGCGCGTGGCCCGAAAGGAGAAGTTTGGCGTGGCCGCCTCGGTGGTCGATGCCATCAGCGGCGGCGATGCGGAGCGGCCGCGCAGAGAGAGGACCGTCTGTTCGGGATGAACGCCGACGGGTCAGCGCGCCTCGCCCGCCGTCTGGTCGAGCAGCTCGGTGGCCGCTATTCGGCCGAGCTCGGCATCGACGTCGACCGGGGCGCTGCGGAGATCGAGCGGTGGGCGCTTGCAGCGACGCTGTTTGGCGCCCGCATCTCGGCGCAGATCGCCGAGCGCACCTACGAGACGCTCGCTCGAGCGGGCCTGAGCAGCCTGGTAGACGCGGGCGCGAAGAGCTTCGAGGAGCTGGTCGCGCTGCTCGACGCCGGCGGCTACGCGCGCTACGACTTCCGCACCGCAAACCGCCTCCACGCGCTCGCACGGGCGCTCGAAGCGCGGCACGGCGGGCAGATCGCCTCGTTCGGACGGATCGTCGAGCCGGCTGAGCTCGAGGCAGCCCTCGATGCGCTCCCCGGCTGGGGCCCGGTCACCGTCCGCCTCTTCCTGCGGGAGCTGCGCGGTGTCTGGTCGGCCGCCGATCCGCCGGTGGACGAGCGTGCGCTACGGGCGGCGGAGCATTTGGAGCTTCTGCGAGCTTCCGAATCGGCGAGCCCGCGCGAGTGGCTGAGGCAGCTCGCCGGCCGCGCCGGGGTCGATCAGCGCGACCTCGAGGCATCGCTCGTTCGTCTTTCGCTCGCCCACGGTCGCAATGCTGCCGCGTGCGCGGGCGGCGAGCACTGCGTCGTGCTCGAACGCGGGTCGAGCATGCCCGGCCCAGCGGCAAGCCGAAGCGACGCGCCGCCGGCTGCGAACCACCGTTCGTAGTTCGCCGCACCCGGAGCCGCGCTTCCTCGGATGTCGAGGCGGGCTCGGCCCGCGACGATGGGGTTATGGATCTCGATGTGACAGCACCGCGCCGGTACGAGGTCGTGATCGGCACCGAGGGCGTCGTGCTGCCCGGGGCGCTCTTTGTGCCCGCGAGCCCGAGCGGTGTCGTCGTCTTCGCCCACGGCAGCGGCAGCGGCCGCCTGAGCCCGCGCAACGCCCAGGTCGCGCACGTGCTCAACCGGGAGGGCCTGGCGACGCTGCTGTTCGACTTGCTGACCGGAGCGGAGGCGGTCGACCGGGCGAACGTGTTCGACGTGCCGCTGCTCGCGCGGCGGCTCGACGCGGCCCGGTGCTGGCTGCGCGCGCAGCCGGAGGTCGAGGCGCTGCCCGTCGGCTACTTTGGCGCAAGCACGGGTGCAGGGGCGGCGCTTTGGGCCGCGGCGGAAGAGGGCGCGGACGTGCGCGCGATCGTGTCGCGCGGTGGACGTCCCGATCTGGCCGGGCCGAGGCTGGGGCTCGTGCATGCTCCGACGCTGCTGATCGTCGGCGGTGCGGACGAGGTCGTACTCGAGCTGAACCGGCGCGCGCTCGCCGAGCTCGGGAGCGGCGAGCACGAGCTGGCGGTTGTTCCCGGCGCGACCCATCTGTTCGAGGAACCGGGCGCACTCGAGCGAGTGGCCGGGCTCGCCGCGGACTGGTTCACCGGACATCTCCGGCGATGAGCCGTCGGGTGAGGGTCGGGCTCGCGGGAGACACGATGCTCGGGCGCGGCGTTGCGCAGGCGCTCGCGTCGGTCCCGCCGGCGGCGCTGTTCGCCCCCGAGGTGGTGGCGGCGGCGCACGAGGCCGACCTGTTCGTGCTGAACCTCGAGTGCTGCATCTCGGCGCGCGGGAGCCTATGGCCCGATCCGCACAAGCCGTTCTTCTTCCGCGCGCCGCCGGTCGCGGTCGAGGCGCTTGGCCTGCTCGGCGTGGACTGCGTCACGCTCGCGAACAACCACGCGCTCGACTTCGGGGCCGAAGCGCTCCTCGACACGTTCGAGCTCCTGGACGCGGCCGGAATCGCCTGGGTCGGAGCCGGTGCCGAGCCGGGTCGGGCGCGGGCGCCCGCCGTGCTCGAGAGCGGCGGCTTCCGCCTCGGGGTGATCGGGCTGACCGACCATCCCGAGGAGTACGCGGCGACGGCGGACCGGCCCGGTGTCGCGTACGCCGACCTGCGCCGCGGCTTGCCCGACTGGCTCCGCGAGGCCATACGGACGGTCGAGGCCGACGCGGTGCTCGTCAGCCCGCACTGGGGGCCGAACATGACCACCGAGCCGTCGCGCCGGATCAGGCGAGCCGCGGCCGAGCTCGCCCAGGAAGGTTCGACGCTGGTCGCGGGTCACTCCGCACACGTCTTCCACGGCGTCGAGCGCGGTGTCATCTACGACCTCGGAGACTTCATCGACGACTACGCGACCGACCCTGTCCTGCGCAACGACCTCGGGCTCCTCTTCCTGGTGACGCTGGAGGAGCAGGGGCCGGTGCAGCTCGAGGCGCTGCCCCTGAAGCTCGACTATTGCCACACGCGGACGGCCGACGGCGAGGATGCGGCCTGGATCGCGCGCCGGTTTCGCGCCGCCTGCGCCCGCCTGGGCACGGAGGTCGGCGAGGAGGACGGCCGCCTTGTCGTCACCTGGGAGGGGTCGCCGGCCGGCACCGGCGTCGGCCGACGGGCGGGAGAGGCCGGGACGGAAGACTGATCGGGTCGCAGGGCTCGGACTAGAAGAGCTCGTTCTCGCCTGCGAAGACCGCTGAGACGGATGCGTCTCCGAAGACGTTCTGGATCGTCTGGGCGAGGAGGTCGGCGACGGTGAGCACGGTCAGCTTGGGGAAGCGCTCGGGCGAGTCGACGACGACGGTGTCGGTGACGGCGATCTCCGAGAGCTCGCTGTCGGAGAGGAGTTGGAGCGCGCCCGGGCTGAAGAGCGGGTGGGTCGCGAATGCCCGCACCTCGCGCGCACCGGCAGCTTGGAGGGCCTCGGCCGCCGCGAGGATGGTGCCCCCGGTGACGATCATGTCGTCGCCGATCAGCGCGACCTTGTCGCGCACGTCCCCGATCACCTGCGTGACGGCGGCGACCTCGTGCGCGGGCCGTGTCTTGTTGGCAACCGCGAGCTCGGCGTCGAGCATCCCGCTCAGCCGGCGCGCGAGCTTGACTCGGCCGAGGTCGGGCGAGACGCAGACGACGCTCTCGCCCCGGAGGCCCTGCGCCTGGAAGTGCGCCGCGAAGAGCGGGAGAGCCGTCATGTGGTCGACCGGGATCGAGAAGAAGCCCTGGATCTGGCCGGCGTGCAGGTCCATCGTCAGCACGCGGTCGATGCCCGCCACCTGGAGAAGCTCGGCGACGAGCTTGGCGCTGATCGGCTCGCGCGGCGCCGACTTCTTGTCCTGGCGGGCGTACGGGTAGAGCGGCATCACCGCCGTGATCCGGTGGGCGGAGGCGAGCTTCGCCGCGTCCGCCATCACGAGCAGCTCGACCAGGTGGTCGTTGACCGGCGGCGACCCCGTCTGGACGATGAAGACGTCGGCGCCGCGGATCGAGTCCGGATAGCGGCAGTAGACCTCGCCGTTGGCGAACGTCTCCAGCTCCGCGCGGCCGAGCTCGCAGCCCAGCTCGGAGGCGATTCGCTGCGAAAGCGCCGGGTTGGAACGCCCGGCGACGAGCAGCAGGCGCCGGTCGTGCCGGCGCGCGCCGGGTGCCCGGCGCAGTCCACGACGGAGCCTCCCCAGGCGGTCCGTCCGCGTCACAGCCGGGGGCCTCGCGACCCGAGGCGTAGCATCGCCGGGTCGATACTCGTCGCTTCCACGACCGCCAGTCTCGATCGAGGCGGTGATGCCGCCATCGGGGCGCCTCCTGAGCGGAGTTCGGCTTTTCCGCAGTCCGGCTCCGATACCCAGGGGCGCGGCACGAGCCGTAGGCTCGACGGAGGCTCCCAGAGAGCGCAAGTGCCGGCTTTGCCGGCGCTGGAGCGGGTGCTCGGCCGTAGGCTCGACGGAGGTGACCAGGGAGTGGAGGTGCCGGCTTTGCCGGCGCCGGAGCGGGTATGAGCCGCTTGGCGATCCGTAGCTCCCCGCACCGACGATCGGCAGGCTCCCCGATGCTGTGCTCCTCCTTCTGTGTGCACCATCCAGTGAGAAGGCGCATTGACACTGCGCAATTGGCGCTGTGCAATCGAGAGTGGGAGCCAGCTTCGATGGCGAGACGAGCCTTCAGGTGGTTGAACGATTCGGAGGATGACGGCTTTACGCCGTTCTTCGCCGATCGCCGCGACGCGGGCATGGCGCTCGCCGCTTTGCTCGAGGATAAGCGCGGGCCCGAGCTCGTCGTCGTCGGGCTCGCGCGCGGGCGGGGTGGAAACCGCCGCCGAGGTTGCACGTGCCCTCGCCGCGCCGCTCGACGCCGTCGCCGTGCGCAAGATCGGCCACCCATGGCAGCCGGAGTACGGCATCGGAGCGGTGACCCCCGGCGACGGTGTCTACCTGCGTGTGTCCAACGGCCTCACCGACGAGCAGCTGGCGGTCGCCGTCGAGGAGACGAAGGCGAAAGCGGCACTGCTCGACCGGCGGTTGCACGCCGAGCACCCGCCGCTCGATCTCGGCGGCAAGACCGTGCTCGTCGTGGACGACGGGCTCGCCACGGGAGCGACGATGATCGCCGCGCTGCGCTGGGCGAGGGCGGCCGGAGCCGCGCGTGTCGTGGCCGCGGTGCCGGTCGCGCCGGCCAGAAGCCTCCAGCTCCTCCGCCGCGAAGCCGACGAGGTCGTCTGTCCGCGCGCGCTCGAGCACTTCTTCGCCGTCGGCGTTCACTACGCATCGTTCGCCCAGGTCGACGACGAAGCGGTGATCCGGCTCCTCGACGAGAACCGCCGAGACCAGCTACGGGCAGCCCGTCCGGCCGAGTCGCTGCGGAGCCCGTGAGCTTCTCACCGACTGTTGGCACTGCGGGTATGCACTTGCAGCGGCGCGGAGGCCGGTCCGTAAGGTCTCCGCAGCCGTGATCGGCTCGCGAAGCGCTACCAGGGGCACGTCCTCGCACTGCTCGACCTGATCCAGGAAGGGATCCTCGGGCTGATCCGGGCGACCGAGAAGTTCGGCTGGCGCCGCGGCTTCAAGTTCTCGACCTATGCGACGTGGTGGATCCGCCAGGCGGTCCAGCGGGGCATCGCCATTTGGGCGCACACGATCCGCCCCCTACCCGGGGTCAGTTCGCTGAGCACGGCGACGCGGCGCGGTCAGTAGTTTCGGCTGCGCCGGGTCGGTGAAGCCACCGATGCGGCCGGCCGCTGACGGCGCGATGGTGTCATCGGACATCGAGTGAAGAAAGGTCGAGGTCGCGATGACTGCAACTTCGTACGAGTCGGAAGTGAAGACGTCTGTCGCGAAGGTGATCGAGTTGACGGCGGAATCGCCGGAGAGCTTCGAGGACGCGATTCGCCGGGGTATCGCCAAGGCGAGCGAGACCGTCGACGACATCCACGGCGCCTGGGTGAAGAGCCAGCAGGTGACGGTGCGCGACGGACGGATCACCACCTACCGCGTCGACTTGAAGGTCACCTTCATCGTCCGCTAGGACGACGAGAAGATCACACTCGACGGCACGTCGCCAGGCGCTGTCGAACACGAACTTTGGCGTCGTTCTCGACGGCGGTCACTTGGTGCTGGTACTTGGGCGGCAAGATGCGACGCAACCGCATCCGCGTCCTCCCAGGCGACCGCGTTCAAGATCGAGCTGTCTCCGTACGATTTGAGTCGTGGCCGACCCCGACCGCGCGCCGGCGCTGCGCGGAATCGAGTTGTACCTCGGAGACGGCGCCAGCGTCAGCCGGCCGATCGTGCGCATCCGGGACGGCACCCGGATCGGGCACGCCTCGATCCGCGAGCAGCTGGAGTGGTGTGCGGCCGAGGGCGTGAGCAGGGCGATCTTCACGCACTGCGGCTCCGAGAACGTGCGCGGCGACGGACGGACGCTGGCGGCGAGGGTCCGCGGTCTTGGTCGCGCCCTCGGCGTCGACGCCCGAATCGCCCGCGACGGCCGGCGTCTCGAGATCGATCCGATCTCCGAGCGCAAGCCATCGGGCTTGCAGCCGCTGGGCGCGGTAGGCGTCCATTCCGGAGACCTCGAGCTCGCGGAAACGGCGCTCGATCCTCCGGCAGACCTGACGCAGAACCTTTCCTGAACCCGGGCCGGCGCAGGCGCGCTAGAACCTGACCAGCGCTCCGATCCCCCCGACGGAGTCGAGATCCTCTCGGTGACGGATCGCCCGGGCCTCGCCGCCGTGGGCGAGGGTGAGGCGAACTGCGAGGTCGAGACCGTCGGCGCGCTCCTCGAGCGGCTGACCGTCGAGCGGGCAGTTCCCTGCGCTCGCGCTCGCGCGGCCGCACGAGCGACACGCGAACGCCGCTCGGCTGACACCGTCGCGGAAGAGCAGAATCTCGATCCGACCGTCCGAGGCGGCGGCGAGCGTGTCGGCCCAACCGTGTACCGCGCGGCCGGTCGCCTCGTTCCAGCGCTCGACGAGCTCGCTCTCGGCGTCCTGCCGACTCCGTTCGAGCACGGACAGAGCGAGCGGCAGGAGCTCGGTCGCCTCCGCGTGGGCCTCTGGGTGAACGACCCCTGCGACCGCCGCATGGGCGTCCTGGGAGAGCAGAGCGAGAAGTGCGGCCATGTGCTCCTGCTCGCCGGCGAGGACGAGGCGTGCGCCCCGCCACCCGCGCACGAGGGCATCGAGGCTCGTGGCGACTCTGCGCAGGTGCGCGCGCGCGAGCTCGTCGACGTGCCGCTCGAGGCTCGGCTGGTGCCAGGCATGCCCGTCGCGGTGCCGGCGCGGCTGGTCCTCGGAGAGGTCGGCGATCTGCTCGAGCCGCCCGTTGCGGAGCTCGAAGATCTCGCCTCGCTCCCGGCCGACCGCGGCGACGAGCGCCCCCTCCTCGGCGGGAGCCGCGACGAGCGGCACGAGGTACGGGGAAGGACGCACCTCCGCCAGGTCGGGCAGCGGCCCGCGCACCTCGCACGCGCGCCAGAGCCCGTCTGCGGAGTCGGCGAAGCAGGCGACGCTCGCCGGCCCGAGCCGGCGCAGCACCTCTTCGCGGGTCCGCTCGAGGTCCGCGTCGAATGCGAGACGCGCCGCGTGGCCTTGTCGCTCCGCGGCTTCGGCCCCCGTCCGCCTTGCGTGCTCGAGCAGCGAGCCGAGGCGCGTCGCGACCTCGTCGCCCCTCAGGGTGACCGCCGGGTCAAAGCCAAAGTAGAGGCTGAGCACGACCCCGTTCACAGCCTCGAAGGACGCAAGCTCGCGAAGCTCTTCCTGCCGCGTGGACGGTGGTGCTTCGACAGGTGTCATCAGGCAACTCCTCCCTGCCGGTTCACGTTCTGAGCACATGTTGTGCCACCTGGCCAGAGATCGCATCGGTGGGGCCTCCGATTCGCGCGCGGAGAACTACCGACGGTCGGTAACGCGCCGCATCGGGCGGGCGCGGGATCAGGGTTTTCCGCCCACGCGATGAGGGGTGCCACCGATGCCCGGGCCGGGCCGGGCAGCGACGATGGATGCGACCCGCGAGGAAAGGAGTGGAGACATGATCGGAGAGATCGCGGTTGTGCCCCAGGCCGACGGACCGGCCCGCGAGTTGATCGCGAAGCTCCTCGCCGAGATCGCGGACCAGGGGCTTCACTACGAGGTCGGCGCGCTCGGCACCAGCGTCGAAGGCGAGCTCGAGGCGATCCTCGGCGCCGTCCGGGCGATCGAGGGCCGCCTGCGCGCCGAAGGCGTTCAGCGGGCCGTGCTCGAGTTGCGGCTCCAGCTCGAGCCGCATCCGGAGACCCTCGCACACCAGATCGAGGGCATCGCGCTCGCGAAGGGAGAGACGTGATGAGCGCCACCGAGAGCATGCCGCCGTTCTTCGGGCTGAGTGAGCAGCGGCTTCGTGACGGTCTCGAGGAGGAGCTGATCCGGTCGATGCGCGCGGAAGGGAACGCGCCCACGATTCACGCGATAGCGGCCAGCATCGCGCGCGTCATGGAGTTGGACCATCTGCGCATGGCCGAGCAACTCGAGGCGTCGGGGATCCGTCTGCCGGGCAAGCAGCCGGCCCGCCGGCACTCGCCCGAGTCCTGACGCGCGCGTCCTCGCGCAGGGCGAAGGGGTCGCCGTGTGGCGGCCCCCCGCGCTGCGCGTGCTTCCTCAGGAGCGTGTGTCGCTCGGAGGCGTCTGGCTCTCCTCAGACGGAGGCACTGCCGGTAGAGGCTCCGGGCGAGGCGGAGGCAGGTTCCCGTGCCGCCAGTGGCCTGGCTCTGCCACCCCGGGCTCGCGGCGTTCGGCCTCCTGTCGCTCGCGCAACTCGCGGAGCGCGCGCCGGAGGCGGCCGACGAGTAGGTCGATCGCCTCGGCCGTTCCGGCCGCCGTCGCGTGGGCACGGACGGTGCGACCGCCGAGATCGATCGTCGCTTTGGCCTCGGCGGGCCGCGCGAGCGACGGGTTCTCGTCATAGCTGAGGCTGCCGCGGGCGAGGAGCGCCGGCCGCGGCGTCAGCTCCACGAGCCGTGCGAGCTCGTCGCGGAGCCGCTCCCGTGCGCGCCCGCCGACGGGGCCACGGGTGACGATCTCGATCGGGCTCTCGGTCGCGGCGACTGCGCCCGGAGGCGAAGGTGGAGCGAGCGCAAGGGCGCGGCGTCCGCGCGGCGTCAGCCCGAGGTCCCGGTCGACGAGCCCATCGAGCAGCAGCTCGCTGTCCGCCGGAGCCGGCCGGCCGCTCTCGAGCGCCGTGCGCAGCGCGTCGATGGCCTCGGCCGATGCGCCGAACGTCTCGTGGTAGACCTGATCGCCGACCCGGAACGCGAGCCCCGGCGAGCTCGTGAACAACTCGTCCGCCGTCGAGAGCCGCTCGACCTGCGCTCCGTCGACGAGCACGTCGAGCTCGTGCGGGCCGAGCCGCCGGACCACGGCCTCGGCACCCATCTCCGAGCGTCCACGGAAGACGAGCGGCGCGCCCGGCTCGGGCTCGGACGGAGCCGGCGTGCCGTGATGCAGGTGCGCGCGCCAGAGCGCACGCGTCTCCTCGTCGACCGGCGTGTGGGCGAGTAGGCGCTCGAAGCGGTCCGAGAGCGCGTCGAGCTCGTGTTCGAGACGGCGCCGGCCGCGGCTTTGCGGACCCGTTCGGCGATGTTCCTCGAGCACGTGGCGGTACTCGGCGGTGAGGCTCTCGAGCTCCCCGGGCGTGACAACAAGCTCGCGGTGAGTTCGCGGGGTTTGTGCGTTCACGGCTGACCTCCTTTCACCGCGGTCAGTGTCACCGAGCGAGGAGTGGCGGTCATCGGGGCATGGCCCGATCCGTTGGGTGGCTTTCCCGCA
>CAVVCG010000035.1:0-13964 GCA_963746655.1 uncultured Actinomycetes bacterium | reverse complement strand
GCCGGCCGGGTACACGATGCCCGCAGCGTCCGGCCAGCCGATCGAGAGCTCCTCGCCCGGCGCACGTGGGTCGCGCAACCGCAGGCGGCACGGACCCTGCGGGGTGGAGGTCAGCACGTCGAAGTACGAGCCGAAGAACGAGCATGTCTGGACGACGCCGGTGAGCACGCCGTCGCCGCCCGGTCGGATCTCGAGCTCCTCGGGCCGGAGCAGGACCTGCGCGGCCGCCCCCGTCGTCACCCCGGCATCGAGCGCGCGGAACCGGCGACCCGCCACCGCGACCTCGGCGTGTCCGTCCCCGCACGACTCCACGTCGGCCGGGAAGAAGGAGCCGGCCCCGATGAAGCGCGCCGTGAAGAGCGTGGCGGGCGAGCGGTAGATCGTTTGCGGGTCCGCCACCTGCTCGAGTCGCCCCTCGTTCATCACGCCCACGAGCTGGGAGATGCTGAGCGCCTCGTCCTGGTCGTGCGTGACGAAGACGAACGTGGTGCCGAGCTCCTGGTGGATCCGCAGGAGCTCCTCGCGCAGCGCGAAGCGGACGTTGCGGTCCAGGGCCGAGAGCGGCTCGTCGAGCAGGAGCACGCGCGGCCGGTTGATCAGCGCGCGTGCCACCGCGACCCGCTGCGCCTGGCCGCCCGAGAGCTCCGAGGGGTACCGGCTGCCGTAGCGCTCGAGGCTCACCAGTCGGAGCATCTCGGCGACCCGGTCCGCGCGCTCGTCGACCGACGGGCGGTCCGCGCGCGCCTGCGTGGTGAGCCCGAAGCCGACGTTGTCGGCCACCGTCATGTGCGGGAAGAGCGCGTAGTGCTGGAACACCATGTTGAACGGCCGCCGCTCCGGGCGGCCGGCTCGTGATGTCGATCCCGTCGGTCGAGAGCGTGCCGGTGTCGGGCGTCTCGAGGCCGGCCAGGATCCTGAGCAGCGTGGTCTTCCCGCAGCCGCTCGGGCCGAGCAGGCTGAAGAACGCACCGGCGGGGATCTCGAGGTCGAGCGCCTGCACCGCGACGACGTCGCCGTAGGCCTTGGAGATGCCGGCGATGCTGACGGCCCCCGCCCGCTCGGCGCCCGCTCCTTCGCTCATGCCACCTGCGCGAGCTCCTCGACCCGCATCGCCACCGCGTGCCGGGCGCTCCGCCGCCGCTGCAGCAACAGCACGACGGCCACCGCGAACCAGGGCACCAACAGCAGGATCGTGGCCACCGCGTTGATCGACGGATCGATCGTGCGACGCAGCCGCGAGAGCACGAACAGCGGCAGCGTGACGCGCGTGCCCGAGGTGAAGTTCGTGATCAGCACCTCGTCGAAGGAGATCGCGGCCGCGATCACCATCGCCCCCAGGATCGACGGCCCGATCAGCGGCAGCGTGATACGGCGCAGCACCATCGACGGCGTGGCCCCGAGATCGCGCGCGGCCTGTTCCACGGCCGGATCGTAGTTGCGTAGCCGCGACGCCACGATCAGCACCACGAACGGGCGTCGTGATGATCACGTGGCCGGCCACGATCGTGGACATCGACGGATCGATCGCGAACGTCTTCATCGCCGCCACCAGCGCGATCCCGATGAACAGGGGCGGCATCATCACCGGCAGGCGCGAGCCGCTCTCGAGCCAGCGCACCGTGCGGGAGGAGCGGCGCGTGATCACGAAGGCCGCCGTGGTGCCGATCACGCCCGCGATCAGGGCCGTGGCGAGCGCCGCCTGCGCGCTCGTGAGCATGCCGGAGCGGAAGGCCTGCTCGTTGAAGATCAGCCGGAACCATCGGAGCGACACGCCGTGCGGCGGCCAGCTGAGGTTCGATCCCGCCGTTCACGCCGTACATCACCACGACGACGAGCGGCAGGTAGATGAAGACGAACAGGGCCACCGCCACCACCGTCAGCGTGCGCGAGCGCCGGTTCATCCGGTGTGCCTCGGCAGGAGCCCGGCCCCGCGCATCGCCAGACGCAGCAGCACGACGAGGACGAGGAAGAGCGCGAGCATCACGAACGCGATCGCCGCGCCCAGCGGGTAGTTCAGCGTGGTGGAGAGCTGGTCGGCGATCAGCGTGCCGAACGTGGCGCTCGAGCCGATCCCGCCCAGGAACACCGGCGTGATGTAGTCGCCGGCCGACAAGAAGAACACGAAGAGCGCGGCGCCGAAGATCGCGTTGCCCGAGAGCGGCAGCATCACGCGGCGCAGCGTCGTCCACTTGGATGCGCCGAGATCCCGGGCGGCCGCCTCGAGCTGCGGCGAGATCGAGACCAGGCTCGAGTAGAGCACGAGCGTGGTGAAGGGCAGGAAGAAGTTCACCTCAGCGGTGACGACCGCGACCCGGGAGAAGAGCAGGATCCCGAGCGGGGCGTGCGTGATGTGCAGCTGCTGCAGGAGCGAGTTGAAGATGCCGCTCTCCCCCGAGAGCGTGCGCCACGAGTAGATCAGCGCGAGGTAGCTGCCCATCAGCGCGATCACGACGGCCACCAGCAGGATGCGCGCGTGGCGGGCCCGGAACGCCAGGTAGTAGGCGAGCACGTACCCCCCCACCACCGCGAGCAGGGCCGTGGGCGCCGCGATCAGCAACGTGTTGAACGCGTACTTGCGGTAGAGCGACGTCGTCACCACGCGCCGGTAGTTGTCGACGGTGGCGCCGGGCACGACCTCCAGCAGGTGCAGGTGGAAGAACGAGAACGCGAACAGGAGCGCGACCGGCACCGCCACCAGCAACAGCAGGAGCGCCCCGAGCGGGGTGATCAGGAGGGCGGCGAGGCGACGGGAGAGCGGCACGCTCGCAACCGGACTCTGGTTACGAGCCCTTGACCTCCTCCCACGTCGAGATCACCTGGTCGTAGGTTGCCCGGTCGCCCTCGGGCTCGTGCGGCCACCCGCGGTTGAACGTCAGCGTGTTCGACAGGTAGTTGTCGATGTCGTTGTACGGGTAGAGAGCCTTCGCCTCGGGCGAGAGCATCGGGATCGACGCGGCCACGCCGGGACCCTGCAGCAGCTCGCTGTTGGCCTCCGCGTTGAACTTCGGGTCCATGAAGTGGTTCACGAGGGCGAACGCGTTCTGCGGGTTCGGCGAGGTGGACGTGACGAACGCCGTGTCGGCCCAGCCGATCGCGCCCTCCGAGGGGATCACCGTCTTCGTGGGGACGCCCTTGTCCGCCGTGACGGAGTCCATGAACGTCAGGCCGACCACCATGTAGTCGACGTCGCCGGCCACGAGCAGCGAGATCGAGTCGCCGATGCTCGGCGCGAGCGCCTTGATCTGCGCGCACAGCTTGGCGAGGTAGTCCTTCACCGGGCCGTCGAGCTGCTCGCTCGTCATCGTGTCGGGGTCGATGCCCACCGCGATCGCGCCGAGCGCGACATTGTTCGTGGCGCTGTCGACGGTCGACACGCGGCCCTTGTACTTCGAGTCGAGCAGGACCTGCCAGCTGGTTGGCTCCGGCACGCGGTCGGTGCGGTAGGTCACGCCGGAGTAGCCCCACGTCCACGGCGCGCCGTTGTAGGTGCCGTCGTCGTTCTTCCACGGGGCCACCTGGAAGGCCGGCATCAGCCCCGCGAGCCCGGGGACCTCCTCGAGCGTCATCGGGTGGATCAGCCCGAGGTCCTTGTAGTCGAGGAGCACGACGTTGTCGCCGTAGGCGATGTCCCACTTGTCCCCGCCCGGGCCCTTCAGGACGGTCGGGACCTCCTCCGGGGTGGTGATGTACTTGATGTTCGCCGCGATCTCCTGGGCCTTCAGCCACTTCGTGAGGCCGCCGGCGGTGTCGTAGCCCTCCCAGGTGTAGAGGTTAAGCGGGCCGCCCACCGGCGGCAGCGGGCTGGCGCTCCCGCTCGTCGCGGCGGTGGTCGACGTCGATCCGTTGTCGCTGGAGAGGCCACAGGCCGCGAGCAGCGCCGTCATGGCGCCGCCGGCCGTCAGGGCCAGGAAGCGCCTCCGATCCATCTCGAACCTCAGGTCCCGCTCGCGTGCGTCTTCGCCCATGTCTCCCCCCACGATGGATGGACCGACCCGCCCGGTAATGGTCAGGTGGCATGATAACCTGTCAACCGAGCGCGGAGTCAATGCAATGGACCCCGTGCCCCTCCCTCACCCTCCTCAGGCGTGCTCGAGGTAGCGCTCGCGCTCCCAGGCGCTCACGTGCTCCCGGTACGCCGCCTCCTCCCGCCGACACACCAGCGCGTACGTCTCCACGAACAGGTCGCCGAGCCGCTCGCGGCAGAAGGCGCTCTGCTCGAACCGATCGACCGCCTCGCCGAGGGTCGCGGGCAGGCGCTCGAGCGAGCCGTCGAGGTAGGCGTCGCCCTCCGTGCGGCTTCGGCGGCGTGAGTCCGCGCGCGATGCCGTCGGCACCCGAGGAGAGCGTGGTCGCCACGATCAGGTACGGGTTGGCGTCGGCCGACGCGGTGCGGATCTCGAGGCGGCGCGCGGCCGGATCGCCCGAGGGGATCCGCACCGCGACGCTGCGGTTGTCGGGGCCCCACGACACGCGGTTGGGCGCGAACGTGTAGTCCCGCAGGCGCTTGTACGCGTTCACGCCCGGCAGGTTGACCGCCGTGAGATCGACCATGTGCTCGAGCACCCCGGCGAGGTAGGCCTCGAACACGGCGTCGTCCGAAGCGAAGACGTTCTCCTCGGAGCCCGTGCGGCGCAGGCTCTCATGGAGGTGGTGCCCGCTCCCCTCCTGACCCTGGAACGGCATCGGCATGAAGGTCGCGCGCAGGCCGTGGCGCCGCGCGACGAGCTTCACCACGTACTTCAGGAGCGCCGCGTTGTCGGCGGCCTCGAGCGGGGACGCTCGGCCCCACGTTGATCTCGAGCTGCCCCGGCCCGCCCTCCGTCTGGCTGGACTCGACCGGCACGCCGGCCGCGAGCAGCGTGGCGCGGATCTCCCCCACGATCGGTTCGGCCTCGTCGCCGCGCGTCATCGACCAGCAGCGGTGGTCCTGGCTCACCGGCTGCCAGTCCTCGGTGCAGAGGTAGAACTCGAGCTCCGGCGCGACCCAGGCCTCGTAGCCGAGGTCGCCGAGGTCGGCCACGGCGCGGCGGAGCATCGCGCGGGTCGACATCGGGTGCGGGGCGCCGCCGCGCTCCTCGTAGGCGTCCATCAGGCAGAACGCCGTCCGCTCGGCCCAGGGCGCCGCGCGGAGCGTGTCGAGGTCGGGCTGCACGTGCATGTTGGGGAACCCGGTGTCGGCGCTCGCGAACGGGGTGGGCGCGATGTCGCCCGTGAGGTTCCAGGCGAACGCGGCGTTCGGCATGCTGAGGCCCTCGCGCGGCGGCTCGCAGGAAGGTCTCGGCGGGCATGCGGCGACCCACGAACGTCCCCCAGGTGTCGGGGAAGCAGCACTCGACGGTATCCATCGAGGTCAGGAAGCGTTCGTGGTCCGCGAGATCCATCCGTGAGGCTCCTTCCTCGGCCATTCTGCCTCACGGCGACGGCCGGGGATACACCCTCCTGACCGGCGCCGCGTGCCCTGTTATCATCTGGTCTGCTCACCCTATATCTACCGAGGCCGGGGGATGCTGATGCGCGACGAGGCGACGGGTGGCGTGGCGGGCTCCGCGGGGATCGTGACCGGCGCGGGCCGGGGCATCGGCGAGGGGTGTGCGACCCTCCTCGCGTCGCAGGGCGCCCGGGTCATGCTCGCCGACGTGAACGAGGACCGCCTGCGGGAGGTGGCGGCCCGGATCGAGGATGCGGGGGGCGAGGCCGCGATCCAGGTGACCGACGTCCGGGACTGGACGAGCGTCGAGGCCCTCGCGTCCGCGTGCATCGACCGGTTCGGCACGATCGACTTCGCGGTCGCGAACGCCGGCATCGGCAGCTACAGCTCGATCCACGACGGCGACCCCGATGCGTGGCGTCGCGTCGTCGAGACGAACCTCCTGGGCGTGATGCACACCGTGCGCGCCACCTACCCCCACATGAAGGAGCACGGGCGCGGCCACATCGTGCTGATGGCCTCGATCGCGGGACGCCAGACGTGGGTGGGCGAGCCGATCTACATCGCGACGAAGTGGGGCGTGGTGGGGTTCGGCTGGGCGCTGCGCAAGGAGGCGATGGCGCACAACGTGCGCGTGACGATGATCGAGCCGGGCATCGTCGACACGCCGCTCGTGCGCGAGACCGAGGAGGGGCGCGACGAGCTCGAGCGGTTCGCGTCGCTCTCGACGGCCGACGTCGCGCGCGCGGTGGCGTTCGCGCTCTCGCAGCCGGACGGCGTCGCCGTGAGCGAGCTCATGATCACCCCCGTCGGCCCCGAGCTCTGAGCCGAGGCCGCCGTGGTCGGGTCGCGCCGCCTCGAGACCGACCCCCGGGTGCGGAAGCTGCTCGGCGACGTCGGGCGCCCCCTCGAGGAGATCGTGACGCCCGCGCTCGTCCTGGACCCGGCCGTCGCGCGCCGCAACATCGAGACGATGGCCGGGCGGATGGCGGCGCTGCCCGCGGGCCTGCGGCCCCACATCAAGGTGCACAAGAGCGCGGAGCTCGCGCGGCTGCAGCTCGACGCGGGGGCGCTCGGCGTCACGACGGCGACGGTCGCCGAGGCGGTGGCGATGGCCGAGGCCGGCGTGCCCGACGTGCTGGTGGCGAGCGAGGTGGTCTCGCCGGTCGCGATCGCGCGGCTCGCGGAGGCGGCGCGCACCGTGCGGATCCGGGTGGCCGTCGACGACGCGGGGGCGCTCGCGGCGACGGGGCGCGCGGCCGCGGGGGCGGGCGTCGAGCTGGGGGTCCTCGTCGACGTGGACGTCGGCCTCGAGCGCGGCGGGCGCGCGGAGCATCGAGGAGGCGCTGCGCCTGGCCGAGCGCTCGGCGGCGACCGACGGCGTCTCCTTCGACGGGCTGATGGGCTACGAGGGTCACTGCGCGAGCGAGCCCGACGCGGCCCTGCGCGCGACCGAGGCCGCGCGGGCGATGGGCCGCCTCGCCGAGGTCGCCGACGCGTGCCGCGGCGCGGGTCTCGACGTCGGGGTGGTCTCGGCAGGCGCGACCGGCACGTTCGAGGTCACCGGCGCGGCGCCCGGCGTCACCGAGGTGCAGGCCGGCTCGTACGTGTTGATGGACCACTTCCACGCGCCGCTCGTGGACGGGTTCGGCTTCGCGCTCACCGTGATGGCGACCGTGATCGGGCGCCACGGCGACCTGCTCGTCCTCGACGCCGGCCGCAAGGCGGTGGAGACGAGCCTCCGCCCGCTGGAGCCGCCCGACCCACGCGCCACCCTCGCCTTCATCCACGAGGAGCACGCGGGCTTCCGCTACGACGGCGAGGCCCCGGGCGCCGTCGGCGACCGCGTGCACATCGTCCCGGGCTACGCGCCCACCACGGTCAACCTGTTCGGCGCGTACCACGTCGTCGAGGACGGCCGCGTGGTCGACGTGTGGCCGGTGCTGGCGCGCCACGGGGATCCGTGAGGGCGGGTCCCCTCGGCGCGGAGCTCCGCGGGGCCGACCTCGCCGACGTGCGGTGGGGCGGGCTGGAGATCGCGTCGGCCGTGCAGGTCACCGTGCGCGACGAGCGCTGGGGGACGATCCGCCCGACCCTCCGCCGTGCGGACGTCCGCGAGGACGCGGGCGGGTTCTCGGTCGAGATCGAGGCCGCGCACGGCGACGCCTTCGTCTGGCGCGGCACCGTGACGGGGTCGGCCGACGGGACCCTCGACGTCGCGATCGAGGGCACGGCCGAGCGCGACTTCGTCTACCGGCGGATCGGGATCTGCGTCCTCCATCCGTGGGAGCCCTACGTCGGCGCGTCGTTCGAGGCCGACGGCGCCGGGGCGCGGACCGCGGGGACGTTCCCGCGGGAGATCGCGCCGCAGCCGCTCGTCGACGGCGAGTATCGGGCGATGGTCCCGCCGTTCGCGCGCCTCGAGGTCGCCTTCGACGGCGGCGGGCGTGCGGACTTCGCGTTCGAGGGCGAGGCCGACGGCTGGGAGCTGGAGGACCAGCGGAACTGGACCGACGCGTCGTTCAAGACGTATCCGACGCCGCTGGAACGCTCGGCGCCGCGCACGTTGCGCCGTGGGGAGCGCCTGCGCCAGCGCCTGCACGTCCGGATCGCGGGTGAGCGCGCCCTCTCTCGAGCCCGACGACGGTCCCGTCCTGCTGCGCGTGGGCGAGCCCGGCGGGTGCGCGGCGCCGTCGGTGGGCCTCACCGCCCCCCCGCACGCCGACGTGGACCCGGGCCACCTCGCCGCGCTCGCGCCGGCGCACCTGCGCGCGGTTGCCGACGTGCCCGGCGATCTCGACGGACTTCAGCGGCGCAGCCGACGCTCGCGGCCGACGCGGGCGTCCCGCTGGAGGTCGTGCTGCTGCTCGACGACGACGAGGACGGCGCGCGCCTCGACCCGGTGGTGCGCGCGCTCGGGGACGCCGCGATCGCGCGGGTGCTGCTCCTGCGGCGCTCGGGCGCCACGGCCGGCGGCGCCTTCGTGTCCCGGCTCCGCCCGCACCTGGGGCCGCTCGCGTCGGCGCCGGTCGGGGGCGGGACCGCCTCGCACTTCTCGGAGCTGAATCGGGCCGAGCCCGATCCGTCCGGCCTCGACGCGCTGGCGCTCGCCGTGAGTCCCGAGGTGCACGACGCGGACGAGTGCTCGATCATGCGGACGCTCGAGATCCAGGCCCAGGTCGGGGCGCGGGTGCGGACGCTCGCTGACGGCGCCGACGTCGTGGTGTCCCCGCTCACCCTCGCCGCGCACGATCCCGCCGCGCCCGACGACGAGATCGACGCGCGCGTGGGCTCCGACTTCGCCGCCGCGTGGACGGTGGGCTCGGCGGATGCGCTCAGCTCCGCGGGCGTGCGGTCCGTGACGCTGCACGAGCGCGCCGACCGGACCGTGCTCGTGTCCGAGGGGCTCGCGCGCGCGTTCCGGCTCCTGTCGGCGCGCGCCGGACGCGAGCTGGACGCGATCGACGCCTCCGATGTCCGGCGCGTGTGCGCGATCGCGGCCGTCGGCATGCCGCTGTTGCTCGCGAACCTTACGCCGCGGACCCAGGAGGTGCGGCTGGAGGGGATGGCCTCGGGGGGCCGGGTCCTGGGGCCCTACGAGGTGGCGGAGGTCGCGCGGTCCCCGCGGTAGTGCGGGTCCATCGACGTCACGTGCTCGAGCATGCGCAGGCGCGCGAGCTCGCCGTCGCCCGAGGCGATCGCGTCGCGGATCTTCGTGTGCTGCTCCAGCTCCCAGTGCGCGTAGCCCTCGGTGGTCTGGTACAGCTGCGGTCCCAGCTCGAACGCCAGCCGGAAGAACGGGCGCACCACGCCCGCGAGCACGCGGTTGCGCGCCGCGTCGGCCACGAGCAGGTGGAACTGGGACGCCTCCACCACCGGCCGCTCGAGGTCGTCCATGCGCGCGCGGTGATGGTCGAGCAGCTCCTGCATCGCGGCGAGGTCCTCCTCGGTGCGCCGCTCGGCGGCGAGGCGCGCCAGCTCGACCTCGACGAACCGCCGGGCCTCGAGCAGCTCGGGCGTGATGACCTTGGGCTCGGCGTCGGGCTGGTCGCGCGGGATCGGGGGCGGCTCGGCGACGAAGACGCCTTGGCCGTGGCGGATCTCGATCACGCCGATCATCGCGAGGCCGTTGAGGGCCTCGCGCACCGTGGAGCGGCCGCACTTCAGCCGCTGCGTCAGCTCGCGCTCGGGCGGGAGCCGGGTGCCGGGGGGGAGGTCGCGGACCGCGTTCAGGATCTGCTGGGCCACCGTCTCGGCCAGCTTCTTCCGCGGCGCCTGGTTGATCTCCAGCGATGGGAACTCGTCGCTCATCGTCGCGAGTCTAGCCCCTTCCCTCTCCCGCACCGGGTCGCGCCCGCTCGATCAGCTCGATCTGCACGCCGTCGGGATCGAAGACGTACGCGCCCTTGCCGCCGGCGTACGCGCCGCGCTCCATGTCGATGGGTCCCTCGGTGCGCGAGCGCACGCCGGCCGCGCCGAGCTCCTGCATCACCGCGGTGAGGTCGTCCACGAGCAGCGAGAGATGGGAGCGCCCCGGCTCGTTCTCCTGACCGGTGGGGACGGGCGGCGCGCCGGCGGGGCGGTGATACTGCATCAGCTCGACCCGTCGCGCCGCCCGGGACGCGCAGCTCCACCCACTCGAGCTTGGTGTCGGGCAGCGCCACGAGACGGTCGATGTGCTCCCACTCGATCACCCCGCGCCCGACCTCCTCGAGGCCGAGGAGGTCCCGCCAGAACGCCAGCGAGCGCTCGATGTCGCTCACGGTGGCCCCGAAATGGTCGACGCCGGTCACCACGGCCACGATCCCGGCCTCCTCCCGCTCCGTCTGGCTGGACAAGTGTTCAGATAACCTGCTGACCTGTGAACGATGCTACCATCCGCGCCATGACCGGGGCGAACGTGGCGTCGCGCACCACCGTCTTCGAGCAGCTCGTGCTGGCGCGCCGGTTCGAGGAGGAGGTCCGCCGCCTCCAGCTCTCGTCCACGATCGAGGGCGCGGTGCACCTGGCGACCGGTCACGAGGCCGTGAGCGTCGGGGTCGGCTCGGCGGTGGGACCCGACGACTGGGTGGCCTGCACGTACCGCGGACACGGCCACGCGCTCGCCCGCGGCGTGCCGCCGCGCGCGCTCGTGGCCGAGCTGCTCGGGCGCGCGACCGGGATCTGCGGCGGGCGGTCGGGCTCGATGAACGTCGTCGCGCGCGAGCACCGCCTCCTCGGGTCCTTCGGCATCGTCGGGGGGAGCATCGCGGCCGCCACCGGTGCCGGCATCACGCTGCGCGGCAGCGGCGCGGCCGCCGTCGCGTTCTTCGGCGACGGCGCCGCCAACCAGGGGTACTTCCTCGAGTGCCTGAACCTCGCCGTGGTCCTGCGGCTGCCCGTCCTCTACGTCTGCGAGAACAACCTCTACAGCGAGTACACGCGCACCGACCTCGTGACCGCGGCTCCGATCGCGGAGCGCACGCGCGGGATCGGCATCGCCACCGAGGTCGTCGACGGCATGGACGTCCGCGCGACGGCGTCGGCCGCCGAGACCGCGCTCGAGGCCGATCCGCTCGGGGACGGGTCCCCGGTTCCTGGAGGCGGAGACGTACCGCTTCGTGCCGCACAGCCGCTCGGACCCGGTGACCTACCAGCCCGACGACGAGGTCGAGCGCTGGCGGGCGCGCGACCCGCTCGGCCAGGAGCGCGCCCGGCTGCTGGAGGAGGGCGTCGCGGCCGAGGATCTCGACGCCGTGGAGCGGCGCGTCGAAGCGGAGATCGCCGAGGCGATCCGGCTCGCGCACGACGACCCGTTCCCGGATCCGGCGACGCTCGTGGGCGCGGAGTTCGCGTGAGCGCCGGCGCCGTCGCCACCGAGCGCGTGTCCGTGCGCGACGCGCTGCACGCCGCGCTCGCCGACGAGATGGCCGCCGACCCGTCGGTGCTGCTGATGGGCGAGGACATCGCGGTGGCCGGCGGCGTCTTCCAGGTCACCCGCGGCCTGCAGGAGCGCTTCGGCCCCGCGCGCGTGATCGACACGCCGATCTCCGAGATGGCGCTCGCCGGCGCGGGCTTCGGGGCCGCCATCACGGGCTCGCGCCCCGTCGTGGAGATCATGTTCGCCGACTTCCTGCTCCTGGCGGCGGACGCGCTCGTGAACCAGGCGGCGAAGTACGCGTTCGTCACGGGCGGCCAGGGGAGCGTGCCCCTCACCGTCCGGTGCGCGGTGGGGGGCGGCGCGCGGATGGGCGCGATGCACTCCCAGGTCCCGGCGTCGTGGCTCCTGGGCGTGCCCGGCCTGAAGATCGTGGCGCCGAGCGACCCGGCGTCGGCCTACGGCCTGCTGCGCGGCGCGATCCGCGACGACAACCCCGTCGTCGTGATGGAGCACAAGATGCTCTACGCGGTGAAGGGGCCGGCGTGGGACCCGGAGCCGATCCCTCCGGGCCGCGCGCACGTCGTGCGCGAGGGCGGCGACCTCACGATCGTCGGCGCGATGCGCACCACGCTCGACGCGCTGGACGCGGCCGAGCGGCTGAGCGCCGAGCACGGGATCGAGGCGACGGTGATCGACCTGCGGTCGCTGCGCCCGCTCGACGTCGACACGCTCGCATCGTCCGCGACCGCGACGGGCCGGGCGCTCGTCGTGGAGGAGGGTCCGCGCACAGGGGGTTGGGCCGGCGAGGTGCTCGCCGTGCTCACCGAGGCGTGCTGGGGCCACCTCGACGAGCTCTGGCGCCTCACCTCACCCGACGTGCCGGTCCCGTTCAGCCCGCCGCTCGAGGACGCCTACCTCCCGCGCGCCGACGCGATCGTGCGGTCCGTGCTCGAGCACGGCTGAGTCAGCGGCGCTCCGCCAGCACCTCGCCCGCGGCCGCGACCACGGCCTCCGCGGTGAGACCGTGCGTGCGCGCGACGTAGGGGTTGGACCCGAAGGAGCAGAACTCGTCCTGCACGCCCACCGCGCGCACCGGCACCTGTGTGCCCGCGCGCGCGAGGGCCTCCGCGGTGGCCGAGAAGAGCCCGCCGATCACCGAGTGGTTCTCGGCGGTCACGAGCGCGCCGGTCTCGCGCGCGAGGCCGACCACCGCCGCGTCGTCGAACGGCTTGATCGTGGAGACCTTCAGCACCGAGGCCTCGATGCCGCGCTCCGCGAGCTCGGCGGCCGCGTCCATCGAGCGGCGGACCATGATCCCGCTCGTCACGATGCCGACGTCGGCGCCCTCGCGCAGCAGCTGCGCCGGTCCGATCACGAACCGGTGACCGCCGCGGTCGACGTCCTCGGTCTCCCGCCCGAGCAGCTCGCGCAGGTAGACGGGTCCGTCGTACTCGACCACGGCCGCGGTGGCCTCCGCCATCTCGGCGTTGTCGCAGGGGTCGAGCACGGTCATGTTGGGCAGCGCGCGCATGTGGGCGAGATCGTCGATCCCCTGATGCGTCGGGCCGAACGTGGAGTAGATGCCCGGCAGGGCCGCCACGATCTTCACGTTGGCGCGGTTCAGGGCGCACTGGATCGCGATGAAGTCGAGGGCACGGCGGGTCGCGAAGACCGCGAACGTGGTGGCCACGGGCACGAAGCCGGCCTTGGCGAGCCCCACCGCCACGCTGATCAGGTTCTCCTCCGCCATGCCCACGTTCACGAAGCGCTCGGGGAACGCCCGGGCGAACGGGGCGAGGCCGGTCACGCCGGCGACGTCGGCCGAGAGCGTCACGACGTCGGGCCGTCGCTCGCCGATCTCCAGGATCGCGCGACCGAACGGGCCGGACTTCTCCAGCAGCACCGGATCCACCGAGGCGCGCGCCGTCGTCCCGCTCAACCGTGCTCCTCCAGGTCGCGCGCCACGGCCTCCCACTCGTCGTCGTCCACGCGCACGAAGTGGTTGCGCTCGCGCCGCTCGATCAGCGGCACCCCGCGCCCGAGCGTCGTGCGACAGATCACGGCCTTCGGCTGCCCCTCGGCCTCGCGCGCGGCGGCGAACGCGGCGAGCAGCGAGGCGACGTCGTTGCCGTCGCACTCCTGCGCCCACCAGCCGAACGCGCGCCACTTGTCGACGAGCGGCTCCATGTCGAGCACGATGTCGCCGTCAGCCTGGGTGGCGTTCGCGTCGACGACGGCGACGAGGCGCTCGAGCCGCTCGGAGGCCGCGAACATCGCGGACTCCCACGTGGAGCCCTCCTGCAGCTCGCCGTCGGTCATGAAGTTGAAGATGCGCGCGGGCCATCCCTTGATCCGGTAGCCGAACGCGAGGCCGGCCGCCACCCCGAGGCCGTGCGCGAGGGACCCGCCGGTGAGCTCGATCAGCGGCGGGTGCCCCTCGTGGGTCGACATGATCAGCGTCGAGCCGTCGGCGCCGTAGGAATCGAGGTCGAAGCCGTCGAGATGTCCGGCCTCGGCGAGCGCGGCCCACAGGCCGATCGAGTAGTGGCCCGCGGAGAAGATCAGCCGATCGATCTCGGGTCCACGCGTCGACGGGGTCGTAGCGCATCTCGTCGAGGAAGAGCACCGCGAGGATGTCGGCGACGTCGAGGCCCTTGACCGACGTACCCCTCGCCC
>CAVVCG010000034.1:0-20279 GCA_963746655.1 uncultured Actinomycetes bacterium | reverse complement strand
CTCGGGCGGTCAGCGCAAGCTGCTCGACCTCGTCCGCGCGCTGATGGTCGAGCCCCGGATCTTGCTGCTCGACGAGCCGATGGCGGGGGTCAGCCCCACGTTGCGCGTCGAGCTGCTCGAGCACGTCCTGGCGCTGCGCGACCGCGACGGCGTCACGCTCCTGATCGTCGAGCACGACCTCGACTTCGTGATGCGTGCGAGCGACCGGGTGATCGTGATGAACGACGGACAGGTGATCGCGCAGGGAGCGCCCGACGAGGTGCGAACCGACGAGCGCGTCGTCGACGCCTACCTCGGCGCCCGCCACGAGGTCGCATGAGCCTGCTCGAGGTCGACGGCGCTCGAGGCCGGCTACGAGGACGCCGTCGTGTTGCGCGGCGTCTCGCTCCACGCGGACGCGCACGAGATCGTCGCCGTGATCGGGCCCAACGGCGCCGGCAAGTCGACGATGCTGAAGGCGGTGTACGGCCTCGTCACGCGCTACGCGGGATCGGTGCGCTTCGCCGGCGAGGACGTCACCGGCCTGCGCCCCGACCGGCTGACCCGGCGCGGGCTCAACTTCGTCCCTCAGACCGAGAACGTGTTCCCGTCGCTGACCCTGTCCGAGAACGTCCACGTCAGCGCGCTGGCGGTCCCGAAGGGGGAGCGCGGCGCCGCAGTCGAGCGCGCCCGCGAGCTCTTCCCGATCCTCGCCGAGCGCCCGAGGCAGCGCGCCGGCACGCTCTCGGGCGGCCAGCGCAAGCTCGTCGCGCTCGCGCGCGCGCTCGTCACGCAGCCCAAGCTCCTCCTCCTCGACGAGCCCTCCGCCGGGCTCTCGCCCCAGGCGATGGAGACGGTCTTCGAGAAGCTCGTCGAGATCAACGCGATCGGGATCGGGATCGTGATCGTCGAGCAGAACGCGCGCCGCGCGCTCGCGCTCGCCCACCGCGGCTACGTGCTCGACGCGGGCCGCAACGCGATCGAGGGGAGCGGCGCCGACCTCCTCCGCGACCCGCAGGTGGCCGAGCTCTACCTCGGCGGCTCGAGGACCACCGCGTCGAGCTCGAACTCGACCAGCACGCCGTCGGGGATGAATCCCGAGACGAAGTAGGTCGTGTTCGCCGGGTCGATCCCCGCGAACGCCTCGGCGTGCGCGCGGACGGCGCCCTCCCAGTCGCAGCCCGGCGCGAGCAGCAGCCTCGTGCGAAGCACGTCCTCCTTCGCCGCGCCGAGCTGCCCGGCCGCCGCGAGCGCGCGGCCGATCGCCTCGCGCGCCTGCGCGTAGGCGTCGCCGCCCTCGCGCGCGGCGGTGCCGCTCACGGCGACGTGCTGTCCGATCCGGACGGCACGGGAATAGGCGGCGACCTCTTCGAAGCCGCCGCCCTCCCTGTAGGTCCTCCGCATCAGCCCCTGAAGGTGACGGTCTTCAGGGTGTCGATCTTGCCGGCGGCCGAGTACTTCCAGATCTCGAACACCGCCGAGCCGATGTCGCCGGCCCTGTCGAAGTCGACCGGGCTGAACGCGCCCTCGTAGTCGACCTGCTTGCCCGCCTGGATCAGCTTGATCGCCTTCGCCATCTGCAGGTACGTGACCTTGACGCCGGGCGGCCCGGAGACCGAGACCAGGTTGGCCTTGATCCTCGCGGGCGACGACGAGCACGCCTGCATCGCCGCGAGGAACGCGACGTTGGCCGCATCGAGGGCGGTGCCCTCGAAGCCGGTGTACGGCTTCGCTCCCTTGACGACCTTCTTCCAGTAAGCCGCGAACGACGCGCCGGCCGGGCCGCCCGCCGCACTCGCGGCGGTGCCGCGGAGCCCGACGACCGGGTTGCCGATCGGGTCGAGGACGCTCGTGTTCCGGAGCGCCTCGGTCATGAACGTCTGTGAGGCGTCCCATTTGCCCGTGCGCACGAGCGACGCGACGTACTTCTGGAACGTCTCCGGGAAGTCGATGATGACCCAGCCCTTCGGGTTTCCGCCGGCGAGCTGTCCCATCTCGCTGTCGAAGTTCGCCTGGTCGGGATTCCACGCGATGTTGACGCCGACCTTGCCGCCGAGCTTCGTGTACTCCGCGACGAACAGCGCCTTGAGCGCGGTGCCGAACGCGTCGTTCCGGGCCCCCACGTTGACCGTGGCGCCCTTGCCGAACGCGTCGACCACCGCCGCCGCGAGCACCTTGCCCTGCAGCGTGTCGGAGGGATACGTGCGCCAGAGATAGCCGTTGTCGGCGATGTCGCTGATCTGCGGCGCGCTCGAGGTCGGCGAGATCTGGACGATGTGATTCGGGATCGTGACCGACTGCGCCATCGGGATCGTCGCGCTGGAGGCCATCTCGCCGATGATCACGTTGGCCTTGTTCGACTTCACGAGCTTCGTCGCCGCCTCGACGGAGGCGGCCGCCTGCGTCTGCCCGTCCTCCGAGCCGACGAGGGTGACCTTGATGCGGTTCGCGAGGCCGTCCTGCTTCAGCGCGGCATTGTCCAGGTTGACGGCGACCTTGACGGCGCGGTCGAGGTTCGCCCCGTAGGCTGCGAGGCCGCCGGTGAACGGCAGCACGTCGCCGATCCGCAGGTTGAAGGCGGCGCAGCTCTTCGCCGGCTGCGCCGTGCGCGCCGTCCCGGCCGTCCCCACGGTGGCGGCGAGGGCCGCCGTCACGCCGGCGACGACGGCGAGCGCGACAATTCCCCTCTTCCTCATGGTTCCTCCTTGGCGGCTCAGGTCGGAATCTCGCAACTCTGACCGGTATCTCGCTCTCGTGCAAGGCCCGGAGTATCCTCCGCCGGATGGCAGCCCGGAACGTCGCGACTCCAGTCCGTCCGCTCGTCGGCTTCACGACCGAGGCGGTCTGCCGATGACCGAGATGCGCCTCTACGACATCCGCGTCACCGTCGAGCGGATCGAGGGCCGCTCGGTGTGCGGGCTCGAGGTCGGCGACTGGTTCGAGGTGACCGAGTCGAACCGCCTGCGGATCCCGCCGGGCCGCCACTTCTGCCTCTACGCGCTGCAGGCGGTGCTGCCCCTGATCCCGGCGAAACAGCGACGACTCCCCGCCGAGGACTGGCTCGAACAGGACAGTCTCGTCTGCTGCCCCGACCCGGAAGAGCGCGTGGTGATGCGCATCGAGCGGATCGGCGAGCGGACGCTCACGACCGAGGATCTGACCTGAGCGAGCTCGGCCTCGGGCTCCAGTCGGACAAGAGCGCGGAGGAGTACGTCGCGCTGGCGCGCCGCGCCGAGGCGGCCGGCTTCGATGTGATCTCGGTCTTCCACGACCTGCTGTACCAGCCGGCGATCTACCCGCTGCTGCTGATCGCGCGCGCCACCGAGCGCGTGCGAATCGGGCCGGCGGCGCTCAATCCCTCGACGCTCCACCCGGTCGAGCTGGCGGGCCAGGCTGCGGCGCTCGACCTCGCCTCGGGCGGCCGTGCCTACCTCGGGCTGGTAGCGGGGGCGTGGCTCGACCGCCTCGGCCTCGACGAGCGCCGCCCGGTGCAGAGGATGCGCGAGGCCGTCGAGATCGTGCGCCGGTTGCACGCCGGCGATCGCAGCGGCTTTGCCGGCGACCTCTTCACCCTCGCGCCCGGCGCAGGCCTCGAGTACGAGCCGGCCCGCCGGCGCGTCCCGCTGATGATCGGCACCTGGAGGCCGCGCATGGCCGCGCTTGCAGGCGAGGTCGCGGACGAGGTCAAGATCGGCGGCTGCGCGAACCCCGAGATGGTGCCGCTGATGCGCGAGTGGATCGGGAACGACGAGGTCGGGATCGTCGATCGGCGCGGTCACGGTGGTGGACGAGGACGGAGACGCGGCGCGGGCACGCGCCGCTGCCGAGGTCGGGATGTACCTCGAGATCGTCGGAGGGCTCGATCCGACACTCGGCCCCGGGCCGCCGCCGCTCGAGAAGTTCGTGCTGGCCGGGACGCCGGACGAGGTCGCCGCGCAGGCACGAGCCCTGCTCGACGCGGGCGTGAAGCGCGTCGAGTTCGGCACGCCGCAGGGGCTCTCGACCGCCCGCGGCGTCGAGCTGCTCTGCGACCGCGTGCTGCCACTCGTGCGCGCATCGGGCTAATTGTCCTTCCTGTCGGCCGCCTGATAGAAGGCTCTGCTTACGGCATTGCACACACATGCGTCGAACGTCCAGGATCCCCTCACACCGCGTTCAGATCGCCGTTGGAGGTCACCCGTGAACGAGTCCGGCTCGCAAGACGCCGTTAGCGCCGACGGTACGTCCGATCCACGCGCAAGCGAGGTCCAGAAGCGGCAACTCACGGGGCTTCCGCTCCTGATCGTGGCACTCGGCGTCGTGCTCTTCGTGCAGGCGGCCTTCGTGAACTCCTACGTCGGCGCTCTTCATTCTCCCAAGCCCCACGGCGTTCCGTTCGGAGTCGTCGGCGCATCGCCGCTGCCGATCGCGGTCGGGAAGCAGTTCTCTCTGAAGCTCACCCGGTACTCGAGCGAGTCGGCCGCGAGTGCCGCGATCGATCGACGGAAGATCGTGGGAGCGTTCGTCGCCGGCCCGACCGGGGCGAAGCTGATCGTGGTGCCGGCGGCGGGGCCGGCCGTCGCCTCGGCTCTCGGCAACGCCTTCGGGACGGCGGCAGCCTCCGTCGGCCAGAAGCTCGCCGTCGTCCAGGTTCACCCCCTGCCGGACCGTGACTCGGGCGGGATCGTATCGTTCCTCGTGGTGATGGCCCTCATCGTCGGCGGGTACCTCTCGTCGACCATCATGATGGCGGTCGGCGGCCCGGCGACGCGGCACGGGCGCCTCGCGGCGCTGGCGTGTGTCGCGGTGATCGGAGCGCTCCTCACGGACACGTTCGCGGGGCCGGTCATCGGAGCCCTTCCCACGTCGAAGTTCCTCGTGTTGTGGGGCCTCTTCATTCTCGTGATGATGGCCGTCGCGTTCGCGACGGCCGCGTTGCAGACGGTGCTCGGAGCGGCGGGCACGCTCGTCGTGATCGTCGTCTTCGTGATCTTCGGAGCGCCGGCTGCCGGAGGTGCCGTGCCGAGCGTGTTCCTGCCCACCTTCTGGCGCGTCCTGGGCCCGTATCTTCCGGCCGGCGCAGGCACGACCGCGGTGCGGAACACCATCTACTTCGACGGCAACGGGATCACGAGGTCGCTGCTCGTCCTGGCCGCCTATCTGGTGGTCGGAGCGGTGGCCGTGCTCGTCATCCGCCGGCGGCGCCCGTCGAGCGGCGGCGCGGCCGAGGCCGAGGCGTCCGCGGCGGCCGCTGCGGTTGTGTAAGCGGCTGTCACACGGTGGTCAGCGGGGCCGTTCACGCTCGGCTTGTTCGGCCACCAGCTCGGCCGCCTTCACGGGGAGGGCCCGCAGTCCGGGCCCTCCCCTGCCAGACTCCACACTGCGACCTCAGCCGGCTAGTGCTTCGACCTCTGGAAGTGGTGGTCGAGCACCTGGTTCACCGTCCGCTTGGCGATCATGATCCCGTCCTCGACTGCGGAGCGGTAGTGGATGCCGCCCCAGATCCGGGCATTGCCGACCTCGTCCTGCAGATCCTTGGGACGGGCGAAGTGACGGTCGCCCAGACCCGTCAGGCTGGGCACGGTGAAATCGATGTGCTCCGTCCCCAGGAATCGGGCGATCACGCGTCCGCCTGCCGGCGTGACGCAGGAATGCGCGCTCGGGTACTCCGGATGGTTCGGCGTGGCAGGGAGCAGCGGAGACCACGTCGGATCGCCCACGGTTGCCGCGTTGTCGTCCGTGTTGCCGGCGCGGATCGCGGTGATCGGCCGCCAGAACGCGTAGTGGTACTTCGCGTCGAAGCAGGCGATGAGGGCGTCGGCGTACGTCACGGACATCATTCCCATGAACCGTGCCGCCCCCACGACGTCCAGATCGTGGTCGAGGACGAACTTGCGGAAGGAGCCGCGTGCCTGCTGCACCGGGGGCTCCGCCCAGAACCGCGCCGCCAGGGTCTGCTCGGCGGTTCGCGTCGTGCTCGTGCTCGAGCCGATCTCCTTGACCTCGTTGTAGTCGCGTGCCCACCTCCTGCTGTCGAGCGCCGGCGGTCCGTCGGGCCGGAACTGGTCGGCGGACTTGAGGCTGAACGGCCGCATCCCGCCGAGATAGGTACCGATCGGCGGCGTGGGCGCCGTCGGGATCCAGACGCCGGGAATCGGTGGGCTCGGCGGCGTGTAGGTCACCGGCGCCCGGAAGCCGTCGCCGGCGCGGACGGCGATGACCAGTGAGGCGATGGCGTCACCGACGGCGATGCCGTCCGTCTTGCCCTGCCCGTCCGGGATCGTGGCCAGCGAGGCCGTGAACGCCGGCTCGACGATCGTGGGCGCCTGAGCCGGCAGGTAGTGGACGAGAATCCTGTGGGCAGCGGCGGCCACCGCCGCTTCCGCCGAGGTTCCCGGCGGCGCGTCGACGCCGACCGCGAAGGGCTCGTACCCGCCCTCCACCGCCATGACCGAGTCGTAGACCGCGATCGCGACGTAGGCGAAGATCGTGTGGCCCTCGGTCGGCGTCAACGCCGCGGCGGTGAAGGCCTGGGTGCCGATCGCGTCCCAGTCGGTGACATAGGTATCCGGTGGACCGGCAGGATGACCGCCGGCGCTGCTCGTGGCGGCCCCGCCGGCCACGACGAGCGCGGCGGCGAGAAGTGCCAGAGCGATGAAGCGTCTGCTCATGAACGTCCCTCCTTCAGGACTGTCGAAGTGGCATCGATGCTCTTCCCGGTCCGTTTCAGGCCCGTTTCAGGCGCGCAACAGCTGTTAGCGTCCCGGGCCGGGAGGTCAGATGGAGTTCCGGATCCTGGGACCGCTCGAGGTGCACGACGGGGAGGGCGAGGTCTCCCTCGCCGGGCCCAAGCCGCGCGCGCTCCTTGCCGTGCTCCTCCTCCACGCCAACGAGGTCGTTCCCACCGACCGCCTCATCGACGAGCTCTGGGGCGAGGACTCGCCCGAGAGCGCCGACGCCGCACTGCGGGTCAACGTCTCGCGACTTCGCAAGGCGCTTCCGCAGGACGTGCTGACGACCAGATCGCCCGGCTACCTCGTGCGGGTCGAGCCTGACCAGCTCGATCTCCACCGCTTCGAGCGGCTGGTCGACGAGGGGAGGAGCTTGCTCGCTCGCGGCCTTGCGGCCGGCGCGTCGGAGCGGCTACGCGACGCACTGTCGCTGTGGAGGGGCCCGGCGCTCGCGGACTTCGCCTACGAGAGCTTCGCCCAGCCGGCCATCGCGCGGCTCGAGGAGATCCGCCTGGGAGCGGTCGAGCTCCGGATCGACGCCGATCTCGGACTCGGGCGCCACGACGAGCTGGTCGCGGAGGTCGAGGCACTGGTCGCCGCGCACCCGCTCCGCGAGCGGCTACGGAGATGCCTGATGACTGCGCTGTACCGGTCGGGCCGGCAGGCGGAGGCCCTGGACGCCTACCAGGATGCGCGCCGGGCCCTGGTCGACGAGCTCGGGATCGAGCCGAGTATCTGCGCTCCAGGAGCTGGAGCGGGCGATCCTTCAGCAGGACCCGTCGCTCGCCCTCGATACGCCGGCGTCCAGCGGTGTCGGGGAGGTCGCGGAGCGGGCGATTCTCGTCGCGATCACGCACGAGAGGCACGTCGATGCGCTGCTCGCCGTGGCTGAAGCGCTCGTGCGAGACATGCCTCGCGTCCTGATACTGGCCAGGCTCGTTTCCGATGCAGCCGAGCTTCGGTCGGAGTCGGCCTGGCTCGAGGAGCGCCGGTCCGGACTCACAGCAAGGGGTGTCGTCGCCCGTGCTGCGTCGTTCACGTCGACGACGCCCGGTAAGGAGCTGGCTCGGCTCGCCACCGAGCTCGACGTCGAGCTTCTGCTCGTCGACGCCCCCGAAACGCTGCTGGCCGAGGGAGCTCCCGACGAGCAGTTGACCGACGTGCTCGAGCAGGCGCCCTGCGACGTGGCGCTACTCGTGCCCCGCGACGGGAAGCGCGAGGGCCCCGTACTCGTCCCATTCGGAGGGGCTGAGCACGACTGGGCGGCGGTCGAGCTCGGCGCGTGGCTCGCGCAGGCCGGCCGGACGCCGCTCCGGCTCGCAGGCGACCGCCGCCGTGCCGGAGCAGGGCAAGCGCGACGCGAGCCGCCTGCTCTCGCACGGCGCGCTCGCAGTCCAGCGCGTCCTCGGCATCTCGGCCGAGCCGCTGCTGACGCCGCCGGGCGAGGAGGGCATGCTGGAGGCGAGCCGCGACGCCGGCCTGCTCGTCGTCGGGCTGTCGACGCGGTGGCACCGCGAGGGTCTCGGCCCGGCCCGCCTCAGGCTCGCCAGAGAAGCCGTCCCGCCCACGCTGCTCGTGCGCCGGGGTCTACGCCCCGGCGGCCTCGCTCCGCCGGCCACGCTCACGCGCTTCACCTGGTCGATCCGCCCCTAGGCCGTGCTTACTCCGGCAGGCCGGCTCGTACGGCCGGCCGGGGAGGAACTCCTCCCACTCCTCGCGCGTCAGCGTGCGGTTGGCGAGCGTGCAGGCGCGCCGCGCCCACGACTCCGGGTCGACGTCCCAGACGGCCCCCTTGCCGTCGCCGTGCGTCATCAGCAGACGGCGTCCGTCGGAGGACAGGTCGATCGTCGCCTCGCGGCTGCCGACGCCGCCGGGGCCGAGCCGCGTGCCGGTCGCCACGTCCCAGAGCGAACCGCCGACCGGCGAGGATGCTGCCGTCGGGGCTGAACTCGACGTCCATCACGGCCTTGCCCCGTGCTCGAGCGCTCGGAGGAGCTTGCCCGTGCGAACGTCCCAGAGATGCACGAGCTGGTCGGCGCCTCCGGTCGCGAGCGTGCGGCCGTCCGGGCTGAACGCCACGGTCCACCCGAGGACATACCCCTCGTGGCCGGCCACGGTCGTCGACCTTCAGCGTCGCGATGCGGGCACGCCGGGCGACGTCCCAGAGCTCTGCGTCTCCTCCACCCTCGGCCGGGCCGCCGTGAGCCCAGCCACCATTGACGAACGCGACGACGGGCCCGGTCGGGCTGAACGCGACGGCACCGCGGTCGCCGCCGCTGCCCTCTCTGATCCGGCCGAGTGAGGCCCCGGTCGCGGCGTCCCAGAGCGTCACGCCCTTCCGGGCGGCCGTGGCGATCATCGTCCCGTCCGCGCTGATGCGCACGCTGGTCGGGAATCCCAGGCGGGAGCGTCCCCAACGCCGTCGACCGTGAGTCGACGTCCCAGACCGTCAACATGCCGTTTCCGGTGACGGCCGCAAGCGTCTTCCCGTCCGCACTGAACGTCAGGTCGCTTGACCTCGCCGCCGGTCTCCAGCGGGAGCGCGCCGACTCGGCTCGAGCGTCTTCGCGTCCAGGAGCCGAATCCCACCGTCGTTGAGCCCGACCGCGATCAGTTTGCCGTCCGGGCTGAACTTCCCCGGATGGGTGTCCGGCCAGTGGTAAAGCCCTCGGTCGTCGCGTGAACGTGAACGGACGTTCGAACCGCCGCTCCGGCTGAGGTCCCAGACGATCGCGCTCCCGTCGGTGCTCGTCGTGTACAGCGTCCTCCCGTCGGGGCTGAAGACCGGCTGCCAGACCGAGTCCGAGTGCCCACGCAGCGTCTCGCGGGGAGTCAGCGCACCGGCATCCCACACGGTGACCGTCCCGTCGCGGCTCGTCGACACGATGGTCTTGCCGTCCGGGCTGAACTGGAGCCAGATCGGGCTCGGACCCGAGGGTGCCCACCGACTCTCGCTTCGCCCCCGTGCGCAGGTCGATCAACTGGATCCCGTCGTCGAGGCCGATCGCCGCGCTTGCGCCATCCGGGCTGAGGCCGAGCGCGCGATAGCCCTCTGCGACCTGGAGCGTCCTCGTCGGCTTGCGGCTCTCGAGATCCCACCACGTGAGCTCACCCACCTGCGAGGTGGTGACGAGCGAACGGCCGTCGGGGGTCAGCGCGATGCTGGGATCCGTCCACAACTGGGAGAGCCAGCGGCCGGTGAAGCCCCGCGGCTCGATCCGGGCTCCGATCTGCCGGAGCGTGGATGCGTCGCGGATCGTGATCCAGCTCGCGCCTTCATGCACCGACTCCACCACCGCGAGCTGCGCGCCGTCCTTTGTGAACGCGAGGCGGGTCGCCTGGGCTTTCCCCAGCCGAACCTGTGCCAGTTGCTTCTGCGTGTGTGCGTCGACCAGGCGAAGGTAACCGGCCCCGTCGTACCCGACCCACCCGCCGATCGCGAGCGTCTCCCCGTCCGGGCTGTAGGCGAGCGTTTCCGGGCTGAACGGCAGCGGCTCGCCGAGTTGCTCGAACGTCCGGGCGTCGAAGATGCGCAGCCCGTCGCCGAGAAGACCGACCGCGAGCGTCTTCCCGTCGGGACTGGCGGCGATACCGCGGGACCCGCCGGCGTCGCTTTCGCCGGGCAGGATCCTGACCACGGCCCGCGAGCGCTGGAGGTCGGCGAGCAGGTAGCCGCGGGTCTGCGGTGAGTCGTCGATCGCGACCGCCTGGCGGGCGAGCAGGAGCGAGCGGCCGAGGTCCTCCTCGACGAGCGCCTGCGCGCCGAGGCGCTGGGCGAGCTGGGCGGTCTCGGCGTCGCGCGCCTGGCCGCGCTGGATGACGGCGAAGATCCCGCCCGCCACGGCCGCGACGAGCAAGACCGCGACCCCGCCGAGCAGCGCGCGCAGGCGCCGGTTCGTGCGCCGGGCCCGTTTCGCCTCCTGCTCCGAGGCCTCGCGGCTCTCGGTGACGAACTCGCGCTCGAGCTCGTTGAGCTCGAAGGCGTGATCCGTGCTCCAGTCGAGCGCGGCGGCGAGGCGGGCGCCGCGGTAGAGCTCGCCCTGATCGCGCGCCGCCGCGTCCCATTCGGTCGCCGCCTGGGTGATGTGACGGCGAAGCCGGCGCCCTTCGGTGTCCTCGTCGATCCACTCGCGCAGGCGTGGCCATTCGCGCAGCAGCGCCTCGTGGGCGACCTCGACGGAGCCCTCGGCGACGGTGACGAGGCGGCTGTCGGCCAGCGTCGCGAGCACGTCGGCCACGTCCTCGTTGCGCTCCAGGTCGAGCTCGGCGAGTGGAGCGCGGCGGCGCACCGGCGCGTCGCCCTCGCCCTCGCCGACCAGGCGCAGCATGATCGCGCGCACGAGCTGCTTGCGCCCGTCCGGGATGCGGGCGTACGTGCCCTCGGCCAGCCGCGCGACGGCGCCGTGCACGCCGCCGGACTCGCGGTAGGCGGCCAGGGTGAGCGTGTCGTCCTGCCGCTTCTGCCAGAGCTCGAGCAGGGCGGTGGACAGCAACGGCAGCGCGCCCGGCTCGCCCTCGACGTCGTCGACCAGCGCGTCGGCCAGCTCCGGCTCCACCCGCAGCCCCACCCGGCCGGCGGGCAGCTCGACGGCACGCCGCAGCTCCGAGGCCTGCATGGGCCCGACCAGCACGTGGTTCGCGCCCAGCAGCTCGGCGAGCGCCCGGGTAGGCGGCGAAGCGCCCGTAGAAGTCGGCGCGCAGCGCGACCACGACGACCGCTCGACCCTCCGGATCGGCGGCCGCGCGGGCGAGCGTCTCGGCGAAGGCGGCGCGCTCGGCGTCGGAGCGGCAGGCCGTGAACAGCTCCTCGAGCTGGTCGACGGCGAGGAGGAGGCGTGCGTCGGAGGGCAGCGCGTCGAGTGCCTCGGCGAGAGGATCCTTCGCTCCCGACACGAGCACGCGGCGAAGCTCTTCCAGCGGCCGCTCGCCGGGACGCAGCAGCAGGCGCCGCCAGCCCGCGCTACCCGGCAGGACTCCTCCGGCGAGCGCCGGGAGGAGACCGGCGCGGAGGACGGACGACTTGCCGCTGCCCGAAGGGCCGACGATGCCGAGGAAGCCGGCGCCGACGAGGCGCGCGACGAGCTCGGCGACGAGCCGCTCGCGGCCGAAGAAGTAGTCGGCGTCGACCGGCTCGAAGCTCGCCAGACCCTTGAACGGGCAGATCCCCTCGGTGGCCACGCGGGCCGGGGTGGCCGGGCCCGAGAGCGCCCGCGCCTGCTCGCGCGCGAGCCTGGAGGTCGATCACCTTGCCCGGCCAGCTCGGCCTCGACCTCGCTCAGGTCGCTCCGGCCTGCGGCCGCACGGGAGGCGACGTCGACGAGCAGGCGGCTCGCCTCGTCGACCGCGACCGCGAGCGCCGCCCGGGCGAGCTCCCGGCAGCTCGGGTAGCGCTGCTCCGGCTCCTTCGCCAGCGCCCTGGCGATCACGGCGTCGAGCGCGGGCGGCAACTCCGGCCGCCCGGCGCTCGGCGCCGGCGGGTCCTCTTCGAGGTGCGCGAACACCACCGCGAGGTCCGAGTCGCGCCGGAAGGGCGGCTGCCCGACGAGGCACTCGTAGAGCACGCAGCCGAGCGAGTAGACGTCCGCCCGCCCGTCGATCTCCTCCCCGGCGATCTGCTCGGGGGCGACGTAGTCGATCGTGCCCAGCAGGTGCCCGTCGTCGCCGATTCCGGTCTTCTCGGAGACCCGCGTGGTGAGGCCGAAGTCCGCGAGGTAGACGTGGTCGGAGCCGTCGGGACGGGCGCCCGTGTCGAGCAGCACGTTGGAGGGCTTCACGTCACGATGCACGAGGCCGCGCGCGTGGGCCGCATCGAGGGCGCTCGCCACCTGCGCGAGGACGCCGGACGCGTCCGCCGGGTCCAGACGGCCGCGTTGCAGACGCTCTTTCAGGTCCCGCCCCTCGACGTAGCGCATGGCGATGAAGAGGAGGCCCTCGATCGCCCCGGCCTCGTAGATCGGAACGATGTTCGGATGGTCGATCGACGCGGCCAGCTCCGACTCGCGCAGGAAGCGGTCACGGAACGACTCGTCCTCGGCGAGGCCCGCAGCGAGGAGCTTGAGCGCAACTCTCCGCTTGAGCCGCAGATCCTCGGCCAGGTAGACGACGCTCATGCCGCCCCAGCCCAGCAGAGACTCGATCCGATAGCCGGCGAGCTCGGTGCCGACGCGCGGGTCGTCGCTCACTTGCACGTGCGCATCCTTTCGGCGGCCTGGAGGAACGATAGGACGACTCGGGGGACCTGTACAGGCGGCGGGTTACAGCACGGTTTCAGGCTCGCAACGCTGCGTCTCTCTACGTCAGCAGGACGCCTACGGCGTCGACGACGAGGAACCCGGCCAGGACCAGGAGGGCGTAGACCGTCACCTGCGGCTGCCGGCGCGCGACCTCGTCCTGGGCGCTCTCCATCAACGCGATCGCGCGCTCGCCGAGGATCACGTCGAGGACCACCGGGCCCCAGACGACCGCGGTCGCGACCGTCACGTACACGACGACGAGCACCGCCTCGCCCGCGTCGCGGGAGGCGGTGACGATCGTCGTGGCGGCGAGGGCGGTCAGCACCAGCCGCTTCGGGCCGCCGATGCCGAGGAGGAATCCGGCGGCGACCGTCGTGAGGAAGTGCAACCGCCCGAGGCGGTCGAGCAGGGCCTGCGTACGCTCGTTCGAGCTCTCCTTCGGGGTCGGGGGCCTTCGGCGAACCCTGAGCGCGAGCCCGATCAGCGCGAGCGCGAGCAGGATCTCCAGAGTGGCCTGGATGCCGGGGTGGCTCTTCCTGTTCGAGCCGGTGACGGCGACGCCGAGGATCACGAACACCGAGCAGGTCAGGGCCTGCGCCACCACGAACCCGGCGCCGAAGCCGACCGTCTTCAGCCGCCCGGCCGGCATCACCGCGATCGTCGCGGCGAAGGCGAGCGGACTGAGGCCCGCCAGGAGCCCGTAGAGGAGCACTTGAATCCCGGCGTGGAGCATTGGCTGGGCTGGGTGAAAGCGAAATCGACCGGGATCGACTGTCGAGCGCGCACGATCTAGCTGAAGGAGCGGCGCGCTGCTCGCCGCTCGTAGGGCCGTGCCTCACGCCATGCCCACGGCCTCCCTGATCGCGTCGATCGCCGCGGACTCGTCGCCCTTCGTTCCGCCCTTCGCCTCGGCGACGGCCTCCGCGACGTCCACGACGAGCCGGCGGTAGGGCTCCACCTCGTCCGGCGCCTTCGCGGCCAGGGTCGCGACCGCGGAGCTCAGGGCCTCGAGCGTCTCCGCCTCGACCTTCTGCGCCGAGGCGGTCATCCCGAAACCGCTCCCGTGGGCATGGCTGAGCTCGCGGATGAGCTCCGTCTCACCCTTCTCGCGCTGCCCGGCGAGGTACTTCGCGAGCGCGCTTGCCTCGCCGAAGCTGTCGGTGAAGTCGGCGTCGCTCACCGAGACGAGCAGTCCGGCCCCGGTCACGCCCTTTTGCATCGTGCTCCACTCGTCCTCGGTGAAGTCGGCTTTGGTCGCCATCGTTCCTCCCTTCCTCGTTTCTGTACGTTGGCATTAGACCGCGATGCTGACCGGGAAGGTGGCGAGCCAGATCACCGTTCCCAGGAAGACGACGTATCCCAGCGCGATGATCGCCGCCCGTTGGCCGCGCCCACGCAGGCGGGTGCTGATGCCCGCGAAGAAGAGAGACGCGGCGAAGAGCACCACGGCGAGGACGTAGTCGTCCGCACGCTGGATGTATCGCCCGACGAGCACCGAGTAGGCCGCGGCCTGGGCCTCCAGGCGCTCGGCCTCGGCGGTGGCCGCGAGCTTGTACTGGGGCATCGCGAAGGGCGAGAGCGGGGCGTTCGGGTTCGTGCGCGGCTTGGTGGCCACCCACGCGTCGAACGCCGGGTACGAACTCGCTCCTGAAGCGTTTTCGATAGAAGTCGACGAGCACGGTCTCGTCCCGTGCGTAGGCGTCGACCCACTGGGTGAAGAGCGCGACGTCGATCTGCGCCTGCCGGTTTGCCACGTTGTCCGCCCGTGTCGACTCGACCCGCGCCGCGATCGAGGCGCTCTGCGCCTTCGCCTGCTTGCCGTGCCAGCGCGACGACTGGTAGGTCGCCCACGCGGTCGCCACAGCGGCCAGTGCGAGCAGCACTGTAGCCGCCAGCTCCAGGCGGTGATCGATGCGTATCCCCCGCTCGTCCGTCACGACTCGACCGGAAGGCCCGCTCCGTCGCACGGAAGCGGGGCGCGATCGTGCACGACCGCCCGCGCCTGATCGATGAGTCGGAGCGTGCGCTCCATCGCGACGGGCCGGATGCTCCCGACGCCGGGCCGGTAGGGATTGTTCAGCGCATTGATCGCGAGCAGCGTGACCACGACGATCGTGGTGGCCGAGCCCATCAGCATTGCCTGGGAGCGCGCGAGCTCGCCACTGTCCGCGAAGAACAGCATGTACGCGAAGACGACCACAGCCGTGAGGAAGAGCACGATCCAGAGCGAGGTGGGGATGATGCCGGAGGCCCCGTGGAGCCGATCGCGCCGGGCCGTCTCGCGATCGGAGGTCTGGTCGAGCCACTTGCCGTACGCCGCCTGCTCCGCAGCCGTTGTCGGCTTGGCCAGCTTCAGAGTGGTGAAGAGCGCGACCGCCCAGGGGCTGATCGAATCGCCGCTGCTCCCCGCTTCCATGCGCGGCCACTCCTGGTGGACGACCGAGCGCCCGTAGCAGACGAGCTCGCCGGTCAGACGCGTGCGGACGGCGACGGGCAGGAACTGTGCGGTCTCGAACTGTTGCACCACCGTCATTGCCTCGGCCTCGGAGCCGCTGCGCGAGTCGTCGTAGCTCGTGAACGCGAGGAAGATGACGAACCCCGCGAAGATCGCGAATCCCGTCGCCAGGACGCCGAACACACCAGAGGCGCGGTCACCATCCGAGAAGTAGCTGCCCTCCGGCGCCCTCCGCCGGACCAGGAGCATCGCGGCGATCGCAACCGCATCGGCGGCGACGAGTATGACCAGGCTCCAGAGTATGTTCATCGCGTGCGCCGCCTTCTGTGGGACCCGAGCAGTCGATCCGCATCCTCGCGCATATGACGGCGCAATGATCTAGGAATTTGCGAAATCGCCGCGATAGTGTCTCGGTTGTGGATGTGGAGCCGGCGCACGGGCTGAGGTCGATCGAGGCGTGACGGACGTCGCCGCCGAGCCGATGGTCGAGATCCGCCCGCCCCGGCGCGCGCCGGATCAGGAAGATCGTGCTCTGGCTGGTCGGGCTGGCGCTCTTCTGGCTGATCCTCCAGCTGCTCGGGGTCGACGTTCGCGGCTGGCTGTCGGAGCTCTGGGACCAGATCAAGGCGATCCCGGCCGGCTACCTCATCGCCGCGCTGATCTTCCAGACCGGCCAGACGTTCTTCGCGGGGCTCTCCTACTACGGAATCCTCGCCGCCGCATACCCGGGCGAGGTGTTCCTGTGGCCGATCGTCGCCGCCTATTCCGTCGGCGTGGCGATGAACGGCTTCCTGCCGGCGAACATCGGCACCTTCGTGACGCTGTTCATGTTCGTGGCGATCATCCCGAGCTGCACGATCGGCGGCTCGATCGCCGCCTACCTGGTGCAGAAGATCTTCTTCACGATCGCCGGCACCTTCGTCTACCTCTACATGTTCCTCAGCGTGCCGGGGGCCTTCGACATCAGCTTCGGCAGGGAGCACGACCACCCCGTCGCGACCCTGATCGTCGTCGTCGGCGTCGCTATCGGCATCGCCGTGCTCGTCCGGATCTGCTGGCGCTGGGTGAAGAAGCTCTGGGCGCAGGCGAAGCAGGGCGGGGTGATCCTCACCCAGCCCAAGCGCTACTTCACGCGCGCGTTCCTGCCCTCGTTCCTCTCCTGGGCGTGCAAGCTGATCGTGATCGCGATCTTCCTGGCCGCCTTCGCGATCCCGGTCACCTTCGAGTCGGTGATGTGGGTGGTCGGCTCGGGCTCGCTCGCCAACACCGTCTCCTTCACGCCCGGCGCGGTCGGTGTCACCCAGGCGACGAACGCGCTCGCGCTCAAGACGTGCTGCCACGTCCCCAACTCGCAGGCCGTGGACTACTCGACCGCCCAGCAGCTGATCACGACCGCCTGGAACCAGATCGTCGCGATCGTCCTCGTGTGCGTCGTGTTCGGCTGGACGGGCGGCAAGCTGCTCGTCACCCAGTCCTATTCGGAGGCCAAGACGAAGACCGCCGAGACGAAAGAGGAGCACCACCGCAAGCGGCTCGAGAAGAAGGACGCGAGGCGACAGGCCAGGGCGGAGAAGAGGCGCGGCCTCGAGCCAGGCGCTCGACGTCGGCCAGATTGAAATATCGGTCGCTTTGCCCGAGGATAGGCGATCGCGGTGATCTGAAGAAGGAGGTCGCATGGAACAGCAGACGTCGTCGAGTGAGTCCGGGGTGCTGGGGTATTTCGACCGCGAGGTCGCCGAGACGCTGGCCGATTTCCAGGACCCGAGCCAGGAGTGGCGCCGGCTCTTCTCCGAGCTGCTCGGCACGTTCTTCCTCGTGCTCGTCGCAGCGGGCGGCGGGATGATGGGGCAGGCGTTCCCGGACACGATCAGCCGCACCGCCGCAGTCACCGCGCCCGGGCTGATGGTGATGGCGATCATCCTGTTCATGGGCAAGGTGTCCGGCGCGCACCTGAATCCCGCCGTCAGCATCGCCTTCTCGCTCCGCGGCGACTTCCCCTGGCGCCGCGTCCCGGGCTACATCGTGGTGCAGCTGGTCGGCGCAACGCTCGCGGCGTTGTTCCTCCACGCCGTGGTGAACGTCTCCGCGACCTACGGGTCGAACTACCCGGCGGCGGGCTATTCGGGCGGCAGCGCGTTCCTGATGGAGGCGGTACTGACCCTCGGTCTCGTCAGCGTGATCCTCGGCACGGCGTCCGGGGCGCAGAACATCGGCATCTTCGGCGCGATCGGAGTGGGCGCCTACATCGCCCTTGCAGGCCTGTGGGGCAGCCCGATCTCCGGCGCCTCGATGAACCCCGCCCGCACGTTCGGGCCGGATCTCGTCGGGACCGACTTCACGAGCTACTGGGTCTACGTGGCCGGCCCGCTGGTCGGTGTCGTGCTCGCGGTCGGAGCGGCGTGGATGTTGCGAGGCGCCGGCGGCGGGAAGTCCGGCTCGCATGCGGCGCAAGGCGATCTGGGCACGGAGGTCGCGCGACCCGACAAGGCCTGAGGGAAGCGATAGACCCCTATAGGTCCTTGCGGTACCAGCGGGCGGTGCTGCCGGCCGGGCAGCCCTCGATCACGCCGACGGTCTCGTAGCCGAGCCGCTCGTAGAGGCCGGGGGTGAGCAGGTCGTAGGCGCGGAAATGGACGAGCGTGCAGCCCCGCCGCCGGGCTTCGGCTTCCGCGCCGGCCACGAGGGCCCGCGCCAGCCCCCGGCCGCGGAGCGGCTCGTCGACCCACATCGCCTGCAGCTCGCAGCACCCGGCCCACACGATGCCGGAGATCCCGGCGACGACCCGGCCGTCGTCGTCACGGACGAAGATCCCGAACTCCTCGTCGTCGCCCAGGCCGGCGGCGGCGATGGCGGCCTGGGCGACCCGCTCCTCGAGCAGCGCCAGGTCGGCCGGGTCCGGTGAGCCCTCGACGACGAGGCGGTGCGAGGCGCCCACCTACGGCGCGACCAGCTGCTCCAGTAGCGCCACGTTGTCGAAGTAGACCCGCAGCGCAGAGATCGCGTCCCCGTCGAACTCCGCCACGACGGCGCTCCCGAGCAGGAGCTCCCGGCCGTTGGGCTCGATCACCGTGTCCTCGTCGATCACGAACGGGCCGGAGAACGTCGCGCTCACCCGGACCTCGGCGTAGCCCTTGTTCCCGACGACGTCGAGGGCGTCGATCCCCAGCGACACGTTCGAGAGGCTCGCGTCACGCTCTGCGACGACCTCGGCCAGCTCGCCACGCGAGGTGGCCAGGAAGTTCGGCGACCAGGCACTCACGTCGTCGGCGAACAGCCCCGGCAGTGCGTTCACATCCCCTGTGAAACAGGCCTCCAGGGCGCGCTCCATCACGCCGGCACGACCACTCCGAGCCATAACCACTCCTTCCTCTACGGCGTTGCGATTAGATGCCGAGGACCTTGGCCTTGGCGGCCGCGAACTCCTCGTCCGTCAGTGCGCCAGACTCGTGCAGCTCAGCCAGGTGTTGGATCTGGTCGGTATCGCTCTCCTGGGTCGGGGCAGGAGGCGGCGGCGCCGGCGGGGCCTGCTCTTCCTCGTACCCTGCGTAGTCGTCCTCCTGCTGGTTCCCCCGGTGCCTACCCGCCGCGTACGCGGCTCCACCTACGACGAGCGCCGTCCGGCGGCGTGTTCGGCGACGAACCATTCCCATTTTCGGCCTCCCGTTCGGATCTCGGTCATTCGGATCGTATAACGGATGCAAAGCGGACCACCTCATCCCATCTGGATGATCTCGCAGGTGAGCCCGTCCGGCGCGTCCCGCGCTCTGCGCGTGTACCGCACCCGCAGCGCGGACCCCTCTCCGAGTCTCGAGCGGCTCCGGGAGCACCCACACGGAGGTGGCCCAGCTCGAGGTCGGCCACGTCCAGGGATCGAGCGTGTGCTCGATCGCCCGTGGAGGGCGGCGCGGAACGTGACGGCGACGGCGTTCACCGTGCCCGGCTCGTCGACGGCGAGGTCGGCCGAGGCGCGCACGGAGGCGTCCGAGAACGTCGCCAGATCCACCTCGTGGAGGACGGCCGGCGGGCCGACGGGCGGCCAGGCCGCGACCACCTCGGCCTCCGTCGGCATGTTGACGGGGCCCGGGAGGGCGGCGTCGAGCAGCGGCTGGAACTCCATCTCGTACAGGCCCCGCCAGCGCTCGACGGCGGCCTGCCCGATCGCACGCTGCCTGGCCTCGCCGTCCGGGAGTCTGAGCGGCCGTGCGAGGAGGGTCAGCCGGTGCGGGACGAGCCGCGCGTCGGGCTTCAGCAGGCGGCGGCGGGCGTCGAGCGTCGTCTCGAGGATCTCCTCCTCGAGCGGCTCGTTGCCGATGAGCTCCGCCACGAGCAGGTCGGCCGGCTCCGGCAGCTCGATCTGGCGCGACCAGCCCGGCACGAAGCGTGACCGTGTCCGTCACCCCGTTGGCGGCGAAGACCCGCCCCGCGACCTCCGCGATGTCGCTGGCCTCGACCGCGTAGACGCGGCGCGCGCCCGCCCGGGCCGCCGCGACCGCGAGCACCCCGCTCCCGGTGCCGATGTCGAGCACGACGTCGCCCGGCCGCACCGCCGCGCGCGAGCGCGGCGAGGTAGTCGCCCGTCCTGCGGTCGTCGTGCAGCATGCGGCCGTGCTCGACCGGGTCGGCCCAGCCGCTCGCCGGCCCCGGCCCGGCGCCCGGCCGCACGAGTGCGCCCTCCTCGATCAGCATGTTGAGCACGTGCATCGAAGGAGCGAAGTCGGTCGCAGGCGCCTCCGCTCGAGCCGGTCGATCGCCTCGCCGAGCGCGAGCGGCCGCACGAACAGCGACAGCGTCGCGTATCCGCGGGGCCCGAGGTCGACGATCGTCCCGTCCGGCGCGTCGAGCAGGACGTGCCCGGCCGCGTCGAAGCGCGTCCGCACTCCGGGCGCGACCTGCAAGAGCGTC
>CAVVCG010000033.1:0-3623 GCA_963746655.1 uncultured Actinomycetes bacterium | reverse complement strand
GAGTCCGCTCCTGAGTCCCTGAGTTGAGGGCTGGCCACGCCGGCTCCCGATGTCGAAGCCCTAAGAGACGGGCTCGGCTCCGGGCCCGTCGCCATGCGGCCAATGGAGATCCAGCTACGCCTCAGCGAGGGGCAGGCGACCGACGACCTGCTCGACTTCTTCCAGCGACGGGAGATGCCCGCGCGACGGTTGGAGGAGGAGGACTGTCTCGCCGTCGAGCTCCCAGCGGGGCTCCAGGAGCGGCACGCGCGGCAGGAGATCGAGTTGCTACTGCGCGTCTGGCAGCTGATGCACCCGAACGTCGCAGTCGACGTGATCTAGGCCGAAGCGGGGAGGAGGGCCTCGCACTCCCGGAGGTAGTGCGTGGCGCCCATCTGGCGGTAGAGCTCGAGCGCCCGCTGCAGCTGCTCGTCGGGGCGGCGGCCCTCGGCGACGAGCTGCTCTGCGGCGCGGAGGCGGGCTTCCGCCTCGTCCGGTCGAGATCCGATGCGCTGCAGGATCTCGGCGGCGGCCGCGAAGTCCCCGCGCACGTACGCCCGAACCTCGTCGCTCCACGGGGTCTGGGGATGGCTGGCAAGCGCATCGACCAGCTCCTGCCCGAGATCGAGCCGGACGGCCGCGCATGCAAACGTGGCAAGGTTGATCACGGCGGCCTGCATACCGACTCCACGACTCAGGGGCTCGAGCAGCTCGCGGGCGAGGGAGACGGCGCGGTCGCGCTGGGATCCGATGGAGAACACGTATGCGGAGGACACGAGCGCGTAGAAGAGCGCCTGGACGTCGGCGGCCGTTCGGCCGAGCTCGAGCGTCGTCTCGACAGCGCGGACGGCGCCGGCCTGGTCGCCGCGCGCTACCAGGATCTCGGCCCGGATTCCGTAGGCCTGGTAGGCGGCATAGTGCGGAGAGCCCGCTTCGACGGGGGCGAGAAACTCGTCGATCTTCCGCAGCGCCTCGTCCCAGTCGCCGCGACGGTAGGGCTCTTCGATCATCACGCCCTGGAACCAGCGGGCGTCGAGTGCGGAGCCGATCTGCTCGGCGACCCGCGCCGCGTGCAGCCGGGAGTCGAACGCGTCCTCCAACTCCCCGAGGAACATCTGGGCGACTGACAGGTTGTTGTATGCGCGGGAAAGTGAGCCGAGCGCGCCCGCGGCCGTGGCGATCTCGACGCTTCGCTCCAGATCCTCGAGCCCACCGCGGTCGCCCAGGCTCACGCGTGAAACCCCGCGCGGGCTCAGCGCCTGGACGATGCCGTCGGCCCAGCCGAGCTCCTCGGCCTGAGCCAACGACTGCGACGCGAGCGTGATCGAAAGCTGCTCGTCGCCGCCGAGGCTTGCCAGGGTCGCCCGCCTCGCAAGAACCCACACGCTCGAGCGACTCGTTGGTGTCCCTGCGACCAGCTCGGCGGCGCGTTTGGCGTGCTCGTCGGCGAGGTCCCGCCGGCCCTGGAACCAGTAGCTCTGTCCGACGAGCATTTCCGCCTCGCCGGCCTTCGCGCGGTCGCCGGCCGCGAGCAGGGCGTCTCCGGCCTCCTTGAGGCCCTCGGGATTCCCGGGGTCGAGCATCGGGACAGGAGCCGCCCGGCGGAAGAGGAGCTCGGCCCGCTCGATGTCGTCCTCCGGCCAGAGCCGGAGCGCGGCATCGTAGAACCGCTCGGCAGCCTCGCGCGCGAAAAGCGAAGCTGCCCGGTCGCCCGCGTCCCGCAACGCAAGGCGGGCCGACTCTCCAAGTGCGGTCGACTCGGCCCCAGACGCCGTCGCCAGCTCGAGCGCCGCGAGGTAGTGGTGCGCGAGCATCTCCGCCTGATCGTCCGGCCGTCCGAGCGATTCGATCCAGCCGGCCGTGAGCCGGTGCTTCTCGGCACGTGTAGCCCGGGGGATCTGGCTGTAGGCGATGTCGCGGATCAGGAGGTGGCGGAAGGCGTACTCGCTCTCCCCGGCAACCGACGAGCTGCGTGCTCGCTGGACGAACTCCTTGCGCTCGAGCCCGAAGAGGAGATCGTCGGCCTGAGGGCGCGTGGTGCCGTCGAGGGCCGCGAGCGCGCCGAGCCAGAAGACCTTGCCGACGACCGCCGCGTCCTGGAGCAGCCGCTTCTCGTCCTCGGCGAGCGCGTCGAGGCGCGCGGCGATGATGCCCTGGACGGTGTCCGGCAGCTCTTCGAGGTTGCCCTGCTCGAGCAGCATGCGCGCGTACTGCTCGGCGTAGAGCGGGTTGCCCCCGGCCCGTGCGAGGAGCGTCTCCTGGGTGCGCGCGTCCAGCAGCGGCTGTTCGAGCAGCGCCTGCATCAGACGGGCGGTCTCCTCGTCCGAGAGTGGCGAGAGCGAGATCGCGAGGGCGTTCGCCTTGCCGCCGCCCCAGCCGGGCCGCCGCTGGAGCAGCTCCGGGCGTGCGGTGCCGAGCACGAGCAGCGGCACGCCTGTGATCCGCTCGGCCAGTTGGTCGACGAAGTCGAGGAGGGCGTCGTCGGCCCAATGGAGATCCTCGAACACGAGCACGAGCGGGTCCTCTTCGGCGAGGATCTCGAAGAAGCGGCGCCACGCGGCAACGCTCTCCTCCGTGCCGCCCTGCTCCTCCTCAGCGGCTCCGGCGAGCGGCCGCAGATGGCGCTCGAGCCACTGCCGTTCCGTGGGGTCCGCCCCGCGCCTGGCGAGCGCGTCTCGGAGCTTCTCCTCGGACTGGGCCGCCGTGTCGTTCTCGAGGATGCCGGCCTCGGCCTTGACGATCTCGGCCAGCGCCCAGAACGTGACGCCCTCGCCGTACGGCAGCGAGCGGCCCTGACGCCAGCGTACGAGTCCGACGCTCTGCTTTACGGTCTCGAGCAGCTCGCGCACGAGCCGGCTCTTTCCGATCCCGGGCACCCCTACGAGCGTCACGAGCTGGGACGAGCGCTCCTCGCGAACACGCGCGAGCGTCGAGACCAGGAGCTCGAGCTCGCGATTGCGCCCGACGAGCGGCGTGTCCGTCCGCCGCGAGATGTCGACGCCGAGACGCGAGCGCGCCTCGACCGCCTCCCAGGCCGGGATCGGCTCGCTCTTGCCCTTGCCCTCGACCGGCTCCACCTCGCGGTACTCGATCGTGTGGGCGGTCGCGCGGTAGGTCTGCTCGCCGACCAGGATCCCGTTGACCGCGGCGGCGGCCTGCAGCCGCGCGGCGGTGTTGACGACGTCGCCGGCGGCCATACCCTCGCCCTCGCTCGGCCGCGCACCGAGGGTGACGAGCGCCTCGCCGGTGTTGACCGCGATCCGCACCTGTAGCTCCTCGCCCTGCTCGAGGACCCAGTTGCGGATCTCGAGCGCCGCGCGCACGGCCCGCTCCGGATCGTCCTCGTGCGTGACCGGCGCGCCGAACAACGCCATCACCGCGTCGCCGATGAACTTCTCCACCGTTCCTTCGAAGCGCTCGAGCTCCTCGCGGAGATGGGCGTGGTACGGGTCGAGCAGCGCGCGCACGTCCTCCGGATCGAGTTGTTCGGCCCGCGCGGTGAAGCCGACGAGATCCGCGAAGAGGACGCTCACCACCTTCCGCTCCTCGCGGCGCTCCTCCTCGCCCAGCGCAGCGCCGCAGAACGGGCAGAATGGGAACTTCCCCGGAAGCTCCTCGCCGCAACTCGGGCAGGTCACGCGCCG
>CAVVCG010000032.1:0-13857 GCA_963746655.1 uncultured Actinomycetes bacterium | reverse complement strand
TTTACTTGCCGGCGCGCTTCAACATTACCGTATTGCTCACCAGCACCAGCCCGGCGCGCAGGGCGTCACCGGCTCGAAGGGCGCAACGGGCGCGCAGGGTCCCGCGGGCGCAATGGGCCCGACCGGAGCTCAGGGCGCCAAGGGCACGACCGGGGCCAAGGGCACCACGGGCGCCAAGGGCACGACCGGCGCGAAGGGAACGACCGGAGCCAAGGGCACGACCGGGGCCAAGGGCACGACCGGCTTGCAGGGCGCCAAGGGCACAACCGGCGCGCAGGGCGCCAAGGGAACTACCGGCGCCAAGGGCACGACGGGCGCGAAAGGTGTAACGGGCGCGAAAGGTGTAACGGGCGCGAAAGGACCGACCGGCGCGAAGGGCGTTACGGGGCTCAAGGGCGTCACCGGCGCGAAGGGCACGACCGGGGCGAAAGGCGCGACCGGCCCGGCCGGCGCCAAGGGTCCGACGGGCGCGAAGGGAGTTACCGGCGCGAAGGGCGTGACCGGCGCGAAGGGCACGACCGGCGGCAAGGGCACGACAGGCTCGAAGGGAACCAGCGGAATCAAGGGCGTCACCGGCGCGAAGGGCACGACCGGCGCCAAGGGCACGACCGGCGCGAAGGGCACGACCGGCGCGAAGGGCACGACCGGCGCGAAGGGCACGACCGGCGCCGTCGGCGCGATCGGCCCCGCCGGCCCGACCAACTGGGACATCAACATCTCGAAGTCGGCCGACCAGATCGTCACGAACAACGCGACCCTCCAGAACGACACCGAGCTCAAGTTCAACGTCGCGGCCGGCGAGGTCTGGTACGTCCAGCTGCTGCTCGTCTACTCCGGAAACGACAACGCCGGCGACTACAAGTGCAACTTCACGTTCCCGTCGAGCTCGGGCTGGTACAGCTTCATCGGCTGGAACCTCCCCAGCAACGGCATCCAGGTCAACACGGGGACGAGACTGGCCGCGGTCGCGACGCTCCCCGCTGACATCGGCGTTGGCACGAGCGCGGCGAACGAGCCGCGCTCCCTGAAGGTCACGATGATGATCCGGCCGACCGCGGCCGGAACCGTCCAGTTCCAGTTTGCAAACAACATCGCCGGAGCAGGCCGGACCTCGACGACGAGGGCCGGAGCGCTGCTTCGCGCGCGAAAGCTGGCCTAGGCCGGCACGACGAAGGAGAGGGAATGAGCCAGCTCGATCAGGTTTGGCAGGAACGCCGGCCGGAAGCGGGAAACCCGGCCCCGATGGAGACCGTTGCGCCACCGAAAGTCCCGGCTCGGCCCCGGCGCGCGTATGTCCAGCTCGTAGTGCTGGGCGTCGCAGTCGCGGCCGCAGCGAGCGTCGTTGCGTGGCTCGCGGTCAGAGGAACCTCGGACGCGACCCCGGTGCCCGCGCCGAACGGCGGGCCGGCACTCGTCTCGCAGGCGCAGCTCGACCGCCTTGCAGGCTCGCTCGACCACCCGCTCTACTGGGCGGGGCCGAAGAAGGGCTACTCCTACGAGCTGACCCGTCTCACCGGCGACCGAACGTACATCCGGTATCTGCCGGCAGGCGTTCGGGCCGGCGACCCGCGGGCGAGCTACCTCGTCGTCGGGACGTACGCCCATCCGGGGTCGTTCGCCGACCTCAAGCGCGCGTCGAAGGAGAAGGGCTCGGTCTCGTTGGGGATCCCCGGCGACGGGTTGGCAGTCTTCAGCCCGGCGAAGCCGACAAGCGTCTACTTCGGGTACCCGGGCAAGGGCTACCAGGTCGAGGTCTACTCGCCGTCGGGCCAGACCGCCCGCAGCCTCGTCCTCGCCGGGAAGATCACGCCGGTCAGGTAGGCCGCGAGGCGCCCGGAGCCCAGAGCGGCTCGTCGGCGCCCGCGTTCGCCGCGCGGGCCAGGATGAACAGCAGGTCCGAGAGCCGGTTCAGGTACGCGGGGGCAAGCGGGTCGATGCTCATCTCGCCCGCGGCCGCGAGGACGTCGCGCTCCGCGCGGCGGCAGACCGTGCGGGCGACGTGGAGACACGCGGCCGCTTTCGTTCCGCCCGGAAGGACGAAGCTCTTGAGCTCCGGAAGGTCGGCGTTGAAGCGGTCGCAGTGAGCCTCGAGCCCATCGATCTGGCTCTGCTCGATCCGGAGCCGGTCGCCGGAGTCGGAGTACGGCACCGACAGGTCGGCTCCGAGGTCGAAGAGCTCGTTCTGGATGCGTTGCAGCGGCTCGCGAAACTCGTCTGGGAGCTCGCCCGAGAGCGCGACGCCGATCTGGGCGTTCAGCTCGTCGACCGCCCCGTAGGCGCCGACGCGGGGGTCGAGCTTCGAGACGCGCGAGCCGTCACCGAGGCTCGTCTCGCCCCGGTCGCCGCCGCGCGTGTAGATCTTCGTCAGGCGGACGGGCTCGTCGCGCTTGCGGCTCATACGCTCTTTCGCCCAGCCTCTGGTAACGAACTGGCACACACCCGGCACGCTCCCGTCACAGACACGTCACACCCTCACCCGTACGCTGCCGGTGGGAGGGGTGGTGGGATCCCTGGTGACGGGCGTGAACATCAAGAGCGCTGCAGACGTCATCCCTGGGCCAGCTCCTCTCGTCGCAGGCCGAGGATCGAGCGCGCGATCACGAGGCGCTGGATCTCGCTCGTGCCCTCGTAGATCTCCGTGATCTTCGCGTCGCGGTAGTAGCGCTCGACCGGGAACTCCTTCGTGTACCCGTAACCGCCCAGCACCTGAATCGCCTCGGCCGTCTGCCGCCGCGCCATCTCCGACGCAAAGAGCTTTGCCTTCGCTCCCTCCTCCGCGTGCGGCAGACCCTCCTGCTTCAGCCACGCGGCCCGGTAGACGAGCAGGCGTGCGGCGTCGATCTCCGTCGCCATGTCCGCCAGCTTCCACTGGATCGCCTGGAAGTCGGCGATCCGCTTGCCGAACTGGCGCCGCTCGAGCGCGTACTCGAGCGCAGTCTCGTACGCGGCCTGCGCGATGCCGAGCGCCTGGGCCGCGATCCCGATCCGCCCGCCGTCGAGAGTCGCCATCGCGACGTTGAACCCCTTTCCCTCCTCGTGCAGCAGTCGGTCGGGACCGGCCTCGACGTCCTCGAGGACGAGATCGACGGTCGACGACGAGTTCAGCCCGAGCTTCTCCTCCTCGCGGGTGACCCGCACCTGGGATCCGTCGAGGATGAACGCGGAGATTCCTTTCGAGCCGGGCGTGTCCGGGTCGGTGCGCGCGAAGAGCAGCACTGTCCCGCCGAAGCCGCCGTTCGTGATCCACTGCTTCGAGCCGGAGATCGCCCAGCCCTCCCCGCTCCGGACGGCAGCTGTCCGCAGCGAGCCCGCGTCGGAGCCCGCCTCGGGCTCGGTCAGCGCGAACGCCCCAATCGCCTCGCCTCTCGCGAGAGGAGGGACGAACCGGCTGCGCTGCTCCTCGGTGCCGAACGCGAGGATCGGGAGAGCCACGGCGCTCGTGTGGACGGCCACCGTCACCCCCACGCCCGCGTCCGCGCGCGAGAGCTCCTCGAGGACGAGCACGTACGAGAGGAAGTCCGCGCCGGCCCCGCCGAGCTCCTCGGGAACGCACACGCCGAGCAGCCCCAGCTCGCCGAGCTTGCCGAGCAGCTCCCGCGGAAACGCGTGCTCTCGATCCCAGGCGGCCGCGTTCGGAGCGATCTCGGCGTCGGCAAACTCCCGTGCGAGCGTCTGGATCTCGCGCTGGTCGGCCGTCAGGCTGAACTGCATCGGGCGGCGAGTATAGTCGTGGCCGGTTTGCCCTCTCGGAAGGCGGTTTCGTGAACGCGGCGCGCGTACTCCCGGTACTTGTCGCGATGGCATTCCTGGCCGGCTGCGGCTCCGGACCCCCCTCGAACGAGGGCGTCGTCCGCGCGTGGAGCCAGGCGCTCAACCAAGACGACAACGACACCGCGGCGAACCTGTTCGCCCCCAACGCGAAGGTCGTCCAGGGCAACACCGTCCTGAGGCTGAAGACGCACGAGGACGCGGTCGCGTGGAACTCCGCGCTCCCATGCTCCGGCCTGATCACATCGATCCACAGCCGCGGAGCGATCGTGACCGCCACGTTCAAGCTCGGTGACCGCGCGCAGGGCCGGTGCGACGGGCCCGGGCAGCGCGTCACCGCGATCTTCAAGGTGGTCGACGGGAAGATCGTGCTCTGGCACCAGACCGCACGCGCGGACCGGGCAGGCCCCTCCGTCTAGTACCTGTAGAAGCCCTCGCCCGACTTCCGGCCGAGCTTGCCTGCCGCGACGAGCTCGCGCAGAAGCGGCCTCGGTGCATAGCGCTCCTCGCCGAGGCCCTCGTGGAGCACCTCCATGATCGCGACGCAGGTGTCGAGCCCGATCAGATCGGCAAGGGCCAGCGGGCCGAGCGGATGGTTGAAGCCGAGTTTCGCGATCGTGTCGATCGCCTCCGCCTCCGCCACCCCCTCCTCGAGCGCCTGGACGGCCTCGTTGAGAAACGGCATCAGGATCCGGTTCGAGACGAAGCCGGGGAAGTCGTTGGCGACGGCCGGCGTCTTGCCGAGCTCTCGCGCCAGCTCGGTGATCGCCTCGGCCGTCTCGTCGGAGGTCTCCCGTCCCCGGACGATCTCGACGAGCTGAAGCACCGGAACCGGGTTGAAGAAATGCATGCCGATCACGCGGTCGGGCCGCGAGGTCGTTGCGGCAAGCGAGCCGATCGGGATCGAAGAGGTGTTCGAGGCGAGGATCGCCTCGTCCGGGAACAGCGCGTCCGCGCGGCGGAACACGTCCTCTTTGACCTTCGCGTCCTCGACCACCGCCTCGATCATCAGGTCGGCCGGCACGAGGTCGTCGACCGGCTCCACCCTCGCGAGCACCTCGTCGGGGTCGGCCCCGCCCTTCTCGGCGAGCCGGGCGAGGCTCTTGCGCATCGTCTCGACACCGCGCTCGACGGCGCCCGGCGCCGCGTCGAGCAGCGACACCCGGCGTCCGGATGTCGCCACGACCTGGGCGATTCCGCCGCCCATCTGCCCCGCGCCGACGACGAGTACGTGCTCGAACCTCACGCGGCGAGCTTAGTGCAGGGATAGCCGGGCGGCCGCTCAACGTAGTACGAGCAGATGCAGGCCGACGAGGCGACGCTGATCCGCCGCGCCCAGCGGGGAGAGCCGGAGGCTGTCGAAGAGCTGTTTCGGCGGCACTGGCGCCGGTTGTGGAGGACGGCATACGCCGTAACCACGAGTCGGGAGCTCGCGAACGACGTGGCTCAGGAGGCGTTCGTGCGCGGCGTCTCGTCGCTCGAGCGCTTCGACACCTCGCGGCCGCTCGCGCCCTGGCTCGACCGAATCGCCGTCAACCTCGGAATCGACGAGCTCCGCCGAGAGCGGCGGCTCGCTCCGGCCGAGGAGAGCGTTGCGGCCGATGGAGCCCGCGGAGGTGGACGACGAGATCGTTCGGGCGGTCGCGCGCCTGGCAGCCGACAAGCGCCTGATCGTCGCGCTCCACTACTGGCTCGACTACTCGACGCCCGAGATTGCCCGGCTCCTCGAGTTGCCGGTCGGCACAGTTGCCTCCCGGCTGAGCCGGGCGCTCGAGGAGCTCCGCACCGACCTGGAGGCCGAACATGTCTGATCTGGAACGCTCAATCCGCGATGCCCGCGAATCGCTGCCCGGGCCCGAGGAGGAGGCCACGGAGCGGGCGCGGGCGGCCGTGCTCGCCGCAGCTCCGAAGACCCCACCTCGCCGCCTCGGTAGGCTCGCTCTTGTCGCCGCCGTCCTTGTAGCCGCATTGGCCGGCGCGTTCGCGGCGGGCCTCGCACTGGCTCCGGGCGGCGCGACGAAGGCCGCGCGAGCGGACGGTCCAGGGTTTCTCCCGGCACAGGGCTGGGACACCTTTCAGACCGGCGCCACCACACCTCCGCAAGCGCCCACGGCCACCGCGGCGAACGTGAAGCTGGGGCCTGACGTTTTCGTCGAGACCTTCCCGTGGCAGACGATCGCGACGCTCCGCTCCGGACATGTCCTCCTCGAGGCGCTCTTCTCACCGCGCGGAGAGAGCGCCGGCATCGATGCTCAGTATCGGCCACGCTCGCTGCCGCTTTCGCTCGGCGACGCGAAATCGGAGGGCTCGTTCGAGGGTCAACCGCCGAACGTCTCTGCAGAACGTCTTCTCGCGCGGGTCAATGGCTGGAACCTCGAACTCTTCGTCTTCTACGGAGCACGGCCGACGCGCGCCGCCCGGGCCGCGGCGCAGGAGGAGCTAGGCCGCCTCGTCGTGCCGCAAGGGGCGCCCGGCGTGCTCGAGACACGACCCGCGCTCAGACCGAGCCCGCGGGCCTGTCGAGCTTCCGCGCTGCGGTCGAGCGTTCGGTGGCAGGGCGCGACCGGAAGCCTGCTCGGCAGCATCCGGGTGACGAACGTCGGGGAGAGGGCGTGTGCCTTGCGCGGAGTGCCGACCGTGGAGCTGCGCGACGCGAACGGTGTTCTGCTGAACGTGCACCAGGCGGCTGCAAAGCCGCTCTGGAAACAGCTCGGGGCCGCGCGGCCGAGCGGCTGGCCGACTGTGCAGTTGCCTGCGCACGGCGCGGCTCAGGTGTTCGTTCAGCTACGGAGCTGGTGCATCACGGGGGTGAAGCCGCTCTTCTTCCGTACCTACCTGCCTGGTGTCGGCGAGGCGATCCCCGCGCCCGTCCGGATCACCCTTCGTTGCGACGTTCCAGGGCAGCCCGCGCGGCTGGCGGTCGGACCGGTCGAGCCTGTGCGCTAGACCTCGAGCAGAATCGCGTCGCCCTGGCCGCCGCCCGAGCAGATCGCGGCGAGGCCGAGGCCGCCGCCGTTCCGGCGCAGCTCGTGGATCATCGTTCCCAGGATCCGCGCGCCCGAGGCGCCGATCGGGTGGCCGAGCGCGACCGCCCCGCCGTTCACGTTCACCCGCTCAGGGTCGACGCCGAGCATCTTCGTCGAGTTGAGGGCGACCGAGGAGAAGGCCTCGTTCACCTCGACGCGCTCGATGTCGTCGATCGACTTGCCGGCCTTCTCGAGCGCGATCGCTCCTGCCTTCGCGGGAGTGCGCGCGAGGTAGGCGTAGTCGTCTGCGACGTAGCCCTGCGCGAGGATCGTCGCGAGCACGTCGAGGCCGCGCTTTCGGGCGAACTCGTCGCTCGTCACGACGAGAGCGCCGGCGCCGTCGTTGACGCCGGGTGCGTTCCCCGCGGTCGTCGTCCCGTCCGGGTCGAACACGGGCTTGAGGCTCGCGAGCTTCTCGAGCGTCGTGTCGCGCCTCGGGGCCTCGTCCACCGCGAAGTCGCCGACGGGTGCGATCTCGGGCTCGAACAGCCCCTCGTCGATCGCCTTGACCGCGCGCTCCTGCGAGCGCAGCGCCCAGCGATCCTGCTCCTCCCGCGAGATCCCGAGCTCGCGCGAGACGAACGACGCCTGCTCGACCATGTGCCGGTTGTCGAACGTCGAGGTGAGCCCGTCATGGGTCATCAGGTCGATCAGCGTCCCGTCGCCGAGCCGGTAGCCGAACCGGGCCTTCTTGAGGACATACGGAGCGTTCGACATCGATTCCATCCCGCCGGCGACGACGACGTCGACGTCTCCCGCCCGAATCATCTGGTCGGCGATCTCTACGGCCCGGATCGACGAGGCGCACACCTTGTTGATCGTGTCCGAGGGAAGCTCCACCGGCATCCCCGCGCCGACCGTCGCCTGGCGTGCGGGCGCCTGGCCGACCCCGCCCTGGAGCACCTGGCCCATGATCGCGTACTCGACCTCGCCGTTCTCGACGCCCGCGCGGTCGAGCGCGGCCCGGATCGCGATCGCGCCGAGCTCGGTCGCCTGGTAGTCGACGAGGGAGCCGCCGAGCTTGCCGAACGGCGTGCGGACGGCCGAAACGATCACGGAACGAGCCATGTCGACCAGCGTAACCACTTGACGTCGCAAGGCGGCGCGACCTACCCTGAGGCCAGTGACCACCGTCTCGCACACCTGGGGCTGGGCCTGGCGCCACGAGCGGGGCGGGAGCGTCGCCTGACCTGATCTGACGTAACCTCGTTCCGCTCACACAGACCTTCCAGCCGGAGGGTCTTTTCGTATTTGCAGACATGAATGCGCTCACCGTCATCTCCACCGACCTCCTCACTCCGCTCGGGGCCTACCTCCGGCTGCGTGATGGAGCGCAGGCCTCGTTCCTGCTGGAGTCCGTCGAGCACGGCCGGCTCGGGCGCCACTCGTTCGTCGGCTGCGGCTCGCGGCTGGTCGACTTCCGCGAGGCGGATGAGTCGGGCCTCCCTGTGGTCGGGTACCTCTCATACGACCACGCGGCCGCGCTCGAGCCGACCGTTCCGATGCCCGAAGCCGGTCGCGACCTTCCCGAGAGCCGCTTCGTCGTGGCGGAGAAGCTCGTCCGCTTCGACCACGTCCTCGGGATGGCCGAGGTGCTGGCCGGCGACCCCGGCGAGGTGTCCGACCTGCTCCGAGGACCGCAGCCTCCGATCGAGGCCGGCGCGGGCCGCCGCGGCTCGACCAGGCGGCTGCCCGGCAGGCACGACTACGAGCGCGCGGTGGTCGCGGCCAAGGAGCACATCCGCGCCGGAGACGCGTTCCAGATCGTGCTCTCGCAGCGCGCGGAGCGGCCGACGTCGGCGAGCGCGATCGAGCTCTACCGCTCGCTTCGGCGCGTGAACCCTTCGCCGTACCTGTTCCTGCTCGAGCTCGGCGAGCTCGCGCTGGTCGGCTCCTCGCCCGAGACCCTGGTCAAGGCCGAGGGCCGTGCGGCCGCGCTGAACCCGATCGCCGGCACGACACGGCCCGGCGAGGGCGACGCCGAGCGGCTGCTGGACTCCGAGAAGGACCGCGCGGAGCACATCATGCTCGTCGACCTCGGCCGGAACGACCTCTCCCGCGTCTGCCGGCCGGGAAGCGTTCACGTCGAGCGCTTTCTCGAGCCGGAGCGCTTCTCGCACGTCACCCATCTGGTGTCGGAGGTCGTCGGCGAGCTCGAGGAGGGCGTCTCCCATTTCGAGCTGCTGCGCGCGTGCTTCCCGGCCGGGACCGTCTCGGGGGCCCCGAAGGTGCGCGCGATGCAGCTGATCTCCGAGCTCGAGGGCTACCGGCGCGGGCCGTACGGGGGCGGGGTGCTCTACGCGCTCCCCGGCGAGGCGCTCGACGCGTGCATCGCAATCCGGACGATCGTGCTCACCGAGGGCGTCGCGCTCCTGCAGGCCGGCGCCGGAATCGTCGCCGACTCCGACCCCGGCGCCGAGCACGACGAGTGCCTGCGCAAGCTGGCAGCCTTGGAGACGGCGATCGACCTCGCGGAGGCTCGTGGATGATCCTCCTGATCGACAACTACGACTCGTTCACCTACAACCTGGCGCACCTGTTCGGAGAGCTCGGCGCCGAGGTGATCGTTCGCCGCAACGATGCGATCGACGCGGACGAGGCCGAGCGTCTCGCGCCCTCCCAACTCGTGGTCTCCCCCGGTCCGGGTCGCCCGTCCGACGCCGGCGCGAGCGTCGAGATCGTCCGGCGGTTGAGCAGCTCCGTTCCGACGCTCGGCGTCTGCCTCGGTCACCAGGCGATCGTCGAGGCGTTCGGCGGCGAGGTCGGCCAGGCGAAGCGACTCGTACACGGCAAGCCGAGCGAGATCAAGCACGACGGGCGCGGGCTCTTCGTCGGCCTCCCCGAGCCTTTCGAGGCCGGCCGCTACCACTCGCTCGCCGTGACCTCGGTTCCGGACTGCCTCGAGATCTCGGCGACCTGCGCGGACGACGAGGTGATGGCGGTCCGCCACCGGGAGCTGCCGGTCGACGGCGTCCAGTTCCACCCGGAGTCCGTGCTCACACCCGTCGGCTCACAGCTCGCGAGGAACTTCCTGGAGGGCTCGCAATGACCATTCAACAGGCGCTCGCGCGGCTGCTCGACGGTCACAGCCTCTCCCGCGACGAGGCGCGCTCGGTCATGAACGAGGTGATGGAGGGTGAGGCGACACCCGCCCAGATCGGCGCGCTGCTCGTGGCGCTGCGGATGAAGGGCGAGACCTCCGAGGAGATCGCCGGGTGCGCCGAGGCGATGCGCGCGCACGTGCTCGAGGTCCGCCCCGAGCGCGACGACCTCGTCGACACCGCAGGCACCGGTGGCGACGGCGCGAGCACGATCAACATCTCGACCGCCGCGGCCCTGGTCGCGGCCGCCGCCGGCGCAGGCGTGGCCAAGCACGGCAACCGCGCCGTCTCGTCGGCGTCGGGCTCGGCCGACGTGCTCGAGGCACTCGGCTTCCAGCTCGAGCTGCCGCCCGCGCGGATCGAGCGCTCGATCGACGAGCTCGGCTTCGGCTTCCTCTTCGCCACGACCCATCACCCGGCGATGCGACACGCGGCCCCTGTCCGGCGCGAGCTGGCGACGCGGACCGTCTTCAACGTCCTCGGGCCTCTGACGAACCCGGCCGGCGCGCGCGCTCAGGTCGTCGGCGTCTACGCGGCGTCTCTCGTGCCGACGATCGCGGACGTGCTGGCCCAGCTCGGGGCGCGCCGGGCCTTCGTCGTGCACGGAGCAGGCGGGATCGACGAGCTCTCTCCGACCGGACCGAACCTCGTCTGCGAGGTCGTCGACGGCGACGTCCACGAGCGCGAGGTCGACCCGCTCGACCTCGGCATCCCTCGCTGCGATCCGGGCGAGCTCCGCGGCGGTTCCCCGGGCGACAACGCGAACGCGATCCGCTCGGTCTTCGCGGGCGAAGAGGGCGGCCGCCGCTCGGCAATCCTCCTGAACGCAGCCGGCGCCATCGCGGCGGCCGGTCACGCCCGCGACCTCGAGGAGGGGCTCGGCCTCGCGCAGGAGGCGGTCGACTCCGGAGCCGCCGCGTCGAGGCTCCAGGAGCTGATCGAGTTCTCGCAGGCCTCGGAGGTGAGCGCGTAGTGGGCGTCTTCCGCGACGCACTGTCTGCTCCCGGGCTCGGAGCCATCGCAGAGGTGAAGCGCCGCTCGCCGTCGGCCGGCGAGCTCCGTCCCGACGCCAATCCGGCCGAGCTCGCGGCCGCGTTCGAGCGGACCGGCGCCGGAGCCGTCTCGGTGCTCGTCGATGGGCGCTTCGGCGGGTCGATCGCCGACCTCGAGGCGGCCCGCGCGTCGAGCGCCGTACCGCTGCTCGCCAAGGGCTTCTTCTCGATGGGCGAGGAGCTGGAGACACTCCGCCGCGCGGGCGCGGACGCCGTGCTCCTCCTACTGAGGGACCTCGACGATGCGCGCATGCACGACCTCCTGTCCGACGCGAGGAGGCTCGGACTCGACACGCTCGTGGAGGCGCACGACGCCGACGAGCTTCAGCGGGCGACCGCGCTCGGCGCCGAGGTGATCGGCATCAACGCGCGCGACCTCGGAACGTTCGAGATCGACCGGCGGGCGCAGCTCGCCCTCGTCGAGACCGCTCCGCGCGACCGACTGATCGTCGCCGAGAGCGCGATCGCATCCCGGGCCCAGGGCGCCGAGGCCGAGCTCGCGGGCGCCGATGCGATCCTCGTCGGCTCGGCCCTCATGCGCGCGGCCGACCCGGCCGCGAAGCTCGAGGAGCTGATCTCACGCCCGCTCGTCAAGGTGTGCGGGCTGACGCGCGAGGAGGACGTCGCCGCCGCGGCGGAGGCCGGCGCCGACCTCGCCGGCTTCGTGCTCGCAAAGGAGAGCCCGCGCCAGGCGGCCCGGGTGCTCCCGGTTCCCGAGACGATGCTCTCGGTCGCCGTCCACGTCGGCGAGGTTTCCGAGGGCGACGCCGATCTCGTCCAGCTCTACGCGCGCGAGAACGGCCACCGGGCGCAGGACGGCGTCCTCCTCAGAGACGGCCGCGAGGTCGCGAAGGTCATCGACCGCCCGTGGCAACAGGAGGATTCGCGCCACTACGACCGCGCCCGGGCCGAAGAGGGCCGGGTCGTCCTCGCCGGCGGTCTCTCTCCCGAGAACGTGGGCGAGGCGATCGCCGCGGTGCGACCCTGGGCCGTCGACGCGAGCTCCAGCCTCGAGGTCGCACCCGGAGTGAAGGATCACGCGCGAGTGCGCGCGTACGTGGAGGCCGCGCGGTGCAGCAGCTGACCTACGGCGAGTACGGCGGACGCTTCGTCCCGGAGACGCTGGTCCCGGCGCTGGACGAGCTCGAGGCCGGCTGGCGCGAGGCCTGGGCCGACCCGGCCTTCCGCGCCGAACTGGACGAGCTGGGCCGCACCTACGCCGGCCGGCCGACTCCGCTCACGCTCGCGGAGCGTTTCGCGCCGGGCAAGCGCGTCTACCTCAAGCGCGAGGACCTGCTGCACACCGGGGCGCACAAGCTGAACAACGCGCTCGGACAGGCGCTCCTCGCGATGAGGCTCGGCAAGCGCAGGATCGTCGCCGAGACCGGCGCCGGGCAGCACGGCGTGGCCGCAGCAACGGTCTGCGCCCGCTTCGGGCTCGAGTGCGTCGTCTACATGGGCGACGAGGACATGCGCCGCCAGCATCCGAACGTCGAGCGGATGGGCCTGCTCGGCGCGGAGGTGCGGCCCGTCGAGTTCGGCAAGCGGACGCTGAAGGAGGCCACGAGCGAGGCGATCCGCGACTGGATCGCGACCGTCGAGACGACGCACTACCTGATCGGGTCGTGTGTCGGCCCGCATCCGTATCCCGAGCTCGTGCGCGAGCTTCAGTCCGTGGTCGGGCGAGAGGCGCGGGAGCAGGTGCTCGAGACCGAGGGCCGCCTCCCCGAGATCGCGGTCGCCTGCGTCGGCGGGGGCTCGAACGCGATCGGCCTGTTCGCCGGGTTCCTCGACGACGCCGTCGTGAAGCTGCTCGGCGTCGAGGCGGGCGGCGCGGCGAGCCTCGGCGCCGGCCGGACCTCCATTCTCCACGGCTCGCGCTCGGCCGTGCTCGCCGACGAGGACGGCCAGGTGCTCGACGCCGAGTCGATCTCGGCCGGTCTCGACTACCCGGGCGTCGGCCCGGAGCACGCCTTCCTGCGCGACAGCGGGCGCGCGACCTACGTCAGCGCCACGGACGAGGAGGCGCTGGCCGCTTTTCAGCGGCTTGCCCGCACCGAGGGGATCCTCCCGGCGCTCGAGCCGGCGCACGCCCTGGCGCGGGTGGCCGAGCTCGAGGAGGAGCTGGTGCTCGTGTGCCTCTCCGGCCGCGGCGACAAGGATCTCGACGAGGTGCTCCGCGCGATCGGCCGGCAATGACCGGCCCGGAGACCGGAGTGAGGAAGAGGCTCGTCATCTACCTGATGAGCGGCCCGGAGACGCCCGCACTCGCCGAGGCGGCGGTCGAAGGAGGAGCCGACATCGTCGAGCTCGGCTTTCCGTTCTCGGACCCGCTCGCGGACGGGCCGGTCATCCGGCGCGCGGCCGAGCGGGCGCTCGCGCAGGGGATGCGCACCGGCCCCTGCCTCGAAGGGCTCGCGGAGGCGCGCGCCCGCCTTCCCGGGACGCCGCTCGTCCCGATGACGTACTCGTCGCTGCTCGAGGCCTATGGCTGGGACCGCTTCGCGGCCGATGCGCAGGCCGCGGGCGCGACCAGCATGATCGTCGCCGACCTCCCCGCCGGCGAGCGGCCGGAGCTGCACCGCGTCCAGCTCGTCGCCCCGTCGTCAACGGACGAGCGCATCCGCCTCGCGGCAGAGCAGACCGACGGCTGGCTCTACCTCGTCACCGTCACTGGCACGACCGGCGCCCGCGACCAGATCTCCCCCGCGCTCGGCGGCCTCGTTGAGCGAGCCCGCCGCGCGACCGGCCTGCCGCTCTACGCCGGCTTCGGGATCTCGACGCCCGCCCACGCCCGGACAGCCGCGGGGCTTGCCGACGGGATCGTCGTCGGCACGAGCGCCCTCGAGGCTGCAGAAGGCGGCCCGCGAGAGCTGGGCAAGTACGTGCGAACGCTGCGCGCGGCCCTCG
>CAVVCG010000031.1:0-5435 GCA_963746655.1 uncultured Actinomycetes bacterium | reverse complement strand
GAAGAGGCCGAGCTGGACCGCTGCGGGCTCGGCCGCTGCTGCGGCCGGCTCCGGGGCGAACGTCGGTGCCGGCGGCTGCTCCGGCCGGCCGATCAGCTCGGGAAGCCGTGCGAAGTCCTCTTCGAGAACGCCCAGCATCGCCGGCGTGTACAGCGCAGCGGCCGGGTGGTAGAGCGGGTAGAGCAGCACCGACCGCGAGCCGAGCTGGATCGGCTGCTCCTTGCCGTGGACGCGCGTAATCCCGACGTCCTTGCCGCTCAGCTGCTTGGTCGCGTGGTTGCCGAGGCTGGCGATCACCTTCGGCTGGATCAGCTCGATCTGCCGGAACAGGTACGGCTCGCAGGCCTCCTTCTCGTCCGGGACCGGATCGCGGTTGCCCGGCGGGCGGCACTTGACGATGTTCGCGATGTAGACGTCGGCGCGTTCGAGGTCGATCCCGGCAAGCAGCTTGTCGAGCAGCTTGCCGGCCTGGCCGACGAACGGGATCCCCTGCTTGTCCTCGTGGAAGCCCGGGCCCTCGCCCACGAACATCAGGTCGGCGTCCGGGTTGCCGACTCCGAACACGACCTGCGTGCGGCCTTCGGAGAGCCTGCAGCGCGTGCAGCCCGCGACCTGGCGCGCGAACGCTTCGAGCTCGGTCAGCTGTTCAGCCGCAGCCACACGAACCACCGCAACAACCGCCTCCAGCGCCGCCGCTGAAGGTCGACTCTGCGGCGGTGCCGTGAGCCGCGAACACGGAGAACTGCTTGCGCACGTTCGCGGCGCCGCAGTCCGGGCAATCCGGCTGTTCGCCGTTCCGGACGAGCTCCTCGAAGTGCGACTCGCACTCCATGCACACGTACTCGTAGATCGGCATCGCCCGCGCAGTGTAAACCTCCATGCGGATGTGGGACGAGGAGCTCAAGGTGCGGCTCGTCGGGCGCCTGGTGACGCTCGAGCCGCTCGGCGCGGAGCACATCGAAGGGCTGCGCGCGGCGGCCGCGGACGAGCGGATCTGGCGCTGGATGATCACGCGCGACGTCGAGGCCTGGATCGCTGCGGCGCTGGCCGAGGATCCGACACGGCAGCCGTTCGCGGTCTTGCGGGAGGGCGTGGTCGTGGGCTCGACGAGCTACATGTCGCTGGCGCCCGAGCATCTTCGGCTGGAGATCGGGAACACGTGGAACAACCCGTCGACGTGGGGCACCGGAGTCAACGTCGAGGCGAAGTACCTCCTGCTCCGGCACGCGTTCGAGGTGGTCGGCTGCCGGCGGGTGGAGTTCAAGACCGACGCGCTGAACGAGCGGGCGCGGGCGGCCTTGGCGGCGCTGCCGGCGGAGTTCGAGGGGATCCACCGCAAGCACATGATCGTGCGCGAGGGCGAGCGGCGGGACTCGGCGTGGTACGCGGTGATCGACGACGACTGGCCCGGGGTTCGCGCCGGGCTCGAGCGCAGATTGGAAGCCGCAGGCGCCGCTTGACGGCGCCGATCTCAGGGCGTCTCGTCTCCGCCGAGGCGCCCGTCTGCGCTGCCATCCGGGACCGTGGAGATCTCCACGAACGTCCGAATGACTAGACTTCGACTCGGCCCGGTATCCGCTACGGAACTGGAGCGAAAGATGGTCGAAAGCGTGAACGTCATCGGTCGCGGCCGTGTCGGCTCCGCCATGGCCGCTCGCCTCGAGGAGCGGGGGATCCCGCTTGCCGAGCGCGATGCCGAGCTCACGCTCCTGTGCGTTCCGGACGCGGCTATTCGAGCCGTGTCCCAGGGACAGTCCCTGGGACACGGCCGTTGGATCGCCCACGTCAGCGGGGCCACGCCCCTTTCGGCGCTCGCGCCGCACACGCGACGGTTCTCGCTCCACCCGCTCCAGACGTTCACGCGCTCGCGCGGGCCCGAGCAGCTCGACGGCGCCTGGGCCGCGGTCACGGCCGAGACCGACGAGGCCCGGGCCCTCGGCTTCGAGCTCGCCCGCGTCCTCGGCCTCCAGCCGTTCGAGCTCGCCGACGACGCCCGGCCGCTCTACCACGCCGGGGCCGCGATCGCCTCGAACTACCTCGTCACGCTGCACCGCGTCGCCTCCGAGCTGCTCGCGGCCGCGGGCGCGCCACCGGAAGCGCTCGAGCCGCTCATGCGCCGGACGATCGAGAACGGCTTCGAGCTGACCGGCCCGATCGAGCGCGGCGACTGGGAGACCGTCGAGGCGCACCGCGAGGCGATCCGAAGCGTCCGCCCCGACCTCGAGCCGCTCTACGACGTCCTCGCGGAGGCGACCGCGCGATGATCGTCGTCCGCACCGCAACAGAGCTCCGCGACCTCCGCGCCACCGCCACCGGCTCAGTCGGCCTCGTCCCCACCATGGGCGCCTTCCACGAGGGCCACCTCTCCCTCTTCCGCGCCGCGCGCGAGGAGAACGACCTCGTCGTCGCGAGCCTGTTCGTCAACACCGCCCAGTTCGTCGCCGGCGAGGACCTCGCCCGCTATCCGAGAGACGAGGACGGCGACGCGCGCCTCGCCCAGGAGAACGGGGTCGACATCCTCTTCGCGCCGCCGTTCGAGGAGATGTACCCGCCCGGCTTCCAGACCTGGGTCGAGGTCGAGGAGCTCGGCGGCATCCTCGAAGGCGAGCACCGGCCTGGTCACTTCCGCGGCGTCGCGACCGTCTGCCTGAAGCTCTTCAACCTCGTCCGCCCCGACCGCGCGTACTTCGGCCAGAAGGACGCGCAGCAGGTCGCCGTCCTGAAGCGAATGATCCGCGATCTCGCCCTTGACATTGAGATCCGCGTCTGCCCGACCGTCAGAGACGAGGACGGCCTCGCGCTGTCATCGCGCAACGCATACCTCTCCCCGGAGGAGCGCGAGGCCGCACTCGCCTTGCCGAAAGCGCTTCACTGCCAACGACCCGAGCCTGCTCGACGGGCTCCAGGTCGACTACTTCGAGCTCGCCGAGTTCGAGCCGCCCGTCCTCGCAGCGGCCGTCCGGATCGGCGGCACACGCCTGATCGACAACGTCATCCCCGAAGGAGACACGCCATGAGCACGCCACCGAAGGGCAAGATGCCTCTCCCCCAGCTCGCCGAGATGAAGCGCCGCGGAGAGCGGATCGTGATGGTCACCGCCTACGACGCACCCGGCGCCCGCTTCGCCGAGGACGCCGGAATCGAGGTCATTCTCGTCGGCGACACCGCAGCCATGGTCGTGCTCGGCCACGAGGGCACGACGGTTCCCGTGACGATGGACGAGATGGTCTTCCTGACGCGGACGGTGGCCCGCGCGGCCAACCGTCCGATCGTGATCGGCGACATGCCGTTCGGCTCGTACCAGGTCTCCGACGAGGACGCCGTCCGCAACGCGATCCGCTTCGTCAAGGAGGCCGGCGCCGACGCGGTCAAGCTCGAGGGCGCCGGACCTTCGCTCTCGCGCGTGCGCGCGATCGTTGCTGCCGGAATTCCGGTGATGGGCCACGTCGGCCTGACGCCGCAGTCGGCGACGATGCTCGGCGGGTTCAAGACCCAGGGCAAGACGGCCGAGGCGGCGCGACAGCTCGTCGACGACGCCCTGGCGCTCGAGGAGGCCGGCTCGTTCGCGGTCGTGCTCGAGGCCGTCCCGGCGCCCGTCGCGGCGGAGATCACCAGCCGGCTGACCGTGCCGACGATCGGGATCGGCGCGGGCCGCGACTGCGACGGCCAGGTGCTCGTCTACCACGACCTGCTCGGCCTGACCGAGGGCCACCTCCCCCGCTTCGTGAAGCGCTACGCGAACCTCTCGCGCGAGATCCGCGACGCGCTGGAGAGCTACGCGGCGGAGGTTCGCTCGGGCACGTTCCCCGAGGACCAGCACACCTACGAGATGCCGGCCGAGGAGCTCGAGGCCTTCGAGAAAACCACGCGCACTCCGACGACGAGCAGCACCAGCGCCCAGACGACGAAGGCGGTCTCGAGCACGACGAAGGCGTAGTTGCCCGCGCCGTGGTCGGAGCCGCCGCTGCGGAACACGTCCTCGCCGTAGACCGCGAGGCGCAGCGGCCAGACGAGCACGAGGGACAGCGCGACCGGCGCGGCTGCGAACGCGAGCACGTGCCTGGCCTGCCGGTAGCTGGCCCTCGAGCGGAAGAGCGTTCCGCCCGCGTGGAGAAGCAGGCCGCCGGCCCAGTAGACCGCGGCCCCGTAGATGCCGCCGCCGATGAACGCGAGCACGGCGATCAGCAGTGCGTCCCACGACACGAACCGGTCGCGCAGGAGGTGCCCGTAGGCGGGCGTCCAGAGCACCAATGCGATTCCCGACATGAGCACCAGCGCGAGGACGGCGTCGCTTCTCGCGTGGGCGGAGACGTCCGAGTCGTCCCGCATCGCGCCGAACACGAGGCGCGGGCTCACCAGCACGAGCACCGCGCGCAGGAGCCACTGACGCTCCTCGGAGACGGCCGGCTCGGTGCTTTCCGCGCTCACGACTTTCGCAGCCAGACGGTGATCCCGCCCCGGAGCCGCCGCGGCACGAGCGGCTCGGCCGCGCGCAGCACGCGGTTCGGCTGCGATCCCGTATCGAAGTAATTCGCCGTCAGCCAGCCGCCGACGTCGAGGCCGGCCTCCCTGCCGAGCGCAAGCAGCTCGTCGACGGTGTACTCGCGGAAGTGGCCGGGATGGAACGAGTCCTCGCGCAGCTGCTCGAACGGGTTGCGCCCCGCGAGCAGGCGCACGCGGTTGCCGATGCGGGCCGCGTTCGGCGTCTGCAGCACGAGCCAGCCGCCCGGCCGCAGCGCCGAGCCGAGAAAGCGCAGGACGTGCAACGGCGAGATGCGCAGATGCTCGATCACCTCGGCGCAGACCACGACGTCGTAGTCGGCCAGCTCCGGCCAGAGGTCGCGCGTCTCCGCCGAGTTGAGGTCGAACGGAACGTGCCGCTCGCCCTCGCGCGGCGGGAAGCGGTCGTCGCCGAAGCCGAGCGTGTCCACGACAGCGCCCGGCAGCTCGCGCAGCTCCACCGACTCGTGGGCCTGGCCGACGTCGAGGATCCGCGGCTTCTCGGGCGCCAGCTCCCGCACCTTCGCGAGCAGCACCTCGTAGCGAGGCGCGTGCATGCGCACGTACGGATCGTCAGGCAGCGGCCGGCTCGCGCGATCGCAGCACGTGGCGCAGGAACTCGCCGGTGAAGGACCCCTCGGCCTCCGCGACCTGCTCCGGCGTCCCCGCTGCGACGACCTCGCCGCCGGCCTCGCCCCCCTCGGGCCCGAGATCGACGATCCAGTCGGCCTGCTTGATCACGTCGAGGTTGTGCTCGATCACGAGCACGGTGTTGCCCGCGTCGACCAGCCGGTGCAGAACCTCCAGCAGCTTCTCGATGTCCGCAAAGTGGAGACCCGTCGTCGGCTCGTCGAGGATGTAGAGCGTGCGCCCGGTCGCGACCTTGCTGAGCTCCTTCGCGAGCTTCACGCGCTGGGCCTCGCCGCCGGAGAGCG
>CAVVCG010000030.1:0-151278 GCA_963746655.1 uncultured Actinomycetes bacterium | reverse complement strand
GCGCCGCCCGTTCCGCGAGCAAGCGGACGGCCTCGTCGGCCGGCGCCAGCTCCACCCGGTAACGGAAGGCCTGCTCGAGGTGGTAGCCGACGATCTCCTCGTGCTCGCCGCGCGCGCTGCTCCTCGAGCCGCCGCGAAGCGCTCGTGCAGTTCCGCGCGCGACTGCCTTCGGCAGCCCTCGTAGGCGGCGTCCCGAATCAGCTGGTGGCGGAAGCGAACCCGCGTCGTGTCCGCGCCGAATCGGCCTGTCCGGACGGATGAGCTCCTTGCGGACCAGCGTCCAGCACTGGCGTCGAAATCGCCGCGCCCGCCAGTCGGGCGCGAGCTCCTCGACCGCGTCGCGGTGGAAGTCGCCCCCTCGACCGAGGCCCGCTCGATCACCTGCTGCTCGGACGGGTCGAGCCGGTCGAGCCGCGCAGCAAGCAGCGCCTGGATCGTCGGCGGAACCGCCGGGGCGGGGTCGGCTCCGTCCTCGAGCAGCATCGCGAGCATCTGCTCGACGAAGAGCGGGTTCCCCTCGGCGGCCGCGACGATCCGCTCCGACACGTCGTCGGCGAGCCGTCCTTTCACCAGCAGCTCGGCGATCAGCAGCCGCGACTCACCCTCGGAGAGCGCGTCGAGGAAGAGCGTCGTCGCGTTCAACTTCCCACCGGCCCAGGTCGGTCGCGCTCGAGCAGCTCCGGCCGGGCGACGCACAGGAGCAGGATCGGCGCATCGCGGCTCCAGTCGGCGACGTGGTCGACGAGGTCGAGGAACGTCGGCTCGGCCCAGTGCATGTCGTCCACACGAGGACGAGCGGAGCTCGACCTGGCGGCATGCTCGAAGAGCTTCCGCGCCGCCCAGAAGGCGTCGTCGGTCGAGCCGCCCGCGTCGCCCTCGCCGAGCGCGACGTCAAGCCGCGCCGCCGACGAGCTCGGCATCCGGTTCGCCGGCGAGAAGCTCGCGCACCCGCGCGGCGGGGCCGTGCCGGCCGGCGTCCTGCAGCATCTCGACGAGCGGCCAGAACGTGATCCCCTCGCCGTACGGGAGGCAGCGGCCGCGCAGCACGGTCGCCTCGCCCGCGATCGAGCGGCAGAACTCCTCGACGAGACGCGACTTGCCGATCCCGGCCGGCCCGAGCAGCGTGAAGAGAGACGCGCGGCGCTCCCGCACTGCCCGCTCGTACGCCTGGCGCAGCTGCGCGAGCTCGACGGTCGCGGCCGACCAGCGGTGCGTCGAGCCGCCGCGCGATGCCGGCGACGCCGGGCCGACACCGAGCGAGGCGGCAGCGCCTCGACCGGCTCGGCCTTCCCCTTGAGCGCGAGCGGCTCGACGGGCTCGGCGTCGACCGCGTCACGGACGAGCCGGAAGGTCGTGCGTCGCCCGAGCAGGATCTCGCCCGGCTGCGCGGCCTGCTCGAGGCGGGCGGCGACGTTGACGGCGTCGCCGGTCGCGAGCGTCTCGCCCTCGCCGGCGACGACCTCCCCGGTGTTGACGCCCGTCCGCACCGCGAGCCGGACGCCGTGGTCGCGCTCCAGCGCCGCGTTCAGCTCGGCGAGGCGCCTGGTCGAGCTCGGCGGCGCCCGGACCGCGCGGAGCGCGTCGTCCTCGTGGAGCGTCGGGATGCCGAAGACGGCCATCACCGCGTCGCCGATGAACTTCTCCACGGTCCCGCCGTGGCGCTCGAGGACGTCGCGGGCCGCCTCGAACCAGCGGCCCATGACCCGCCGCACCGCCTCGGGGTCGAGCCGCTCGCCGAGCGCCGTCGAACCGGTGACGTCCGCGAAGAGGATCGTCACCGTCTTCCGCATCTCGCGCGGTTCCTCCGCGGCAACGGCGAGCGGAGCCCCGCAGGCGTTGCAGAAGCGCGCGCCCGGCGGATTCTCGCGCCCGCAGTCCGGACAGGCCGGCATGCGCCGATCCTAGAGGCTTGATGTGAAACTCCGGCACGCACGGCTGGTGTGCCAGACACGGCGCGGTTCAGCCGGCTCGGGCTTGCCCGTAGCAACCACTACGCGCTGCGCCCGATCCGGCTGAACCACTTGGTCTGGCCCATCCCCGCACGCACCCGAGTTTCACATCAAGCCTCTAGAACGGACCCGGCTGGCCGACGAGGCGCCGCGGCAGGAGCTCAGTAGCGCGAGCTGGTGGTGGTGCCGCCGGGCTTCGTGTCGCCGCCCCCACCGCCCCCGTAGCCGCCGCCGCACCCCGCGGCGACAAGCATGAGCGCGAGACAGAGGAGCACGAGCAGGCGCATGCCCCTTCTACGCGCGACGGCCGCGTCCGGATCTGGGAAGGCTAGAGAGCCTTGAAGCCGGCCGGCTCGAGCTCGGCCAGCTCGACGCCAGGCAGGAGCCGCTGCGACTCGCGGTGGTCGAACCGCCCGGCGCCGATCTCGAGCGTCGACGCTGCGCCTGCTGCGACCGCCTCGCGGAGCGACTCCTCGATCGGGCGCTCCGCGAGGCGGCCCGCCAGGTACGCGGCGAGCAGGACGTCTCCCGCGCCGACGGTGGACACCGCCTCGACGCGCGGCGCGACCACCCGGAAGCGCCGCCGCTCCCGGTCCTCGCGCAGCAGCGCGGCCGCACCCGACTCCTGCGTGATCAGGACGTTGCGGGCACCCATCTCCGCAATCTGGTCGAGCGCCGACTGGAAGTCCTCGTCGTCGTGGAACTCGTGCCCGACGAGGCTCTCGGCCTCGGCCTGGTTCGGCGAGACGAGGAACGGCTCGGCGGCGACGCCCAGGCGGAGCGGCTCGCCCTCGCAGTCGAGCACGCTGCGGACGCCGCGACGGTTCAGCTCGCGGATCGCCTCCGCGTAGAAGTCCTCGGGGACGTCACGTGGCAGCGAGCCGGCGAACACGACGTACTCCGCGCCCTGCACGAGGTAATGCAGCTTCTCGCGCAGCGTCGCGAGCTCCCCCTCGTTCACCGCGGGGCCCCACTCGTTGATCTCGGTGTAGCTCGAGCTCGTCGGGTCGACGACGGCGGTGGAGGTGCGCGACTCGCCCGCGATGCGCACGAAGTCGTTGAGGATCGACTCCGTCGTCAGCTCCTCCACGATGCGCGTGCCCGTGCGCCCGCCCGCGAGGCCGGTCGCGATCACCGGCACCCCGAGCCGCTTGAGCGCGCGCGCGACGTTCAGGCCCTTCCCGCCCGCCAGGGTGAGCCCCAGGCTGGCCCGATGCCGCTGCCCGCGCTGGAAGTTCGGCACGGTCAGCGTGCGGTCGATTGCCGCGTTCAAGGTGACGGTGACGATCACGAAACCCACCCCCAGGCGTGCTGCGCCGTTCGCTTGGCGTACCAGCCGGCGCGGCCCACGACGCCGGGCTTCGGGATCGACCGGTCGGCGACGAGCGGCTGCGAGGCGAGCAGCCGGCCACCGGCGAAGACGCGCACCTCGCCGAGCCGCTGGCCCTTCTCGACCGGCAGCGAGACGGCGCTCGCCGCGACGACGCGCTCACGCAGCGGCCGGTCGACGCGGATCACCTTCAGCATCGGCTTCGCCGCCACGAGCCGGAGCTCACCGCGCCCGTACGGCGTCCGCGCCGTGGCGTAGACCCGGCTCGGCGAGATCGCCGTCACCACGATGTACCGCGACAGGCCCCACGCGAGCAGCTCAGCAAGGTCCTCGTTGCGCTGCGTGCGTGTCGGGCTGCCGAGGATCGTCGCGTAGACCGTCGTTCCGCGCCCGCGGGCCGCGGCCACCTCGGACCAGCCGGCGCCGCTCGTGTGGCCGGTCTTCACGCCCAGCAGGTGCGGGAAGGTCGCCAGCAGGTCGTTCCACGTGTGGAGCGTCCTGCCGCCCGAGATCGCGGCCGTCCGCTCGCGCACCGTCGTGCGGACGAACGGGATCCGCATCGCGAGCCAGCCGAGGCGCGTCACGTCCCGCGCGCTCGAGACGTGGCCCGGCGCGTCGAGCCCGTCCGGGCGGACGAAGTGGGTCTCCGTCAGCCCGAGCTCCTTCGCCTTCGCGTTCATCATGGCGACGAAGCGGGGCACGCTTCCCTCGCCGACGTGCAGCGCGAGCGCGTAGGCGGCGTCGTTGGCGCTCTGGATCAGCGCGGCCTTCAGGAGGTCGCGAACGGTGATCCGCTCACCGGTGCGCAGGTTGATCGTCGACTCGCCGACGACTGCGGCGCCCGGCCGGACGGTGACGACGTCGGAGAGCTTCGCGTGCTCGAGTGTCACGAGCACTGTCATCAGCTTCGTGATGCTGGCGATCGGAACCTTCTCGTCAAGATGCCGCGCGGCGAGCACCTCGCCCGTCGCCGGGTTCAGCACGACGTAGGCCCGCGCGGTCACGGGCGGTGTCCCGCCGAACGCCGAAGGAACGAAGACGAGGGCCGCAAGCAGCGCGATCAGCCGGGGCCTCACAGGCGGAAGGTTACTTGACGCGAATCCTCTGGCCGATGAAGAGCGAGGTCGACTTGACGCCGGGGTTCAGGCTCTCGATCCGTGCGACGGTCGTCCCGTTCTTCGAGGCGATCGTCACGAACGTGTCGCCGGCCACCACCGTGTAGAACGCGGCGGCCCCCGTGCTCCGCTTGGGCTTCGGCTTCGTCGTCGTCCTCCCGCGGGCGGTGGTCACCACCGCCGTCTTCGTCGGCACCTTCGTGGTGCCCGTGTCCGAGCCCTCGCGCAGGCCGGAGCGGATCAGCAGGATGGCGATGGTGGCGGCCAGCAGGAACGCGGCCGGCGCCGCATAGCGCGTCCAGTCGCTGTGCGGCTTGGGCCGCTCCGTGCGCCGCCTGCGGCGCCCGCTGCTGGGCGCATCGCGCCGTGGCCGGGCCACCGGCTACCAGCCCGCGACGGCCCAGATCTCGCGCTTGAGACGCGACGCCTCCGCGCCCGCGGCGGTGCGGAAGTCGCCGCCCTGGGCGCGGTAGGCGTATATCACCGAGCGCGAGGCGTTCACCAGCGCGCTCGCCGGGCCGCTCGTGAAGGCGCGCGCCACGTCCGCCGGCGTGGCGCCCTGGACGCCGACCCCCGGCAGGAGCAGCACGGACTGCGGCATCAGCTTGCGCGCCTCGCCGATCGCGCGCGGGTGCGTCGCGCCCACGACGGCGCAGACGCTCGAGAGGCCGCGCTCGCCGACGAGATCCTCGCCCCACTCGGCCACGAGCCGCGCGACCTGCTGCCAGAGCAGGCTGCCGTCGGAGAGGGTCAGATCCTGGACGTCTGCGCCCGCGTTCGAGGTCTTGACGACGCAGAAGATCCCCGTCCCGTGGCGGCGGCAGGAGGCGATGAACGGCTCGATCGACTCCCGGCCCATGTACGGGTTGACGGTCAGCGCGTCGGCGACCCCGCTCTCGAGATAGGCCTCGGCGTACGCCCGGGCGGTCGAGCCGATGTCGCCGCGCTTGCCGTCCGCGACCACCAGCAGACCGCACGAGCGCGCGTACGCGCTCACCTCCTCGAACGCGCGCAGGCCGTCCGCGCCGAGGCACTCCCAGAACGCAAGCTGCGGCTTGACCGCGACCGCGTGGGGTGCGACGGCGTCGACGATTCCGCAGGCGAAGCGGCGAAATGCGTCGGCCGCGGCGGCGCGGCTCCCGGCCGAGTCGCCGCGAAGCTCGACGGGCAGCAGGTCGAGCCGCGGATCGAGCCCGACGACGAGCTGGCTGCGCTTGCGCTCCACCGCCTCGGCGAGCCGGTCGGCGAAGAGCGAGGTGGCGGTTGCGACCCCTGCTTCCATCATCCCGCCGCTTCCATGCTGGGGAGCCTACCGCCCCCTCCGGAGCGCGCCGTTCTCGGAGAACTGAGGGCCTCCCCTCGGAGGCCCTCTCAGCTCTCGGAGGAAAGGTCCGCGGGCGTCGCTAGCGACCCCTGACGGCGGTCTTGAGGGCGCTCCCGGCCGAGAACTTCGGCACGGTCGCCGCCGCGATCTGGACCTTCTCACCGGTGCGCGGGTTGACGCCCTGGCGCGCTGCGCGGTCCGACGTCGAGAATTTGCCGAAGCCGGTGAAGTTGACGGAATCACGCGACTTGAGCGTGTCGGTGATCGTCTCGAGGAACGCGTCGACGGCCTTCGCCGCGTCGCGGTTCGAGAGCCCGCTCTTCTGAGCGACTGCGTTCACGAAATCCTGCTTGGTCACTGCCTCTCCTCCTGGTCGACGTGGTTTCCGATTGACCGCGGCGGAGCCTAACACGGCCGTCGGATCGCATAACCATGCGGAATTCTCACGCGGGCTTCGCGACGGCGGCGAATTCTCCTGCGCCGAAGAGCGGGCGCAGCCGGACCGCGTGCCGAGCGAGCTCGTCGGCACCCCCCTCCTCGCGGTCGACGACGCAGACGCACGTGTGGACGACGAGCCCCGCCCCGCGGAGCGCGTGGACGGAGTCGAGCGCCGCGCCGCCCGACGTGACGACGTCCTCCACGATGCAGACGGACTGGCCCTCGCGGTAGTCGCCCTCGATCTGCCTCCCGGTGCCGTATTCCTTCGCAGCCTTGCGGACGATCAGGAACGGCAGCCCGGACTCGAGCGACGCGGCGGTCGCGAGCGCCACGGCGCCGAGCTCCGGTCCCGCGAGGAGCTCCGCGTCCGGAGCGTGCTCCTCGATCTCGGCGGCCAGGCGCTCCGCCAGCGGGCGCAGGAGGTCCGGGCGGGTCTCGAAGCGGTACTTGTCCAGGTAGTAGCTCGAGCGGCGCCCGGAGCGCAGCACGAAGTCGCCTTCCAGGTACGCGGCGTCGCGGACCGCGTCGCGGAGCTCTTCGTGCTCCATCACTCCCTGTGCTCCATCGCCTTAGGTCCGGGCGGCGGCGATGACCTCGCGGGCCGGAGGCAGGAGCCGCTCGGCGTCGAGCTGGCCCTCCGTCAGCGAGACCATCGAGCCGTCCTCGAAGTAGAGGTCGACCCGCTCGCGACGGCGCGCGGCCCGGCGGCGCAGCAGCACCGAGCCCGCGAGCGAGCCGGCGGCGAGGAGGACGCCCGTCCAGACCTTACGACGCAGCATGCTGCGTTTCCGACTGCGGCGTTTCCGGCTGCGGGGTTTCCGACTGCTGGGTTTCCGACTGCGGGGTTTCCGCTTCTGATTCCTTCGCCTCCGCCTTCTTCCTCGTCCGGCGCGGCTTCGGCGCGCCCGCCTCGGTCTGCCCCGCCTCGGTCTGCCCTGCTTGGCGGAGGGCCGCCTTGAGGTCGTAGAAGACGAGCCCGACGGTGGGCTCCGGGCCCGTGACGGCCGCGATCAGCCGCTCGCCGTCGCGGGCGACGAAGACGCTCCCGTCGACCGTCGCGGCCTCGAGCTGCTGCAGCGGCGGCGAGCCGATCTCGCTCTCGTTGTCGACCGCGGCGGCGAAGAGGCGCTTCGCGGACTCGGCGAACCGGGCCGAACGGGCCTCGTCGGCCAGCGTGGAGGCGACGACGGAGCCGTCAGCGGCGAGCAGCACGGCGGCCTCGATCTGCGACGAGATCTCGACGAGGTCGGCCAGAGCGGCTGCGGCGGTGTCCATCGCCGTGAGGATACTGCAGCGGTGAAGCGCCGGAGAAAGCGTCGCCTGCTCCAGAAGTTCTTCGCGGACCGCGGCACCCACCTGGCGGCCATGATCGCCTACTTCGCGCTGCTCTCCTTCGTGCCGCTCCTCTTCCTCTCGCTCGCGCTGCTCGGGTTCGTCGGCCAGGCCGACCAGGGCAGCTTCTTCGTGCGCGAGCTGAACCGGATCTTCCCGTCCACGTCGCTGACGTCGAACCTGCGGGCCGTCCGCTCGATCCAGAACAACGCCGCGACGCTGGGGATCATCGGCGCGGCGGCGCTGCTCTGGTCGTCGCTCTCGCTCTTCAGCGTGCTCGAGTCTGCGTTCAACATCGTCTACGGGCGGCCGAACCGGTCGTTCCTGCGCGGGAAGGCACTCGCCAGCCTGCTGCTCGTCGGCTCGCTCACGACGCTCTTCTTCAGCCTCGTGATCGGCTCGATCGGCGGCGAGGTGATGAGGCGCTACGCGCCCGGCTTCGCCTCGAGTCCGTACGTCGCGTACGCGATCTCCATCGGCGTCTCGCTCGTCGGCGTCTTCGTCTTCCTGGTCACCACGTACTACGTGCTCACGAACGAGCGGCTGCGCCTGCGTGAGGTGCTGCCCGGAGCTGCCGTGGCGGCGATCCTGCTCGAGGGGACGTTCCAGATCCTGCCCCTGTACGTGCGCGAGCTGAAACGCCTGCCCGCGCTGCAGGCCGCCGGCGGCCCGGTCGTGCTCCTCGTCTGGCTCTACGTGATGGCGAACCTGTTCGTGTTCGGGGCCGAGGTGAACTGGTGGTGGAGCCATCGCAACGACGACCAGCTCGAGCCGGAGGGGCCGGGGCTCGCCTGAGGAGTGCTCGCGCTCACGCGCCGCTCTCCTTGGCGGTGTGCACGACGAGCACGTCGCAGGTGGCGGCGCGGACCAGCTTCGTGCTGAGTGATCCGAGCGGGTGCGGCGTGTGGCTGCGCCGCCGGCCGACGACGATGATGTCGGCGCCCGCCTCCGTTGCGATCCGGAGGATCTCCGCGGCCGGATCGCCGATCGCGCCGACGCCGCGGGAGCTGACCCCGCGGCCCGCGAGGAAGTGCCCCGCGTCGCGCAGGAGCTCGCTCTGCCGCTCGCGCTGGGCGTCCGTCGCCTGCTCAAGACGGGAGCTGACCGCCTGGTAGGCGATCACGTTCACAACCGTGACGATGTCCCCGGGGCCGGCGAGGTCGGCGGCGTGCGCGAGCGCGGTACGAGCGGCGACGGAGCCGTCGTAGGCGACGACGAGGTGCCTGGGCATCAGGTCAGTGTGGCGCGCAGCGCCTGGGCGGCGCGGGCGCGGTGCGAGTGCTCCCGCTTCCACTCGTCGCCGAGCTCCGCGACGGTGCGCGTCTCGCCGTCCGGGACGAAGACCGGGTCGAAGCCGAAGCCGCCCGCGCCCCGCTGCTCGTGGGCGATCGTGCCGTCGAGGATCCCGGTCCCGCGGTACTCGCGGCCATCGGGGTCGACGGCGATCAGCTCGGAGACGTACCGGGCGCGCCTGTTCTCCGCGTCGCGGAGCGCCTCGAGCAGCCGTTCCGGCTCGCGGCCCTGCGCCCAGCGGGCGGAGTGCCTGCCCGGCCCGCCGTCGAGCGCCTCGGCCTCCAGGCCCGGAGTCCTCGCCGAGACCCCAGCCGGGCGCGTCCTCCACTCCGGCCGCCGCCGCGGCGGCGCGGGCCTTCTCGCGCGCGTTCTCGTAGTACGACGCGCCCTCCTCGGGCGGCAGCGTCACCGACGCCGGCACGGAGACGATCTCCCATCCCGGCAGCGCCGCGCGGAGCTCCTCCAGCTTGTGGGCGTTCCGCGACGCGAGCGTCGCCCTCACTTGCGCCACCGGACGCCGAGCACAAAGTCGAGATCCGCCAGCTCCGGCACGAGTCGCTCGGTCGGCGTATCGAGCGTCAGCGTCACGATTCGCCTGTCGGACTCGTCGTCGACGCCGATCGCCTCGACATGCGCCTCGCGCTCCTCGAGCGCCTGCAGCAGCCGGGAGACGCTCGCGTCCGCGCGCAGCTCGACGACCAGCTCCCGCGCCTCCGGGCGCCGTCGGCCGAACATGTAGTGGCCGCCCGTCCGGAGCGGGCCGAGCGCGACGATCGTCAGCACGGTGCCGAGGACGGCCCCGGACCAGTAACCGGCGCCCGCAGGCGATCCCGATCGCGGCAGCGACCCAGAGCGTGGCGGCCGTCGTCAGGCCCCGCACCGAGAAGCCCTGTCTGATGATCGCCCCGGCCCCGAGGAAGCCGATCCCGGTCACGATCTGCGCGGCGATCCGCGTCGGGTCGGCGCGGATGACCACGTCGCCGCTCGTGAGGAACTCGCTGAACCCGTACGCCGACACGATCGTGAAGAGCGCGGAGCCGATGCAGACGAGCAGGTGCGTGCGGAAGCCCGCCTCGCGCTCCCGCAGCTCGCGCTCGATGCCGATCGCCCCGCCGAGCACGGCGGCGACACCGAGCCGGAGAAGGACCTGCAGCCAGCTGAGCGTCGGGATCTCAGCCAGCAAGCAGCCGCAACGGCGTTCTCCTGCGCGGCGGAGATCAGGCCGATGCCCCGCTCGGCCAGGTCGAGCAGCTCGTCGAGCTGCTGGCGCGAGTACGGATCCCGCTCGGCCGTGGCCTGCACCTCGATCAGCGTTCCCTCGCCGGTCATGACGACGTTCACGTCCACGTCGGCCTGCGAGTCCTCCGAGTAGTCGAGGTCGAGCAGCGGCTGGCCGCCGACGACGCCGACGGAGACCGCGGCGACCGAGCCGGTCAGCGCCTTCGAGAGCCCGAACCGGTCGAGCGCACGGTGCGCCGCGACGTACGCGCCGCAGATCGCGGCGCAGCGCGTTCCGCCGTCGGCCTGCAGGACGTCGCAGTCGAGGTACACGGTCCGCTCGCCGAGCGCCTGGAAGTCGACGATCCCCCGCAGCGAGCGCCCGATCAGGCGCTGGATCTCGACGGTCCGCCCGCCCTGCCGGCCGCGCGCCGCCTCGCGGTCCGGTCCGGTCGCCCGTCGAGGCCGGCAGGAGCGAGTACTCGGCCGTCATCCAGCCGCGGCCGGAGCGGTAGAGCCAGCGCGGGACGCTCTCCTGCACGCTCGCCGTGCAGAGGACCTTCGTCTTCCCCTGCGTCCAGAGCACCGACCCGTGCGGGTTCTCGAGCCAGTCCAGCTGGATGTCGAGCGCGCGCAGATGGTCGTGCCTGGCTCTTCCGTCGTTCCTCACGCGGCGCGCTCCAGCTCCGCGACGGTCACCGTCTCCACGTCGCGCAGCGGCAGCTGCAGGAACCGCTCGCCGAGCGCGCGGAACGAGTCCGGCTCGCCCGTGGTCAGGAAGCGGTACGTCCCCTCCCGCGCGGCGTCGTTCTCGAAACCCTTGCGGGCGAGGGTCTGCGCGACCTCGCGGGCAGTCTCGTCCGCCGAGAAGACGAGCGCCACGCCGCGACCGAAGACTCGCTGGAAGATGGGCCGGATCAGCGGGTAGTGGGTGCAGCCGAGGATGACCGTGTCGCAGCCGGCCTCCTTCAGCGGCGCCGCGTACTCACGCACCGCCTCGATCGTCTGCTCGGCGTACGGGGTGTCGCTCTCGATCAGCGGCACGAGCTTCGGGCAGGCGACCGCGCTGAGGCGGACGCCGGCGTCGAGCGTGCCGACGATCTGCGCGTAGCGCCCCGCGTCCACGGTGCCCTGCGTGGCGAGGAGGCCGATGCGCCTGTTGCGGGTCGTCTGCACCGCCGCGTGCGCCTCGGGGGTGATGACGCCGACGACCGGCACGGAGAGGCTCGCCTGCAGCTCCGGCAGCGCCGCGGAGGTGGCCGTGTTGCACGCGACGACGACCATCTTCACGCCGAGCGACTCGAGGTAGGCGGCGATCTCGTGCGCGAAGCGGCGGACCTCGCCGAGCGGGCGTGGGCCGTAGGGCAGCCGCGCGTGGTCGCCGAGATAGACGAAGTCCTCGTGCGGCAGCGTCACGAGGCACTCGTGCAGCACCGTCAGACCCCCGACCCCGGAGTCGAAGACACCGATCGGGCGTTGATCCATCGGGCGATTGTACGAGCACGGCTGTACGAGCACCGCGTCCACCGGGTCGATCGAGCCCCGGGAAGGCGCACGAGCCGGTACGTTTCCGCGGCGCCCGTGTCGCCCCAGCCCTCCACTCCACACGCCGCGGTTCGCAGGAAGACTCCGCACCGCAGGATGCTGCGCCTCGCGCTCCCGCTCCTCGTCTTCGGCGCGGCGTCGGCCTGGGCGGGCCCTGCCCTCGGGGCGTTCACGCCGCAGCTGGTCGTCAGCGGGACGCCGCCGCCCGGCGCCGGCTTCGGCACCGCCATCACGTTCAGGGTCGCACAGGGCGACGACCCGATCGCCCGCGCGGCGATCTCCGTCCCGGCCGGCTACCAGATCGCGACGGCCCCCGTGGCCGGCACGAAGCTCGGAGCGGTCGCCGCCCACGCGGTCGCCGACTCGGGCGGCGCCGTCCTGCCCCTGAAGGGCGACGTGCTGGCAGCCGCAACGGCCACCTTCGCCGACCGGGCGGCGCAGTGCGGGGCGGCTCCGCTGGCGGTGTGGAATCTGCACCTCACCGGGGCGGGTCAGACGCTCGACGTGCCGATCTTCGTCGTCCCGACCGCAGGCGATCAGGCAGCGCTCGGCCGGTACACGCTGGTTTTCTGCCTGCCGCCGTCCGGGGTCAGGCTGATCGACGCGGCGCTGACCGTCAGCGCGCTGACAAACCCCTCGGCCTCCGGCGAGTACCGCTGGCGCTCCCTCTGGACGCCGTACGCGCCCGAGACGGGCCTGCCGACCGAGACAGCCATGGTCGAGACGCAGTCGCTCGTCCGCCTGCCGGCGCAGCTCACCTTCTCGACGAGGAAGTCGAAGGTCGTCCAGGGCGCGGGCAAGAGCAAGCGCACCTGGACGCGGATCACCGTCACCGGCCGGGTCGTCGAGACCGGCAAGGGCGTGCCGGAGGCGAGCGTCTCCGTCCTGACCGGCTCGTCCGCGACGAAGCTCGCCCGATTCACGACCGTGACGACGACCGCGGAGGGCACCTTCACCGCCACGCTGCTCGTGAAGGCGGCGACCTGGATCCGCGCGGAGACCACCCTCGCCGCCCGCGCCCTCGGCGCCGCCGACTGCGTGCAGAGCCCGGCGATCGCCCCCGACGTGCCGTGCAACGGCGCGACGGTCGCCGAAGCGCATCTCCTCAGCACGAAGGTCAAGGTCTACGCGTTCGGGTAGCCCGCGATCTCTCTCTATGCTCAGGCGCAGGGTGACGGCGCCGATCCGGATCGGGACCTGCTCGTGGGCCGACGAGGCGCTCTCGAAGCACTGGTACCCGAAGGGCACGGCGGCGCGCGACCGGCTGCCCTACTACGCGGAGCGCTTCTCGACGGTCGAGGTCGACTCGACGTACTACAACATCCCCGACGAGGCGACGGTCGCCGGGTGGGCGGAGCGCACGCCTGACGGCTTCGTCATGCACGTGAAGGCGTTCGGCGTGCTGACGCGGCATCCGGTGAGGCTCGAGCAGCTGCCGCCCGACCTGCGCGCGGGAATGCCGGTCGACGATCGCGGCCGCGTCGACCGCCCGCCGCGGGAGCAGCGGTCGCTCGTCTTCCGGCGGTTCCGCGAGACGCTCGAGCCGCTGCGAGCCGCGGGCAAGCTCGGCGGCATCCTCTTCCAGCTGCCGCCCTACATCGTCTTCAGGCCCTCGTCGCTCGAGTACCTCGAGTGGGCGCAGGACGAGCTCGGCGGCGACCGGATGCTCGTCGAGTTCCGCCACCGGAGCTGGCTCGAGGACGAGAACCGCGCCGAGACTCTTCGCTTCCTCGAGCAGCGCGGGATGGCATACGTGACGGTGGACGCGCCGAAGACGGAGGCGAAGAACCTGATCCCGACGGTCGTCGCCGCGACGGCGCCGGTCGCCTACGTGCGCTTCCACGGGCGCAACGCCGCGACCTGGAACGCGCGCGGCGGCAGTGCGGCGACGCGGTTCGACTGGATGTACTCCGAGGACGAGCTGCGCGAGTGGGTCGAGCCGCTGCGGGAGCTCGGAAGCGAGTCCGAGGAGGCGTACGCCTTCTTCAACAACAACAACCAGAACGACGGCGTCGCGCAGGCGCCCGCGGGCGCGCAGCTCCTGCGCAGGCTGCTCGAGGAGGAGCACGTGCCGACGGCATGAAGGTGCTGTCGCTCGTGCACGGTCCGCTCGTCCGGGCGGAGATCTTCGAGGACGTCGTCCGCGACGCCGGGCACGAGCTCGTCGAGGCACGGGTGGAGGACGCGCTCCCGAGCCTCGATGGCTGGGACGCGCTGCTCGTCTTCGGCGGCCACCAGAACGTCGACGAGGAGGACCGGCACCCCTGGCTCGCGCCGGAGGACGCGTTCCTGAAGGAGGCGCTCGAGCGCCGGCTGCCGATGCTCGCCGTCTGCCTCGGCGCGCAGCTGCTCGCGAAGGCGGCCGGCGCGTGGGTCGGGCCGGCGGAATCGCCCGAGCGGGGCTGGACGGAGGTCGAGCTGACGCACGCCGGCGCGCACGACCCCGTCCTCGGTGCGCTCCCCCGCCGGTTCGACGCGTTCCAGCTGCACGAGTACACGTACGCCGTGCCCGAAGGAGCCGTCGAGCTCGCGCGCTCCAACACGAACACGCAGGCGTTCCGACTCGGGAACGCCTGGGCGGTGCAGTTCCATCCGGAGGTGCGCCGGGAGCAGGTCGAGCGGTGGCTCGTGGACGATGACGTCCCCGAGCGCGAGGAGATCGCCGCCTCGCTTCCGGTGCGGCTGCCGGCCTGGCAGGAGCTCGGCACGCGGCTCTGCCGCGCGTTCCTCGATGAGAGCGGGAGGTAGAGCCATGAGTCTGGACAGCTACGAGCGCGTGCCGCTGCTCTTCGGCCCTTCGCCGGTGCACCGTCTGGAGCGGCTGAGCGAGCACCTCGGCGGCGCCGTCGAGATCTGGGCCAAGCGCGAGGACTGCAACTCCGGTCTCGCGTACGGGGGAAACAAGGTGCGCAAGCTCGAGTACCTCGTCGCAGAGGCGCTGGCGAAGGGCTACGACACGCTCGTCTCGATCGGCGGCGTCCAGTCGAACCACACACGCCAGGTCGCCGCGATGGCCGCGCGGCTCGGGCTCGGCTGCGTCCTCGTCCAGGAGCACTGGGTGGACTGGCCGGACGCGGTCTACGACAAGGTCGGCAACATCCTGCTCTCGCGGATCATGGGCGCCGACGTGCGCCTCGACCCGGCCGGGTTCGACATCGGCTTCAGGCCGAGCTGGGAGGAGGCGCTGGCGTCGGTCGAGGAGCGCGGCGGCAAGCCGTACGCCATCCCCGCCGGCGCGTCGGATCATCCGCTGGGCGGGCTCGGCTTCGCCCGCTGGGCGAACGAGGTCGCCGAGCAGGAGCGCGACCTCGGCGTCTTCTTCGACACGATCGTCGTCTGCTCCGTCACGGGCTCGACGCAGGCCGGGATGATCGCCGGGTTCGCGGGCCAGGATCGCGACCGGACGGTGCTGGGGATCGACGGCTCGGCGACCGTCGAGCAGACGCGGGATCAGATCGCGCGCATCGCACGACGCACCGCGGAGACGATCGGCCTCCACCGCGAGCTGCGCGACGAGGAGATCGTCCTGCTCGACGAGTGGCACGCCGGCACCTACGGCATCCCCGACGCGAAGACGATCGAGGCGATCCGCCTCTGCGCCCGGCTGGAAGGCATGCTCACGGACCCGGTCTACGAGGGCAAGTCGATGGCGGCGCTGATCGACCTCGTCCGCGACGGCCGGATCGAGCCGGGCTCGCGCGTGCTCTACGCCCACCTCGGCGGGCAGCCGGCGCTGAACGCGTACGCCGGGCGCCTTTTAGAGGGCGGCGCTCGACCGGCAGGTCGTCGAGGCGCGACCACTCGTGCCACGAGCCGACGTAGTTGCGCGCGTCCCAGCCGAGCGCGCGCAGCATCTGCACGGCGACCCCCGAGCGCGAGCCGCTGTGGCAGTACGCGACGAGCTCCGCCCCCGGGGCGATGCCCAGCTCGCGCTCCAGCGCGTCGGGCGGCAGCTCCAGCAGGCGGTAGAGGTCGACGTTCCGCGCGCCCGGGATGTGGCCCTGGCGCGGGTCGCACGGCTTGCCGAGCGAGCCGTCGTACTCGCCGGGCGTGCGCACGTCCAGGACGGCCACCTCGCCGAGGCGGACGGCGAGCTCCTCGACCTCGATCTCGCTCATAACGCCGCCACGAGGGCGAGCTCCTCCGCGAACGCCGGGCGGCCGGCCATCCGGTCGAGCCAGACCTCGACATCCGGCGGCAATGCCACGTCGAGCATCTCCCGGGCGCGGATCACCCACGGCGCGTACGCCGCGTCGACGAAGAGGTTGCGCCCGAGCGGCAGCGTCGCCAGCCGGTCGTCGAGCCTGTTCTCGTCGCCGCGGCGGTACGCGTAGTAGTCGTCTCCGAGCAGATCGTCGAAGCGGTCGACCGCGAGCCGCGCGTGCGCCCGGTCGGCCGGATCGGCCGGAAGCAGCGCCGGCTCGGGATACCGCTCCTCCAGGTACTCCATGATCACCTGCGACTCGGGCAGGACGAAGCCGTCCTCCTCGAGCACCGGCACCTTGCCCGTCGGCGTTCTTCTCGTAGAGCCAGCCCGGCCGGTCCGAGAGGTCGATCTCGAAGCACTCCCACGGAACCTGCTTCTCGGCGAGGACGATCCGCACGCGCGCGCAGTAGGGGCAGCGTGGCGCGTCGTAGATCGTGATCACGCCGAGTCCCAGGACGCGCGCGAGCTCGTCGCGCAGCTCGCGGGCCGGCGGCAGCTCCTCGGGCGACAACGCCGTGCGGGCGGTCTGGCGGACGCGCTCCGGATCCGCGCCGGTCAGGCGCGCCACGACCCGCGGGTTCGCGCCGAGGGCGATCACGTCGCCGGGCGGCAACGGCCCGTACAGCTCCGGGAGGCTCAGGTACTCGTCGACCATGCCGCCCCGGTCGTAGAGCGCGTAGCGGACGCCGGCGCCGTGCTCGACTCCGAGCGCGACGGTGACGGAGCCGGTCAGTCAGCGAGAGCTCCTGCGCGAGCCGTGCGGAGGAGCTTCGGGTCGCGGTCGAGCAGCGGCTCGCGCACTGCGATCCAGCCGGTCCCGGTGGGGGCGACCTGCGTCCCCTCCGGCCGGCCGAGCCGCGGCAGGAACCTCTCCGCCGAGGCGGCCACGCGGCCCTCGTCGTCGGTCTGCACGTAGACGGCGCCCTCGGACGGGCCGATCGGGCCGGCGAGCCGCAGCTCCAGCGCCTCGAGCGGCGCGGCCATGAGGAACGACATGTCCTCGAAGCCGAGCTTGCGCCACACCGTGCGCGCGTCCTCGTTCGACGTCTGCACGTGGAGCGACAGCGTCCGCGCGCCGCGTTCCCTCGCCTCCTCGGCCAGTGCGCGCAGCAGCTCCTTCGTGACGCCCTGCCGCCGGGCGTGCGGCCGGACGTAGACGAGATGGACGTGCGCCGCGCCCTGTTGCGGCGCCGACGCGCGCGCGACGCCGACCGGGCCCTCGTCGTCGTCCTCGGCGAGGAAGACGAAGCCGTGCTCGAGGTCGCGGCGGGTGTCGCGCCACTCGTCCTCCCACGGCTCCGGGTCGAAGTGCTCCGGCCCGGGCAGCTCGTGCTCGAACTCCTGCCAGAGCTCGCGCAGCGTCGCCTCGTCGGCCTCGGTGGCGCGCCGGACCGTCATCCGGGCATCCGCTCGGCGAGGAGCAGGTAGTGCACGGCCAGATTCTGGTGCGGGGCGAATCGGTCCACGTCGCTCGGCCCAAGGTTATGCACCGCGAGCGCCCTGCGGACGCCGAGGTCGCCCGGCGCCCAGGCGGTCGGGCGGCCGAGATGCCGCGCGAGGTACCAGTCGGCGGACCACTCGCCGAGTCCGCGGAGGGCGACGAGTCGCGCCTTCACCTCCTCGTCGGGAAGCGCCGCGAGCTCGTCGTAGCGCAGGCCGGCCCGTGCAACGCCGACGACGTACTCGGCCTTGCGCCGCGTGAAGCCGAGCGCGAAGAGCTCCTCCGGCTCGGCCGCCGCGACGACCTCCTGCCGCGGGAACTCCCACGCCTCGCCCACCCTGCGGCCGAAGCGCTCGATGAAGCGGTTGCGGATGCGGAAGGCCATCACGAGCGAGATCTGCTGCGCCGAGATGGAGGTCACCAGCGACTCGAACGGGTCGGGCACGAGCGGCGGCCGGAACCCCCGCAGGCGCTCCGTCACCGGCGCCAGCACCGGCTCGGCGGCGGCGAAGGCGTAGAAGGCGTCGAGATCCCACCCCCCGCCCAGGTAGCGCAACGCCTCGGGAGGGACGTCGCGTCCCTCGAGCCTCACCTCGACCCCGTCGAAGACGCGGTGCAGGCCGTCCTCGTGCCAGAGGTTCGCGAGATCGGGCCCGAACGCGCGGAAGCGCTCCGTCGAGAGCGCGAAGTCGAACGGGTCCGGGACGGGGCTCACGCGGCGAGGCTATCGCCGCGCGAGCCCCTCCCTTTGCCGCAGCGCCCGCCTAGCCGTTCGTCGCGGCCGGCTCGACCGCAAGAGCCGGCACCGGCGTAGGCGCGGGCGCCGGTGCGGGCCGCGGCTGCCGCCGCTCGCCCGCGGGCCTGTCCCGCGCAGGACTGTGGTGAGGAGAGCGCTTGTCGGAGCGCACCGCCGTCGGGTGCCTCCTCGTTGGGGTGATGGGAGTGGCCACGAACCGCATCAAGGAGCGGCCGCGTAAGCCGGCCACGAGCGGCGCGTCAGCCGAACGTAAAGCGCCGTCCCTCGGACGAGTGAACTAGACGAGCGCTGCGGTGAGCGCGTCGAAGTCCGTGAACGGCTCGTAGGCGACGCCGAGCGCGTCGAGATAGCGCGCGAGACCGTCGCGTGCGAACACGCGGTCGGCCGCGAGCGCGGCGCAGCGATCCGAGTACCCGTCGCCCACGTAGGTGACCGGACCGGGAGGCAGCGCGCCGCGCTTGCACTCCTCCCCGCAGGTCGCGCACGCGGTGTCGGACGAGCCACTCGATCCGCCAGCCGTCCGGCGACGCGTGCGCCCGGTTGGCGCGCACGTTCGCCGCGACGCCCTCTCGCTCGAGGATCGGCTCGATCGTCTCGTGGAAGCTCGCCGAGAGGATCAAGGGGTCGAAGCGGCGGATGAACCCGGCAAAGCCGGCCCGGACGTGGGCCTCGCGCGAGCAGAAACGCGACGACGTCCTCCAGCGGCGCTCGTAGCTCCGCGAACTCCCGGTTCATCACCTCGCGGTGCGTGATCGTGCCGGCGGCGAGCCCGGCCTCGACCTCTTCCTCGAGGCGCGCGAAGAGCTCCGGCGCGAGGAAGCGCTCGAGCGTCAGCAGGAGCGTGTCGCGCTCGGTGCACGTCCCGTCCCAGTCGACGACGAGCGGCAACTACAGGTGCGACGTCACGCCGGCGGGGTCCTCGTCGGGCGTGCGGCCGTCCTCGGACGGATCCTCGTACCAGGAGTAGGCGTACTGCCCGTCGTCGAGCTCCTTCGCAAGCGGGGTCAGCCTCAGCGGGTGGAACGTGTCGCACATCACCGCCAGCTCGTGCGTCTCGGTCAGCCCGATCGACTTCTCGGCGAGGCCGGGCTGCGGTCCGTGCGGAAGGCCGGACGGATGCAGCGTCACCGAGCCGACCTCGATCGCCTTGCGCGACGAGAAGTTCCCGTCGACGTAATAGATCATCTCCTCGGACTGCAGGTTCGAGTGGTGGTACGGGATCGGGATCGCGTCCGGGTCGAAGTCGAGCTTGCGCGGGCAGAACGAGCAGATGACGAAGTTCGGGCCGGCGAAGGTCTGGTGGGACGGCGGCGGCATGTGGATGCGCCCCGTGATCGGCTCGAAGTCGTGGATCGAGAACGTCCACGGATAGAGGTAGCCGTCCCAGCCGACGACGTCGAAGGGGTGGTAGTCGAGCACGTAGTCCTGGTAGCCGTCGCGCACGCGCACCTTGACGAGGAACTCGCCGCGCTCGCGGTGCGTGTGCAGCTCGGTGGGCGCGTGGATGTCGCGGTGGTAGTAGGGCGCGTGCTCCATCAGCTGCCCGTGCTCGTTGCGGTAGCGCTTCGGGATCGTGATCAGCCCCGGCGTCTCGAAGACGAGGTAGCGCTGCTCGCCTTCGGGGACGAACCGGTACGTGGTGCCGCGCGGGATCACGACGTAGTCGCCGGGCCGGTACGGCAGGTGGCCGAAGATCGTCTCGACGGTCCCCGACCCCTCGTGGACGAAGAGCACCTCGTCGCCCTCGCCGTTGCGGTAGAACCCCTCGAGCTGCTCCGTCGGCCGGGCGAGCGAGATCTCCACGTCGCCGTTCCACATCAGCAGCTTGCGGCCGCTGACCAGATCGCCCTCCGGCTTCACGTCCCAGGTCTTGAGGTGCCGGTGCGCGTGCGTCTCCGGCACCCACTCCTCGCGCTCGATCGGCTGGAACCCGCCGAGCTTCATCACGCGGCACGGCGACTGGAGGTGGTAGAGGATCGACTCGTTGCCCGAGAAGCCCTCGAGGCCCATCACCTCCTCGGTGAGGAGCGTGCCGTTCTCGCGGAACTGGATGTGCCGCTTCCGCGGCAGGTCGCCGAGTCGCTGGTAGAACGGCATGCGTGGAGGATAACGGCGCGAGGATCGCAGCAGAGGTGCTCTCGTGGGAGGGCGTCACGGAGCACGCAGCACCGCTTCGGCGGCCGGGAGTTCCGGCTGGGGAGGCGCGAGCTCGGCCACCTGCACGGCGACCGCCTCGCCGACCTGCCGTTCCGGCGCGAGATCCGCGACATGCTCGTGGAGACGGGGCGCGCGGCGCCGCACCACGTCCTGCCCGAGTCCGGCTGGGTGTCGAGGCGCATCGAGACGGAGGACGACGTCGCCGACGTGATCGAGCTCTTCCGCCTCGCCTACGAGCGGGCGAGGGTCGCGAGCGCGGTGCGGAGCGCTAGAAGCTCTAACTGAATGACCACGCGCTGGCTGGACGTGCTGGGCGAGTGCGATGCAAGGACGCAGGGCGTGCCGATAGCAGCGCTATCGGCACAACCGAGGACGCCGCAGCGCGCCGACCAGCGCGTTCAGCCAGCCCGTGCTTCGTTTCTGGTAGAGCTTCTAATTAGAGGCGGGTGAGGATCTCGTGCTCCTCCGGGAAGCGGCCGACCTGCTTCTTCGAGAAGAGGAGCTCGCCGTCCACGATCACGTCGAACTGGCCGCCGCTGCCCGGCGTGATCCTCGCGCCGTGTGAGGTCTGCGCCTCGATCGCGGCCGCGAGACTCGCGGCCCGTGTGTCGTACCCGCTTCAGGTGGGGCAGTAGAGGATCTCGACGCTCATCGGCCAACCTCCGGTTGGACGCTCACGGCTCGACCCTACCGGTCGCCGACGACGTTGCGAAGGACCCCGAGGCCCTCGACCTCGAGCTCGACGACGTCGCCCGGCTGCAGCCAGCGCCCGTCCCCGTGCTCGAGGATGCAGCCGGTGCCGACGGTGCCCGAGCCGAGCACGTCGCCCGGGCGGAGGGTCGTGTTCCGCGCCGCGTGCGCGATCAGGTCGTCCCAGGACCAGTGCATGTCGGCGAGCTGGCCCCGGGAGCGCTCCTCGCCGTTCACGCGGGCGACCATGGTCGCCTGCGTCCCGTCGAACTCGTCCGGAGTCACCACTGTCGGCCCGAGACTGGTGGCGAAGTCCTTGCCCTTCGCCGGGCCGAGACCCACCTTCATCTCCTGGAGCTGGAGGTCGCGGGCCGACCAGTCGTTCATGACCGTGAAGCCGCCGATCGTCCCGTCGGCGCCCACGATCGCGGCCACCTCGAGCTCGTAGTCGAGCTGCTCCGATGCCTTCCGGGTACGGGATGGTCGAGTCGGGCCCGAACATCGCCTCCGGGTTGGAGAAGTAGAACACCGGCACCTCGTACCACTCCTTCGGCACCGGCTGGCCGCGGTTCGCGCGCGCGGTCTTCACGTGCTGCTCGAAGGCCATGAAGTCGCGCACCGCCGGCGGGTGCAGCACGGGCACGAGCAGGTCGACCTCCCCGAGCGGGAACTCCGCGTGGTGCGCGCGCCTGACCGCCGCCGGTGAAGAACGACTGGAGCGTCTGCGCGGCGAGCTGGATCACGGTGTCGCCCTCGATCAGCCCGGGCCAGCCGCGCTCGAGCTCGTGCCCCTTCGGGCTGAACATGCAGAGGCGCATCGGCCGGGAAGCCTAGAGGCCTGTGTCACATCAGCCTCTGGTCAGGGCTCCGTGTGGACGATCACGTCCGCGATCTCGGGACGGCGCGGCGGATCCGCTCCTCGATCTCGCTCGCACGGGAATGCGCGTCGGCGAGCGTCGCCGCCGGATCGAAGCGGAGCGTCAGGAACGCGACGAGCCCCTCGGTCGTGCGCAGGAACCGCACCTCGCGCGGCTCGAGCCCGGTCGCCTCGCGGACGATCCGAACGATCGTCGACCGGTCGAGCTGCACCTCGTCGGCCTCGGTCCGCTTCGGCGAGCGGCTCGAGATGGGTCTGCACGGCGTCGATCTCCGGCACCGCGGCGCAGATCGCACGCTCGACCTGCTCCGCGACCGCGTGCGCCTCCTCGAGCGGCAGGTCCCCGGGCAGCTTCAGGTGCAGCGAGAGCTCCGTGTGACCGCCGACGTCGACGACGGACAGGTTGTGGATCTCCCGCACGCGCGGGACGGCGAGCGCGGCCGCGTGGGCGCGCTCCCGGATCGCCGCCTCGTCTCCGAACGGCTCGACGTGCACGACGACGTCGGACTCGGGCAGCGCCCGGTGCACGGCGTCCTCGACGGAGTCGGCCGCGGCATGCCCCTGCCCGACCGCGGCGCCCGGCGAGACGCCGATCACGACGTCGGCGAAGTGGCGGCCGGCCGCCTGCCGCATCCGCAGCCGACGGAGGTTCACGGGCGGCTCGACCGCCTCGATCGCGAGCGCGGGCGGCCTCCTCGGCCTCGGCCGGAGCGCGGTCCATGAGCACGTCGACGTTGCGGCGCATGAGCCGGAAGGATGCGCTGAGGACGAGCACCGCGACGAAGAGCGCTGCGACCGAGTCGCCGCCGGCCCACCCCGCGCGGGCGACGGCGAGGCCGCCGAGCACTGCGATCGAGCCGGCGAGATCGGTGCCGAAGTGGAGCGCGTTCGACGCGAGCGCCGCGCTCTCGTAGCGGCGCGCCGCCCGCAGCGAGACGAGCGTGCGCGAGATGTCGACGGCGATCACGAGCCCCAGGACCGCGAACGCGTACCAGGCGGGGTTGACCTCTTCCGGCCTCGCGCCGACGAGGCGCTCGATCGCGCGGAAGGCGATGAAGAGGCTCACCAGGGCGAGGAAGGCCGCCTCGGCGAGCGCGGCGAGGTGCTCGGCCTTCCCGTGCCCGTACTGGTGCCCCGGATCCGCGGGGCGCGCGGCGACGCCGATCGCGAAGAAGGTGAGGAGCGCCGCGACGAGGTCGGTTCCCGAGTGCACCGCCTCGGAGACGAGTCCGAGGATCCGCTCGCGAGCCCCGTGCCCAGCTTCAGCGCCACGAGCGCCGTGGCCGCGAGCACGGAGACGAGCGCGGTGCGGCGCTGCGGCGACATGCCGGAAGGCTAGTGCGCTGGTTGGCTAGCGTCCTCCGCGGCCGGGCGGTCTACAGGTTGCCGCGGAGCGCCTGCTCGCGCTCGATCGCCTCGAACAGCGCCTTGAAGTTGCCGTCGCCGAAGCCGCGCGCGCCGTGGCGCTCGATCACCTCGAAGAAGAGCGTCGGCCGGTCCTGCGCCGTCTTCGTGAAGATCTGCAGCAGATAGCCGTCGTCGTCGCGGTCGGCGAGGATCCGCAGCCGGCGCAGGTCGTCCCAGCGACTCGTCGATCTCGCCCACGCGCTCGGGCGTCTCGTCGTAGTACGCCTCGGGCGTCGACAGGAAGACGACGCCGCGCTTCTGCAGCGCCTCGACGGTGTCGACGATGTTGGACGACGTGCATGGCGATGTGCTGCGAGCCGGGCCCGTCGTTGAACTCGAGGTACTCCTCGATCTGGCTCTTCCGCTTGCCCTCGGCGGGCTCGTTGATCGGGAACTTGATCTTCCCCTGGCCGTCCGTCATCACCTTCGACATCAGCGCCGAGTACTCCGTCGAGATGTCCTCGTCGGAGAAGTGGAGCATCTCCGTCATGCCGAAGACGCGCTCGTAGAAGTCGACCCAGAGGTCCATCCGGCCGAGCTCGACGTTGCCGACGATGTGGTCGATCGCGAGCAGCCCCACGCCCTCGACCGCCGCGCCCTCCTGCGCGACGTAGCCCGGGAGGTACACGCCCTCGTACTGGCTGCGGTTGACGAAGGTGTGGACGACGTCGCCGTACGTCGCCGATCGACGACAGCTCGACCTTGCCGCACTCGTCCTCGAGCCACGTCGGCTCGACGATGCCGCGCGCGCCGCGCTGGACCGCCTGGCGGTACGCCTCGTTCGCGTCGGGGACGCGGAGCGAGATGTCCTTGACGCCGTCGCCGTGCACGTGCTGCGAACTCGCCGATCTCGCGAGTCGCGGCGCAGCGCGCTCGTGAGCACGAAGCGGATCTCGTCCTGCTCGAGCACGTAGCTCGCGCGATCGCGGACGCCGGTCTCCGGGCCCGCGTACGCGGTGCGCGCGGAAGCCGAACGCGTGCTCGTAGTAGTACGCCGCCTGCTTCGCGTTGCCGACCCACAGCTCGACGTGGTCCCACCCGTCGAGCGGCATGAAGTCGGTGGCGGTCACGTGCGGGAGTCTACCGCCGTCGTCGCCGGGGCTCCGGCCGCCGCGTCCGCCGCCGAGACCTCGTCGATCGTGCGGCGCAGCGGCACCTCCTTGACGCCCAGCGACGGCGATCACCAAGACGGCGAACGAGACGAACGCCGCAGCGAGGAAGGCCGGGTGGATCGCGTCGGCGAGCGCCTCGCGCAGCGCCGGCGGCAGCCGGTGGATGCGGGCCCGCCTCGGCTTTGTCGACGCCCGGCGGCAGCCCGCTGTTGACGATCGCGCCCATCACCGTGACGCCGACCGTCGCGCCGATCTGCCGTGCGAACTGCGTCAGCGCCGTCGCGGAGCCGATCCGGGCGACGGCACGGCGTTCTGGACGGAGAGCACGAACACCTGCATCATCGAGCCGATTCCGATCCCGGCGATGACCATGTTGCGCGCCGCCTCGCCGGTTCGTCGTGTGGACGTCCATCCGCCAGAGCAGCAGCATCCCGGCCGTCAGGACGAGCGGCCCGAGCACCGACGTTCCAGCGGTAATGCCCCGTGCGCGAGACGAGCTGGCCGGTGAGGATCGACGTCGTCACGCGCCGAGAGCATCAGCGGCGTCAGCACGACGCCCGACGAGGTGGCGGACGTGCCGATCACGCCCTGCACGAAGAGCGGCACGTAGGAGATCGTCCCGAACATCGCCATCCCGACGAGCGCCATGCACGCGACGCTCGACGGCGACGATCGGGTTGCGGAGCACGTCGAAGGGCAGGATCGGCTCCGGCGCACGCCGCTCGACGACGGCGAAGAGCGCGAGCAGCACCGCCGCGGAGCCCAGGGCGCCGCAGCACGTGCCGACTCGTCCAGCCGTACTCACGGCCGCCCCAGACGAGCCCCATCAGGAGCGACGCCGTCCCGGCGGCGAGCACGCCCGCGCCGAGCCAGTCGATCGAGTGCGTCGGCCCGCTGCGCGCGCCGCGGCATCGTCACCGAGATCACGACCAGCGCGAGGCCGCCGATCGGCAGGTTGACGAGGAAGACCCAGCGCCACGCTGGTGTTGTCGACGATGAACCCGCCGATCGCCGGGCCGACGATCGACGAGGCCGCGAACACTGCGCCGATCAGCCCCTGCCATCGGCCGCGGTCGCGCGGCGGGACGATGTTCCCGATCACGGCGAGCGAGAGCGGGAAGAGCCCGCCGGCGCCGATCCCCTGGACGGCGCGGAAGATCACGAGCTGGGTCATGCTCTGGGCGAGGCCGCACAGCGTCGAGCCGATCAGGAAGACGACGATCGCGAACAGGAAGAGGTTCTTGCGCCCGCAGACGTCGCCGAGCTTCCCGTAGAGCGGCACGGTGACCGTCGAGGTGAGCATGTACGCCGTGAAGACCCACGAGTACTGCGTGATCCCGCCGAGGTCGGAGACGATCCGCGGCAGCGCGGTCGCGACGATCGTCTGGTCGAGCGCCGCCAGCAGCAGCGTCACCATCAGCCCCGAGTAGATCGCGAGGATCCGCCCGATCGAGTAGCGGTAGCCGGGCGGCGTGTGCGCCAGGCGGGCGCGGAGGCTGAGCGCGGCGTCACTCACCCGGAGCGATCACCTCCTCGCGGCGGGTCATGCGGGGCGCGAGCAGGATCCCGGCGGCGATGGCGACGCCGCCGACGAGCTGGACGGTTGAGATCGACTCGGAGAGCAGCAGGACCGCGAAGATGGCGGCGAGGAAGAACTGCAGGTTCGCAAAGAGCGACGCCCGGCTCGGCCCGACCGCGTCGATCGCCCGGAACCAGAGCACGTTCGTCAGCACGAGCGGCCCGAGCACCGCGAAGACGAAGCCGAGCCAGACGAGCTTGTCGACCGGCCAGCCGTGGCCGAGCTGCCGCGCCCCCGCGAGCGCGAGCAGCACGGTCGTCAGGCCGAGGACGAGTAGCTGATCCGATAGGGGCTGTAGCGCCGCATCAGCGGCCCGATCCCGAGCGAGTACGCCGCCCAGGTCGCGGAACCGACGAGCGCGAGCAGGTCGCCCTTCACGTCGGCGGAGATCCCTCCTCCCTCGCCCACGGCGACGAGCACGACGCCGGCGAACGAGACGCAGGCGGCGAGTGCGAACCGGCGCGTCAGGTGCTCGATCCCGTGACCGCTGCGAACAGTGCGGTGAAGATCGGCAGCGTGCCGAAGATCAGCGCGGTCGTCGTCGCCGTTGTGAACTCGAGCGCGTAGACGAAGCCGAGCTGGTTCGCGAACAGGAGCAGCGCGCAGCCGACCAGGAGCGGGAGGTCGTCGCGGGCGATCGCGCAACGACCGCTCGCCGACGATGGTGATCCCCGCGAAGATCGCGCCGGCGACGAGGTAGCGCGTGCTGGCGTACTGCAGCGGCAGCACACCGTGCTGGAGGATGTACTTCGTGACGGTGAAGTTGAGCGCCCAGAGGACGACCGTCGTCACGAGCATCGCGTCGGCCGCCGATCTGTGCACGCACCCGAGCCTACTGATGGGCCTTCCGCCCGAGACGCGGTAGGCTCACGCCGTGTCCGACCGCGAGCCCACGAAGGCGGACGTCGACGCCCTGCGTCGGACCGGCGACGCCGCACTTCGCCTACCAGCTCCGGGCGCGCGTCCGGGAGCTCGTCGAGGGCCTGCCGGCCGACCACGAGGTGCGCCGCTACGCCGAGGAGCAGATGGAGCGGCTCGACGACCTCGGCCACGCCTCGTCGAAGGCCGACGAGGGCGGACGCGAGCCGCGCAGCCGGCCGGGCTGGGAGGAGCTGCCGAGCTCCGCGCCGGCCGACGCGCCCCTTCCCCGCCGCGGTGACTTCGCCGACGGAACGTCTTCGTCACGGGCGGGTCGCGCGGGATCGGCAGGGCGATCGCGCTCCGGCTCGCGCGGGAGGGCGCCGCGACGGTCGCGATCGGCTACCTGCGGAACGACGCGGCCGCGGAGGAGACGGCCGAGGAGATTCGCGCGCGCCGGCGCCGAGCCGGTGCTCGTGCGCGGCAACGTCTCGTCGGCGCGCGTCCTCGACGAGGTGCGCGCGCTCGGCCCGCTGGCCGCGCTCGTCCACAGCGCCGCGACCGGCGTCATCCGTCCGGCGCTCGAGGTCGAGGAGAAGCACTGGGACTGGACGATGAACGCGAACGCCCGCGCGCTGCTCGGGCTCGCCCAGGCGGCCGCGCCGCAGATGGAGCGAGGGCTCGTCGATCGTCGCGCTCTCGAGCCTCGGCTCGTTTCGCACCCTCGAGAACTACGTCCTCGTCGGCACGTCGAAGGCGGCGCTCGAGGCGCTCGTCCGCTACCTCGGCGTCGAGCTTGCGCCGCGCGGAATCCGCGTCAACGCCGTCTCGGGCGGCGTCGTCGAGACCGGCGCGCTCGAGCACTTCCCCAACCGGGAGGAGATGCTGCGCGCCGGCCGCGAGCGGACGCCGGCCGGCCGGCTCGTCGAGCCGGACGACATCGCCGGCGCCGTCGCGTTCCTCTGCTCCGACGACGCCGCGATGATCTGCGGCCAGACGCTGATCGTCGACGGCGGCTTCTCGTTGCCGGCGTGATCGAGCGGCTGCGCGAGCTGCCCGAGCTGGAGGAGGGCGAGTCGCGCTGGGGCGGGCCTGCCTTCTTCGCCGGCGGGCGGGAGCTCGTCCACTTCCACGAGGGGGTCGTCGAGGTGCGCCTCGGCCGCACGCTGATCCGCGAGGCGCTGGAGGACGAGCGGCTCTACGCCCGCGCGCGCACGAGCGACTGGGTCGTGGTGCCCGAGACGGAGGTGGACCTCGTCGTCGAGCTCGCCCGCCGCGCGGCGACGGCCTGACCGCCCCCGGCGCGCACGTCGTCAGCCGCCGTTGCGCACCGGGGACGAGCCGGTGGAGGACGTCCGACGCGACGTAGCCGGCGACCTTCGGGTTCTCCTGCAGGCGGCGGAGCGAGTACTCGTACCAGCGCTCGCCGAACGGGACGTAGATCCGGAGTCGGTGCCCGTCGCGAACGAGCTGGTCGCCCAGGTCGGGCCGGACGCCGAGCAGCATCTGGAACTCGTACGCCTCGCGCGGCAGGCCTCGGTCGCGGACGAGGGCGGCGGCGCCGTCGAGCACGCGGTCGTCGTGCGTCGCGACGGCGACGTAGGCGCCCTCGTCGACCAGCGCCTCGAGCGCGTTCAGGAAGGCGACGCGCACCGCCTCGGCGTCGCGGTACTGGATCTCGGCGGGCTCGATGTAGATCCCCTTGCAGATGCGGGCGTTGTGGATGCCGGCCACGTCGGCGATCGTGCGGCGGAGCGAGGCCTGCAGCACCGGCCCGACGTTCGTGTGACCCTCGCTCCGAAGCTCGCGGTAGACGCGCAGCGTGTCGTCCGTCGTCGACGAGTCCTCCATGTCGATGCGGACGAAGCTGCCGCGCTGCGCCGCGTCGCGGGCGAGTGCCTCCACGTTCTCCTTCAGGAGGTCGTACGACAGGTTCAGCCCGAGCGCCGTCGGCTTGACGCTGACGTTGGCGTCGAGCCCCTCGCGCTCGATCGCCTCGAAGACGTCGTGATAGGCCTGCGTGAAGGCGCGTGCCTCGTCGGCGCTGTGGATCTCCTCGCCGAGCACGTCGATCGTCGCGAGCTTGCCCTCGTCGTTCAGCTCCCGCACGGTCGCGACCGCGTCGTCGAGGCGTGTGCCGGCGATGTACCGCGACGAGATCCGCTTGATGACCGAGCGCGGAACGGCCGGCAGGAGGCGGACGATCGCCTTGTCGAGGAGCGCCAAAGCGCCGGGGATTCTATGCGGCGACGCGTCCCTTTCGGCCCCCTATCGGCAGAGCCAGGGGACAGTCCCCCGTCATGACCCGAAAGGACAAATGTCGCCGAACCGGGGACAGTCCCCCGTCATGGCCCGAAAGGACAATGTCGCCGAACCGGGGACAGTCCCCGGTCACGCCCGAAACGGACATGGCCGCTCGCCGCCGGCGACGAGCAAGCAAGCCGGGCTTCGCGGTCGGGCCCGACCGCTCCGTGACGCGCGCGAGCCTACGACTCGCGCATGAACCCCTGGCGCGCCGCGCTCACCAGTGCGACTGCCTCGGGGAACAGGACCCGCATCGCGTCGCGCAGTGCGATCGCCTGCTCGTCAGGCGTACCGGAGACCTCCAGGCGCTTGAGCGCGGAGCCGGTCAGCTCGACGGCCGTGTTCAGCGTCAGCGTGGCGAACTGCTCGCGCTGCGCCTCCTGCACGTGCTCGGCCTGCTGCTCGGCGAACTCGCGCAGCCCGCGCATCAGATCCTCCGGGTCACCGCCGAAGGGGAAGTTGAAGCCGCCTTCCATGTCCCTAGCCTAGCTGTCCCTTGTAGCCACGCTCGACGTCGCTGGACGAATTCCTCGACGGTACCGACCGCGGCCTTCAACGCAGCCGAGAACGGAGACGGGCCCGCGTCGCCGAGTGCGAGCTCGAGCTCGCGTGTCGCGGCGCCGACCCGGTCGAGGAACGCGGGGCTCGCGACACGCGGCGGCGCGCCGATCGCGAGCTCGAGTGCATGCGCCGCCTCCTCCGCCCGGTCGATCCCCGGCGGGCTCTCCGTCAGCCGCAGCGTCCGAAGCTGCCGACGCAGCTCCTCCAGCTGTCCGCCGCCCGCGTTCTCCTCGGCCAGCTCGCACATCGCCGCGATCGAGGCTGCGTCGCGGACGAGCGAGCGGCTCTCGATCGGACGGCCCGCCTCGTCCAGCGCGAGCCACGCATGAGCGTCCCCGTTGCCGTATGCGCACAGGTAGACGCGCCGCCCGCCGGCCGGCTCCGCCGCGACGACGCCGTCCAGCTCCTCGTCGGGGCGCGCGTGCTCAGAGGCGAGGGCCGCGATGCGCTCCAGCTCGTCTGCCAGCTCCGCGCTGTCCATCGGGGCCATCGTAGACTGGGCGCCCGTGGCGTCCGAGGCCCGCACAGACGCCGAACGCACGGAGCACGCGAAGGCGCTCTTCGCGCCGCTCGGCCCGACCTACGACCGCTACGCGGCCCTGCTCTCGTTCGGCCAGGATCCGCGTTGGCGGCGGTTCCTCGTCTCGGTCTCGGAGGCAGGACCGGAGGACACGGTCCTCGACGTCGCGACCGGCACCGGCGCCGTCGCGCGAGAGCTCGTCCGCCGGAAGGGCTGCGCGGTGGTCGGCGTCGACCAGAGTCCCGAGATGCTCGCGGTCGCCCGTCGCGCGGATCGCCCTCGCCGCGTCGACGCGACAGGTGCGGCTCGTCGAGGCGAGCGCCGAGGCGCTGCCCTTCGACGACGGCCAGTTCGACGCCCTCACGTTCACCTATCTCCTGCGCTACGTCGACGACGCGGCCGCGACGATGCGTGAGCTGGCGCGCGTGGTGAAGGCGGGCGGCACGATCGCGATGCTGGAGTTCGGCCTCCCGCGCGGCGTCTGGCGGCCGCCGTGGGAGCTCTGGGTGCGCATCGGGCTGCCGGCCGCGGGACGCCTGATCTCGCCGGGGTGGGCGGACGTCGGCGACTTCCTGGGCCGGTCGATCCGCGACGTTCTGGCAGCGGCTACTCGCCGGGAGAGCTGCTCGGGATCTGGCGCGAAGCGGGGATCGCAGACGTTCGTGCACGCCGGCTCAGCCTCGGCGGCGGAGTGGTCGTGTGGGGCAGGAAGCGGTAAGAGCCGGCCTTCTACGCGCTGCGCTCCGGCGGGTGGCGCGACTACGTCACGCTGCTGCACGCGCCGTACACGCTCTGGCATCTCTCCTACGTCGCAATCGGCGCCGCACTCGCCCCGCAGGTGCACGTCGACCGGCTGCTCTGGACGCTCGTCGCGTTCTTCCTCGCGCTCGGGATCGGCGCGCACGCGCTCGACGAGCTGCACGGGCGGCCGCTACGGACCGAGATCCCGAACGGAGTGCTCTGGACGCTCGCCCTAACCTCCGTGGCGGGTGCGACCGTGATCGGGATCGGCGCCGCCTTCGCGTGGGACGCGTGGCTGCTCGCGTTCGTCGCCGCGGGTGGCTTTCTCGTCTTCGCGTACAACCTCGAGCTCTTCGGCGGGCGGTTCCACTCGGATCTCTGGTTCGGTCTGGCCTGGGGCGCCTTTCCGCTCCTCACGGGCTACTTCGCCGAGGCCCAGCAGCTCCGTCCGGAGGCGCTGCTCGCGGCCGCCTTCGCGACCCTGCTCAGCCTCGCGCAGCGCGCGCTCTCGACCCAGGTGCGCACGGTCCGGCGGCACGTGACCGCCCTGGACGGCGGGCTGGAGGTCGACGGTCGCCGCGAGCCGCTGACGAGTGCCTGGCTGCTGGCGGCGTGCGAGTCGGCGCTGCGTCTGCTCGCAGGCGCCGTCGTCCTGCTGGCCGCGGCCCTGCTCGTCTGGCGCCTACGATGACCGGATGACCATCGTCCTCGCCGTCGTCGCGGTCGTCCTCCTCGCCGCAGTCGGGGCCCTCTGGGTTCTGCTCCGCCGCACACGGGCGCAGCTCCTGGACATCGACGCGCAGGTCGAGCGGGGCAGGGCCGCGCTCGCCGAGGTCGTCCAGCACGAGGTCGCCACCCGCGAATCCGAGCTGGAGCAGATCCTCGCCCGCACGCGGGCGGACTCGCTGTCGAAGCTCGCCGAGGAGGAGCGCCGCCTCGCCGAGGAGCGTCGCACGATCGTCACGCAGCGCGAGCGCGAGGCGTCGGTCGCGCTGGCCGAGGCCCTCACCAAGGCGCAGCGGCGGATCGAGGAGCGTCTCGTCGACTGGACGAACGACCTCGAGCGGTCGCAGCGCTCGCTCGCGGACGAGCTGCGGAAGGTGGGCGAGCGCCAGAAGAAGCTGATCGCCGAGATGGACGCACGCATCGGCGCCGACTCGGAGACGCTCAAGAGCGCGAGCGAGGAGCAGCGGGCCGCGCTGCAGCGGCTGCGCGAGGAGATGGACCGCGAGGCGAAAGAGCTGATGAGCGCGACGACGAACGAGCTCGAGCAGCACGCGGCCGAGCGGCGGCGCGCGCTGCACGAGGTGGCCGAGCGCCTGCGTCGGCGGGAGCGCGAGTTCCAGGAGCAGATCCAGCGTGAGACCAACGACGCGGCCGAGCGCCTGCAGCTCGGACTGGCCGACGTCGAACGCCGCCAGGTGGAGCAGCTCGAGCGGGTCGTCGCGCGCGAGGCGTCGCGCTACTCCGAGGCCGCCGCCGCCGAGTTCGACACCGCGATCCGGGTCGCACGCGAAGCGGCGGCGCGCAGGCTCGCGCGCGAGCTCGACCTCGCCGTCGAGCGGTTCTCGCGCGAGGCACAGGGCGTCCTCGCCGAGCGGATGGCGCAGACCGGCGACCAGGCCGCGCAGCGGGTGGAGCGCCGCCTCGGGCAGCTCCGGGCCTCGGTCGACCGGCAGCGCGACGAGCTCGTCAGCTCGCTCGAGCGGCACGCCGCCGAGGCGGAGGCCGGGCTCCGCGAGCGGCTGCGGCGCGTGGCCGAGGAGGCCGAGAGCGAGCGGACCGTGCTCGACGAGCGCCTCCACGAGCTGGCCCGCCGCCTCGACGAGGCGCTCGCCCGCGCGCAGGAGCGGCTCGACGAGCTGGACCGCGTCCGCGCCGGCGATCGTTAACAGTCTTTTCATCTTCGCAAAGCGTGTTGGCCCAACTTTCGGCGGCAGGGTTCGTCTAGGACAAAGCGAATCAGTCCCGGCTGGCAGCACGACAAGGGGCACCCTATGGCGCAGGTAGCAGAACCCACGCAGAGCGAGCGGGCCAAGGTCGAATCCTGGCGGCTCCACGTCCTTCTCGACGCAGGCTATCCCCTGTCGCTCGCCGAGAGGCTGGCGCACAGCGAGGCCGATCTGCATCAGGCCGTCGAGCTGGTCCTGCGCGGGTGCACCCACGAGACCGCGGCCGAGATCCTGCTCTAGGACACGGCCTTTTGGGCCATGACGGGGGACTGTCCCCGGTCGGCCGGAAAGGGACGGCGTCCGGCGCCTCGGGGCCGGCGGGCAGAGCCGCCGCGGGCAGAGCCGGCGGGGGCGGAGCTAGCATCGCAGCGTGAAGGTCGAGCCCGTCCTCTACGGCGACAAGAAGGTCTACACGGTCGGCGCCTTCAACCAGGGCGTCGCGTCGTGGCTCGCGCGGCTGCCGACGGTCTGGGTGGAGGGCGAGGTCACCGAGCTGCGCCGCCAGGAGCGCTGGCAGTCGGTCTTCTTCACCCTCAAGGACCCGGAGACGGGGGCATGCCTCGCGGTGCAGATGCCGCGCGGGCAGTTCGACGGCCTGCGGCTCGAGCTCGACGACGGCGAGCGCGTGCACGTCTACGGCCGTCCGGAGCTCTTCGAGCAACGCGGCGACTTCCGCCTGCGGGCCCTCTCGATCGAGCGCTTCGGCCTCGGCGAGCACCTCGCCGCGCTGGAGCGGCTGAAGCGGAAGCTCGCCGGCGAGGGGCTCTTCGCCGCCGAGCGGAAGCGGCCGCTGCCGCGGTTCCCGCGCCGGATCGGGCTCGTCACCGGCAACGACGCCGCGGCGAAGCGCGACGTGCTGACCGCAATCACGACCCGCTTTCCGCCGGCGCGAGTGATCGTCGCAGAGACGTACGTCCAGGGCCCGCGCGCGGCCGCGGCGGTGGCCGACGCGCTCGCCCGCCTCTGCGCCGAGGGGTGCGACGTGATCGTCGTGGCGCGCGGCGGCGGCAGCTTCGAGGACCTCCTCCCCTTCTCCGACGAGCGTGTCGTGCGGGCGGTCGCGTCGTGCCCGGTGCCGGTCGTCTCGGCCGTCGGGCACGAGCAGGACACGCCGCTCTGCGACCTGGCCGCCGACGTCCGCGCGTCGACGCCGAGCGTCGCCGGGCGGATCGTCGTCCCCGACGCGGCGGAGCTCTCCGCTTCGCTCGAGCGCGCCCGAGCGGGGCTCGGCCGCGGCGTGCGCCGGACCGTGGAGCGCCGCGCCGAGCGGATCGAGCACGTCCACCACCGGCTTCGCGGCGCGCCCGCGCTCGCCGTCGAGCGCAAGCGGGCCCGGCTCGAGCACGCCGCGGGACGACTGCGCGCGCTCTCGCCCCGCGCGACGCTCGATCGCGGCTACGCGATCGTCCGCGCCGGCGAGGCGGTCGTCCGGGCGCCGGACGACGTAGAGGCGGGAGAGGCGATCTCGGTCGAGGTCGCGCGGGGCACGTTCGGAGCCACCGTTGACTGAGCAGCAGCTGACCTTCGAGCAGGCGCACGCCGAGCTCGAGGGCATCGTCGAGCGCCTGGAGCGCGGCGAGGCCGACCTCGACGAGGCGCTCGGCCTCTGGCAGCGGGGCGAGGAGCTCTATCGCTTCTGCCGCGAGCGGCTCGACACGGCGCAGGGCCGGATCGAGGAGCTCGCGAAGCGCGTCGACACGGCGGAAACCGGTTAGGATCGCGCACATGTCCGCTCCGATCGATCTTCTCAAGCGGGTGCCGCTCTTCCAGGGGCTCGAACAGAGCCAGCTGGAGATGCTCTCGCGCACCATGAAGGAACGCACGTTCCGCGCAGGCCAGTCCGTCGCCACCGAGGGCCAGGGCGGCGTCGGCTTCTTCGTCGTCGAGTCCGGCGAGGGCACGATCACCGTCGGCGGCGAGGAGAAGGGGAAACTCGGCCCGGGCGACTACTTCGGCGAGGTCGCGCTGATCGACGAGGGCGCGCGCTCGGCGACGATCACCGCCGACAGCGACCTCAAGTGCTGGGGCATGACGCACTGGGAGTTCCGGCCGCTGGTCGAGACGAACGCGTCGATCGCCTGGCCGCTCCTGAAGATGATGGCCGAGCGCCTACGCCGCGCCGAGCATCGCTAGCGCCAGCTCCTCGCCGAGCCGGACGAGGTCGTCGCCCGCCTGATCCGGGCGGCCGCTGAGCGACCGCGTCTCCACGCCGGGCAGCGGCTCGACCACGCGCCCGCCGAAGGCGACGCACGGAACCCCGAGCGCGCCGCAGACGCGCGCGACCTCACCGGTCGCTTTTCCCTCGGCCGACGTCGCGTCGACCGTGCCCTCGCCCGTCACGACGAGCGCCGCGCCCGCCGCCGCCTCGCGGAAGCCGATCAGCTCGAGCACGAGCTCGGCGCCGGGGACGAGCGTCGCGCCGAGCGCCGCCAGCGCCGCTCCGAGACCGCCCGCGGCGCCGGCCCCCGGCAGCGTCGCCACCGGCGCCAGCTCCGGCATCGAGCCGAGCCGGCGCTCGAGCTCCTCCACCTCGCGTGGCCCGGCGCCCTTCTGCGGCCCGAAGACGCGCGCGGCGCCGCGCTCGCCGAGCAGCGGGTTGCGAACGTCGCACGCCGCGACGATCGAGACGTCCTCCAGCCGGCCGCCGACGATCTCGCGCACGCCCGCGCCGCCGTCGACGGTGGCGCTCCCGCCCAGGCAGACGAGCAGGCGCTCGGGCCGCGCCTCGAGCGTCGCGAGCATCAGCTCGCCGAGCCCGCGGCTCGTCGCGACCAGCGGATCGCGCTCGTCCGGCCCGACCCGACCGAGGCCCACCGCCTCGGCCGACTCGACCACGGCGGTCCCGTCCGGGAGCAGCAGCCACCGCGCCGCGACCGGTCGCCCGAGCGGGTCCGACACGATCGCCGTCCGCCACTCGCCGCCGCGGGCGCGCTCCAGAACGTCGAGCGTGCCCTCGCCGCCGTCCGCGACCGGGCACTCGCCGGCCGACACCCTGTCGACGCGGCGCATCCCCGTCGCCAGCAGCGACGCGGCCTCGACGGCGCTGAGGACGCCCTTGAGGCTAGCGGGAGACGCCAGCGCGCGCACGTTCCTCCCGCTGCGGCTCCAGCACCTCCTCGAGCTCCTCCTCGAGCTCCTCCTCCGACGCCGCGGACGGCATCCCCTTCAGCATCGCGTACGAGATCCCCTCGCGCGCCAGGAAGATCAGTCCGACGCCGATGCCGACCGAGGCCTCGATCGCCTGCAGCCCGATGCCGTAGGCGAAGCCGCGGGCGTACGCGACGCCGTACTGGACGAGCGGCAGCGCGACGGCCGCCTGGACGAGGCCGACGTTGCCGGGCCAGAGCGGGAAGATCGTCGCCACGTTCATCAGCAGCAGCACGAGCCCTGCTGCGGGCAGCGGCGCGTGGATGTGGAAGGCGAACATCGCCACCCAGACGGCCAGCAGCTGGCAGAGCCAGCCGAGGGTCTGGAAGACGATGGCCAGCGCGGCGGCGAGCGGCTCGCGCATCACCGCGAGGCCCTGCCGGGCCCGGTGGGCGAGCCGGCGGACGGTGCCGAGCTCGTCCAGCACCGGGCGGTGGTGCCGGCGCGCCCCGGCGAGCGCGACGGCGAAGAGCACGAAGCCGGCGGCGAGCACGATCACGAGGCTCGTGATGGCCCAGTGCGGGATCTTCGCGGTGAAGAGCACCCAGACGATCAGCAGCACCGTCGGGAACAGGTCGAACACGCGGTGCGCGAAGACGGTGCCGACGAGCGTGGGCCACGTGCCCGGACGGTCCGGCATCTTGCGTGCGAGGACGGCGACACGCGCCAGCTCGCCGATCCGGCCGGGCAGGACGGCGTTGGCGAAGAGACCGACGCCGAAGGCAGAGAAGACCGACCGGAAGCGCGGATGCGGCGGCGGCATCGCCTGGCGGATGACCACGTCCCAGGCGGTCGCCCGGGCGACGACCGAGAGGAGGTTGAGCCCGATCGCAGCGAAGACCCAGCGCCAGCGCACGATCGTGAACGTGTCGCGGACGAGATGCCAGTCGGGCCCGCGCCACCAGAGCATGACCATCGCGCCGGCGAACGGGATCGCGACGGCCGCGATGCGAAGCCAGCGGTTGTGCGGGATGGGCAGCCTCACGCCGCCGCCTCCTCGTCCCGGATCTCGCCGCCGCCGACGCGTTCGTACACCGCCTCCAGTCTGCGCGCCACGTCGGGCCACGCGTATTGCTCGGCGACGACGCGGGCCGCCCCGCCGAGTGCTCTGCGCCGCGGCTCGTCGGCGAGCAGCGCCTCCACGGCGTCCGCGAGCGCGGCCGGATCCTCCGGCGGAACGGACAGCCCCGTGTCGGGCGTCATCACGTCACGGTAGCCGGGGATGTCCGAGGCGACGACCGGCGTCGCGCAGGCGAACGCCTCGACGAGGACGAGGCCGAAGCTCTCGCCGCCGAGCGCCGGCGAGACGAGGAGCTTCGCGCTCGCGAGCTCGGCCGTCCGCACCTCGTTCGTGACCACGCCGAGCACGTCGATGCCGTCGTCGTGGACGCGGAGCCGCGCCAACGCCAGGCGCACCTGCAGGGGATCGGCTCCCATCAACCGCAGGCGGGCGCCCGTCCGCCGGTGGATCTCGGGCCAGGCCTGGAGGAGCACGGCCAGCCCCTTGCGGCGGTCGTGGCGGCCGATGAAGGCGATCCGGTGCTCGCGGTTCCCGGCGTCGGCCGCATCCGGCACCTGCACGCCGTTGGGGATCACCTCGTAGTCGCCGGGGAGCCAGTATGAGGCCGTCGCACGCGCCTGCTCGGAGACCGCGATCCGCGCGTCGAGCCGGTCCATGAGGAAGCCCCAGATCCAGACGCCGCCTCTCATCCAGCCGAGATCGCCCGACGCGTGGAAGGTGGCGACGGCGGGACACTGAACGAACGAGAGTGCGGCGACGCAGAGCGCCGGAGTCATGGGCTCGTGCAGGTGCAGGACGTCGAACCGCTCCCGACGGAGGGTGCGCCGCATGCGGCCGATCGTCGGCGGGCTGAGGACGATGTTCGGCAGCGAGCCGTTGGCCGGAACCACGACGGACCGGCCGAGCGGAGTCACCCAGTCCGGCGGCCGCTCGTGGCGGCCCAGCCGCGGGTGGAGCACGCGGGTCAGATTCCCCGGCGGGTCGTGGCCGCAGAGCAGCCTCACGTCGTGCCCGCGCTCCATCAGCGCGCGCGCCTGGTGCTCCGCGTGCTCGATCACGCCGCCCCAGTACGACCAGCTGAACGGTACGACGATCCCGATCTTCACGCGTGCACCTGCTCGAGGGCGCGCGCGAGGCGGGCGAGGCCGGTCTCCAGCACGTCGTCCGGCACCGAGACGGAGATGCGCGCATAGCGCGCACCGCTCGGTCCGAACCCCTCGCCCGGCGCGACCGCAACGCGGTGATCGAGCAGCAGCTGCTCGGCGGTCAGCCCCTCCGGCAGGCGGAACCACGAGTAGTACGTCCCCTCGCTCCGCTGGACTCCGAGCGACTCCGCGACGACGCGGCAGCGGCGCTCGTAGACGGCCGTCCGCTCGGCGACCGAGTCCTGCGGCCCGTTCAGCGCCGCGATCGAGGCGTACTGCACGGGCAGGAAGATGCCCACCCGCGCGTGGTCGTTGTAGAGGTTGATCCGCTCGACGATCTCCATGTTTCCGAGCACGAAGCCGACGCGCCAGCCGGCCATGCCGTAGGTCTTCGACATCGAATAGAGCTCGACGCCGACCTCCTTTGCCCCGGGGGTCGCGAGGAAGCTTGCCGGAAGCCGCCCGTCGAAGACGAGGTCACCGTACGCGAAATCGTTCACGACGACGCCCCCGGTCCGCTCGGCCCAGCGCACCGCGTCCTCGTAGACGCCCGCCGGCGCGGCAACGGCACACGGGTTGGACGGATAGTTGAGATAGGCGAGCGCCGCCGCGGGCGCGGCGTCGAAGTCGGGTGCCCAGCCACGGTCGGGGTCGAGCGGCAGCGTCGCGAGCTCGGCGCCGGCGAAGGCGATGCCGGAGGGGTAGTCGGGGTACCACGGGTCGGGCAGAAGCACGCGCTCGCCGCGCGGGACGATCGCAAGCGGCAGCTCGGCGAGCGCCGTCTTCGTCCCGGGAACGACGGCCACCTCCCGCTCCGGATCGAGCTCGACGCCGTAGACGTCCCGGTACCGGGCGGCGATCGCCTCTTTCAGCGCCGGGAGGCCGCGGATCGGCGCGTATCCGTGCGCGGCAGGATCGCGCGCCTCCTCGGCGAGGCGCTCGACCACGTGGGCGGGCGGGCCGACGTCCGGATTGCCCCGCCCCAGGTCGACCAGCGGCTCACCGTCGGCCGCGGCCGCCGAGGCGACGCGTCCGAGCAGCGTCACGAAGTACTGCTGCGGCAGCCTGCCGAGGCGGTCGGGACGCGGGCGCACGGCCCGATGCTACGTCCACCGCCCGGTCGTGGGACGGGACACGTCTTCGTCGTTGTCTTCTGTGACTGTCGGATCGTTTTTCCCTCCCTGCCCCGTTTCTCTGTAGTCTGCGACCCCGGATGGCTGACAGGCGCAGGGCACTCGTCACGGGCGGGGCGGGGTTCATCGGTTCGCACCTCTGCGAGCTCCTTCTGGCGGAGGGGTGGGAGGTCTACGTCCTCGACGACCTCTCGACAGGGGCGCTCGAGAACGTGCAGCACCTGATGGATCGCTCCGACTTCCACCTCGTCGTCGACTCCGTGCTCAAGCCTGCCGTGGTGAACGAGCTCGTGCACAAGTGCGACCACGTCTACCACCTGGCGGCCGCCGTCGGCGTGCGCCTGATCGTCGAGCAGCCGGTGCACACGCTCGTGACGAACCTCGAGGGGACCGAGGTCGTGCTCGACCACTGCAGCCGCTTCGGGAAGCGCGTGCTCGTCGCCTCGACGTCCGAGGTCTACGGCGACCATCGCGAGGAGCTGCCCCTGTCCGAGAACGATCGGCGCATCTACGGGCCGACCACCCAGCGGCGATGGTCGTACGCCGACTCGAAGGCGATCGACGAGTTCCTGGCGCTCGCGTACCACCAGGAGCGTGGCCTCGACTGCGTGATCGTCCGGCTCTTCAACACCGTCGGTCCGCGTCAGAGCGGCCAGTACGGCATGGTGATCCCGCGGTTCGTGCGCGGCGCCCTGGAGAACGAGACCCTCGAGATCCACGGCGACGGCAACCAGACGCGCTGCTTCTGTCACGTGCAGGACACGATCCGAGGCCTCTTCGCGCTGATGAGCAGGCCCGAGACGTCGGGCGAGATCTTCAACGTCGGCTCGCAGAACCGGGTCTCGATCCTCGCGCTCGCCGACCGGATCCGCGAGGCGACGGGCAGCTCGTCGGAGGTCGTGCACATCCCGTACGACCAGGTGTACGGCCAGGGGATCGAGGACATGATCCACCGCATCCCGTCGATCGACAAGGTCTCGGCCGCCACCGGCTGGCAGCCGGAGCGCTCGCTGGACGACATCCTTGCGGACGTGATCGCGTACGTGCGCGCGGACGGCGAGCTCGCCCGCCGCAGCGCCTGACGTCTAGCCGCGGAGGGCCGCCCAACGGGCCGCGACCCCGAGGCCGGCGGTGACGAGCCCGAAGCGTCGCGGAGTGTGTCGACGGTAGATCGCGACGCGCGGGATCGCGTGCCGCGACGGCCGGCCGAGGCGCCCCGAGACGGCGAACGACGCCTCATACCCTGCCCGCGCGGCCGCCGCCCGGACGCGGGCGTCGTGGTCGCCGTAGGGGTACGCAAGCCAGCGGCACGGCCGGGCGAGCTCCTCCTCCAGTTGCTGCTTCGAGTCCGCGAGCTCTCGGTCGAGCTCGTCGTCGGCGAGGCGGGTCAGATGCGCGTGCGTGACGGTGTGCGACCCGACCTCGTGTCCGTGCTCGACCAGCGCGCGCAGCTCGTCCCAGCGCATCGTCTCGAGCTCGTGCGGCGGCTCGTGCGCGAGCTCCGGCACTTCGAGTGGAGCGCCCCGGCGATCGGCGAAGCCCGGGCAGGCGAACACGGTCGCGCGGATGCCGTGCCGCTCGAGCACTTCCAGGGTCGGGGCGGTGCTGCGGAATGCGTCGTCGAAAGTGACGTGAAACGCGCGCCGGCGCCGGCGGAGCGCCTCCGACGCGGGCACGGAGTGCAGGCCGCGCCGAAGCAGCGCTGCGAGCTGACGCTCGATTGTCCCGGGTGCGAGCGAGAGGCCGTGCTGCCACGTCTCCGAGACGGCGTGGTAGCAGAGGACGAGCGTCACCGGCGTCTGTGCACCGGGCCGAGCAGAGGCTCGAACGTGTCGCGGACGAGCGGGTCGAGGTTCTGTGGCAGCAGGCCCGTCGAGTCGGCCTGGAGGGCGAGTGCGCTCACGTAGGCACGCCACATGTCCGCCTGCTCGGGGAACTCGTCGGCGTGCTCCTCGACGAGCGCCCCCAGCAGGCGGACGTTCCACTCACCCGGACGCGGTTCGAGCACCGACTCGAGCACCGGTTCCGGCTGTTGCTCGGATTCACGCTCCGGCTTCGGCCCCGGGGCGGGCTCGGGCGTCGGAACGCGCTGTTGCGGCGCGGGTTCCGGGGCGGGCGCGCGTGCAGGCGGGCGCCGCGGCGGCGCGGGGGTTCGCGCGGCCCGCCGCGCAGGCACGGGGACGAGGAGGACGAGCAGTGCCAAGAAGGCGCCGACGATAGTGCCCGCCACGAGATTCCGCGTCCAGTGTGGCGAGACGTGCCCCGGGAGCACGCGGGCGTTGCCGAAGAGGCTCGCATGAAGGCCCGGGAATCGTTCGAGCGCGAGCTGCGTGAAGACGAGCCCGAGCTCGTGGGCGAGCTGGGCGGCTCGCGTGCGGGATCCGTCGTCCACCGAGATCACGAGCAGCGCCGTTCCCTCGGGCACGCGGACGTGCACGTCCCGCGCGAGCCCGTCCGGCGAGAGATCCCCGACGTTCAAGGCGTCGAGCGCCGACCGGAGAACCACCTCGGTGCGCACAAGCTCCCGCAACGTCCTCATCGCCGCCGCGTCGCTCCCAGTCGGCCGGCGTGGAGTGGCGCCGACGACGACGGTTGCCTCGGCCCGATACCGCGTCGGCTCAACCACGGACACGACGACCGCGAGCGAGACGGAGGTCAGGAAGACGGCGATCGCTAGCCGACGCCTCCGGTCGGCCCTGTTCAGCATGCGGCGACGTTAGCGGCCGCGCCAGTCGGCTGTCCTGGCGGTCGCCCCCGCTGAGAACTACGCGATCGAGGCCTGCTCGGGCCGAAGGCTCGCGATCAGTCGCTGCAGCCCTTCGTCGAGTGAGATCTCCGGCTCCCAGCCGAGGACCTGCTTTGCCTTGGTGATATCCGGGCGCCGCTGCTGCGGGTCGTCGGTCGGCAGCGCCTCGAACACGATCTCGCTGGGCGAGAGGGCGATCTCGATCACCTTGTGTGCGAGCTCGAGCAGCGTGAACTCACCCGGGTTGCCGATGTTGACCGGCAGATGCTCCTCCGAGCTCGCGAGCGAGTAGAGCCCGCGGATCAGATCGTCGACGTAGCAGAAGCTCCGGGTCTGGCTCCCGTCGCCGTAGACGGTCAGCGGCTCCCCGTTCAACGCCTGGCGAACGAAGTTCGGGATTGCCCGCCCGTCGTGGGGTCGCATCCGCGGCCCATAGGTGTTGAAGATGCGGACGATCGCCGTGTTGACGCCCTGCTGGCTGTGGTAGGCCATGGTCAGAGCCTCGGCGTAACGCTTCGCCTCGTCGTAGACGCCGCGCGGTCCGATCGGGTTCACGTTCCCCCAGTAGCTCTCGCTCTGCGGGTGGATGAGCGGGTCGCCGTAGACCTCGGATGTCGACGAGATCAGGAAGCGCGCGCGCTTGAACTTCGCCAACCCGAGGGCGTTGTGCGTCCCGTACGAGCCGACCTTGAGCGAGTGCAGCGGCTGGCGGAGGTAATCGATCGGGCTCGCGAGCGCCGCAAGGTGGTAGACGAAGTCGACCGGCTCGTCGATCTCCAGATGGAAGGTCATGTCGTGGTTGACGAACGTGAAGGCCTCGTCGCGGATGTGCTCGATGTTCGCGAGCGATCCGGTCTCGAGGTTGTCGACGCAGATCACCCGCTCGTCCCTCGCGAGCAGGTAGTCGCAGAGGTGCGAGCCGAGGAAGCCGGCACCGCCGGTAACAACGGAGGTTGGCATGCGGGCAGTCTAGTCGCGGATCTTGAGGAAGCTGTGAAGTTCGGCGGCGTGGCGAATCGGTGCGAAGTCGTTGCAGACAGATGCGTAAGCCATGGCTAGACATGGCTTATGGCCAGCTACGTCCATGTGATCCTGACCGAGTATCAACATCAGTTCCTCCGCGAGGAGTCACGCCGCACAGGTCTCTCGATGAGCGAGCTCACACGCCGGGCACTCGATGCGACCTACACGCTGGACCGCAGGCGGAGAGTTCGAGGCGTCGAGCTCCGGCTCGGGCTCTGGCGCCGGCCGGACGCGGCGGCTGCGGGCCGCTGGAACCGCGTCGTCTGAAGGCCGGACTGAAATTCGCGTGCCGCCGCCCGGCGCGCGCGAGCTCCTATCAGGTCTGGCTGCTGCGCTCGCGCAGTGCGGGGAAGAGGATCACGTCGCGGATGGCGTCCCGGCCGGTCAGGACCATGGCGAGGCGGTCGATTCCGAGCCCGAGCCCGGCCGTGGGCGGCATCCCGTACGAGAGCGCCTCGACGTAGTCGGGGTCGCCCTGCTCTGCCTCGACATTGCCGCCGGCTCCTTCCTCGACCTGCATCGCGAAGCGCTCGGACTGCTCTTCCGCGTCGTTGATCTCCGTAAACGCATTGCCGAGCTCGATCCCGCCCACGAAGTACTCGAACCGCTCGACGAGCGAGGGGTCATCCTCCGTCGTTCGCGCGAACGGGGAGAGCTCGATCGGATAGTCGTAGAGGATCGTCGGCTGGATCAGCGCCGGCTCGACGAAGTGGCTGTGCGCGTGATCGACGAGCTGTGACCAGGTCTTGTCCTGGGACGTGTCCACACCGCGCTCCTCAAGACGCTGCCGCAGCTCGTCCGCGTCCCGCGTCCAGAGACCGTGCTGGCCGAGCGCGTCGACGAACCGGATTCGCTCCCAGGGCGCCGTGAGGTCGATCTCGTGCCCCCGGAACGTGACTTTGGTCGTGCCGAGGACATCCTGCGCGACGCTCTCGACGAGTCGCTCCACCCGCTCCATCGCGTCACGGTAATCGGCGTACGCCTCGTACCACTCGAGCATCGTGAACTCGTTCGAGTGCTTGAAGGAGATGCCCTCGTTTCGGAAGTCCTTGCCGAGCTCGTAGACGCGCTCGAGGCCGCCCACGATCAGCCTCTTGAGGTACAGCTCGGTGGCGATCCGCAGATAGAAGTCACGGTCGAGGTAATTCCAGTGCGTGACGAACGGCTCGGCAAACGCGCCGCCGTAGCGCGGCTGCAGGATCGGGGTCTCCACCTCCAGGAAGCCGTCCTCGTCGAGCACGCGACGAATCGCGGCGACCATCTTCGTCCTCGTCTCGAAGACGGCGCGCGTCTCCTCGTTCATCAGCAGGTCGAGGTACCGGCGACGGTAACGCTGCTCGACGTCGGTGACACCGTGGAAGGTGTCCGGCAGCGGCGAGCGGATCCGCGAGAGCACCTCGAGTTCGTCGACGACGACCGACGGCTCGCCGCGTCGGGCCCGCGCCGGGGAACCCGTCACGCCGACGATGTCTCCGAGGTGGACGTCCACCTCCCCGGTGCGTTCCACCGGGCAGATCAGCTGGATGCGGCCCGAGCGGTCGACGAGGTCGAGAAACACGAGCTTCCCCATATCGCGTCGCGCAAGCACCCGGCCCGCAAGGCGGCGCTTCGCCTCCAGTTCCTCGCCGGCCGCGAGCGGCTCGACCTCTGCACGCACGTCTGCGATCTCCGCCCGGTCGGGAAAGCGCTTGGCGGCAGGCATGCGGGCGAGACTACAGCCTCGAACTACTGCGGCCTGCGCGTCATCGCCCACGAGATCGGACCGCCCACCGGGGTCGCCTCCTCCGCCTCGACGCGAAAGCCGAACCGCTCGTAGAAGGGCAGGTTCGCGGGCTCGTTCGTGAGCAGGAAGATCGAAGCTCGCGAAGCGTCGGCGCCGTCGAGCCCGGGCTGCATCAGGATCGCCCCGACGCCCCTGCCCTGATGCTCCGGCACGAACCCCGATTCCGTCCAGGTACCAGCTTCCCGGCGGCTGAGCCCGCTTGCGCAGCGCTCCGATCGACCGGCCGTAGGCGAAGAACCGCCGTGTCGAGCTACGGAACCGAACTGGCAGGGAGAGCGTGGCGACCAGCAGCGAGCCGATCGGCGCGGGCGGCCTCCCGGGCGGGATCCACCGCGACACGCCCAGCACGTCGCCCTCCGTCGTCCAGATGTCGGAGGTCGAGGTCTCCAGCCCTTTCTGGAACAGCCACGTCAGTACCGCGCAGCGCTGCGTGGCCTCGGGCATCACCCAGCGCCAGGCCGGATCCTGCTCGAAGGCGCTCGCGAGCACCCGCGCTGCGGCGGGAAACTCGAAGCGCTCGAGCCGTCTTACGCCGCCTTGATTTCGAGGATCTTGAACTTGAGCGATCCCCTAGGAGCGACGACCTCGACCACTTCGCCCTTCTTGCGGCCCATGATCGCCTTGCCGACGGGCGACTCGTTCGAGAGCTTGTTCTCGGCCGGATTCGCCTCGGCCGAGCCCACGATCTGGTATTCGAACGTCTTGTTGGCAGCGACGTCCCGGAGCCGGACCTTCGAGCCCACCGAGACGACGTCCTTCGCAATGTCCTTCTTCTCGATCACGCGCGCGGAGAGGAGCCGCTCTTCGAGCAAGGCGATCTTGTGCTCGAGCATCGCCTGCTCGTTCTTCGCATCGTCGTACTCGGCGTTCTCGGCGATGTCGCCGAACTCGCGGGCGACCCGGATGCGCTCGGCGACCTCGCGGCGCTTGTCGCCGCGGAGATGGTCGATCTCCTGCTTGAGCTTCTCGTACCCCTCGGGCGTGAGGATGACTTCCTTCAACTGCGGCCTCCTGACCCCACCTAAAGAAAAGCGCGGCGGCCCCCCTGGGCCGCACCGCGACGGGAAATAGTAGCTCGATACCATTGCTCTCGCAAATGTCTGTGAACTTGCGCGAAACCTGGTGGATTCGGGACGTCGAGATCCCCTCGCGGCTCGTCCTCGCGCCGATGGCCGGAGTCAGCGTGCAGGCGTTCCGCCGACAGGGCCGCCGCTACGGCGCGGGTCTCGTCTGCTCCGAGATGGTCAGCTGCGGAGGGATCGAGCATCGGAACGAGCGGACACTCGGCTACCTGCGCGTCGCCGTCGACGAGCATCCGATCGCGATCCAGATCTTCGGCTCCGAGCCTGCCGTGATGGCCGAGGCGGCGCGCATGGTCGAAGCAGCGGGCGCCGACCTCGTCGACGTCAACTTCGGCTGCCCCGTACGGAAGGTGACGAAGACGGGCGCGGGAGCCACGCTCCTCGACGACCCGGACCGCGCCTGCGCGATCGTCGCGGCGATGGCCGACGCGGTCTCGATTCCCGTCTCCGTGAAGATGCGCCGCGGGCTCGGGAACGGCTCGCGGACCTGCCTGGCCGTCGGCCCGCGTCTCGTCGAGGCAGGCGCGTCGGTGCTGACGCTGCACCCGCGCTCTGCGAAGCAGATGTACACCGGCGAGGCCGACCACTCGCTGACCGCCGAGCTCGTCGCGCTCGTCGACGTACCAGTGATCGCGTCCGGGGACATCACCTCGCGAGCGCGGGCGCAGTCCGTGCTCGCGACGACGGGGGCGGCGGCCGTGATGGTGGGGCGCGCCGCGCAGGGCAATCCGTGGATCCTGCGCGAGATCGCGGACGGCGACGAGTCGGCGCCGTCGCGCGAGGAGGTCGCCGCCGAGCTGATCCTCTTCGTCAGGGAGACCGTCCGCGAGCTGGGCGAGCGGCGCGCCACGGGGTTCCTGAAGAAGTTCTACGGGTGGTATCTCGGCCGCGGGCGGTTCCCCCGCCCCTTCAAGAACGAGCTCGTCCAGCTCCGCACGATCGACGAGGTGATCGTCCGTCTGCTCGCGGCTGCGCCGGGCGCCGCTGCGGTCGTCGCGCAGCTCGAGGCGGAGCTGCCCGACCCTGCCGACGAGGTTCTCCTCGACGGCATGCCGATCTCGATCTACGGCGGCGGCTGAGCCCCGCCACCGGCCAGGCCGCGGCCATGGCTGAACGAGACATGACAGGGGACTGTCCCCGGTTGCTCCTCGCCCATGACAGGGGACTGTCCCCGGCTCGGGCCCTCGCAGGCTCAACCGCCTCCGGCCAGGCCGCGGCCATGGCCGAACGAGACATGACCGGGGACTGTCCCCGGTTGGTCCTCGCCGGCTAGCGGTTGCGCTCCCAGACGAGGCGCAGGCCCTCGAGCGTCAGCCACGGATCCACCGTCGAGATGGCGCTCGAGTGGGGGGCGATCAGGTCGGCGAGGCCGCCCGTCGCGATCACGGGCGCCTCCGGCGCCCCCAGCTCCTCGCGGATGCGAGCGCTGATCGCGTCCACCTGTCCGGCGAAGCCGTAGACGAGGCCGGACTGGAGCCCCGCCGTCGTCGTCTTGCCGATCACGGACGGCGGCGCCTCGAACGGCACCTTCGTCAGCCGCGCGGCGCGCGCGAAGAGCGCGTCCATGGAGATCTCGATCCCGGGCGCCAGCACGCCGCCGACGTACTCCCCCTCGGGCGAGACGATGTCGAAGTTCGTCGACGTGCCGAAGTCGACGACGATGCACGGCGCGCCGTACCGGGCCTGCCCTGCGACCGCGTTCGCGATCCGGTCCGGCCCCACCTCGCGCGGGTCGTCGTAGCGGATCGGCAGCCCGGTCTTCACGCCCGGCCCGAGCACGAGCAACGGTGCATGCGCCCACCGCTCGGCGAACAGCTCGTACTCGCGGACGAGCGTCGGCACGGTCGCCGAGAGGCAGATCCCGTCGACGCTCTCCAGCTCGAAGAGGCCCGAGTAGAAGACGCCCAGCTCGTCGCCCGTCCGCGAGCGGTCCGACGCGAGGCGCCAGTGCTCGCGCAGCTCTTCCCCCTCGTAGAGGCCGAGGACCGTCTGCGTGTTCCCGACGTCGACCGCGAGCAGCACGGCGCGGAGCCTACAGCCGCGAGGAGGGCGGCCGGAGCCGCCCTCCTCGCAGGCTCATGCCGTGACCGCGTGCTCGACGAGCGTCGGGTACGGCAGCGAGTTCGCCTTCCCGAGCGCCTCGATCATCTCGTCGACCGTCAGCAGGACGGTCGTCTCGACGCCGGCGAGCGAACCGCTCTTCGCCGCGGCGATGGAGACCGCGGCCGCGCCGATGCTGTCGCCCTCGCAGAGGACGAAGCCGTCGTGCTCGCCGAACTCGAAGAACATGTCGACGATGCGCAACCCGGCCGCCTCGAAGAACGGCACCAGCTCCTCGCGCCGGTCGTGCGGGTCGGCGGCCAGCGCCTTCCACATCTCCGGCGTGTAGCTGAAGCGGGTCAGGTAGTAGGGCATCCGGAACCTCCTCGGCCGTGACCCCGCACCGCGATGATCCTCCGCGCGCCTCCGCGGCGCAAGGCTCAAGGACTCAAGGGGCCGAAAGCCGTCTCAGAGCTCGTCGTCGGCGCCGGGCAGCTCGCCGATGCGCTTCGCGAGATCCTCGGCGGTCAGCGACGGCTCGTCGCCCTCGCCGCGCAGCTCCTCGACCGTCACGTCGCTCGAGGTGTAGACCTCGGTGCGCGGGATCATCCGGGTCGGCCGGTTCTTGTCCCAGACCCAGACGTCCTCCATCTTCAGGTGGAAGAACGGGTAGCTCGGCTGCGGCACGTACTGCAGGTCGAGCTTGTTGCAGAGGTACGTCGCGTCCTGCGTCAAGACGCAGTAGCGGAAGAGGCCGAAGACGGCTCCGTACTCCTTCTTCAGCCGGAGCTCGAGCTCCGCCTCGAACTCGTCCAGCTCGTCGATGTGCGACATCAGGCCGATTGTAGCCGCGCCAGCAGGTCCCGAACCCGCCCCTTTCCAGGGATGTTCAGGTCGGGTGCGAGCTCTGCCAGCGGCTCGAGGACGAAGAGCCGCTCGTGCAGGTGCGGATGCGGAACGGTCAGCCCGGGCTCGTCGAGCTCCTCCTCGCCGTAGGCGAGCAGATCGAGATCGAGCGTGCGCGGGCCCCACCTCTCGTCGCGGTTCCCGGAGCGCACGCGGCCGAAGGCGCGCTCCGTCCCGAGCAGCCGCTCGAGCAGACCCGCGTGCTCCCTCCTCGGTCACGAGCTCGCCGACCGCATTCAGGAACGGCGGCTGATCGGCGAGCCCCAGGGCTCCGTCTCGCGGATCGCCGAGAGCCGGGTCACCCCGAGCAGCTCCGCGGAGGCGAGGATCGCCCGCTCGCGGTCGCCGAGATTCGACCCGAACCCGATGTACGCGAGCGTCACGGTCCCCAGGCTAGTGCCGCCCACCGCGGAACGGCGTCAGGGCCGCTCGACGGTGACGCCGGTCCAGTCGACGGTCAGCCCTGCCGGCCGCACCTCGCGGCTTGCGCACACGCACCTTGACGCGCTCGACTTCGTAGCGGTCGCGGATCGCGTCGGCGACGGCTGCGGCCAGGGCCTCGAGCAGCCGGAACCGTGTGCCGTCCGAGATCTCCCGCACGAGCTCGACGACGCCGCGATAGTCGAGGGCGTCCTCGATCCGGTCGGTGGGCACCTCGGGGCCGTCGATCCAGAGGTCGAAGAGAAACGTCTGCCCGTGCTCACGCTCCTCGTCGAGGACGCCGTGGTAGCCGTAGAGCTGCAGCCCGTGGATCTCGATCTCGAGGCTCACGGCGCGAGCAGGGCGGAGACGTTGAGGGCGTCGACGTGCTCGCGCACGTCGTGGACACGGAAGATCGTCGCGCCGCGGCCGAACGCGACCACCGCGGCGCCGACCGACGCGGAGGCGCTCGACGTTCTGGCCTCCGGATCCCCGAGCAGCTTGCCGAGCGAGCTCTTGCGCGAGAGGCCGACGAGCACGGGGCGGCCCAGCGCCGCGATCTCGTCGAGGCGGCGGACGAGCTCGACGTTGTGCTCGACGGTCTTGCCGAAGCCGATCCCCGGGTCGAGGCAGACGTGCTCCTCGGGGATCCCCTCCGCGACGGCGAAGCGCGAGACGCTCCTCGAGGAACGCGGCGACGTCCGAGACCACGTCCTCGTAGCGCGGGTTCTCCTGCATCGTCCGCGGCTCGCCCTGCATGTGCATGAGGCAGAGGTACGCACCCGCGTCGGCGACGACGCCGGCCAGCTCGCGGTCGCCGCGAAGCGCCGTGACGTCGTTGACGAGCTCCGCGCCGAGCTCGAGGGCTCGGCGCGCGACCGCGGCCTTCGCCGTGTCGATCGACACCGGCTCGCCCAGCAACGCCTCGAGCACCGGCTCGACGCGGCGCAGCTCCTCGTCCGCCGGGACGCCGGCCGAGCCGGGGCGGGTCGACTCGCCGCCGACGTCGACGATCCGGGCGCCGTCCCGGAGCATCTGCCGCGCCGCGTCGACGGCGATCGAGGGGTCGAGATGGACACCCCCGTCGGAGAACGAATCGGGCGTGACGTTGACGATCCCCATCACCGTCGGACGGGGAAACCGTGTCTCGATCGGCTCGCGCATGTCGGAGTAGGGTTCCAGGGTGAGCGCCGTCCATGCAAGCAGAGCAGGGGCCTGGCGCTTTCTCGGGTCGATGTTCGCGGACCGCCGGCGGGACGTCGCGCTCGCCGTCGTCTCGGGGCTGACCTGGCAGATCGGGGCGATCCTCGCGCCGCTCTTCGCAGCGTCCGCCATCGACGCGATGCTGGCCGGCGACCGCAACGCGGTCTACACTGTGGGCCGGGCTCGCCGCCGCTGACCGGACTCCTCGAGGCCGTCGGCGGGGGGTTCCGGCACATCTTCGCGATGCGGAACCGCTCCTACTCGGGTGCCGCGGCGCGCGACCGACTGCTCGCACAGTCGCTCCGTCTCGACGCGCGCTTCCACGACCGCTTCGGTGCGGGCGAGCTCATGAGCCGCGCGTCGAACGACGCCGATCTGATGTCGCGCGCGCTCGACGCCAGCGGGCACACGTTCGGCTACGTCGTCACCGTGATCGGCGTCTCGATCGTGCTCCTCATCCTCAACTGGTCGCTCGCGCTGCTGATCCTCGCGCCGCTGCCGTTCCTCTCCTACGGGTTCTGGCGCTACTCACGCCGGTACCTCGACCGGACGACGGCCTTGCAGGAGGAGCTCGGGAACGCGTCCGCGCTCGTCGAGGAGACGGTCACGGGCATCCGCGTGGTCAAGGGGCTCGGGGCCGGCGAGGCGCTGACGGCCCGGTTCCGCCGGACGAGCGACCGCGTGCTCGACCGCGCGCTGGACGTGGCCGCCGTCGACGCGGTCTTCCTGCCGGCGCTCGAGCTCCTGCCGATGCTGGATCTCCTGCTCGTGCTCTGGTTCGGCGGCAACCTGGTCATCGAGGGGAAGCTGTCGCTCGGCGACTTCGTCGCCTTCAACGCCTACGTGGCCCTGCTCGTCTGGCCGCTGCGCGTGCTCGGCCAGCGCATCTCCACCGTCCAGAACGCGGTCGCCGCCTCGGGGCGGATCGTCGAGGTGCTCGACCAGCGGCCGACGGTCGTCGAGCGACCGGATCCCGTGCCGCTGCCTGCGACCGGGTCGGCCGACGTCCGCTTCGACGACGTCCGCTTCGCATACGAGGGCGGTGCACCGGTGCTCGACGGACTGACGCTGCACATCCAGCCGGGCGACTCGGTCGCGCTCGTCGGCCGCACCGGCTCGGGCAAGAGCACCGTGGCGTCGCTCCTCGTCCGGCTGTACGACGTCGACGCCGGTGCGGTGCTGATCGACGGGCACGACGTGCGCGACCTCGCCCTCTCCGACGTGCGCGGCGCGGTGGCCCTCGTCGGCGAGGACACCTTCCTCTTCGGCGACACCGTGCGCGCCAACATCGCCTACGGCCGCCCGGTAGCGGGCGCGGACGAGGTCGAGCGCGCCGCGCGTGCAGCGGGTGCGGACGAGTTCATCCGCGAGCTGCCGGAGGGCTACGACACGATCCTGGGCGAGCGCGGCTTCTCGCTCTCGGGCGGCCAGCGCCAGCGGCTCGCGATCGCGCGCGCGGTGCTCGCCGACCCGGCGGTGCTCGTGCTGGACGACGCGACCTCCTCCGTCGACGCGGCGAAGGAGCACGAGATCCGCGCAGCGCTCAAGGGCGTCATGCGCGGGCGGACGACGATCGTGATCGCCCACCGTCCGGCGACGATCGCGCTCGCCGAGCGGGTCGTCGTGCTCGAGGGAGGACGCATCGTCGAGGAAGGGACGCACGCCGAGCTCGCGCGCAGCTCGGAGCGCTACCGGTCCCTCCTTGCCCTGGAGGACGGGCGGTGAGGGAGTACGTCCTGCCGTTGCTCCGCCGCCACGCGCGCCTGATCGCGGGCGCCGGCTTCGCGGTGCTCCTCTCGACCTGCGTCCAGATCGCCGGGCCCCTGCTGGTCAAGTACGCGATCGACGAGGGACTGACGAAGAAGCAGACCGGCCCGCTCGAGAAGGCGTGCCTCGCATACCTGGTTCTCGCGCTCGCCAAGCCGCTGCTGCAGCGCTGGATCACGCTCTGGTCGGCGCGCGCGGGCGAGCGCTTCCTCGCCGACCTGCGCACGCGCACCTACGAGCGCCTGCAGGAGCTGTCGCTGCCGTTCTTCGAGGGCGAGCGCGCCGGCGTGCTCGTCTCGCGGCTGACCTCCGACGTGCAGTCGCTGACGACCTTCGTGCGCATGGTGCTGGTCGAGATCGTCGGGAACCTGCTCCTCTTCGTCGTCACGCTCGTCGTCCTGGTCGTGCTCGCGCCGAAGCTGATCCCCTTCGCGCTGATCTCGCTGCCCATCCTCGTCTTCGCCTGGTGGCGCTATCGGAGGCTCTCGAAGCCGGCCTACACGCGCATCCGCGACACCGTCGCCGACACGCTCGCCGCGCTCCAGGAGCGGTTCACCGGCGTCCGCGTCATCCAGGGGTTCCGCCGCGAGGAGAGCGCCTTCGCCGGCTACCAGAGCTCGAGCGAGGAGCAGATCCGCGCCTGGAAGGCGGCCTCCTACGTCAACGTCGGCTTCTGGCCGCTGATCTCCGCGGCGCAGGCGCTCTCGCTCGCGGCCGTGCTCGTCGGCGGGGCGATGCTCTACGACAGCGGCCAGATCTCGATCGGCACGGTCGCGGCGTTCGTCCTCTACCTGACGAGCCTCTTCGAGCCGATCGCTCGGCTCGCGGAGTGGTTCACCGAGCTGCGCTCGGGCCAGGCGGCGCTGGCGAAGATCGTCGGCGTGCTCCAGACGCCGGTCGCCGTGCCGGAGCACGACGTCCCGCAGGTCGCTGCCGGTCGACGGCGAGCACGTCGCCGAGAGCGTCTCCTTCGCCTATTCGGAGGGGCGCCCGGTGCTCGAGGACGTCGACATGACCATCCAGCCGGGCGAGCGGCTGGCCCTCGTCGGCCCGACCGGTGCGGGCAAGTCGACGTTCGCGAAGCTGCTGACGCGCAAGTACGACCCGGTCGCAGGCGCCGTCGCCTTCGGCGACATCGACCTCCGAGACGTGGCGCTGACGTCGCTGCGCGAGCGGATCGTGTTCGTGCCGCAGGAAGGGCACCTCTTCTCCGGGACGATCGCCGAGAACGTGCGGCTCGCACGGCCTGACGCGTCCGACGGCGAGGTCGAGCAGGCGCTGCGACCGGATCGGCGCGCTCGAGCGATTCCGGCGCCTGCCGGACGGGTTGCAGACAGATGTGCGGACGCGCGGCGTGCGGCTGTCGGCGGGCGAGCGCCAGCTTGTCGCGCTCGCACGCGTCCTGCTCGCCGACCCGGCGGTGATCGTGCTCGACGAGGCGACGTCGTCCGTCGACCCGGGGACGGAGCGCGCGGTCGAGCGCGCGCTCGCCGAGGTCTCCGAGGGCCGCACCGTCGTGACGATCGCGCACCGTCTCTCGACGGCCGCCCGCGCCGACCGCGTCGCGGTGCTGCGGGACGGCCGCCTCGTGGAGCTCGGCTCGCACGACGAGCTGGTAGATGCGAACGGCTTCTACGCGCGGCTCTGGGAGTCCTGGGGCAGGACGGGCGCCGGCGCCGACGCGAACTAGATGATTGATTCCTAACTGGCGTGCTTCTGGGGAGGGCATGCACCAAGCAGCGTGGTCGACTCGATCGCCGGCAAGGCCTGACTGCCTTGACGGCGACCGAGGCGGCCGCGATGCGCCGCGTGAAGGCCTCCCAGCCGGGAGTGCGCTAGTTAGGAATCAATCGTCTAGAGGCTAGGCGGCCTGCTGTGCTTCGAGGCGCTCGCGGCGCACGGGCGCCACGGCCGGCCGCCCGACGTGGACGCGTCGCCGGTTCCAGACGTCGTTGACGACCAGCGCGCCGATCGCGATCGCCGCGCCCGTCAGCTCGAGTGCGCCCGGACGGTAGCCGCGGGCGATCTGGATCGCGAACGCCGTCACCGGGATCAACGTCCCGAAGAGCGACGCGTTCTGCGGGCCGAGTCGGAGGACGGCCCCGTTCCACGCGAGCACCGCGACGACCACGCCGAGGACGGTGATGTAGACGAGCTGGAGCCAGATGTCCTCGATCGCCTGGCCGGACGGGTGCGGCTCGAGCCCGGCCGAGACCGCCACCAAGGTCACAGCCGCGATCGAGATCCAGCCGAGCGCGGCGGTGAGCGCCGTGAAGCGAAGCGGCGAGAAGTGCCCGAACTCGGACGCGCCGATGGTGTAGTAGACGAACGCGAGTGCGCCGAGGAGCACGAGCGCGTCGCCCCAGCCGACGGCGCCGGTGAGCAATGCGGCGGGATCGCCCCGTCCGATCACGAGCGTCACGCCGGCGAGCGCGACGGCCAGCGTCACGATCGTCGCCGTGGTGGGACGGACGCCCGACCGGGCCCAGAGCACGAGCGCCGTCAGCAGCGGCCCGAGGGTCATGATCAACGCCGCGCTCTGCGGCTGCGCGTGGGCGAGACCCGTGTAGGCCAGCAGGTTGAAGCCCGCGAAGCCGACGGCGCCGAGCACGAACAGCCGGACGCCGCGTCCCTCGAGCCGGAACGCCTGCCTCCCCTCGACCACCGCCAGCAGCGCGAGCAGCAAGACCGCTGCGATCCCGTAGCGGACGGTCGTGAGGTTGAACGCGTCGACCTCGCCGAGCGCGGACTTGCCGACGACGAACTGGCCGCCCCAGACGACCGTGGTGAGAGTGGCGAGCATTGCTCCTGTGGCTGCCGGGCGCATCGGTCTCCCTTCCTGCAATACTTCGATCGTGGTCGAAGTATGAAAACGAGCGGCGTGGCGAAACTATTTCGATGACCGTCGAACTGGAAGGAACGATGTTGCCGGCGCCCGAGACGGAGGCACTCGAGCTGACCTCCGTCCTCCACGCGCTGAGCGACCCCGTCCGCCTCTTGATCGTCTCCGAGCTCGCCGCCGGCGCCGAGGTCGCGTGCGGAACGATCTCGCTGCCGGTGCAGGACTCGACGCGCTCGCACCACCTCCGGATCCTGCGCGAGGCGGGCGTCACGCGGACGCGGGTCGTCGGCACGCGTCGGCTCGTCTCGTTGCGCCGCGACGACCTCGAGGCCCGCTTCCCCGGCGTCCTCGACGCCGTGCTCGCCTCCGCGAAGAGCTAGAGGTTTGATGTGAAACTGGGGTGCGTGCGGGGATGGGTCAGATCAAGCGGTTCAGCCGGATCGGGCACAGCGCGTAGTGGTTGCTACGGGCAAGCCCGAGCCAGCTGAACCGCGCCGCGTCTGGCACACCAACCGTGCGTGCCGGAGTTTCACATCACGCCTCTAGACCGGTTCGAGAGCGCGGTGCGGCCCGGGCGGCAGCTCGACCCGCACGACGTCGCCGGCGCGCACCACGCCGCCGGTGCGCACGACGCCCATGACGCCGGCCTTGCGGATCAGGCTCCCCTCGCCGTCGCGGTCGAGCGTCGCCGCCATCAGGCCGGGCTGGATGCCGTCGAGCTGCGTGCAGGGATTGCGCAGGCCGGTCACCTCGACGACGGCCTCGTCGCCGAGAGAGAGCCGCGCTCCGACCGGGAGCGCGAGCAGGTCGACGCCGCGTGTGGTCACGTTCTCGCCCATCCGGCCCGGCGAGACGTCGAAGCCTGCTGCCCGGAGCTCGTCGTGCAGCTCCGCGTGGATCAGGTGCACCTGGCGCAGGTTCGGCTGCGTCGGGTCGGCCCGGACGCGCGAGCGGTGCTTGACCGTCTCGCCTGCGTGGGCGTCGCCCTCGACGCCGAGCCCCGTCAGGAGCGTGATGCTCGGCTCGTTCGGCTTGCTGAGCGTGTGCGTGGCGCTGAGGCTGACCGCCTCGACGACGCCGCGCACGAGCCCCACGCGAGGGCTCAGACGCCTTCTGGCTCCGGCGGGGGCGGCTGCATCGCTGCGCCGCCCGGGAGCGGGAACGGACGCGGCTTGGGCTGCGGGCGCCGCTCCTTCTCGTCCTCGGTCTCGGCGGGCGTCTCGGTCTCGTCCGGGAAGACCTCCGACTCGGACGCGCCGGCCAGCAGCCGCTCGAATTGGTCGCGGTCGATCGTCTCGCGCTCGATCAGGATCTCCGAGATCTTGTGGAGCTTGTCCATGTGCTCGCGGAGCACCTTGAGCGCCAACTCGTGCCCCTCGTCGATCACGCGGCGGATCTCGTCGTCGATCTCGCGCGCGATCTCGTCGGAGTAGTCGGGCTCGGCGCCCATCTCGCGTCCCAGGAACGGCATGTCGTGGTTGCGGCCGAGCACGCGCGGGCCGAGCTTCTCGCTCATCCCGAAGCGCATCACCATCTGCTTCGCGATCGACGTCACTCGCTCGAGGTCGTTGGACGCGCCTGTCGTCACCTCGTGGAAGACCAGCTCCTCGGCGGCGCGACCGCCGAGTGTCATGGCGATCTGCTCCATCAGCGCGGTCTTCGTCGTCAGGTAGCGATCCTCCGTCGGCAGCGAGATCGTCAGCCCGAGCGCCTGGCCGCGCGACACGATGGTGATCTTGTGCACCGGGTCGGTGTTCTCGAGGTAGTGCCCCACGAGCGCGTGGCCCATCTCGTGGAACGCCGTGATCTTGCGCTCCTTCTCGGAGAGCAGGCGGGCCTTCTTCTCCGGGCCCGCGATCACGCGCATGATTCCCTCCTCCAGCTCCTCCTGCTGGATCGTCTTCTTGTTGTGGCGCGCCGCGAGGAGCGCCGCCTCGTTGACGAGATTCGCGAGGTCGGCTCCCGTGAAGCCGGGCGTGCCCGCCGCAAGCGCGTCGAGGTCGATCTCGGGCGCCAGCGGCTTGCCCTTCGAGTGCACCTCGAGGATCTTGCGGCGCCCGTTCCGGTCGGGCCGGTCGACCACGATCTGGCGGTCGAAGCGCCCGGGGCGGAGCAGCGCCGGGTCGAGGATGTCGGGGCGGTTGGTGGCGGCGATCAGGATGATGTTGTCCTTCATCTCGAAGCCGTCCATCTCGACGAGCAGCTGGTTCAGCGTCTGCTCGCGCTCGTCGTGGCCACCGCCGAGTCCGGCGCCGCGATGGCGTCCGACGGCGTCGATCTCGTCCATGAAGACGATGCACGGCGCCGCCTGCTTGGCCTGCTCGAAGAGGTCGCGCACGCGCGAGGCGCCGACGCCCACGAACATCTCGACGAAGTCCGACCCGGAGATCGAGAAGAACGGAACGCCGGCCTCGCCGGCGACAGCGCGGGCGAGCAGCGTCTTGCCGGTGCCCGGCGGGCCGTAGAGGAGCACGCCCTTGGGGATCCGCGCGCCCAGCGCCTGGAACTTCTTCGGGTTCTCGAGGAACTCCTTGATCTCCTGCAGCTCCTCGACGGCCTCGTCGACGCCGGCGACGTCCTTGAAGCCGATCTTCGGCGAGTCGGGCGCCATCCGCTTCGCGCGCGACTTGCCGAAGGACATCACCTTCGAGCCGCCGCCCTGCACCTGGTTCATGAGGAAGATCCAGAAGCCGAACAGGAGCACGAACGGCAGCAGGCTCGTGAGGATCGACCACCACGGCGACGAGCCGGTGCCCTTGGAGTCGAACTCCACCTTGTTCTTCTGCAGCGACTGCTGGAAGAGGACCTGTGACTGGTCGGACGGGTAATTGACCTTGACCTTCGTCCCGTCCTTCAGCTCGGCGGTGATCTGGCGCTTCGAGGGGACGAAGACCGCGCTCGCGACGTCGCCGTCGTCGACGGCCTGGATCAGCTGCGAGTAGGTGGTCTTCTTCTCGCTCTTGGAGCGCGGGATCAGCGTCTGGCTCGCCAGCCAGACCAGCAGGACGATGACGATCAGGGGGAAGAGCGCGCTGCGGAAGAAGCGATTCACAGGATTTTCTGAGTCGAGGGTAGCACCCGGTATTCGTTGGACAGGGGTTCGTGGACTTCGGTTAGGCCCCTTCCGGGATCAAATCCTCGTGCAGGACCCCCACATAGGGCAGATTCCGGTACCGCTCCGCGAAATCCAGGCCGTAGCCGATCACGAACCGGTTCGGGATCTCGAAGCCCGTGTACCGCACCGGGACGTCGATCTCGCGCCGCGCGGGCTTCGTCAGCAGGGCGCAGATCTCGAGGCTCGCGGGCTCGCGCGACTCGAGGTTTCGCACCAGGTACGAGAGCGTCAGGCCCGAGTCGATGATGTCCTCGACGACGAGCACGTGCCGGCCCTCGATGTTGATGTCGAGGTCCTTGAGGATCCGCACGACGCCGGAGGAGTCCGTCGAGGCGCCGTACGAGGAGATCGCCATGAAGTCGATCTCGCACGGCACGGTCAGGTGGCGCATCAGGTCGGCCATGAAGAAGACGGCGCCCTTGAGCACGCCGAGCAGGAGCAGGTCGCGCCCCTCGTAGTCCTCCGAGATCTCACGCCCGAGCTCGGCGACACGCGTGCGCAGGGCGTCCGCGTCGATCAGGATCTCGCCGACCGCCCCGTCGAGCTCAGTCTGCGACACGTTCCGCCTTCACCCCGTCCGCCGAGACGATGCCGGGGACGGCCACGACCTCGTCACCTCGGACGACCAGAGGCCATGCCTCGCGGTCCGAGCGGGGGATCTTCGCGTCGACGAACACGTCCTGGATCTTCTTGGTGCGGCCCGCGAGCCGGTCGCCCGGGCGCCACCCCCTAACGATAAGGCCTGGGAGGCGGGACTCGATGCGCCACTCGCCCCAGCGGACCTCGCCGTCGAGCCGTACCGGGGTCCGCTCGAGCCAGAGCCGGTCGTGCTCCCGCACGGCGGTGACGCCGCCGCCGAGGTCCGCGCGCCGCGAGCCGGGTGGGGCGGCGAGCAGCGCGGCGAGGCCGGGGGGCAGCGTCTCGCGCTCGTCGAGGGCCCGGAGGATGTTCTCGTCGGCGGCCGGGTGGAGCTGCCGCAAGAGCGGCAGGATCTGCCCGCGGATCAGACCGCGCTTCGTCTCGGGGTTGCTCGCGTCGAGGCGGAACGGCAGGCCCTCGGCGCGACAGTAGGCCTCGGTCTCCTCCCGCCAGACGGTCAGGAGCGGTCGGACGACGCCGTCGTCGCGGCGGGGGCGGATCCCCGTCGGGCGGCCGCTGGCCGCGAGGCGGTAGAGGATCGTCTCGACCTGGTCCGAGGCGGTGTGCCCCGTCGCCCTGAGGCGGTCGGAAGCGACGGCGTAGCGGAGGTCGCGCAGCTCGGCCTCCGTGGAGCCGCCCGGCGCGTCGACGACCTCGGCGCCGAAGCGCTCGCGGCAGAAGCGCGCGTCCTCGTCCGACTCGTCGCCGCGCAGCCGATGGTTGACGTGGACGGCGTCGACGCGATAGCCGAGCGCCCCGAGCGCGTGCCAGAGGCAGGTCGAGTCGGCCCCTCCGGAGACGAGGCAGGTGACGGCGCCGGCGGGCTCGATCAGCCGGTGCCGGCGGATGTGCGCCTCGACGCGTGCTCGGAGGGCGGCGGTGTCCACGCCGCCATTGTCGCTCAGGGGATCAGAGGAGCGGCGAGATCTCGCAGCCGGCGCGCGTCAGCGCCGGCCGGGCCTCGTCGAGCGTGGCGTGCGCGAAGTTCGCGAGGCTGTAGGCGCGGTACATGTGCGAAGCCGCGTCGCCGCCCTTCTCGCGGGCTCGGATAGCGCGGCCGTACTCGATGAACATGCCGTGCACGAAGACGCGGGCCTCCTTGAGCGAGTAGTCGCGCGGCGAGGTGCGGTCGACGCCGAGCGCGGCGTTCCGGGCGGCGAGGATCACGTCGCCTGCCGCACCGTCGCCGCTGACGTAGCTCTGTCCCATCAGCTGGACGGTCTCGACGTTGCTCGCGGCCACGCTCAGGAAGTGGCGATCGGTCGCCGAGCAGGTGTGGATTCCGTGAGCGGGCTCCGCCCGGCCTGCCGTCGCGACAGCGACGCCGACCAGCAGGAGTCCAGCCGCAGTGACTCCGAACCGCCGCATCACGGCGTCTATCGGCCTCGCGGGGGCTTCGCCCCTCACTCGATCGGGTCACTCGATCGAGTGAGGGCCGGGCATGTGACCCGGGGCCCTCGGCGACTCGAGCGGCGGCGGCCCCGGCTTCCGCCAGTGCCGGCCGGCGTAGCCCGCGAGCTCGCCGGCGGCCCAGCGTGCGAGCCAGGCGAGAAGCGCGAGCTTGAGCAGGCGCCTCACCGCCACACCGGCTCCGCGAGCCAGCCCTGGAGCAGTTCGATCGAGGTCGTCAGCTCGTCCCGGCTGAGTCGGAACGGCTCCGCGAGCGGCACGCCGTCGAGGCGCTGACGGGGAGCGTGGCCCTCAGCGGCGAGGAGGACGTAACGGATCACGAGACCGTGCGCGACGACGGCGACCGCCGGCTCCGGGCGCGCGAGCACCCGCCGGTACGCGGCCACGTAGCGGGAGATCGCCGAGACGCGGCTCTCGCCGCCGCCGGGCGCGTCGTCGAGCGGACCGGCGCTCCACGCCCAGTCGCGGTAGCTCTCGAAAGGCTGTCCCTCCCAGCGGCCGAACCCGATCTCGTCGAAGTCCGCGTCCTCCTCGCGCGGACCCGCGGCCAGGCCGCGTCGGCCGTCTCGCGGGCGCGCTGGAACGAGCTCGTGACGACGGCGTCCGGCCGGGCGAGCGCCCCGAGGCGGCGCGCCTGCTTGCGGCCGTGCTCGCTCAGCCCGCAGGCGACGGACCGATCGCCGTTCAGGATCGAGCCGGGGTTCAGCTCGCTCTCGGCGTGCCGGACGAGGATCGCCGTCTCCACTAGAAGAGGAGGCTCCGGTACGTGATCGTGCGCTGCATGCCGATCGCCTCGTAGACGCGCAGCGCGGGCGCATTCTCGGGGCGGGCGAAGAGGCACACCGTCGGCGTCGAGGCGAGCAGCAGCCGGCAGAGGTCGCGCATCCCGCGCTGGGCGTAGCCGCGGCCGCGTACCTCGGGGTCGACCCAGACCTGCTGGATCTGGACCGCGGACGGCGTCCAGGCGGACGCCTCCGCCTTGAAGAGAATCGTCCCGTTCTCGTCCCAGAGCCACGACCGGCCTTCCTCGATCTGCGCCCTCGTTCGCCAACGGAAGCCGTCGGGATCGCGGCGAAGGGGATCGATGCCGATCTCCTCGAGGTGGGTCGCGGGCGGCCGCGGGCACCAGCAGGTCGAGGTCGTCGAGGGTGGCCGAGCGGAGTCGCGTGTCGCCCGGCTCCGGCGCCTGGTCGAGCCTGAACACCGGCTGTCCCGGCCGGTCCTCGCGCGGCGCGGGGAAGGAGTCGACGGCTTCCTTCCAGAGCTCGGTCACCGCGCCCTCCTCGCCGATGATCATCCGCGCACGGCCATTGCGCGCCGCCCCGGCGAACGCCCCGCACCCGCGGCCCGACGGGACGAGGTTGGCGCCGACGTGGCAGAGGGCTACGAGCTTCTCGGCGTTTGCGCGCCCCTTGCCGGCGGCGGGTCCCGTGCCGGTGATGAGTCCCGCCCCGCTCACAAGCCCTGTGAAGCGCCCCATCCCGCGGCGTGCCATGTCCTCGAGGAAGACGCGCTCGACGGGGTCCTCGGCGCAGAAGGCGAGGACCTGCTCGAGCTCCGGTTCGACGAGGCGTGGCATGGCGCAAATCCTGCCCGTTTCGGCCATGACCGGGGACTGTCCCCTGTTGCGGCGTTGCGCGCCGCCTCGCGCGTCCCTTTCGGCCATGACCGGGGACTGTCCCCTGCTGTGGGCATGCGCCTCCTCGCACGCCCTTTTCGGCCATGACCGGGGACTGTCCCCGGCGGCTCCTCCGCGGATGCCTCCGCGGAGCGACTAGGGTCTCCGCCATGCCGATTCACGTTCGCGCCGAGCCCGGCGACTACGCCGAGGCAGTCCTCCTCCCCGGCGACCCGCTTCGCGCCAAGTACATCGCCGAGACGTACCTCGACAGCCCGGAGCAGAAGAACGCCGAGCGGAGCCTGCTCGGCTATACGGGCACCTGGGAGGGTAAGCCGGTCTCCGTCCAGGGCACCGGCATGGGCTGCCCCGGCGCCACGATCGTCTTCGAGGAGCTGATCCAGCTCGGCTGCAAGAAGCTGATGCGCGTCGGGACCTGTGGCGGCCTGCAGCCGCATCACAGCCTCGGCGACCTGATCGTCGCCATCTCCGCCGTTCCGGCCGACGCGACGGCGATGCATCTCGTCGGCAACGAACCGCACTGCCCGACCGCCTCCTGGAGCCTGATCCACGGCTCCGTGCACGTCGCCAAGGAGGCAGGGCAAGCGATGCACGTCGGCCCGATCGTCTCGAGCGACCTCTTCTACAACCCGGACGACGGCCAGTACGAGCGCTGGTCGAAGCGTGGCGTCCTGGCCGTCGAGATGGAGGCCGCGGCGCTCTTCACCGTCGGCGCGCTGCGCAGCGTCGAGGCAGGCTGCCTCCTCACCATCAGCGACATCGTCGTCGACGGCGAGTTCAAGCGGATCGCCGACGAGGAACTGCGAGCTTCGGTCGACCGGATGACCCGCGTCGCGCTGGACACCGTCACCGCAGAGCACTAGCGGTGAAGACGGTCTTCCTCGTCAACCCCGCATCGGGGAACGGGGCGACGGGTAGGCGCTGGCCTGAGCTCGCGCACCGAGCCGCGAGCCTCGGCCTCGCCGGCGACACGCTGTTCTCGGAGCACCCCGGCCACCTGATAGAGCTCGCCCGCAGCGCGGCCGACGAGGGCGCCGACCTGCTGGTCGCCGTCGGCGGCGACGGGACGCTGAACGAAGTCGTGAACGGGCTCCTACGGTCCGGGCGACGGCCGGAGCTTGCGACGATCCCGTTCGGCACCGGCATGGATTTCGTCCGCACGCACGGGATCCCGAACCGTTTCGACCCCGCGATTCGCACGGCCGCGACCGGGATTGCGAAGGAGGTCGACGCCGGCCGCGTCGCCTACCGCGCCTGGGACGGCACCGAGCAGGAGCGCTTCTACGCCAACGTCGGCTCCGTCGGCATGAGCGGCGCCGTCGCGCAGCGCGCGAACGGGATGTCGAAAGCGCTCGGCGGCAAGGTGACCTTCTTCGTGGCGCTGACGCAGGTCTTCCTCCGTTGGAAGAACACCGAGGTCACGGTCGAGCTCGAGAACGGCGAGACGCACACCGGGCGCATGCACGACGTGATCGTCGCGAACGGGCAGTGGCACGGCGGAGCGATGTGGCTCGCACCGGACGCGAAGCCCGACGACGGCCTCTTCGACATCGTCCTGATCGGCGACGTCAACAAGCTGGACTTCATCACCACGGCGCCGAAGCTCTACAAGGGCAAGCACCTCGACCACCCGAAGGTCGACCTGCTCCGGTCCGCACGTGTCCGCGTCGACGCGCAGGAGCACCTCCCGATCGAGCTCGACGGCGAGCAGGTGGGCACCACGCCCGCGACGTTCGAGATCGTCCCGCTCGCGCTGCGCGTGCGCGTGCCGGCTTAGGCCGTCTTCTTCTCCTCAGCCGTCTTCTTCTCGTCAGCCGCGGCGCTCTCCGAGGACGACGCCTTCGAGCCGGAGTGTTTCGCCGGCGCCTTCGACTTCGATGCGCCCTCGAGCTTCGCGACGCGCCGCTCGAGCTGGGCGACCTTCTTCTCGACCTCCGCGAGTCCGCGCAGCCGCTTCTGCATCTCGTCCAGGCGCTTCGTCACACCGGTCGTCGCCTCGAGCACCCTGTGCGCCCCGGGCGAGCCTGCAAGCTTCGTGAGCGCGTCCTCGCCGGCGTCGGCGAGCTTTTCGATCAGGTTCTTCTGAGCCATGTCTCCCTTTCTCTAGCGGACCCGCGTGACTTGTCGTCAGCTGCAAGGAGCCTCGCTTGTTCGACAGCGAGCAGTCGGAGCCTGCCACGATCGCGCCCACCGGTGTGTTCCGACCGCGGCAGCCGGGTTGCGGCGGGCGAACAGGTCCGGAAGCGACAGCGACGGCGACTCCTTCAGCCGTCACAGGGGACAGTCCCCCGTCATGGCCGAAAGAGACGGAGCGTACGACCCGGGGACAGTCCCCGGTCATGTCGGAAAAGGCCACTGCCCACGCACAACCGCACGCATACCGGGGACAGTCCCTTGTCGTGTCCAAAACGGCCATGACGAGCGGCCCGTCCAGGGCGCCGCGTACCCTGGCTTCGTGATCGTCGCGCACCTCGATCTGGATGCCTTCTACGCCGCTGTCGAGGAGCTCGAGCGCCCCGAGCTCCGCGACCGGCCGCTCGTCGTCGGCGGGGAGCCGCAGGGTCGCGGCGTCGTCGCCACCGCCAACTACGCCGCCCGCAGATTCGGCATCCACTCGGCGATGAGCTGCGCCGAGGCGCACCGTCGCTGCCCGCACGCGGTCTTCGTCCACCCTCGACACAGCGTCTACCGCGAGTACTCCCACGACGTCTGGAGCACGGTCCGCGAAGTCGTGCCGACGGTCGAGCGCACCGGGCTCGACGAGGGGTACCTGAACCTCGGGACGATCTCGCGCAACTTCACGGAGGCCGCAGCGCTCGCCGAGGCCGTCCAGGCAGCGGTGCTGACGCGGACCCGCCTGACGTGCTCGCTGGGCGTCGCGACGTCCAAGGTCGTCGCCAAGGTGGCGAGTGACCGCCGCAAGCCCGCCGGGCTGACGATCGTCCGGCCGGGGCGCGAGGCGGCCTTCCTCGCCCCGTTCGACATCCGCCTGCTGCCGGGCGTGGGGCCGCGCTCCGCCGAGCGGCTGCGCGCCGCCGGCGTCGACACCGTCGGCGCGCTCGCCTCGCTCACCGACGAGGACCTGCGCGCGATCCTGCCGGGGAAGGTCGGGGGCCTGCTCCGCGACCGAGCCAACGGCGTCGACCCGCGCGGACTGGAGACGCAGGTCGAGCGGATCTCGATCTCGCACGAGGAGACCTTCGCCCGCGACGTCGGTGACCCGGAGCAGCTGCACGACGAGCTGAGACGCATGGCCGACCGGCTGTCCGAGCACCTCGCGAAGAAGCGCCAGACCGCACGGACGGTGACGACGAAGCTGCGCTACCCCGACTTCTCGATCCGGACCCGTTCCGCGACGCTCCCCGTCGGCACCGACGACGCGGCGCGAATCGGCGAGCTCGCGTGCCGGCTGCTCGACCGCGCACTCGCCGAGCGGCCGGGCCCGCTGCGGCTCGTCGGCGTCGGCCTCTCCGCGCTCGATGACCACCTGCAGCTGACGCTCGTCCCCGACGACTGATCGAGTTCGAGAACTCGTCACCGAATGTTGACCCTTTTGTGTCTCGCCGCCGCCGCGGCAGGCCGTACCTTGGAGGTGTGCAGCCGAACCACCGCCACGAGAAGACCACGATCCGCGTGATCGTCCAGCGCGCAGGGATCCCGTACCAGCTCGCGCGGACCGTGTGCAGCGCCTGCGGCCGGGTGCTCGAAGAGCGCCCGCTCCAGCGCGCCGCCGCCTAGCCCGCGCCCAGCGGGGGACGCGTGTCCTCTGCGCCGCACCGCGGCCAGTAGGCCATCGCCCGTTCCGCCTGAGCCGCGATCGTCAGCGAGGGGTTGACGCCGAGGTTCGCGTTCACCGAGCTCCCGTCCACGACGTGGAGCCCTGGCTCGGCGACGACGCGGTGATAGCCGTCGAGCACCGTGCCGACGCAGGCGCCGCCGAGGATGTGTGCCGTCGTCGGGACGTCCAGCAGCACCTCGTTCACCGCACTCCCGGCGTCGCCGCCGATCAGGTCGGCCGCGATGCGCGCCGCCTCGTTCGCGACGGGGATGTAGCTCGGCACATCCGAGCCGTCCGAGGTCAGCCGACCGCGGCGGAGGCGCACGCGGAGCGCACTCGGGCGGCTCTGCATGGCCAGCACGATGATCGTCCGCTCCGACCAGCGTCGGACGGAGAGGCTGCGCAGAAACACGATCGGCCGGCGGGCGACCGCGCCCGCGAACCGCACCTGACGCGGCACGCGACCGCCACCGTCGACGAGCACCGTCCCGAGCAGACCCATCAGGTTCGACCCCTTCGGGTAGCGCACCGGCTCGATGTGGGTGTCCTCGCCGACGTGGAACGACGAGCCGATCGCGACGCCGCGCGAGTAGTCGACGTCCACGCGCCGCGCCGCGGCGCCGACGAGCGCCTCCGAGTTGGTGCGCACATTCTCGCCCACGTGCGGGCCGCCGAGCTCCGAGCGGAGCAGCAGCCGGAGCGTGCCGAGGACGCCGGCGGCGAGGACGACCTGGTCCGCGCGAAACGTCTCGCGCCTGCGCGACCAGCCGGGCCGCCGGGTCTCTACCTCCCAGGCGCCGCCGCCGCGGCGAAGCAGCGTCGCCTCGCGTTCGGGCAGAACTTCGGCGCCGAGCCGTTCGGCGAGCCACAGGTAGTTGAGGTCGAGCGTGTTCTTCGCCCGATAGCGGCAGCCCACCATGCAGCCGCCGCAGCGCCTGCAGCCGTTCCGCAGCGGCCCGTCGCCGCCGAAGTACGGATCGACCCCGTCCTCGCCGAACCAGACGCCGACCGGGGTGCGCTCGAACGAGTCGCCGGCGCCGAGCTGCTCGGCCACACCGCGCATGACGACGTCGGCCTCCGAGTCGAACGGCGTCAGGGTCGTCCCGAGCATGCGCCGCACGAGCTCGTAGTAGGGGCGCAGCGACTCGCCCCACGCGGGATCGTCCCAGACCGACGCGGGCGGCTCGTAGTGGACGTTCGCGTAGACGAGCGACCCGCCGCCGACGCCTGCCCCGGAGAGGACGAGCACGTCGCGCAGGAGTGTCAGCCGCTGGATCCCCCGACAGCCGAGGCGCGGCGCCCAGAGGAAGCGGCGCACACGCCAGCTCGTGCGCGGAAAGTCCTCCGCCTCGAACCGCCGACCCGCTTCGAGCACGCCCACGCGGTAGCCCTTCTCGGCCAGGCGCAGAGCGGCGACCGAGCCGCCGAAGCCGCTGCCTACGACGAGAACGTCGAACTCACGCACGCGAGCACCTCCCCGGCGGCGCCGTCGACGACGAGCGCGGCGCGCCGGTCGTACGGCGTCGAGCCCCGGTTCACGATCGCGAGCTCCCGCCCGCGGCCAGCGTCTCGTCGGGCAGCGAGGCGACCGGGTGAACCTCGAGCGAGGAGCCGACCACGAGCAGCAGCGCCGCCTCGCGCGCGAGCTCGAACGACCGCTCGATCGCGGCCGCGGGCAAGGAGCTCGCCGAACATGACGACGTCCGGCTTCAGCACGGCGCCGCACCGGTCGCAGCGCGGCGTCGGCAGGAGCTCGACCACGCGGTCGAAGCCCTCGACGTGGCCGCAGTCGAGGCAGCTCGAGGTCCGCAGCGACCCGTGCACCTCGACCACGTCCCGCGATCCCGCCCGCTCGTGCAGCCGGTCGACGTTCTGCGTCACGACCGCCTCGACCCAGCCGAGCTGCTCCAGGCGCGCCAACGCGAGATGCGCGGCGTTCGGCTCTGCCGCCTGCAACACCCCCAGCCGCCGCGCGTAGAAGTCCCAGACCTTGACCGGGTCGCGGCGGAACGCCTGGATCGTCGCGTACTCCATCGGGTCGTACCTCCTCCAGATGCCGTCGCGCGAGCGGAAGTCCGGGATCCCGGACTCGGTCGAGACGCCCGCGCCCGTGAGCACGACGCACGGCTGGTTGTCGCGGATCAGCTGGGCGAGCGCCTCGGCGGACATGCGCGCAAGTATCCTCGCCCGCGATGGAGGGCTACACCTTCTCGACCGACGTCCGCGTTCGCTTCGCGGAGACGGACGCGCAGGGCGTCGCGCACAACTCGAACTACCTCGTCTGGTTCGAGCTGGCGCGCGTCGAATACCTCGAGCGCTACGCGGGCGGTTACCCGAAGCTGCGCGACGAGGGGATCGAGGCGCTCGTGCTCGAGACGCACGTCCGCTACCTCCAGCCCGCGCGCTTCGACGATCGACTCCGCGTGCACGCGCGCTGCCGGGCCGTGAAGGGCGCCCGCTTCCGCTACGAGTACGTGATCGAGCGAGACGGGGAGCCGATCGCGGACGGCTGGACCGGCCACGCGACCGTCGACCGGGAGAGCTTCCTGCCCACCCGCGTCCCGCAGTGGCTGATCGAGGCGATCGAGCGGGCAGAGGCTAGTGCTGCGGCTCGGGGGCGGCCGGCGTCGTAGTCGTAGTCCCGTCCGTGGCCGGGCGCCGCGCCGTCCGTGGCCGGGGTGTCTCTCGGAGCCTCGGTCTTCGGCGGCGGCTCCTTCTCCGGCTTGGGCTTCGGCTTCTTCGTCCCCACGCGGACGAGCTTCGGCTCGGAGACGTAGGACGAGTACCACGTCGTGTCGTAGAGGAGCTTCCCGTCGGGTGCGTAGACGGTCCGGTGCACGCTCGTCGCGCGCGCCGGCTCGCCGTAGTCGTCCACCACGGTCTTGCCGACCGGGAGGGTGGGATCCTCGGTCCGCTGGACGGGCGGCTGTGCGACGACTCGGAGCGGCGCCGTCTCCGTCTCGACGCGCCGGTGCTGCGGCGCCCCGTAGAGGCTGACGGTCAGCGCGGACGAGCCGACGAACGTCCGCAGCAGCAACCACTTGTCGGTGTCGTTGCGGAACCTCAGGTCGGTGTCCGGGTAGTTCACCGTCGCGTCCCGACCCAGTGGGTAGTGGCTGATGTAGAGGGCGTGATTCGTGCGGGTCTCGATCGGGAGGCCCGCCTCGAATGCGGCGTTGAAGACGGTGGTGGACACCTGGCAGACGCCGCCGCCAAGGCCCGGTCTGCAGCTCCCCGTTGATGATCACGGGCGCCTCGAGGAAGCCCTTCTCGGCGGTGCGCTCGCCGGTCGCCGCGTTGAAGGAGAAGGTCGCGCCGGGAGCGATCAGGTGGTCGTCGACGAGTTGCGCGACGAGGCGCACGTTGTGGAGGCGGTTTGGCTCGCCGCCGTAGAGCGTCGTGTACGTGCCGACCAGGCCGGTGACGCCCATCGCCTTCGCGTCCTCGGTTGAGCGCTTCGGCGCGGCGGTCGTGACCGCGAGCCGTGCGAGCCGTTCGCCCGGGGTCGTCGCCGCTGCGAGGATCGCAGCGCCCGTGGCGGGGGCGTCGATCCCGACCCCCGGCTTCGCCGGGACGACCCGGACCGAGTTGCCGGCGACCGCGAAGCCTGCGTCCACCGGGCCATGGCCGACCCGCTTGGCGAGCTTCGCAAACCAGCGGTCGGCGCCGCGCCCGCCGATCCGGAGGTCGGTGCGCCCGCCGGACGGCAGCTCGAGGATCTCGGCCATGCGCCAGCGCGGGATGCGCCAGGCGGTCTGCTGGAACACGAGGCGAACGGGGGCGGAGACGGCGCGCCTGGCGTCGATCCGAGCGGCGCGGAGGTCGGATGCGACGACGGTCGGCGCGTCCTCGTGCACCGGCAGCGGAACCGAAGTCCGGCGCTCGAACGATGCGAGCGAGCGGACGATCACATCGCCTGCCGCGCCGCGATCCAGCACGATCCCGGTCTGCGCGGGCACCGTGACGATCCGGAGGCCCCTGCGCTCGAGCGCCGCCTGGCGGTGTGGGCGGTCGATCGCGGTCTTCAGCTGGCCGAGCTCGTACTGGAGCGCAGCCTCGTAGACCCGGAGCGGCGGCTGCACGTCGCCCGGGAAGAAGCGGACGCGAAGGCGCTTGAAGCCGCGAACGGGACCGAAGCCCTCGCCCTGCCGCTCGGCCGCGCGGACCGCGGCGGCCCAGTCCACCTCGACGCCGAGGCGCTCGGGCGTGATCGGGAACCGCTCGCCGCCCGCCGTGAAGACGACGGGCACCTTCACGAGCTCGGCCGAGCGCCGCTCCAGGAGCCGGCGCGCCGCGGAGGGCGAAAGGCCGCCGACGTCGATCCCGGCGATGTGCGTGCCGTCCGCCAGCCGTGTGGGCGAGCCGGCGAACGAGAGACCGACGATCAGCGACGCACAGCCAAGCACCACGACGAGAGCGACGGTCCGGTGCAGCGACGGCGACGCGAGGCGCGAGCGGCGCCGGCGATATCGGGCAGGACGGACTGACGCGCGCGCGCTCAAGCGGGCAGTGTAGCGGCCGTCCCTAACGGCCAGTGAAGCTCGGCTTCTCGCCGGCGAAGAATGCGGCGACGCCCGCCTGCGCGTCTTCCGAGCCGAGGGTCTCCCGGAATCCCTCGCGCTCGGTCGCGTATCCGTCGGGTGTCCCCGCTGCGCGGACGGCGCGCTTGATCGCCCGCAGCGCAATCGGCGCCTGGCGCGCGAGACTCGTCGCGAAGTCCAGCGCGCGCTGCTCGAGCTCTCCCTCGTCGACGGCGAAATGCACGAGGCCCTCCCGCTCGGCGTCGTCCGCGCCCACCTGAAGCCCCTTCATCAGGTACGACGCGGCCCTGCCCGGGCCCAGCAGCCGGGTCAGACGCTGCGTCCCGCCCGCGCCGGGAATCAGGCCGAGGCGCACCTCCGGCTGGCCGATCAGCCCGTGATTGCGGGCCATGAAGCGGAAGTCGCACGCCAGCGCGAGCTCGCAGCCGCCGCCGAGCGCGTGGCCGTTGATGGCGGCGACCGTCGGCTGGGGCAGCTCGGCGAACGCGGTGAACACCTGCTGCACCGCGACGGCGCGTTCTGCATCTTCGGCCGAGATGTCCTGGAACCCCGTGATGTCGGCACCGGCCATGAAGACGCCCTCGACCGCGCTTCGCACGAGCACGGCGCGCACGTCGTCGGTCGCGGCGGCGAGCACCTCGGTCGCGGCGGCGATGCCCCTGACGACCGACTCGTCGATCGCGTTCATCGGCGGGCGGTTCAGCTCGACGACCGCGACGCCGTCGTCCCGCCTGATGACGCCGACGACGTCAGACGCCATGGCGCAGGTACGTCGCGATCACGTGGCGCTGGATCTCGGAGGTGCCCTCGACGATCTGGAAGACCTTGGCGTCGCGCATCCACTTCTCGACCGGGTGGTCGCGCATGATCCCGGCGCCGCCGAGGATCTGAACCGCGTCGGTCGTCACGTCCATGGCCGTGTCGGCGGCGAACGCCTTCGCATAGGAGCCGAGCAGGCCGGCGTCCTCGCCGCGGTCGACCGCCTCGCAGGCGCGCCAGATCAGGAGCCGCGCAGCCTCGATCCTCATCGCCGCGTCGGCGAGCTTGAACGAGACGCCCTGCTTCGAGAGGAGCGGCTTGCCGAACGCCCTTCGCTCGCGCGCGTACTCGGTCGCGTACTCGAAGGCGGCGCGGGCGACGCCGAGCGCGCCGGCGGCGACCTGCGGGCGCGAGACCTGGAAGAAGTCCAGCGCGATCTGGAAGCCGAGACCCTCCGGGCCGAGGAGCCGGTCGGCCGGGATGCGGGCGTCCTCGAGGAGAAGCGTGCCGGTGTACGAGGCGCGAAGCCCGAGCTTGTCCTCCTTGCGCCCGGCCGAGACGCCGGGGTCGCCGCGCTCGACGAGGAACGCGGTGATGGCGTCGTCGAGCTTGGCGAAGACGATCGTCAGTTCGGCGATGCCGCCGTTCGTGACGTAGACCTTCTCGCCGTTCAGGACGTACTCGTCGCCTTCGCGGCGTGCGCTCGCCTCGAGCGCGGAGACGTCCGAGCCGGCGCCCGGCTCGGTGAATGCGATGGCGGAGAGGAAGCCGCCCTCCGAGGCGATCCGGGGCAGCCAGGCGTCCTTCTGCGCGTCCGTGCCGTACGCGAGCAGCGGCCGGACGGGGAACATGGTCGCCTGGATCGTCGCCGCAAGACCGGCGCACCCCCAGGAGAGCTCCTCGGCAATCAACGACGCGGTCACCGCGTCGACCCCGCCGCCTCCGTACTCGGCCGGCACGGCGTAGGACGTCAGCCCGAGCCGTGCCGCCTGCGCGAGGAGCCCGTCGGGAAACTCCCCCGCCGCATCACTCGCGGCCGCGACGGGGCGAAGCTCGCCCTCGGCGAACGCGTGCGCGAGGGCGCGCAACTCCTCCTGCTCCGGCGTCAGCCGGAACGAAATTCCCTGCTCCTGGCCCGTTTTGACGCTCATCTACATGTCCGAAAACGCCATGACCGGGGACTGTCCCCGGTGGAGTCTGAAAACGACACGCCGGACGGCAGACACAGCCGCTCAGAAGACGAAGAGCTCGACGCCGCCCGAGACGTTCAGCTCGACGCCCGTGATGTACCCCGCCAGGTCGGAGCAGAGAAACGCGATCGCGTTGGCGATGTCCTGCGGTTCGCCCGGCCGTTTGAAGACCGTCCGCGCGGCAATCCGCTCGTTCATCGCCGGGTTGGCCATGTTGAAAGCCTCCGTGCCGATGATCCCCGGCACGATCGCGTTGCACGTGATCCCGTGCCGGCCGCCCTCCATGGCAAGCGTCTTCGTCAGCCCGAGGATCCCCGCCTTCGTCGTCGAGTACGACGCCTGGCCGAAGCCGCCGAGCTTGCCGACGACCGACGCCATGTTCACGATTCGACCCCAGCCGCGCTCCTTCATGTGCGGCCAGACGGCCTGCGCGCAGTTGAACGCACCGGTCAGGTTGACGCGCAGGTCGCGCTCCCAGAGATCGAGCCGCTGGTCGTGGATCTGGCCGACGTGGTCCAGCGTGCCGGCGTTGTTGACGAGGATGTCCACCGCGCCGAACTCGTCGACCGTCCGAGCGACGACCGCGTCGACCTGCTCGCGGTCCGTGACGTCGCACCTGATCGCAGCCGCCCGACGCCCCATCCCCTGGATCTCCGCCGCGGTCGCCTCGGAGAAGACGAGGCCCTGCGTTCGCGCGACGGTCGCGAGCACGCCGTAACTGTCGGTCTCCTCCGACTCGGCCGCCGACTCGACGAGCAGGTCCGCGATCACCACGTCCGCCCCGGCCCGCGCCAGCGTCAGCGCATCCGCACGACCCAGGCCGCGCGAACCGCCTGTGACGAGCGCAACGCGCCCCGAGAGGTCGATCTCGATGCTCACGGCGCGACCCTACGCTAGTCGCCGCGGGGGAGGAAGATCTCCTTGGCGATCACGAGCCGCTGGATCTGCGAGGTGCCCTCGTAGATCTGGAAGAGCTTCGCGTCGCGCATGAGCTTCTCGACCGGATACTCCTTCATGTAGCCGTAGCCACCGAAGACCTGCACCGCGTCCGTCGTCACCTTCATCGCAGTGTCTGCGGCGAACCGCTTCGCGAAGGACGAGTAGAGCGTCGCCCGCTGGCCCCGGTCGAGCATCCACGCCGCCTGCCAGGTCAGCAGGCGCGCGGCCTCGATCTCCGTGGCCATGTCGGCGATCATGAAGTTGACGCCCTGGTGCATCGCGATCGGCATGTCGAACGTGACGCGCTGCTTGGCGTACTCGACCGACAACTCGTACGCCGCCTGGGCGACGCCCACGGCGCCGGCGGCCGTGCCTGGTCGCGTGAAGTCGAGCGTCTGCATCGCGATCTTGAAGCCCTGCCCTTCCTCGCCCAGGCGGTTCGCAGCCGGGAGGACGACGTCCTGGAGCGCGAAAGCGGAGGTGTCGGTGGCCCGCTGGCCCATCTTGTCGAGGTGCGTCTCGATCGTCACTCCGGGCGTGTCCATCGGCACGATGAACGCCGAGATGCCGCGGTGGCCCTTGGTCGGATCCGTCTTGGCGAAGACGACGGTCCAGGCGGCGTACCCCGCGTTCGTGATGAACGTCTTCGAGCCGTTGAGGACGTACTCGTCGCCGCGACGCTCTGCGGTCGTCTTCAGCTTGGCGACGTCGGAGCCGGCCTCCGGCTCGGAGAGGCCGAACGAGCAGAGGATCGGCTGCTCCAGGAGCGGCGGCAGCCACGCCGCCTTCTGCTCGTCACTGCCGGCGATGATCACCGGCCCGGCGCCGAGGCCGTTCGCACCCAGCGAGGTGCCGATGCCCGAGCACCCCCAGTTCAGCTCCTCGCCGACGAGCATCCCGTCGAACGCGCCCAGCCCGAGCCCGCCGTACTCCTCCGGGATGTGGAGGTTCATCAGCCCCAGCTCGTGCGCCTTGACGACGATCTCGGCCGGGTGGGTCATGTGGACGTCGTACTCGGCCGCCTTGGGGCGAATCTCCTTCTCGGCAAACTCGCGTGCGAGCGCACGCAGCTCCTTCTGCTCGTTGGTCAGCGCGAACGAGATGCCGCCCGCGACGTCCTGCTCGATCGCCGTCATGGTCTCTGCTCCCTGGGTGATTGACTCGTCAGTCAATCGCATGGTACGCGGCGTCTTCCCTGCTCGCAAGGGCACCGCCGTGATCGCCGGCTGTAGCCACTCCTCTGTCCTTTTCGGGCAGGACCGGGGACTGTCCCCGGTCGGTCCGAAAGGGACGCTAGGCTCCCACGGTGGGCAAGGTCTTCGACGGCATCGACGCCAAGCTCGCGGGCTGGATCCGCGCCCAGCCGCTCTTCTTCGTTGCGACGGCGCCGAGTGAGGGCGGGCGAGTCAACCTCAGCCCGAAAGGGCCGATCGGCACGCTGCGGATCGTCGACGAGCACACAGTCGAATACGACGACCACGTGGGCAGCGGCGCCGAGACGATCGCGCACCTGCGCCAGAACGGGCGCATCGTCGTCATGCTCTGCGCCTTCGAGGGGCCACCGCGCATCGTCCGCCTCCACGGGCGTGGTGAGGTGGCCTCGAGCGAGGATCCCGGCGACGGGATCCGCGGCGTCATTCGGATAGACGTCGAGCGAGTCTCTGACTCATGCGGGTACGGCGTTCCGCTGATGGAGTACGTCGGCGAGCGTCCGCAGCGGGAGCTCTGGCTGGACAGCAAGGGCGAGCAGGGCGTGCGGGACTACGTCCGCGAGCGCAACGCCGCCTCGATCGACGGCCTGCCGGCGCTCGACCCGGCCTGAACGGAGACCGACCGCGCGTGGGCCGGTGCGACCGCCTGCCGGACCGGATCAAGGCGCTCGGGAAGGTAGACGGTGAACACACTGCCACAACCGGGCGCGCTCTCGACCGAGACCGCCCCGCCGCTCTGCGCGACGATGCCGTAAACGGTCGAGAGCCCGAGCCCTGTGCCCTCGCCCGACGGCTTCGTGGTGAAGAACGGCTCGAATACTCTCGACTGCGTCTCGGCGTCCATCCCGACTCCGGTATCCGAGACGGACACGTAGCAGTGCCGCCCCGGTCGCGCACCGATCGCCTCGGCCGCGTGCGGCTCGAGGATCGCGACGCCGGCAGAGATCGAGAGCTCCCCGCCCTCAGGCATGGCGTCACGGACGTTCAGGGTCAGGTTGAGGACGACCTGATCGAGCTGACCGGGATCGGCGAGCACCGTGAGTGGCCACGTTCCCGCCTCGACCAGGAGCGCGATGTCCCCGCGGATCAGCCGACGCAGCATCGGCTCGAGCCCGGCGACGACCTCGTTGAGATCGACAAGCTGCGGCTGGAGCACCTGCTTCCGGCTGAACGCGAGCAGCTGACGCGTGAGCGCCGCCGCCCTGCCGGCGGCCTTCTGGATCTCAGCCACGCTGCTTCTGCGGACATCGTCGTCGTCGAGCTCCCGTAACAGCAGCTCGCAATAGCCGCCGATTGCAAGGAGCACGTTGTTGAAGTCGTGCGCCACGCCACCGGCGAGACTGCCGACCGCCTCCATCTTCTGCGAATGCCGCAGCTGGTTCTCGAGCTGCTTCCGCGCTGTGATGTCCTCCGTCATGGCGACGCCGAAGCCTGTGCGGCCGTCGGCGTCGCGGGCGAGCAGGACGCGCACGTCGGCCCACAGCACCTCACCGTCCCGTCGGAGGTACCGCTTCTCGAGCCGGTACGAATCCAGCTCTCCTCGCAGCAACCGCTGGCGCTGCCCGACGTCTTCGTCGACGTCATCAGGATGCGTCAGCTCTGCGTCGTGCATCTGCGAGAGCTCCTCGGCCGAATAGCCGAGCATGTCCTGGAGCGCACGGTTCGTCTCGAGCATCCGGCCGTCGACGCCGATCGAGATGCCGAGGACCGCCGAGTCGAAGACGGCATGGAACCGCTGTGCGATCCGGTCACGTTCACCACGGGCCTGACGCAGCTGGAGGCGCCCGTGGGCGACCGCCAGGCAAGCGAACGCTGATCCGGCGCATGCCGCGACGATGAGCATTCCGTTGCGTATCGGCAAGGCGCAGCTTGAGCTGTAGCGCGCAGGCGGGGTCTCGATAGGCTCTCGCGCGATGGACTTCACGCTCACCGACGAGCAGCGCCTGACCCAGGAGACCGTCCGCGCATTCGTCGACGAGCGTGTGTTGCCTGCGGCCGTCGAGAACGACATCGCCCACCGACTCGACCTGAGCCTGATCGAGGGCATGGCGGAACTCGGGATCCTGGGGATCGTGATTCCGGAGGAGTACGGTGGCGCCGGGCTCGACTTCGTCTCGGAGGCGCTCGCATGCGAGGAGATCGAGCGCGGCGAGGCCGCGTTTCGCACGTTGATCTCCGTCCACGTCGGGCTCAACTCGCTCTCGCTTCTCAGGTACGGGACCGAGGAGCAGAAGCAGCGCTGGCTGACGCCCCAGGCACGCGGTGAGAAACTCGCCTGCTTCGGCCTGACCGAGCCCGGGGCCGGCTCGGATGTCGCCTCGATGCGCTCGACCGCGCGGCGCGAGCGGCGACGTCTTCGTGCTGAACGGCCAGAAGAACTGGATCTCGTACGCCTCGGTCGCAGACCACGCACTGGTGTTCGCGAAGACGGACCCGCAGGCCGGTCACAAGGGCATCTCCGCCTTCGTCCTCGAGAAGGGGATGAAGGGGTTCACGACCGCCGACACCGAGCACAAGCTCGGCATCTGGGCCGGCTCGACCGGCGAGCTCTTCTTCGAGAACGTCGAGGTGCCCGCCGAGAACCTGATCGGAGACGAGGGTCAGGGCTTCGAGATCGCCATGCACTCGCTCGACCAGGGTCGGTTCACGGTCGCTGCGGGCGCCTGCGGCGTCGTCCGTGCGTGCCTCGAGCGCTCGACCGAGTACGCCCGCGAGCGGCAGACGTTCGGGGAGCCGATCGGCAAGTATCAGTTCGTCCAGGACATGATCGCCACGATGGTGCTGGGTTACGAGACGTCCAAACTCCTCGTCATGCAGGCTGCGTGGATGAAGAACGAAGGCAAGCGGAACACCCGCGAGACGTCGCTCGCCAAGTGGCATGCCACCGAGTCCGCCTTCGAGGCGGCTCACCTCGCGATCCAGGTCTTCGGCTCGTACGGCTACTCGGCCGAGTTCGGGATCGAGCGGTACTTCAGGAACGCGCGGGCGCCGATCATCTACGAGGGCACGACGCAGATCCACAAGATGATGCAGGCGGAGCATGCCCTCGGGTACCGGCGGCTGAACGGCCGCGACGGTGACGTCTCGCCGCTCTGCTCGTGGGCGCCGGCTCTCTCGCCCGTGCACGCGGGCGCCTGACTCGTCACGGCGCAGGGCACCGCTCCACGGCCACCGCTCGCCGAAGTCACAGAGCCCGGCGCGCGCGGCGTTGTCGAGCACGTACGCCGTCGCACTCGCGAGGTGCTCGCTCGTCGCGGATCAGCCGAGCGCGGAAGCGGTCGCCGTAGAGGTGCCCGTCGCGTCCATGACGCTGGTTGAAGGCCTGAGCGTAGATCCCGTTCAGGCGCTTGCATGCCGTTCGAGAGCCGGTGGAGCCACGTCTCGACGATCAGGTGGAAGTGATTGTCGAGGAGGATCCACGCGATGCAGTCCCAGCGGTAGCGGCGCATCGTCAGGCGGGCGAGGCGGGCCCAGTAGTCGCGGTCGTGGTCATCGCGGACGATCTCCTGGCGCGCGACGCCGCGGGTCGTGACGTGGTAGACGCCGTAGGCGGGGAGCGCCGAGCGCGGCTGCCGGGGCATAGGGCGAGGGTAGACGCGCCGACACGCCGAGAAGAGGCGTTGTGGACGGATTGTCACGCTTTCGTTCGCGAGGCCATGGCCGAAACGGCCAATGACCGGGGACTGTCCCCGCTCAGGCGTTCAGGCGCAAACGGCCACGGCCGCCTTCAGCATGTCCGTTCACGGCGTGGCCGCGGGTGGCATGACCGGGGACTGTCCCCGGTGGGTCGGCGGGCGCCTCGGATCGCGCCTCCAGGGCCCGCAGCCTACGGCTCGCCGTCCCAGTAGTCGAGGCTCGGCGTGCGCCGCAGCATGTAATGCGTGCCGCCCGCCCAGATGCCGATCTTGTCGCTGTCCGGGTACTCCGCGACCCCGAACGGCGGCTTGCTCGAGAGCATCGCCACCCGCCCCGGCCCGCGCACGTTGTGCGCGCCCTCGGGTCCCTCCCTGAAGCAGACGACATCACCCGGCTCGAGCACGTGCTCGCCCTCCGGCGTCCGCAGCGTCGGCGAGCCGTCGAGCACGATCACCCACTCCTCGCACCCCCACTCGAAGTGGTACGCGCAGATCCACTCGCCCTCCTCGAGCACGTACACCGTCATGCCGAGCATGCTGCCGTCGCACCAGCGGCCCGATCCTCGCCCAGCGCCGGCAGTAGCCCTCGCGCTCGTCCGGATCGAACTCGAGCTCGACGTCATACACGTTGGCCGGCCCGCTCACTCGCCCTCCCAGTAATCGACCGCGTCCGCCCGCCGGAAGTTGAGCCGATCCTCGTCCGCCGCCGGCCGCGTGCCGAGCTTGTCGCTGTCCGGGTACACCGCGACCGACGGCGGCCCGCCGTGAGACAGGAACAGCACCCGCCCCGGCCCCCGGATCGCGTGTGCCCCCTCGGGTCCGCTCGGGAAGCCGACGACGTCGCCTGCGCGCAGCTCGCGCTCGCCCGACGGAGTTCGCAGGACCGGCGTTCCCGACACGACGAGCAGCCACTCCTCGATCCCGTGATGGAAGTGGTACGGGAACGTGGTCTCACCCTCGCCGAGCTCGTAGATGCTGCCGCCGATCTTCTCGGCCCCGATCTGCTCGGAGACGCTTGCCCGAGCGAACGCGTAGCGGCCTTCGCCGCGCTCGACCTCGCCGTGCATGAGATTGAACCGCTGCACCCGCTCTAGTATCGCCGCGTGGCCGTCTTGCTCGCACTCGTAATCGCCGCGCACCCGCCCAAGCTGCTCGTTCCCGGGCCAGTCGCTCGGCGGCGTCCGGCTCGGGGACAGGCCCGCACGGGTCACGGAGCTCTGGGGCTCGCGCCACGGAGTCTGCCGCAGCTGCGCGAGTCGCACGTGGTTCTTCAACGAGCGCCCGTTCGAGCCTCGCGGCCTCGGGGTCACCTTCCGCCGCGGGCGCGTCGCGGTGGTCTACACGCTGTGGAGCCCGCAAGGCTGGAGGACGAACAAGGGCCTCACGACCGGCGACCAGTCGGCGACCATGACGGCGACGTACGGCGCACTTCCGCGCGTGAGCTGCCCCGGCTACGACACGTACCTGCTCGGGGCGACGACCAGGATCTACGTACAGGACGACCGCGTCTGGGGCTTCGGGCTCACGTGGCGGAACGAGCCGCAGTGCCGCGAGGCTCGTGCTTGACGAGCGATCCGACGAGCGGGATCGCGAGCAGGATCGGTACGGCGCAGAGCGGCCACAGGAGCTGGTAGCCGTCCGTCTCGGGGAGGTAGCGGGAGAAGATGTCGATCGCGCCCCCGACGACGACGGGGCCGATGATCAGCCCGAATCCCTTCGTCCACGTCGCGAGCCCCGAGATGGCGCCGCGGTGCTCCTCCGGCATCAGCTTGAAGAGCAGCCCCCAGGCAAGCGTCATCACGGTGCCGCCGGCGACCGCCACCGGGAAGATCGCCAGGTAGTACCAGTCGTGCCAGTGCGTTGCGAGGCCGCCGCCGAGCAGCCCGAACCCGTAGACGAACGAGGCCGCCCAGATCACCTTCGCGAGGCCGTAGCGATCGCCCAGCCGCCCGGCACCGATTGCCGCGACGACGTAGCCGCCGGCGACCGTCGCCAGCACGAGCGAGTTCGTCGTCAGCGGCTCGTGCAGGCCACGCGTGATGTAGAGGACGACGAACGTGCGCGCCGCGGCGAAGGTCGCCTCCCAGGCGGCGTTCGCGATCAGGAACCGGCGCACCAGCGGCTCGCCGCGCATGATCTGCCAGCTGCGCGCCAGATAGCTGTGCACGCCCTCGAACTCGCGCCGCGTGCCGTGGGTGTGCTCCCGTACGAGCAGGATCGCTCCGCCGCACGCGAGCGTCGTCACGAAGGCTGCCACGAGGAACGGGAACGCCTTCCAGACGTGGAAGAGGAAGCCGCCGCCGACGAGCGCGAGGCCGAGCGCGAGCCCTCGCATGATGTGCTGCACGCCCTGCGAGCGGCCGTAAACCGACTCGGGCAGCACGTCGGGGTAGAGGCCGCGGTACGGCGGCTCGTAGACGTAGTAGGCGAAGAAGAACGCCAGGACGATCAGCGCCGTCGTCCACAAGCTCGGCATGAACGGCATCAACGCCAGGCAGAAGCCCATCGGGCCGAGCGCGGCGAGCATGAACGGGCGCCGGCGGCCCATCGGGGTGTGGAAGGTGTCCGACCACGGCCCGATCACGAGCGGCAGCGTCAGCGCGAAGATCCCCTCGGCGCCGAGCACCAGCGCGATCAGCGTCTTCGACTCCGTGAAGCCGCCCAGCAGCGGCGGCAAGTAGGCGGCCGTGGTCGTGATCGAGAAGGCGAGGCCGAACGCCCCGAGCGAGAGCCGCCAGATCGGCGCGCCCTCCCGCTGGGGTGACGGCACGAGCCTGAGCGGGCTCTCGTGCATCTTCAGACGCTCGCCGGGGTGCGGGCGGCGAGGCCACCGCAGACGATCGCCCGCACCGACTCCTCAGCCCGGGCGACATCCTCGGCCTCGCCGGGAAGCGTGCCCATCGCCCAACCGGCGAGGATCTCCTCGATCGCGCCGTAGACGACCCAGCTCGCCTGCTCGGCGCCGATGTCGGTCCGGAACGCTCCGCTCGCCTGGCCCTCCTCGATGATGCCGCGGAGGACGTCGAAGGCGGCGTGCCGCTCTCCTGCCCGGGACTCGAGCCTTGGGCCGCGGCCGACCTCGCGGACGAGGACACGCACGGCGTCGGGCTCGCGCCGCCAGGTTCGCAACATGATGGTGACGGCGAGCTCGAGCTTCTCCTCGGGTGCGGCGGAGCCGAGCTCGACCTCGCGCAGGGCGCCGACGAAGCGCCCCCAGCTCTCCGCGATGATCGTCTCGAGCACCTCCTCCTTGGAGGCGAAGTAGTGGTAGAGCAGCCCGTGCGAGACACCCGCCTCTGCCGCGATGTCGCCGACGCGGCAGGCGTGGAAGCCCTTGTGCGCAAACACGCGGACGGCCGCGTCGAGAATGGCGCGGCGGCGCTCCTCGGGAGCCCTTGACCGGTCAGTCAAAGCCCGGCCGAGTGTAGTGAGAGAATCCGGGCCGGTGCAACCGCTTGGGGGTCTCCTCGTCGTCGATCTCACTCGTCAGCTGCCGGGCGCGTACGCCGGGCGTGAGCTGCTGCGGCTGGGCGCGCGGGTCGTTCGGCTGGAGTCGCCGGAGGGCGATCCCATGCGACTCGCGGTGCCCGGGGCCGAGGCGGCGCTGAATGCCGGCAAGGAGTCCGTGGTCTGGGACGCGAAGGCCGGCGACCCGCTCGGGCCCGCACTCGTCGCGCGGGCGGATGTCGTCGTGGAGGGCTTCAGGCCCGGAGTAGCGGAGCGGCTGGGCGTCGGCCCGGATGCCGCGTCGGCGGAGGCGATCTATTGCTCGATCACGGGCTTCGGTCAGGGGCCGCGCGCGGCACAGGCCGGGCACGATCTCAACTACATGGGCTACGCGGGTGCACTGGCGGACACCGCGCCTGCCGTTCCCCCCGTGCAGGCAGCCGACCTCGCGGCCGGTGCGCTTGCAGGCGGTCGTCGAGATCCTCGCCGCCCTCCTGGAGCGTGAGCGAACCGGACGCGGGGCGAGGCTCGTCGTCTCGATGACCGATGGCGCGCACCGGCTCGTCGCGCACCGGCTCGGCGGCGAGCCGGTACCGCGGCTGCTGACCGGCGGCGCCGCGTGCTACGGGATCTACGAGACGGCCGACGGGCGCTGGCTCACGGTGTCCGCGCTCGAGCCGAAGTTCTGGCGGCGGCTCTGCGAGCTCGTCGGGCGGGTCGAGCTCGTCGACCGGGCATTCGAGCCGGACCTGCCGGAGCTGCGCGAGACGATCGCGTCGCGCTCGCTCGCGGAATGGCTCGAGACGTTCGAGGGCGAGGACGTCGCAGCGGGTCCGGTCCTGACCCTCGAGGAGGCAGCGGCCGAGTTCGGCTCACCTGTCCCAAACGGGCATGACCGGGGACTGTCCCCGGTGGGTGAAACGCCGCCGCGGGCGCCGGCCCTCGGCGAGCATACGGAGGCATGGCGCTCGGAGCTTGGGCTCTAGCGATCGCGTTCGCCACCGCGAGCGGGGTCTTCGTGGACGGCCATCGGGTCGCCCGCGGACACAACCCTGCCTGGAGCCCGGACGGCAGGCGCATCGCCTTCGTCCAGCGCGGCGATCTCTGGCTGATGGACGCGGACGGCTCGCATCGGGACCGGATCGTGCGCGCTGCCGACCAGCCCGCCTGGTCGCCGGACGGACGGCGGATCGCGTTTGTCCGCGGCGGCGCAGTCTGGACGATTCGTGCCGACCGGGCGAACGAGCACCGCCTCGCGACGGGCAGGGATCCGGACTGGTCGCGGGACGGCGAGCGCGTCGCGTTCGAGCGCGACGGCGAGCTCTACAGTGTCCGCTGGTACGGCGGCGACGTTCGCGATCACGGCCCCGGCACCGACCCCGCGTGGGGAACGCGGGGCCGTCTGGCGAGCACCGTGGACGGTCAACTCGCGGTGAACGGAACACCGGTGACGGCACTGGCAGCACCGGCAGCCGCGCCGTCCTGGTCGCCTGGCGGCGTACGCATCGCCTTCGTCACCGACGACACGCTGTGGACGTCGGCGCCCGACGGCAGCGCACTGCGCAAGCTGGCGCCCGGCTACCAGCCCAGCTGGCGCCCGCCCGTCTCCGGGGAGCTGCTCCCGGATCTCGACCAGCGCCCACCGAGCGCGCTCGTGATCGGGGGCGGACCGGGACGGTGGCTCCTCGGATTCACCTCGTCGGTCGACAACGTCGGCCTTGGGCCGATGCAGCTCGAGGGCTTCCGCTCCTCAGGCGCCGCACGCATGCAGGTGCGCCAGCGCGTCTTCCTCGAGAGCGGCGGCGCGCGCGTCTACCGCGACGCGGGCAAGCTCCGCTACACGCGCTCCGCACCGCACTTCCACTGGCACTACATGCGCTTCGTCAGCTTCGAGCTGCACAGCCTCGACGGGAGCGTGCTCGTCCGGGACCGCAAAAGCGGCTTCTGCCTCGCCGATCACTACGGGACGGCGCCCGGCGTCCCACGCAGCCGCCCCGTCTACCTGTCGAGCTGCGGCCAGTTCCAGCCGCAGGCGACATCCGTCCTGCAGGGCACCTCCGTCGGCTACACGGACCGCTATCCCGGCTTCTTCCACGGGCAGAACGTCGCGATCACGGGTGTCCCGGCCGGCGACTACGTCCTCGTACACCACGCGAACCCGAACATGTTCCTGCACGAGCTGCGCTACGAGAACAACGCCGCGTCCGTGCGGATCCGGCTCAGCTGGCGGACCGGTCGTCCTTCCGTTCAGGTGCTGAGGACATGTCCGGCGACGGACCGCTGCTGAGCGCCTCGGAGAGGCGTCCGAGCGCGCCCGAGAACTCACTCGGGATGATCCACATCTTGTTCGCGTCGCCCTGTGCGATCTGCGGCAGCATCTGCAGGTACTGATAGGCGAGCAGCTTCGGGTCGGCGTCTCCCTCGTGGATGGCCGCGAAGACGGTCTCGATCGCCTTCGCCTGACCCTGGGCGCGAAGCACCTGCGCCTGGCTGTCTCCTTCCGCCTTGAGGATCGCGGCCTGCTTCTCGCCCTCGGCCGTCAGGATCTGCGACTGCTTCACTCCCTCGGCGTTGAGGATCGCCGCGCGGCGGTCGCGCTCGGCGCGCATCTGCTTCTCCATCGAGTCCTTGATCGACGCCGGTGGGTCGACGGCCTTCAGCTCGACGCGGTTGACGCGGATGCCCCACTTGCCCGTCGCTTCGTCGAGGACGCCGCGGAGCTGGGCGTTGATCTGGTCGCGCGACGTGAGCGTCTCCTCGAGGGCGAGACCGCCGATCACGTTCCGCAGCGTCGTCGTCGTGAGCTGCTCGATCGCCTGGATGAAGTTCGCGATCTCGTAGGTTGCGGCACGCGGATCGGTGACCTGGAAGTAGATGACCGTGTCGATGTTGACGACGAGGTTGTCCTCGGTGATGACGGGCTGCGGCGCGAACGAGACCACCTGCTCGCGGAGGTCGATCGTCTCCCGGATGCGGTCGACGAACGGGACGACGATGCTCAAGCCGGGCGTCAGCGTCCGGCTGTAGCGGCCGAGCCGCTCGACGACGCCTGCGCGCGCCTGCGGGATGATGCGAATCGTGCGCGCGAGCGTCACGAGCACGAAGAGCGCGACGACGAGCAGGACGATAGAGCGCTGCCACGGTGCCTCCTATTCGTAGACGAGCGCTGTCGCGCCCTCGATCTTCGCCACTTCGACGCGTGCCCCCGGCTCGAGCACCTGCTCGTCGAAGAACGCGCGCGCCGACCACTCCTCCCCGCCGAGCTTCACGCGGCCGCCGTTCACGTCGACGCGCTCGAGGACGAGAGCCTTCGCGCCGACGAGCGCGTCGGTGCCGGTGCGGAGCTCCGGAGGCAGCCGCAGATGCCCTCTCGCGATCGGCCGCAGCACGGCAACCGAGGCGACGGAGCCGAGCACGAAGACGAGCAGCTGGACGACGGCGCCGAGCCCCAGCGCCGCCGCGACGGCCGCGGCGACGGCCGCCAGCGCGACCGGCCCGAGGAAGAACATCCCGGGGGTGAGCAACTCGCCGACCGCGAGCAGCACGGCGACGATCGACCAGATCACCCAGCCGGCCATCTCGCCAGGATCCTAGTGCCTCACCCGTCCAAAACGGGCATGACCGGGGACTGTCCCCTGTGAGGGCAGAAAGGGGAGCCACGGCCGAGACCGACATGTCCAGCTGGGCCATGACGGGGGACTGTCCCCGGCCACGACCGGCGAAAAGGACACCTCAGCCGACGAGCCCCAGCGCCGCCGGCAGCGCCAGCAGCGTCGGAATCCGCTCGCCGAACTCCGGATAGCGCCCCTCGCGATCGACGAGCACCGCGCGCATTCCGACGGCGCGTGCGCCCTCGACGTCGTCCTCGACCGTGTCGCCCACCATCACCGCCGCAGCCGGCTCGACGCTCGAGCCGCTCGAGCATGGTCCGGAAGATCGCCTCGTGCGGCTTCGTCTTCCCGTGCGCACGCGACGTCAGCACCGCGTCCACGTGCAGCCCGTGATGCTCGACGAACACATCGAGGTCCCGCGCCGTGTTCGACAGCAGCCCGAGCCGCAGGCCGCGTGCCCGCAGCTCGTCGAGCGCCGGCAGCGCGTCCTCGTACAGCTCGAAGTGCTCGGCCCGCTCCCACGCCCGCGTCATCTCGACGGCGCACGCGTACGTGTCGCCTGCGCCGCCCATGCCCACGATGATCCGCTCGGTGAAAGTGATCCAGATCTCCTCGTCGTGATCGAGCTCTGGATGACGTTGCAACTCCGCGAGCGCCGCGACACGCGCCTCGTCGTACCGGGCCGGATCGAGTGCGAGCCCGAAGCGCTCGCCCAGTCGCGCGTAGCCCTCCGGCCCGAGATCTGGCCCCGGCTTCGCGATCGTGAAGTCGACGTCGAAGACGACCGCGCTAAGCACGGGTCGCCTTGACGTACGCCTCGGGTCGACGATGCGCGAGGGACGGCAGCCGCTCCCGGATCGAGCGCAGCCGCGAGCGGTCGACCTCCGCAACGACGACGGTCTCCTCGTCCGGCGCCTCGCAGAGCACGACGCCCCACGGATCCGCGACGAGCGAGCGCCCATAGGACGGCCTCCCCGGCAGCGGCTCGCCCACCTGCGCGGCGGCCGCGACGAAACACTGGTTCTCGACCGCGCGTGCGCGGAGCAGCACGTGCCAGTGGTCGCGCCCCGTGGTCGCGGTGAAGTTCGCCGGCACGGCGAGCAGCTCCGCGCCCTCGACGGCCAGCAGGCGGTACAGCTCGGGGAACCGAAGGTCGTAGCAGATCGACATGCCGACGCCCCAACCCTCCAGCTCGGCGAGCACAGGCTCGTCGCCAGGCTCCTCCGCCTCCGACTCGCGGTAGACCCGCCCGTCCACCTCGACGTCGAAGAGGTGGATCTTCCGGTAGACCGCCACGAGGCGCCCGTCGGGGTCGAATGCGCATGACGTGTTCGAGAGCCGCTCGCGGCCTTCGCGCCGCTCCGTGATCGAACCCCCGAGAAGCGAGACGCCGTGCGTGCGCGCCCAGCGCGCCATCGCCTCGACCGACTCGCCTCCCTCGAGTGACTCGGCCAGTGCCGCCAGCCCCGACGGCTCCGCAACCCCGTTCCATTTCTCCGGCAGGACGACCAGATCGGCGCCGCCGGCTGCCGCGCGCGCAACCAGGCGCTCCGCAAGCTCGAGGTTCGCCGCCTTGTCAGTGCGGGCCGTCAGCTGGACGCACGCGACGCGAAGGGTGTCGCCCACGCCGCTGAGGATAGCTTTCGGCTCCGTGGACGAAGCCCTCCCGATCGAGCGCCCTCGCACCCTCGGTGCCTTCGACAGCCGCGACTTCCGCCTCCTCTGGGGCGGCCAGACGATCTCCTTCGTCGGCGACGCCGCGTTCCTCGTCGCGCTCGGCTGGCGCGTCACCGACCTGACGGGAGACGCCGGCTCGCTCGGCTTCGTCCTCGCGCTCTACTCGCTCGGCCTGCTGACGACGCTCCTCTGGGGCGGCGTCCTCGCCGACCGCCACTCGCGCCGTCTGCTGATGATCGGCTCCGACCTCGCCCGCGCCGTCCTCGTCGGGATCCTCGCCGTCTTCGAGCTCACGGGCCACCTCTCGATGCCCGTGATCATGGTCCTGGCCGCGGCGATCGGCTTCGCGGACGGCTTCTTCCACCCGGCGTTCGGCGGGATCGTCCCGCTGGTCGTCGAGCCGCCGGCGCTGCCCTCGGCCAACTCGCTCATGAGCGCCGCCCGCCAGGTCAGTGCGGTGATCGGGCCCGCGATCGCGGCAGGCCTCTACGGCACGGCCGGCCCGGCGACGGTGTGGACGATCGACTCGCTCTCGTTCGTCGCGTCAGCGCTTCTCCTCTGGTGCGCGCGGCCGCGCGCGGGCAAGCGGGCTGAGCGGGAAGGAGCGTTCCGCGAGTTCGCGGCCGGCTTCCGCTACGTGCTCAGCGTGGCGTGGATCTGGTCGGGGATCTTCGTCGCGACCTTCATCCTGATGGTCGCGATGTCGCCGTACATCGCGCTCCTGCCCGAGCTCGTCCGCGACCACTTCCACCGGGGCGTCGGCGCGTACGGGCTCCTGTTCAGCCTCATGTCGCTCGGGATGGTGATCGGCTCGCTCGCCTATGCGCGCTGGAACCCACGGCGCAACCGCATCCTCATCTGCTTCGTCGCCTTCGGGCTGAACGACCTCGGCATGGTCGTCGTCGCCCTGTCGCCGTGGTACTGGCTCGCCTGCGTCGCCGTGATCTGGCGCGGGCTCGGGATCGGCCTCGGGATCTCGGCGTGGTTCACGCTGGTGACGGAGCTCGTGCCGGAGAACTACCTCTCGCGCGTATTCAGCCTCGACGCGTTCGGCTCGTTCGCGCTGACGCCTGTCGGCTACGCGCTGGCCGGCGTGCTCGCGAGCTCGTTCACGCCGAGCCAGATCATCGCCGTCGGCGGCTCAATCGGCGTCGTGCTCTGGTCCGTGCCGCTCTGGTTCCGCTCCGTGAGGACAGCGGCGTGAGACCGTTCGCCCGCGGCCGCGGCGAGCGGCTAACCTGTACGCGCTCGGGGTGTGGCGCAGCCTGGTAGCGCGCTCCGTTCGGGTCGGAGAGGTCCCCAGTTCGAATCTGGGCACCCCGATGGACCAGGATGAGGAACCGGATGTGAGAGACGGCGGGCTTCGGCCCGTCGTTTTCGTTCCAGATCTGTGACAGACACGTGCGTCCGGCGCGGCTACGTTGGCTCGACGGCACAGCCATCGGAGGTAGGCCCGTGAACAGGATCCGCGAATGAAAGAGGAAACCCGAATGAATGTCGTCACGCTGATCGGCAACCTCGCCACCGACGTCGAGTTGCGCGAGGTCGGCGAAGGCAAGCAGCGAGCCCGGTTCCTGCTCGCCGTCAACCGGCCGAAGGGCGACACGGCGGACTTCGTCGGCGTCGTCGCCTGGGACAAGCAGGCCGAGCTGTGCGCGCAGTACCTGGTCAAGGGCCGCCGCGTCGCGGTCGACGGCCGACTGCGCAGCCGCAGTTGGGAGGAAGAGGGCAAACGGCGCACCGCGATCGAGGTCGTCGCGCACCACGTCCAGTTCCTGTCTCCGCCCGCGGAGGTCGCCATTGCCTAGCAGTGTCGCCTAGCAGTGTCGCCTAGCAGTCTAGCCGCCTAGTAGCGCCAGGAGTGAGCCTCGACAAACGACTCGATCGCGTCCACGAGCGCATCCGGCCGCTCGGCGATCACGAGGTGCCCCGCATCGGCCACGAGCCGCAGCGGCGCGCGAAGGCGCCGTGCATAGTCGAAGAAGTCCGTCACCGGCACCTGGACGTCGCGCGCACCTCCGACGACGAGGCAAGGACACGTCACGCGGTGGAGATCGGGCTGGGGATTGTCCCGTACCAGCGCGCGCCCGGCGCTGAGCGTGTCGGTATGGAGAAGCGGACCGGCGAGGAGCCCGCGAGTCGCCTCGGGCGAGAGCGTCGTGCCGTCGGAAACCGCCCACGGGCCGAACACCGGCCGACGCAGGCGCGGCCTGCGGGCGATGGCCTCGATCCAGCGCCCGACGTGCCTCCCGGGCCGTACGACGCCGAACGCCGTCAAGATCACCTCCGACGTGCGCGTCGACGAGGAGATCCCGGCCGGCGAGACGAGCACGAGCGACCGGACGGCCTCGGGCGAGCGACTCGCGAGCCGGAGCGCTACGACGGCTCCGAGCGAGTGCCCGGCGACGTGCGCCGGCAGCATCCCCTCGCGCGCGGCGGCGGCAGCGACCCGGTCGGCGAAGACCGCCAGCCCCGGTGCCGCCGGCAGCGGCGCCGACAGACCGTGGCCCGGAAGGTCCGGCACGAAGACGCGATGACGCATGATCAGCGCCGGAGCGATCTCGACCCAGTTGCTGGCGGCGCCTGCGAACCCGTGCAGGAGTAGCAGAGGCGGTCCGACGCCGCCGACGAAGTAGCGGAGACGGGCGCCCTTGACGTCCGCAAAACGCTCCTGCAAACCGGCGATCTTTGCGTCCGTCACGGAGGCCTATTATTCTTTGAGTTGATGAGCACGAGGGGAAAGCAGGCCCAGTGATTCCCCGGGTCCCGACAAGCGAGGCAGCGTCCTAGCCCGTCAGCGCAACGCGCGGCGGGTTTTTTCATGCCCGACACCGGAAGGAGCGACATGGCAAACCACTTGACGCCCGAAGAGCTGTCGAAGGAGCTCGGCATTGACCGCGATGAGGTCATCCGGGTCTGCGTGCAGGAGAGCGTGCCGATCTATCACGGGAAGATCGACAAGACCCTGTTCGCCGCTCAGCTCGAGGCGTTGGGGGCCATGCCGCAGAGCCACTAGCCCTCTGCGACGTTCGACTACGCGCTCTTCTTGGCAGGGGCGCGACGCGATCGAGAGCCGCCCTTCGAGGCGGCTTTCGACGTCGTGGCACCGTCCTCCGCGCCGTCTTGGCGCGACTTGACCTCGGCGACGGAGCGCTTCAGCGCCTCCATCAGGTCGACGACGGGCGCCTCCTCAACCGGCTCGGGCTCGGCCAGCTCCGTCCCGGCCAGCTTCGCCTCGAGCAGGGCCCGCAAGCTCTGCCGGTACTCGCTCTTCAGCTCAGAAGGATCGAACTCTCCGCGCAGGCTCGCGACGATCTGCCGCGCGAGGTCGAGTTCGGGCTTCTTGACCTGAGCGGTGCCGACCGCGTCGTCGATCTCCTCCGCGGACGACACGTCCTCGTTCACGAACAGCGTCTCGAGCGCCAGCGCGTCGCCCATCGGACGGATCAGGGCCAGCTTCTCCTTGCCCGCCTGGACGAAACGGCCGATCGCCGCGACGCCCGCGTCCTTCATCGCCTCGAGCAGCAGGGCGTACGGCCGCCGCGCGGCCTCCGTGCCGCCGGGGACGACGAAGTACGTCCGGTCGTACCAGATCGGATCGACCTGATCGAGCTCGACGAAGCGCTCGATCTCGATCAGACGTGAGTTCTGCCGCTGCTCCAGCGACTCGAGGTCCGCGTCCTCGACGAGCACGAACTGGCCCTTCGAGACCTCCCAGCCGCGTACGAGCTCGTCCTGCTCGACCTCTCGATCGTGCGTCGGACACCAGCGCTTCTGCTTGATCGGCGTCTCGCACTCACGGTGCAGCAGCCGGAACGAGACGTCGGACTGCCGGGCGGCCGGCTTCGTCGCCGGAGCGAGTCCCACAGGGATGTTGACCAGCCCGAAGCTGATCGCGCCGTTCCAGGTCGTCCGCATCGTCCTCGAATCGTAGAGGGACCAGCGTCATTCGCGGGGATTTCCAGCATCCCTTCCCCTGAGTAGAGTTTGTCCAGCAGACGTGAGCGAGGTCAGCACTCCCCCAGCGTTCGAACGGCCGGCGGCGCCGGCCGGCCGACGCACGATCGCGAGCCTCTGGCGGGAGAGCGCAGGCGCCCGTGAGGGAACGGCGTACCTCATCGAGGAAGGCGACTCCTGGCGCGAGGTGACGTGGCCGGAGGCCGTCGAGGCCGTCGACGAGATCGCGAATGGGCTGCTCGCACTGGGCATCGCCCGCGGCGACGCATTCGCGATCATCGGCGCGCACGCGACTCGAATGGGCCCTGTTCGACTTCGCGCTCGGCCTGGTCGGTGCGGTCGCCGCCCCGATCTACCCGAACAGCTCGGCGCGGGACACGGCCTACGTGCTCGAGCACTCCGAGGCGGTCGGAGCGCTTGTCGAGGACGACGAGCAACTCGCGAAAATCGCGGATCATCGGGCCGGCAGCCAGCGGCTGCGCCACGTCCTGACCTTCGCCGACCTGGCCGGGCTCCGCCGGGAGGGCCGCGCGTATGCGGCGGCGAATCCACGCGCGCTCGACGCCCGGGCCGCCGAGATCGACGAGGACGATCTCTTTACCTTCATCTACACGTCGGGGACGACGGGGCCCGCCAAGGCCTGCATGATCCGCCACCGCAACTACCACGCGATGGTGACGAAGACGGACGAGATGGATCCGCCGCTGACGGTGCCCGGCGACGTGATGCTGCTCTACCTTCCGCTGGCGCACAACTACGGACGCCTGCTCCACCTCTCGGCGCCCTACGTCGGTTTCACGATTGCGTTTCTCCCCGACCCCTTGCGCGCAGCCGAGGCGCTTCCTCAGGTCAGGCCGACGCTCTTTCCGAGCGTTCCCCGCGTCTTCGAGAAGATCCATTCCGCAGTCGTCCAGCAGCTCGACGAGGCGACTGGCGCGAGGCGGCGGCTCGTGGACTGGGCGCTCCGCGTCGGCTACCGCGTCAGCAGGCTGCAGCAGGATGGCGCACCCGTGCCGCGGACACTCGCCGTCCAGCACCGGCTCGCGGACCGCATCGTCTACTCGAAGATCAAGAACCGGCTGGGCGGACGGCTCCGGGTCGCGAACTCGGGCGGCGCCCCGCTGGGGCAGGACGTCGCGGAGTTCTTCCACGCGATCGGCCTGCTGATCCTCGAGGGTTACGGCCTCTCCGAGTGCACGACTGCCGCGACGGTGAACCGGCCGGACGCGTTCCGTTTCGGCACCGTCGGCCAGGCGCTCCCGGGCGTCGAGCTCCGGATCGACGACGACGGCGAGGTGCTGATCCGCTCGAACACGATCTTCGCCGGCTACTACCACGACGAGGAGGCGACACGACAGGTCCTCACCGACGACGGCTGGCTTCGCACGGGCGACATCGGCGAGCTCGACGTCGACGGGTTCCTGAGGATCACCGACCGCAAGAAGGACATCATCGTGACCGCCGGCGGGAAGAACGTCGCGCCTCAGAACCTCGAGAACGACCTCAAGAGCTCGAAGTACGTCTCGCAGGCGCTGGTCGTGGGAGACCGCAAGCCGTACGTGGCGGCACTGATCACGCTCGACGAGGCCGCCTTCCGCGCCGAGGGATTCGACGCCCCGCTCGCCGAGCTGGCACGCGACGAGCGCGTGCGGACGCGGATCCAGGCGGTCGTCGACCACGTCAACGAGGACCGGTCGCGATACGAGCAGGTGAAGCGATTCGCGATCCTGCCCCGGGACTTCTCGCTCGAAGAGGACGAGATCACCCCGACGCTGAAGCTGAAGCGGCGCGTGACCCAGGAGCACTTCGCAGCCGAGCTCGACCAGCTCTACGCCTGACGCGCGGCCACGGCCGAAACCGCCATGACAGGGGACTGTCCCCGGTGCTCGGCGGGGAGCCGAAACGGCCATGACCAGTCAGCCCATGACTCCGCCGCCGATGCCCGAGCGGGCCATGTCGGAGCAGGCCATGACCGGGGACTGTCCCGGGTCGGGGCCTAGAGGATGCGCCGGGCGCCGACATACGTCGACGCGTACCACGAATCGGCCAGCGACGAGACCTTCACCACGTCACCCGTGTGCGGCGCGTGCACGAACTGGCCGCCGCCGATGTAGATCCCGACGTGGCCGAGGCCGTCGAAGAAGACGAGGTCGCCCGGAGCCAGCTGGTCCCTCGAGATCGGAACACCCGAGCCGAACTGGGCGGCGGCGTTGTGCGGCAACCCGGCCCCCATCTGGCTGAACACGTACATGACGAACCCCGAGCAGTCGAAGCCGCCGGGAGACGAACCGCCCCAGACGTAGGGCGTTCCGAGGTACTGCATCGCGATGCCGACGGCGCCGCCGTACTGCGACGGCGGCGCCACGGAGATTCCCTCGGCGGTCGTCGCCGCTGCGCCGACGACGGCCATCTCGGCCGTGCTCTGCTGGTTCGCCAGCCGGGCCCGCGCGGCGGCGGCAGCCTGCAGCTCCCGCGTGCGCTCGGCCGCCTGAATCTTCGCGATCTCGCTCTTGATCGACGACAGGAGCCGCTGGCGCTCGGCGAGCTGGCTCTCGACCGACGCGCGCTGCCGCGCCTTTTCGGCCACCAGCCCGGCCTGCGCCTCGTGCGCCTTCTTCAGCTGAACCTCGCGTAACTGCACCGCCTTCCGGAACGTGCGCACCTCGTTCAGCACGCGCGTGTCCTGGTTGGAGACGCGGTTCACCGCCTCGAGCCGATTCAGCATGTCGTCGAGGCTCTTCGAGCCCAGCAGCACCTCCAGCGTCGTGTTGGAGCCCCCGGAGGTGTAGAGCGCGACGAGCCGCCGCGCGAGCGTCTTCTGACCCTTCTTGAGGTTGCCGCGCGCCACGTGCAGCGCCTGCTCGTTGTCCCGCAGGTCGCGCTTGATCTTGGCGAGCTTGATGTTCGCGAGGTTGTAGGCCTCGGCCGCCTTCTCCACCTGCATATCCAGCCGGTGGATGTCGGCGAGGACTTGCTGGGCCTCGGCCTGCTTCGACGAAACCGAGGGGTCGGCAAACGCGGGGACTGCGCTCAAGAGAGCGGCAGCAATCCCCAGCAGAACGTACGGCGCCTGTCTCCGCTTACTAATACGAACCCCCTTGACGGGGGCTGAGCAGGCGCACCGGGAGGGGCCGGTACGTCACAGCGCGAGACCGTAGCAGGCTGGGCGGACAGTCGCAAACGTTTACGTGTTAGAAACTCGCCGGAAGCTTGGTAAAGCTGTTTTTTCCTGCAAATTCACCCTGAAGATCATGTGGTACGGTCCTCTCCCCTTGGCTGGGCCGGCACCCCACAGCCGCCGCTTTGCGGCCTGGACCATCGCTGCCACGGCCGTCGTCCTTCTCGCTCCCGCCGCCGGGGGCGCAGGCCCGGACGCCGGCTCGCTCCGACAGCAAAACGTCCAGATCGACGCGAGCCGCCACTCGGCGGTGCTCGCGCTCTACGCGATCGACTCGAAGCTCGAACGCGCGGATGCCCGGCTCACGACCCTCCGCGCCGAGTCGGCGCGCCTCCGCGCGGAGCGGGCCTCCGCGGCCAGGGCGATCCATCTCGCGCGTCACGATACGCGCGTCGCGGAGCGCCGCCTGGCGAAGCGGCTCCGACTCATCTACGAGCAAGGAGACGTCAGCCCGCTCGAGGTCCTGCTCGGCGCCAAGTCGCTGGAGGAAGCGCTGACAGCTCTGGAGAGCCTCGACCGCGTCGCGTCTCAGGACAAGCACGTGCTGGCAGAGCTGAAGAACGCCCGCCGGGTCCTGCTCCGGCTCGACCGCTCGATCGCGCGGAGGCAGGCTCGTCTCGCCGAGCTCGAGGAGGCGGCCGCGGCGACGGCGAACGCGCTCGCGCAGACCCGCGCGGCGAAGACCTCGTACCTCTCCCAGCTCGCCTCGCAGCAACGGCTCAACGAGGCGAAGGTCGCCTCCCTCGAATCCCAGGCGCGCGCGGCGGAGACGCGCACCGCCTCGCTCGAGCGTCAGCCGGTCGCGGTGGCGGTCGTCGCCGGAGGAGACGTCAGCCCGGCAGCCGCCGTCCCCCAGTCGGCGACGGCGCCGGAGAGCGGCGGCCGCGCGATCACGGTTACCGCGACGGGGTACGCGCTGCCGGGCCATACCGCGACGGGCATCCCGGTCGGGTGGGGCGTCGTCGCCGTTGACCCATCGGTGATCCCGCTCGGAACGAAGCTGACGATCCCGGGATACGGCGAGGCAGTCGCCGCCGACGTCGGCGGCTCCGTCCGCGGGACGTCGGTCGACCTCTGGTTCCCGTCCGCCACCCAGGCCCAGGGCTGGGGACGGCGAACCGTCACGATCACGCTGCACTAGCGCTGCACTAGACTGTCAGCGCCCAAGGCCAGGGCGGTACGCGCTGACAGAGACGGAACGCACCCCAGAGACTGTCGGAGCCGGGCTCCGCGTCATCCTCGTCGACGATCACGATCTTTTTCGGACGGGGCTCCGGAACCTGCTCTCCGAGCAGGGCCTCGAGATCGTGGGCGAGGCGGCGACCGGCGGAGACGCGCTGCGGCTCGTCCGCGAGCTGACCCCCGACGTCGTCGTTATGGACATCAACATGCCGGGCATGAGCGGCGTCGAGGCGACGCGCCAGATCGCGAGCGTCTCGCCGCTGACGCGGGTCCTCGTCCTGACCATCTCCGACCAGGACGACGACGTCATGGACGCCATCCTGGCCGGCGCGTGCGGCTACCTGCTCAAGGACTCGTCCATCCCCGACCTGATGCGCGGGATCGAGGCGGCCTCGATCGGCGAGGCGCTCGTCTCCCCGGCGATCGCGGCGAAGGTGCTCCAGCGCGTCCGCGCCTCGTCGACGTCGCCGCAGGACGCGGCGACGATCCGCGCCGAGCTCTCCGACCGGGAGATCGAGGTTCTGAAGCTGATCGCCAACGGCAAGGACAACGCACAGATCGCAGCCGAGCTGCACATCAGCCCGAAGACGGTCAAGAACCACATCTCGAACATCCTGATGAAGCTGCAGATCGAGAACCGCATCCAGGCGGCTGTGTACGCCGTCCGTAGCGGGATCGTCTAGCGAGCGAGCGCGAGGGCCGCCTACGCGACCTGCAGCTCTGCGCGGTGCGCGCGGAGCGTCTCCAGGACGGAGCGCAGGTGCGTCAGGTCGCCGTCGGCGGCCGTGAGCCGCTCGGTCAGCGCCGAGAGCTCCCGCATCTTCACGTCGACGTCGCCGGCGCTGCCGAGCTGGGAGGTGACCTCGCCGATGCGGCGCTCGAGCCGCCAGCGCTCTGCCTCGAGCGCGAGCGCAGCGGCGTACCCGTCCGTGAGGACGCGCTCCACGTCCTCGATATGAGGCTGCGGATCGCGCGGCAAGGGCCGATCGATCAGCTCGGAGATCTCGTCGAAAAGCGTCGTCATGTTCGCGGCCGTGCGCCCCTCGCGCACGATTATCCGAGGCGCACGGGGCGGCGGCATGGGCCTCCCGGCCTATCTTCGTCCGGGCCGAGGCCCATTCTTCGTCTTGACGCCGTGGCGACGCCCCGGAACACTGGCCGCGTGCTCCGCCGCGCGCCGGCCCTGATCGCCCTCCTGCTGGCGCTTCTGCCCGCCACGCAGCCTGCCGAGGCGCGTCCGCTCGCCGGCTCGCCGCTTGCCGCACAGCTGACTCGGGCGCTCGAGCTCCCCTCTCCGGCGTCGACGCGGACGTCCGCGATCGTCGTCGATCTCGTCTCGGGCGAGATCGTCTTCGCGCAGAACGAGAAGCTCGCGCTCGCGCCGGCATCGAACCAGAAGCTCGCGGTCACCTACGCGGCGTTGACCGCGCTCGGCCCGCAGTACCGCTTCCGGACGCAGGTGCTCGGCGACGGCGAGCTGGACGACGACGTCTGGCGCGGCGACCTCGTGCTCCGAGGGCTCGGCGACCCGACGCTGAGCTCGCTCGGCCTCGACCGGCTCGCGGCACAGCTCCACCAGCTCGGAATTCGCAAGGTGAGCGGCTCGGTGATCGGCGACGAGTCGTACTTCGACTCGCACCGGTCGGCGCCCGGCTGGAAGGCCAGCTTCACGATGTACGAATCGGCGCCGTTGTCGGCGCTCTCCGTCGACCGCGGCCGCTACCGCGGGGTGCTCACACGGACGCCCGCGAACGCGGCGGCGGTCCGCTTCCAGGAGGTGCTCCTCAAGCGCGGGATCGTCGTCGAGGGCGGGCCGCGCGTCGGGAGGGCGCGTCCGGGCGCCTTCCCGCTCGCCGAGCTCCTGTCCCCACCGCTCGCGGAGGTTCTCCAGTTCATGGATCGCGAGAGCGACAACTTCACGGCAGAGCTCGTGCTCAAGCAGCTCGGCGCGGTCGTGCTCGGGGCGGGGACGACGGCCGCAGGCTCGACCGTCGTGGCCGACGAGCTGCGCACCGGCGGCGTCCCGATCCTCGGCGCGCGCTTCGCGGACGGCTCGGGCCTCTCCCGCCTCGACCGCCTGTCGGCGAATACGCTCGTCCAGCTGCTGCGCGCCGCCTGGGACGATCCCGACCTACGGCGGCCGATGCGCCTGGCGCTGGCCGTGGCGGGCATCAACGGCACGCTCGAGGACCGACTCGACCGTTTGCCGGCACGCGGGCACGTACGGGCGAAGACCGGAACGACGAGCCTCGCGTCCGCACTTTCCGGCTACGTCGACGACCGCTACGTCTTCTCCATCCTCCAGAACGGACGCCCGATCCCCTACTGGTGGGCCCGCCGAGCCCAAGACAAGTTCGTGCAAACGCTGGCCGGCCGCGCGTAGGCGACTACGAGCCGAGCAGCGCGACCAGGTCGTCCTCGGAGAGGACCGGCACGCCGGCCTTCTCCGCCTTGGCCGCCTTCGAGCCTGGGCTCTCGCCGACGATCACGCCGGTTGTCTTCTTTGAGACATTGTCCGAGACCTTGGCGCCGAGCTCTTCGAGCGCAGCCTTCGCCTCCTCGCGGGTGAACCGTTCGAGCGTCCCGGTGATCACGTACTGCGAGCCCGTCAGCGGTCCCTGCTTCGGCCGCTCTTCCTCGCCGGCCTCGAAACGGAGCCCCAGCCCGCGCAACTCGGTGACGAGCGCCCTGTTGTCCTCCTCGGCGAACCAGTCGACGATCGACTCCGCCCGGTCCGGGCCGATGCCCTCGACCTCCATCACGTCCTCCTGGCTCGCGTCGAGCAGCCGGTCGACGGTGACGAAGTGCCGCGCGAGGTTCTGCGCCGTCACCCAGCCGACGTCCGGGATGTTGAGCCCGAAGAGCACACGGCTGAACGGCACCTGCTTCGACTGCGCGATCGCGGCGACCACATTCGAGGCGCTCTTCTCCTGGAATCCGTCCAGCTCGAGCAGCTGCTCCTTCGTCAGTCGATAGAGCTCGGGGACGGAGCGGACGAGACCGAGATTCCAGAGCCGCCAGACGAACTGCTCCCCCACGCCTTCGATGTCGGCGGCGGCCATCACCCAGTTGTTCAGCGTCTCGAGGCCGCGCGAGGGACAGGCCCGGTTCGGGCACCGGTGCATGACCTCGCCCTCCGGCTTGACGACGTTTTCCCCGCACAGAGGGCACTTTTTCGGCATCTTGAACGGCTTCGTGCCCGGCTGGTGCTCCCCCGCGGGACCGACGATCTGGGGGATCACGTCGCCCGCGCGCTGGACGATCACGATGTCGCCCTCGCGGATCTGCTTCCGGTTGATGTCCTCCTCGTTGTGCAGCGTCGAGCGCGAGACGGTGACGCCGCCGACCTCCACCGGCTCGAGTATCGCCCACGGGTTGAGCGCGCCGGTGCGGCCCACGCGGATCGCGATCTTCAGCAGCTTCGTCTGTGCGGTCATCGGCGCCCACTTGTAGGCACGCGCCCAGCGCGGCCGCTCGTGCAGCGCGCCGAGACGGCGTTGCTGGTCGAGTGAGTCGACCTTGATCACCATCCCGTCGATCTCGTAGTCGAGCTCGATCCGCTTCTTCTCCCACTCGGCGGACAGCCTCGCGACCTTCTCGATCGACTCGAGCCGCTGGGCGTGCGGGTTGACCGGGAAGCCGTGCTCGCGCAGCCACTGCAGCATCTCCCAGTGCGTCTCGTAGTCGACGCCCTCGCGGTAGCCCGAGCCGTAGACCCAGATCGACAGCGGCCGCTCCCGCGTGATCGCAGAGTTCAGCTGGCGGAGCGACCCCGCGGCGGCGTTGCGCGGGTTCGGAGCGGCTTTCTTCCCCTCGGCGGCGAAGCGCTCGTTCAGCTTTCGGAACCCCGACAGCGGCATGTAGACCTCCCCGCGAACCTCGAGCACGGCGGGCGCGGCCTCGTCTCCGGCCAGGCGCAGCGAGAGCGGAATCGCGTCGATCGTTCGCAGGTTGACCGTCACCTCCTCGCCGCGCGTCCCGTCGCCACGCGTGGCGCCGCGCGCGAGGAGCCCGTCCTCGTATACGAGGCTGACCGCCGAGCCGTCGATCTTCGGCTCGATCACGTACGCCACGGGCTCGTCCGAATCCAGCCGCTTGCGCACGTCGGCGTCCCATTTCAGCAGCGCCTCGTCGGTGGTGACCTTCTCGAGCGAGCCCAGCGGCGCGAGGTGATCGACCTTCTGGAACTTCTCGGAGGGTGGGGCGCCGACACGGCGGGTGGGGCTGTCCGGCGGGATCTCGTCCTCGGGCAGCTCGCGCTCGAGCTCGACGAGCTCGTCGTAAAGGCGGTCGTACTCTGCGTCGTCGACCTCCGGCTCGTCCAGGACGTGGTACGCGTGACCGTATCGCCGGAGCAGCTCGCGCAGCTCGTCCACGCGGCTCGCCGTCCTAGAGGATGCCAAGGAGCTCCTCGGGTGTGTCGACAATCGCGTCGGCGGCATCGAGCTGGTGCCGGGCGAACATGCGCCCCCAGGTGACGCCGACCGCGTAGACGCCAGACGCCTTCGCCGCCTCGGCGTCGAAGGGGGAGTCGCCGACGTACGCGGCCTCGTGCGGTTGGGCGCCGAGCCGGTCGAGCGCGAGCAGGATCGGATCCGGGTACGGCTTCCGCCGCTCGGTGGACTCCTCCGTGACCACGATGTCGAAATGGTGCGCAATCGGAAGGCGCGCGAACGCGAGGTCGACCGTCGCGCGCCGCTTGGCGGTCACGATCCCGAGCCGTCGCCCCTCGCCGCGCAGACGTTCGAGCAGCTCCTCCACGCCGCTGCAGCACTCGAGGCGCGCGTGGGCCGGCTCGTTGTGCTCGCGGTAGGAGACGATCAGCTCCTCGACGCGGTCGCGGTCGAACGACGCCATCTGGTCGCGGAGCCCCGACCCGGTCGCGACGCTCGCGAGCAGCGCCTCCTCGGTGAGCTCGACGTCCAGCACGGTGCGGGCAGCATGCCGAAAGGAGTCGAGGATGATCGCTCCGGAGTCGATCAGCGTGCCGTCGAGATCGAAGAGGACGACCGGGAAGCGCATTGCCCGATCGTAGCGAGGCGGCCCGGCGGCGCGAACTCGTCGTCGCGCTGGTAGTCGCTAGTAGTCGACGCGGACGAGGTAGAGGCCCCAGGGCGGAGCGGTCTGCCCGGCGTCGTCGCGCGGGCGGCCCTCGAGGAGGGGCGCCAAGTCGATCCCGTCGAGCATCGTTCCGACGAGCGTGCGCACCATGTGCCGCAGGAACGAGTCCGCGGCGACGTGGAACTCGAGGTGCTCGCCGGACTCGACCCAGACCGCACGCTCGATCACCCGCGTGAAGACGTCGTGCTGTGTCTCCGTCGGCGTGAAGGCGCGGAAGTCGTGCTCGCCTGGAAGGAGCGCCGCCTGCGCCTGCAGGGACTCCACCTCGAGCGGGCGCGGCCACCACCACGAGCGCCGCCGCTCGAAGGGCGACGGGACGCGCCGCCGGTGGAGGCGGTAGACGTAGCTCCGGCTTCGCGCGGTGAAGCGCGCGTGGAAGTCGGCGGCGACCTCCTCGGCGGCGACGACCGAAAGGTCGTCGGGCAGGTGGGCATTCAGCGCTTCGGGGATGCGCGCGGGCGGCGGGCCGGACGCGGCGTCGAGGCTGACGACCTGGCCGAGCGCGTGCACGCCCGTGTCGGTGCGTCCCGCCACGGCGAGCCCGTCCGGATCGCCCAGTACGGTCGGGAGCGCTTCGCGCAGGACGCCCTCGACGGTGCGGAGCCCCGGCTGGCGCGCCCAGCCGTGGAAGTCCGACCCGTCGTACTCGAGGGTGAGCTTGAGCCGCACGTCAGGGGCTCCTGACGTCTTTTGTAAGGTGTTCCATACGCTCTAGTCTATTTGCAATCATCTGTTACACTCTACTCTGTGACCGAGCACCAGCAGCGGTTCCTGTTGCAGCGCATCCAGCCCGCCATGGTCGGGTTGATCGACGGCTCGCTCTCCACGCTCGCTCCGATCTTCTCGGTCGCCCTCGCGACGCACAAGCCGCATTACGCGTTCGTCGCCGGTCTCGCGACCTCGATCGGCGCGGGCATCTCGATGGCGTACTCGGAAGGGCTCTCCGACACCGGTGAGCTGACCGGCCGTGGCAAGCCGCTGACGCGCGGCGCGATTACCGGCGTCGGCACCTTCGTCGGCGGGATCCTGCACACGCTTCCGTTTCTGATCCCGCACTACGAGGCCGCGGTGGTCACGGCCGTGTGCGTCGTCGCATTCGAGCTCGTCGGCCTGGCGTGGATCCGGTGGCGCTTCTTCGAGACGGGGTTCGTGCGTTCGCTCGGCTTCATCACTCTCGGCGGCGCGGTGATCGCGCTCGTCGGCGCGCTGATAGGCGCCGGGATCTAGGTCGGGCAGACATGTCCCTTCTCGACATGACCGGGGACGCTGACCGGGACTGTCCCCGGTTTGCGCGCGCACCGGCCAATTCGGCCATGACGGGGGACTGTCCCCGGTCCTCGTCGAGCGGCACGCGCGGCGCGCGTTTTCCCTGCTAATCGAGCCGTTCGACGACCAGCGTCAGGCCGTCGACGGCCAGGATCCGGACTCGATCGCCGCGCTCGAGGTGCTCCGCCCCGTGGGCGCGCCACAGCTCGCCCTGGACGAAGACGTAGCCGCCGCCGCGCACGTCGGCCTCGGCGCCGACCAGTGTCTCCGCTCCGACCTGCGCCTTCCGGCGGCGCGACCAGCGCACCCAGAAGAGACTCTCGGCGACCTCGATGATCGAGCCGATCGCCACGGCGACGATGCCCCACGGATGAGGGAGGACGAACACGGCGAGGACAAGCGCGACAGTGAGCGCCATCAGCGGCGTCCTCGGGTCCGCACGGCCAGGCTCCTACCCCGGAAGCTCGAGCGCCTCGTTCGCGGCGCTGACATAGAGGCCGGGCTGCGGCCCGCCGGCGAGCGTGTAGACGACGCGGCCGACCGCCGCGACTCCGAGCCCGTGACGGGGCGTGGGCAGGTCCTGCAACCGCCGCCAGTGGTTGTCGGCGACCGCAAGCGTGTAGACCGACCTGATGGTTCCGGACGGTGCTTCGCCGCCGATCGAGACGATCGTGTCGCCGACGACCGCGGCGCCGGTACCGCCGCGAGGTTCGGGCAACGGCGGCTCCGGCCGCCAGCGCGGCTCGCCGGGCTTCCACGACTCGACGAGATCGAGGTTCGTGTCGACGCCGGCCGTCCGGCCGCCGATCGCCCACAGGCGGCCTCCCGCGGCCACGACCGCGAGGTGCTCGCGGGGGGTCGGCGCGGGGGCGAAGCGCCAGCGGCGCGTGCGCGGCGCGTACTCCAGGGCACCGCGCGCGAGCCCCGACGGGCCGACGCCTCCGACGATGTAGAGGCGACCCCCGAGCGACGCGGCTCCCGCCGCGCCGCGCCTCGACGGCAGCGGCGGCAACGCGTGCCAGCCGCGTCCGTCGAGCTCCAGCACCGTGCGGACGGCTCGACCACGGGCGACGTAACCCCCGGCGACGACGAGTCGACCTCGCAGCACGGCTGCGGATGCGTGGTTGACGCCGAACGGCAGATCAGGCAACCGTGACCACGAGTCGGTCGCGGGTGCATACAGGTCGACTCGTCGCGACGACGACCCGTCCGCGAGGTAGCCGCCCGCGACCGCGATCCGGCCGGCCACCGTCGCCGCGGCGACCTCCGTGCGCGGGACGGGCACCGCCGCGCGCGGCTCCCAGGAGGACGCGAGCCCGTGTGCGAGTGCGAGCGACGACGTGACTGCCACCAGCTGTGCAGCGATCACCTCATCAGCGTAACCGCCGCCGCGAGGCGGCCTTGACGATCGGGTCGGCTACTGGGCGCCGCGAGCCGCTGGATCGTGATCCACGAGCTCGAGGTACACCATGTCGGCGGCGTCGCCCGCTCGCGGGCCGATCTTGACGATCCGCGAGTAGCCGCCGGGACGATCGGCGAAGCGCGGCGCCACCTCGGCGAAGAGCTTGTGGACGACGTCCTTCGAGCGCAGGTAGGAGACCGCCTGGCGCCGGGCGGCGAGGTCGCCGCGCCGGCCCAGGGTGATCATCTTCTCCGCGATCGGCTTGACGGCCTTGGCCTTCGCCTCGGTCGTCTTGATCCGGCCGTGCTCGATCAGCGCCCCGGCGAGGTTCGAGTAGAGCGCCTTGCGGTGCGCCGAGTCGCGTCCGAGCTTCTTGCCGGCCCGTGCGTGCCTCACGTCGGTGTCCTTCAGTCCTCGCCTCGGAGGTTGAGACCGTGCGTCTGCAGGGTCTCCTTGACCTCCTCGATCGACTTCTTGCCGAAGTTCGGGATGGCGGCGAGCTCGGACTCCGTCTTCATGACGAGGTCGCCGATGGTCTCGATGCCGACACGCTTGAGGCAGTTGTACGAGCGGACGCCGAGCTCGAGCTCCTCGATCGGGAAGTTCTCCATCCCGTGCGCGTACGACTCGACGGGGGCACCGCCGTCGTCCGCGACCGAGACACCCTCGCGCAGGACGTCGATCTTGTCGATGTCCGTGAAGATCGCGAGCTGGCGGATCAGGATCTCGGCGGCCTCGGCGATCGCGTCCTTCGGGTTCACCGAGCCGTCGGTCGTCACGTCGAGGCGCAGCTTGTCGTAGTCCGTCCGCTGGCCGACGCGGGCCGCCTCGACGTCGTACGAGACACGGCGCACCGGCGAGAAGATCGAGTCGACCGGGATGACGCCGATCGTGTGCTGCGGCCCACGGTTCAGCTCGGCCGGCACGTACCCGCGGCCGCGGCCGATCGTGAGCGTGATCTCGAGCTTCCCCTTGTCGGAGAGGTTCGCGACCTCGAGGTCCGGGTTGAGGATCTCGAGATCCGCCGGCGCCTCGATGTCGGCGGCGGTGACCGGGCCGGCGCCCTTCTTGGTCAGGCGCACCTCGATCTCGGGGGAGTCCCCGTGCAGGATGCAGACGAGGTTCTTGAGGTTGAGGATGATGTCCGTGACGTCCTCGCGCACGCCGGGCAGCGTGGTGAACTCGTGCGCGACGCCCTCGATCTTCACCGAGGTGACGGCGGCGCCCTCGAGCGACGAGAGCAGCACGCGGCGCAGCGAGTTGCCGAACGTGTAGCCGAAGCCGCGGTCCAGCGGCTCGATCACGAACACGCCCCGGAGATCGTCCACTTCCTCGTGGGAGATCTTCGGGATCTGGAAATCCATCAAAGAGCTACGAACGGCCATTCTTTCCTTTCCTAGCAGGCGCTACTTCGAGTAGAGCTCGACGATCAACTGCTCCTGGACGGGAGTGTCGATCTCGTCGCGCTCCGGAAACTTGAGGATCTTGCCGGTGAGGCCCTCGTGGTCCGCCTGGAGCCACGGAGCCACGGATGCGGTCAGATCGGTGGCGTCGCGCACGATCTGCTCCGCGCTCGAGCCCGGCCGCAAGGTGACGATGTCGTCGGGCTTGACCTGGTAGCTCGGGATGTTGACGCGGCGGCCGTTGACGTGGAAGTGGCCGTGGCGCACGAGCTGGCGGGCCTGCGCGCGCGAGGCGGCGAAGCCGAGCCGGTAGACGACGTTGTCGAGCCGCGTCTCGAGCATCCGGAGCAGGTTGTCGCCCGTGATGCCGGTCTTCTGCGCGGCCTTCGCGTAGTAGGTGCGGAACTGCGTCTCGAGCAGGCCGTAGTAACGGCGAGCCTTCTGCTTCTCCCGCAGCTGCAGCAGGTACTCGCTCTGCTTGATCCGGCCGCGGCCGTGCTCGCCCGGCGGATAGCTCCGGCGCTCGACCGAGCACTTCTCCGTCAGGCAGCGCTCGCCCTTCAGGAAGAGCTTCATGCCCTCCCGCCGGCACTGCTTGCACTTCGGGGACGTGTCGCGAGCCACCTAGACCCTTCTCCTCTTCTTGGGGCGGACGCCGTTGTGTGCCTGCGGCGAGACGTCCTTCACGCTGATGATCTCGAGACCCGCGGCCTGGAGGGAGCGGATCGCCGTCTCGCGCCCGGAGCCGGGGCCCTTGACGAACACCTCGACCTTCTGCAGCCCGTGCTCCATGCCCTTGCGCGCGCACGCGTCGGCGGTGACCTGCGCGGCGAACGGCGTCGACTTGCGCGAGCCCTTGAACCCGGCCGAGCCGGCCGACTCCCACGCGATCACGTTCCCCTCCTTGTCGGTGAGGGAGACGATGGTGTTGTTGAACGAGGTCTTGATGTGCGCCTGGCCGACCGCGATGTTCTTGCGGACGCGGCGACGGACGCGACCCCGGGTCGCCGGACGACGAGGAGGCGCCATCTACTTCGCCTTCTTCCCGCGGCCGACGGTCTTCTTCGGGCCCTTGCGGGTCCGTGCGTTCGTCTTCGTCCGCTGCCCGTTCACGGGCAGGCCGCGCCGGTGGCGGATCCCGCGGTAGGAGCCGATCTCGCCCAGGCGCTTGATCGCCTGCGTGCGCTCGCGGCGGAGGTCGCCCTCGACCTGGAGCTGCGTGTCGATGTACTCGCGGAGCTTCGTCACCTCGTCGTCCGTCAGGTCCTTGACCTTTTCGTCGGGCGAGAGACCGAGCTCCGAGCAGACCTTCTTCGCGGTCGACTGGCCGATCCCGTAGATGTACGTGAGGCCGATCTCGAGGCGCTTCTGGTTCGGCAGGTTGACGCCGGCGATTCTCGCCATGCGCTAGCCCTGCCTCTGCTTGTGGCGCGGGTTGGTGCAGATGACCATGGTGCGGCCGTGCCGCTTGATCACGCGGCAGCGCTCACACATGGGCTTCACGGACGGACGGACTTTCAAGACGCTCTCTTTCTTTCGCGCTCGGGCTTTCTCTCGCGCTCGGGCGTTCTTTCGCTCTCACGGGCGGTGCCTGTAGGTGATCCGGCCTCGGGTCAGGTCGTATGGGGACAGCTCCACCTTGACCCGGTCTCCCGGGAGTATGCGGATGTAGTGCTTGCGCATCTTCCCGGAGATCTTGGCGAGCACGTCGTGGCCTCCATCGACCCGAACGCGGAACGTCACGCTCGGCAGGGCCTCGACCACCTCACCCTCGACCTCGATCTTCTCCTCTTTGACAGCCGTTGTGAGAACTCCTGTCTTTCAAACAGCACGTTTACAGCATGAATAGGACGCGGCGCGCACGCCGCGAGGGGCTATCGTAGCAAAGACGCCCTGGCACCCGTCAGGATCCGCGGGCCGCTCTCGGTGATCGCCACGGTGTGCTCGAAATGCGCCGCGAGCGAGCCGTCCGCGGTCGAGATCGACCACTCGTCGTCGTGGACGTAGATCTCCGGGCCGCCGGCGGTGATCATCGGCTCGATCGCGAGCGTCATCCCCTCGCGGAGCTCGGGCCCGCGGTGCTGGGAGACGAAATTCGGGATCTGCGGCTCCTCGTGCATCGAGCGCCCGACGCCGTGGCCCACCAGGCTGCGGATCACGGAGAAGCCCGCCTCCTCGGTGGTGTGCTGCACCGCCTCCGAGATGTCACCGATCTGGTGGCCGAGGGTCGCCTGCTCGATACCGGCCCAGAGCGCCGCCTGGCAGACCTCGAGCAGGCGCTGGGCCTCGTCGGAGATCTCCTCGACCGGGTACGTCCAGGCGGAGTCGGCGACGTAGCCGTCGAGGGTGACGCCGACGTCGAGCGAGAGGATGTCGCCCGGCTGCAGCTCGTACGGGCCGGGGATGCCGTGCACGACCATGTCGTTCGGCGACGCGCAGATCGCCGCCGGGTAGCCCTTGTAGCCGAGGAAGGTCGGGACCCCGCCGTGCGAGCGGATGAACTCGTCCGCGATCCGGTCGAGCTCGGCCGTCGTCACTCCCGCGCGGATCTCGCGCTCGAGCAGGGCGAGCGTCTCCGCCACCACCGTCCCCGCGCGGTCCATGGTCTCGATCTCGGCGTGGCTCTTGCGGATGATCATAGGGCCGCGTGCTCCTCCACCTCGGAGAGCGCCTCCTGGATCTCCGTGTACACCTCGGCGATCGACCGCTCCGCGTGCAGCGGCACGAGCTTGCCCGTCGCCCGGTAGTGCTCGACGATCGGCTCCGTCTCCTCGTGGTAGAGCTGGAGCCGGCGGTCGATCACCTCGGGCGTGTCGTCGGGCCGGTTCTCCTCGACGGCGCGCGTTGCCATCCGCTCGCGGGCGACCTCGTCCGGGAGATCGAAGAAGAGAATCGCGTCGAGCCGGCGGCCGATGTCTCCGAGCATGGCGTCCAGCGCGTCCGCCTGCGCGACATTGCGCGGGAAGCCGTCGAGCACGAAGCCGGCGCGCGCGTCCTCCTCGCCGAGCCGCTCGCCGATCAGCGCCACGGTCAGCTCATCCGGGACGAGTTCGCCCGAGGCGAGGATCGGCTCGACGCGCTTGCCGAGCTCCGTCTGCGCGGCGATCGCGGCCCGGAACATGTCGCCCGTCGAGACGTGCGGGATCCCGTAGTCGGCGGCGATGCGCTTCGCCTGCGTGCCCTTGCCGGCCCCCTGGGGGCCGAGCACCAGGAGGTTCATGTGCGTGCCCGACTGAGTAGTGGAGCGGTGCGAGCCAAGAAGGAGTGCACGCTACTTGAGGAAGCCTTCGTAGGAGCGCATCATCATCTGCGACTCCATCTGGCGCATCGTGTCGAGCGCGACACCGACGACGATCAGCACGGAGGTGCCGCCGAGGGCACGGGACGTGGCCTGCGAGAAGCCGCCGTAGCGGATGAAGAGGCTCGGCAGGATCGCGACCAGCGCCAGGTAGATCGACCCGGGCAGCGTCAGCCGGGTCAGCACGCGATCGAGATACTGCGCCGTCGGCGGGCCGGGCCGGATGCCGGGGATGTAGCCGCCGTGCTTGCGGAGGTTGTCCGCCTGGTCGACCGGGTTGAACTGGACCGCCGTGTAGAAGTAGGTGAAGATGATGATCAGGGCGCCTTCCATCAGCAGGTAGGTGAGGCTCGACGCCTGGAAGTGCCGGTTGATGAAGGTCTGCGTCTGCGGGAAGAACTGTCCGATCGTGGGCGGGAACGCCATCACGGCGGCCGCGAAGATCACCGGGATGACGCCGGCCATGTTGACGCGCAGCGGCATGTACGTGGCGCCGCCCGCGGTCATGCGGCGACCCACCATTCGCTTCGCGTACTGGATCGGGATCCGGCGCTGGCCCTCCTGGACGAACACGACGGCGACGACGATCCCGAGCGCGACGAGCGGGAAGAAGAGCTTCTCCATCGGCCCACCGTTGATCCAGGCCTGCACGCCGGCGGGAGCGCTCGTCAGGATCGACGCGAAGATCAGGAGCGAGATGCCGTTGCCGATGCCGCGCTTCGTGATCAGCTCGCCCATGTACATGAGGAGCGTCGTGCCTGCGGTCAGCGTCAGCACGATCAGGACGAGACGGCCGGCGTTCGTGTTCAGGGCGCCCTCACGGTTGAAGAGGTACCCGTAGCCGGTCGCCTGGGCGGCCGCGAGCGCGACCGTCAGGTAGCGCGTGTACTGGTTGATCTTGGCGGTGCCCGCCTCGCCCTCCTTCTGGAGCTGCTCGAGCTTTGGCACGACGACCGTCATCAGCTGCAGGATGATCGACGCCGTCACGTAGGGCATGATCCCGAGCGCGAAGATCGAGAAGCGCGAGAGCGCCGAGCCGGAGAACAGGTTGAGCAGGCCGAGCACGGTGCCGCCCTGCCCGTTGAAGTAGCTCTCGATGGTCTTCGAGTCGACCCCCGGCGCCGGCATCCACGAGCCGAGGCGGTAGAGCGCGAGGATCACCGCCGTGAAGAGCACGCGGCGGCGGAGCTCGGGGACGCGCCAGGCGTTGCCGAGCCAGGAGAACATCTAGCTGTCCTCGTTCCCTTCGCCGGTGTTCTCGTCGGCGGGCTCGTCGTCCGCGGGGGAAGCTCCCGGTTCCCCCGAAGCCCTCTCCACCGGTCCACGCTTCGCGCGGACAGGCCGCTTCGCGGCCGGCTCGCGCAACAGCGTCACCGTCCCGCCGGCGCCCTCGATCTTCTCGCGGGCGCTTCCCGAGACGGCGTGCGCGACGACCGTCAGCCTCACGGTCAGCTCGCCCTTGCCGAGGATCTTCACGTCCTTGCGCACGCTGCGGATCAGGCCGGCCTCCTTCAGGAGCTCAGGGGTCACCTCCGTGTCCGCCTCGAAGCGCGAGAGCGCGGAGACGTTCACCGGCTGCGAGTACGTGCGGAACGGGCCGATCGGCATCGCGTCGGCGGACGTCGACCCCCGCTGCTTGCCGACGCGCATGTAGAGCGGCATCTGGCCGCCCTCGAAGCCGGCGCGCATCTTGTTCGAGCCCGAGCGCGACTTCTGGCCCTTGATCCCGCGGCCGGAGTAGCGCCCCTTGCCGGAGCCGAGCCCGCGGCCGATGCGCTTGCGGTCCTTGCGCGCCTGCGCCGGCGTGAGATTCGAGAGGTTGAGCTCGTCGGCCACTACCTGTCCTCCACCTTCACGAGGTGACGCACCTTGCGAAGCATGCCTGCGATCACCGGGTTGTCGTCGTGCTCGGCGCTGCGGCCGATCTTCCCGAGGCCGAGCGCGCGCAGCGTGCCGCGGTGGCGCTCCGTCTGGCCGATCTGGCTCTTGACCTGGGTGATCCTAAGCTTCGGCATCGGCCTCGCCCTCGGCGTTCTCGGCGTCGTCGGTGTTGTCGGCAGTCGTCACACCCGCGGCGACCCGCGCCGTCTCGGCCTGCTCGGCCTCCGCGACGGCGCCGATCGGCAGGATCTCGGAGATCTGCTTGCCGCGCGCCTTGGCCACGTCCTCGGGTCGGCGCAGGCTCTGCAGCCCGTTGACCGCTGCCTTCAGCATGTTGATCGGGTTCGTGGTGCCGAGGCTCTTGGCGAGCACGTCGCGGATGCCGGCGAGCTCGAGCACCGCGCGCACGCCACCGCCGGCGATCACGCCGGTACCAGGGCTCGCGGGGCGGAGCAGCACGCGCGCCGCGTCGGATCGGCCGAGCACCTCGTGCGTGATCGTCTGGCCGTGCTTCGGCACCGTGAAGAGGTTCTTCTTCGCGTCGTCGACCGCCTTCGCGATCGCGAGCGGCACCTCGCGCGCCTTGCCGTAGCCGACGCCGACGCGCTCGACCTCGTCGCCGATCACGACGAGCGCCGTGAACGAGAAGCGCCGGCCGCCCTTGACCACCTTGGCGACGCGGTTGATCTCGACCACGCGCTCCTTCAGCTCTCTCGACTCGGAGAAGTCAACGCTCACTAGAAGTTCAAGCCTCCTTCGCGTGCGCCGTCTGCCAGCGCCTTCACGCGTCCGTGATACAGGTAGCCGGCGCGGTCGAACACGGCGGCCTCGATGCCGGCCTTCTTGGCGGCGGCGGCAAGCAGCTTGCCGACCTCGGCCGCCTGCTCGGTCTTCGAGCCCTTGAACGACTTCGCGAGCCCGAGCCAGCTGGCTCCGGCCAGGGTCTTCCCGCTGAGGTCGTCCACGAGCTGGGCGGAGATGCCCTTGTTGGAGCGGAACACGACCAGGCGCGGACGCTCCGCGGTGCCCGAGACCTTGCCGCGGACGCGGCGGTGCCGCCGCTGGCGTGCCTCGCGAACGGTGAGCTGGCTCATGCGCGCTTGCCGGCGGCGAAGCCGCCTGTCCGCGGCAGCGGACCGGTGGAGGGGGTGCGGGGGAACCGGGAGGTTCCCCCGCCTGGAATCGTTGCCGTCCCGAACATCATGCGCGCTTGCCCACCTTCCGGCGAACGTACTCGCCCTCGTAGCGGATGCCCTTGCCCTTGTACGGCTCCGGCGGCCGCACGCGGCGGATCTCCGACGCGATCTGGCCCACCTGCTGCTTGTCGATTCCCTTCACGACGACCTGCGTGGGCGCCGGCACGTCGAAGGTGATCCCCTGCGGCGCCTTCATCACGACCGGGTGCGAGTAGCCGACGTTCAGCTCGAGGTCGGCGCCGCGCAGGCTCGCGCGGTAGCCGACACCCTGGATCTCCAGGCGCTTCTCGAAGCCCTTCGTCACGCCCTCGACCATGTTCGCGACGAGCGTGCGCGTCAGGCCGTGCAGCGCGCGGTCCTCGCCGCGCTCCGTCGGGCGCGTGACGACGAGCACCTCGTCCTGCTTCTCGATCTGGATCCGCGCCGGCACGTGCTGCGACAGCTCGCCGAGCGGGCCGTTCACCTGCACACGGCCGGGCGAGAGCGCGACGTTGACGCCGGCGGGGACTTCGATGGGCTTGTTTCCGATTCTCGACATGTGCGGCTCTCAGACTGCGCTACCAGACGAAGCAGATGACCTCGCCGCCGACGCCCTTCTCCTGGGCGGTGCGGCTCGTGACGACTCCGGCCGAGGTGGACAGGATCGCGGTGCCCATGCCGCCGAGCACGCGCGGCATCCGGTCCTTGCGCGCGTAGATGCGGCGGCCCGGCTTCGAGACACGCTTCAGGTCGGTGATGATCCGCTCACGCCCACGGCCGTACTTGAGCTGGACGACCAGCGTGTCGAAGCTCTCGCCCTTCTCGACGTGGAAGTCGGCGATGTAGCCCTCCTCCTTGAGGAGGCGGGCGATCTCCACCTTCAGCCGCGAGCTCGGCATCGTCGCGGTGTCGTGCAGCGCCTTGTTGGCGTTGCGGATGCGGGTGAGCATGTCGGCGATCGGATCTGTCATGGTCATCGGGTGATTCCTCCTACCACGAGCTCTTGGTCATGCCGGGGATCGCGCCCTCGTGGGCGAGCTCCCGCAGGCAGATGCGGCAGAGCCCGAACTTCTTGAACACGGCGCGCGGCCGGCCGCAGCGGTTGCAGCGGGAGTAGGCGCGCACCTTGTACTTCTGCGGCCGCGCGGCCTTGATGACGAGCGACTTCTTGGCCACTACTGGTCTCCTCTTCCGTCGGCCGCGAACGGCATGCCGAGTCCGCGAAGGAGCGCGTGCGCCTCCTCGTCGGTCGTCCCGGCGGAGGTCGTGATGGTCACGTCCAGGCCCCGGATCTGCTGGATCGAGTCGTAGTCGATCTCCGGGAAGATGATCTGCTCGCGGATGCCCAGCGAGTAGTTCCCGCGGCCGTCGAACGAGTCGGGGTTGAGGCCGCGGAAGTCGCGGATCCGGGGCAGCGCGATCGAGATCAGCCGGTCGAGGAACTCGTACATGCGCGCGCCGCGGATCGTCACCTTGGCGCCGATCGGCATCCCCTCGCGCAGCTTGAACTGGGCGATCGACTTGCGAGCCTTGCGTAGCTGGGCGCGCTGGCCGGCGATCGTCGTCAGCTCGTCGATCGCGCTCTCGAGGGCCTTGGCGTCGGTCTTGCCGTCGCCGACCCCCATGTTGAGCGTGATCTTCTCGATCCGCGGAACCTGCATGACGGTGCTCTTGCCGAGGGAGTCCTTCAGCTGCTCGCGCAGCTCGCCCTCGTAGAGGTCCTTCAGGCGCGGTGTGTAGGTGTCGGTTGCGGTCGCCATGGCTACTTGTCGATCTCCTGGCCGCAGCCGTCGCGCTTGCACACGCGGACGCGGACCGTCTGGCCGCCCTTGGCCTCCTTCTCGACGATGCCGACGCGAGTCGGCGTCTTGCAGGTCGGGCAGACGACCATCACGTTCGAGACGTCGAGGGGAGCGGGGCGGTCGATGATCCCGCCGGGCGCGATCTGGGTCCCGCCCATGCGGCTCGAGTCGCGCATCGGCTTCGGGCGCGTGTGCCGCTTGACGAGGTTGAGGTTCTCGACGAGGACCGTCCGCTGGCTCGGGCGCGCCTCGACGACGCGGCCCTGCTTGCCGCGGTCCTTGCCGCTGAGGATCTGGATCAGATCCCCCTTCTTCACTCGCATGGTCTGCAACTCAAAGCACCTCTGGGGCCAGGCTGACGATTTTCATGAAGTTCTTCTCGCGCAGCTCCCGGGCGACCGGCCCGAAGATGCGCGTTCCGCGCGGGTTCCGTTGGTTGTCGATGATCACCGCCGCGTTCTCGTCGAACGAGATCGACGTCCCGTCGTTGCGGCCGAACGGCTTCTTCGTGCGCACGACGACCGCGCGCACGACCTCGCCCTTCTTGATCGCCCCCTGCGGGGTGGCCGCCTTGACGGTACCGACGATGATGTCGCCGACACGGGCGTACCGCCGGTGCGAGCCGCCCATGACGCGGATGCACAGTAGCTCACGCGCACCCGTGTTGTCGGCGACCTTGAGTCTCGATTCCTGCTGGATCATCGCGTCTCTACCGTGCCTTCTCCACCACTTCGGCGAGGCGCCAGTGCTTCGTCTTCGACAGCGGGCGCGTCTCGACGATGCGCACCGTGTCGCCGACGGCGGCCACGTTCTGCTCGTCGTGGGCGTGGAACTTGACGGAGCGACGGATCACCTTCTTGTAGCGCTGGTGCGTCTTGATCACCTCGACCTTGACGACGATGGTCTTGTCCATCGCGTCGGAGACGACCACGCCGCGGCGCTCCTGTCGGCGGCCGGGAGCGGTCTCCGGCTTGGGCAGGCGGACGATCGGCTTGCGCTCCGTCGCGGGGACGCGCTTTACGCGGCCCTTCTTCGGGCGCAGCGCACGCGGCAGGCGCTTGCGCTTCGGCTTCGGTCCCGACTGCTGAGCGGGCGGTTGCTCCTCGGCGGCGGGCTCGGCCGCTGTCGGCTCCGGCCTCGGCGGCGGGCTCCTCGGAGGAGGCCTGCTCGTCGGCAGCCGCAGTCTCCTCTGCAGCGCCGGTCTCCTCTGCCGTGGCGCTCTCCTCGGCGGCGGGCGCCTCGGCGGCCGGCTCCTCGGTCACGGGTTCCTCGGCCGCGGGCTCCTCGCCACGGCCGTCTCCTCCAGCGGGGTCTCTTCTGTCTCGTTGTTCTCGTTCTCGGCCATCTAGTTCTGTACCTCAGCGTTCTCACGCTCGTTGCGGACGGTCAGGATGCGCGCGATCTCGCGCTTCGCCAGCTTCAGGCGGGCGCTGTTCTCGAGCGCGCCGGTCACCGACTGGAACCGCAGGTTGAACAGCTCCTGCCGTGTCTCGGCGAGCTTGTGGTCGAGCTCGTCGCTCGTCAGGTCACGGAGGTCTCTAGCTCTCAAAGAGATCGGCCTCCCGCTTCACGAACTTCGTCTTCACCGGCAGCTTCTGGCCCGCGAGACGAAGCGCCTCCTTGGCCAGCGGCTCCGGCACGCCGGAGAGCTCGAACATGACGCGTCCGGGCTTGACGACGCAGACCCAGCCTTCGGGCGAGCCCTTGCCCGAGCCCATGCGGGTCTCCGCGGGCTTCGCGGTCACCGGCTTGTCGGGGAAGACGTTGATCCACACCTTGCCGCCACGCTTGATCTTGCGCGTCATCGCGATCCGGGCCGCCTCGATCTGCCGGTTGGTCACCCAGCCGACCTCGAGGGCCTTGATCCCGAAGTCGCCGAAGTGGACCGTCGTCTGGCCCTTGGCGAGGCCGCGGCGCTTGCCGCGCTGGTACTTGCGGTACTTGGTCTTCTTGGGGAGCAGCACTAGGACTCTTCCTTCTTCTTGCGCGGTGCGCGCCTGGGCCTCGCGGCCGGCTTCTCGGCGGGCTGCTCCGCCGGCGCCGAAGCCTCTGCGGGAGCAGCGCCTCTGCGGGAGCAGCAGCCTCGGCAGGAGCAGCGGCCTCGGCAGGAGCAGCAGCCTCGGCCGGCGTCTCGACGACCTGCTCGGCGCCTTCGAGCTGAGTCTCGACCGGAGCCTCGACCGGAGCCTCGACCTGCGCCTCGCGGCTCTCGGTGCTCCTCGCCTGGTCCTCCGTCTTCGGGCGCTCGGCGCTCTGTTGTCTATCGCCCTGCTGGCCTCCGCTCTGCTGGCCACCGCCCTGCTGACCGCTGCGGGGACGCCCACCGCCACCACCGCCGCCGCGGGGACGACCACCGCCTCCGCCGCCGGGAGCGCCGGCGCCACGCCGCTGGCCCGGGCGCCCGCGGCGCACGGGGCCGAGGCCCTCGCGATCCTGCTGGCGGCCGCGCCCGCTCTCGCGGGAGGCGCCGAGACCCTCGCTGACGCCGCCCTTGCGGCGCGCCTGATCCTGGTCGCCGAGGCGCGTCTCCTTGCCGGAGCGCGCGACGCCTTCGTAGCCCTCCGGCATGATCTCGCCCTTGTTGATCCAGACCTTGACGCCGATGCGGCCGAACGTCGTCTTGGCCTCCGTGAAGCCGTAGTCGATGTCGGCGCGGATCGTGTGGAGCGGCACGCGGCCTTCGCTGTAGGCCTCGGAGCGGCTCATCTCGGCGCCGCCCAGCCGGCCGCCGCACTGGATGCGGACGCCGGCCGCGCCCGAGCGCATGGCGGAGGCGAGGGAGCGCTTCATCGCGCGCCGGAACGAGACGCGGTTCTGGAGCTGCTCGGCGATCGACTGCGCGACGAGCTTCGCGTCGAGCTCGGGGCGCTTGATCTCGTTGATGTTGATGTGGACGTTCTTCTGGGTCAGCGCGTGGATCTCCTTACGGAGCGCGTCGACCTCGACCCCCGACTTGCCGATCACGATCCCCGGCCGCGCCGTGAAGATGTCGATTGTGATCCGCTGCTTGTCCTTGCGGATCAGGATGTCCGAGAGCCCGGCGTGCGAGAGCTTGCCGTAGATGTGCTTGCGGATCTTGATGTCCTCGATCAGCGCGTTCGGGAAGTCCTTCGTCCCGGCGTACCAGTTCGACTTCCAGTCGTGGATGACGCCGACGCGCAGGCCCCCCGGATGAACTTTCTGGCCCATTAGCTCTTGGTCTCCTCTTCGTCGCCCTGCTTGTCGGCCTGCTCGATCTGCTCGTCGGTTGCTTCGGTCTCCGGCTGGTCGCTCGTCTGGGGCTCGGCGTCGCCTCGGGCTCGGCTTCGGCCGCCTCCGGCTCGACAGCCGCCGCTTCGGCGGGCGGTGTCTCGACAGCCGGTGTCTCGACGGCCGGTGCCTCGACGGGCGCTGCCTCGGCCTTCCTGCCGCGAACGCCTCGGCTTCTCCGCCTGCTCCTCGACCGGTCTCGCGACGAGGACGCGCTGCTCGCCCTGGACGACCGTGATCGTGATGTGGCACGTGCGCTTGTGAATGCGGTTGACGCGCCCGCGCGCGCGGGCGCGCCAGCGCTTGATCGTCGGCCCTTCGTCGACGAACGCCGCCGAGACGACGAGCTCGTCGCCGATCAGGCCGTGGTTCGCCTCCGCGTTCGCGACGGCGCTGCGCAGGACCTTCTCGATCTCGCGCGCAGCCGCCCGCTGCGTGAAGGCGAGCACCGTCCGGGCCTCCGGCACGCTGCGCCCGCGGATGTGCTCCGCCACGAGCCGTGCCTTCCGGGGCGAGATCCGCACCCATTTGGCCTCGGCCCTGACCTCCCGCTTGTCTTCCCGCTTCTGCTCCGTCGCCGCCATCTAGCGCTTCTTCCTATCGCTTCTTGATTTGGGTCTTGTTGTCGCCGGCGTGCCCGCGGAAGGTCCGCGTCGGTGCGAACTCGCCGAGCTTGTGCCCGACCATCTGCTCCGAGACGAAGACGGGCACGTGCTTGCGGCCGTCGTGGACCGCGATCGTGTGCCCGACCATCTCGGGGAAGATCGTGGAGCTCCGCGACCACGTCTTGATCATCCGCTTGGCGTTCGCGGCGTTCATCTCCTCGATGCGACTCATCAGCCGTTCCTGGACGAACGGCCCCTTCTTGCTGGATCTGCTCATCAGTGGTTCTCCTGGTGACGATTTCGCGCTTCTCCCGTGCGAGGCGCAAGCAGTGCTAGGACGCAGGCTGCGCGCGGGCTCGCGAGCCCGTGTGCAGCCGAGGACGACGCAATGCGCCGCGGATCGCGCAGGAGAGGCGCACTCATTGCTGCGAGGAGAGCCACTAGCGCTTGTCCTTCCCGCGGCGCCGGCCGCGAACGATCAACTTGTCCGATTCCTTGTGCTTGCGGCGCGTCCGCTTGCCGAGCGTCGGCACGCCCCACGGGGTGACCGGATGACGGCCGCCCTTCGACTTGCCCTCGCCGCCGCCGTGCGGGTGGTCGACCGGGTTCATCGCCGAGCCGCGGACGGCTGGGCGCTTGCCGAGCCAGCGGCTGCGGCCTGCCTTGCCGACCGTGATGTTCTGGTGGTCGACGTTCCCGACCTGCCCGACCGTCGCGCGACAGGTCAGCGGCACCCTGCGCATCTCGCCCGAGGGGAGGCGGAGGACGCCGTAGCCGTCGTCCTTGGCGACGAGCTGGATCCCGGAGCCTGCGCTGCGGGCCAGCTGACCGCCCCTGCCGGGCTTCAGCTCGACGTTGTGCACGAGCGTCCCGGTCGGGATGTTCGACAGCGGAAGCGCGTTGCCGGGGCGGATGTCTGCATCCGGGCCCGACTCGACCTTCGCGCCGACCTTCAGCCCGGAGGGGGCGATGATGTAGGCCTTCGCGCCGTCGGCGTAGTGGAGCAACGCGATGCGCGCGGAGCGATTCGGGTCGTACTCGATCGCGGCCACCGTCGCCGGCACGCCGTCCTTGACGCGCTTGAAGTCGATGATCCGGTAGCGGCGCTTGTGGCCGCCGCCCTGGTGGCGCGTCGTGATGCGGCCGTTGTTGTTCCGGCCGCCCTTCTTCGTCAGGGGGGCGAGCAGGCTCTTCTCCGGCTCGGCCTTCGTCACCTCGTCGAACGACGAGACGCTCATGAAGCGGCGGCCCGGGGAGGTGGGCTTGTAGCGACGGATTGCCATCAGTGGTTCTCCCGGTGATGCTGGTGGGCGCCGCCAAGTGTCGCCAGGTGAGCCACTAGACCTGCGCCCCCTCGAAGATCTCGATCGACTCGCCCTCGCGCAGCTGCACGACGGCCTTCTTCCAGCCCGGACGGACGCCCTTGATCAGCCCGCGGCGCTTCGGCTTCGGCTGCACCTTGAGGATGTTCACGCGCGCGACCTTGACGCCGAAGAGCTCCTCGACGGCCTGGCGCACCTGCGTCTTGTGGGCGTCCTTGTGGATCTTGAACGTGTACTGGCCGTTCGGAATTCGCGCGTACGACTTCTCGGACACGACCGGAGAGATCAGGACCTCGGACGGATGCAGGGACATCTAGCCCGCCCTCCCGTTCACGGCGTCGAGCGCTCCCTCGGTGACGAGGAGCGAGCGCGCCCAGACGAGGGAGGACACCTGGAGATCCGCCGGGATCGTCACGAACACTTTCTGGAGGTTGTGGAACGACTTGATCACGCCGACCTCGTCCTCGGTGGCGACGACAACGAGCGGCACGTCCTTGCCCCAGGACGCGAGAAGCGCGGCGGCCTTCTTCGTCGACGGCGAATCGAACCCCGACGCGTCCAGAACGGCAACCGTGCCGTTCGTCGCGTGCGACGAGAGCGCCCCCGCGAGCGCGGCCTTGCGGGCCTTCTTGTTCACCTTCACCTCGAAGGAGCGCATCCCGGGCGGGAACGCGACGCCGCCGCCCGTCCAGTGCGGCGCACGCGAGGTCCCGGCGCGGGCGCGGCCCGTGCCCTTCTGGCGCCACGGCTTCGCGCGGCCACCCGAGACGAGCCCGCGCGACTTGGCCCCGCGCGTGCCGGCGCGCGCGGCGTTCAGCTCCGCACGAACGGCCTCGTGCACGAGGTGCGGCTTGACCTCCGCGGCGAACGCGGCGTCCTCGAGCGAAACGTCCTTCGTCGTCTTCCCGGAGGCGTCGAGGAGCGGTGCCTTAGCGGCCGGCATGCGCGTTTTCCTCCCTGACCTCGACGAGGCCGTTCTTCGGGCCCGGCACGGCGCCCTTGACCAGCAGCAGGTTTCGCTCGGCGTCGACGGCGTGGATCTTCAGCCCGACCTGGGTGACGCGCTTGCCGCCCATGCGGCCGGCCATGCGGATGCCCTTGAAGACGCGCGACGGCGTGGCCGATGCGCCGATCGAGCCCGGCTTGCGGATGTTGTGCGAGCCGTGCGTCTTGGGGCCGCGCTTGAAGTTGTGGCGCTTGATCGTGCCCTGAAAGCCCTTGCCGATCCCGATCCCCGCCACCTTGACGGAGTCGCCGGGCTGGAAGAGCTCCACCGTGACCGTCTCGCCCTGGACCGCGCCGTCGATCCCGCCGCGGAACTCGACGAGATGGCGATGCGGCTCGACGCTGTGCTTCGCGAGATGGCCGGCCTCGGGACGCGTGATCTTCCGGGCGGGCACCGGCTCGAACGCCAGCTGCACGGCCTCGTAGCCGTCTGCGTCGCTCGTGCGGACCGCGACGACTGGGCAGGGGCCGGCCTCGATCACCGTCACCGGCGTCACCTCGCCGGACTCGGCGTCGAAGACCTGGGTCATCCCCAGCTTGCGTCCGATGATTCCCTTCGCCATCTTGTCCTGTCCCTAGAGCTTGATCTCGATGTCGATTCCGGCCGGGAGGTCGAGGCGCATCAGCGAGTCGACCGTCTTCGGCGTCGGCGAGTGGATGTCGATCAGACGCTTGTGCGTCCGGATCTCGAAGTGCTCACGCGAGTCCTTGTCCTTGAACGGCGAGCGGATCACCGTGTAGACGTTCTTCTCCGTGGGCAGCGGGACAGGACCGGTGATCGTCGCGCCGGTGCGCTGAGCAGTCTCGACGATCTGCGAGGCAGAGCGGTCGAGCTGGGTGTGGTCGTATCCCTTGAGCCTGATCCGGATCTTCTGCTGAGGCACCGGCGCGTCCCTTTCGTTCTCTTCGCGGTCTCTACTTGACGATCTCGGTGACGACGCCCGCGCCCACGGTGCGGCCGCCTTCGCGGATGGCGAAGCGGAGACCCTGATCCATGGCGATCGGCTGGATCAGCTCGATCTCCATGTTCGTGTTGTCGCCCGGCATGACCATCTCCTGGCCCTCCGGGAGCTTGATCGAGCCGGTCACGTCCGTCGTGCGGAAGTAGAACTGCGGCCGGTAGCCGTTGAAGAACGGCGTGTGCCGCCCGCCCTCGTCCTTCGAGAGCACGTACACCTCGGCCTTGAAGTGCGTGTGCGGAGTGATCGAGCCCGGCTTCGCCAGCACCTGGCCGCGCTCGACGTCCTCGCGCTTGATTCCGCGGAGGAGCGCCCCGGCGTTGTCGCCGGCCTGGGCGAAGTCGAGCGACTTCTGGAACATCTCGAGCCCGGTGACGACCGTCTTCTCGGTCTCCGGGTGGATGCCGACGATCTCGATCTCCGTCGCCGACCTCGATCTTGCCCTGCTCGATGCGGCCGGTCACGACCGTGCCGCGGCCGGTGATCGTGAACACGTCCTCGATCGGCATCAGGAACGGCCGGTCGACGTCGCGGATCGGCTCCGGAATGTAGGTGTCGACGGCCTCCATCAGCTCGAGGATCTTCGGCGTCCACTCGGGATCGCCCTCGAGCGCCTTCAGCGCCGAGACCTGGATCACTGGGATGTCGTCGCCCGGGAACTCGTACTTCGAAAGCAGCTCGCGGACCTCGAGCTCGACGAGCTCGAGCAGCTCCGGGTCGTCGACCATGTCGGCCTTGTTCAGCGCCACGACGATGTACGGCACCTCGACCTGGCGGGCGAGCAGGATGTGCTCACGCGTCTGCGGCATGGGACCGTCGGCGGCCGAGACCACGAGGATCGCGCCGTCCATCTGCGCGGCGCCCGTGATCATGTTCTTGATGTAGTCGGCGTGCCCCGGGCAGTCGACGTGCGCGTAGTGGCGGTTCGCCGTCTCGTACTCGACGTGCGCGGTGTTGATGGTGATCCCGCGCTGGCGCTCCTCCGGCGCCTTGTCGATGTCGTCGAAGCTCGTCGGAGCGGTACCGGTGCCCTGCTCGGCGAGCACCTTGGTGATCGCCGCCGTGAGCGTGGTCTTGCCGTGGTCGATATGCCCGATCGTGCCGACGTTGAGATGCGGCTTCGAGCGCTCGAACTTCTGCTTGGCCATTGCCTCCTCTTTCCTTTCCCTAGCTCGCCGCGGCGTCGACCAGCTCGGTCGCGATCGACTGCGGAACTTCCTCGTAGTGGTCGAATTGCATGGTGAACGTCGCGCGGCCCTGGGTCATCGAGCGGACGTCCGTGGCGTAGCCGAACATCTCGGCGAGCGGCACCATCGCCTTGACCGACTGCGCGTTCCCGCTCGGCTCGAGCGACTCGACGCGGCCGCGGCGGGCGTTCAGGTTGCCCATCACGTCGCCGAGGTACTCCTCGGGCGTGACGACCTCGACGGCCATCATCGGCTCGAGCAGCTTCGGCTTCGCGCGCTTCATCGCCTCCTTGAAGGCCATCGAGCCAGCGATCTTGAACGCCATCTCGCTCGAGTCGACGTCGTGGTACGAGCCCTCGACGAGCTCGACCTTGATGTCGACGACCGGGTAGCCGGCGAGCACGCCCGACTCCATCGCCTCCTGGATGCCCAGGTCGATCGAGGGGATGTACTCCTTCGGGATCTTGCCACCGACGACCTTGTCGACGAACTCGTAGCCATCGCCCGCGGGCAGCGGCGCCATGTTGATCACCGCGTGGCCGTACTGGCCGCGGCCGCCCGTCTGGCGCACGAACTTGCCGTCGATCTTCTCGACCGGCTTGCCGATCGTCTCGCGGTACGCGACCTGCGGGCGGCCGACGTTCGCGTCCACCTTGAACTCGCGCTTCAAGCGGTCGACGATGATCTCGAGGTGCAGCTCGCCCATGCCGGCGATCAGCGTCTGGCCGGTCTCCTCGTCCGTGCGCACGCGGAAGGTCGGGTCCTCCTCGGCGAGGCGCTGCAGGCCCTGGGACAACTTGTCCTGGTCGCCCTTCGTCTTCGGCTCGACGGCGACGGAGATCACCGGGTCCGGGAAGGTCATCGACTCGAGCACGATCGGCGCCGTCTCGGCGGACAGCGTGTCGCCGGTCGTGGTCGCCTTGAGACCGACCGCGGCGGCGATCTCGCCCGCCGAGATCTCCTCGCGCTCCTCCCGGTGGTTCGCGTGCATCTGGAGGATGCGGCTGATCCGTTCGGTCTTGCCCGTCGTCGTGTTGAGGACGCGGTCGCCGGCCTTCAGCGAGCCGGAGTAGACGCGGAAGTACGTCAGCTTGCCGACGTACGGGTCCGACATGACCTTGAACGCGAGCGCGGCAAAGGGCTCGTCCGCCGCGGCGTGGCGGGAGAGCTCGTGCTCGGTACGCGGGTCGAGCCCGTGGATCGACGGCACGTCGAGCGGGCTCGGGAGGTACTCCACGACCGCGTCGAGCAGCGGCTGGACGCCCTTGTTCTTGAAGGCGGAGCCGAGCAGCACCGGCGTGATCTTCGACTGCAGCGTCCCGGCGCGGAGTGCCCTCCGGATCAGCTCCGGCGTCACCGACTCCTCGTCCTCGAGGAACGCCTCCGTCAACTCGTCGTCGAACTCGGCGATCGCGTCGATCAGCTGGTGGTGGTACTCCTGCGCCTGCTCGGCGAGCTCGGCGGGGATCTCGCCCGTCTCCATCTTCGTGCCGAGGTCGTCTACGTACGTGATCGCCTTCATCTCGACGAGGTCGACGACGCCGCGGTGATGCTCCTCCTGGCCGATCGGGATCTGCACCGGGACCGGGTTCGCGCCGAGGCGCTCCACCATCGACTCGACGGACTTGAAGAAGTCCGCGCCCGTGCGGTCCATCTTGTTGATGAACGCGATCCGGGGAACGCTGTACTTGTCCGCCTGGCGCCAGACCGTCTCGGACTGCGGCTGGACGCCGGCGACGGAGTCGAAGACGGCGACCGCGCCGTCGAGCACGCGCAGGCTGCGCTCGACCTCGACCGTAAAGTCAACGTGCCCGGGCGTATCGATAATGTTGATCCGATAATCACGCCAGGACGCCGTCGTGGCGGCCGACGTGATCGTGATCCCGCGCTCCTGCTCCTGCTCCATCCAGTCCATCGTCGCGGCGCCCTCGTGGACCTCGCCCATCTTGTGGGTGCGACCCGTGTAATAGAGGATCCGCTCGGTCGTCGTGGTCTTGCCCGCGTCGATGTGGGCCATGATCCCGATGTTCCGGACGCGCTCGAGCGCGGTCGTCTGTGCGGTTGTAGCCAAAGCTTTCGTTCAGTCCTTTACCAGCGGTAGTGGGCGAAGGCCTTGTTGGCCTGCGCCATGCGATACATGTCGTCCTTGCGCTTGAAGGCGCCGCCCTGCTGCTCGAGGGCGTCGAGGATCTCGCCGGCGAGCTTCTCCTCCATGTGCTTCTCGCGCCGGTCGCGCGCGAAGGTGACGAGCCAGCGGATCGCCAGCGTGCGGCCGCGGCGCTGGGGCACCTCGACCGGAACCTGGTAGTTCGCGCCGCCCACGCGGCGGGAGCGCACCTCGAGCACCGGCGTCACTGTCTTCACGGCCTGCTCCAGCACCTCGACCGGCGGCTTGCCGGTCTTCTCCCCGACCCGCTCGAGCGCCTTGTAGACGATCTGCTCGGCGGTCGACTTCTTGCCGCGCGTCATCACACGGTTGATCAGCTGCGAGACGAGGATCGACTCGTAGACCGGATCGGACGGCACGGGGCGGGGCGTGATCTCTGCACGGCGGGGCATTACGCGCTCCTCTTGGCCCCGTACTTCGAGCGGCCCTGCTTGCGATCCGAGACGCCCGCGGCGTCGAAGGCGGCGCGGATGACCTTGTACCGGTAGCCCGGGAGGTCCTTGACGCGGCCGCCGCGGATCAGCACCACGGAGTGCTCCTGCAGGTTGTGGCCCTCGCCCGGGATGTAGGCGCCGACCTCCATGCCGTTCGTGAGCCGTACGCGCGCGATCTTCCGCAGCGCCGAGTTCGGCTTCTTGGGCGTCATCGTCGAGACGCGCGTGCACACCCCGCGCTTCTGCGGCGCGCCCTGGAGGGCAGGCGTCTTCGTCTTCGCCTTCTTGGAGGCGCGGCCCTTCCGAATCAATTGGTTCACAGTCGGCATGAAGCTCCCGGAGTCGGGTTGTGCAGCATCCTCTACAAGCAGGTCGTATACAGACGAAAGGCCGGCCGGGCGTGCGCACCGGCCAACCGAAGACGGCATCGTAGCGAAGCTGAGCCACCTTCGCAAACGCCTGCACGGCAGCTGTGCCGCTTGAACAAGCGGAAAACGTGCGCGTCAGGCGCCGTCTCGGCGCCCTTTAGAGTGCGAGGCACGTGACACCCCTCTTCGCTGCAGCCGGGAGCGCCCTCGTGGTGCTCTTCTTTGTGCTCGTGGCGGTGCTCGTCGCACGCCGCCGGCGCGCACACGACGACCGGGTCACGGTCGCAGTCGCGGCCACGGTCGCGCAGCTGAACGAGCGGATGGAGGAGCTGGTGCGCGAGTTCTCGGTCGCGCTCGAGGAGGCGCGCGACGAGGGAAGGCGCTCCCGCTCCCTCGACGGTCTCGCCGGCTCCATCGACCTCGACGAGGTGCTGGAGCGCACCCTCGAAGCGGCCGGCTCGCTCGTCGGCGTCGACGCCGCACTCGTCTCGGTCCAGGACTCGAACGACGAGCAGCTGACCGCGTCGCTCGGGCTGAGCCCGGAAGAGGCCTCGCGAGAGCCGATCCCGGGGCCGCCGGACGGGCGCGCCGCGCGGGCGATCTCGATCTCGTACCACTACGCCGAGGACGAGCGCCACGCCAACGGGTTCATCTACGGCGGCGTCGCCGTGCCCGTCACAGCCGGGCATTGCGAGATCGGCTCGCTCGCCATCTTCACCCGCTCCCCATCGCACCGCTTCAACGAGGACGACGTGCGGGCGCTCGAGGACCTGGCGCGGCGGGCGGCGCCCGCGATCGACAACGCCCGGCGTTTCCGCGAGGCGCGGCAGCTCGCCGATTTCGATTCGCTGACCCGGCTGCACAACCGGCGCTACTTCCACGAGACGCTGCAGCGCGAGTGCGCGCGGGCGCACCGGTACGACCGCAGACTGGCGCTGATCGTCTTCGACCTCGACGACTTCAAGGCGGTGAACGATCGGATCGGGCACCTAGCCGGCGACGCGGTTCTCGCCGAGGTCGCCCAGCGGGTACGGGACGTCGTGCGCTCGGCGGACATCGCCTGCCGAGTGGGCGGGGACGAGTTCGCCGTCGTGCTGCCGGAGTCGGGCGTGCAGGACGCACGCATGCTCGCGCAGCGGCTGCAGGTCGCGATCGCAGGTCGCCCGCTCGTCGAGGCCGGACCGCTCGCGATCTCCGCGGGGGTCGCAGAGCTCCGGCCGGGGGACGACGCGCAGACGCTCTTCGAGCGGGCAGACGGCGCCCTCCACCGTGCCAAGCACGAGGGCAAGGGGCGGGTCGTGGCGGCCGACGGCTAGACGGCAAAGGCACCGCCGGGGACAGTCCCCGGACAGGACCGAAAGGACGGTACGGCAAGGTGCCGGAAACGGGCTCCAACGCGGCGCGAGGCCCGGCTTTGCCGGGCCTCGCACACGCTGCACCCGCGCGAGATCGTCATGGCGCGCAGCGCGCCGTCCGCTCAGCGGGCACAATAGACGGAGGCCGGGCTTTGCCCGGCCTCCGTCACATCCAGACCACGCGCCCGGCGAGGGGGCGCGGGTACAACTACTCGTCGAGCGGGGAGTCGACCTCGGGGATCTCCTCCGCCTCGAGGTCGCTCCGGCCGGAGCCGCCGTTGCCGGGGTCGCCGAAGTCCAGATCGAGGCCGGTCATGTCGAGCCCGCCGCCGTCGGTGCCGATCTCCTCGAGCGCCGCGAGCAGCGCCTGCCGCTCGTACGTCTCGCGCGGGATGTCGCCGGACGGCTCGATCTCGATCGTCCGGTACCGCTTCAGGCCCGTCGCCGCCGGGATCAGCTTCCCGATGATGACGTTCTCCTTCAGGCCGTTGAGCCGGTCGATCTTGCCCTCGATCGAGGCGTCCGTCAGCACCTTCGTCGTCTCCTGGAACGAGGCGGCGGAGAGGAAGGACTCGGTCGCGAGCGACGCCTTCGTGATCCCGAGGATCAGCGGCTCGAACGTGGCCTTCTCGCCCTTCTTGCTCACCTTCGCGTTCTCGCGCTCGAGCACGACCTTGTCGATCAGCTGCCCGGGCAGGAGCTCGGTGTCGCCGTTCGTCTCGATGCGGACCTTCTTCAGCATCTGGCGGACGATCAGCTCGATGTGCTTGTCGTGGATCTCGACGCCCTGCGACTTGTAGACCTTCTGCACCTCGCCCACGAGGTACAGCTCCGTCGCGGTCGAGCCCTTCAGGCGGAGCAGGTCCGCCGGGTTGCGCGAGCCCTCGTTGAGGGCGTCGCCCGGCTCGATCACCTGGCCGTCGGCGACCAGCAGACGCGTGCGCCGCGGGAGCTGGATCGCGATCGGCTCGATCGGGTTGCCCTCGGCGTCGAGCGCGTCCGGGTTGATCGTCACCTTCGGGCCCCGCTCGGTCTGCTCGACCTCGACGCGCCCGCCGACCTCCGCGAGCACCGCTGCGCCCTTCGGGTTCCGCGCCTCGAAGATCTCGACGACGCGCGGAAGACCGTGGGTGATGTCCGCGCCGGCGACGCCGCCGGTGTGGAAGGTCCGCATGGTCAGCTGCGTCCCCGGCTCGCCGATCGACTGCGCGGCGATGATGCCCACCGCGTCGCCGATCTCGGCCATGTTGCCCGTCGCGAGGAACGTGCCGTAGCAGGTGCGGCACACACCCGTCTCCGCGCGGCACTTGAGCACCGAGCGCAGCGGGAGCATGGTCGAGTCGACCGTCTCGTGGAGCTCGTCGGCCAGCATCTTCAGGTCGGCCGTCGAGATCTCGTGACCCTTCTCGAGCAGCACCGTCTTTCCGGGCTTGCCCGAGGCGAGCGGCTTGTGCACGTCGTCCGCGAGCACGCGGCCGGCGACGCTCTTGTTGACGCCGTCCGCGCCGAGGAGCGGCAGCTCCACGTAGTCGTCGGTGCCGCAGTCCTCCTCGCGCACGATCACGTCCTGCGAGACGTCGACGAGACGCCGCGTCAGGTAGCCCGAATCGGCCGTGCGCAGCGCCGTGTCCGCGAGACCCTTGCGGGCGCCGTGGGTCGAGATGAAGTACTCGAGCACCGACAGGCCCTCCATGAAGTTGGCCTTGATCGGACGCTCGATGATCTCGCCCTTCGGGTTCGCCATCAGGCCGCGCATGCCGGCCAGCTGGCGGATCTGCTTGAACGAGCCGCGGGCACCCGAGTTGGCCATCATGAAGATGGGGTTCAGCTCGAAGAGCGTGTTCTCCATCGCGTCCGCGACGGCGTCCGTGGCCTCCGTCCAGATGTTGACGATCTGCTCGTGGCGCTCCTCCTCGGTGATCAGGCCGCGCTCGTACTGGGCGTCGACCTCGGCCACGCGCTTCTCGTAGCCGGCGAGGATCTCCTCCTTCTCGGGCGGGATGACGATGTCGTTCTTCGAGATCGTGATCCCGGCCTTCGTCGCGTAGTGGAAGCCGAGCGACTTGACCGTGTCGAGGACGGTCGCGATCGAGTGCGCCCCGTAGCGTGACGTGAGCTCGAGGATGAGCGCGTCGAGCTGCGGCTTCGCGAGCGTCGTGTTGATGAAGTCGTGGTCCTGCTCCTCGACGGGCACCGTCTCGCCGACCGCGCGGACGATCTCCTCGTTGAAGATCACGCGCCCCGGCGTCGTCAGGATCAGCTCGCCCGTCCGGAGCCGGTACTCGATCGGCTCCTGCAGGGTCACCTGCTTGGCCTCGATCGCGAGCTCGACCTCGTCCTCGGAGCGGAAGCGGCTCGGCCGCGGGTCCAGCTTCTCCGCCGACATCGACGGGAGGTCCTTGTCGGTGTAGGTGAGGTAGTACGAGCCCAGCACCATGTCCTGCGTCGGGGTCGCCAGAGGGCGGCCCGAGGCAGGGGAGAGGATGTTGTTCGAGGACAGCATCAGGATGCGGGCCTCCGCCTGCGCCTCGGCGCTGAGCGGGAGGTGGACCGCCATCTGGTCGCCGTCGAAGTCGGCGTTGAAGGCATGGCAGACGAGCGGATGCACCTGGATCGCCTTGCCCTCGACGAGCACCGGCTCGAACGCCTGGATGCCGAGACGGTGCAGCGTCGGAGCGCGGTTCAGCAGCACCGGGTGCTCCGCGATCACCTCCTCGAGCACGTCCCAGACCTCCGGGACCATCGACTCGACGTGCTTCTTCGCGGCCTTGATGTTCTGGACCGACTTCCGCTCGACGAGCCGGCTCATGATGAACGGCTTGAAGAGCTCGAGCGCCATCAGCTTGGGCAGGCCGCACTGGTGGAGCTTCAGGTTCGGCCCGGCGACGATCACCGAGCGGCCCGAGTAGTCCACGCGCTTGCCGAGCAGGTTCTGGCGGAACCGGCCCTGCTTGCCCTTGAGCATGTCGGAGAGCGACTTCAGCGGCCGGTTGCCCGGGCCCGTGACGGCCCGGCCGCGGCGGCCGTTGTCGAACAGCGCGTCGACGGCCTCCTGGAGCATGCGCTTCTCGTTGTTGACGATGATCTCGGGAGCGCCGAGATCGAGCAGGCGCTTCAGCCGGTTGTTCCGGTTGATCACGCGGCGGTAGAGGTCGTTCAGGTCCGACGTGGCGAAGCGGCCGCCGTCGAGCTGCACCATCGGGCGGAGCTCCGGCGGGATCACCGGCACGGCCTCGAGGATCATCCACTCGGGCTTGTTCTCCGAGGTGATGAAGGCGTTGACGACCTTCAGGCGCTTGATCGCGCGCGCCTGCTTCTGGCCCTTCGACGTCTTGATCGTGTCGCGGAGCATCGTCGCCTCGGCGTTCAGGTCGAGGTCCCGGAGCAGGTCGCGGATCGCCTCCGCACCCATGCCGCCGCGGAAGTAGACGCCGAACCCGTACGGCGACCCGAAGCGGTCCTTCAGCTCGCGGAAGATCTGCTCGTCGTTGACGACCAGCTTCGGCTCGAGCTCGCGGAACACGCGCCAGGTCTCCTCGAGCCGGCGCACCGCGTCGACGGCCGCCTCGCGGGCGTCCTCGCGGCGGGACTCCATGTCCTGGTACATCTCGCGGACCTTGAGCGACCACTGGACGATCGAGTCGAGGTCCTCCTTCTGGATCTTCCCGTCCGTGCGCAGGCAGAGGTCGTTCGCCAGCTCGCGAACGTCGGTCTCGTCGTCCGCGCGCTCGAGCGTCTCGGCGAGCAGCCCGTTGCCGAGCTCACGTGCCTTGTCGAGGTTCTTCATGTCGATCGAGGCGACCGTCTTCTGATCCTCCTCGGCGACCTCGCCGCCGGTGAGCAGCGCCTCGGTGATGCGGTTGATGTGCTTCGAGACCTGGCCCTTGGCCGAGCCGGTCGCCTTCGCCTGCTCCTTGCGGAGCTTGGCGAGCGCGTCGCGGATCTGCTCGGCGGCGAGGCCGACCTGCTCGAGCTCGCGCGGCGACAGCTTGCGGTCGTCGCGGATCGCGTGGTTGCGGACGAGCTCGCGGATCTTCTTCGAGTCCTCGGTCGTGATCTGCCCGGCCAGGTCCTTGAACATCCCGCCGGCCAGCTCGCGCGCCTCCTCGAGCGTCGGGAGACCCTGCTCCTCGGCCCAGGTGGAGAGCCCGCGGGCCCAGAAGTCGTCGTCCTCGTCGAAGCCCTTGTCGCTGCCCTTGGCGAAGAAGTTGCGCCGGCGCGTCGAGGCGCGCCTCGACGGCCGCGAGCTGCTCGTCGCGGTCGACGTAGATGCGCTCGGACTCGCCCTTGACCTTCTCCTCGAGGTCGTTCAGATCCTTCGCCCGCGCGTCGTCGTCGACCTGCGTGACGATCGACGCGGCGAAGTAGAGCACCTTCTCGAGCTCGCGCGGCGCGATGTCGAGCAGGTAGCCGATGCGGCTCGGCACGCCCTTGAAGAACCAGATGTGCGAGACCGGCGCCGCGAGGTCGATGTGGCCCATGCGCTCGCGCCGGACCTTCTGCCGCGTCACCTCGACGCCGCAGCGCTCGCAGATGATGCCCTTGTAGCGGACGCGCTTGTACTTGCCGCAGTAGCACTCCCAGTCCTTCGTCGGACCGAAGATGCGCTCGCAGAAGAGGCCGTCGCGCTCGGGCTTGAGCGTGCGGTAGTTGATCGTCTCCGGCTTCGTGACCTCGCCGGACGACCAGTCGCGGATCTGCTTGCTCGACGCGAGACCGATGCGGATCGCGTCGAAGTCGTTGATGTCGATCAAGTTCTTTGCGCCTCTTTCCCTGTAGTCCCTAGGTCGTCCCTGTAGTTCAGCGTCCGGCAGTTCAGCGTCCGCCGGTTCAGCTTCGGTGGCCGTCCGGTCTAGTCTTCGATCTCGATCTCGTCGAGGTCGCCGAGCGCGGCGGGCCTCCTCGGCCTCGTCCTCGGCGCCCTCCTCCTCGGCGACGTCCACCTCGGCGAGGTCGCCGAGGTCCTCGTCGGCCGGCAGCGCGAGCTCGCCGTCGATGTCGACGCGCTCCTGGCCCTCCTCGACCTCCTGGGCCGTCGGCGGGCGCGCCGCCGCGCGAAGCGAGCCCGGCGAGAGGTCGATCCCGAGCTCCTCCGCGGCGCGGAGCAGCTCGTCGTCCTCCTCGCGGACCTCGACCTCGCCGCCGTCCTCGGAGATGACGCCGACGTCGAGCGCCAGCGACTGCATCTCCTTCAGGAGCACCTTGAACGACTCGGGGATCGACGGCTCGGCGATGTTCTCGCCCTTGACGATCGCCTCGTAGGCCTTGACGCGGCCGACGGTGTCGTCGGACTTGATCGTGAGCATCTCCTGCAGCGTGTACGCGGCGCCGTACGCCTCGAGCGCCCACACCTCCATCTCGCCGAAGCGCTGGCCGCCGAACTGCGCCTTGCCGCCCAGCGGCTGCTGGGTGACGAGCGAGTACGGGCCCGTCGAGCGCGCGTGGATCTTGTCGTCGACCAGGTGGAGCAGCTTCAGGATGTACATGTAGCCGACGGTCACCTTCTGCTCGAAGGGCTCGCCGGTGCGGCCGTTGAAGAGCCGCACCTTGCCGGACGCCTGTCGGCCGGCGGGCCGCTTCTTGTCGACCTTGAGCGTGATCGGCGACTCGGGGTTCTGCTCCGCCCAGCGGACGAGCGCCTCGTCGACGTCCTCCGGCGTCGCGCCGTCGAAGACGGGCGAGGCGATCGGGCGTCGGCCCGTTGCGTCGGCTCGCCCTCCTCGACGAACACGCCGTGCGCGGCCGCCCAGCCGAGGTGCGTCTCGAGGATCTGGCCGATGTTCATCCGGCTCGGCACGCCGAGCGGGTTGAGCAGGATGTCGACCGGGCGCCCGTCCTCGAGGAACGGCATGTCCTCCTCGGGCACGATCTTCGAGATGACGCCCTTGTTGCCGTGGCGGCCGGCGAGCTTGTCGCCCTCGCTGATCTTGCGCTTCTTCGCGACGTAGACGCGGACGAGCTCGTTCACGCCCGGCGACAGGTCGTCGCCGTTCTCGCGCGAGAACGTCTTCACGTCGATCACCTTGCCGCCCTCGCCGTGCGGGACCTTGAGCGAGGTGTCGCGGACCTCGCGCGCCTTCTCCTTGAAGATGGCGCGGATCAGCTTCTCCTCGGCCGTCAGCTCGGTCTCGCCCTTGGGCGTCACCTTGCCGACCAGCAGGTCGCCCGAGCCGACCTCGGCGCCGATGCGCACGATGCCGCGCTCGTCGAGCTGCGCGAGCGACTCCTCCGAGCGGTTCGGGATGTCGCGGGTGATCTCCTCGTCGCCGAGCTTCGTCGAGCGGGCGTCGATCTCGTACTCGTGGATGTGGATCGAGCTGAGCACCTCGTCCTTGACGAGCCGCTCGGAGAGCACGATCGCGTCCTCGAAGTTGTAGCCCTCGAACGGCATGAACGCGACGAGCAGGTTCGCGCCGAGCGCGAGCTCGCCGCTGTCCGTCGACGAGCCGTCCGCCAGCACCTGGCCCTTCGTCACCCTGTCGTTCAGGCGGACGATCGGCTTGTGGTGGATCAGCGTGCCCTGGTTCGAGCGCATGAACTTCGTCAGCTCGTACTCGTCGCGGGTGCCCCTGCCCTCGACGACGATGTGGTCCGCCGAGACGTCGATCACGACGCCGGTGTTCTCCGCCACGACGACGTCGCCCGAGTCGACCGCGGCGCGGTGCTCGATGCCGGTGCCGACGAGCGGCGCCTGCGTGATCATCAGCGGCACGGCCTGCCGCTGCATGTTCGCGCCCATCAGGGCGCGGTTGGCGTCGTTGTGCTCGAGGAACGGGATCATCGCAGTCGCGACCGACACGATCTGAGCCGGCTCGACGTCCATGAACTGGATCTCCTTCGGCTCGGCCATCACGGCCTCGCCCTCCTTCGAGCGGCAGAGCACCTGGTCGTGGAGGAACTTGCCCGTCTTCTCGTCGACCGGCTCCGAGGCCTGGGCGATCGTGTACTGCGCCTCCTCGGCCGCGTCGAGGTAGACGATGTCGTCAGAGCACCTTGCCGCCCGCGACCTTCCGGTACGGCGTCTGGATGAAGCCGAACTCGGAGACGGTCGGCGTAGGAGGCGAGCGAGCCGATCAGGCCGATGTTCGGGCCTTCGGGCGTCTCGATCGGGCACATGCGCCCGTAATGGGTCGGGTGGACGTCGCGCACCTCGATCGGTGCGCGCTCGCGGGTCAGGCCGCCCGCGCCGAGCGCCGAGAGCCGGCGGCGGTGCGTGAGGCCGTCGAGCGAGTTCGTCTGCTGCATGAACTGCGACAGCTGCGAGGAGCCGAAGAACTCCTTCAGCGCGGCCACGACCGGCCGGATGTTGATGATCGTCTGCGGCGTGATCGTGTCGACGTCCTCCGTCGTCATCCGCTCGCGGACGACGCGCTCCATGCGGTAGAGGCCGACCCGGAACGCCTCCTGGATCAGCTCGCCGGTGGTGCGCAGGCGCCGGTTGCCGAAGTGCTCGTACTCGTCGAGCTCCGTGCGGATGGGGTCGCGCGAGAGCGAGATCGTGTCGGCCGCGAAGTCCTTCGACTCCTCGGGGGCGCCGATCTTCCGCGGCAGCTCGACGAGCTTCTGGACGAGCGCGATGATGTCCTGCGTCGTCAGGACGCGCGTGTCGTCCGGCACGTCGACGCCGAGGCGCTGGTTCAGCTTGTAGCGGCCGACCTTGGTCAGGTCGTAGCGCTTCGGATCGAAGAAGAGCGACCGGAGCAGGTTCCGCGCGTTGTCGAGCGTCGGCGGCTCACCCGGGCGCTGCTTCTTGAAGACCTCGATCAGCGCCTCCTCCTCCCGCGTGGTGGGGTCCTTCTCGAGCGTCATCTGGATGAAGGGCGAGTCGTCGAACAGCTTCAGGATCGCCTCGTTCGAGGACGTGTCCAGCTGCCAGCCCGTGGTCGGGTCCTCGGCCGGGAGCGCGCGCAGCAGCGTCGTGATCGGCAGCTTGCGCTTGCGGTCGATGCGGGCGTAGACGATGCCCTTCTTGTCGATCTCGAGCTCCAGCCAGGAGCCGCGCGACGGCATCAGGTTGGCGGTGAAGACCTGCTTCGTGGGGTCCTTCGGCTCCATCAGGTAGGCGCCCGGGGAGCGGACGAGCTGCGTGACGATCACGCGCTCGGTCCCGTTGATGATGAACGTGCCCCACTCCGTCATCATCGGGAAGTCGCCCATGAAGACGGTCTGCTCGCGGATCTCGCCCGTCTCCGTGTTCACGAAGCGGACGGTCATCGAGAGCGGGGCCTGGTACGTCAGGTCCTTCTCACGGCACTCCTGGATCGAGAACTGGGGCTCGCCGAACTTGTAGTCGCCGAACTCCACCGCGAGCGTGCCGGTGTAGTCCTCGATCGGCGAGATGTCGTCGATCGTCTCGCGGAGGCCCTCGTCCAGGAACCACTCGAAGGAGGCCTTCTGGATGTCGATGAGGTTGGGGAGGTCGAGAACGTGCTTGAGGCGGGAAAAACTCTTGCGCGCGCGAGGCGCAGCGACCTTGGTGGTCAAGTGGTACAGCCTCCCTTATGGCGTCTAGGGGCGGAACGAGCAGGGACGGAAGCGCAACCGCCTAGGGTAGCGGAAGCGGCCCTCTCCCGGCAAGGCAAGCCACGCGGGGCACCGCGGCTCGTCGGAACAGTGTAGCTCGCTCCGCCAGGCTGCGCCAGCTGTGAAAAAATCCCTGCAGATGGCCGCTTTCGACGACATCCCCGAGCTCCGCGACGTAGTCGAGCTGCTCTACACGGCGCGCTCCCGCTTCCGCACGATCCGGCTCGAGCTGCGAGCGGTTCGAAACCCGCGGGCCGAGCAGGAGGCGGCGCAGCGGCTCGAGACCGGCGGGGCCCGAATGCGCCAGATCGCCCTCGCAGCGGGCGAGGTCCCCGAGCGCACCGAGACGGTGCTGCGCGTCGCAGCGGAACCGCCCGTCCGCTGGCGGGTGGAGCGCGACGACGCGCAGGGCGCCTCGCTGACGGTGGTCGACGGCGAGACGTGGTGGATGTACCACCCGGCCATGGGGGCGATCACGAACCACGGCGACCCCGACCACCAGGTCGGAAGCCCGAGCGAGGCGACGCCGCTCATCGACCCGTCGCCGCTCCTGGCGACGCTCGAGCTGACTGTGACGGGGGCGAGCGAGCAGGGGATCGAGCTCCACGGCAGGCGGCGGCACGACGTCTCCGGGCCGTGGGACCACCTCTCGTTCGGCGCCGACGAGCACCGGCTGCTCGTCCACCGGGAGCGCGGCGTGCTCCTCCGGGCCGTGTCGCTCGCGGAGGGACAGGAGCTGTCGCGCGTCGAGGTCGTCTCGATCGAGTTCGACGTCGAGCTGCCGGCCGCGACGTTCACGTTCGACCCTCCGGAGGGTGTCCGGGTGAAGGACGCGCGGGCGCGGAGCTTCGAGCGGCTCTCGATCGAGGAGGCGGTGGAGCGCGCCTCGTTCGCCGTCTTCGTCCTGACCGGGCTCGAGGACGGCTGGCACGCCCACGCGATGTACATCGCGCCCGAAGAGGGGGAGGAGATCCTGCACCTCACCTACGCGAGGCACGACGCCTTCCGCCACGTCAACGTCGCCGAGTCGGGCACCGCGGCCGGCTGGACGGCGTTCGGGCCGGTCGAGTGGCGGGAGCGCGGCGGCTACCGCTTCGTGGAGGCGGACGACCAGGCGGTCGTCGTCTTCGAGCGCGACGGCACGCACCTGCAGCTGGCCTCGAACGAGCTGTCCGCGGACGAGCTGATCGCCCTGGCCGACGGGATGGCGAGAGCCGAAGGGCCGCCCGCGGGCGGCCCTTCGCAATCCAAGTAACAGACTGTTACTTGATCTCGACGGAGGCGCCAGCCTCCTCGAGCTGCGCCTTGATCGAGTCGGCCTCGTCCTGGGCGACGCCCTCCTTGACGTTGCCGGGAGCGCCGTCGACGAGGTCCTTCGCCTCCTTGAGGCCGAGCCCCGTGATTGCGCGGACGACCTTGATCACCTGGATCTTCTTGTCGCCCGCACCGGTGAGCACGACGTCGAAGGAGGTCTTCTCCTCCGCGGCCGGCGGCGCCGTCGCCGCCGCCGACCGCGCCGGCCGCCGCGACGGCGACCGGAGCGGCGGCCGTGATGCCCCACTCGTCCTCGATCTTCTTCTTCAGCTCGACCAGCTCCAGCACGGACATGCTGCCGAGCTGCTCGAAGATGGTGTCGACTGCGCTGGCAGCCATCTATGCCTCCTCAGGTTCAGGTGCTGTCTTCAGTGTCTCGGATGTCGGTCTGCGTCTCTTCGGCGGTTGTCTCGTCGCCGCCTCCGCCAGCGGCGCCTGCGGCCTCCGCCTCGGCCGCGGGCTTCCTCGAGCCGCGAGCTCGTCGGGTGCTCGCCGGACAGGCGCCGCTCTCGCCCTGCGCCTCGAGCTGCTCGATCCGGGCGTCGATCAGCCCGACGAGGTTCTGCAGCGGCGCCTGGAACAAGCCGACGATCGTCGTCAGCGGTGCCGTGATCGCGCCCAGCACCTGGCCGCGGAGCACGTCGAGCGGCGGGAGCTTCGCGAGCTCCTCGACGTCGGCGTCGCTGATCGGGCGACCCTGCAGCACGCCGCCGCGGATCTCCAGCACCTTGGTCTCGCGGGCGACCTTCGACAGCGCCTTCGCGGCGGCGACCATGTCGCCGTCCGCCTCGAGGAACGCGATCGCCGAGGGGCCCTCGAGCAGCGCCAGCAGCGCGTCCTGCCCGGCGGCCTCGGCCGCGCGGCGCGTGAGCGTGTTCTTGACGACCTGGAACCTGACGCCGTGCTCGAGCAGCTCGCCGCGCAGAGCGTCGATCTGCGGCATGGTCAGTCCCCGGTAGTCGGCGACGATCAGCGTCTCCGAGCGCTTCAGCCGCTCGGTCAGCTCGTCGACGACCCGTTGCTTCTCGTTCTTGTGCATCTCTCACCTCCTCCGAAGTGGTTCGAGCCCGCACGGAGGCGGGCTCGAACGAAGGCGAGAAATCGCTTCTTCCGATCCACCTCGGCTGGTCTTCTGCCGCAGGCACGTGGCCTGCTGCTGCCAGCTGTCTTCGGCGACGGGCGTGTGCTTACACGGAAACCGGCTCTGGAGCCTCCTCCAGCTCCTCGACGATGTCACGGAGGCGCTGGGGATCGACGTGGATCCCGGGCTCCATCGTGCTCGTGAGGGTGATCTTCTTGATGTAGCGGCCCTTGGCCGCGGCGGGCTTGGCGCGGTTGATCTCGTCGAGGAGCGCCGCGTAGTTCTCGAGCAGCGCCCTCTCGTCGAAGCTGCGCTTGCCGATCGCGACGTGGACGTTCGCTCCGCGGTCCGTGCGGTACTCCATCCTTCCCGCCTTCGACTCTCGGACCGCCTTGCCCACCTCGAAGGTGACCGTGCCCGTCTTCGGGTTCGGCATCAGGCCCCGGGGGCCGAGCACGCGGCCGAGCCGGCCGACCTGCCCCATCATGTCGGGCGTCGCGATGGCGACGTCGAAGTCGGTGAAGCCCTCCTCGATCCGCTTCGCGAGGTCGGCGGACCCGACGACGTCCGCGCCCGCCTCCTCGGCCTCCTTCGCCTTGTCGCCCTCTGCGAACACGGCCACGCGCACGTCGCGGCCCGTCCCGTGCGGGAGCGAGATCGTCCCGCGCAGCTGCTGGTCGGCGTGGCGGACGTTGAGGCCGAGATTGAAGTGCACCTCGACCGTCTCGTCGAACTTCGGCGCCTCGAGCTCCTTCAGGAGCTTCACCGCCTCGGCGGGCGAGTAGAGCCGCTCGCGGTCGATCTTCGCCGACGAGTCGCGGTAGCGCTTGCCGTGCTTCGGCATCAGAGATCCACCTCGACTCCCATGGAGCGGGCCGTGCCGGCGATCACGAGCATCGCGTGGTCGACGTCGCGCGCATTCAGATCGGGGAGCTTCGTCTCGGCGATCGAGCGCACCTGGTCGCGGGTCAGCCGTCCCACCTTGGTGCGGTTCGGCTCGGCGGACCCCTTCTCCAGGTTGAGCGCCTCCTTGATCAGCACGGCCGCGGGCGGCGTCTTCGTGATGAACGTGAAGGAGCGGTCCTCGTAGACCGTGATCTCCACCGGGATGATGCGCCCGTTCTGCGCCTGAGTCTCCGCGTTGAACGCCTTGCAGAACTCCATGATGTTGACGCCGTGCTGGCCGAGCGCAGGGCCGACGGGAGGCGCCGGGTTGGCCTGGCCGCCCGGGATCTGGAGCTTGATCATTGTCAGGACTTTCTTCGCCACAACGTTCCTTTAGTCGATCTTCTTGGCTCAGTCGATCTTCTTGACCTGGTCGAAGCCGAGCTCGACCGGGACCTGGCGCTCGAAGATGTCGACGAGCACCTTCAGCTTCTGCTGGTCGGGGTTGACGTCGACGATCTCGCCGTCGAAGTCGGAGAGCGGGCCGGAGGTCACCTTGACCGACTCGCCGAGCGAGAACTCGACGGTCGTGCGGGCGCGCTCGCCGCCGGCGGCGGCGCCGGTCTTCAGGATGCGGTCGACCTCGGCCTGCGCGAGCGGCACCGGCTTGGCGCCGGCGCCGACGAAGCCGGTCACCCCGGGCGTGTTCTTGACGACCGTCCAGGCCTCGTCCGAGAGATCCATGTTCACGAGCACGTAGCCCGGCAGGACGCGCTTCTCGATCTGCACCTTCTGCCCGTCCTTCGTCTCGATCACCTGCTCGGTCGGGACGACGACGCGCCGGAAGCGCGGGCGCTGCCCCATCGAGTCGATGCGGTGCTCGAGGTTGGCCTTGACCTTGTTCTCATGGCCCGAATACGTGTTGACGACGTACCAGCGAAACATGGCTCTCCTACTGCCCCGATCTCAGAGCAGGACGTTTTCGACGAAGCGCTTGAAGACCTGATCGCAGACGAAGAGGAACGTGCCGACGATCGCGCACGCGATCAGCACGACCACCACGCCCTGGATCAACTGCGTCTGCCCCGGCCACTCGACCTTCTGCAGCTCCGCCCAGGACTCGCGGATGAAGTTGATGAAGCCGCGCTTGCGCTCCGGCTCGCGCTGCGGCTGCGGCTCGGCGCGCTGCTCGGCGGCGCCGTTGTCGACCGGCCTCGCCTGCCGCTGGACGGGCCGCGGCGCCCGCGCTCGACGCTTGCTGCGCCTGCCGGCGGGCGCGGCGCTGCGAGCGGGTCTGCCTGGCCACTAGCGCGTCTCCCGGTGGAGCGTGTGCTTGCCGCACCAGCGGCAGTACTTCGAGAACTCGACGCGGTCGGGATGGTTCCGCTTCGACTTCTGAGTCTGGTAGTTGCGCCGCTTGCACTCCGTGCAGGCGAGCGTGATTCCTACGCGTACTCCGGTGGCCATATCTGGATCAGGTCCTGGTGGTTCTGGATAGGTGCGAGTAGCGGCGGCAGGACTCGAACCTGCGACACGCGGATTATGATTCCGCTGCTCTAACCAACTGAGCTACGCCGCCGCGCGGGGGGCAGTGTAGCAACATCCGGGATGGACGCTAGCGTTCTCGGGCTGTGAGCGAGCCCGAATCCTGCTGGCGCTGTCGTGCCAAGATGGAGTGGCGCCACGGCACGTGGCAGTGCCCCGTGTGCCGCTTCAAGCTCGGCTGCTGCGAAGGAGAACCCCAGAGCTCGTGTCAGACCGCGTCCATCCCTCGGTCCTAGCCGGCTTCGGCTCCGCCGCGGACGCCTACGACCGGGCGCGGCCGGAATACCCGCAGGAGGCGGTGGCCTGGCTCGCCGAGCGACTCGGGCTCGCGCCCGGGCGCACCGTGGTCGACCTCGCCGCCGGCACGGGGAAGCTGACGCGCGCCCTCGTCCCGACCGGCGCGCGTGTCGTCGCGGTCGAGCCGGTGGACGAGATGCGCGCGCACATCGAGGTCGAAGCGGTCGCCGGCTACGCGGAGTCGATTCCCCTCGAGGACGCCTTCGCCGACGCGGTCACCGTCGGCCAGGCGTTCCACTGGTTCGCGAACGACGAGGCGCTCGCGGAGATCGCGCGCGTCCTGAGGCCGGGCGGCCGGCTCGGCCTGATCTGGAACGGGCGCGACGACACCGCGCCCATCCAGCAAGCGTTCACCGGGATCGTGGAGGAGCTGCGCACGAGCGAGGCGGCCTGGAAGCGCGACGCGTGGCGGGACGTGCTCGAGGCGAGCACGCTCTTCGGTCCGATCGAGGAGACGGCCGTCTCCTGGGAACGCCGGCTCGACGGGGACGAGCTCGCCGAGCTCGCGTCGTCGATCTCCTTCGTCGCGGCCTCGCCGCCCGAGCGCCGCGAGGCGATCATGGAACGCGCCCGTGCGCTCGCCGCGGACGGCCCGGTGCGGTTCCCGTACGTGACGAACGTCTTCGTCGTCGAGAGGACGTGACGCTCCGGCCGCCGGAGCCGCCGCTCGCGGACGACTCGATCCGGCTCGTGCCCCTCCGCGCAGATCACGAGGCGCACCTGGAGGCGTTGACGCGCGACCCGGACGTGCGCACGTACACCAGGGTTCCGACGGTCGTGCCGGAGGGCTTTGCCGCGCGCTGGCTCGCCCGCTACGAGGAGGGATGGCACGACGGCTCGCGCGCCGGCTTCGCGATCGAGTCGCTCGACGGCGAGTTCCTCGGCCTCGGCCTGTTCGTCGACCTCAACGTGGAGGGGCGTCAGGCGGAGATCGGCTACGTCGTCGGACCGGAGGCACGCGGCCGCGGCGTCGCGAGCCGCACGCTTCTGCTGCTGACGGAGTGGGGGTTCTCGGAGCTCGGGCTGGAGCGGATCGAGCTGTGGATCGACGTGTCGAACGCGGGGTCGGAGCGGGTCGCCGAGCGGGTGGGTTACACGCGAGAGGGCGTCCTCCGCTCGTACTGGTTCAAGGAGGAGATCCGCCGCGACTTCGGCGTCTGGTCACGGCTGCGCGGCGATCCGTAGCTGCCCTGCGCCGCGGAGCCGGAGCCGGCCGGCCCTCCGTGCGGAAGAAGGAGCCGGCGGTGATGGTCATCTGGGCGTGAAGTCTGCCTCGATGCCCGACTCGTCGTCCTCGAGGTGGTATCTGCGCCCCGCTTCGAGGTCGACGGTGAGGAACACGGACGTGCCGCTCGGGATCGATTGCATCGCGCCGAGACCCGTCGCCGGCAGCGGGCCGGCAGGCAGCCGTCCGGTGGACTCGATACGTTCGACCCAGCGCTCGATGTCGGCCTCCGTCTTGCCCTCGTTCAGCGTCGAGAGGATGAATCCCCGCTCGAAGCCGGACGCGTTGCGGAGCTCGATCGTCTGCTTGCCCGCCTGCAGCTCCGGGACGTCGAACCGCTTCGCCTCGGCCGTGATCACCGCGCCCGGCCTGGGCAGCTCCGCGCCCGAGTCGCCCGCGATCGTGAACTGCCGCTTCATGCCGAGCTGAACGTGCGCCTTGCCCTTCCGGTTCGGCAAGTCGCAGAAGAAGGCGTACGTTCCCGGCTGGAGCGTCCGTGTGATCGTGATCTCCGCGCCGGGCGTCAGCACCGGGGGCCCGGCGATGTCGGTCAGCCACGGGAGGTCGTCGCCGCTCTTCTCGAGCGCAGCGAGGGCGTCGTCCACGGTGTGACCCTGGCCGAGTGCGGACGAACGCGAACTCGTGCGGCTCCGCGCCCGTGTTGCGGAAGCGCATCGCGACGACCCCGCCCTTGATCTGGTCCGGCATCACGTAGGCGTAGTCGGCGGCCTCCACCTCGACCGGCTTGGACTCGGAAGGCTCGCTTCCGCCGCAGCCTGCTGCGGCGAGCCCCGCGAGCGAGCGAGGCGAGCGACGAGGATCCGGATGAACACGGTTCACCTCCTCGTCGGTGACGCTCTCGACGCTAGGCCGCGCTGTCGCTCCCGTCGTCGCCGCCGCGAGCGATTCTCGATCGCCCTCGAGAGCGATCGTTGCAGCGCGCGGATCGCTCCCACGGCCGATGGAAACCCGGCGCGCCGGGCGTACGGTTCCTGCATGGGAGCGAGACGCGGCCGCGCAGATCCGCCGTCACGGCGACGCCGCCCTCGCGATCGCGCTCGTCGCGATCGCGCTCGCCCAGACCTGGCTCGCTCGACGTGCCGAGCCGCGGAGAAGCTCGGTGACGTCCGCGGCCGTTCGTCGTGCTCGGGCGTCCTCGCGGCACTGCGCGTGCGCATGCCGGCTGCTCTTCCTCGCTGCGCTGGTCGGCCTGTCAGTCCTCGGCGACCTTGCTCCCGAAGCGCGTTCTGCGACGTCGAGTCGGTCGGCTTGTTCGTCCTCCTGGCCGTCTACTCGGGCGCCGCGCACACGAGCGGGCGCCGGACGATCGCCGCTGGGGCCCTCACCATCGTCCTCGCCCTCGACAACACTGATCGCCGATCCGGAGGAGACCAACGTCTCGGCATCGTCTTCTTCGCGTTCCTGTTCGGCTGCGCCGTGGGTCGCCGGGCGGACGATCCGCCGCCGCCGCCTGCGCGAGCGCGATCTCGAGCGGGAGAAGCGACGCCGCCGAGGACGTCGATCGCCGAGGAGCGCGCGCGCATCGCCCGCGAGCTCCACGACGTCGTCGCCCACGCGATCAGCGTCATCGTGCTCCAGGCGCGCGGCGGACGGCGCCTGCTCGACATCGGAGCCGGACGAGACTCGCGGCGCGCTCGACACGATCGAGCGCGTCGGCCAGCAGGCGCTCGCCGAGATGCGCCGGCTCGTCGGCCTGCTGCGCGAGAGCGACGAGCAGCTCGCGCTCGCTCCGCAGCCGAGCCTCTCGCACCTCGACGCGCTCGTCGACCAGGTGCGCGCGGCCGGCCTGCCCGTCGAGCTGGCGGTCGAGGGCGATCCCGTCGAGCTGCCGCCCGGCGTCGACCTCTCCGCCTACCGGATCGTCCAGGAGGCGCTCACGAACGCGCTCAAGCACGCCGGGCCCGCTCGGGCGCGCGTCCGGCTTGCGTTACGAGCCGGACGGCCTCGAGGTCGAGGTCGCCGACGACGGCGCCGGGAGCGCCAACGGCGCCGGTGCCGGCCACGGCCTCGCGGGAATCCGCGAGCGCGTGGCCGTCTACGGCGGCGAGCTCGAGGCGGGCCGGCGCTCCGAGGGCGGCTACGCCCTCCGCGCGCGCCTGCCGTACGCGAGCGCGCGGTGATCCGCGTCCTCCTGGCCGACGACCAGTCGCTCGTCCGCGCCGGGTTCCGGATGATCCTCAAGATGGAGCCGGACATCGAGGTCGTCGGCGAGGCGGGCGACGGGAACGAGGCCGTCGCTCTCGCCGCGCGAGCTCGCGCCCGACGTCGTGCTGATGGACATCCGCATGCCGGAGCTCGACGGGATCGAGGCGACTCGCAGGATCGTGGTCGACGACGCGAGCCCGCGCGTGCTCGTGCTGACGACGTTCGACCTCGACGAGGCGGCAGCTCGACGACGAAGCTCGACCCGCCGCCGCGGAGATGGTTCTGCCAGTTCGCGGCGGTCCCGTTCGGCCAGGAGAGCGCGCGGAACGGCATCCCCGCGAGCCGTGCGTAGCGTCGCGCGACCGGGATGCTCCGCCCCCAGGCGCGGACGATCCCCTGCGGCTGGTGGAACCAGATCGTCACGGTCGGCCGCACGCGCAAGATCAGGCGGCGCGCCCAGCGCGTCTCCGGCTCGGACCAGGGCAGTGGCCCGGAGTACTGGAGGGTCCCGCGTCGGCCGATCGACTTCCACATCGCGCCGAAGTTGCGGTTCAGGTCGACACCGCGCTCGTTCTGGCGGGTGCCGCGGCGCACGCCGATCGGATTCAGCGACGGCACGATCCAGAGCTGCTCGCCCGACGGGGTCGTCCTGCGGAGCGCCTGCGCGACAGGGATCCCGGCGGGCTCGTTGCCGTGGATGCAGCCGACGACGAGCACCACGGGGCCCTGATCGCCGACGTGGTAGACCGGGATGGAGGGCGCCTGGGCGAGTGCTAGCGTCAGCCCGATGAGCGTCATCGAGGTCAAAGGACTGCGGAGAACGTACAAGACGACCACCGGCGTGCTTCGGCGGAAGCCGCTCGAGGTGGAGGCCGTACGCGGGATCGACTTCGACGTGCGGCAGGGCGAGCTCTTCGGCCTGCTCGGGCCCAACGGCGCCGGCAAGACGACGACGATCAAGATGCTGATCACGCTGCTCCTCCCCACAGCGGGCGAGGCGCACGTGCTCGGCTTCGACGTGGCCAAGGAGCCGCGTGAGATCCGGCGGCGGATCGGCTACGTCTTCGGCGGCGACCGCGGCCTCTACGAGCGGCTATCGGCGCTCGACAACCTCCGCTACTTCGCGGAGCTGTACGGCGTCACCGGCGCCGAGCAGAAGCGGCGGATCGACGAGGTGCTCGAGCTCGTCGACCTGAAGGGCCGCGAGAAGGAGCGGGTCGAGGGCTACTCGCGCGGCATGCGCCAGCGGCTGCACATCGCGCGCGGGATCCTCCACGACCCGGAGGTGGTCTTCCTCGACGAGCCGACGATCGGCGTCGACCCGGTCGGGGCGCGCGGGCTGCGCGGGACGATCGCCGGCCTCGTCGAGTCCGGCAAGACGGTGCTGCTGACGACGCACTACATGTTCGAGGCCGACACGCTCTGCGACCGGATCGCCGTGATCGCCAAGGGCGAGATCGTCGGCACGGGCACGCCCGCCGAGCTGAAGCGCGGCGTCGCAGAGGGGCGGGTGACCGAGATCGAGGTGTTCGGGATCGAGGAGCCGTCGGTCGAGCGCCTGCGCAGCGTCGCGGGCGTGACGGCGATCAGCGTCGAGGATCGCGAACAGGCCCAGGTGCTGATCGTGCAGTCGAACGGCGAGACGGAGATGACGCAGATCCTGCTCGGGCAACTCGACGGCGTCACCGTCGGCCGCGTGTCGACCCGTGAGCCGACGCTCGAGGACGCGTACGTGGCGCTCGTCACCCGCGGCGAGTGATCGGCGCCCTCCGCGTCTTCTGGGTCGGCTGGTGGATGCACTTCAAGATCCTGTCGCGCTCGCCCTACGAGGGAGTGCTAACGGCGATCTGGCCGATCATCAACGCGACGCTCGCGTACCTCATGTACACGCGCGGCGCGACGCCGCAGACGCTGCTCTACGCGTCGCTCGGCTCGGCCGTCGCGAGCATCTGGGCCTCGACGACGATGGCGGCGAGCGGGGCCATCCAGCGCCAGCGCTGGTGGGGGACGCTGGAGCTTCAGGTCGCCGCGCCGACGCACTTCGCGCTCATCCTGCTGCCCACCGCCGTCGCCACCTCCAGCGTGGGGATTTACGCGCTCGCCGTCTCCGTGACCTTCGGCAAGTTCGTCCTCGGAATCCCGCTGCCGCTCGAGCACCCGGTCGCCTTCGCGCTCGCGATCCCGGTCGCGATCACGTCGATCGGCGTCCTCGGGTTCGCCCTCGCCGTGCTGCTCGTCCGCTACCGGACGGCCGGCTCGCTCGGGAACTCGTTGGAGTACCCGGTCTGGCTCGTCTGCGGGCTGCTGTTCCCGCTCGCCGTCCTTCCGGCCTGGACCCAGCCGATCTCGTGGGCGCTCGCGCCGACGTGGGGCATGCGCGCGATGATGGACGCTTCGCAGGGCGGCCATCCCTGGCGCTACATGGGCTACTGCGTCCTGCTCGCCTCGGTCTACGCGGGGATCGGCGCACTTTTCCTCGGCCGCGTCCTCGACGCCGCGCGCCGCCGCGCGACGCTCTCGCTCACATGAGGAACGCCCGCGTCTTCCTCATCGGCGGCTACCTCAGCTACCGCGCGCTCTTCGGCTGGACGAACCCCTGGGTCTTCTTCCCGATCCTCGTGGTGGCGCCGCTCTTCCAGCTGCTTTTCTTCGCGTTCCTCGGCCGCGCGGCCGGGCTCGAGGACGACCGCTTCTACGTGATCGGCAACGCGCTCCAGCTGGCGGCGCTCCCGGGGCTGTTCGCGATGACCTTCACCATCACGGGCGAGCGGCAGGCGCAGACGCTCGCGGCGATCCTCGCCACGCCCGCGAACCGAGCCGCCCTGTTCCTCGGCCGCGCCCTGCCCGTGATCGGGAACGCGGCCCTCGTCTGCGTGATCTCGTTCGTCGGCGGCGCGCTGCTCCTGCACGTGCGCATCGCGCCCACGGCCCTGCCTGCGCTCGCGTTGGTCATCCTCGTCACGTCGATCTCGTGCACCGGCTTCGGCCTGCTCGGCGGTGCGATCGGGCTGCGGATGCGCGACGCGATCGTGCTCATCAACCTGATGGACGCGGCGCTGCTCGTCTTCTGCGGCGTCAACGTCCCGCTCGACGGCCTGCCGGGGTGGATGCGCACGGTGGCGCAGGGGTTGCCGGTGACGCGGGGGCTCCAGGCCGCCCGGAACATCGCGGGCGGCCAGACGCTCGGCGACAACGCCGGTCTCGTGCTCGGCGAGCTCGCGATCGGGGCGGCCTACGCCGCCGTCGGGTTCGCGCTTCTCCGCTTCCTCGAGGCGGAGGCCCGCCGGACCGCGACACTGGAGCGGTCGTGACGTACACGCGCATCGTCTGGAAGGGCCTCGTGCTGCTGATGAAGCGGAATTCGACCTCGCAGTGGTTCCTGCTCCTGAACATCTTCCAGCCGTTGATCTTCGCCACGATCGCCTTCTACATGTTCGAGGCAGGCGGCAAGGAGGGGACGCTCCTCTATGCCGCGCTCGGCGCCGGGATGATGGGGATCTGGTCCTCGACGCTCTTCGGCTCCGGCGGGCTCCTGCAGTGGTGGCGCTGGGAGGGGACCCTCGAGCTCGCCGTCGGGGCGCCGCCGCCGTTCTTCTTCGTGCTCCTGCCGGCCTGCCTCGTCTCGTCGGTGCTGGGCACCTACGCGCTCGCCGCGACGCTCGCCTGGGGGCGCCTCGCCTTCGGGATCCCGCTCCACTTCGAGCACCCGTGGCTCTTCGTCGCCACGATCCCGGCGACCGTGCTCTCGCTCGGGCTGATGGGGTTACTGATGGCCTCGTCGTTCGTCCTCTACCGGCACGCGAACGCGCTCATGAACCTGCTCGAGTATCCCGTCTGGATCGTGACCGGCCTCGTCTTCCCGATCGCCCTGCTCCCCGCATGGGCGCAGCCGCTCGGCTGGCCGCTCGCCCCGCGTTGGGGGATCGAGGCGATCCGAAACGCGGCGCTCGGCGGCGGGACGGTCTGGCAGCCGCTCCTCCTGACGACGGCGCTCGGCGTCGTCTACGGCGTGCTCGCGTTCTTCTTCCTGCGGCTCTTCGAGTACCTGGCACGCGCCCGCGCGACCCTGTCCCTCACGTGACGAACTGGCTGCGGATCTTCTTCGTCGGCGGCGTGATCGCGTACCGCGGGCTCTTCAACTGGATCCGGCCGTCGATCTACATCCCGACGCTGCTCGGGGGGCCGATCTTCCAGATCTTCTTCTTCACCTACCTGGGCCGCTACGCGACGAACGAGCCGGACTCGTTCTTCGTCGTCGGCAACGCGATCCAGATCTGCGCGATGGCGAGCGTCTACGGGATGGCGATGGCGGTGGCGAACGAGCGCTGGGCCGGCACGCTCGGGCCGCTGCTCGCGACGCCGGCGAACCGGGCGGCCGTCTTCCTCGGCCGCGGCGTGCCCGTGCTCGCCAACGGGCTCCTGGTCTCCACCTTCGGCTTCGTGATCGGCGCGCTCTTCCTCGACTTCCGTCCCGGCTGGCAGGCGGTGCCCGCGCTCGCGGTGGTGGTGCTCGTGAGCGTCGCCTCGTGCACCGCCTTCGGGATGCTGCTCGGCTCGATCGGGCTGAGGTCGAAGGACTTCATGTTCGCCGCGAACATGGCCAATTTCCTGCTCCTGCTCTTCTGCGGCGTCAACATCCCGTTCGACGTCACCCCGCGGTGGATGGAGACCGTCGGTCGATGCCTACCGCTGACGCACGGGATCATGGCCGCACGCGACGTCGCCGCCGGCGCATCGCTCGCCGACGTCTCCACCTCGTCTGGACGGAGTTCGGGATCGGCGTCGCGTACGCTGCCGCCGCGTACGTGGTCTTCCGCGTGCTCGAGCACGAGTCGCGCCGGAGCGCGGTGCTCGACTCGTTCTAGCGACCGGACGGGCGGAAGAGCGCCACGACGCCGACGGCCAGGGCGACGAGCGAGGCGGTGAGCGAACGGCGCAGGGTGATCACGGTCATCTCGACTCCCGTTATCGGCAGCGTGGTCTCCTTTCGTGAGCGCGGAGACGTCCCCTGCCTAGAGTCGCCGGAGGTTTGGCTCAGGCGATGAGCCGCTCGCGCAGGGCGCGGGCCACGGCCTGCGTGCGGGTGTCGGCGTCGAACTTCACCATCGCCTTGCGCACGTGGGTGCGCACCGTCTCGGGCGAGATGAAGAGCTCCTTGCCGATCTCCTCGTTCGAGAGCCCGTCCGCAAGCAGGCGAAGTACCTCGCGCTCGCGCCGCGTCAGCGCGGGGAGCGTGTCGGTCGCGGACGCGCCGGCGAGCACGCCGGCCAGCACCGGATCCACGTACGTGCCGCCGCCGGCGACGAGCCGGACGGCGCGGAGCAGGTCCTCGAGCGGCGCCTCCTTGAGGACGAAGCCGCGGGCGCCCGCGTCGAGCGCCTCCGTCAGGAGAGCCTGGTCCCCGTACCCCGTGTAGAGGATGATCGCAGTGCCGGGCGCCCGGCGCGCGGCGCGGCGCGCGATCTCGATCCCGCCCAGCCCCGGCATGCGCACGTCGAGCAGCGCCACCTCCGGCCGACGGGCCTCGATCTTCGCCATCGCCTCGGTGCCCGTCTGGGCGCGCGCGACAACAGTGACGCCGCTGTCCTCGAGAAAGAGGCAGACCGCCTCAAGCACGGCCGGATGATCGTCGGCGACGACGAGGTTGAGAGAGGCGAGATCGTTCATCGGGATCCCCGAAACGGGTGAGACCCCGCGCGCGTGCAGAGGGATACTGCCCGGCCCGGAGTGTGCCAATAGTAAAGACGACACGTATATAAAGACGGCACGCAGTTAAGACGGCGTGCAGTGAAGACGGCACGGGGCGACTCCCGGTCGACTCCCCGTTGTGCGTCAGATCGCTCCCAAAACCACCGAACTCGTCCAGTGCGGCACGCTCGCGCCGACCGACGGCTCGGGAAGGAGCTCCCTCTGACCCGCTGTCTCGTCGCGGACGACCACCCCGCCCCGGTCGCCGCCGTCTCGCGCTTCCTCATCGACGCCGGCTACGAGATCGTCGGGCCGACCGCGGACGGCCCGCGTACCGTCTCGGTGCTCGAGGCCGAGCGGCCCGAGCTCGCCGTGGTCGACTTCCGGATGCCGCGGCTCGAAGGGACCGAGCTGATCCGCCGCCTCAAGGAGGTCTCGCCCGCCACGGAGCTCGCCGTCTACACGGCGGACGCCGACGCGCAGACCGCCCGCGCAGCACTCGCCGCCGGTGCGTCGGCGGTTCTGCTGAAGGCGGCTCCGCTCGCCGATCTCGGCCGCGCCCTCGACGCGCTGCTGGCCGGACGCTCCTACCTCGACCCGACGCTCGCAGAGGGCGGCTCGGAACGGCGTCCGCTGACGGTCCGCGAGGCCGACGTGCTCTCGCTGCTCGCGGACGGCCTCTCGCACGAGGAGATCGGCAGCCGACTCTCGATCAGCTCCGAGACCGTGCGCACGCACGCCCGCAAGGCCGCTGAGCGCCTGAACGCGAGGAACCGCACCGAGGCCGTGGCGAGGGCGCTCCGGCTGGGGCTGATCGCGTAGGCCGTGCGCGGGCGTAGTAGGCCCGCGCCTCTAGCATTCCGGCCCGTGCAGCCGGAGCCCCCGCCTCTCCTCAAGCAGCCGCAGTTCCTGAAGCTCTGGGCCGGGCAGACGATCTCCGTCTTCGGCGACCAGGTGACGGTACTGGCGCTTCCGCTCGCCGCCGTCCTGACGCTCGACGCCTCCGCATTCCAGATGGGCGTCCTCACCGCCGTCGCGTGGCTGCCGCACCTGCTGCTCTCGCTGCACGCGGGCGTGCTGCTCGACCAGCCGCGGCGGTCGGCGACGGACGATGATCTGGGCCGACCTCGGCCGCGCCGCCGTGCTGTTGACGGTGCCGCTCGCGTACGCGCTCGACGTGCTGACGATGCCGCAGCTCTACGTGGTCGCGTTCGCGATGGGCGCGATCTCCGTCTTCTTCGACCTCGCCTGGGGCACCGTCTTCGTCGCGATCGTGCCGCGCCGCGACTTCGTGGAGGCGAACTCGAAGTTCTTCCAGTCGCGCGCGCTCTCCTACGTCGCGGGCCCGGCGGTCGCGGGCTTCCTCGTGCAGCTTCTGCGCGCGCCTGCCGCACTCTTTGTCGACGCCCTCTCTTTTCTCGGCTCGGCGGCGTTCCTGACAACGGGTCACCGCCGACGAGCCAGAGCCCGAGCCGCACGACCCGACGCTCTCCCAACGGCAGCGTCTGACGACCGGACTGGCGTTCATCTTCGGCAACCGCGTCTTCCGCGCGACGCTCCTCTCCTTCGCGACGACGAACTTCTTCAACCTGATGTTCAGCGCGCTCTTCGTCCTCTACGCGACGCGCGAGCTCCACGTCCGCCCGAGCGTGCTCGGGATCGTGCTCGGCGTCGGCGCCGTCGGCGCCGTCGTCGGGGCCGCTCGTCTCCCCGAGGCTGTCGCATCGCCTCGGCGTCGGGCCGGCGCTGATGGTCGGGACCGTGCTCTTCCCGCTTGCCGCTCGTGCTCGTCCCCGCGGCCGGAGGCCCGCAGTGGCTCGTGGTGACGCTCCTGCTCATCGCCGAGTTCTTCTCGTCGCTCGGCGTGATGGTGCTCGACGTGAACGGCAACTCGCTGGGCGCCGCCCTGACGCCGGATCGGATACGTGGGCGCGTCCTCGGCGCGCACCGCGTGGTCAACTACGGCGTGCGCCCGATCGGCTCGTTCCTCGCCGGAGTGCTCGCGTCCTGGATCGGGATCCGCACGACGTTGTGGATCTCGTCGATCGGCGCCGCGCTCGGGATCCTGTGGCTACTGCCGTCGCCCGTGCCTGCCGTCCACGTCGCTGCCCGAGCCTGCCGAATGACCGAGCCGCTGGAGCGCTTCCACGAGTGGGTCGAGGGCGACGTGATGGCGCTCGCGACCGCGTCGCCGGACGGGCGGCCGTCCTCCGGATGGTGCTGCTGAAGGAGGCCGGCGAGCGTGGCTTCGTCTTCTTCTCGAATTACGAGAGCCGGAAGGGACGCGAACTGGCGGCGAACCCGTGGGCGGCGCTGCTCTTTCACCGGGACGGGCGCCAGGTCCGGGTCGAAGGACGTGTCGAGCGGCTGCGCGAGGCGGAGTCCGACGCGTACTGGCTGACGCGCCCGGCCGCGTCGCGGCGCAGCGCCGCCGCGTCGCGCCAGAGCCGGCCGATCGGCTCCCGTGAGGAGCTGGAGGCAGCCGTCGCGGCGCAGCCGGCCGAGCCGCCCCGGCCGCCCTGGTGGGGGGGCTACGTGCTCGTCCCGGAGCGGTACGAGTTCTGGGAGCACCGCGACGACCGCCTGCACGACCGCGAGGAGTGGAGCCGCTCCGATGGGGGATGGCAGGCCCGCCGCCTCCAGCCCTAGGCTGTGGGGATGCGCTTCGCCCTCGCCGCCGGGCTGGCCGCGCTCCTCGCCGCCACCGCCGCTGCCGCAGGCTCGTCTCCTCACGTCGCGGGAGCCCCGAAGTGCCCGCTCTTCCCCGCGAGCAACCCCTGGAACCAGCGCGTCGACTCGCTGCCCGTCGCGCCGAACTCCGACGTGCTGATCCGCTCGATCGGCCTCGACACTCACGTCCATGCCGACTTCGGCTCCGGCCTCTGGGACGGAGGCAAGATCGGCATCCCGTACGTCGTCGTTCCCGGCACGACGCCGAAGACGCGCGTCGGCTTCGAGTACGCGAGCGAGTCCGACAGGGGCCCGTATCCGATCCCGAAGAACGTCCCGATCGAGTCGGGGAGCGACCACCATGCACTGATCGTCGACAGGGACAACTGCCGCCTCTACGAGCTGGGCGGCCTCGAGCGCACGGACGGCGGCTGGCACGCCTGGGCCGGCGCGATCTGGAATCTCCGCTCGAACAAGCTCCGCCCCGCCACGTGGACGTCGTCCGACGCGGCGGGCCTCGCCGATCCTCCCCGGCCTCGCGCGCTACGACGAGGTCGCGCGCGGCTCGATCACGCATGCGATGCGCTTCACGGCCGACCGGACCCGCCGCGCCTACGTCTGGCCGGCGCGCCACTACGCCTCGAGCGACACGGATCCGAGCCTGCCTCCGATGGGGCTCCACGTGCGCCTGAAGAAGAGCTTCGACACGAGCGGGTACCCGCGGCAGGCGCGCGTCCTGCTGGAGGCGTGGAAGCGGTACGGACTGATCCTGGCCGACAACGGCTCGAGCTGGTACGTCACCGGCGCGCCGGACGCACGCTGGTCGAACGATCAGCTGCACACGCTGCACCAGGTGCACGGGTCCGACTTCGAGGTCGTCGACCCCGCCTCGATCCATCCCTGATCCGGGCGCGGAACGAAGCGGCCGCCGGGTTCCCGGCGGCCGCGCGAAGTTCGACGCTGTCCCGCGGTCGGCAGGCCAGTCAGCACCTTGTCCCGGCTCTGCCCGTCA
>CAVVCG010000029.1:0-12866 GCA_963746655.1 uncultured Actinomycetes bacterium | reverse complement strand
CCGCCCGCGCACCGGCGCTGCCGTCCCAGCCGGGGATCACGTCGCCCGGCTTCGGCCGCTCGAGCAGCTTCGGGATCTCGGCGATCCGCTCCGGCTTCGCACCGAGGACGGTGTTCGTGCCGAGCTCCTCGGTGACCCGCCGCTCGGTCGAGTCCCGGAGCGTGAAGCAGCGAACGCCGAGCGCTGTCGTCTCCTCCTGGATGCCGCCGGAGTCGGTCAGGACGAAGGCGGCGTCGGCCTCGAGGCAGAGGAAGTCGAGGTAGCCCAGCGGCTCGGTCGCGAGCACGCCGGAGTCGCGCAGGCGAGCGTCGTCGCCGGTCGACTCCAGGTTGCGGAGCGTCCGCGGGTGCACCGGGAAGATGACCGGGTGGTCGCGGGCGAGCGTGATCAGCCCGTCGGTGACCGCCGTCAGCTTCGCGGGGTCGTCGACGAGCGCGGGGCGGTGGAGCGTGACGAGGGCGTACTCGCCCGGCTGCAGCCCGAACTGCTCCCAGCTCTGCCGCTCCCGGGCCCTGTCGAGGTGCTCGAGCAGCGAGTCGATCATCGTGTTGCCGACGAGGTGGACGCCGGACGTGATCCCCTCGCGCTGCAGGTTCGTGATCGCCTCCTCCGAGTGGGCCAGCAGGATGTCGCTGAGGTGGTCGGTGAGCACGCGGTTGTGCTCTTCCGGCATCGCGCGGTCGAAGCTGCGAAGGCCGGCCTCGATGTGGGCGATCGGGACGCCGAGCTTCACCGCCGCGAGCGCTCCGGCGAGCGTCGAGTTGACGTCGCCGGCGACGACGCAGAGGTCGATCTCGCGTTCGCTCAGGACCCGCTCGACGCCGACGAGGACCTTGGCGGTCTGCTCGGCGTGGGTTCCCGAGCCGACGGCGAGGAACTCGTCCGGCCGCGGCATCGCCAGCTCGCGGAAGAAGACGTCCGACATCGCGTCGTCGTAGTGCTGCCCCGTGTGCAGGAGCACGAGCTCCAGGGAGGGATCGAGCGCGGCCAGCTCCCGGTACACCGGAGCCGACTTCATGAAGTTCGGCCGCGCGCCGACGACAAAGCAGACGCGAGCCGACACGCGGGGGATCCTACCGTCGGCTCGGTGCTTCCTCGGGTGATGACCGTCGAGGCACTGGGTCGTGGGCACCGAGCGATGCAAGGACGCAGGGAGCGCTCATAGCCACTGCTATGAGCGCGACCGAGGACGCCGCAGCGCGATGCGTGCCCACGGGCCAGGGGCCGGCGGACATCGCCTGAGGGAGCACTAGACTCGGCCCGTGCTGGTGCTCAAGATCCTGTTCTGGCTCTCGCTGGGGGCGCTCCTCTGGACGCACGTCGTCTACCCGCTCGGAGCCGCCGCGCTCGCGCGCGTCCGCACGCGGCGTGTCCGCAAGGAGGCGATCGAGCCGCACGTGACCGTGATCGTCGCCGCCTACAACGAGGAACCGGTGATCGAGCGGCGGCTCGAGAACCTGCTCGCGCTCGACTACCCGGCCGACAAGCTGGACGTCGTCGTCACCTCCGACGCGTCGACCGACCGCACGCACGAGCTCGTCGAGCGGTTCGGCGACCGGGTGCGGCTGATCGTCAACCCGCGCGGCGGCAAGGTTGCCGCCCAGAACCGGGCCGTGCGCGAGACCGGGGGCGAGATCGTCGCCTTCTCCGACGCGAACGCGACCTGGGCGCCCGACGCACTCCGGCAGCTCGTCGCCAACTTCGCCGACCCGGATGTCGCCTACGTCTGCGGACGGCTCGTGCTCGAGGCGGCCGACGGCTCGAACCGCGAGGGCCTCTACTGGCGCTACGAGCTGGTGCAGCGCGAGGCGGAGTCGCGGCTCGGCTCGGTCACCGGCGGCAACGGCTCGATCTACGCCGTGCGCCGGTCGGACTACGTCGAGGTCGACCCGAAGTGGGGCCACGACCTCTCGTTCCCCTACCGGATGGTGCAGGCGGGGCGCCGCGCGGTCTACGAGCCGCTGGCGAAGGCATTCGAGAAGCCGACGCCGTCGAACGAGACCGAGTACCGGCGCAAGGTGCGCATGTTCGAGCACTGCTGGGAGATCACCCTGCGCGGCTCGATGCTGAAGCGGCTGCCGTTCGGCTACCTCGTCGAGGTGATCTCGCACCGGCTGCTCCGGTACGGCAGCGGGCTCCTCCACCTCGTCCTGCTCGCCACCTCGCTCGCACTCGTGGGCGAGGGACTCGTCTACCAGCTCATGCTCGGGGCGCAGCTGCTGCTGCTCGTCGCCGCGGCCGTCGGGGTCGGGATCGCGCGCTACTACACGCTCGTGACCTGGGCGACCGTCGTCTCGCTCTGGAACTACCTCCGCCGCGGCGTGCCCGCGACGTGGGAGGCAGCGGAGGGGACGCGCTGAATCGTGCGCTCGACGTCGCGATCGCGGGCGCCGGCCTGGCGATCACGAGCCCGTTGCTCGCGGCCGCCGCGCTCGCGGTCAAGCTCGACGGCGGCGGCCCGGTCCTCTTCAAGCAGACCCGCGTTGGCAAGGACGGCCACGACTTCGAGCTCCTGAAGCTGCGGACGATGGTCGTCGGCGCCGAGCAGCAGGGCGCCGGCTACGCGGTCGACAAGGGCGACAGCCGGATCACGCGCGCCGGCCGTTTCCTCCGCCGCACCTCGCTCGACGAGCTGCCGCAGCTCTGGAACGTCGTCCGCGGCGACATGAGCCTGATCGGGCCGCGGCCGACGCTTCGCTACCAGGTCGAGCGGTACTCGGAGCGGCAGCGGCGCCGGCTCGAGGTGCTGCCGGGGATCACCGGCTGGGCTCAGATCCACGGCCGCGCCTCGCTCTCGTGGGACGAGCGGATCGAGCTCGACGTCTGGTACGTCGACCATCGCTCGCCCAGGACCGACCTGCTGATCCTGCTCCGCACGCCGCTCGCCCTCCTCGGCGGCACCTACAAGGGCGAGACCGGCGGCTGGAAGGGCTGAGCAGCCCGTCGCGGACGCCGCCGCGCGTCCGTCTTGGAACGTGACCACCGACGACGCGATCCTCCTCGCTCCAGGTACGCGTAGACGACGATCAGCCAGCGCCACGGCCCGAGGACGAACCGGAATCGCCTGCCACCGGCCCGCGAGCGGCGCCCCGAGGAGCGGAAAGCGCTCGAGGTGACCGAGCGACCGTCGCAACCGCTCCGGTGTGTCCGCGGGCAGGCTATGCCGGTCGCGCGCAGCCGCGCCGGCGACCGCGCTCGCGAGGCGAGGCTGTCGCGACGGTCTGCGGCGAGCCGGTCGAGCAGCTGCGCGCGCTCGAGCGCACCGGGAATCGCGTCGAGAAGGTCGCCGGGCGAGGTCGGAGTCGTCGCCGGCGCGTCACGAGCCGCTCGAGCGTCGTCCGAGCGTGCGCGTCGCTCGGCCAGGCGGCGAGCGCGCAGCGAGCGCGCCAGCGTGCGGTCTTCGGGCGCGGCATGTCGCTGGTCTCATTCGACAGCCGGTGGCCGGCGAGTTCTACGTCGACCCAGACCTGCCGGACGTGATCACCCATCCGCAGCGCGCGGAGCTCGGAGTCGGGCTCGTCCCGATCCTGTACGCGGAGACGTGGGGCGACTTCTTCGGGATCTGGTCGTGGGAGCGAGGCGTCCGGCGCTGACACCGCGGTCGACCGCCGGCTGGCGCTGCAGAGCATCGTTGGCCTGCCGCTGACAGCGCTCGCGCTGGCGGGCTGGTTCGCGTTCGCCGCCCTCACGGCCTCGCGCTGGCGCGAGGCGCCGGAGCGGCTCGTCGCCGCGCTCGTGCCGCTCGTCGGCCTCGCGGCGGTCGTCTACTACGCGACGCGGAGCTACCGGCCCGACGGTGACACCGTGAAGGCGCTCTTCCTGCTCCCGGCCGTCCCGTTCTGGGCTCTTTCGTTCGGATTCGCGGTCGATGTGCTCGTCGAGCGGAGCCGCCGCGTCGGTGTCGTCGTCCTCGCGATCCTCGCCCTCTGCCTCCTCGTCTCGCTCTCCTTCGGCACGTACGCGTTCGTCTCATGAGCGAATGGCGCGTCCTTCGGGCAGGCCTCGCCGCTGTCGGCGTGCTCGTCGTCGCCGCCCTCGCCGGCTGGGCAGTCCAGACGGCCCGCTACGAGGATCCCGGCTTCCGCGAGCTCAAACGGTGCCTCGTCGAGGAAAAGGGCGCGCCGGTCGCAGACACCCGCGACGCGGTCGCTCGCAGCGCCGAGCTGGGCGCGCTCGACACCGTGATCGAGACCAACCCGGTCACGGTCGTCGGTCGCCGGACGACGAGCAGGCGGCCGAGCGGCTCGCCTACGAGCTACAGAGCGGTCGCCGGCGACCTCGGCCCGCGGCTCGAGTTGCGAGGCCGAACCGTCTATCTCTGGCAGCGCCCGCCCTCGCCGACGCAGCGTCAGGCGCTCTTCGACTGCACGTACTGAGCGCGAAGTACCCTGCGCGTCCGTGACCGCCGTCCTCTTCACGTGCGCGGGTCAGCGCGTCGACATCGTCTCTGCCTTCGGCCGCGCCGGCGCAACCACGATCGCCACCGACGCCGACCCGCTCGCGCCTGCGCTCTACCACGCCGATCACCACGCGCTCGTCGCCCGTGTCGACACCCCCGGCTACGTCCCGGCGCTGGCGGCGCTCGTCGCCGAGCACGACGTGAGGCTGATCGTGCCGCTCACCGACCTCGACCAGATGCTCCTGGCGCAGTCGCGCGACGCGCTCGCTCCGGCGCTCGTGCTCGTGCCCGAGCCGGAGGTCTGCCGGACGATGGGTGACAAGTACGAGGCGCATCTCTTCTTCGAGCGTCACGGGATCGCGAGCCCGCGCAGCTGGCTGCCGGAGGAGGTGCCGGACGACGCGCGCTACCCGCTGCTCGTGAAGGTGCGCGAGGGCTTCGGCTCGCGGCACATCTACCGCGCGCACGATCGCGCCGAGCTCGACTTCTTCCTCGGCTACACGACCGTCGACTCGTTCGCGCAGGAGCTCTGCCAGGGCGAGGAGTTCTCGGTCGACGTCTTCTGCGACCTCGAGAGCACGTGCCTGAACGCGATCCCGCGGACGATGATCCAGTCGAAGGGCGGCGAGTCGATCAAGGGCGCCTCGATCAAGGATGCGGAGCTGATCGAGCACGCGTGCCGGGTCGCGGAAACCGTGGGGATCGTCGGGCCGGCCAACATCCAGTGCTTCCGCGAGCCCGACGGGTCGCTTCCGGTCACAGATGTAAATCCTCGGTTTGGAGGGGCTTTTCCGCTGCCGCTCGCGTCGGGGTCGCGCTACCCTGAGCTCGCGCTGGCGCTGGCCAACGGCGAACGACCGGAGCCGAGGCTGGGCGACTTCCGCGCAGGGGTCCTGATGACGCGCTTCTTTTCCCACCTGTGTCTGACAGCCGAGGACGGCGGTAGCCTCGTTCCGTTCGCCGAGGAGCTCCCCGAACCGGTTGCTGGCGAGCCCGGCGAGGCGTGATTCGCCTCATCGCGGCAGGACTGGCCCTCCTGGGCCTGGCGGCGGCATGCGGCGGCAACGTCGAGGAGGTCGCCTCGCCCGAGCAGGCGGCGCCCGACACGGCGCATGTTCGGGTGAAGCCGAAGCAGACGAAGGTGCTCGTGACCGTGGTCGACGGCGACACGCACCGGCGCGTCGAAGGCGCCCGGGTCGTGATCGGCAAGCGCGCCGGCTACGCGAACACCCGCGGGCTGGCGTCGGTGAAGATCAAGCGGAGAGCGGCGCTCCCCGTTCGCGTCTCGAAGCCGGGCTACGAGCAGAAGGTCGTGCGCATGCCCTTCAAGCGCAAGCGTGAGGTCACCGTGCGCCTCTACCGCGACGATCTGCAGTGGACGATGTACGGCGCCAACAACCGGCGGACGCAGGCGCCCGCCGACATCAAGGTGCGGCCGCCGTTCAGGGTCGTCTGGTCGCGCGGGGTCGGCTCGCTCGTCGAGTTCCCCGCCGTCGTCGCCGACGGCGTCGCCTATGTCGCCAACTACAAGGGCCACATCTACGCCCTGCGGATGAGCAACGGCAAGGTGATCTGGCGGCACCGGCCGAGCCGCGGGAAGATGGCGTCCTCACCTGCGATCGTCGGCGACGACCTGGTCGTGCACGGGATGGACGGGATCGTGCGGGTGCTCGACCGGCGCAACGGCCGCCTCCGCTGGCACTTCCGCGTCGGCTCGCCGATCGAGTCGTCGCCGATCGTCTCCGGCGGGCTCGACTACTTCGGCGCCTGGAACGGCCGCGTCTACGCGCTCGACCTGAAGCGGCGGAAGCTGCGCTGGAGCTATCGCACGGGCTACAAGATCACTTCGAGCGCGGCGATCGCGGGGAGGACGCTCTACATCGGCGACTACGGCGGCCGCCTGCACGCGCTCGCAGCGCGCACGGGCAAGCGACGCTTCGTCCGCTCGGTCAACGGCCGCGTCTACGGGACGCCGGCCGTCGCCGCGGGCCGCGTGTTCGTCCCCTCGTCGACCGGCAACAGCCTGACCGCGTTCTCCACGTCCGGCCGCTACCTCTGGCGCGTCGGCACCGGCGGCTACGTCTACTCCTCACCCGCGGTCTGGGCGGGACGTGTCTTCTTCGGCTCCTACAACGGGCGGCTCTACTCGGTCGTCGGCGAAGAGCGGGCGCGTGCTCTGGAGCGTGCGCACCGGCGGCCCGGTCTCGGGCGCCGCCGTCGTCGTCGCCGGCGTCGCGTATGCCGGCTCGACCTGGGGCCGGATCACCGGGGTCGACGCGAAGAGCGGCCGGGTCGTGCTCACGTTCCCGCACGGCGAGTACGTGCCGGTCTCCGGCAACGGCCGCCGGCTGCTCCTGCACGGCTACTCGCGCGTCTGGGCGGTCGAGCCGACGCCATGAAGAAGTGGGTGGCGGCGGTCGCCGCGCTGATCCTGCTCGCCGGCGGCATCGTCGCCGGCTACGTCGTCTACAAGCGCCAGGAGGCGGCTGACGTTCGCGGTTCCTCGACCGAGGAGTTCGTGGCCACGGAGGCGGAGGAGCCCGTGCCGCCGCCGCCCGCCGAGGAGTCGCTCGGCGTCGCCTGGCCGCTCTTCGGCTACGACCCCGAGCGTCACCGCGTCGGCCCGTCCGAGCTGCAGCCGCCGTTCCGGCGCGTCTGGACGTTCAGGGCGCAGGCAGCTGCTCGAGTTCCCGCCGGTGGTCGGCTACGGGCGCCTCTACTTCACGAACAACTCCGGCGTCATGTTCGCCGTCAACGCGAAGACCGGGAAGCGGGCCTGGAAGTACCCCGTCGGCCGCTGCGTCGCGGCGTCGCCCGCCGTCGGCGAGCACACGGTCTTCCAGTCGTTCCTGAACCGCCCGCCGTGCAACAGCAAGGCCGAAGCCGGGACGGCTCGACGGGCGAGGTGATCGCGTTCGCGACGGGATTCGGGAAGATCCGCTGGCGGACACGGATCGGGCCGTCCGAGTCGTCGCCGCTCGTCGCCGACGGGCGCGTCTACGTCGGCGACTGGAGCGGCCGCGTCTACGCGCTCGACGAGCGGACGGGCCGGCGTGCGCTGGACGTTCCAGAGCCGGCGGACGGGTGAAGGGCGCGCGTCGCGATCTCGGGCAACCGGCTCTTCGTCGGCTCCTACGACGGCTATCTCTACGCGCTCCGCGCCGGCACCGGGCAGGTGATCTGGCGGACGCGCTCGCAGGACCGGCTCGGCGGCCGCGGCCAGTTCTACTCGACCCCGGCGGTCGCGTACGGCCGCGTCTACATCGGCTCCACCGACGGCAAGATCTACTCGTATCGGCGCGGCGAGCGGCAAGCTGCGCTGGTCGCAGTCGACCGGCGGCTACGTCTACGGCTCGCCCGCCGTCTGGCAGCGACCGCGTCTACGTCGGCTCCTACAGCGGCCGCTTCTACGCGCTTCGACGCGGCGACCGGCGACGTCAAGTGGCGCTTCCAGGCGAACGGGCACGATCTCCGGCTCGCGCGACCGTCCTCGACGGCGTCGTCTACTTCTCGACGCTCGACGGAGCTGACCTACGCGCTCGACGCCCGCACCGGCAAGCTGCTCTGGACGTTCCCGGACGGCAAGTACGCCGCCGTCGTCGCCGACTCCGAACGCCTCTACCTCGTCGGCTACGCGCGGCGTCTATGGGATGGTTCCGAGCGGTGAGATACGTCGTCACCGGCGCGCGGGCTTCATCGGCTCGCACCTGGCCGAGACGCTGCTCGCGGCCGGGCACGAGGTGGTCGGCGTCGACTGCTTCACCGACTACTACGACCCGCGCGCGAAGGAGGAGAACGCGCGCGGCGCTCGACGTGCGCCGGCTCGACCTCGCCGCGGACGCCGCTCGACCTCTCGCGGGCGTCGACGGCGTCTTCCACCTCGCCGGCCAGCCGGGCGTCGCGCAGCTTCGGCGACGTCTTCCGGCTCTACCTGCGAGCGCAACGTGCTCGCCACGCAGCGCGTCTTCGAGGCGGCGGCGCGCGACGGACGTCAGGGTCGTCTTCGCGTCGTCGTCGTCCGTCTACGGCGACGCCGAGCGCTACCCGACGCCCGAGGACGTGCCGCCGCAGCCGATCTCGCCCTACGGGATCACGAAGCTCGCGTGCGAGCACCTCGCGCGCGCGTACGGCCGCGGGCTTCGGGCTCGACGCGGTCGTGCTCCGCTACTTCACGCGTCTACGGGCCGCGGCAGCGGCCCGACATGGCGTTCACGCGCGATCGCTCGAGCGCGCTCGCCCGGGGCGACGGCGTTCGAGCTCTACGGCGACGGCAGCGCAGTCGCGGAGCTTCACGTACGTCGGCGACGTCGGTCGCCGCGACGATCGCGGCGATGGAGCGCGGCCGCGGCGGCGACGTCTACAACGTCGGCGGCGGCGACGAGGCGACGATGAACGAGGCGATCGCGCTGCTGAGGCGATCTCCGGCCGCAGCCTCGACGTCGAGCGGACAGCCGCCGCCACCGGCGACGTCGCGGCGGACGAAGGCCGACGTGACGCGAATCCGGCGGCCGAGCTCGGCTGGGAGCCGCAGACCGCGCTCGAAGACGGCCTGCAGGCGCAGTGGGTGGGCGGCGGTAGAGTCGCCGCGCGATGAACGCCCGGAACCCGTCCCGGATCCCGACGCCGAGCGGAGGTCGACCTCCGCTCGGTCTGGGAGCGCGATCGCCGCGCGCTGGTGGCTGCCCGTCGCCGGGCTCGTGCTCGGAGCCGTGGTCGGCTTCGCGCTCGCGCTCGGCGGCGGCAAGGTCTACGAGGCGACCGCTCGTCTGCGCTCGGCCAGCCGTTCTCGCCGAACGGCGGCGCGCCGGTGCAGAGCTTCCTCACGAACGCGCGCGCCGTCTCCGAGATCGTCCGCTCCGAGGCGGCGCTCGAGGCTGCGTCGCGCGCAGTCGGGCCTACCGGGTTCGCGCGCTCCGCGGCAACGTCAGCTCGGCGATCGTCGGCGCCTCCGGCCCCGGTGCGAGACCGACGGGCGCGCCGCTCGTGACGATCACGGTCGTCGCCGCTCAGCCGCGGCAAGGCGGAGAAGGCGGCCGACGCGCTCGCGAAGGCAGTGGTCACGCGCACGTCGGCGCAGTACGTCGACACGAAGATCACGGACCTTCAACGAGCAGCTCGACTCGATCCAGGAGCAGCTGAACATCGATCGTGCCGCGGATCGCCGCTGCTCGAGGAGGCGGTCGAACGAGCCGGGGCTCGACCGCGCTCGACAAGCTCGTCCTCGTCAGCTCGCTCGACAACGCCCAGACGCGGCGCGGCCAGCTGCTCGACCTCCAGTCGGACGTGCGCCAGCAGCTCGCGCTCGCCGAGAACGTCGAGAAGCGCGCAGGTCGTCGAGCCGGCGCGCGGCGGTCAAGACGACGGCGCGCAGCGGCCGCAACGGCGCCCTGATCGGCGCGCTGATCGGGCTCCTGCTCGGCTGCGCGGCGGCGCTCCTCGCCGATCCGTTCGCCGCGCGCCGCGCCCGCACCGCCTGAGCCGATGCTCGAGGGGAAGCGCGTCGCGGTCGTCGTGCCCGCCCACGACGAGGAGGCGCCTGATCGGCGACGACGCTCGCCGGCATCCCCGAGTTCGTCGACCGGATCTCGTCGTCGACGACGCCTCGACCGACGGCACCGCCGAGCGCGTGCGCGGCCGGCGGCGACCCGCGCGTCGAGGTCGTCGCCGCACGAGCGGAACCGCGGCGTCGGCGCCGCGATCGTCACCGGCTACGAGCGCGCGCTCGCGGACGGGCTCGACGTCGTCTGCGTGATGGCGGCGGACAACCAGATGGATCCCGACGACCTGCTCACGCTCGTCGAGCCCGTCGCGCGCGGCGAGGTCGACTACGCGAAGGCGAACCGGCTCTTCACCGGCGAGGCCTGGAAGCTGATCCCGCGCACGCGCTACCTCGGCAACGCGGTGCTCTCGCTGCTGACGAAGATCGCCTCCGGCTACTGGCACGTCGCCGACTCGCAGTCCGGCTACACGGCGATCTCGCGGTCGATGCTCGCGCAGCTCGACCTCGACCGCGTCTACCCGCGCTACGGCTTCCCGAACGACATGCTCGTGCACCTGAACGTCTGGAACGCGCGCGTGCGCGACTTCCCCTCACGGCCGGTCTACGGCGTCGGCGAGCGGTCGGGGATCAAGCTGCGCCGGGTCGTGCCGCGGATCTCGTGGCTGCTCGTGAAGGGCTTCTTCTGGCGGCTGCGGGAGAAGTACGTGATCCGCGACTTCCACCCGCTCGTCTTCTTCTACGCCCTCGGGCTTCCTGATGACGCTCGCCGGCCTCGTGCTCGGCATCGTCGAGATCGTCCTGCGGCTCGCGGGCAACGAGATCACGACGGCGACGATCGTCCTCGTCGCGCTGCTCCTGATCTCGGGCAGCCAGTTCACGCTGTTCGCGATGTGGTTCGACATGGAGTCGAACAAGGACCTGCGCTGAGGCCGCCCGCCGACCGTGAAGGGAACCGGTTCCACGTGATCGATACCAACCGCTGACTTGACAGCACGAAGGGTGTAGAATCCGGCGCCCAAATCGCCGCCCAGCCTGCGATCCGAGCGTACACCGCACCCGATCCCGTGGAGGTCACGCGATGAGCAGCCGACTTCGGCATTCCCTTGTTCTGACGACCCTGCTGGCGTTCTTGCTCGGGGTATCCGGCGCCGCGGCGTCGCTGTCCGGCGCCGCGGGGCCGATCGTCCCTACGCCCGACCCGACGAACACCATGGTCGCCGGTATCGACGTCGACGCGACGACGATCCCGGAGCTCCAGAAGCTGATGAGCTCGCGCTTCTCGACCTTGAGCTCCGTCGAGCTGACGAGCTTCTATCTCCGGCGCATCGACCAGCTCAACCCGATGCTCAACGCGGTGATCACGGTCAGCCCGACGGCGCACGCCGACGCGGTGGCAGCGGACAGGGCGCGCCGTCGCGGGGACCGCCGGCCGCTGCTCGGCATTCCGATCATCGTCAAGGACAACATCAACACGACCGGCATGGCCGACGACAGCCGGTTCCTGGGCACTCGCAGACGAGCACGCCCGGCGACGCGTTCATCGTCCGGCGACTCAGGGCGGCCGGCGCGCTCGTGATCGGGAAGGCCAATCTGTCGGAGTGGGCCAACTTCCGTTCCGGGCCGTCCTCGAGCGGTTGGAGCGGGATCGGGGGCCAGACGAACATGGCCTACGTCCTCGATCGCAACCCATGCGGCTCGAGCTCGGGCTCGGGCGTCATCGCCTCGGCCGACCTCGCGGTCGCGGCCGTTGGCACCGAGACCGACGGTTCGGTCGTCTGCCCCTCGGGCGCCAACGCCAACGCCGGCATCAAGCCGACGCTCGGCCTCCTGAGCCGGGCCGGCATCGTCCCGATCTCGGCCGACCAGGACACCGCCGGGCCGATGGCCCGCAATATGACCGACGCCGCAGTGCTCCTCGGAGCGATGACCGGCGTCGATCCGGCCGATCCGGCGACGGCCGAGCAGGTTGGGCACGCGTTCACCGACTACACCCAGTTCCTCGATGCTGACGCGCTCGACGGCGCCCGGATCGGAGTCTGGCGCGAGTTCAGTTTCGAGATCGGCGGCGTCGCGGTCGACGCGGACGTATCCGCGATCATGGACGACACGATTGCTGCGCTCGAAGCGGCCGGCGCGACCATCGTGGATCCGGCCGACATCCCGTTCGGCGACTGGGCCAATGCCGAGTTCCCGGCGCTGCTGTGCGAATTCAAGACCGATATCGCCACCTACCTGAAGACGTACACCGGCCCCGGCTACCCGAAGACGCTCCAGGACCTGATCGACTTCAACAACGACCGTCCCGAGCTCGAGTCCGGCGCGCCGGAATCCAACTGGAACTCGCTGGTCTTCGACCTGGCCCAGGAGACGGGCGGCCGCGACGCCGACTGCGCCGCGCAGCGGGCGATCGCGACGCCAGGCGCCCAGGCGGCGATCGACGATCTGATGGCAGCCGAGGACCTCGACGCGATCATCGCCCCGACGAACTCACCCGCGTGGGTGACCGATCCTGTCAACGGCGACCTCGGCGGCGACTTCTCGACGTTCATCGGATCGTCGGGTCCGCCAGCGGTCGCAGGCTACGCGAACGTGACGGTGCCGGCGGGCTTCGTCGGGCCGCTGCCCGTCGGCGTGTCGTTCATCGGCGGTCGCTGGGACGAGCCGACGCTGGTCGCCCTCGCCTATGCGTTCGAGCAGGCGACCCAGGTCCGCGTTCCGCCGCAGTTCATCCCGTCGATCGGCGACGGGGCGTCGGCGGTCCGCCAGCGCTTGTCGCACGAGAAGCAGAGGGCATCCATCCCGGGCCGCAACAACAACTGGAGGACGCCGCTGCGGTAACTCGTCCCTTGCCGGCTCGCACTCCCCAGCCGGTACGCAATCGCCTAGCCGGCTCGCCTGCGGCGAAGGTAGCTCAGGACGGCGAGCACGACGATGATGACGATGATGATCCAAAGCCAGGTCATGTGA
>CAVVCG010000028.1:0-4632 GCA_963746655.1 uncultured Actinomycetes bacterium | reverse complement strand
CCCGTGACCACGTATCTCATCGCGGTGTGGCGGCGCACTCGGGGCGCGGCAATGATTGGCGGATCATCGGCCGGACGCTACCGTGAACGCCCGTTCCGTCGCCGCGCTCGGCCTTGCCGTGTGCGGTGGCGCGGCTCTCGCTCTGCCGGCGCTCTGGTGGGAGCCGCTGCACCTCGACGAACGGATCACGATCGAGTTCGCCGAGCGCTCCTACGCCTCGATCGTCATCTGACGTCTTCGTCGATCGCGGCGGGGCGCCGCTGCACTTCTTCATCGAGCACGTGACGCTTCGCGCGCCGGGCGGCATCGAGGGCTTCGCCTGCCGTCGCTCCTGTTCTTCCTCATCTCGCTGCTGCTCGCGGCCCGGCTTGCACACGAGCTGGCGGGCGAGCTCGTGGCGCTGGCGACTCCGATCCTCCTCGCCACCGCCCCGCTCGGCCTCGCCCTGGCCACGTTCGCACGGATGTACTCCCTCTTCGTCGCCGCGGTGCTCGCGACAACGCTCGTCGCGCTACGCGCCGGGCGGACGGCGGCCCGGCGGGACTGGATCCTCACCGGCGCTGCGGCCGGCGCGCTCGTCTACGTGCACCCGATCGCGCCTCTCTACAGCGTCCTCGCCGTCGCCACAGGTCTGCTCGTGTCGGGTCGCAGCGCCGCCGCTCTGGCGAGAGAGGCACTGCCTGGAGCAGCCGTCGCGCTCGCGGTCGCGGCGCCGTATGCGTACGCCCTGGCCGTGCTCAGGTCGCGCTACGACGTCTTCGAGAGCGGACGGCTGCAGACGACGGCGGGGCGGTCCGTGCCGGAGGAAGCGCTGCAGGCGCTCGCACCGGGTGGCGGCACCGGCGCGATCCTCCTGCTCGCGCTCGCTCTCGTCGGGCTCGTGTCCCTCGGCCGAGCGCGCCGGCGGGTCGCCGTTGCGCTCGGGCTCTGGCTCGCCGTGCCGATCTCCTTCTTCTGGCTGGTGCCGGCGAGCACGCGCTTCTTCGGCCGCTACCTCGCCCCCGCCGAGCCTGTGTTCTACGTCCTGGTCGCCACGGGCTGCTTCGCGGTCGCCGGACGGCACCGCCTCGTCGGCGCCGCGGCCGTCGCGGCTGTGGTGGCGGTCGGCGTCCTCGAGCGCGTCGACAGTCTGCGGGCCATGCACGAGCTCGGCCTCCGCGACCTCGTGGCGGCGGTGGAGCCGGAGGCGGTGCTGTTCTCGTCGACGGGGACGCCCATCTCGGACCGGCCGCCGGAGCTCCTGGACGACTACCTCGAGCTCGAGGGACGGTCGATCCGCCGTGTCGAAGAGCTGCCGGGGATCGACCTTCGCTACGAGACCGGCCTCGCCGCGCGCGGGCGCGCGAACGTCGCCGCCTTCGTCGCCGGCAGTGAGCCCGGCCGAGGCTTCTGGGTCTTCCGCGGCCCCAATCGGCGGGTGGATCGGGCGCTCAGGCGCGTCGCGCGGTACCCCGACCTCGCAGCCGAGCGCCCCTCGCCGACCCTGCTCGTGATCCGGTCGCGGGCGCCGGCCGCACCTGCGGCCCTGGTCGCCCAGGGCGTCCGGGCGCGCACCGCATGGACGCTGAACTCGCCGGCCGACCGTTGGACGGCGCTGCTGCTCGAGCTCGGGCGGGGTAGGTAGCCCTCAGCGCGGCGCGAGCGCGTAGACCCGACCCGTACCGACCTGGTAGACCCGATCGCGGTCGGCGACCGCAGCGGCGTAGCGCCCGTCCGCGAACCGCCAGACGCGCTTCCCGGTACGCGCGTCCAGCGCGAACGCAGTTCCTTTGAGCGTCGCGAAGTAGACGAGCCCCGCCATGACCGTCGGCGACCCCGAGATGTGCCCGTCGGCCCTGAATCGCCAGCGAACATCGCCCGTCGCCGCGTCGAAGGCGTAGAAGCGCCCGTCGTAGGAGCCGGCGAGCACGAGGCGCTTCCAGACCGCCGGCGAGCTGTAGATGTAGGAGCCGCTCCGATGCGACCAGAGGAGGTGACCACTCGCGGCGCCGAACGCGTACATCTTCCCGTCCGTGGCGCCGATGAAGACCCGTCCGTAGGCGATCGCCGGCGTCGAGTAGAAGCGACCACGGTTGCCGAGACGCTGCTGCGCTCCCGCCCGCCAGAGCTGCCTTCCCGTGCGGGCGTTCAGCGCGTAGACGTGATGGTCGTACGAGCCGACGAACACACGACCACCGGAGGCTGCCAGCGCGCCCTTCACCTCGCCTCCGGTCTCAAAGGTCCAGAGCAGACGACCCGTACGAACGTTGAACGCATAGACCTTGCCGCTCCAGTCGCCGACGTAGAGACGACCCCGGTGCACGAGCGGCGACGACTCCGAGGGGGCCAGCCGCTTGCGCCAGCGAAGCTTGCCGCTGTCGGCGTCGAGGGCGACCAACTCGCCGTCCTGAGCCTGCTTCGGCTGCTTCGGCCGGTACAGGAACGTGTGGAACACGGTCCGGCCGAACACCGTCGGGGACGACGCCTGCACCCGGCCCGACCGGTAGCGCCAGACGAGCTTGCCGGTCTTGGCGTCGACGGCGAAGAGGACGCCGTCGTTGTTGGCGAAGAAGAGGCGGCCGTACGCGACCGCAGGCGGAAACTCCACCAGCGACCTCCCCGCGAAGCCCCACACCACCCTGTACGGCGGCCGGTGCCCGTAGGGGCTCACACCGACACGAGAGGCGTCGTATCGAAAGGTCGGCCAGGCGATCCCCTCGGCGGGGGGCACGACCGGAGGCGGCTTGGGCTCCGGTTCGGCGGTCGTGACGAACTCCTCCGTCGACGAGCCGCGAACGTCCTTGGAGGCTCGCTTCTTGTCGATCACGTACGCCCCCAGAGCACCCGCTGCAACGATGATCGCGAGAACTGCCGCGACGGCGGCGCGCCGCCACGTCAAGCGCGCCGCACCGAGATCTCGGGGTTGACCTCCATCTCGGGCCCCAACTCTACTTGCAGCGTCCTCCGTGCGACCTCAACGAGCCGCACACGGCGGCCCGCCCCTGCCGGAGGTACCCGTCGAGTGCCGCCGAGCGCGGCGCGACGGACGCGCGCACTCCATCCAGCACCCGGGAGATCGCCAGCAGCACGTTCGGCTCGTCTCTGAACGGGCCGGGCACGCTCACCAGGAGCCAGGAGGGAAACGCCTTCACGACCGACCGGGTGCCGGCGAGGCGGCGGAGCGCGCGTGCGTCCACGACGCCGGCTCCGTCGAGCGGAACGGCGACAACCACGGCCGGGACCGGAAACGGCGTACGGGCGAGAGCACGGGAGACGAGCGCCGGCTGCTCGCGCGGCAGCGAATGCGCTCGACCACTCTCCGGGAGCGCGGCGAGGAAGACGGGCGCGCTCGGAAAGAGGATGCTCCCCGGGATCAGCCGCCGCCGCAGCCACGTCGACGGCGCCGCGACTCCCTCCCTCGTCCCCGACTGCGCGGAGCGGGGATCGGGCACGGAGGACGGCGTCAGGAGCGCGAGGACGCCGAACGCCGTCAGGATCGCCCCGCGCGCGACCCCCGATCGCGTCAGCGTCGCAACCCGGGCGACGCCCACGCCCACGAGCGCCGACCACAGAGGCAGAGCGAACGCGAACTGTCGCGCCGCCAGGTGGTCCGAGTACCCCTGCTGCGAGCGCACCAGCACGAGCACGACGGGCAGCGTCAGCAGCGCGAGCGCCGTCAACCCGAGAAACCACCCGCGATCGCGGCGTCGCAACGTGATCGCCCCCACGGCTGCGAGCACGACGAACAGGAGGAAGATCGGTTCCCGTCCACCGGCGAAGCCGCCCAGAGCGCGTCCCAGTGCGGCGGCGGCACGATACGGCGTGACGAGGCTCGAATCACCCACGAGCCCTGCCGAGTAGCGCTCGGCGAGCCTCAGGTCTGCGAGCAGGAACGGGACCAGCGCCAGGCCGATCACGAGCACCGGTACTGCCGCCCTGAAGCTTCGGAACCGCCATACCCAGACCGCCGTGACCGCCTCGGCCCAGAGCAGGACGATGCCGAAAGGATGCACGGCGGGCAGGAGCCACGCAGCGAGCGCTGCTGCCTGCGCAGACGCAGGCGTTCGTTCCTGCAGGGCTCGGACGAACAGGTCGATCGACAGCGCGGCGGCGAAGATGAACACCGCGTACATCCGCCCGAAGCTGCCGTAGATGCCGAGCAGCTCCGACGTCGCCCCGCAGGTCGCGGTCGCGAGTCCGGCGAGCGAGCCCGCAAGCCGGCGTCCCAGGTCGAAGAGGAGAGGCAGGGTGGCGACCGCGAACACCACGGAGAGCAGCCGCAGCCCGGTCGGCGACGGCTGGAGAGCGAGGGCCAGATGGGCGAGCACGAAGTGGAGCGGTGCCCCGCCGCGGTCGAGGATCGACGTCCTGAGCACGTCGGGCAGAGGTTGCGACGAGACGAGGCCCGCCAGCGACTCGTCCTCGAAGATCGGCTTGCCGCGGACGTCCGGCACGAGCCGGACGAGCAGCACGGCCGACAGAGCAGCGATGCCGAAGGTCGGCGCGACCCACGGCGGAAACCGGCTCACTCGCGACCAGCTGTGCTGATCGTCACATTGACGATCGTAGTCGATCGCAGGGCGCGGATCGAAACGTCAGGCCGAGCGGACGGCCCAGAGCCGCGAGTACCCGTGCAGCAGCAAGGTGCGGCCG
>CAVVCG010000027.1:0-11220 GCA_963746655.1 uncultured Actinomycetes bacterium | reverse complement strand
GCACGAGCTCGACGCCGACGTCTCGCGCGAGGCCCTGGTAGGCGAAGCGAGGAGTCGATGTAGCGGTCGCAAGAGGACATCGGCGCCGCGCTCGAGCGCCCCGGCCGGATCACGTCCTCGACGAGCTCCGCGCGCGCGGCGGCGAAGAGGGCGGCCTCGGCCCACGGGGTGATCGGGAAGCCGTGGAGCACGATCTCGCGGATCTGCTCGCCGACCTCGGTGCCTCCCGGCTCCCGCGTCGCGACGACCTCGTGTCCCTCCGCCTCGAGCACGGTGCGCAGCGGCTCGACCTGGGTGGTCTTGCCGGAGCCGTCAGAACCTTCAAACGTTACGAACACGCGGCGCCTAGGATACGGCCTGATGCGGGCAGTAGTCACCGGCGGTGCGGCTCATCGGCTCGCACGTCGCCGCGGCGCTCGCGGCGCGCGGCGACGAGGTGCACGTGCTCGACAATCTCTCCACCGGCAAGCGCGAGTTCGTGCCGGACGGGGTGCGACTGCACGTGGGCGACATCCGCCGGGACGACGACCTCGACCTGGTCTTCGACGAGACACGCCCCGAGGTCTGCTTCCACCTCGCCGCGCAAGCGGACGTCGGCACCTCGGTTGCAGAGCCGGTCTACGACGCGGAGGTCAACGTGCTCGGGACCCTCCGCGTCGTCGAGGCGGCGCGCCGGCACGCGGCGCAGGTCGTGTTCAGCTCCACGGGCGGCGCGATCTACGGCGAGTGCGACGCGCCCGCCGACGAGGACGCGCCGCGACGGCCCCTGTCGCCGTACGGCACGGCCAAGCTCGCCGCGGAGGAGTACCTCGCGACCTGGAACCGCCTCCACGGCACGACGCACGTTGCGCTCCGCTTCGCCAATGTCTACGGGCCGCACCAGGCAGCCGGTCTCGAGGGCGGGGTGGTCGCGATCTTCCTCGAGCAGATGGCGACGGGCGCCACGAGCACGATCTTCGGCGACGGCTCGCAGTCCCGCGACTTCGTCTACGTCGGCGACGTGGTGCGCGCCGTGCTGGCCGCCGCCGGCCGCGACGGCGGCGTCTTCAACGTCGGCACGGGGACCGAGCTGTCGGTCTCGGCGCTCTACGACGCATGCTGTCGCGTCGCCGACTTCGACCGGCCGGCGGAGCACGCAGCCGCCCGTCCGGGAGACCTGATGCGAAGCGTGCTCGATCCCGGTCGCGCCGCAGCGGAGCTCGGCTGGCGGCCCGAGACGAGCCTCGAAGAAGGGCTCGCCGAGACGTGGAGCTGGATCCAGCGCCAATAGAGAGAAGGAGCGGCGCCGCGGAGGGAGAAATCCCCCCGCACGATGGAGCACTCCCTCCCCTCTCCCGCCTCCGTCGGGCCCTGGCGCACGGCGACGATCGTCGTCGTTATCCTCGCCCTCCTCGAGCTGGCAGCGCTCGTCGCCGCCGGGGCCGCACTCTTCGGTCCGTCCGTTGCGCACAGCGTCCAGCACGCGGCCGCACAGAAGGTGTTCGCGCCGATCAAGGCGGTGCCGCTGAAGCACCAGCCCAAGCCCGGCCCGCCGACGCTCTCGCGCGCGAAGACCTCGATCCTCGTCCTGAACGGAAACGGGCGCGCCGGCGCCGCGGCCGCCGCGGCGGCCCGCGTGCGCGGTCTCGGCTACCCCGTCAGCGGAGCCGCCAACGCGCCGCACACCGGCTATGTGCGCTCGATCGTGATGTTCCGGCCAGGGCTCCGCTCGGAGGCGCTTCGCGCCGCACGGGACCTGCACGTGCGAATCGTCTCGCCGCTCGACGGCATCCGCACGCGCGACCTGCACGGCGCGAAGCTCGCGTACGTCCTCGGCCGGAGCTAGGGCGAGATCGGCGTCCCCATCTGCCTCTGCTTCGCCGCCTCGCGGTTGACGATCACCCGCGCCTTGTCGAGGTAGCCGCCCTTCTGCCCGGCCGGGCCGAAGCGGTCGAGCGTGTAGGCGTCGTTGAGCGCCCGGTAGGCGGCGAGGTAGTTGCCCTGCCGGAACTCGAACACGCCGAGCTCGTACAGCGCGTCGGGGTTCTTCGGCTGACGCGCGTGGGCGCGGAGATAGAGGATCTCAGCCGCGTGGATCTTTCCGCGCGCGGTCGCGACCGCCGCCTGGTAGAGCAGCGGCTCCACCGCGAGCGGGTTGAGCCGGTCGGCCGAGCGGAAGTCGGAGGCGGCTGCCGCGAGGTCGCCTCGGTCGAGCGCGGCGAGGCCGCTGTCGATGCGCCGGTTCGCGAGCCAGGGGGTCGCCAGCGAGTAGACGGCGGCGGCCGCGACCAGCACTGCGCCGAGCGCCAGGAGCGGGCGTCGCTGCACGGGAAGGGGAGGGCGCCCCGCCGCGGCGAGCGCACCGACCGCGAGGAAGACGGGCGCCGTGACGGCGAGGTAGTCCCAGTGCAGGTCGACGAGCGCGTGCGCGAGCCAGGCCGCGGCCCCGGCCGTGAGCGCGACGGCCGCGGCGCGGTCGTAGCCCTCGAGCCGCCGCAGCGCCGAGCGCAGCACGAGCACCGCGGCGGCGACCGCACCCGTCAGGAGGAGGAACCCGACGAGTCCCGTCTCGCCCAGCGCCTGCAGGGCGATCGAGTGCGGCTCGATCGTCGGCTCCGAGTAGCTCGCGGCGCGGACGATCCGGTGCTCGAGCTCGAAGGTGCCGGCGCCCGAGCCCTCGAGCCGATGCTGGGAGAACGCGTCCCAGGACTCCTGCCACCAGCGCCAGCGATTGCTCGAGTTCGCGCTGCGAAGACGGGCCGAGGCCTGCGTGATCTGCTCGGTGGTCGCGAACCCGTGCCAGAGCCGCCGCACCGCGGGCGCCGGGCCTCCCTCGCGGACGACCCCGGCGACGACGACGAGCAGGACCACCATCACCGCACCCGAGGCCGCGTAGCGAACGACCCGGGCCCGCCCCGGCGCGGACGGGACGCGAAGCCGCGAGAGCCACCACCCGGCGAGCCCCGCCACGGCGGCGCCCGCGAGGAACGTCGCGGCGAGCACGGCCCCGGCGTGAACGCGCTGCGAGTGGGTCGTGCCGTCGTCGACGAGGCCGGGTTGCGTGAACGCGATCCCGGCGACGATGGCGGCGGGCGGCAGGGAGGCGGCGAGCGTCAGGAGCCCCCCGTATGCGTCGCGCGAGAGCGCGAGGTAGAGGAGGACCGCGAGCACGCCGATCGCAAGGCCGCTGCGCGAGAGCGTAAGCACAGCGCCGACCGACGCGCCGTAGACGACGAGCGCGCCCGCCCAGCGCCGCCGCGCTCCGAGCCAGAGCCCGAGCGGCAGCGCCGCGTCACACACCTGTGCGAGCGCGTTCCAGTAGCCGACCGGCGAGCGCAGCCGCGCGATCCGCCCGTAGTCCGGGTACAGCGACGGGATCGCCTTGCCGAGCAGCGCCCAGCCGATCGCCACCGCGAACGCGGCGAGGAACAGGTACGCGAGCTTGCGCGGCGCATGCGGCAGCGCAGCGCCGAGGTAGAGCCCGAGGAAGGCGAAGGCCAGGTAGGCCAGCCCCCGGTTCGTGTAGGCCCACGAGCGGTCGGGCTCGACCGACCACAGGATCGTGGCTCCGCTCCAGACCACGAAGCCGCCGCCCAGCGCGAAGAAGGCGGCGCCGGAGCGGCCCGGCGAGGGCCGCGGCAGGACGCCGAGGAAGGAGGCGGCGGCCGCGAGTCCGGCCGCGAGCGCCGCACCGCCTCCGATCCAGAGCAGCCGCGAGTCGCCTGAGGCCCCGCCGCCGAGAAGCGCGGCCAGAAGCAAGGCGCCGGCCGCGGCGAGGAGGGCGGCGGCACGCATCGGCGCGCAAGCTACCACCCGCCCGCTCCGGACCGGTCCCCCTTTACGAACTCCTCACACTGCGCTCAAAGCGCCCTCATCCTGTGCGGCGAGACTGCCCCGGAGGACCAGCGCGGACGCGCGTGGTCCTCCCGTACCATGACCCCGTTGAGAATCGCCCTCACCACAGCCGCCGCGACGCTCGCGCTTCTCGCCCTCGGCGCCGGCCCTGCCTCAGCCGCCAAGCCCTGCTGGTACAAGGTCCAGAACGACTGGTATCGCCACGGGCAGGTCATGGGCACCTACCCGGTGCACTGCTACGTCGAGGCGATCCAGAAGCTGCCCGAGGACTCGAAGACCTACTCGAGCGCACCCGACGACATCCGGCGCGCGATGCTCCTCGCGATCCGCATCGAGCGCGGCGGCGGCCCGAGCGGGCCCTCCCCCGGCGTCTCGGCCAGCGGACCGTCGGGCAGCGGCACGAGCGGCGGGGGCGGCTTCGTCGGCAGCGTCTTCGACACGTTCGCGCCCAAGAACGCGAACGGGGTGCCCGTCCCGCTGATCGTGCTCGGAGCGGTCGCGCTGCTCCTGCTCCTCGCCGGCGGGGGAAGCGTCCTCGCCCGGCGGATGCAGGCGCGCCGGATCGCGGTCTCACCGCACGAGCCGCCCGCCGGCCCCGGCGCATAGCCTCGCCGCCGCGAGCGGGTCCGTCCGTCCGACGCGCCCACTAACTTTCGCCGTCCGCCTCTCCGACGTGCCGGACGGCACGCGCTGGCTGGAACGTAGACTTCACCCATACCCGGGAGGTAGGACATGGCGTCCGCGAAGGAAGTTCAGGCACCGGATCCAGCCGCTGAGGAGCTGGTCAACATCGTGATCGAGCAGGAGGCTTCGGTCGGCCTGCGCCGCTACTTCACGATCCCCGGGCGCGACCCGTTCGACGAGGTCGAGTGGGAGACCCGCGACGCCTACATCCCCGGCAAGGACGGCCCCGTCTTCGAGCAGAAGAACGTCGAGTTCCCGAAGTTCTGGAGCCAGACGGCCACCAACATCGTGGCGCAGAAGTACTTCCGCGGGCGCATGAGCTCGCCCGAGCGCGAGTCGAGCGTCAAGCAGATGATCGGCCGCGTCGTCGACACGATCGCCGGCTGGGGCCGCAAGGGCGGCTACTTCGCGAACGAGGAGGAGGCCGAGACGTTCGAGGCCGAGCTGAAGGCGATCCTCGTCAACCAGCTCGCCTCCTTCAACTCGCCGGTCTGGTTCAACGTCGGCTTCGAGGAGGCACCGCAGTGCAGCGCCTGCTTCATCCTCTCGATCGACGACTCGATGGAGTCGATCCTCGACTGGATCCGCCGCGAGGGGATCGTGTTCCGCGGCGGCTCCGGCTCCGGGATCAACCTCTCGAAGCTGCGCTCCTCGAAGGAGCAGCTCTCGAAGGGCGGCTACGCGTCCGGCCCGGTCTCGTTCATGCGCGGCGCGGACGCCAGCGCGGGAACGATCAAGTCGGGCGGCAAGACGCGGCGTGCGGCCAAGATGGTGATCCTCGACGTCGACCATCCGGATGTCGAGGAGTTCATCTGGTGCAAGGCCAAGGAGGAGGAGAAGGCCCGCGTGCTCGAGGCGGCGGGCTACGACATGTCGCTCGACTCCCCCGACTGGGCCTCGATCCAGTACCAGAACGCGAACAACTCCGTGCGCGTGACCGACGCGTTCATGGAGGCCGTCGTCGAGGGCAAGGAGTGGAACCTCACCGCGCGCACCGACGGCACCGTCGTGCAGACGGTCGACGCGCGCCAGCTGATGCACGACATCGCCGAGGCCTCGTGGCGCTGCGCCGACCCGGGCGTGCAGTACGACACGACGATCAACGCGTGGCACACGTGCCCGAACACGGGCCGTATCAACGCGTCGAACCCGTGCTCGGAGTACATGCACATCGACGATTCGGCGTGCAACCTCGCGTCGCTCAACCTGATGAAGTTCCGGCGCGAGGACGGCGAGCTCGACGTCGAGGCGCTCGAGCACGCGGTCGACGTCGTCTTCACCGCGCAGGAGATCGCCGTCGGCTACTCCTCGTACCCGACGACCGAGATCGAGCGCAACGCGAAGGCGTACCGCCAGCTCGGCCTCGGCTACGCGAACCTCGGCGCGCTGCTGATGGCCCGCGGCCTCCCCTACGACTCGGACGAGGGCCGGGCGTACGCCGCTGCGATCACCGCGCTGATGACCGGCCGCGCGTACCGCAAGTCGTCGGAGGTCGCCCGGCGGATGGGCCCGTTCGCCGGGTACCAGAAGAACGCCGCGGCGATGATCGGCGTGATCGCCAAGCACCGCGCCGCGGTCGGGAACATCGAGAACGCCGGCACCGTGCCGGACGACCTGCTCGCCGCCTGCCGCAGGTCGTGGGACGAGGCGCTCGACCTCGGCGAGATCGCCGGCTACCGCAACGCGCAGGCGACCGTGCTCGCCCCCACCGGGACGATCAGCTTCATGATGGACTGCGACACGACCGGCGTGGAGCCCGACTTCTCGCTCGTGAAGTCGAAGAAGCTCGTCGGCGGCGGCGAGATCACGATCGTGAACAAGACGGTGCCGCTCGGGCTCGAGAAGCTCGGCTACGCGCCGTCCGAGGTGGACGAGATCGTCGCGTACGTCGACGAGCGCAACTCGATCGTCGGGGCGCCGTTCGTGAAGACCGAGCACTACCCGGTCTTCGACTGCGCGATCGGGGAGCGCGCGATCCACTACCGCGGCCACGTGAAGATGATGGGCGCCGTCCAGCCGTTCATCTCGGGCGCGATCTCGAAGACCGTGAACCTGCCCGAGACGGTGACCGTCGACGAGGTCGGCGGGCTCCTGATCGAGGCGTGGCAGCTCGGCGTGAAGGCGATCGCGATCTACCGCGACAACTGCAAGGTCGCCCAGCCGCTCTCCGGGTCGAAGGACAAGTCGGCGGCGCTGCTCCCCGCCGGCGCGACCGGTGTGATGGGCCACCCGCAGCGGCGGCGGCTGCCCGACGACCGCACCGAGGTCGGCCGCAAGTTCAAGGTCGGCGAGTACGAGGGCTACATCCACGTCGGCCTGTTCGAGGACGGCACCCCCGGAGACATCTTCGTGGACATCGCCAAGGAGGGCACGACCCTCGCCGGGCTGATGAACTCGTTCATGATCTCGGTCTCGCTCGGGCTGCAGTACGGCGTGCCGCTCGAGGTGTACGTCTCGAAGTTCAGCCACATGCGCTTCGAGCCGAGCGGGATGACGAACGACGCGGACATCCGCGTCGCGAAGTCGCTCGTCGACTACATCTTCCGCTGGATGGGCAAGAAGTTCCTCAGCACCGAGCAGCAGGAGGTGGCCGGCATCCTCACGCCCGAGGTGAAGGCACGCCTCGCCCAGGCCTACGACGCGCTCGAGGGCCGCGAGAGCGTGCCCGTCGAGGCGCCGCCGGCGGGTCAAACCGCGCTGTTCAACAGCTGGGAGGACGCCGTCGAGTGCTCGAAGTGCGGCGGGAGAATGGTGAGGACCGGCAGCTGCTACACGTGCCGCGACTGCGGCACCAACACCGGCTGCTCCTAGGGATTCGCGTCGGGCCGTCCGCGAGGGCGGCCCGATTCGGCCCCACGCCCGTTCTAGACTTTGGCGTGTGAGACGCCTGGTTTCGGTGCTGATCGCCACGCTCGTCGCCGCCTGCGTGAGCGCGATCGCCTGGGCGAGCTCCGGGACGGGGCCGCTGATCGTCGAGCCTGCCCAGGGCTACGCGCCGATCTACACCCTGCTCCGCTCGGCGAAGCACAGCCTCGACATGACGATGTACGAGTTCAGCGACGGCGCGGCCGAGCAGGCGCTGATCGATGATGCGAAACGGGGCGTCGCCGTCCGCGTGATCCTCGACGAGCAGTACAAGGGCGCCGCCTACAACAAGCCCGTCTTCGACGATCTCGTGAAGCACGGGATCAAGGTGCAATGGGCCTCCACGAAGGTCGCGATCACCCATCAGAAGAGCTTCGTGATCGACGCCAAGAAGGCCGTGATCATGACCGGGAATCTGACCAGCTTCTTCTACCCCACTAGCCGCGACTTCGCCGTCGTCGACAGCAAGAAGAGCGACGTCGCGGCGATCGAGGCGGTGTTCGCCCTCGACTGGGCGAACAGCAAGGGCGCCGCCCCGACCGGGGCAGACCTCGTCTGGAGCCCCGGCTCGCAGGCGCCGCTCGTCGCGCTGATCAGCTCCGCCAAGCACAACCTGCTGGTCGAGAACGAGGAGATGAAGGCGCCGGCGATCGTCGGCGCCCTCGAAGACGCGGCCAAGCGCGGCGTCGCCGTTCAGGTCGTGATGACCAACTCGCCGAGCTGGAAGACGAGCTTCGATGCGCTGCAGGCGGCCGGGGTGCAGGTGCGCACCTACAAGAACAGCAGCAAGACGCTCTACATCCACGCCAAGCTCATCGAGGCCGACGGGAGCCGCGTCTTCCTCGGCAGCCAGAACTTCTCCGTCGGCTCGCTGCAGTACAACCGCGAGCTCGGCCTGATCACCACGTCGGCATCGATCCTGCAGGCGGTCAAGAAGACCTTCGCCGGTGACTTCGCCGCCGCGGCACCCTGGTGAGTCGGGCTCGTGCCCGTGACGGTCGACGAGGTCCGCGCGTTCGCAGCGACGCTGCCGCGCAGCAGCGAGGCGTTCGTGCGCGGCCGCGTCAAGTTCCGCGTCGGGCAGATCGTCTTCGTCGCGTTCTCCAAGGACGGCACCGTGATGGGGTTCGGGTTCCCGAAGGTGTGGCGGGCTGCGCTCGTCGAGTCGGAGCCGGAGAAGTTCTCGCTGCCGAGCGAGTCCGACATGCGCTACAGCTGGGTCCACGCCCGCCTCGACAAGCTCGACGCGAACGAGATGCGCGATCTCGTCGAGAACGCGTGGGCGCTGTGCGTCCCCAAACGCGTCTCCGACGAGTACGCCGCGACGCAGGGTTACCTGTAGGGCCGGCGGGCGTTCCTACGTCGTGCGTGCCACGAGCGCGCGGTAGCGCTCGACCCGGTGTCGGAAGTGCCAGCCGTTGCCGTCGCCGCCCTTCGCAGCCGGCTGTGCCAGGCGCCAGATCGTCTTGCGCTGGCGCCGCATCTGCTCCTGAAGCACCTTCGCCTGCGGCGAGCTGCCCTTTCCGCCGTCGACCAGCGCGTCGTAGCGCGTCACCCAGTCCCTCTCGTTGCGGTTCAGCACGCTCGTAGGGCTCCGAGCGGCGGCCGCCGAGCCCTTGAACATGGCCTCCTCGGCCGCCCGCCTCCGCACCAGCCCTGCGAGGGTGACGAACTGGCCGCTCTTGTCCTTGCCCTTGACCCACCGACCGAACTCGGCCGCGGCGCCGGCGACATCGCCCGCGTTCAGCTTCCTGCCGAGCGTCCCCGGGCTCAACGGCGCGGTTCCCGCGTTGAAGACGAGCGAAACGAGTGCGTCGAACTGCGGCTGGGTGAGCTGATGCGTCACGAGCCGGTTCACGGCCGCGGCCGCCCCCGCGGTGTCCTCGCGAAGCAACTCGATCGCACGCTGGCGGGTAATGGTCATCCCGGGGCGGACATCGGGCCCCGTGTGGCCCCACCCGATGGTCGGGATTCCGACAGGGTCCAAGTAGGTCGTGAGCCGCAGCCCCTCGAAGCTCGAGATCAAAGCGAGGCCTGCGTCGGAGATCTTCATCGTCATTGCGGATCCCCCTGGTCGGGATCGACCGGAATCGCCGAATCGTCGTCGGGCGGCGGCCCCGCGTCCTCGTCCTCGTCGCTGGGCAGATCCGCGTCGCTCAGCTCGGGCTCGTCGTCGGGTGAGCCCCCGCCGCCGGGGACCTGCTCGTCGTTCATGACTTGCTCGCCTCCTCTACCTGTTGCGCGCGTCGCGCACCGCGGAGCGCCCGGATCGTGTGGATGTCGACCACCGCGTTCGCCGGCTGATGGTGATCGTGTTGGAACGCCTTGACCGCGGCCGCGACCTGCGGCGTGAACTTCCCGTTCGGATGGACGTGCGGGTCGAGGTAGGGCCGATGGGTCTGCGGGTCGCGCACCGCCCACAGCAGCCGGACGACGAGCCGCACCCGCGGGCCACTCATCCCCTCGCGGAGCGGCCTGATCGACCACAGGTCGATCTTGGGCTGCTTGCGGAAGTTGACGTGCTGCACCTCGTCGGCCGCGCCGGGGTAGGTGAGGGCGACCGTGAAGCCCTCGCGCCGCGCCTCGTCGCAGAACGCGGCGACCCGGTCGATCTGGACGTCGATGCCGCGCGCCCAGACGGGGAGCCTGAAGAACGGCGGCCACCAGGTGTACGCCTTGCCGTCGTTGAACCGCTCGTGCGTCGACTTGCCGGGCTTGTTCGCGGCTCTGCAGTTGCCGTGGCACTCGTCGGGGCACCGGCCCGTCTTCAACCTCGCCTGGTAGCAGTCGTAGAGCTGTTGCTGGCTCATCTTGCCGAGCTGCTGCAGGAAGGGCTCGGCGGCCTGCTCGCGCGCGCAGGAGCTGATCGGAGCGTCCGCGCGCTGCGAGATCGCCGCGACCGTGTCCCCGAAGCCTCCGTCGTCGTCGCAGACAAACTTCGAGCCGCGCGCGCCGGTGAAGATCCGTAGAGTCACGTCAGACCACCGCCGCGGCGAATGTGTCACCGGTGCCGGCCGATGTCAATGCGTCTCGGAATCAATCGGCGAGGTCCAGCCTGCGAGTATGAGCGGCGATGACGCAGCGCGAGATCCGTTCCTGGCTGATGGACATGGACGGCGTCCTCGTTCACGAGGAGAACGCCGTCCCGGGCGCGGACCGGTTCCTCGCGCGCCTGCGCGAGCTCGAGCTGCCGTTCCTCGTCCTCACGAACAACTCGATCTACACGCGGCGCGACCTCTCGGCGCGGCTCAGGCGCACCGGCCTCGACGTTCCCGAGGAGGCGATCTGGACCTCGGCGCTGGCCACCGCGAGCTTTCTCGAGCGCCAGCGGCCGGGCGGCTCCGCGTTCGTGATCGGCGAGGCGGGCCTGACGACCGCCCTGCACTCGGCCGGCTACACGCTGAACGAGCGCGACCCCGACTACGTCGTCCTCGGCGAGACGCGCACGTACAGCTTCGAGCGCATCGCCCAGGCGATCCGCCTGATCGCGCGCGGGCGCGCGGTTCATCGCGACCAACCCGGACGCGACCGGGCCGACGCCCGACGGCCCGCTGCCCGCGACCGGCTCGGTGGCCGCGCTGATCAGCCGCGCCACCGACGTCGAGCCGTACTTCGTCGGCAAGCCGAACCCGCTGATGATGCGCTCGGCGCTGAACGCGATCGACGCGCATTCGGAGACGACGGCGATGGTCGGCGACCGCATGGACACGGACATCGTCGCGGGTCTCGAGGCGGGGATGCACACGGTGCTCGTGCTGACCGGGATCACGAGCCGCGACGAGGCGGAGCGGTTCCCGTACCGGCCGTCACGGATCGTCGACTCGATCGCCGATCTCG
>CAVVCG010000026.1:0-24335 GCA_963746655.1 uncultured Actinomycetes bacterium | reverse complement strand
AGCGGGCTCGCGCGGACGTTTCAGCACGGGCACCTGTTCCGGGCGCTCACGGTGCGGGAGACGCGAGGTGGCGGCTCTCGGCGTCGGCGCGCGCGCCGGCGAGGCGCGCACCAGGGCCGGCGAACTGCTGGCGCTGCTCGGCCTCTCCGAGCGCGCCGAGGAGCCGGCGGCGGTGCTTCCCCACGGCGACGAGCGCAAGCTCGGTGTCGCCCGCGCGCTTGCGACGAGGCCGCGCTTCGTGTTGATGGACGAGCCCGCGGCCGGCCTTGCACGGGCCGAGATTCCCGACTTCGCCGGGGTGGTGCTCGCCGTCCGCGACCAGTTCGACGCGGGGGTCCTCCTGATCGACCACAACGTGCCGCTGATCATGGAGGTCTGCGACCGGATCCAGGTGCTCGACCAGGGGCGCACCCTCGCCGAGGTGACCCCGGCCGAGATCCGGGCGAACGTCGAGGTCGCCACCGCCTACCTCGGGGCGCCCGGGAACGCCTGAGAACGTCGTCCTCAGGGTCGGGACCTCGAAGTCCGCTACGGAGCCGTGCCCGCGGTACGGGGCGTCGGCTTCGACGTGCACCGCGGCGAGATCGTCGGGCTGATCGGCCCGAACGGGGCCGGGGAAGTCGACGACGCTGCACGCGATCATGGGCCTCGTCCCGGCCGCCCGCGGCGAGATCAGTCTCGACGGGCGCCCCCTGCGCGGCCTGGCACCCGAGACGATCGCGCGGCTCGGTGTCGCGCTCGTGCCCGAGGGCCGTCACATCTTTGCCGCGCTCACAGTCGACGAGAACCTCCGTCTCGGGCTCGCCGCGCGCCGCATGCGGGAGGGGCTCGACGCCGAGGATCTCGACTGGATCCGAGGTCTCTTCCCGGTGCTCGGCGACTACCGGAGCCGTCACGCCGGCGCGCTCTCCGGCGGGCAGCAGCAACAGCTCGCGATTGCCCGCGCGCTGCTCGCCCGCCCCGAGCTGCTGCTGCTCGACGAGCCCTCGCTCGGTCTCGCGCCGACGGTGGTCGAGGCGGTGTTCTCGACGCTCGGCCTGATCCGCGAGCGCGGCGTGACGATCCTCCTCGTCGAGCAGCGCGCGCGGCTCACCGTCGCCTTCGCAGACCGCACGCACGTGATGGCGAACAGCGAGATCCGGCTCACCCTGGGACCCGCCGACGCGGACGACACCGAGCGACTGACGGCTGCGTACCTCTCATGACGCTTCTCCAGCAGCTGATCGACGCGGTCGCGCTGGGTGCCCTCTACGGCCTCGTCGCCGTCGGCATCGGGCTCGTCTTCGGGATCATGCGCCTGATCAACTTCGCCTACGGCGAGCTGATCACGGCGGGCGGCTACACGCTCGCCTACCTGAGCGGGCAATCGGCCGCGGTCGCGATCCTCGCCTGTGTCGCGGTGGTCGTGGCGCTCTCCCTCGTGATGGAGCGCGTGGCCTTCCGTCCGCTGCGCAATGCGTCGCCGGCGACCATGCTCGTCGCCACCTTCGCGATCAGCTTCCTGCTCCAGAGCGTCTATCTACTGGCATTCGGCTCGCGGGGAAAACGGTCGGGACGCTCGGCGGGCTCAACGGCGCGTTCAGCGTCGGCTCGCTCGACATCCGTTGGATCTCGATCGTCGCGCTCGTCGTCGGCGGCGTGCTCCTCGCAGCTACGACGCTCCTCCTGAACCGAACCACGATCGGCCTGCAGATGCGCGCCGCGGCGGCCGACTTCCGCACCGCCCGGATTCTCGGCGTGCGCGCGAACCGCGTGATCAGCTTCTCGTTCGTCGTCTCGGGCGTCCTGGCCGCGGCCGTCAGCGTGTTGCTGACCGTCCAGGACCCGCTCGTGACCCCCGAATACGGCGTCTCGATCACGATCTTCGCCCTGATCGGCGTCGTCGTCGGCGGGCTCGACCGGCTGTCGAGCGCTGCGCTCGGCGGCTTCGCGATCGGCTTCGCGAACTCGTTCGTCGGTGCGCGGCTGCCGACGAGCAGCAGCGTCTACCTCCCGTCTGTCGTCTACGGCCTCGTGATCCTCGTGCTCGTCTTGCGCCCGGCCGGCCTCTTCGCGCCGCGTCGCCGCGCGGTGGAGCGCGTGTGAAGGCCGTCGTCCAGCTCGCCGGGCCGATCGCGCTGATCGCGGCGGTTGCGGTCTTCGGGAGCACCGTCAGCGCGGCCCACCAGCTCGAGTTCGAGAGCGCGCTCGTCAGCAGCGCGATCGTGGTCGCGCTCTACGTGTTCATCGGCAACTCGGGCGTGATCTCCTTCGGGCAGATGAGCTTCGTCGCGGTCGGAGCGTTCCTCTCGGGGATCCTCACGATCGACGCACAGCAGAAGAGCTTCGTATTGCCGAACCTGTTTCCGATCCTCGGCGACACGCACGTCGGCACGCCGTTGTCGCTCCTGCTCGCCGCGCTGGTGGGAGGTGTCTACGCGCTGCTCGTCGGGCTCGTGCTGATGCGCCTCTCCGGCCTGCCCGCCGGCATCGCCACCTTCGCAGTGCTCGGCGTCACGTACAACGTCTTCCGCAACTGGGAGCGGATCGGCCCGGCCGCGCAGGCGCTCAACTCGGTCCCCGAGAGCACGATCTGGGAGCTGATGGGCGGCGCCCTGATCTCGGTCGTGGCCGCGTACGCTTACCAGCGCAGCCGTTTCGGCCGCCAGCTCCGCGCGACCCGCGAGGACCCCGCTGCCGCGCAGGCGAGCGGGATCGACGTCTACCGCCAGCGGCTCGTCGCGTTCACCTTGAGCGGGGCGCTGGCGGCCTTTGCGGGGGGCCTGCTGGTGCACGAGCTCGGGAGCATCACGACCGATCAGGTCTATCTCGAGCTCACTTTCGTCACGCTCGCGATGCTCGTGGTCGGCGGGGTCGGCAGTCTCTGGGGCGCCGTGGTCGGAGCGCTCCTCGTCAGCGGCCTCGATTCCTATCTCGGCGATGCCGAGAACTCGAAGTTCTTTCCGTTCTGGTTCAAGCTGCCCGAGGGCTCGAGGCTCGTCCTGCTCGGCGCGATCATGGCGCTCGTGCTGATCCTGCGACCGTCCGGTCTCACCGGTAGCAGGGAGTTCTCCCTGTCCTGGCTGCCCGGGCGGCGGTAGGGTCTCGGCGTGAGCACGCCCGCCGCCTTCGACGCGCTCCGGCTCCGCATGGCCGAGCTGAACGACCTCCAGCACGTCGGAGGCTTGCTCTTCTGGGACCAGCGGACGAAGATGCCCCCGTCGGGCTCCGAGACCCGCGCCGAGCAGGTCGCGACGCTCGGGCGGATCGCCCACGAGCGCCTCGTCGATCCCGAGGTGGGGCGGTTGCTCGAGGAGCTGCGCGGGTTCGAGGACAGCCTTCCGCGCGACTCGTTCGAGGCGAGCCTGATCCGGGTCACCCGCCGCGACTGGGAGAAGGCGACGCGCGTGCCGCCGAGCCTGACGGCCGAGATGCGCCGGAGCGGGGCGCTCGGCTTCCGCGCCTGGGGCGAGGCGCGGGCCGCCTCCGACTTCAGCCTGCTCGCGCCGCACCTCGAGACGAACCTCGAGCTGAAGCGGCGCTACGTCGCCTGCTTCCCTCCCGCCGCCGAGACCTACGACATCCTGCTCGACGACTACGAGCCTGAGATGAAGACGGCCGAGGTGCGCGCGGTGTTCGACGAGCTGAAGCGCGAGCTGGTGCCGCTCGTTCGCGAGGCGGACGCCACCGGGGACGCGCCGGCGCTCGAGCTCCCGCGCAACGGGCAGGAGCGCTTCGCCCGCCGCGTGCTCGACAGGCTCGGCTTCGACGAGCGCTCGTGGCGACTCGACGAGACGGCGCACCCGTTCATGTCGACCCCCGGCTACGGCGACGTGCGCCTGACGACGCGCTGGGAGGCCGGTCTCAACTGGCTGTTCGGCGCGATCCACGAGTTCGGTCACGGCGTCTACGAGCACGACATAGACCCGGCGCTCGCTCGCACACCCCTCGGCGCGGGTGTCTCGCTCGGGCTGCACGAGTCGCAGAGCCGCACGTGGGAGAACCTCGTCGGCCGCAGCCGCCCGTTCTGGCGGTTCTTCTACCCGCAGCTCCAGGAGGCATTCCCGGAGCACTTCGGCTCGCTGTCGGAGGACGACTTCTATCGGGCCACCAACCGCGTCGAGCCCTCGCTGATCCGCGTCGACGCGGACGAGGTCAGCTACAACCTCCACATCATTCTCCGCTTCGAGCTGGAGCAGGAGCTGATCGAGGGCCGCCTTGCCGTCGCCGACCTCCCGGCCGCGTGGAACGAGCGCTTCGAGGAGTACCTCGGGATCCCGGTTCCGTCCGACCGCGAGGGCGTTCTCCAGGACATGCACTGGGGCGGCGGGGCGCTCGGCTACTTCCCGACCTATGCGCTCGGCAACGTGATGTCCGTGCAGATCTGGGAGCGCGTGCGCGACGACATCTCCGACCTCGACGATCAGTTCGCCCGCGGTGAGTTTGCGCCGCTCCGCGCGTGGTACGGCGAGCATCTGTACCGGTACGGGCGCAAGTTCACGCCGCCGGAGACGCTCGAGCTCGCCTCCGGCTCGCGGCTCGACGCGGGGCCGTACCTGCGGTACCTGCGGGCGAAGTACGCGGGCGGATGATCTCGCGCGTCTGCGTCGTCGGGGCGGGCGTGATCGGGAGCCTGTTCGCCGGCCACCTCGCGCGCGTGGCCGAGGTGAGCGTGCTCACGCGCCGCCAGGAGCACGCGGACTCGCTCAACGCCGAGGGGCTCCGCGTCTCCGGCCGCAGCGACTTCACGGCCCACCTCGTTGCCTCGCCGGACCCCGGCTTCCTGCCCGACCCCGACCTCGTGATCGTCGCGTGCAAGGGCACCGACGTCGAGCCGGTCGCGGCACGGCTCGAAGGCCACTTTCCCGGCGCGGTCGTGATGACGGTGCAGAACGGGCTGGGCGCGGAGGAGATCGTGCGGCGCCACGGGGTGTGGCCGCTCGTCTCGGCCGTCACGTTCATGAGCGGCACACGCCACGCCGACACCCACGTCGAGTACATCCTCGACACGGAGACCTGGCTCGGCCCGTATGAAGAGACGCCCGAGTCCGTCCCGGTCGAGATCGCGGAGCTGATCCGTGCGTCGGGGCTCAAGGCGGAGGCCTTCCCCGACCTGCGCCCGGCGCAGTGGTCGAAGCTGATCTTCAACGCGACGGTGAACGCCGTCGCGGCGCTCACCGGCCTTCCTCACGATCCCCACTTCGCCGCCGAGGAGCGGCCCTCCGACCTCGGCTTCCTCGTCCACGACCTGATCGAGGAGGGCAAACGGGTTGCGGCGGCGGCCGGGATCCCGCTGCGAGAGGATCCCTGGGAGATGAACGTGCTCGCGACGCGGCGCGGCAGCGCTCACTATCCCTCGATGCTCGAGGACGTCGAGGCCCATCGGCCGACCGAGATCGAGCTGATCACGGGAGCGCTCGTGCGCGAGGCGCAGCGCCACGGGGTCGAGGCGCCGCTGCACACCGCCCTCTACCGCCTCGTCACCGCGAAGGAGGCGAGCTACGCATGAATCCGGAGGGCCTTGTGCTCATGAGCATTTGGGAGGTTCGGGGATGAGGATTGCGATCGTGGGCTGCGGCGCGGTGGGCTCGCTGTTCGCGGCGAACCTCTCGCTGCTCGATGACGTCGAGGTGTGGGCCTACGACCTCGCGCAGGATCACGTCGACGCGATCAACCGGGACGGCCTGCGGCTCTCCGGCGCCGGCGAGGTCCTCGGACATCCGCGTGCGACGAGCGATCCCGCCGAGCTGCCGGCCTGCGACTTCGGCATCGTCCTCACGAAGGCGATGCACACCGAGAGCGCGATCGCCGCGACGGCCCACGCGTTCGCCGACGGCGCGGTCTGCACGGTGCAGAACGGGGTCGGCAACGAGGAGGTGCTGGCCGCCCACGTCGAGCGCGTGATCCGCGGCACCACCTTCCCCGCCGGGCGCATCGTCGAGCCCGGCCACGTGCAGTGGGACGTGAAGGGCGACACCACGATCGGCCCGTTCGAGCCCAAGCCGGCTCCCATGTCCGAGATCGAGCGGCTCGCGGACGCGTGCACACGCGCGGGGATGCCGACGAAGGCGGTTCCGGATGCCCGCGGCGCGCAGTGGCGCAAGGTGATCTTCAACTCCGCGACCAACCCGATCGGAGCGCTCACCCGCCTCACCCACGGGCAGGCCTGCGAGCTGCCGCCGCTGCGCGCGCTCATCAGCGGGCTCGTGGACGAGGGAAAGGCCGTCGCCGCCGCGCAGGGGATCGTGCTCGACGCGGATCCCGAAGAGCTGATCGACCACGCCGCGAAGCCGGAGGTCGCCTACGGCCACAAGGCCTCGATGCTGCAGGACGTCATGGCCGAGCGCCAGACCGAGATCGACTGGCTCAACGGCGGTATCGTCCGCTACGGCGAGCAGGCGGGCGTGCCGACGCCGCTCAACCGCGCGATCTGGGCCCTCGTGAAAGGACTGGAGCAGTCATGGTGAAGACCGAGATCGAGCGGCGCTACGGGCGCGTGCGGGAGGCGATGTCGCGCGAGGGCGTGGACGCGCTGATCGTGTCCGGCAACGAGTACACCGGTTTCGAGGGTGCGGTCACGTACATGTCCGGGTTCGTGATCGTGCACCGCTACGCCTATGTCCTGCTCCCGCTCGAGGGCGAGCCGTCGATCGTGTTCCCGAGCGAGGCCCGCTACGTCGGCGAGCACGGGACGACGTGGATCGAGGACCAGGTCTTCGTCGACCACCCCGGCGCCTGGCTCGCCGACCGCCTCCGGGGCAAGCGGGTCGCCGTCTACGGGCTCGACTACGTGATGGCGGCGCGCGACTACCGCGCGCTGGACGACCTCGAGCTCGTCCCGTTCGACGTCCAGTTCGACCTCGCGAGAGCGGTGAAGAGCGAGCTCGAGCTCGAGTCGGTGCGCGACAGCGTCCGGATCAACACCGAGGGCTTCTGGATCTTCCTCGAGGCGTACGGGCCCGGGAGGACCGAGCGCGAGGTACTCGCCCCGTGCGAGCAGTACTTCGTCGCCGAGGGGTGCGGGCGCCTGACGATGGACATGGTGCTCGTCGGCCCGAACGGGTCCGCGCTGCCCGAGTTCAAGATCGCCGGCGATCGGGTGATCGAGGCGACCGACCTCGTGCTCCCGTCGCTCGAGATCGCTGGCCCCGGCGGGCACTGGGTCGAGGTCTCGCGGGCGATCACCGCGGGTGCTCCCTCCGTGGACACGGGCCGGATGATGGAGGCCTACGACGAGTACTACGCGGCTGCGAAGGACGTGATGAAGGCCGGCGCGACCGCGCACGACGTCCACCGGGCGGTCTCCAGGGGCTTCACCGACCGCGGGTACAAGCTCGGCCACGTCACCGGCCACTCGATCGGGATGACGATGATCGAGTTCCCGAAGATCGGCGAGGGGGTCGAGACCGTGCTCGAGGAGAACATGATCTTCTCGATGCACCCGCACGCGATCTCCGAGGACGGGCAGGCGTGCCTCTACATGCAGGACACGTGGCTCGTCGGAGCGGACGGCGGCGAGCCGCTCGCGCCGCTGCCGATGCGGATCTTCTCCGGGTCCGAATCGCGCTAGATCTGCCAGGCGCCGCGCACCAGTACGGGAACGCGCTCGCCTGACGCCGTGATCCCGGTGACCGCCACCTCATTGCCGCCGATCATGAAGTCCGTGTGGACCTCGCTCACGTTCAGGCGGGGCAGGTCCTCGCGCAGGACGCACGACTCGTAGCCGGCGCCGAACGCGATGTGGCTCGCCGCGTTCTCGTCGAGCAGGGTCTCGTAGAAGACCGTGCCGAGCGACCCGATCCGGCCGGCGCCGTCGACGAGGGCGACCTCGCCGAGGCGGCCGGCGCCGTCGTCGGTCGCGAGCTCGCCGCGCAGGGCATCCTCGCCGGTCTCGGCCCGCAGCTCTGCCACCCGGCCGCCTTCGAAGCGCAGTTCGAGGCCGCGCACGACGACGTCGGCGGCGAAGAACGGCATCGTCGCGCGGACGATTCCGTCCACACGCTCCGGATCGGGCGCGGTGAACGTCTCCTCGGTGGGCAGGTTCGGCAGGTGCACGATCCCGTCGACCGTCACGCTCCGGCCGCTCTCCCAGCGGCTGCTCGGCAGGAGCCCGACCGTGAGGTCCGTTCCCGGCCCCTCGAAGTGCAGCGCGTCGAAGCGGCGCTCGTTCAGCGCCGCCGTCGCCCTGCCGAGCGCGGCGAGCCGGGCCTCCCAGGCCGCGACCGGATCGTCCTCGTCGAGGCGGCAGACGTGCTCGACGGCCTCCCAGAGTGCCTCGAGCGCGTCCTCCGGCCCGAGCTCCGGGTAGGCGAGCTCCGCCCACGGCTGCGTCGGGCTCGGCGCCACGCACCAGTTGATCGTCTGCTCGTTCACGAGCTCCATGTACTCCTTCAGCGACGGCAGCCGGTCCCGGGCGACGAGCGCCGGGTCGAGGTCGTCGAAGAGGGTGGGGGCGAGGGTGCCGTGGAGCGCGATGATGGCCGCGCGCGCCTCGCCGAGCGCCCGTACTCGGTCGCCGTACCACGGCGGCACCCAGTCGAGCGTGTCCGCCGCCGCGTGCTCGATTCTGATGCGCTTCACCCAGGGGTCGAAGTAGTTGACGTCGACGAAGCGCGCACCGGCCCGGTAGCAGGCCGCGGCGATCGCGCGGCTCGCACTCTCGCGCCCCGGCTCGCAGTCCACGAAGACGACCTGGCCGGGCTGGACGTTCGCGCCGACGCGGACGATCAGCTCGGCGAGCCGGTCGAGCCTGTCGTCCACTAGGCAGCGGGTGTCGGCTGCGAGCGCACGCTTCCGGCTCGCTCCCGCAACGGCCCGCCCGCCCGCCCGGCGCGCGCCGCCATGATCTCGGTCAGGATCGAGACGGCGGTCTCGGCGGGCGACTCCGCGCCGAGGTCGAGCCCGGAGGGGCCGTGCAGCCGCTCGAGTGCCTCAGCGGGCACGCCAGCCTCGAGCAGGCGCTCCCGCCTCGAGGCCTGAGCGATGCGGGAGCCGAGCGCGCCGATGTAGAACGCGTCGCTCGCGAGCGCGCCGGCCAGTGCCGGGACGTCGAAGCGCTCCTCGTGGGTGAGCACGACAATCGCGTCGTCGGGCCCCGGGCTCAGCTGCGGCAGCACGTCGTCGGGCCAGCCGACGACGATCTCGTCGGCGCTCGGCAGCCGCTCCGGGGTCGCGAAGCGCGCGCGCGCGTCCACCACGACCGTCCGCCAGCCGAGCAGCTTCGCCGCTGCGCAGAGCGACTCGGCCGTGTCGATCGCGCCGAACGCGAGCACCCGCGGCGGAGGGCCGTAGACCTCTGCGAACGCGCGGCCGCCGTCCTCGAGGTCGACCACCCGGCTCTTGCCGCCCTGCAGCCCGTCCGCCAGCGGCGCGAGCGCGGCATCGCCGAGCACCTCGCCGCCGTCGAAGACGAGCGCCTCGGCGCCGATGCGCGGCCCCTCGATCACGGTGAGATGCACGGCCCGCTCGCCCTGCTCGGCCGTCTCGAGCAGACGCTCGACGAACGGCCCGGGCGACTCCTCGACGAACACGTCGATCTCGCCGCCGCACGAGAGCCCGACCGTCGCGGCGAGCTCGTCGCTGATCCCGTAGCTGAGCAGGCGCGGCTCGAGCCCGGCGAGCACCTCGCGCGCCTCGCCGAACACGTCGCTCTCGACGCACCCGCCCGAGACCGAGCCCGCGAGCTCACCGCTCTCGGAGACGAGGAGCTTCGAGCCGATCGGGCGCGGAGCGGAGCGGCGCGCGCCCACCACCGTCGCGACCGCGAAGCGTTCCCCGCGGGCGCGCCAGCGTGCGATGTCGGCGGCGAGCTCTTTCACGCCGCCAATCGTATAGACGTCGTCGCGGCCGTCAGTGCGTTTGGCCGCAGCCGCAGATCGTCTGGCCGAGGCGGCGGCGCTCCAGTGGGAGCCCGCACTGGGCGCAGGACGGCGGCAGGACCTTGGCGCTGACGAGCAGCGCCTGCGCGATGGTCGCGAAGACGACGAGGTACGGAAGCACGAGCCACGTCGGCAACAGCATGGCTCCCTTATCGGCCGGGTGCCCCCGCGGATTTAGACCTAATGGACCACGATCGTCTGCGTCATCCGAGCCGGGTGGAGCGAGCAGTAGAAGTTGTACGTACCGGCGCGCGTGAAGCGGAAGCTGAACGATCCCGATCTCATCGAGGGCGACGCGATTCCGACGGGGCCCGTCGCGAGGGTCACGTCGTGCGCCACGGTGCCGACGAAGCGCCAGCGGAAGGTCTGGCCGAGGCGGAGCAGGACGCGTTGGGCGCCGTAGCGATAGTCGCTCACCGTCGTGCTCGCGATGTTCTTCGCCACGGGCCCGCTCGGCCGCCTCAGGAGCGTCAGCGGCATCGACGGCGTGGGGGGCCCGGGAGAGCCGAGATCGACCTGGAGCGGCGGCACGGGCGCGCAGCCGTCCCCGACGGCGCCGGGCGCGACGAAGAGCAGCATGATCCCCATCACCCGCATGTGGGGGATGCTGTTGTCGTAGACGGCCGTGAGCCGCAGGACGTCGCCGGCCGAGACGGGGATCCCGGTGGGGCTCTCGAAGCGCGACATGTGCGTCGGCCCCGGCTCGTGCATCATCGGCATCGGCATCACCCCGCCCCAGGTCGGCCGCGACTGGAAAAGCCGTTGGCCACATGTCGTGTCGGCGAGGTCGAGGCGGACGCCGCCGCCGTGGAGGTGGCCTCCCCCGGCGACGATGCGCCCGCTCACCGGCAGGCGGAAGTCAGAGGAGCGGGAGTACGTCGAGCCCTTGCCGCCCGTCCCGGGCACGGTGAAGATCGGGTCGCTCGTGCAGTTGTGGACGTCCAGCCAGATCGGGCGCACCGGCGTGAGCGCCTGGCCGGTGACGTAGGTGACCGTGTACCGGACGATGACGCTCTGGGCGCGCTTGTGGTGGTTCATCAGCATGTAGACCAGGCCCCACAGGTCATCGGCGGCGTTCTGGTAGCCGTAGCCCGGCGGCAGCGCCAGCTCCATCCGCTCCTCGCCTTCGGCGTAGAAGCGCTCGGCGATCGAGTCCGGGCAGGTGTAGTCGCGGGCGCGCACCTTGGCGAAGACGACGTGGTGCAGCATCACGTCGAGCGGCGAGACGACGTTGCCGGCGCCGTCCACGAGGTCGGCTTTCATCCCGACGACGTAGCCGTCGACCTGCGGGTGGGGCACGAGCTGGTAGCTCGTGGCGACGCCGTACGCGGCCACCGGGATCGGCGCCGACTTGAAGACGAGGGTCTGGGTGGCAGCGTGCGCACCCACCGGGAACACGAGCGCGGCGAGCACGGCGAGGAGCGCGACCCGGGACATGCCCGGAACTATAGGCGGCGCTACACTCTGCCCTGTGAGCTGGCTGTTCGCGATCCTGCTCGCGCTCGCCGTGGTCCTGGTCGCTGCAGCAGAGTGGCCGCGTCTACAGCAGCGCTTCGGCGTCGAGGCGCGTCGCCGGCGCGAGCGCGCCCGCCGGAAGGCGGGCCTGAAGCTGCTGAAGACCGAGAGCGACGAGTTCGTCGCCAGCGTCGAGCGCGATCTCGACCAGCTGCCGACGCTCGACCACGATCACGACCGCCGTAGCTTCGGATGCCACACCTGCCGTACGCGGCCGTGGCATCAACCATCTAGCGCTTGACGCGGAAGGTCGCGCTGAACGTCGTCGTGTTCGGGAGGATCGGCCCGGTGTTCTCGTTGTTCTTCGACTCCTGGACGTCCGAGGCGGCGAGCGTTACCCGATGGGTGCCGGGCGCCACACCCCTGAGCGCGATCACGGCCCGCCCGTTGAGGTAGGTGACCGCGCGGGTCTTTCCGTCGACGGTTGCGTGGAGGCTCGAGGGATCGACGCCGGAGCCGGTGTCCTTCACCGAGAGCCGGAGCCCGGCGGCGGCGGTCGCCGTGCGGCTGACGAGGGCGACGGCGGGCGGCGTCCGGTCGTTGACCCAGTAACGGAAGGTGAACTTGCCGGGCCGGTTTCCGGTCGGCGTGTCGAACACGACGTCGTAGTCGCCGGCCGAGGGCAGCGTGACCGAGGCCACGGGCTCGAGCGCGTAGAAGTCGGGCTGGTACGGGTTGAGCGCGAACGGAAGGGCGGTGTAGCCCGCCAGACGGTTCTCGTCGCCCGCGTACACGATTCGCGGGGTGACGGTCACCCCGGGCGCGTGGGTGAGCACGGCCACGCCGAAGTTCGCCACGGCGCCGGTGCTCTTCACGCGGAACACCTGCTCGGGCCCGCCGAGAGCGGTCTTCACGCCGATCCCGTTCGGCGCATCCGGATAGCGGTAGGACGAGACGAGCGAGGCCTTGCCGCTCGTGTTCCCCGGGTAGACGCCCGGGCGCTGCAGCGGAGTGCTCGGCTCCGTGCCGAGCTTCGGCGCGGTGACTCGGAACCAGTAAGGAATCCGGCGGACGTTCGACCCCTGTGTGAGCACGACGAACCCCGTCTGCTCGGACTCGGCGGCAGACGAGCCCACTGCGGCGGACAGCTGCAGCTGCCCGGGCACCGTCACCGTGGTGGGCGCGGTAACCGTCACGCCCGGCTCGGGATTCTGCTGCACGACCAGGACGCCCCAGGAACCCGCGCCTCCGCCGGCGTCGGTGAGCGTGACCGAGCGCGCCGCGGTCGTCGAGCGGTGCATCAGGCCGAACGAGACTGTCGCCGGCGAGTCGAAGATGAGCGGCGCGTTCGCGCGCGGGATGTCGATCACGCCGCCTCCCTCGCGCGTCGTCGGCGCCTCGACCGTCTTCGCCGTTCCCGAGTAGGCCGGATCGCCGGTGAGGACGAGCGCCGACTTCACCTGGGCGGGGGTCCAGTCCGGATGCCGCTGCAGCAGGAGCGCGGCTGCGCCAGCGACCATGGGTGAGGCCATGCTGGTGCCGCTGAACGTGTCCCAGGACCCGGCGTGCGTCGGGACGGACGAGATCACGTTCACGCCCGGAGCGCTGACCTCGGGCTTGAGCTGGAGCGAGATCGGGGTCGGCCCCCCGGACGAGAAGCCGGCGATCACGTCGGTCGGCGCGCTGCGGCCGTTCGTCACGGCGGCGACGGCGATCGCGTCCGGCGCCGAGGCGGGAGAGCCGACGGTGCCGAAGCCGAGGTCGGCGAAGTCGTTCCCGGCGGCGGTGACGCAGACCACGCCGGCCGCCGAGGCCGCCTGGATCGCGTCGACCACCACGTCGCGCTTCGGCGTCACCTCGGGCTCGCCGATCGAGAAGTTGAGCACGTTCATGCCGTCCTTGACGCCCGCCTCGATCGCAGCGGCGATCTCGGGCGAGTTGCCGTCGAGGCCGTTGCCCGGTGTCGGCACGGTGAGCGCCTTGTAGTTGCCGATGTACGCCTTGGGCGCGACCCCCGAGACGGAGACCGTACGGCTGACCGCCGTGCCGTTGTTTCCGGCCGCGATCCCGGCGACGTGCGTCGCGTGCTCCGAGAGCTCGGGGTCGAACGGCAGCGCGGCGTACTTCCAGGTCGTGTGCGCGGGCGGGAACGCGCGCGCGACGATCACCTTCGCGGTCGTGTAGGCCGTGTTCCCCTTCGGGTATCCGGCCGGCATCGTGTATCCGGCCGGGTCGAAGAACGGATGCGTCTGGTCGACGCCTTCGTCGACGACTCCGATCTTGATCCCCTGGCCCGCCGTGGAGAGGTCGGTGCCCCACATCGCGGGCGCGCCGATCAGCTGCGGGCTGCGGTCGAGGAGCGCGTGGTAGGTGACGCTCGGGTAGACCTCGGCGACACCGGGGACCGATGCGAGCCGGGCCGCGTCATCGCGCGGCACGACGACGGCGATCCCGTCGAGGACGACCCCGTAGTGCCAGCGGACCTTCGCGTCGGGGATCGTGCGGACGATGCGCCTCTCGAGCGAGCGCTGCGCTCCCGCGAGGGTACGGAGATACGAGACGCTCGCGGGCGCGCGCACGTCGAGATGACGGTGGCGCGTGGTCGCGGCGGCGAGAGCACGGCTCGACTGGGTCGCGGCGACGAGCGAGGGCGCACTCAACCGGACGACGAGCTCGACCGTGCCGCCGGAGGCAGGCGCAGGCGTGCGCGCCGCAGCCGTCGTGCCGAGCACGAGCGCGACCGCAGCGACCAGAAGTGTGAGACCCCGCTTCAGGGAGTGCATGTTACGTAGGACGTCCGAAGCGGGGCTCCGGTTCAGCCCGAGCAAGCGGAGGGAGGGAGGGGAGTGTGCTGGGCGCCCAGCACACTCCGGGGAAGCACGTCTGCCCTTGGGGAGAGGTAGACGATGGAACGACCGTATCGATCGTGCGAAACGCTGCAATCAGCGAAAACCCGTAGCCGACCTGTGAGAGTCCCACAGTGCGAGTCGTCGCCAAACTGTAGGTCCGTGTCGGAAGACGCGCACGGTTCAGGTCCGTGTGGGGGTGACCCCGTGGAGTCGTCGGCAGGAGTCGGCCGTCGACCTCGACTCCCGCCGACTCGGGCGCCGGTGCGCGATCGTGTCGCCTCTCGTTGCCGTGCGCCGTGGCTAAACTGTCGCTCCGCGCGGATGTGGCGGAATTGGTAGACGCGCACGGTTCAGGTCCGTGTGGGGGTAACCCCGTGGAGGTTCAAGTCCTCTCATCCGCATCGTTGGAGGAAAGCCGCGTGATCGAGCGCTGACGGCGCTCGAGCCTAGGAGGGGTCCAGTAGGTCGTGCTCGCGCCTACGGATCTCCTCGAGCGTCCTGCGCAGGAGGGGAAGCTGGGCGGCGTCCTTCTCTCGGCCCGCGGCCTCCTTGGAGCGGATCACATCAGGCAGCGAGGCGACCAGGACGGTCAGGTTCTCGCCGAGCTGGAGGCGGCTCGCCTCGCGCCGCAGGTCGTCGAAGCCACGTGTGCCGTCGGGGACGAAGACGATGTCGAGCTCGCCGGCCCTGGTGAGCAGCGTCCAGCTGTCGGCACTTTCGAGCATCCCTACCTCGAGCGGGAACGCCACACCCTCGGGGTCGCTCGGCGTGCGGAGACGGGCCTCGAGGTTGCGCAGCGCCGCGACCAGCCGTACCAGGTTGTCCGCGTCGCGCGAGGGGGTGACGTCCAAGTCTCGCGTGACGATCGGTGCTCCGTGGGCGAGTGCTGCCTGCGCGCCGATGACGACGTATTCGACCTTGTGCGCTTCGAGGACCCGCAGGAGCTCGGCGGGGTCGAACTCAGCCGGCAACGACCTTCGCCTCGCCCCAGAGCCGCTCGAGCGAGGCCGCGGCAGCGTTGCCCTCGGAGAAGCGCTGCGCGGGTGTCTTCGCGAGCGAGGCGGCGATGAGCGTGAGGTCGTGGTCCTCGGCGTCGGCGTTGACCAGTCGGAAGGAGAGCTCGAGCCCACAGGCGCGGATCAAGCGCCGCAGCGCCTCGAGGCCGGGCTCCACCTCGCCCCGCTCGTAGCGGCTGATCAGCGAGCGACCGGTCCCGGAACGCAGGGCAAGCTCCGCCTGCGTCAGCCCAGCCCGCCGCCGCGCCTCACGCAGAAGATCGCCACTCAGCACCTCTCCAGTGTGACACAGATATGTGCCGAAGGGTGACCCGAGGCGCTTGGGATCGGCGCCTCGACGTTCGAGCGCCGCGTTCTTCCTCTCATCGAGACCGTGGAGATGGACTGGGGCAAGCGTCTCATCCCGATCGACGAACTCGCCTGCGCGAGTGTGCGGGATCGTCGCTCGACGGCGTAATCGTCACGACGGCAGGGGGAAGGTCGTTACGATCGACTGGGGTAGACGATGCTCCGGATGAGAGCGCATGGGTAACTCAGGAGTTCGATGAGCAGTGGAACTCCGGAGCGATCGACTTCGAGCGCACAGGAGGTGGCACGCTGATGACGGAGCACAGGATCGGTACGCAAGAGGAGTGGCAGGCGGAGCGCGACGAGCTGCTGAAGGTGGAGAAGGAGCTCACCCGCCGAGGCGACGGACTGGCCAGGAAGAGGCGCGAGCTGCCCTGGGTCGCGGTCGATAAGGACTACCGCTTCGAGACCGAGGACGGCACGAAGACCCTCGCCGATCTCTTCGACGGCCGCTCCCAGCTGCTCGTCTACCACTTCATGTTCGGGCCGCCCTACGAGGCAGGCTGCCCGGTTTGCTCCTCGATCGCGGACACGCTCGCGCCCCAGGTGCCCCACCTGAAGGCGAGGGACACCACCCTGCTGCTCGCTTCCCGCGCGCCGCTCACGAAGCTGATCGCCTACAGGGAGCGGATGGGGTGGGGCATCGACTGGGTCTCCGTCGGTAGCGACTTCAACCGCGACCTCGGCTTCCTGTACACCGAGGAGGAGCTGAGGCCGTTCCTGGAGGGCGAGATCCCGCCCACCGTCGAACAGAACGCGCGCATGTGCGGGACGGACGTCGCGGGGTACGTCGCCGAGGGACCGGGCCTGAGCGCGTACGCGCTATCGGACGGGATCGTCTACCGGACCTACGTGACCACGGCCCGCGGCCTCGAGCCCGCGATGGCCTACTACGCCCTGCTGGACCGCACGCCGAGGGGCCGCGACGAGAGCGACACGAGGCCGCTCTGGGTGCGGCGCCACGACGAGTACGAGACGAGCTAGCTTCGGCCTGAGCGCCGGAGATCGCCTGGGCGAGCGTACTCTCGCTTGAAATCTGTGCCACTTCAGTGCCAGTACGCGTCGACAAGGGCGTCTGGAGCGGTGTTCGGGCAAACCTGAAGAATGGCCGCAAACCCAGTCTGGGAGCCACTTTGCGCCACACTTGGGCAGTGCGCTCCATCAAGTCCTCTCATCCGGCGGTTGGAGGCGCGTGGCGCGAGTTGTGCATGCCCAGTCCGTAGTTTCACCTGATTGCAGCGAACGTCACGAACCTCTACCGTCGGGGGTGGTACTCCTTCGGCCGCGCGTCTTCGACCCCTCCTGGGGCGCGGCCGAGGAGCAAGTGGTGGCGGAGTGTCGCCCGGCGCAAGGAGAGCTCACTCCGCCACCTCTTCCCTCTCGAGACGACCCCGATCAGGCGGCTTTGTCGTGGGCACCGACCTGCGCAGCTCGCGCGAGGTGGCTCCGCACGCGGCTGATCTCCGACGCGTGGCGTGCGAGCTCGTCCTCCGGCGCGCCGCGCTGCTCGAGGATCGCGCGGACGAACACCAGTCCGCGGAGATGGAGCAGCAGCTCCTCGAGCTCGCGTTCCCGTACGGTCATCGAGTTTCTCCTTCCGTCGCTTCCGACATCGTGCGGAGCGAAGATGAAGCGCGGATGAGGCTCGGCTGAGGAGTTGCTAAGAGTCGCGTTCCATCGCCGCGGCGACTGCGGCCAGGTTCGCGCGCCATTGATCCTCGGGCAGCGGCGGGAGGATCTCGTCCCAGACCGCGGCGAAGCTGCCGATCAGCTGCATGAGCCGCGCAGGGCGCGCGATGAACCACCAGTGGAGATGCTCGCTGCCGTCGCCCCACCGACACACATGGACACGCCCGATCCCTCCGACCGACCGCACCGCCCGCTCGACCTTCAGCATCAGCGGCCCGAGCTCCACCGCCAGCTCGTGCGGGAGATCGTCGAAGTCGACATGGGCTCGAGGCTCCAGGAGAACCACGACCGGGAGGCCGGAGGGCTCCGAGAGCGCGCCCAGGCGCCAGTGCGCGTCGGTCCAGAGGTAGGCCTCGTCGCCGCGAGCACACCGCCCGCACCCGGCGCCGCCTTCGCCCTGGCGCGCGGGCTCCTCCGGCACGGGCGGCTCGAGCGCCCTGACGCGCAACTCACCGTCGAAGGGGAACGTGTCCCACTCGGCCACCGGCGGCATCCGTAACGCCCGTGCGGCGCGCTCGTACAGCTCCTCGGGCGACTCTCCGGACGACCGCGTCATCGTGGGCGATCGTACCGCGGCGATCCGTGGTGAAACCCCCGGAAATGCTCATGAAATGCGGTTTACGTTCCGATTACATGACAAGCACGCGGCGGTAACACGCCGATGCAACGGTAAGGACACGCATGCGATACAGGCTCACACTCGTCTCGGTCTTCCTCCTCGGCGCGCTGCTCGCCGCCGGGGCGGCGTCGGCGCGCATGGGCAACCTCGTGCTCGACCGCGGCATCGTGCAGTCGGTCTCCGCGGGCCAGCTCGTGCTGCGGGCGCTCGACGGCAGCACGATCCCGATCACGGTCGGGCCGAAGACGAAGGTGTTCCTGAACGACGCGCCCTCGCCCCTCAGCGCGATCCAGCCCGGCTACGTCGTCGGCGCGCTCCACGACGGCAGCCGTCCCGCGGTCTACGTGCGGGCGGTCGGTCGCGCCGTGCTCGTCGTCGACAAGGGAGTGATCGTCTCGGTCTCTCCGACCTCGCTCGTGCTCCGTACGGCCGCGGGGCCCCTCACGATCACCGTCGGGCCGACGACGGCCGTCCAGCTGAACGGTCGGTCCGCGACCCTGGCCGACCTCCGTCCCGGGTACGCTGCAGAGGTGTCTCACAGAGGAACCGAACCTGCGCTGCAGATTCGCGCGCTTCGAGCGAAGAAGTAGTCGATGCCCGGAACCGTGCTGCTGATCGAGGACGAGGAGAGCATCGCGACGCTCGTCACGGCCTACCTCGAGCGTGACGGCTTTCAGCCGAAGTGGGTGCGCACGGGCCAGGATGGGCTCGCCGCGATCGAGCGCGAGAACCCCCGCCTCGTGATCCTCGACATCGGCCTGCCGGACATGGACGGCTTCGAGGTCTGCCGTCAGATCCGTCGCAAGCGCACCGTGCCGATCGTGATGCTCACCGCGCGCGACGACGAGATCGACCGGGTCACCGGGCTCGAGGTCGGTGCCGACGACTACGTCTCGAAGCCGTTCTCGCCGCGTGAGCTGATCGCCCGCGTCCGGGCCGTGCTCCGGCGCACCGAGCCGGAGAGCGAGGCGGAGACGATCGTGCTCGGCGACGTCGTGCTCAACCGGAGCTCGCGCGAGGTGATGGTCGGCGACCGCGACGTCGACCTGCGCGGCAAGGAGTTCGACCTCCTCGCTTACCTGATGGAGAACCGCGGCGCCGTGGTCACGCGGGACATGCTGCTCGACCGCGTGTGGGGGCTCGAATACGCGGCCGGCACCCGAACCGTCGACGTCCACGTCGCCCAGCTGCGGAAGAAGCTCGGTCGTCCCGAACTGATCCGCACGGTCCGGGGGACCGGCTACAAGCTCGTCCGTCCGTGAGGTCGCTGCGGGCGCGCCTGTTCGGGGCGATCGGCCTCGCGGTCATCGTCGCGGTCTCCCTCTCGCTCGTCGCGGGCGCCCTCCTCGTCCGCCGGTCGGTCCAGCACGAGGCGCTCGCCTCGCTCGGCCGTCAGGCCGACCTGCTCGCCCAGCAGCAGCGCACGGCGCCGCCGCCGGAGGCGCTCGGCCAGTTCCTCGCCACACAGCAGATGCGGCTCGCGCTGCTCAACGTCGACCAGGCCGCGGAGCTGTTGCCGGCCGAAGGGGCGGCCAAGGTCAGCGCAGGGGAGCCGGCTTCGGGCACCGTCCGGGTCGGGAGCACCTCGTTCCTGTACCAGGTGCGGATCATCGACGGAAAGGCGATCGTGCTCCTGCGCGCGTCGAGCCAGGCGCAGGACTGGTCGCCGTACGAGCTCGCCTTCGTGGTCGCCGGCCTGGTCGGGCTCGTGCTGGCCGCGCTCGGCGCCTTCGTGCTGGCACGGGCGATCTCGCGTCCCATCCAGCGCGTCGCCGACGCAAGCCGCGCGCTCGCCGTCGGCGAGGTGCACGGCCCCCTCGCCCCGGAAGGGCCGTCGGAGATCGTCGCGCTCGCCGAGGCGTTCAACTACATGAGCGAGGAGCTCGAGCAGGCGCGCGACGCGGAGCGGACGTTCCTGCTCTCGGTCAGCCACGAGCTGAAGACTCCGCTGACTGCAATCACCGGCCACGCGGAGGCGCTCGGCGACGGCGTCGTCCCGCCGGAGCGGGTGGCGGAGGTGATCCTGCGCGAGTCGAAGCGGCTCGAGCGGCTCGTGCGCGACCTGCTCGACCTCGCGCGCCTCGACGCCCACGTCTTCGGCATCCATCCCCAGCGCGTCGATCTCGCGGAGCTGGTCGAGGAAGCCGTGGTGAGGTTCGAGCCGCAGGCCCGGGCCTTCGGGGTCGAGCTCACCGCGAACGCCCGGCGCCCGGCTCCCGCGGTCGCCGACCCCGACCGCGTGCTCCAGGTGCTCTCGAACCTGATCGAGAACGCGCTCCGCATCACCCCCGAGGGTGGTGCCGTGACCGTCCACGCCGAGCCTGCGACGCTCACCGTCGCCGACACGGGGCCGGGCCTCCCCGAGGAGGACGTGCTGCGGGCGTTCGAGCGGTTCTACCTCTACGAGCGCTCGGGCAGCCAGAGCCGCACCGTGGGCACCGGCCTCGGCCTCGCGATCGTGCGCGAGCTGACCGAGGCGATGGGCGGCTCGGTCGGGGTCGAGAGCCGGCCCGGCGCCGGCACCACCTTCACGGTCTCGCTACCGCGCGAGGAGAGCCCTACGCCGGCAGGGCGTCGAGCACCTCGCTCGCGTGCCCTGCGGGCTTGATCCCGAGCATCGCCTTCGCCACGTTTCCGTCGGAGTCGATCAGGAACGTGGACCGGTTGATGCCCATGTACCTCTTGCCCATCATCGTCTTCTCGACCCAGACGCCGTACGCCTCGGCGGCGACATGCTCGGGATCGGCCAGCAGCGGGAAGGGCAGGCCGTACTTGCTCTTGAACTTCTGGTGCGACTTCTCACCGTCGGGGCTGACGCCGAGGATCTCGGCGCCCCGCTCGCGGAACACGTCGTATGCGTCCCGGAACTCGCACGACTCGGTGGTGCAGCCGGGCGTGTCGTCCTTGGGGTAGAAGTAGAGGACGACGGGCTTCCCGCGCAGGTCGGAGAGCCGGACGGTGGTGCCTTCGTCGCTCACGAGCTCGAAGTCGGGAGCCGGCTTGCCTTCCTCAACCATGTCCGCATCCTCTCTGTAGTGTCAGGGCACGACGATGCTAACGGCGCACCACACCGTCGCATTCCTGGTCATCGCAGTGTGCCTCGTCGCCGGCGTCTGGGCGCTCGTCGCATACCGCCGCGGCCGCGGGGCGGGGCGCTCGCTCGCCCACCTGCTCGCACTCGCCCAGACCCTGATCGTGGCGCAGGTCGCGCTCGGCCTCCTGCTCCTCTCCGACCACCGCCGCGCCGCCGACCGGCTCCACTACCTGTACGGGACGCTGGCGCTGGGAGCGATCCTCGCGCCCTGGCTCTATGCGCCGAACGACCCGCGCCGCCGTCTGGCATGGTTCGCCGGGGCGACGCTCGTCGCCGCCGCGCTCGCGGTACGCGCTTACATGACGGCGACATGAGACGGTTTCTCGCAGACATGAACCCGACCCTCCGCGGGTTCATCCTGATCGCGATCGTCGCAGCGGTGATCGTCGCGCTCTCGCTCGGATCGGTGGTCGGGACGCTGTTCCTGATCGTCCAGATCCTCCTGCTCGTTGCGCTCGTCGTCTTCCTCTACCGCCTCTGGCGCTCGCGCCGCTCCGAGATCGGGATGTGGCCTCGCCGCGCGCAGGTCGTCTTCTACGGCTCCGCGCTCGTGATCCTCGCCGATCTCGTGGGCTACACGTTCTTCGCCCACGGCGGCTTCGACGCGATTGCCTTCCTCGCCGTGCTCGTGCTCTGCGGCTTTGCGATGTTCCGCGTCTGGCGCGACCAGCACGCCTACTAGAGGCCTGATGCGAAATACGGCCGAGCCGGATGACGCCCCAGACGCGGCGCCGGATCAGCACGTTCGGCCGCGCCGCGTAGCGCTGCTACGCGCCACGACCGCCCGCACTGCCCGGCTTGGTCTGGAACGCCCCCGACGGCGGCCGAATTGCGCATCAACCCTCAGGGCCTCGCGTCCACCTCGACGGGGCCGGGGTGGTGGCCGTCCGCGCGCGGCTCGAAGTAGCGCTGCGCGATCGCGGTCGGCACGATCGCCGAGAGCACGACGACGGCGACGAGCAGCGAGAACTGGGTCTCGTCGATGATCCCCGCCTGGAGGCCGTAGAGGGAGCTGATCGTGCCGAAGGTGAGCCCGGTCGACATCAGCAGCGTGGTGAAGGTCGCGTGGGGAGAGGTGTACCGGCGCGCGAGCGGGTAGACGCCGGCGAGCTTCGGCACCATCTTCCCGGCGAACAGCAGCGCGAGCACGCCGAGGTTCGCCCACAGCGCTCCGGCGGAGATGCTCATCCCGCCCTTGAAGAAGAAGAACGGCGTCAGGAACGCGAAGGCGACGACGCGCATCCGGTGCTGCTCGGCCCGATGCTGCGCGTAGTGGCCGCTCATCACGAGCCCGAGGACGAAGGCGGGGAGCACGGCGTGCGAATGCGCCCGCCCCGCGAGCCACATCAGCAGGAAGAGCACGGCGAACACGAGCTTGATCTCCGGCTCGGTGACGCGGTCGCCGTAGCGGGAGAAGAACCACGGCGCGAGCTTCGGCAGGCCGTAGATCACCCCGATCGAGACGAGCGCGAACGGGACGATCCACAGGCTCGGCTTGATGAACAGCACCGTCAACGCGAGGACGGTGCCGAGATCGGTGACGAACGTCGCCGACATCAGCCGCTTGCCGACCACGGTCTGGTTGAGGCCCGTCTCCACGAGCACCGCGTAGACGACGGCGAGGCTCGTGGTCGAGAGCGCGATTCCCGCGATCTCGGCCTGGCGGTGGTTCCAGCCGAGGCCGTAGTAGGCGAGCAGCCCGACGACGACGAACGGCGCCGCGAACGAGACGGTGCCGATCGAAAAGGAGGCGCGCCATTCCCGCCGGAGCTGCGGTGTGTCCACCTCGGCCCCTGCGAGGAAGGAGAGCACGACGCCCGCGAACGTGGCGATGAAGGTGAGCCAGTCCGGGGCGGTGAGGCTGAACGCGTTGCCGACGACGAAGCCCGCGGCGAGCTCGACGATCGCGACCGAGAGCGCCACCTCGACGGAGAACATCCCGGCGAGGAGAATCGACCCTGCGAGGACCGCCGCTACTGCAAGACCGCTCATCGCTCTACCTCCTGGTAGTCGGAACCCGGTGGTAGAGGCCATCAGCTCCCGTGAGAGCGGTTATGCGCGAGCCTCATCGCGCGTGGGGCCCGCGCACTATAGCCGGGCGCGGGCCTCCGCGATGATCTGCTCGGCCTGGGCGCGGTTGCCAAACCCGCGCGTCTCGGTCTCCTTCTTCTCGAGCTGCTTGTAGACCTGGAAGAAGTGCTCGATCTCGTCCCGGAACTCGGGCTGGATGTCGTGCACGTCGTGGACGCGCATGAAGCTCGGGTCCTTGAGCGGCACGCAGATCACCTTCTCGTCAGGCCCCTTCTCGTCGGCCATGTGGAAGACGCCGACGGCGCGGGCGCGGATCCGGCAGCCTGGGAACGTGGGGTCGCCGACGAGGACGAGCGCGTCGAGCGGGTCGCCGTCCTCGCCGAGCGTCCCCTCGATGAACCCGTAGTCGGCCGGGTAGCTCATCGAGGTGAACAGGCGCCGGTCGAGCATGATCGTGCCGGACTCGTGGTCGAGCTCGTACTTGTTGCGCGACCCGCCGGGGATCTCGACGAACACGATCAGGCTGTCGTCGGCCACCTGGGGCCCTAGGCCTGGACGCGCGCGGAGGCGCCGTCGAGCGCGTCGAGCGCGGCGTGGATGTCCGTCAGCCGGCCGACGAAGATCGGCGTGTCGCGCTCGGTCCAGCGGGACGCCTCGCTCTCGCGCAGCGTCATCATCAGGTGCATGAAGTCGGACGGCTCCTCGCACTCGAAGGCCGGCATGAACTCCTGGTCGTCGAGCCCGAACGAGTAGGTGGTGTGGTTCGTGATCGTGACGAAGCGCGAGCCGATCTCGGCGTGCTCGGCCATCGCCGCGGCGCGCTCCTCGAACGAGAGGAAGTACCAGGGTCGCGTCTTCACGAACGGGTAGACCACGAGGTACGGGGCGCCGCGGGGGATCACGCGCCCGGCGCGGACGCGCTTCTTGTCGGTGTAGACGGACGGCTTCGTCGTGGCGAGGTACGAGTACGGCGTCTCCAGCCAGCCTGCTAGCGGCGTCGCATTCAGCGCGGCGCCGAGCTCCCCGAGATCCTCGAAGCGCTCTGTGATCTTCCAGAAGAAGAAGTCGGCGTCGGGGCGCACACCGGTGACCGAGTAGACACGCAGACCCTCCATCCGGCCGGCCCACTCCTCCACCGTCTCGGCGAACGCCTCCTTGCCGGCGGCGCGCTCCTCGTCCGGGAGCCGGCGCCAGGCCGGATCCACCTTGTAGAACGTGTAGGCGATGTACTGGCCGCTCGGGGCTGCTTGCTCCATGCCGGGAATCCTATCGTGCGTCGATGCACGAAATAGACTTGCACGGTCGTCGAACGAGGAAGGAGAGCATGGACACATACGTCATCCTGCGCCGCGGCGGCTGGCGGACTCCGGACGATCT
>CAVVCG010000025.1:0-27016 GCA_963746655.1 uncultured Actinomycetes bacterium | reverse complement strand
ACGTCCGTTGCACACCCGCCCGAGCCAGCCATCGCCGATCGGTATGCGCAGCGGGGTGCCGGCGAAGGAGACGCGCACCTCGTCGAGGCGGAGCCCGGCCGTCCCCTCCAGGATCTCGACGACGGCCCAGTCGCGGTGTATGTCCAGCACGATTCCGTGGCGGACCTCGCCCGAGTCGACCTGGATGGCGGCGACCTCGTCCCAGCCGACGCCGTCGACGCCTTCGATCACGAGCAAAGGGCCCCGGATGGACGAGGCTCCCAGTACTCGACACCGGGCAGCGCGCTCATGCGAGGGCTCCGAGTGTGGCGAGGAGCCGATTGCGGATGGCCTCCACGGAATCCACGTCCGCGGGTCCCCCTGCCTCGCGAGCGCGAGCGGCCTCGGACAGGTCGACCTCCTCGATGCGAGCCGCGGAGACTCCGCGCTCGAGCAGGCTGCGGAAGCGCTCGTGCAGCGAGAGCACGAGATCGAGCAGCGCCGCCTGCTTCGCGGGTACGCAGGTCGCGTCGTTGAGGCTGAGCGCGCTCTGCTGGAGAACCGCTTCTCGGAGCAGTCGGCCCACGAGCAGGACGACTCGCTCCACGTCCGGGAGGGACGTAGCCCCGACGAGCTGCGCGACCGAATCGATGCGGTCGGCCTCCGCGAGCAACGCGAGCGCGCGCTGTCGGCGCTCGGCCCAGTTCCAGACGCCGATGCAGCAAGTACCACCCGGCAAGGGCATCTGCGTCCCGGCTGGAGGAGTCCCGCCAGCTCACGGCCGGGTAGCTGCGGGCATAGGCGAGATCGCGGTCGAGCGACCAGACCGCACGTACGAAGCGGCGCGTGTGCGCCGCGACGGGCTCGGTCATGTCCCCGCCGGGCGGCGACACTGCGCGCCGAGGATGCACTCGACGCTCGAGCCCGCGAGCGTGCAGACGCGTGCGCACGCTCGTAGAAGGAAGCGAGCGCCGACGCCAGTCCTGCCGGATATCCCTCCTCAGCCGGAAGCTGGCCCGTGCGGGAGGCGACCTCGCGCGGAGCGCTTCCGCCCAACGGGACGTCGAGTCGGCGATGACCACCGTTTCGTAGCCCTGGTCGCGGTAGTAACCCGCGACCGTGACCCCCGTGTAGATGCTCGCCTCGCGCGCGAACAGGCATGTTCGACGTGTTCGCGACGAGCACCGTGCGATCGAGCAGGCGACGGCCCGTCCGCGGATCCACGAGCTCGGAGAGCTCTCCGAGGACGTCTGTCAGCTCGTTGCCGCGCTCGCCGCAGCCGACGTAGACGATCACGTCCGCGTCGCACCACTTCGCGATCGCGTGCTGGAGCACCGTCTTGCCGGTTCCGAAGCCGCCGGGGACGGCTGCCGTGCTTCCCCGCGCCAACGGGTACAGGAGGTCGAGAACGCGCAGGCCGGTGACCAGCGGCTGGGCGGCGTGTAGGCGCGAGCGCAGCGGACGTGGCTGGCGGACGGGCCAACGGTGCGAGAGCGCGAGCTCGTGTCCGGCCACGCGGAGATCGGTTCGTGCACGCGGTACTCCCCGGCGGGCGCGATCCACTCCAGCCTTCCCGCTACAACGGGGGGGACGAGCGGCCGATGCTCCAGGCTGGCCGTCTCGACGACATGTCCGAGTACGGCGCCGGGCTCCACGGCGTCGCCCTCGGCGAGCGCCGGCGTGAACTGCCAGGGCCGATCGCGGTCGAGCGTCGCCGGCCGGGCGCCGACCTCGAGGAACTCCGGCGCCCGCCCGAGCGGGCGCAGCATCCCGTCGAAGACACCGCCCAGGAGGCCGGGGCCCAACTCCGCGAGCGGCCCTCCGCTCGCCTCGACCGGATCGCCCGGCCGCAGGCCGCCCGTGTACTCGTACACCTGCACGGTCGCGATCTCCCGGTCGAGCGCGATGACCTCCCCCGGAATCCGTGCGTCCCCCACCTCGACGAGGTCGAGCATCGACGTCGTAGCGAGCCCGGCGACCTGGACGACGGGCCCGTTACGCGCACGACCGTTCCCGACGTCATCTCCACAGTCAGGTCGATCTCGTGCGCGCGTTCGGCGAGGCGGCGCTCGACGAGCGCCGGCAGGGTGTAGGCGAGACGGCGGTTGCCGGCCTGCGCGACGACTCCTCCCTCCGGCGGGTCGCGCTCGACCTTCGACGGGCCGAGAACCTCGCGAGCGAGGTCGGTGAGGCGATCGAGCAGTCCGTCGTACCGGGGCGTCGCGCGCAGCTCTTGCGCGGCGGCCTCGGCCCGCCGGCGAACGTCGTCGTGGATCGCCCGCTGGGCTTCGAGCACGAGAGTTCGCGCTCGGCGCCGCGCCTCCACGAGCGCGGAGATCGTCTCGAGCTCTGCAGCCGCCTGACCCTCCGCCCGCGCGCGGGCGACCAGGGCCTCGGTCTCTTGGTGGGCCCGCTCGACCTGATCGGACGCCCGCTCGTCAGCCTGTCGCAAGATGTCGTCGGCGGTTGCCCGCGCCTCGGCCAAGAGCGCCTCGCGAACCGGGTCGAGGCCTAGCGCGGCAGTGTCACCCATACGAGGTCCTCTCGCTCGACGAGCCGTCTCTTAAGGGCGCGCTCCGCGCGGGGTGAGGCACGAAAGAGCGACCTCGCCCTCGAGGCGATCCAGAACGTCGTTCGCCGACGGCCCGTCCTCGGCGCCTCGGACGTCCACGCCGGCGAGCGCGAAGCCTGCCAAGCGGCTGAGTTCGCCGAGATGCGCGACGACACCGCCCACTGCTCATGCCTCCCCGATGAGCAAGATCGCCACGACGAGCCCGTAGATCGCGATCCCTTCGGCCAGTCCCACGATCACAAGCGCACGGCCGAAGATCTCCGGCTTCTCGCTGATCGCTGCGAGTGCGGCCGCCCCTGTGTACGCGACGGCGATACCCGCGCCGATGGCCGAGCCGGCGACCGCGAAGCCGGCAGCGAGCAGCGGCGCCCAGCGATCCGGCTGAGCCTGCCCTGCGTCTTGGGCCTGAGCAGGGTCGACGACTCCGAGCAGGAGCGCGGCGAGCAGGATGAACGTGCCGAGCACGATCCCGGCGTTGAGCCAGAGGACCCGGCGGGCTCCGTGTTTCGGCCCCCGTCGAAGGAGGACGACAGTCAGCGCGGCGACTGTCGCCGCTGTCGGAACAGCCCAGGCGAAGGACTCCATCATGTCTCCTCCTCTGCGGTTGCGAGCCGGATAGACCACGGTGAGAACGGCCGCCCCTCTCCTACGAGAAGAGAATACGGGAGAAGAGCTCGTAGTACTCGAGACGGAGGGCTTGTACGCCGGCGACGAGACCCTCGAGAGCGAACGTCACCGCGTTCCCGGCGAGGAAGAGGGCTACGGCCAGGAGCGCGAGGGCCCCGCTCCAGAGCGCGACAGTGCCCTCCCACACGATCGCTGTCAGCGCCCCGTGCATGATCCCGAAGGCCGCGAGCCTCGCGAAGGAGATCGCGTTCGCACCAACGCGCACGACGGCGTCCGCGACCTCGACGAGCGCCTGAGCCGCCCCGGCGACTCCGCGGCTCGCCCCGAGGTAGAACCCGAGACCGAGCAGCAGGACACCGCAAGCGATGGCCGTCGCGCCGGCGATCGTGAGCGAGTCGCTCTGCAGCCACCATCCCGCGAGCATGAGCGCTCCGCCCAGGAAGACCGCCGAGCCCGCGAACCCGGACGGGGCCACGAGCGCAGCCGCAGGCCCGCGCTCCCGCCATCGGTTCACAGTGCCGATCGCGTAGCTGCAGGCAAGTAGCACCGCCCCCACGGCCAGGGCGGCGACGAGCAGCCGGATCGGGTCGTCCAGAGGGTCGAACCACAGGGTGGGCACGACGCCGGTCGGTCCGAAGAACTGCCCGTAGAGCAGGCCGAACACCGTCCCCGAGACCCCGCACGCGACGACGAGTGGCCACGCAGACCGCAGGAAAGCAAGCCTGCGGCCCGCTCGACCTAGGACCAGTCCGAGGAGGGCGAGGATGAGACCCTGGCCGGCGTCTCCGAACATCATCCCGAACATGAGGACGAAGGCCGCCGCCGCAAACGGGGTCGGATCGATGTCCTCGTAGCGGGCGGGGCCGTACGTCTCCACGAGCGGCCGAAACGGTCGCGCCGGTCTCACCGTCCGGAAGAGGGTCGGGGGTTCCGCCCAATCGGGCTTGGGCAGCTCGACGACCGCGGCGCCTGCGGGCGCGAGCCGCGCCGCGAGCCGCCCGAGCTCGCTCTCGGGCGTCCAGCCGACGTACCCGACGAACGATCCACGGTGGACCGAGGCCCGGCGCTTGAGCTCGACCTCGCCGGCGAGGAGCGCGTGCGCGCCTCGCCGCTCGAGCTCCGCGATGTCGGGAGCCTCGTGCGAGAGACGAAGCTCCCGCCCGTTCGTTCCGGGCAGCCGGCGCTCGAGGCGACGTAAGGCCTCGACCTCCTCGCCCTCGGGGGAGCAAGCGGGCCGACAAGCTCGACCGTTCCCGAGTCGGCGAGCGCGATCAGCGCCTCGCGGAGGCGGGAGCGCGGCGCGACCACGGCGACGCGGCACATGCGCGCTGGAACTGCGAGGTCACGTCTCGCCATTCAACACCGCCTCGAGTCCTACGCCCCCCGCAGCCGCCGCCGCGAGCGCAGACGCCGTCAACCAGCTGTCGACGGCGAGCTGCAGCACGACACCGGTGACCGCCGCGCGGCCTTCGCGCGACCGGAGCATGAGTTCCCTGCCGTCGCTCTCGACCCGCGCCCACCAGGCCAGCTCCGCCTGCCAGAGCTGCTCCGGCGCATCCACGCCGTCGAGTACCCAGGCCGCACGCGGAGGTAGCGACGCTGCGAGCTCGGCGAACGTCCGGGCCCGTCCCCATTCCACCCCCAGGGCCGGCACACGGCGCCGAAGCAGGAGCTCGACGGGGCGGCCGGTGACGAAGAGTTCGCGTCCGAGGAGCAGCGCGAGGCCGCCGGCGACAAGGTCGCCGGCCTCCGGCACGCTGGCGGCTACGCGGTTCGCCCAGGACACGCGGAGCGCGAGGTGTAGCTCGTGCGGCCTCGTTCCCCCGGGGTCTCTCCAGGCCGAGCTCGCGAGAGCGTCCCGGAGCTCCGTCGCGTCTATCGCCTGCGACGCGGCAGGCCATGCGGAGGCGAGACCGCCGAGGTCAAACGGGGGGCGAAGCTCGGCTCCGAGCAGGTAGGCGAGCCGGTCCTCGACGTTCACCAGCTCGTACCACCCCGCGAGTGAGCGAAGAAACTCGGCGCCTCCCGGCGGAAGCCAGCCCGAGAGCAAGCGAAGGCGGAGCAGCGTGCTCGCAGCGACGGCTCGCTGGGCTGAGTCCAGGTCGAGCCCGGGCTCTAGCTCGCGTCCGTAGGCAGTCGGCAGCAGACTGATGATGGCCTCCTGCAGCGACTCGATTCGAGCGAGCTGGGTCGCCCGCTCGTGTCCCAGACGGCGACGCAGAAGGAGACGCGCGCGGACGCTCGCTCCGACCCAACCGGCGCTCATGGTGCGCCCCGCTCGACGCAGGCGACGATCTCGACCACCAGCTCGGGCATTCGGCGAGCGGCCCGCTGTCGAATGCGGTCGGCCTCCACCCGGCCGCGCTCCTCCAGCGCCGCGGCCTCCTCGCGCGCTCGCCCGCGCTTCTCCGAAGACGCTCGTTCCCGCTCGGCCTCGGCTCGCGCCCGCCAGCCTTCGGACGTGCGAGCGGCCTGCTCGAGGCCGGCCGCGAGCCGCTCCTCGGCCTGCTGCGCTGATGCTCGTTTCACGGCGTCCGCTTCGACCTCGAAAGCTTCGAGGGATGCGAAGATCGGAGCGAGCTCGGCTGCGAGATCGTCGCCCGCCGCGGCCGGCACCGCTACGCCTCGCCTGAACCTGTCGAGGAGGCTGCTGAGAGGCCTCATCGCCGCGGGTGCCTGCGGACGGTGTCCACGTAGACCTCCCGGTGGCCGGCTCACGCCGCGATGTTCTCGACAACGTAGTCGATGACCTCGTCGAGCGTGTAGAGGCGCGCCCAATCGGCTTCGGGGATGTCGACGTCCAGCTGCTCGTGGATGCCGATCGCGAAGTTGAGCGAGTCCATCGAGTCGATGTCGAGCTGGTCCCGCAGGTCTGTATCGAAATGAAGCGTGGCCGGATCAGCCTCGGGTGCGACATCTGACAGCGCGCGCAGCACCCCATCTCTGATCTCGTCCCGGGTCATAGCTCGTCGGGCTCTTGGAGTAGCCGGTCGACCGCTGCGAGGAATGCGCTCGCGCGGTGGCCGTCGGTGACGCGGTGGTCGGCGGAGAGGCTCGCATTCACGACCGGACAGGCGAGGATCTGCCCCTCCGAGATCCACGGTCGCTCGACCATCGTCCCGAAGCCGACGATTGCGACCTGGGGCGGGAAGATGACGCCGAACGCGCTCTCGACGCCTCGCTCGCCGAGGCTCGTGACGGTGATCGTCGGGTCGGACATCTCGCTGGAGCGCAGCGACCACGAGCGGGCGCGCGACACGAGGTCTCGGAACGCGTGCATGAGCTCGTCGAGTCTGAGCCGGTCGGTGTCGTGAATGGCGGGAGCGACGAGGCCGCCGCCGCGCAGGGAGATCGCCACCCCGACGTTGATGTCGTCGCGGCGAACGAGCTGGTCTCCGTCCCAGACGGCGTTGAGCTCAGGTACGTCTCGCAGCGCCAACGCGACCGCCTTCAGGAGCAGAACGCCGTGGAGCAGGCGCTCGGTGACCGGTCGCCGCTGGTTCTCCTGCGCGAGCCACGAAATCGTGTTCGACATGTCGATCGTCTGCGCAAGGTAGAAATGCGGGATCTCGCGCTTGGAGCGGCTCATCGCGGAGGCGATCGCGCGCCGCATGGCAGCGTTGCGCTCGTCCGCCGGAGCCTCAGGCTTCGGCGGCGCGGCCGCCGGCTCGACAATCGGCTCCGGGACCGACGGCGTCGGCGCGGCGGCGGCCTTCCGGGCTGCGGCCGCGGCCTCGACGTCCTTGCGCTGGATCCGTCCGTGAGGCCCCGAGCCGCGGATCTCCGCAGGTTCGAGCCCGAGGTCCTCGGCGAGCTGCCGTGCGGACGGGGAGATGACGACGTGCGGGGGGGCGCCTTCCGGGGGCGGCGCAGCAGGCGCCTCCGCTCGAGGAGCCGGCGCGCCGTCCTTGTGGATGACGGCGAGCACCGTGCCGACGGGAACCTCGGCTCCCGGCTCGACGAGGAGCTCCTCGATGACGCCGCTCGTGAACACCTCGACTTCGACATCGGCCTTGTCGGTATGGACGACGGCGACGATTTCTCCCTTGGCGACCGCGTCGCCCGGCCGCTTGAGCCACTGGAGCAGCGTGCCCGCCTGCATGTCGGCGCCTAGAGCCGGCATGACGAACTCGGCCATCAGATCTTCATCTCCCTGACGACCGCGACGACGCGCTCGGCGCTCGGGAGCGCAGCGTCCTCGAGATGCTTCGCGTACGGGATCGGGACCTCGGCGCTGCACACGCGCTGGACGGGCCAGTCGAGCAGGTCGAAGCCCAACTCCATGACCTGCGCGCTGATCTCGCCGGCGAGGCTGCCCGTCCTCCAGCCTTCGTCCACGATCACCATCCGGTGCGTCTTTGCGAGCGAGGCGAGGACGGTGTCCATGTCGAGCGGACGCAGCGTGCGGAGGTCGACGACCTCCGCCTCGATCCCGTCCCCGCCGAGCTCGTCGGCCGCTGCGAGGCACTTGCCGAGCGAGCCGCCATGCGTGACGAGCGTCACGTCGCCCCCCTGTCGGCGCACCACCGCGTGCGAGATGTCCACGGGACGTGCCTCCTCGTCCACGTCCGCCTCGAGTGGGTACAGCGTCGCATGCTCGAAGATGAACACGGGATCGGGGTCGTCGAGTGCCGCGAGGACCATACCTCTCGCGTCCTCGACGGTCGCCGGTGAGAGGGACTTGATGCCCGGGACGTGCGCGTACCACGCCTCGAGGCTGTGCGCGTGCTGGGCGGCGAGCTGGCGCCCCCCGCCGGTAGCCATGCGCACGACGAGGGGAATGCTCACCTGTCCTCCCGACATGTACCGCAGCGTCGCCGCATTGTTCACGACCTGGTCGAGGGAGAGCAGGCTGAAATTGATCGTCATCACCTCGACGATCGGGCGCATCCCGCCGAGCGCCGCGCCGATCCCGGCTCCGACGAACGCCGACTCGGAGAGCGGCGTGTTGCGCACACGCTCCGGGCCGAACTCGTCGAGCAACCCGAGGCTCACGGCGAACGCTCCTCCGTAGCCGCCGACGTCCTCGCCCATGAGGAACACCCGGTCGTCCGTCGCAAGTGCGTGACGCATCGCGGCGCGAACGGCCTCGCGGTACGTGAGCTTCACCGTGCTCATGCCGGCGGGGGGGTGTAGACGTCCTTCGTGAGGTCCTCCACCGGCTCCCACGGACCCGCCTCGGCGATCGCCACCGCTTCCTCCAGCTCGGCGGCGACCTCGGCCTCGAGGCGGGCGAGGTCGTCGTCCGTGAGAAGTCCGGCCTCACGCAGCCGGGCGGAGAAGAGCGCGATCGGATCGCGCTCCTTCCACCGCTCGATCTCGTCCTTCGTGCGGTAGAGGTCCGGATCGGCCATCGAGTGGGCGCGGAAACGGTACGTGCGAAGCTCGAGCAGCCGCGGCCCACCTCCTTCCCGAACCTCCCGAGCGGCGCGTCGTGCAGCCTCCTCGACCGCGAGCACGTCCATGCCGTCGACGGCCTCCGCTGGGACGCCGTAGCTCTCGGCCCGCAGCGCGACGTCTGTCCGGGCCAGCTCCTGCTCGATCGGGGTGCCCATCGCGTACAGGTTGTTCTCGCAGAGGAAGAGGACCGGAAGCTGCCAGAGGGCGGCGAGGTTGATCGACTCGTGGAAGTCGCCCTCGGCGACCGCGCCGTCGCCGAAGAAGCATGCGGTGACGCGCTCGCGGCCCTGAAGCTTGTCGGCGAGGGCGAGGCCGACCGCGATCGGCAGGCCTCCGCCGACGATCGCGTATCCCCCGTAGAACCGCCGCGAGAGATCGAAGAAGTGCATCGAGCCGCCGCGCCCGCGGCTACAGCCGTTCGCCTTGCCGAACATCTCCGCCATGAGCGAGCCGGGAGGCAGTCCGCGTGCGAGCGCCTGCCCGTGCTCGCGGTACGTCGCGACGATCGCGTCGTCCGGGCTCAGCGCCTGCATCGCTCCGACGGCGACGGCCTCCTCCCCCACGTAGAGGTGGAGGAAGCCGCGGATCTTGGTCAGGCTGTAGAGCTCGGCCGCGCGCTCCTCGAAGCGGCGGATGCGGAGCATCCCGTGGAGCAGCTCGAGACCGTGCTCGCGCTCGGGCTCCGCCACGGCGGCCACGGGCGGCCTCCCCCGGCGGCTTCGGCGCGCCCTGCCTTTCTCCGGCGCGCTCATCCCGCGCCTTCCAGGGTGGAGACGTCCCCCTCGGGCAGGCCGAGCTCGCGCGCCTTCAGGAGGCGGCGCATGATCTTGCCGCTGCGGGTCGCCGGGACCTCGTCGGTGAACTCGATCTCCTTGGGCGCGACGACTGCTCCCAGCCGTATGCGGGCGTGGGCGAGGACGTCCTTCTCCAGCTCGCGCGAGGGCTCGTAGCCCGGCTTGAGCGTGACGAACGCCTTGACGATCTCGCCGGCGACCGGATCTGGCTTCCCGATCACCCCGGCGTGCGCGACCGCCGGATGCTCGAGCAGGACGCTCTCGACCTCGAACGGGCCGATGAGGTGCCCCGAGCTCTTGATCACGTCGTCGGTGCGCCCGACGAACCAGTAGTACCCATCCGCGTCGCGGCGAGCGAGGTCCCCGGTGAGGTACCAGCCGCCCGCGAAGCAGCGCGCGTAACGCTCGGGCTCGCCGAGGTACGCGCGGAACATCGACGGCCAGCCGGGGCGAAGCGCCAGCTCGCCCTGCTCTCCGGGTGTCGTCACCTCGTCCACGCCTCCGTCCTTGCGACGATGCACGATCCCGGCCTCGATGCCGTAGATCGGCTTCCCCATCGACCCGGGGCGAATGTCCATCGACGCGTAGTTCGCGATCATGATCGCGCCCGTTTCCGTCTGCCACCAGTTGTCGTGGAACGGGAGGCCGAACGCCTCCTCGCCCCAGAGCACACCGGCGGGATGCAACGGCTCGCCGACGCTCCCGAGGAACCGGAGGGCGGGATACTCGTGCTCCCGCACGAGCTCGACGCCCGCCTTCATCATCATGCGGATCGCGGTCGGCGCCGTGTACCAGACAGACACCCGTTGCGACGCCAGGATCGAGTACCAGCGCGGCGCCTCGAAGTCGCCCTCGTCGGCGATGACGGTCACGCCGTTCGTGAGTGGGGAGATGATCCCGTACGAGGTGCCCGTGACCCAGCCCGGGTCGGCGGTGCACCAGAAGACGTCGTCCGGGTGGAGGTCGAGGGCCAGCCTACCCGTGGCATGGTGGGCGAGGACCGCGCCGTGGACGTGCACGGCCCCTTTCGGCGTCCCGGTGGTCCCGCTCGTGAAGTGGACGAGGGCGACGTCCTCCGGATCGGTGGGACCGATCTCGAACTCGTCGTCGGAGGCGTCGAGGAGGCTGCGGTAGTCGTGCGTCCCGGGAACGCTCGTGACGGCTCCGCCCTCACCCACGAGGATCACGTGCTCGAGCTGGGGCAACGACTCGCGCAGCGCCACGACCTTCCGCTCGTAGAGCAGCTCGGTGGTCACGAGGGCTTTCGCGTTCCCGAGCGCGAGGCGGGTGCGGATGGGCTCGGGGCCGAAGGCCGAGAAGAGCGGGCTGAAGACGCTGCGGTTCTTCAGCGTCCCGAGCGCGGCGACGTAGAGCTCCGGGATGCGCCCGGCCAGGACGCCGACGAGATCTCCCTTTCCGACACCGAGGCTCTGCAGCGCGTTCGCGAAGCGGCTCGTCTCCCGCCCGAGCTCCGAATAGGTGAAGTCGCGCGTCTCGCCCCGTTTACCGAGGCAGCGTAGGGCGAGGTGGTGGGCGCGCTCGCCGGACGCGTGTCGGTCGACCGCCTCGTGCGCGATGTTGAGTCCCCGTCCCCCGGGCAGCCCGTCCAGCTCCTCGCGAGCGCGCTCCCAGAAGCGGGGCGGGAAGACGCCCTCGCCGTAGTCGAGGAGATTAGGGGTGACCGGGAGATTCGCCGGAGACTTGACGATGGAGGTTGTCACGGTTGTGGGCACGCGGTCCCCTTCCGCGGGTGGAGTCCTGGCACATTCTTCCCTGGGCACGCCCTGCAGTCATCGGGAAATGCCCGCCCTCCCCGTTCGGGTAATTACGCAGCACGTGCTTGCGTTCAGCGCTGGTTGGAGCGGACGCTCACTCGTGAGCGTGGCGTGACCGCAGCACGTCGAGCAGGAGGAGGACGCGCCCTGGGACAGCGTCCGAGCCTACGCCTCGGAGCCACTCCCACGCTCCGTCGGCGATCGCGTCCAGCTCCGGCTCCGGCACGGGTTCGGTCGCCATGCTCACGACCTCGCGTCCGACGAGGTCGAGGCGATCCGCCGCGGCTCCGGCCGGGCCGCCGCCCGGCAGCCGACTCTTCTCACGAAGGAGTCGGACAAGCTCGCTGCACTCGTCTACGCTGAGCTCGAGGGAGGCGAAGTCGAGCTCTAGGCGCACCACGTCCTCCGTGGTCGACGAAGGGCCGCGTCTCATCGCTGCTGCTGCCGGGCTCGATTGCGGCGGTTGTGACCGCGGCTTCCCTGCCGGTACCGGCGACGCCGCTCCTCGACGCGCCTGCCCCGATCGCGATGCTCCCGCTTCTGCGTGATTGGCATGCCTTGAGTGTCTCCCGGCTGTAGCAGCGGTGCATCGGTGGACAGCCGCATCCAGGTTGCGTGTTTTTCCCGAGGATCGGCGCCGGGCTCCAGTCGGCCGGGTCGCCGGCGCCCTGGAGGACGGGGCCGCCGGGCTGGAGGTCCCGGGCTTGCCGCTGCGCTGCCCGAATCTGCTCCAGCTCCTAGCCGAGAGCGGCGTTTCCGGGCCACCGCGAGCCCTTGCGGTCGCCGCCCGACCCTCTGCTACTCCAACCAGAAAGTCTCGCCGAGCACCAGCAAAGTAAGCAGTACCGGGAACGCGGACAGCGGAAACCACAGCAGCGCCCACCGCTCGTGCTTGAACGCGATGACCGCCAGCGCGAACGCAGCGAACGACGCCAGCAACCCGCCGAGCAGCGAGACCATGCCGAGGAACCCGACCCAGTTGTCCTCCGTCGCGCCGGAGCCTCCGACGGCGTACGCGACGGCGAAAATCATGAACGACACCGCGATCGCGACCGAGACGGCCGCCGCGGTCCCTCGCCGATCCGTAGGTTCCAAGGACGGCAGCAGCGTCCCTCGTCACGATTCGTGGGTGAGACGCCACGCGGCGCGGACGCCGAGGCGGGGGCCGCTCCGCAGGAGCCCGTGCCCGTAGATGCGACCGGCGAAGCGGACGAGCGCGTACACCGAGACGAGGACGAGCGTGACCGCGAGGACGTGCTCCCACAACGGCACGCCGACGAGGGCGCTCCGGGCGGGAAGGACGAGCGGCGCCGAGAGCGGGAAGACCGTGAGAACGTTCGCCAGCGGGCCGTCCGGATCGCTCGTGAGTGCGACGTAACCCGCGAAGTAGACGGCGACCAGCGTGTAGGTGACGGGCTGGCCGGCGGTGTCGGCGTTCTGCTGTTGCGACGCGAGTGCGCCGGCGGTGGCGTAGGCCACGGCGTAGAGCGCGTACCCGAGCGCGAACCATGGGATCACGAGGGCGACGCTGCCGCTGAGCCCGGCGGGAGCGTCGAACGCCCCCGCGACCAGGAGGACGGCGGTGAGCCCGGCGATCAGCGCGAGCTGCGCCAGACCGAGCAGTCCGATGCCGATCACCTTGCCCGCCAGCAGATGGCGCGGCCGGACGGTCGACAGGATGATCTCGACGACGCGGTTGCTCTTCTCCTCGATGACGCCGCTGACCACCCACTGGCCGTAGAACGCGAGCGAGGTCAGCAGGAGCAGGGCGCCGGCGATCGCGATGAGGATCTCGGCGTCCGTCGTCTCCTCGTCCGACGGGTGAAGCGTCACGGCTGTCAGCTCCGGCGCCGGCGCCAGGTGCTGGCGGAGAGCGCGCACTGCGGTGTCCGCCACCGCGGCCGCCTTCGCGTCGACGTTCTCGCGGAACACGAGCCTGTCCTCGCGGAGGAGCAGGAGCGCATCGACCTCTTCGGCCTCGAGCGCCCGCCGTCCGGCCGCGGGCGAGCCGACGATCCGCAGGTGCACCTTCGCGTCGTCGAACGGCTTCGCGGCGCGTTCGAGTGCGGCGCGGAGCCCGGGCGGCGCGGGTGCCGTCACGGCGAGGTCGTACGTCGGCTTCTTCGAGAGCGCCCCCTGGAGCCCCGTCGACCCGCCGACGATCAGGAGCATGACGAGTGTCGCGACAAGAAACACCTTGCTGCGTCCGCGCTCGCGGATCTCGCGCCGCGCGACAAGCCAGATCGCGCGCCGGCCGGTCACGGCGCCACCAGCTCCAGGAACAGCTCGGCGAGCGACGGCGGCCCGTAGCTGAACGCGACGACCCGCCCCGACCGCTCGGCCTCGGCGAGCACCTGCTCCGGATCGACGTCCCGGCCGGCCAGCAGCCGCAGATCGCCGTTGCGGCGCTCGACCAGGTCGACGCCGGCGACGTGCGGCAGCCACTGCGGCGGCGCTCCCTCGAGCTGGAGCTCGATCCGCCGCCGCTGCGACGCCCGTCTGAGCGCATTCACGTCTCCTGTCGCGACGACGCGACCGTGGTCGACGATCGCGACGTCTTCGCAGATGTCCTCGACGAGATCGAGCTGATGGCTCGAGAAGAGAACGGCCGCGCCGCGCGCCGCCTCCTCGCGCAGCACTTCTACGAGCGTGTGGACGGCGACCGGGTCGAGACCGGCGAACGGCTCGTCGAGGACGAGCAGCTCCGGCTCGTGCAGCAGCGCAGCCGCGAGTTGCGCGCGCTGCTGGTTGCCGTGCGAGAGCTCCTCCACCTTCGCGTCGGCGCGCCCGGCGAGGCCGAGCCGTTCGAGCCATCGTCCTGCGGCGTCGCGTGCCGCACCGTCGCCCAGCCCGTGGAGCGTCCCGAAGTAGGCGAGCTGCTCTCCGACCGGCATCCGCGGGTAGAGACCACGTTCCTCCGGCATGTATCCGAACCGCAGCCGCTCGTCGAGCTCGATCTGCTTCCCGTTCCAGAGCACCTCGCCGCTGTCGGCCTCGACGAGGCCGAAGATGGTGCGCATCACGGTCGTCTTCCCAGCCCCGTTCGGGCCAAGGAAGCCGAGCATCCGGCCGCGCGACACCGAGAGCGAGCATCCGTCGAGTGCCTGCACGTCTCCGAACCGCTTGCGTATGTCGATCACGTCGAGCATGGCTCACATGACCTTTGCGCCAGTGGCGGGGCACTCCAGACATCTCCGCAGCCTGGGCAACCTCACACCTTCCTCGGAACGTTGCCATTGAGCGTGAACAGGAACCGCATCGCCTTGTGCCCGGTGTCGGCGGTCGGGCCGAACATGCACGGACAGCCGCCGTCGATCACGGCAATGCCGTGCGCGCGGCCGTACTCCGTGGCGGCTTCGGACACGCTGCCGGCTCCGGGGCCGCGGTGCATCCATGCGTGCTCGATCCCGAGCTCGACGCAGTCGCGCATCGTCGCCTCGGCGTGTTCGGGTCTCGTGGCGATCACGACCGCCTCGACGCCACCGGGGATGGAGCGCAGGTCGTCGTAGGCGCGGTCGCCTTCCACCTCGTCGGCGTTCGGGTTGACGGCGAACACCTCGTAGCCTCGGTCGCGCAGACGCTTGTAGACGACGTTGCCGCCGTGGTTCCCCGGTGTTCGCGAGACACCGGTGACCGCGACACGCTTGTGCGCGAGAAACTCAGCCGCAGCATCCTTGATTGTGGTCATTGGAGCTCCTTCCTTTGCGTCTCGGGCGCGACGCGCAGACACTGCCGAGCGTCCTTGCCCGGCGGCTGATGCCATCGGTCCCGTTCGTCATCACCAGACTCCCCGAGAGCGATCCGCGCGGGATCAGCACGAGCACTGAACGGTCTGCGGCTTACCCGCATACCAACGGCACGTACACCGATTCGCACTGCCCTGCCTCTTCACCGCAACGGGCAATCAGTGATCTCCCCGATCGCTCCGCACCGCGGCTGGGGGATGCTTCCCGGGAAGGAGGTGATGACGTGCCCGCCGACATGCTCACGGAGAACGAGCGGACGGCGTCGCAGATCGCCCCGGCCACGAGCCCGCAGGACGATGAGCTTCGCACATGGGCTCGAAGGCACGTGGAGCGCGTCCACCGGCTGAAACGGGACGTTGCCGTGTTCGTGCTCGGAATGGTCGCGCTGTCCGCGGTCTGGGCGCTTGTCCAATGGCAGGACAACGGCGCCTTCGAGCGCTTCAGCGACGGAGACAACCCCGGCGACTGGGAGCCGTGGATTCTCTACGTCGCCTTGATCTGGGGCTTCTTCCTCGCGACCGCCGCGCTGAAGACGTACTTCGATCGCCCGACGACTGAGGCGGAGATCGATCGTCAGATCGAACGGCTGCGCTCGGGCGGTAGCTCGAGCTGAATCACCAGAGAAAGGAGGCCGAGATGTTCCTGACACGGCGAGATCTGGCCGGAACGATCGTGGCTTCACTGGTCGTGTTCGTCTACGCCGCGAACGTCCAGGGCTGGTGGTACCTCGGAAGCAACCGCTGGGCCGCAGTGACCATGCTCGCGATCGGCGCGATCGGCTGCCCTCTCGGGGCAAGGCTCGTGGGGGAGAAGCTCTCGTCGACCCCGATCGTGGTGCTGGGACTGCTCGGGGTGACCGCGCTCGTCCTCGCCGGGATCGCGATCTTGACGGCCGCGCAGTGGGCGCTGCTCGGACTCGCGATCGTGGTTGTCGCCCTCTGGGCGGGAACCACGCTGCGACACGCCGTAACGCCACCGGAACCGGTCGCGGTGCGGTGACTCGCGGGGCGGCCGCGAAGAGCAGCCGCCCCGCGGTTCGGAGGCTCCGAACCACTCTTGGCTGAGAGGAGCGACGATGGCTATCGTCTTGGCGTATGTCGATGCAGTGCCCGGCCGGCTGTATCCGCTGGTCGCGACGCTCTTGGAGCTGGCGCAGCGCGGCCACCGCGTCGTCGTGCGCTGCGGGGTCGACGACGTCGAGCTGCTGCGCTCGCACGGTCTCGAGGCGCGTCCGCTCAGGCGCGAGATCGAGCGCTTCGTGCCCGACGACTGGCGGGCGCGGACGCGTTTCGGCGCCCTCCGCTCGGGGCTCGCACAGTTCGGCGGACGGGCGCCCTTCCAGCTGCGAGATCTTGCGGAAGCGATCGAGGCCGAGCAGCCGGACCTCCTGTTCGTGGACGAGGGCGCGTGGGGCGCGGCCGCGGCCGCCGAGCGCTCGGGGCTCCCCTGGGCGTTCTCGATCGTCTCGCCGGTTCCCCTGCCATCCCGGGACGCGCCTCCATTTGGGCTTGGGCTGGCTCCTCGTCGCGACCGGATCGGCCGCCTGCGCGACCGGCTGGCGAAGCGGCTCACACTCGGCACGCTCGAGCGGATCATCGCCACGCACGTGAACCCGCTCCGCGCCGAGCTCGGGCTGCGCCCGGTCGCGACCATCGACGACATCTACCTCGCCGCCTCGGTCGTGATCGCCTACACGGCGGAGCCGTTCGAGTATCCGCGCTCCGATTGGCCCGCGAAGCTCAGGCTCGTCGGCCCGGGGCTCTGGGAGCCCCCTGCCGATCCGCCCGTCTGGCTCGACGAGCTGACGCAGCCGCTCGTGCTCGTCACCTGCTCGACGCTCTTCCAGAACGACCGCTCGGTCGCGGAAGCAGCCTGCGCGGCCTTCGCCGGTGCACCCGTCGACGTCGTCGTCACCACCGCCGACGTCGATCCAGTCGGGCTCGAGGCGCCTCCGAACGTGCGAATCGAGCGCTTCGTGCCGCACGCGCCGCTGCTGGCCCGCGCGGTCTGCGTCGTCTGCCACGCCGGCATGGGCATCACGCAGAAGGCTCTCGCCCACGGCGTTCCGGTCGTCGCCGTCCCCTTCGGACGGGACCAGCCCGAGGTCGCCCGCCGCGTCGAGGTGGCCCGTGCGGGCGTGCGCTTGCCCGCGAGGAAGCTCAGCGGACAGACGCTCCGCCAAGCCGTCGATGCGGCGATCACGCTGCGACCCGGGGCAGAGCGGATCGCCGCGGCCTTCGCGGCAGCCGGTGGGTCGGCAGCGGCAGCCGACGCGATCGAAGAGCTGGCGGGCATGCCGTTCACATGAACTCACCCGCGCACAGCTCGAAGCTGTCGGGCGATGAGGTGGAACGAAAATGTCGTCTGAGCCGGTTGCCATGCAGAAGGTCGTGGGTTCGAGTCCCATCATCCGCTTCACAGAAGCCCCGCTCAGCGGGGTTTTTCTTGCCCCAAGCGTTGGCGGGCGTGGCCTCCCGGCGTGGCTGCGGAATGGCAACGTTCCGGCACGTCCAGGAGCGCGGAATCAGTCTGAGAGCTCTCCAAGAAACGGTGGCCCTGCCTCACCCTGCATGATGTGGCCCATCAAACGGTTCCTGATCAAGATTGAAGCGCCAACCTGGGAAGACTTCGAGGCCGTCGAGTTACCGCAGCTTCCAGTGGTAGGCGAGACGATCGAAACGAAGTACGGAACGTGCGTGGTCACGGAGACGGACGCGTCGCCCAGCACCGGGCCATACCAGGGCAAGATCGTCTGCCGAGTGCCCTAGCGTCGCGCCGCTCTCGCTTACTGCGTGCCGCGGCCTTCCGCTGCGCGGACCCGCTGAGCGAGTGCTTCCAACAGTGGCCACGCCACCTCGGGATGGCTCTCGATCAGCGGACGAAAGCTCCAAACGGGCAACTGGTAGCCATTCACTTCCGTGTCCGCCGTCACCGTCGCGCTCCGCGCGGACCTGTCGACCAGCGACATCTCCCCGAAGGCGTCGCCGGGGCCGAGTCGGCCGACTTCCTCGCCGTGGACCGTCACCGTGACAGTTCCCGTTTCGATGACGATGAGCGTCTGACCGGATCCGCCCTCCTCGGCAAGCGTCTCCCCGGCCGCGTATGTCCGCGACATGAACTCAGGGGCCAGCTTCTCGAGGAAGCCGTCGTCGACCTCCGCAAAGAGCCGGACTCCGCGAAGCAGCTCATGACTCGGTTTCGCCACGGGCGGATCCTACCCCGCTGCCCGAGCCGCGGGCTCGCGGAGCGGTGAGAACCAGCCGATCGCGGTGCTGATCGCCACCCCGAGCGCCATCACGAGGTAGGTCGTCTCGATCGACGTGACCTCAGCGAGCGCGCCGCCGACGGCGGCGCCGAAGGGCATCCCGCCCCAGGCGATCATCCGGGCCGAGACGTTGACCCTGCTCTGCAGGTGATCGGGCGCGACCCGCTGCCGCAGCGAGATCGCGTTGATGATCACGAGCGTCTGCGCCGCGCCCCAGCCGAAGAAGAAGACGAGCGCCGCAATGAAGTTGCTGGCGAAGGCGAGCGCCGCGACGGCGACCGTGGCAGCCGTCAGGCCTGCGAGTGTGATCGACCCGGTTGCGAAGCGGCGGTTCAGGCGCGGCAACAACACGCTCGACGCGAGGCTGCCGAGCGCCGCAGCCGAGAACAGGAGCCCGATCCGCACGCCCGTTTCCGGCAGGTCGAGGGCTTGAGCGCCGTAGACGACGGTCAGCCCGGTCACCGCGCCGCCGGTGAAGCTGACGCCGAACCCGAGCAGTGTCAGCGCACGCACGAGCCGATGCCCCCAGAGGAAACGCAGGCCTTCGCGCACATCGGCGACGAGTCGGCGGATGACCGGCTCGACGCTCGCCGCCTCGAGGTGTCGCGTCGAGAACGGCTTCCGGACGAGGAGGAGCGCGACCGCGCTGAGCCCGTAGCTCACCGCGTCGAGGCCGATCGCATTCGCGGGGCCGATCGTCGCCGCCAGGACGCCGGCGACCGCCGGCCCTGCGACGGCGATCAGGCTGGATGCTCCCGAGACGGCGGCATTGGCCTCGACGAGCCGGTCGCGGCCGGCGATCAGCGGCAGCGCGCCGAAGTTGGCCGCGTCGAACCAGACGAAGAGCGTCGCCGAGAGCATGGCCACGACGAAGACCTGCTCGACGGTGAGCACCCCGGCCGCGGAAGCAATTGGGACGGTCGCCAGGATGACGGTCTGGAGCAGGTTGCAGCCGACCATGATGCGGCGCCGGTCGGCGCGGTCCGCGATCGCGCCCGCGATCAGGCCGAAGAGCAGGTACGGGACGGCCTGCAGCGCAGCGAGCACGCCGGTGCCGAGCGCCGAGCCGGTCAGCTGGTAGACGAGCATCGGCGCGACGACGTAGGTGATCCGCGACCCCGCCTCGGAGATCGCGTGCGCGGCCCAGAAGAGGGCGAACGGGCGGTCGCGCAACATGGCGCGGCGAGCGTACGCGTCAGATCAGGCGGATGCCGGTGACGCGCCGGATCTCGTCGACCGACGAGACGCCGGTGAGCGCGAGGCGCATGCCGTCGTCCCGGAGCGTCGTCATGCCCTGCCGCACCGCGGCGGCGAAAATCTCTTCCGCGGAGCTCTCGACCAGGGCCCGCACCTCGCCGTGGACGGGCATCACCTCGCGGAGCGCGACGCGGCCGACGTACCCGGTGCCCTGGCACTTCGCGCAGCCGACGGCCGCGTAGAGGAGGACGTCGTCGGACATGGTCTGGTCGGCGACACCGAGCTCCTCGGCGTTCGCCGCGTACTCACGGCGGCAATGGACGCAGAGTCGGCGCGCGAGGCGCTGCGCGACGACCGCGTTGAGCGAGCCAGCGAGCATCGAGGCGTCGACACCCATGTCGCGCAGGCGTGCGATCGCGCCGGCCGCATTGTGGGCGTAGAGCGAGGTGAGCACGAGATGCCCTTTCATCGCGGCCTGGATTGCGATCGACGCGGTCTCGGAGTCGCGTACCTCGCCGACCAGAAGGACGTCGGGATCGGAGCGGAGGATCGTGCGGAGGCCGCTGGCGAAGGTGAGGCCTCCCTTGACGTCGACCTCGACCTGGTTGACGCCGTCGAGCCGCCACTCGACCGGATCCTCGATCGTCATCACGGCGCGGTCGCTGCGATTCACGTGGTCGATCGCGCCGTAGAGCGTGGTCGTCTTGCCCGAGCCGGTCGGCCCGCAGACGATCACGGTGCCGTAGGGCTGCTCGATCGCGGTGACGAACGCTGCCTCCGCGTACGGCTCCATCTCGAGCGCCGCGATGGTCGGGTGCTGGTCGCCGCCGCTGCCGAGGATCCGCAACACGACCTGCTCGCCGTGCGTCGTCGTCACGACGGCGATCCGCATGTCGATGCGGCCCGTGTCGAAGAACGCCGCCAGGCGACCGTCCTTCGGAGCGCGGCGGTCGGCGATGTCGAGCCTGCCCATCAGCTTCAGCCGGCTCGTGACCGCCTGCTGCATGTGCCTCGGCACTGTCGCGAGCTCCCGCATGACGCCGTCGACGCGAATCCGGACGAGCATGTCCTCGCGCCGTGGCTCGAAGTGGAGGTCGGATGCACCCTGCTCGAGCGCCGTCGCCAGCAGCGAGTTGACGAGGGTGACCGTCGGCGTGCTCGAGGCAAGCGTGCTGATGTCGTTGCTGCGCTCCTCCTCGGACGCGTCGTCGCCCTCCTCGATGATCAGCTGCAGCGAAGGGCGATACGCCCGTGCGATCGCAACGTCGATCTGCGCGCTCTCCGCGACGGCGATCCGGAAGCTGGAGCCGAGCGCGAAGCGGAGGTCGTCGGCGGTCGCGAGATTCGTCGGGTCGGTGACGGCGAGGAGGGGCGTGCCGTCCTCGAGGATGCGCAGCGGCAGCGCCTCGTACCGGCGCGCCAGCTCCTCCGGCAGCAGGGCGACCGCCTGCTTGTCGAGCTCGGCGACGTCGAGGTCGACGAACTCGAGCTCGTACTGCTCGGCCAGCGCGCCCGCGATCGCCCGCTCGGTCGTGAAGCCGAGGGAGACCGCGATCTCGCCGAGGCGCCGGCCCGAAGAGGCCTTCTCCTCGAGCACGCGCCGGAGCTGTTCCTCGGTGAGGATGCGACCGTCGACCAGCAGCTGGCCGAGCGGAATCCATCCCAGCCCGGGTTCGGGGGTGCTCATGCGCTCGTTATCGGCCGGAGCACTCCGCTCCTGGAGCCGTTCCTCTAGCTCTGCGCCTCGTACGTGCCGATCGTGGAGACGCTCGCCGATGCGGCCCGGTCGAACGGGATCGCATCCGCGCCCGACGACGCCTGGAAGTAGGCGCGGACACCCGGCGGGAGCTCGCCGTAGCTGCCGCCCTGCGAGCCGCCGATGACGTTGCCGGCGGAGTCGTAGATCACGGCCGAGATCTGCGTGTTCTTGAGCAGCATCGTCGGGTGGTCGTTGACGATCTGACCGACGACGGCACCCGTCCACGCCGGATCCCACACCTGCGCCTGGACGAGGACGTCGGCGAAGCTCGGCCCCATCTTCGTTTTCGGCGCCTGGCCGGTGATGCGCGTCACGATCTCGAGCTTCGACACGGGTGTGCCGTCCGGGATGCTCGTCGAGCCGCCGAGGTAGTAGACGGTGCCGGCGCCGATCCTCTCGACGTCGACGTTCTCGGTGTTGACGACGCGGTTCGTCGCGTCGACGAAGTTGACGAGCACCTTGACGCCGAGCGCGTCGTTCTCCGGTGACGGGTTCGCGAGCTCGACGCCGTAGCTGACACGGCGCGACATGCCGACGATCCGCTGCGAGAAGCCGTTCTTGCGCTGGACCACGCGTGCGGGCGCCGACGGCGGGCCGGTCACGGTGAAGTTGCCGGTGGACCTGCCCGCGCGGCCGCACGAGACGGCTGCGGTCGCCGAGCCGGTCTTCACCTTGGCCGGGATGTCCCAGCGCCAGGTGGCCCTGCCGGCGCGTGCGACGACCGAGGGCAGGCGCTGCAGCGTCGCGTCGGCGTAGCGGACGCTGGCGACGCAGCGGACGCCGGTGGGGCGCACGACGACCGACAGCGAGGCGGGCTGACCCTGGAACGCGCGCTGCGGCAGGAAGCCGAAGCGGAGGCTGGAGCCGGCGTCGAGCGAGCCTGCGGCCGTGGCCGTGAGCGTCAACGCGGCGAGGGCGGCGAGAGTGACGAGGCGAGCGTGCACTGGACTGGACCTCCGGAAACGAAAAACGATGTCTAGACCGTGCCGCCTGATCGCATCTTGGGATTGCCGATGAGGGCGGGCATCCCCCGTAAGAGCGATCTTCCTGCGTTACAAGCGATACGCGGCCGAGCAGCCGCGAGAGACGCAACGGGCGCCCACGCGGGGCGCCCGGAAACCGTTGTCCTAGAGGAGCCAGACGAGGAGCAGGATCACGACGATGAGGGTGAGAAGTCCGCCTCCGATGTACATTCGGGCCTCCTGTGTGCAGTTGACGGAGGTACAACGGGCCCGCTGCTCGACGGGTTACGGGTGAAGCGGCTCGCTACGATGCGCCCGCCACGGCGCCGTGGCCGAGTGGTTAGGCAGAGGCCTGCAAAGCCTCGCACACCAGTTCGATTCTGGTCGGCGCCTTCTTCACGGGCGCGCCATCGATAGGGTCGGCGCAATGGCCTCCGTCGACGTTCCCGTCGCGCTCCTCGGCTACGGCACCGTCGGTGCCGCGGTCGACCGCATGCTCGTCGAGGGCGGCGACGACATCGAACGCGCCACCGGCCACCGCCTGCGGGTCGTGAAGGCGCTCGTCCGCGACGCCGGCAAGGACCGTGGCTTCCAGACGGCGGACGGCGTCCTCACCACGGACTTCGCCGAGATCCTCGAGGACGACTCGATCGCGATCGTGGCCGAGGTGATGGGCGGCCTCGAGCCGACCGGCGGCTACGTGCTCGACCTCCTCCGCGCGGGCAAGCCCGTCGTCAGCGCCAACAAGCAGCTGGTCGCCCGCCGCAGCGCGGAGCTCTTCGCCGCTGCCTCGGAGGCCGGCGTCCAGCTGCGCTTCGAGGCCTCGGTCTGCGCGGCGATCCCCGTGATCAAGGTGCTGCGGGAGTCGCTCGTCGCGACCAACGTCCACCGCGTGCTCGGGATCGTCAACGGGACGACCAACTTCATCCTCACGCGCATGGAGGCGGGGGACACCTACGAGGATGCGCTCGCCGAGGCGCAACGGCTGGGCTACGCCGAGGCCGATCCCGCCGAGGACGTCAACGGCGCCGACGCGGCCGCGAAGATGGCGATTCTCGCGACGGTGGCGTTCGGATCGCGCGTGCTCGTCGACGACGTCGCCTACGAAGGGATCGAGGGCCTCAAACCGGAGCACATCGAGGCGGCTCGGTCGCTGGGGGCAGTGGTGCGCCTCGTCGGCACGGCGACACTCGTCGGCGACGCCGTCGACGTCCGCGTCGGGCCGTCGCTCGTCGACCGCGAGCACCCGCTGGCCTCCGTTGCGGGCGCGTTCAACGCCGTCATGCTCCAGGGGGACGCGATCCGGGAGCTGATGCTCGAAGGCCCCGGCGCCGGCGGAATCGAGACCGCGTCGGCGATCGTGGCGGATCTCGTCAGCGTCCTCGGCTCCAGCGGCACCGGCTTCCTGCAGGGAGACGCAAGCTGGCGGACGCTCGAGAAGCTGCCGCCCGGTGAGCTACCCGCGTCGTACTACGTGCGGATCGAGGTCGCCGACCAGCCCGGTGTGCTCGCCCACGTGGCCGAGAGCTTCGCCCGCGAGGGTGTCTCGATCGCGCGGCTGACGCAGCATCTGGTCGACGGGGCCGCCGCGCTCGACGTGGTCACGCACACGGCGCCGTCGGGCCGCGTCGACGCCGCGCTCGATGCGATCGGATCGCTCGCCGAGGTGCAGGGGCGCCCCGACGCGCTCCGTCTCGTGGTCGAGCGAGGTGTCCCGTGAGGGGCTCGTTGCTCGAGCGCTACCGCTCGTCCCTGCCGCTGTCGGACTCGACGCCGCTCGTCTCGCTCGGCGAAGGCTCGACGCCTCTCGTCCGGGCGGAACGGCTCTCGGAGCGGCTCGGTCTCGACGTCTGGTTGAAGTGGGAGGGGGCGAACCCGACCGGGTCCTTCAAGGACCGCGGCATGGCGGTCGCCGTCTCGAAGGCGCTCGAGGCCGGCGCGCCCGGCGTCGTCTGCGCGTCCACGGGCAACACGGCGGCGTCGGCGGCCGCCTATGCGGCGCGTGCCGGGATCGAGGCCGTCGTCGTGCACGCTGCCGGCGCCGTTGCCGCCGGGAAGCTCGTCCAGGTCCGCGCCGCCGGAGCACGCCTGCTCCCCGTGGACGGCACGTTCGAGGACGCCTTCGCCGCGGCGCTGAAACTCGCCGAGGACGAGGGCTACGCCTTCGTCAACTCCACGAACCCGCACCGGCTCGAGGGGCAGAAGACGGCTGCGTTCGAGCTCGTCGAGCAGCTCGGCGCGCCACCGGACGTGCTCGCACTGCCGTACGGCGGCGGCGGCAACACCGCTGCCTACTTCAAGGGGTTCACGGAGGCGCCCGGGCCGATGCCGCGCTTCGTCCCGGTCCAGGCGGCCGCGCGGGCGACGACGGTTGCGTCCGCGATCCGGATCGGCGATCCGGTGCACGCGCACGAGGTCGCAGAGGCGACCGCGGCAACGGGCGGCGAGGTGATCACCGTCGAGGATGCAGAGATCGTGGCGGCCTGGCGGACGCTCGCGCGGGAGGAGGGGCTCTTCTGCGAGCCGGCGTCCGCCGCGTCCGTCGCCGGGCTCGCGCGCGCCGGCGTCCCCACGGGGAGCCGGGTCGTCTGCGTCCTGACCGGCCACGGGCTGAAGGACACCGGCAGCTTCGACGAGCTGATCGCCTCGGCATGAAGCTTCGAGTCCGGGCGCCGGCGACGACCGCGAATCTCGGGCCGGGCTTCGACTGCGCGGCCGCGGCGCTCGAGCTCTGGAACGAGCTCGAGGTGACCGATGCCGCGACGCAGCGGCCCGACCCGGACCACCTCGCGATCCGGGCGTTCGCGAGGCTGGCCCCGACCGAGGGCCTCTCGTTCGCGTTCACCGACCGGATCCCACGCGAGCGCGGGCTCGGCTCCAGCGCCGCGACCGTGGCGCTCGGGCTCGTGGCGGGTGCGCTCGTCGCCGGCGGCACCCCCGATCCGGAGGAGTTGCTGCGCCTCGGCGTCGACCTCGAGGGTCATCCCGACAACCTGGCGGCGGCGCTCGCAGGCGGCGTCTGCCTGACGTGGGACGGCAGGATCGCCCGGATCGCGGACGCGACGCCCGCGCAGCCGATCGCGCTCGTCCCGGAGGAGCGGGTCGGGACGCAGGGCGCCCGCGCCGAGCTTCCGGCCGAGATCGCGCACGCGGACGCCGCGTACTCGGTCGGGCGCGCGACGCTGCTCGGCGCCGCACTCGCGAGCGGCTCGGCAGAGCTCTTCGCGGCCGCGGCCGACGACCGCCTGCACGAGCCCTACCGGGCCGCCAAGGCGCCGCTGCTCGCGGCGGTCCGGTCCGACCCGCCGGACGGCGCACTCGGCGCGACGATCTCGGGGTCGGGCCCGACGGTGATCGTCTGGGCGCGGCAGGACGAGGTGACCTCATGCGCCGCCGAACTTCGTGCCCGGTTCCCGGGTGTCGAGGTCCTGCCGCTCCAGGTTGCGAGCAGCGGCGCCGGCGCGTTCTGACCGTCAGACGTCGAGGACGAAGTCGAACGCGGCGACGCGCGCGGCCCTGGACGAGCCGCCAGCGCTCGACGAGGCACTCGCTCGTGAAGATGCCGTCGCTGGCGTTTCGGGCGACGCCGGGGAAGAAGAGCTGTGTGGTCAGCACCGGCTCGTGCGGCGCCTGGACCTTCACGTGGATGTGCTTCGTGCGGCCGGGATAGAGGCCCGGGACGACGGTGAGGAGCGAGTACTGCCCCTTCGCGTTCGTGAACTGGTGGCCGCGGAAGCGATAGCCGCTGTTGTCGTAGGCGCCGCGAGCGTCGGCCTGCCAGAAGTCGATCAGCGCGTTCGCGATCGGCTTCCCTGCGGTGGTCAGCACGCGGCCGGTGAGGGTGAGCCGCGTGCCGACCGCGCCTGAGGGGAGGATCGACTTGCGCTTGGGGGAGTTGGGGGTGAAGTAGGGGCCCTCGGTCAGCTCCGGCGTCGGGTCGTCGTCGGCGTCGAGGACGGCCGGCGTCGCGGCGAGGGCGGGGGAGGAGAAGAGGTCGGTGCGGCCGGCGATCGCCGCGAGCGGAGGCAGCACGAGGCCGAGCTCGAGGAGCCGGCGGCGGGTGAGCTGTCTCTCGAGATCGGTCATAGGTGAAGCGTGCCGGACCAGCATGAGAGCCGCCTAAGATCTGAAGGCGGTGTCGACCGGCGACCTGGAGCTGCTCGGATCCGGGCGCGAGGCCGAGGTCTTCTCGTGGGACGAAGGACGCGTCCTCAGACTCGCCCGCGACCCCTCCGACACCGGCATGATCGAGCGCGAGGTGATCGCGCTGAGGGCGGCGCACGATGCGGGGGCGAGCGTGCCGGCTGTCTACGAGCGCGTCACCGTCGACGGCCGCCCCGGCGTCGTCCTCGAGCGCGTCGACGGCAGCGATCTGCTCGACTGGCTCGCGGCGCGGCCGTGGTCGGTGCGGTCGGTGGGGAGGACGCTCGGAGCCGAACATGCGGCTTTGCACCGGGTCGAAGCGCCGGCCGGGCTGCCGGAGCTGCGCGCCGAGCTGCGGCATCGGCTCGGGTCGCCGCTCGTCCCGGACGACGTGCGCGCGCGTACGCTCGAGCGCCTCGACGCCCTTCCCGACGGCGACCGGCTCCTGCACGGCGACTTCCATCCGGCGAACCTGCTCCGGACTGCGGACGGCTGCGTCGTGATCGACTGGACGAACGGGACGAGCGGCGACCCGGCGGCCGACGTCGCGCGGACGATCCTGCTCACGGGCGGCGGCAAGCTGGCCGACGGGACGCCCGTCGTCGTGCGCGTGATCGCGCCGGTCGCGAGGCGGCTGCTCGTCAGCGGCTACCTGCGCGCGTATGCGCGAGAGGCGTCGCTCGACCGCGGGCTCGTCGACCGCTGGCTGCCCGTCTGGGCGGCGGCACGCCTGTCCGAGGACATCGAGCAGGAGCGTGAGTTCCTGCTCGACCGTGCGCGGTAGTCAACCCTCAGCC
>CAVVCG010000024.1:0-17507 GCA_963746655.1 uncultured Actinomycetes bacterium | reverse complement strand
ATCCGAAACGCGTGCGACAATGGAGAGGATGGACGCCGAGCTCAGGCCCCGGCTGCGGGGCGTCTTCCACCAGTGGGCGTTCGTCGCCGCGGTCGCTGCGGGCGTCGTGCTCGTCGTGCTGTCGGACGGCTGGCTCGCCACCTTCTCGTCGTGGGTGTACGCGGCTGCGCTCGCCGCGATGTTCGGGGCGAGCGCGCTGTACCACCGGTTCCCGTGGAAGAGCGCCGCGCGCAGGCTGTGGGCGCGGCGGCTCGACCACTCGATGATCTTCGTCTTCATCGCGGGCAGCTATACGCCGTTCGCCCTCCTCTGCTTCGAGGGCACGACGCAGTGGCTGGTCCTGGTGACGGTCTGGCTCGGAGCGGCGCTCGGGCTCACGCTCGAGCTCGTCTGGATCGACTCGCCGCGCTGGCTCAGCGCCGTCGCCTATGTCGCCGTCGGCTGGGTCGGCGTCCTCGCACTGCCGCAGATGTTCTCGGGAATCGGGATCACCGGCGCCGTGCTCGTGATGGTCGGAGGCGGGCTCTACACGGTCGGCGCCCTGATCTACGCGGCGAAGTGGCCGAACCCCTTCCCGCACACTCTCGGCTTCCACGAGATCTTCCACCTGCTCGTCGTGGCGGCCGCGGTGTCGCAGTTCGTCGCGGTCTCGCTCGTGGTGACGTAGGCGTGGCGAAGAAGGTCGAGCTGACCGAGAAGGAGTGGCGCGAGCGGCTGACGCCCGAGCAGTACGCGGTGCTCAGACAGCAGGCGACCGAGCGCGCGTTCACCGGCGCCTACCACGACACGAAGGAGCCCGGGGTCTACCGCTGTGCCGGGTGTGGGGCGGAGCTGTTCCGCTCCGACGCGAAGTACGACTCGGGCTCGGGCTGGCCCAGCTTCTTCGAGCCGGCCGGGCTCGACGCCGTCGAGACGAGGCTCGACATGAGCCACGGGATGGTGCGGACCGAGGTCGTCTGCGCGGCGTGCGGCGGACACCTCGGGCACCTGTTCGACGACGGGCCGCAGCCGACGGGTCAGCGCTTCTGCATCAACTCGTGCGCGCTCGACCTCGAGCCGGCCGAGGATCGGTAGCCTCCCGCCGCTCAGTCCTCGGGCGTCGGTCGGAGGAACCGCTCGAGGAACGACAGCATCCGTTCGAGGAACAGCCGCCGGCCTCGGTGTCGAGGTCGAACTGGCCCACGCCGCCTCAGAGGCCGGACGCGTCCCAGGCCGCGATCTCGTTCGCCGCGGCGACGAGGTCGCCGTCGAGCCGGCGCATGCCGAGCCGGGCGCAGAGGGCATCCGAGGCACCAGGCCCCGCCAGGACGAGCGGGGTCGTGTTCGCGAGCCGGCAAAGGGTGGCCACTTGCGCCTCGAGTAGCCGAGCGTCGAAGCTCGTGACGACGGCGACGGCCGGCCCCGTCGTCGCGGCCGCGTGGGTCACGGTCTCGATCGGTGTGTCGGCGCCGAGGTAGAGGATGCGCCAGCCGTGCGAGCGCAGGACGAGCCCGAACGCGAGCAGGCTGATGTCGTGCCGCTCGCCGGGAGCGCATGCGAGAAGCGCGAGCGGCCCGCTTCCCCGACCCCAGAGCCGCGCGAGCGCGAGGAGCCGCCCCCGGACGAGGTTGCTGACGAAGTGCTCCTGGCTGACGTCGATCGTGCCCCGCTGCCAGTCGTCGCCGACCTGCGTGAGGGCGGGGAGGATCACCTCCCGCAGCACGGTCTCGATGCCGAACGAGGCCAGGCTCTCGTCGAGCACGTCGTGCGCGCCGGACTCGTCATAGTCTCGGGTAGCCGCGACGAGACGGGCAGCCGCGTCGTCCAGCGGGCCCGCCGACGGGCGGCCTTGCTCGAGCGCGATGCGTGCCGCCTCCGCCGCGGAGAGCCCGGCGTCGAGGGCTCGGCGCATGCGTGTCACGCGCTGGGCGTCCTCTGACGTGTAGAGGCGGAAGCCGCCGGCCGAGCGGAACGGCTGCAAGAGGCCGTAGCGGCGCTCCCAGGCGCGCAGTAGCTCCGGGCTGACGCCGACGCGCCGGGCGAACTCGCCGATGCGAAGGGATCCAGGGCCAACGGGCACCGTCGGACTATACAGACCTGTGACAAAAACTTGACAAGCCGCGGTTTGGGCCGCTACTCTCGTACAGCTTAGGTACAGAGTCTGTACAAGAAGGAGCAGGATACAGCAGAGGGTTCAGACGCAACGGGCTCATCCACGTCATCGATCGGGTGCTGCTGCCTGCAGCCGCCCGAATCACACGAAAGGACATCGCAGATGAAGCGCATCACCGCCATGCTCGCGCTACTCGTCGTTGCCATCGCCGCAACGTCGTTCGGCGCATCCGCCTCGACCGGGGCGCGCGTAGAAGCCAATGACAACATCGTCCAGACGGCCGTCAGCGCCGGGCAGTTCACGACGCTCGCCTCGCTGCTTCAGAAGGCGGGCCTGGTCGACACGCTGACCTCGGGCGGGCCGTACACGGTGTTCGCCCCCACCGACGCGGCGTTCGCGAAGGTGCCCAAGGCGACGCTCGACGCCCTCGCCGCGGACCCGGCCAAGCTCAAGTCCGTTCTGCTCTACCACGTCGTCCCCGGCCGTGCCACGGCGGCCGACGTCGTCAAGCTCACCTCGGCGAAGACGGCCGAGGGCAGGTCGGTCGCGATCAAGGTCGTCGACGGCTCGGTCTTTGTCGACGGCGCGAAGGTCACGACCCCCGACGTGATGGCCTCGAACGGCGTCATCCACGTGATCGACTCGGTGCTGATCCCTCAGGAGGCCGCGCCGGCAACGTCGAAGACGATCGTGCAGACGGCAGTCGCAGCCGGCACGTTCAAGACGCTTGCCTCGCTGCTCACCAAGGCAGGCCTCGTCGGCACGTTGCAGGGCAAGGGGCCCTTCACGGTCTTCGCCCCCACCGACGCCGCCTTCGCGAAGGTGCCCAAGGCGACGCTCGCTGCGCTCGCCAAGGACAAGGCAAAGCTCCGCTCGGTGCTGCTCTACCACGTCGTCAGGGGCAACGTCCCGGCGTCCAAGGTCGTGAAGCTCAGCTCCGCGAAGACCCTGAACGGCAAGTCGGTCTCCATCCGAGTCAGCGGCGGCAAGGTGACCGTCGGCGGCGCCCGGGTGACGACCCCCGATGTGAAGGCCTCGAACGGCGTCATCCACGTCGTCAACAGGGTGCTGATCCCCTAGGGACGACCATTCCCGCCGCCCGGCGCCTGCTCACGGCGCCGGGCGGCACCCGTCGTTGCCTGCACGGCATCGATCCGCGACCTCGGTCAGGAACCCCATGACGAAGACCTCGAAGCCGCGAGAGAACGTGCCCAGCGACTGGCGCCGGCTGTTCCACGGCTCGGTGCTCGAGGCGATCACCGCGGCCCTCGCTCTTAGGCGAGGCGGTTTCGACGACGCGCACCTCCGCCTTCTCGCGGCGACCCTGCGCAGGGCCGATCCGACGTCCAGGCTGCTTGTCCTCCATGCCGTCGCGCGCGGCATCGACGGCAGGACGCGCGGCCTGCTGCTCGACGCGCTCCATGGCGCCGATGCCGGCCGCAGGGCGCACGCCGCGTGGGCGCTCGGCGAGCGCTCACACCAGCCACGCGCGATCGCGCGCCTGACGGGACTCGCCGCGAGGGGTGGCTTCGCGGCCATGGTCGCCGGCCTAACCCTCGAGCGCTGGCTGCGTCCGCCGCGCCCTCTGCACCCCGCCGTCCTTCCGCGTCGAGGGTTTCCCGGGCTCCGGATCGCCCAGGTCTCTCTCCAGGGCCGCCTGGACGCCGACCTCCGCGGCGCCGGTGCCGGCGACGGCGGCGGCCTCGCGACGCTCCTCCTGAGCCTGACCCGCGCGCTCGACGCCCATGCCGGCGTCTCCGAGGTCGTGACCTTCACGCGCGCCTTCGAGGATCCTTCGCTCCCGGGCGTCTACTCCCGGGCCGAGGAGCCGATCGGACGAGGCTCGCGGATCGAGCGCCTTCGATTCGGCCCCGCCGGATACCTCACGACGGCCGAGCAGTGGCCCTACCGCCACGACATCGAAGCCGCGCTCACCCGCTCGGTCGCCCGCCACGGACCGTTCGACGTCGCTCACCTTCGCTTCGCCGACGTCGGCACCTTCGCCGCGGCGCGGGTCTTCCGTAGGCTGGGCGTGCCGGTCGTCTTCACGCTCGCGCCCGACCCGCACTCGGTCTTGCGCGAGAGCGAAGCGGCCGGTCGGCTCGACCGCGAGACCTTCCCCGCAGCCGATCTCGAGCATCACTACGTCTTCCGGGCGTGGCTCGTCGATTGGATGCTGCGCGAGGCCGACGCGCTCGCGGTGCTCCCACGACCGGGCGTCGAGCGGGAGCTGCGGGCACTGCTGGGCCCCTCGTTCGACGCCGTCCGGCCCGACCGGCTCTGGACCATCCCGGAAGGGATCGCCGTGGACACCGCCGCGCAGCGGCCGGTCGCGCCGGACGCGCCCGCGATCCGCGCGCTCGGCACGGTGGTCGGGTCGCTGCCCGAGCATCGGCTCGGGCTCCCACTGCTGCTCACGGTGGCACGACTCAACCGCGTCAAGGGCATCCCGCAGCTCGTCGAGGCCTGGGCGGGTGCCCCGGAGCTGCTCGAGAGCTTCAACCTTCTGATCGTCGGCGGCGACCTCGAGAGCCCGACGCCCGAGGAGCGGTCCGTCATCGCGGAGATCGAGGCGGTCTGCGCCCGCCTGCCGGGCGCCCGCAAGGGCCTCGTCCTCCTCGGCCACCGGCCACACGCCGAGGTGGCGCAGATTCTCCGCGCCGCGGCGCACGGGATCCCCGGCCTTGCCGCCCCCGGAGGTGTCTACGCCTGCCCGAGCCGGAAGGAGGAGTTCGGCCTGGCCCTCCTGGAGGCGCTGGGGGCAGGCCTTTCGGTCGTCGGCCCCGACCGTGGCGGCCCGCCGACCTACATCGAAGACGGGCATACGGGCTTCCTGGCCGACACCACCGATCTCGAGTCGCTCCGGACAGGTCTCGCCAGAGCCGCCTCTGCCAGGCTCGATCCCACCCGGGCGGCGCGCGCCCGCTCGCTCGTGCAGAAGCGCTTCACCGTCGGCGCGATGGCCGACCGGCTCGTCTCGCTGTACGCAAGCGTCACCGGCGAGGCCGCGCTCCACGCCGCATGACGGCGCTCCTCGTCTGCCCGGACTACGTCTCGCACTACCTGCCGACGGCGGCAGTCGGCGCCGCGCTGCGCGACGACGGGCACGACGTGGTCTTCGCGACGGGGGCGGGCCTCTTCGAGCGGGTGCTCGCCGACGGCTTCCATCACGTGGAGCTCCGGCTCGGAGCGGGCAGCAATCCCACGCCCGAGACGCACGCTGACGACCCCAGCCTGAAGGGCTTTCTCGCCGCGACACGCGAAGGGATGGTGGCGACGCTCGAGCTTCAGGCCCGACGACGGCTCCACGACCTGCTCTGGGAGCCCGACCGCGTCGCAGCACGGCTGGCCGAGATCGTCGACGACGTCCGACCGACGATCGTCCTCTCCGACCAACTCGCGTTTGGTGCCGCCCTTGGCTTCCGCGCGCTGGGCATCTCCTTCACGTCGTTCCTTCCGGGGCATCCGTGCCAGCTGCCGCCGCTCGGAGTGCCGTTCGGCTACCCGGCCCGCAGGCCTGCGGGGTTCGCGCAGCGGGAAGAGCTCGACGCGTTACACGCGCTCTGCACCCGTGCGGCGCGCGCGTTCACACGGCGCTTCAACGAGACGCTGCTCGAACTGGCCCCGCACGCCCAGCCCGTCGAGGACGCCTTCGCCGAAGGCGCCCCGCGGGGGACGCTCGTCAACTACCCCGGCAGCCTCGCCGGCCCCGGGGTCGCCACCGGAGCGACGCTCGTCGGCCCGTGCGTCCGAGAGGAGCCTGGCGACCCGGAGCTCGACGCCCTCGAGCCGGGAGGCGAGCCGCCGAGAGCGTACGTCGCGCTCGGCAGCTTCCTGTCAGCGCGCTCGGATGTCCTCGGTGGGATCGCAGATGCGCTCCGCGCAGTCGGCCTGGAAGCCGTGATCGCTTCAGGTGTCACCGCGCCGGGCGACCTCGGACCGCTCCCGGAGAGTTGGATCGTCCGGCCGCGCCTGCCCCAGGTCGCCGCACTGCGCGCATGCGACGTCGTCGTCTGCCACGCAGGGAACAACACGGTCATGGAGGCGCTGACAGCCGGGCTGCCGGTGGTAGGGCTGCCGTTCTCGACCGACCAGTTCGCCGTCGCCGCCGACCTCGTCGCAGCAGGGGTCGGTGCCGCCCTCGACCCGAACCGCGCGACCGCGGGCGACATCGCCGCCGCGGTGCGCCAGGTTCTCGGGTCCGGGACCCGAGAACGAGCGGCCACGCTCGGGCGCCGGCTCCGGCGCGAACCCGGGGCGACACGGGCCGCGGGCCTGCTGGTTCGCTCGGATAGCGCCTCCGCTCCCGCCATGTACATGTAGCCGCTGCCGAGCGCGGCCGGGCCGAGTCAGAACGGCCGGTGCGCCCAGGCGTCAGAGCCAGTCGAGCAGTTTCTCCACGCCGTCGACGACCGCGTCGGGGCGCTGCCTCTCGGGCAGCCGGCCCAGGTCGATCGAGCCGCTGATACCGCTGCGGACGAGGATCGTCCGCCCGCGGCCGAGACGGCCGAGTGCGACGTCCAGGTCGAGGTCGTCGCCGATCACGACGAGGTCGCGGGACGGCACGCCCACCTGGTCGTAGATCGTCCGGAGCGCCGCCCGGGAGGGCTTCCCCACGACGACCGGACGCGCACCGGTGACCTTCGCGATCGCGGCAGTGACCATCGCGCCGCGGCTGAAGATCGGCCCGTCGGCCCCGGCGTAGGCCGGGACGAAGCTGCCGGTCAGCAGTGGGGCGCCGGCGAGCACGGCACGGGCCGCTTCTTCGAGCTGGGCGAAGTCGACCACGTCGGTGTGCGCGACGAAGACCGCGTCTGCGCGCTCCGCGTCCCCCTCGTCCAGGATCCGCAGCCCGGCCTGCACCAGGTACTCACGCGCCCGGGCGGTGCCGAACAGGAGCACCGCGACATCGCGTTCGAGCGCCCGGAGGTACACCTGGACGCTGCGCAGCGGCGTGAGCATCTCGTCGTCGCCGACGTGAAGCCCGACTGCTCGAAGCCCTTCGGCGAACGCCTCCGGCGGCACGTGGCTGCCGTTCGTGAAGAGCGCCAACGGGCGGCCGGACGCGCGGATCCGCTCCAGCACCTCGACCGCTCCCGGCTGGACGTGGATCGCCTCGCCGGCGCGGTGCACGAGCGTCCCGTCGACGTCGAGGACGAATGCCCCTACGTCGTCAAGTCGCACGGCGCCACACCACCCGGTCGTCTCCCTTCCGCACGTCCAGGTACGAGATCGACCTGCGATTGGCAACTTCGTGCAGCAGCGTCACCACGGGGTGGCGCCCTGCCCTGCCGGGCGCTTTCGTCCTGACCGCAGACGAGGAGGGGGGCGACGCGAGCATCGCATCCACCTGTTCCTCGGGCATCGTCAGACGCAGGAGCAGCTCCTCGTCGGAGATCCCCGGCCGGAAGCGAGTTCGCGCTCCCTCGAGCTGGAGCGGCTCGAGCCCGCTCAGCTCCGCGGCACGCGGCCGGGAGAGGACGTGGTCGGCGACGTCGGGGTCGACGGGCGCGGCCGGCTCGCCGTAGTGGCCGAGGAAGTAGCGGACGGTCTCGTCCGAGACGTTCGACCAGCGCTCGCCGTCGATGACGTTCCGCACCGCCTGTGTCGCAACGAGCTGCGACACCGGCGTGACGATGATCGGGTATCCCATCTCCGCCCGTACGCGGCCGACCTCCTCGAGCACGCGGGGGAACAGCTCGGGCCTGCGTAGCTCGTCGAGCATCCGCTGCGTCGTGGAGACCATCCCGCCCGCGAGCTGGTGGTGGTAGTAGGTCGAGTCGAACTCCTGTGGCCGGCCGACCGGAAGGCCCCTTTCACGCGCGAGCTCCCGGAAGTACCCCGACATCTCGGCGAGAGCGTCGACGTCCAGGCGGTGCGAGAAGCCCTCCGCCTCCAGGTCGCGAAGGGTCGTCTCGGCGGCCGGGTTGGACGTCCCGCGGGCCAGTGGCGCGACGGCGGTGTGGAGCGCGTCGAACCCGACGCGCAGCCCCTCCACGTAGACGAACGGAGCGAGGCCGATCGTGCAGTGGCTGTGCAGCTCGACGGGACGCCCACGAGCGGCACGAAGGAAGTGCGGCGCCAGCTCCTGCACGGCCGCCTGCGTCAGCAGACCGCCTGGATCCTTGAGGTACAGGCCGTCCATGTCGGCGCAGTCGGCGAGCGCGGCGGCACGTTCCGCGTAGTACGCGTGGGTGTGCACCTCGCTGACCGAGTACGTCAGTCCGATGATCACCTCCTCGACGCCCTCCTCGTGGGCCAGCGCGGCGACGCGCCGCAGACGGACCGGGTCGTTGGAGGGGTCGGCGAACTGGAAGCGGCGAATCCCGTTGCGTACGACACAGCGGAACGCGAGCCGCATCACGTCCTCGTCGACGGGCACCCAGGTGATGAAGCGCATGCCGGTCGTGATGAAGCCGAGCCGCGTCTCCGGCATCGCCGAGCGGACGAGCCTGAGTCGCTCCCAGGGATCCTCCCGGTGGAAACGGACCGCCACGGCCATGTGGGTGCTCGACGTGAAGTCCACCGCACGGAAGCCGACGCGGTCGATGGTGGGCGCGATCGCGACGATGTCGGACGTCGTGAGGCCGGTCGCGCTCCACAGGCTCTGGTTGCCATCGCGCAGCGTCGTGTCGACGACGTCGACCAGGCTGCTCGTCCGCGGAGCGCTCATCGGTCGGGCTGCACCCGGAAGAGCGGCGCCCCGTACTCGACGAGCTCTGCGTTCTCGGCACAGACGGCGACCACCGTCCCGGTCACGCCCGCAGGGATCGCGTTCATCATCTTCATGACCTCGATCAGGCAGACGATCGTGTGAGCCTCGACGCGCGCGCCGACGTCCACGAAGGGCGGCGCTCCGGGCGCCTCGGCGCGGTAGAACGTGCCGAGCATCGGGGCCGAGACCAGGAACGACTCGTCGGTCGTGGCGGCCCCGGCGGGGGACGTGGGCTCGGCACCTCCGACCGCCCCGGTTGGCGGCGCCGGCAACTCGGCCGGAGGCGGCGCCCCGCCGCGAACCACGTGGAGCGAGAGATCGTCGATCTCGACGCGGAGCTCGTCGACGTCCGACTCGTCGATCAGCCGGAGGATCTCGCGGACGTCCTTCTCGTCGAGCGGCATACGGGCGTCAGGACCGCTCTTGCGGCTTCTCGGAGGCGCCGAAGGTGCCCATCACGAGCGACAGCGCCGAGGCGGAGAGCTTCGGCGCCGGACCGCGGAGCGTCGTCACGGGTCTCGCCTGGAGCACGCGGAGAGAGTTGGGCAGCGGCTGTCCGCGCGCGAACGCCCACTCGATGTCCTGGTGGCCCCCGAAGTGGCGCTCGACGCGCCGCGCGACCTCGACGAGCGCGGGGAAGTGCTCGCCGCCGAGGCACGGCTCGTCTTGCCGCTCCGCCGCCACCGCCACCCGCACGGCCCCGCGTCCGGCTGCGTCCGGCACGTACTCGACGTCCTTCGAGCTCACCGTCTGCCGTACCACTTCGCCCGTGACCTTGCTGATCAGATAGTCGTCCGGCGTCACCTCGCCGTTCACGACCGCGATGCCGAGCCCGAAGCTCGCGTTCAAGGCCACCATGCTGGGATCGCCGCTGACGGGGTTGCACGTGAACATCACCCCGGAGACCTCGGCGTCCACCATCTGCTGGACGGTCACCCCCATCGCCGGGTCGAGCGCGGCGCCGCGAGCCGCTCGGTAGCTCATCGCGTGCGGGGCATAGAGGCTCACCCAGCAGTCGCGCACCGCGTCGCAGACCTGCTCGATGCCGCGAACCCAGAGGAAGCTCTCCTGCTGGCCCGCGTGGCTTGCGTCCTCGCTGTCCTCGCCGACCGCGCTCGAGCGGACTGCGACCGGTGGCCGGCCCTCGCCCGTCGCGCGCTCGAGCTCCTCGTAGCGCGATGCCAACTCGGCCCTGACGTCCTCGGGCAGGGGGGCGAAGCGCATCGCCTCCCCGATCGTCTTCGCGGCGGCCGCGACTGCGTCGAGATCACCGGACGAGGCGCGCGACAGCGCCGTCGCGATGGTGCCCTCGAGGCCGGTCGTCTCGACGAACGTGCGGAGGGCGGCGGCGCCGACCGCGAACCCCCCGGGCACAGGGATCCCCGCTGCGAGGAGCTCGCCGAGGTTCGCGCTCTTGCCCCCGTAGACGTCGGCGTCCTCGCGTCGGAGCTCGGCGAGCAGACTGGTGTACGCGAAGCTCACGCCGTCATGCGTCGAGGATGGTGACGAGGCCGGTAGAGCCGTCCACGCGGATCATCTGCCCCGTCTTGATCTCCGAAGTCGCGCGGCCGGTGCCGACCACTGCAGGCAGTCCGTACTCGCGGCAGACGATCGCGGCGTGCGACATCACACCGCCGATGTCCGTGACCACGGCCTTGACGTTGGAGAAGATCGGCGCCCAGGCAGGTGACGTGATGGGACAGACGAGGATGTCGCCGTCGCGCACGCGCGCGATCTCCTCGACGCCGATCACCACTCGCGCCACCCCCTCGACGATGCCGGGGGACGCGGCCGCGCCTCGGAGCCGTCCTCCGCCTTCCTCTGCGCTCGCCCACTCCTGGACGCGTTCCGTCGTCACGCCCCAGAGCATGATCACCGCCGGGTCGGTGATCGCCTCCGGCGTCGCGCCGATCGCCGGCGGCGGCGACCACTCGCCCAGCCGCTCGAGGAGCTCCTTGCGGCGGGCGACGATCGGCGGCCAGTGCGCCGGGCCGAGGGGCGCGCCGCCCGTGGCCCAGGTCAGGACGAGCTCGTCGAGCGCCTGCGCAACCTCGTGGCGCCCGAGCTGGAAGACGTCCTCGGCGTCCTCGAGGAAGCCGTGCTGCGCGAGCAGCGCCCCGAACTCGCGCACCTTGTTCCACCAGCGCGTGAGGAACCAGTAGTCGCAGAAGAACTTGTGCTCCTCGACGTACGGGAACACGGTCCGGGACAGCGCGAGCAGCTCGTCGAACGCCGCGCGCGATTCCTCGTCGAGCATCGCTCCGTACTCGGTCGCGAGACGGTCGCGCTCGCGCGCGAGCTCCTCGGTCGGACGCTCGACCTCCTCGCCGTCCCGGAGCGCACGGACGTGGCCGACGACGGACGCGTAGGCGATGCGGGGATCGTCGTACCAGCTCCGGTAGAAGTGGTACAGGCCGTCCCCGGTCGCCATGTTGAACCAGGGGTCCTTGATGCGCTCGAGCTCCTCGAGCCAGCGTTTCCCCTCGTCGCTCTGCGCCAGCTCAGCGTCGATCTCCGCGGGAGAGCGCTCCTCGACGAAAGCGCCGTCGACGCCGGTGTCGATCGCCAGCTTGGCCAGCTTCCGGAGCTCCGCGCTCGGCTTGAAGAGGAGGACGTCGATCCCGGCGATCATCTGCGCGACGTGCTGGTCGGGGATGTCGGGGAGCTGGCTCTTGCAGAGCTCCGAGAACGTCATGTACGCGCCGTAGCCGAGGAGCAGGAACTCGAAATGGTGCTGCCACATGAGGTCGCCGCACCGAAGCGTCCGGTCGTAGGCGTCGAGGACCTCGTAGAACGACGTGTTCCGGTCGTCCTCGAAGGCCACCTCGTCGCGCTCGTACTCCGGGAGATCGGGAACGCGGAGGTTCGTGATCTCCGCGATCAACGCCTGCATCTTCTCCTTGAACTTCGCGTAGAGCTCGTCCCAGTGCTCGTAGTAGTAGCCCGCACGTCGCTGGAAGAACTCCACCCGCTCGGCGATCTTGGCCGGATCGGTGACCGGGTTGCCGGAGATGTAGACGTAGCCGTTCACGATCCGGTAGTCGATGCCCATCGCGGGCGGAACCGCGAAGACCCGGTTCTGCCAGACACCGAGTGCCTGGTACGGGCTGTCGACACAGGCGACGTCGAAGGCCGGCATGGGAAGCGGGAAGTGCATCGAGTTCCAGAACCAGAACCGGTTCTCGTCGGCCTCGCGCCGCGCCTCGTGGAACAACGCGTGGTACGGGTACATCTCCTGCCACCCCTCGCACCCGGGCGGAGTGGCGATCTCGTAGGGGCTCGGAAACGCGCTCGCAGGCCTCGTCGCGGCCATGTGCTCTCCTCCGTCGGGGCTCACGTGTGTATACAACCATCGTCCGCGCCTGGTGCGTGGCCGAGCCGGTCACGGGCCTTGGCGACGAACGCCGACCACCGACTGACGATGCGCGCGATCAGCCAGGCGACACTCGGCGGGCCCGAGGTCCTCGAGCTCGTGGAGATGCCACGACCCGATCCGGCGCCCACGGAGGTGCTCGTGCGCGTGACGGCTGCCGGGGTCAACCCGGTCGATTGGAAGGTCCGCGCAGGCGGCGGCTTCCTCGGGCAGCCGCCGTTCACCGTCGGCTGGGACGTGGCCGGCGTCGTCGAGGAGCTCGGCCGGGGAGTCACGCGCTTCCAGGCCGGAGACCGAGTCTTCGGGATGCCCCGCTTCCCGAGGGAGGCGGCGGCCTATGCGGAGTACGTCACGTCGCCGTCTCGACAGCTCGCGCGGACTCCGGAGTCGATCGGCGACGTCGAGGCTGCGGCGCTCCCGCTCGCGGGGCTGACAGCGTGGCAGGCACTCGTCGAGACCGCCGAAGTCCAGCCCGGCCAGCGAGTGCTCATCCTCGGCGCGGCCGGAGGAGTCGGGCATCTCGGCGTCCAGATCGCCAAGGCGCGAGGCGCCCACGTGATCGGCACGGCGCGCTCGGGAAAGCACGCGTTCCTGCACGAGCTCGGTATCGACGAGGCGATCGACTACACGAGCGAGTGGATCGGGGACCGCATCCGGGACGTCGACGTCGTGCTCGATCTCGTCGGGGACGAGGCGAGCCCGGGAGCGCTCTCGTTGCTCCGTGACGGCGGCCTGTTCATTGCGGTGCCCGGCGCCGGCGTCGAGCGGCTGCGTGAGCTGGCCGGAGGTCGCGCGCGCGTCACCGGCATCCTCGTCGAGCCCGACCGCGCCGGCCTCGAGGCGCTCGCCGCGCTCGTGGAGACGAGCGATCTGCGGGTGCACGTCGAGCGGACGTTCCCGCTCGCGCACGCCGCCGAAGCGCACGAGCTCGGCGAGACCGGCCGGACGCAGGGCAAGCTCGTCCTGACCGTCGACTGACCCCGTCCGGGTCCGGCGCAGTACTCCCGGCGCGTCCGCTCGTCCACAATGGAGGGCCTGGCGGCGACGGACGTGATCGGGCGTACGGCCGAGCTCGGCGTCATCCAGGAATTCCTGGCCGATATCGAGCACGGGCCGCGCGCGCTCGTGCTCTCCGGCGAGGCGGGCATCGGGAAGACGGTGCTGTGGGAGGCCGGCGTCGCCGAGGCGCGCGGCCGGTTCGACTCGATCCTGACCTGTAGGGGCGTCGAGGCCGAGGCATCACTCTCCTTTGCCGGGCTCTCGGAGCTGCTCGGGGACGTGCTCGACGAAGTCGGGCCCTCGCTCGCGCCGCCGCGCCGGCGGGCTCTCGAGGTCGCGCTCCTGCTCGCGGAGCCGGGCGAGACGGCGCCCGATCCGCACGCGATCGGGCTCGCCGTACTGGACGTGGTGCGGGCGCTGGCGGCTCGCGGGCAGGTCCTCGTCGCGCTCGACGACATCCAGTGGCTCGACCCGGCCTCGGCGGGCGCGCTCCAGATTGCGCTCCGGCGGCTGCGCGAGGAGCCGCTCGGGCTGCTCGCGACGCTCAGGCTCGGGTCGGAGGTCGGGGGGAGCCCGGTCGAGCTCGGGCGCTCGTTCCCGGTCGAGCGGCTCGGGCAACTGACTGTCGGCCCGTTGAGCCTGGCGGCGCTGCATCGACTGATCGAGGAGCGGCTCGGGCTCGAGCTGACGAGGCCAGAGCTCGCGCGCGTGCAGGAGGCGACCGCGGGCAACCCGTTCTTCGCGCTGGAGCTCGGCCGCGAGCTCGTTCGCACGAACACGCGGCCGGCTCCCGGACAGCCGCTACGCGTGCCCGAGAGCCTGAGCGAGCTGCTCGGAGGCAGGTTGGCACGCCTCCCCGGCGAGACGCTCGACGTCCTATTGCTCGTCGCCGCCCTCGCGCGACCGACGGTCGATCTCGTGGCGGCGACGTATGGCGAGCGGGACCGTGTTCTCGAAGCGCTGCAGACGGCGGCGGACGACTCCGTTGTGGAGCTCGACGAGGTGGCCGTGCGATTCACACATCCGCTTCTCGGCTCGATCTGCTACGGGCGCGCGCCTCTCTGGAAGCGCCGTGCAGTGCACGGAGCGCTCGCCGGCGCGGTCTCCGACATCGAGGAGCGGGCGCGCCACATGGCGCTCGCCGCTGCCGGCCCGGATCGCGCTGCGGCGTTCCACCTCGAGACCGCGTCGGACCAAGCGGCGGCGCGAGGGGCGCCCGGCGCGGCAGCCGAGCTTGCGGAGCTTGCGGCCGGGCTGACGGTCGACGATCCGGCCCTGGCGCGAACGCGGCGCTTCCGGGCCGCGTGCCTGCACCGCAACGCGGGCGACGTCGAGCAAGCCGTGACGATGCTGGAGGAGCTCCTCGGGGAAGCTTCCGCCGGTCGCGAGCGCGCGGATGTTCTCTTCGAGCTAGCCGTCTCGCAGGCGAGGGGCCCTCGCGCGTCGATCGAGCTCTGCGACGCGGCACTGGTGGACGCGGCAGGTGACGACATCCGCTCTGCCCGGATCCTCGCCCTCCGGGCCGGTGTGCGTCTGCTGGAGGCAGATGCGGTCGGAGCGCTGACCGACGCACATGCCGCCGTCGAAAGAGCGGAGCTCGGCGGCGACCCGCGGGTGCTCGCCCTCTCGATCTCGTACGCCGGGCAGGCCGAGACGTACCACGGCGAGGCAACCTCGGGGCTCCTCGAACGCGGACTCGAGATCGAGGAACGGCTGGGGTTGGTGCTCGAATGGAGCTACAGCCCGACCTATGCGCTCGGGCGTCGATTGATCCGCTTCGGCGAGATCGACCGCGCTCGCTCCATCTTCGAGGGCGTCGAGTCGGCTGCGGCGTCACGAGGAGACGAGATCACCCGGGTGATGGCGCTCTGGGCGCTCACACGGCTCGAATGGATGGCCGGCCGCTGGAGCCTCGCGCTCGAGCACGCCGGCGCCGCCTACGAGCTAACGGAGCAGACGCAGCACGCGCACGCCCGTCACTGGGTCGGGAGGGCGAAGGCGCTTCTCGAAGCGGATCTCGGTCTCGTCGAGGAGGCGCGCGCCTCCGTCGAGGAGGTTGTGACGCTCGCGGACGACATGGCGTACGAGCTCTTCGCCATCGAGACGCTCGGCGTTCTGGGGCGTCTCGAGCTCGAGCTCGGCAACACGCAGATCGCCGCTGATCACCTGGGTGACCTCCCAGGGCGGCTCCTTGCCGGCGGGATCAACGACCCGGCCGTTCAGGTCTGGCCGGACGCTGTCGAGGCCCTCGTCGCCGTCGGCGAGCTGGAACGCGCGCGTTCCTACCTCGACGCCTACGAAACGCATGCCGAGCGCCTCGGCAGCCCGTACGCGAGAGCGGGCGCCGCTCGCTGCCGGGGTCTGCTCCTCGCGGCCGACGGCGACGCGTCGAATGCGCTGTCGGCGTTCGAGCGCTCGCTGGCGGACGCGGCACCGTTTCCGCTCGAGCGCGGCCGGACGCTGCTCTGTCTGGGCATGGTGCAGCGGCGGGCGCAGCAGCGGCGCGTTGCCCGGGAGACGCTCGAGCCGGCGCTTCGGGTCTTCGAGGAGCTGGGCGCGCGGCTATGGGCAGAGAAGGCGCGGGCGGAGCTGAGGCGGATCAGCGGTCGTGCTCCGGCGTCCGAGGAGCTGACCGAGACGGAGCGGCGCGTCGCCGAGCTCGCCGCGCGTGGCCGCACGAACAAGGAGATCGCGGCGGAGCTGTTCATGGGGGTGAGCACGGTCGAGGCACACCTCTCGCACGTCTACCGGAAGCTCGGCATCCGCTCGCGCACCGGCCTCGCGGTCGGCCTCGACAGGGTCGACGCCTGATGCCGACCAGTGTTATCGGCCGTGAGCAGGAGCTCGCCGCGATCGAGGCGTTCGTGGCTGGGGCGGAACAAGCTTCGCGGGCGCTCGTCCTCTCCGGTGAGCCGGGGATCGGCAAGACGGTGCTCTGGGAGGAGGGGGTCAGCGAAGCGAAGCGGCAGTCGCGTCTCGTTCTGCTGCACCGAAGCGTCGAGGCCGAGACCTCGCTCTCCTTCTCGGCCCTTTCCGATCTGGTCGCCCCTGTCTTCGACGAGGTGGCGTCCTCGTTGGCGCCGCTGCGACGCCGCGCGCTCGAGGTCGCCCTCCTGCTCGCCGAGCCGGGAGTGGAGGCCCCGAACCATCGCGCGATCGGCCTCGCGCTACTCGACGTGCTGCGAGCGCTTGCCGAGCGCGGCCCCGTGCTGGTCGCGCTCGACGACCTGCACTGGCTCGACTCGTCCTCCGCCGGGCGTGCTGCAGATCGCCCTGCGGCGCCTGGGCGACGAGCCCGTCAGCCTTCTTGCCACCGTCCGGCGAGCGCCGGAGGTCGCCGCGCCGCTCGAGCTCGAGGCCGCCTTCCCGAACGACCGTTTGACCCGTCTCGGGCTCGGTCCGCTGAGCCTGGGTGCGCTTCATCATCTGCTGAAGGAACGGGCTGGGCTCGACCTGACCCGTCCGGAGCTCGCCCGAGTGCAGGACGCGTCTGCCGGCAATCCGTTCTTCGCGCTCGAGCTCGGGCGCGAGCTCGTCCGGACGGGCACGAGACCCGAGGCCGGCCGCGCGCTCCGGGTGCCCGAGAGCCTGCACGAGCTGCTCGACGGCCGCCTCGCGCGATTGCCCACCGAGACCGGGGACGTCGTGCTCTTCGCCGCCGCGCTCGCCCGGCCGACTGTCGAGCTGGTGGCGGCCGCCCACGGCGACCGAGCCGACGTTCTCGAGGCTCTCGACTCCGCGGCGCGGGAAGGAGTCATCGACGCTCGACGACTCGAGCCTTCGGTTCGCGCACCCGCTGCTCGCCTCGATCTGCTACGAGCAGTCGAAACCTTGGAAGCGGCGTGCTGTTCACGGGGCCCTCGCCAGGACGGTCACCGATCTCGAGGAGCGGGCGCGCCACATGGCGCTGTCGGTCGAGGGGCCGGACGCCGCCGCCGCCTCGCAGCTCGACGCCGCGGCGGAGCAGGCGGCAGCACGCGGCGCGACCGCCGCTGCGGCAGAGCTCTGCGAGCTGGCCGCCCAGTTGACGCCGGACGACCCGGGCCTGGCCCATCGGCGACGGATTCGGAGCGCGGGCCTCTACCGCCTCGCCGGGGAGAGAGAGCGGACGGTGGCGATGCTCGAAGAGCTCCTCCGGGAGATTCCGCAAGGTGTGGAGCGGGCCGACGTCCTCCTCGAGCTCGCACGCACGCATCGAGCCCATCAACCGGCGACGATCGCGCTCCTGGACGATGCCCTGACCGAAGCGGAGGTCGACGACGGGCGGTCTGCGCAGATCCTGGCGTACCGAGCTCTCTACCGGATGATCGGCGCACAGGTCGCCGAAG
>CAVVCG010000023.1:0-58106 GCA_963746655.1 uncultured Actinomycetes bacterium | reverse complement strand
TAAACGGCCGCACGCGCACCCATCTGAGCGGCACGTTGCGCGTGCGGACACGCGACCTGATCCTCGACATCCGAGGAAGAGTGCGAAAGCGGCAGCAGTCGATCGGACGTAGGCGAAACCAAAGGCTACTCCCGTCTTCAGTCGGGGCGCGCTGTGACATCATCGACGCTTCGGTGGGCGTTCCGGAACGGGAAGAGAATGGGATCGAGCTTGGGCCGATCTTCACAGCGGGCGTCCTCCTACTCGCATACGGACTCCGTCGGCGCAACGCGCTCGCACTCGGGGCAGGGTTGGGAGCGATCTGGCTCGACCAACGCACAGAGTTTGGGCGCGGCCTGAAGAAGCGGGTCAGGAGCGCCATGAAGAAGCAGATCAAGGCTCGTGCGGCTCGCGATGACCCGACGGCCACCTCCGAGCCGCGCTGAGCGAGAGGACGGAGAGAAGCCCGGAAGCCCATAGACCCGGAAGTACGGCCCTCCGGACTTACGGCATTGCCACTACCAGCACCAGCATCACCAGCAGTGCTGGCATCGCTGGTGTAGATGCATCGCATGCATCACCGGCATCACGGGTAGCGCAGGTATCCCGAGTGTCTTGAGGCTCACAGTGCGTTCGGGCTGGGGATCCCGTATCGTCCGTAACCGACCCCCGGGGGAGGCAGGAGGACAGGATGACAGGGAAGGGCAAGGCGACTCTCGGTGCGCTGCTTGCAGCTGGGAGCTTGGCGGCATTCGCGTCGGCGGCGACGGCGCAGACGGGGGGGAATGAGACGTTTGACGGCACGATCGTCGCACGGGCGACGCTGGGCGAGCGCACAGTGCTCGCAAGCGTCGTCCGCGCCAGGGGCGCGTTCCACGGTGTCGGTCGTATCGTCGAGGTCCCGAGCGAGCCTGGCGATCCGGACAACGTGCTGCGGGACGACCTCGTGTTCGCCGACGGAAGCATGCACCTGGTCAGCACGAGCGTCGACTTCGAAGCCTCGGTCGATCCGCGCAGCTGCATCCTGACCGCCACGATCGAGCAGACCGCCGAGGTCGACGGCGGCACCGGGAAATTCGTCAACGCGAGCGGCAGCTTCGTCGGAGGCCTCACCGCAAAGGTGAAGGCCGCCCGAAATCCCGACGGCAGCTGCTCCGAGGACACGTCGGTGATCGAGGTCGACCAGTTCGCGACCCAGGGGACGCTGACGTACTGAGGAGCGCGGAGCCCAGATCGGCCCGGTAGAGAGGCCCGCGTGCGCGTATCGCTGGCGGGAGTACCGCCCGATGGAGATGGCTGGATGCTGAGGGGTTTCAAAATGTCGGTTCACGCTGCGGCGCGGGCGCCGCAGCCGAGTGCCGACGTTCATCGCGTTACGCCGACATCTCGAGCGCAGGGTGGGACCGGCCTGAATTCCATCGCGTTAACTCGGGCAGGCCGTGCGTGCAACGCGCCGTGGCAACTGGTGGGCCGCGACGGATTGTGTCCACGACCGAGATCGCGAGCTACTCGGCCAATGTGATCTCGGAAGGCGAGCCGAGCGAGCTCGCGGCGACGGTCTGGCTCTACAGGGCGGACGGCAGCGTGATCGCGTTCCTGCGCTTCTACCATGGCGGGAGTGCGATGGCCCCGAGCCAGTTCCGGCAAGATCTAAACGCCGCGCTCGTGAGCTATCCGTCCGATGCCCTCGCCCCGGTCGTCGACGTCTTCCGCAACGAGACGCCTCTGTATTTCACGTGGTTCGACTACTCGGCTCAGGTGCCGGGACGTTTCTTCGGAAGTCTCGGGACCTCCCGGGAGCCCGGTCGGGGAAGGGGAGTGACCCCGCCTCCCAGAGGCGAGCTGTGGGGCGCCAGCCGAGCCGGCGCCCCACACGTTTCTTCACGGTGTCAGTGCGGCGGTGAAGACCTCTTCGCGTAGCCCGAGGTCGATCACCTCCTGTCGCCGGTCGGTCCAGACCGGGCGCACGATGCCGCCGGCCGCGGCGACTCCCTCGTAGTCGCCGTACTGGTTGCCGAGGTTCACGCTTGGCACGCAGCAGCTCTCGTCGGTCGGCGCGTTCGCGACCGGGGACGCGCTGTACGACGTCCCGCCGTTGGTGGAGCGGGCGAGCGTGTAGTTCGTGGACGTCGCGCCGTGCGCGCCCGTGTCGTAGTACGCGACGTTCACGGAGCCGTTCGACTGGTCGACGGCCAGCCACTGGTTGAACTGATCGCCCCCGGCCGGGACGGCGCTCGAGGTCCACGACACGCCGCCGTCGGTCGATTTGGCGACGAAGACGTTCGTCGCTGCGTCGCTGCCGTTCGTGTACGAGCAGTACAGCGACGAGTGGAAGGATCCGCATGCCGGGTAGACGAGTGCGCCGCGCGAGCTCTGCGCCGCGACGTTGAACTGGAACGCTCCGACGATTGCGATCGCATGCGGCGCGGAGAACGTGTTGCCGCCGTCGGTCGACAATGCGTCCGCGATCACGAAGTGGGCGGAATCCTGCCACGCCACGTGCAGGGTCCCGTCGCCCGTGACGTACGGGTCGGCGCCGATGGCGCCCGTCTTGCCGGTGAACGGCCCGCTCACCGACACCGGCGAGGAGAACGTGAGTCCGCCGTCATCCGAGTGCGACACGACGACGTTGTTGCCGTTCTTCGTCGACGAGGAGTTGCCGGTTGCGTTGTCCCACGCGACGTAGATGCGGTTGTGGTGGGCCGGCCCGGTGTCGACCGTGATCATCGGCTTGTCGTTGAACTGGGCGACGCCCGTCTGCGGGGCGAAGTACGTGGCGTTCCACGTGAGCCCGCCGTCGGACGAGCGGGCAACCGCCATCTCCGTGCCGTTGATCGAGCCGCCGGTGGAGAAGAACACAACGATGTACGAGTAGTAGACATTGCCGTTCGAGTCGAACGCGAGGCCCGGGTCGGACCGAAGTCGAACCCGTTCCTCGTGCGTGGAGGCGGCAACGGAAGGTCGACGCCGGTGAAGGTCGCTCCGGCGTCGAACGATGCCATCGCGCGCATCGGCAGGCGCTGGATCTCGTTCGACCCGGCGACCACGTTGCTGCTGCTTGCCGGGTTGATCGCGATGAAGGTCTCGCTCTGCGATCCGCACTCGTGGCTCGCGTCGACGTTGTTGCCGAAGGCGAGCTGGCCCGTGGAGCCGCTGTTGCCGGAGCACACCGGCGTCGTGCCGCCGGAGACGGCGAGGTACTTGTCGTACCACGACGCGCCGTCGTACTTCGTGAGATTGCCGGCGAGTGCCGGCGCCGCTGTCGCGACGAGCGCGCCGACGCCGACTGCGGCTGCTGCTGCTGCCGCAAGGACGAATCTCAGCATCAATCTCCCCTTCCCCCGAGGACGAGTTCGATCGAGGTTTCACTATCTCACGTCGTACGCGGGGACACCAGCAGGGTCGGCGGCAATACGTGGCTTTCCGTCGTGGCTGCGGCGGCGACTTCATGTTCGTCTAGTCGAGCCGCGGCGGAAGCGGATCCCTTCGATCAGCGCGATGATCCCTTCGTCCGGCCTGGAGCCTAACCAGGTGATGTCGTCCATCACCTGGAGCTCAGGTGATGTCGTCCATCACCAACCCGGTCTTCCCGCCCTCATCGAGAGCGAGAAACGCACGCCCGTGCTCGATCTCCCCAACCGGGAACAGATGGCCCTCGACCTCTCCGACGTCCGCGGCCAGCTCGTCGAGGCGCTCGTTTTCGAAGATAGCAACCTCTGGACGGAGATGGGACGGTAGAGCTTGATGGCGTGAACCCGATGAGGCTTGGAGCCCGCCTCGAGTGCGTCGAGTGCGAGCGAGTGTCCGGCTTCTACGCTCGCGGCTGGCGGGCGGTGCGCGGAACCCAAAGCGGCACGAAGTACGTCGCCTCGCCCGGGTGAACTCGTCGTGCCACTTGATCGCGACGTTCGTGTAGTACGTGCCGCAGCGGGGATCGCTGCCGTGCGTCTCCACACGCACGCGAGCCACCTGCTGACCCGCGGCGTCCCGGTGCACATCGTCGCGCGAGGCTCGGCCATAGCTCGCCGACGATCACGCTCTCCACCTACACGCACGTGCTCCCGAAGACGGACGAGGAGGCCGCCGCGGCGATCGCGAGCGTGCTGGCCTGACGGCTCGCGTTTGCAGTTCGTTTGCAGACAGCGGCCTAAACCGCATGGTCGAGCGGAGAACCTAGAAGAGCTGATTCTCGCCCGCGAAGATCGCCGAGACTGAGTCGTCGGCGAAGACGTTGAAGATCGTCTCCGCGAGCAGGCCGGCGACCGAGATCACCTCGAGGTTGTCCGGCTTGTTGAGCGGGTCGATCGGCACGGTGTCCGTGACGACGAGCTTGTCGAACACGGAGGCCTGGATCCGCTCGAGCGCCGGGCCGTTCAGCAGCGCGTGCGTCGCGCAGCCGTAGACCTTCGTGGCGCCCGCCTCCTTGAGCGCGAGCGCGCCTGCGCAGATCGTGCCGGCGGTGTCGATCACGTCGTCGGTCATGACGGCGACCTTGCCGTCGACCTCGCCGATCACCGCGGTGACGTTCGCCTCGTTGTGGCCGGGGCGCTCCTTGTTGAGGATCACGAGGTCGCCGCCGATCATCTCGGCGAACTTGCCCGCGAGCTTCGCGCGCCCGGTGTCCGGCGCGACGGCGGCCACCTCGCCGCCGAGGTTCAGGTCGCGCACGTACTGCGAGAACATCGGCACGGCGGTCATGTGGTCGACGGGAATCTTGAAGAAGCCCTGGACCTGCCCCGCGTGCAGGTCCATCGTCAGCATGCGATCGGCGCCGGCGCCCTGGATCATGTCGGCGACGAGCTTCGCCGTGATCGGCTCGCGCGGGCGAGACTTCTTGTCCTGTCGCGAGTAGAAGAACCACGGCACGACCACGGTGATCCGCTTCGCCGAGGCGAGCTTTGCCCCGTTGACCATGATCAGGAGCTCCATCAGGTTCTGGTCGACGGGCTTCGCGGCGGTCTGGACGATGAACATGTCGGCGCCGCGAACGGACTCCTCGTAGCGGCAGTACGTCTCGCCGTCGGCGAAGGTCTTCAGGTCCACGTGGCCGAGGTCGAGCTTCAGGTGCTCGCCGATCCTGGCGGCGAGGTCCAGGTTCGACCGGCCGGCGAAGAGCATCAGGCGCTTCTGCGTGCCGCGCTCGATCCAGTGCTCGGGCGTCAGCTCGACCGCCGCGCGCGGCACCTCGAGCCCCGGCAGGACGAGCTCAGTCGTTCCCGTCTCGAGTTGCATGGCCCTCCTTAGCCGCATAGCCCTCCTTGTTGACCTGCTTCGCGCGCGCGAACGCGAGCGCTCCGGCGGGGACGTCCTTCGTGACGACCGACCCAGCAGCGATCCAAGCACCGTCTCCCACCGTGACCGGGGCAACGAACCCATTCTGGATCCCGGTCCTGACGTTGCCGCCGATCGTCGTCCTGCCCTTCGGATCCCCCGGCCGGTGCGGGAAGTTGGCGGTGATGTTGCCGGCGGCGATGTTCGTTCCGGAGCCGATGTCTGCGTCCCCGATGTAGGAGAGATGCGGAATCTTGGTCTCTTGCCCGACCCGCGAGTTCTTGATCTCCACGAAAGTGCCTGCCTTCGCCCGCTCGCCGAGGACCGTGCCCGGGCGAAGGTAACAGAAGGGCCCCGCGGATGCACCCGGGCCGACCTCGGCGTCGACCGCAATCGTGTGCGGGTGGATCTCGGCGCCGGCGGCGACCCGCGTTGCGCCGCGAAGCACGACGAACGGGTGCACGGTCGCATCGGGCTCGAGCTCGACGCTCGGCTCGATCCACGCGGTCGCCGGGTCGACGATCGTGACGCCCGCCAGCATGTGCGCCTCGTTGATCCGGCCGCGGAGCACGGCGGCTGCGCTCGCCAGCTCGGCGCGTGTGTTGATGCCGTCCGTCTCGCGCGGATCCGGGGCGACGAAGGCGCCGACGCGCTCCCCCGCCGTGACGAGGTGCTCGATCGTGTCGGTGAGATAGAGCTCCCCCTGGACGTTCTTCGGCTCGAGCCGGTCGAGCGCGGGCCAGAGCTTCCCGGCGCGGAAGACGTAGATCGACGTGTTGATCTCGCCGATCGCCTTCTCCTCGTCGGTCGCGTCGGTGCCCTCGGCGATGCGCAGCACGCGGCCGTCTTCGTCGCGGACGACGCGCCCGTAGAGGCGCGGGTCGGCCGGCTCCGCAGAGAGGATCGTCGCGGCGTCGCCGCTCACTCGATGCGCTTCGACGAGGTCGCGCAGCAGGTCGCTCGTCAGGAGGGGCGTGTCGCCCGAGAGCACGAGCACGTCGCCGCCGAAGTCCTCCAGGTCCGCGCGTGCGGTGCGGACGGCGTCGCCCGTGCCCAGCGCCGGGTGCTGCACGGCGACGGTGCGGCCCTCGAACTGAGGAGCTCCGGTGGGCGAGGCGACGACGACCACGCGCTCGGCGCCGAGCTCGTCGGCGGCGGCAAGGATCCAGTCGACCATCCTGCGCCCGAGCAGCGGGTGAAAATGCTTCGGCACCTCGGAGCGCATGCGGGTTCCGAGGCCTCCCGCCATCACGACGGCTGCGAGCTGGGTATCGGTCATGTGTGTGAGGGTGGCTGGGTCGCCGAGGCTGGGGCGCCAGGATTCGAACCTGGGATCACGGGACCAAAACCCGTTGCCTTACCACTTGGCCACGCCCCAGTGAGAAGCGGAGGGTACCGCCTCTGGAGGGTCTGGCGGAATATCGCTCGTCGTCGGGGTGCGAGGCTCGTCCCGAGGCAAGGACGCAGGGAGCGTTCGTAGCGGAGCCTACGGGCGCGACCGAGGACGCCGCATCGGGGCGAGCAGCGCGGCCCGACGGCACAGACGTTGTTTCGCCAGACCCTCCTACCGACGGTCGGTGAAGAGGATGACGAGGGCGACGACGGCGAGGACCCCGACCGCGATCAACGCGACCGTCCCGACGACGATGAAGATGATCGGGATCAGCGCGAGCATCGCCTGCGACGTGGCGAGGATCCACCCGGTCTGGCGCACCGTGTCCGAGCGCGCATTCCGCAGCCACGCCAGGTAGAGGATGACGAGGATCGCCGCGACGAAGAGCGACGGCCAGCGCGGGATCGCGTGCAGGACGACCAGCAGGCCCTCGACGACGGCGATCCAGATGGCGATCCGGAGCCGGCGCTCCCGCAACCAGCGGCCGGAGCGCGAGGAATCGTGCTCGATCATCGGCAGATCGGTCACGCGGTCAACCGTACCAGCACGGAACCGTGAGCCAGACGCGCCCGCGCGGCCCCAGAGCGCGCTTCGCGGCAAGCGCCGTGGCGCGATGGTGGAAGAGCCCGTAGAGGACTGGACCGGCCCCCGTGACGTCGGCCCGGAAGGCTCCGTGCGCGAGCAGTTCGTCGGCGAGCGGCGACGAGGCGAGGTCGTTCGGAGGCAGGGACGCGAGGTCGCGCGGGCGGCCGATTGCGCGCAGCGCCGCGGCGAGCGACGCGCGCCGCTCGGGCCATCCAGCCTCGCCCGCCCGGGCGTCGAACCGCTCGTAGACTGCCGCGGTCGACCGCTTCGCCGCGTCGTGCGGCAGGAGCAGCACGACGAAGTAGTCCTGCGGCAGGTCGAGGGGCGTGAGGCGCGATCCGTCACCCTCGCCGAGCTGGGGCCCGTCGGCGAGGAAGAACGGCACGTCGGCGCCGAGACCGAAGGCGAGGTCGCGCAGGCGCCCCGGCGCGAGCGGCTCGTCCAGCATGGCGTTCGCGAGGCGAAGCGCCGTCGCCGCGTCGGAGCTGCCGCCGCCGAGCCCGGCGGCGACGGGGATCTTCTTCGTGATCCGGGCGCGCCAGCGCGGCGGGACGCCCGCCGCGTCGGCAAGCGTCTCGAGCGCCGCTCGGACGAGCGTGTCCTGTGCGAACCCGTCTATGCGCAGGTGAGGCGCTTGCTCTAGCGCGACACGGTCCGCGAGGTCGAGCCGCTGGAGGACCGTCGCAACCTCGTGCTTCCCGTCCTCCCGGCGGGGCCCGACGACGAGGGCGAGATTCAGCTTCGCCGTGGCCGGACGTCTCATCGGAGGGCGTCCGCGAGCGCGACGAACTCCGGCGGCGCGAGCGCCTCGGCGCGGGTCGCCGCCGCGCGTCCGATCGCCTCGAGCGCGCCGGCCGCGTGCTCGCGCGTTGCGAGACCCGAGAGCGCGAGGGAGTTCGGCAGCGTCTTCCGGCGGTGCGCGAACGCCGCCTCGACGACACGCTTCACCCGGCCGAAGTCGTCCGGGAGCGGCAGCCGGCGAAATGCGACGAGCGCCGAGTCGACGTTCGGCCGCGGGCGGAAGACCTCGCGCGAGACCGGGTGGAAGCCGGCCCGCTCGGCGGCGAGCTGGAGCAGGACCGAGACTGCGCCGTACGCCTTCGTCCCCGGCGAGGCGAAGAAGCGGTCGGCGACCTCGCGCTGCACCATCACGGTCCAGCGTTCGATCGACGGGAGCCCGTCCAGGCTCTCGACGACGATCGGCGTCGCGACGTTGTAGGGCAGGTTCGCGACGAGCTTCCGCGGCGGCGGCTCGAGCCCGGCGAGATCGAGCTCGAGCGCGTCGCCGAAGTGCAGGCGGACGCCGGCCTCGTGCGGCAGGTTCGGCTCGAGCGAGCGGTCGATCTCGACTGCGTGGACGAGGCGCACGCGCTCGGCGAGGAATCGTGTCAGTACGCCCAGACCCGGGCCGATCTCGAGCACGACGTCGTCCCGCTGCAGCTCCGCGAGACGCTCGATCACGCGCAGGATGTTCTCGTCGACCAGGAAGTGCTGGCCGAGCTCCTTCTTCGGGCGCGTGCTCACGGGAGGCCGAAGCAGGCCGAGGCGTTCGCGTCGATCTGTGCGCCGAGCTCGGCGGCGGGCACGCCCCGCACCTCGGCGAGCGTCGCCAGGGTGTGGACGACGTGTGCCGGCTCGTTGCGCCGGCCGCGCACCGGCTGCGGCGCAAGATACGGGGCGTCGGTCTCGGCCAGAAGCCGGTCCTCGGGGACGCGCGCTGCGGCGGCGCGGAGCTCCTCTGCCTTGGGATACGTGACGTTGCCCGCGAACGAGACGTACCACCCCCGGTCGAGCGCCGGGTCGAGGAGGTTCGGCGACGAGAAGCAGTGCAGGACGACCGTGCCCTCGTGGGCGGAGAGTCCCTCGAGCGTCGCTTCGTCCGCTGCACGTGTGTGGATGACGACGGGCTTGCCGAGCTCCCGCGCAAGCGCGAGCTGCCTCTCGAAAAGCGTGCGCTGGGCGTCGTGCGGCGCGTAGTCGCGGAAGAAGTCGAGGCCGGTCTCGCCCACGGCGACCGCCCTCGGGTGGTCGAAGAGCCGCCCGAGCTCGGCGACGTCGCCGTCCTGGACCGAGCCGGCCCCGTGCGGGTGCAAACCGAGCACCGCGAAGAGCCCGTCGTGCTCGTCGGCGAGCCCGAGCGCCTCGCGGCAGCCTGGGAGCGTCGTCCCGACGACGAGCACACGGGCGACGCCGGCGACCCGCGCACGCTCGAGCTGGGCAGGCGCCTCCTCGGGATCGAGGTGCGCGTGGGTGTCGATCACGCCTCGGCGGCGGCAGGCGACTCGAGCCGCGGGAAGAGCGGCCGCGCCGGCTCGATCCCGTCCGCCTCCTCGGCCGCGCCGGCCCGGATCCGGTCGAGCGAGACGTCGTCCGCGCGCTGGCCGAGCGCCACGAGGATCTGCGGGGCGGTCGCCGGCAGGTACGGCTGCAACGCGACCGCGATCGCGACGAGGCCGTCGGCGAGGTTGTAGAGCACGACGTCGAGCTCGGCGGCCCGCGACTCTTCCTTGGCGAGCTGCCACGGGGCGGACTCCTCGACGTACTGGTTCAGGCGGCGGACTCGCTGCCAGATCGAATCGAGGGCGTTCGTGATGTCGGAGCCGTCGAACCACGCGACCAGCTCGGCGCGCAGCGCGGCGGCGTCGAACGGCGGCTCGGCCTCGGCCTTCTTCAGCCGGCCGTCGCGGTAGCGGGCGATCATTGCCGTCGTGCGGGAGACGAGGTTGCCGAGGTCGTTTCCAAGCTCTCGCTCGTAGCGCTCATGGAGGTTCTCGAGCGAGGCGCTGCCGTCCTGGCCGAACGAGATCGCCCGGGCGCACCAGTACCGGACAGGGTCGACGCCGTAGACGGCGATCAGCTCCTGCGGGTCGATGGCGTTGCCGCCCGACTTGGAGATCTTCTGCTCGTCGAGGAGCAGCCACCCGTGCACGAACAGCTGCTTCGGCACGTCGTACCCGGCGGAGAGCAGCAGCGCCGGCCAGAAGACGCAATGGAAGCGCAGGATGTCCTTGCCGAGGATGTGACGGGCCTCGGGCCAGAGCGTCGGGATCAGGTCCTCGCCCGGCCGCGCGTACGTCAACGCGCTCAGGTAGTTGATCAGCGCATCGACCCAGACGTAGGCGACCTGGCTCTCGTCCCACGGCAGAGGGATCCCCCAGGGCTGGCCGGCCCGGCTGACGGAGAAGTCCTGCAGGCCGCCCGCGATGAAGCTTCGCGCCTCGTTGAAGCGGAAGCCCGGGAGGACGAGATCAGGCCTCGAGTCGTACAGCTTGAGCAGCCGATCCTGGTAGGCCGAGAGCCGGAAGAAGTAGTTCTTCTCCTCGATCCACTCGACGGGACGATCGGGATGGTCGGGGCACTTGCCGTCGACGAGCTCGTCCTCGGACTTGAACGCCTCGCAGCCGACGCAGTACCAACCTGCGTAGACGTCCTCGTAGATGTCGCCGTTGTCGTAGATCTGCTGGAGGAAATCGCGGACGAACGCCTTGTGCCCGTCATCGCTCGTCCTGATGAAGAAGTCGGGCGACGCGCCGAGGCTCGGCGCCAGGTCCCGCCAGACCACGGCTATACGGTCGGCGTATTCCTGCGCCTCGAGTCCCTGCTCCTCGGCCACGCGCCACACCTTCGAGGCATGCTCGTCGACGCCCGTGAGGAAGAACGTGTCCTCGCCGCGCTGGCGGTGGTGCCGCACGAGGATGTCCGTCGCAACCGTCGTGTACGCGTTGCCGAGCGTCGGCGTCGCGTTCACGTAATAGATGGGTGTGGTGGCGTAGTACGTCATCTGAGCGTTCCATTGTACGAGCGGCCCCCAGCACGGCCCGCCCGGCGGCCGCGAGAGCGAGCACCGGGAGGACGAGCGCGGCCAGCGCGAGGAGCAGCGACAAGAGGCGGGGGCCTCGCGCCGGCGACGCGGGGGAACGGTCAGAGGCACGCGCGGGCTGCGCGCCGGCGTCAGCGCCAGAGCGTGTCACGGATCGCGCCGGGAGCGAATCGTGGACGCGGGTGGGAGTGCCGTGCTCGAGTGTGCTTCGGGCTTCGGGCTTCTTCATTGCACGGCGTCGCGGCGCGGGCGCCGACGGCGGTCCGACCAACGTGACGTCGCCGATCCGCGCTGCGAGCGGGAGCGGCCGAACGGCTCCCCGCGCCGAAGGCGGGGCGCGACGCCGGCGCGAGGCGTCTCGCGGCGGCACGCCCGGCAGGCCGGTCGTGGGCCAGCTCTGACGCAGGGTTCGCTCGGGGCAAGAGCGAGGGTGCAGGTGGCCGTGCTGCGACGGCGTGCGAGTCGAGGCCCGGCGTGGGCCGCGTGGCAGGCGGCACCGAGGTCGCCGCCGCCCCCGGGCCGGGATCGGGAGCCGGCGGAGCCGGGAAAGCGACCGGCTCCGCCGGCTGCGCCACCGGCGCCGCCGACGGCGGGGGAGGCGCCTCTGCGGCGGGCGGCGCGGGCTGAGGCACGAGCTGCGGCACGGGCGCGACGTCCCGCCGCGGCAGGAACCGGAGCGGGTCGAGATAGCCCTGCGGATCGGTCGTGAGCCGGATGCCGAGATAGACGTGCGGCTCGGCCACCTCGGGCTCGTCGGACGGCCCGACGGTCCCGACGGCATCGCCCTCGGCGATTGCGGCGCCCTTCACGACCGCCGTCGAGCCGAGGTGGACGAGCGTGACAGAGAGCCCGTCGGCGGTCTGAACCGTCAGCGTCCGGCCGTAGACCGGCACGGTCCCGGCGAACGAGACCCGTCCGGAGGCTGGAGCCCGAACGGCCGTGCCCACGGGCGCGCCGATGTCGATGCCGCGGTGCTGCCCGCCGAGATACGGGTTGTCGTCGACGGAGAACGGCCGCAGGACCGGCCCGTCCACGGGCCATGTCCACGCACGGCCGGCCGGCACGACCGCGAGTGCGGCGAACGCCACGAGCAGAAGACGTCGCATGCGCCACCTCAGGAGATCGGTTGTACGGGGAGTCAGAGCACCGTAGCCAGGGCGTCCTTCTGTGGCCAGGGCCCGCGACGATGTTGTTGCACTCTTGTTACAGAGTCGTGCGATAGAGGCGGTTCGGCGCCACACCGGTCAGTCTCCCGACCGCCCTCGCAGCGGCCCGCCGCTGTGCTCCGGCGGCCACGAGCTCCTCGACCGCGGCGCGCGCGGCGGCCTCGTCCGCCGCCGCCTCGGCACCGCCCTCGACCACGAGCGTGATCTCACCCTTGGGCGGCTCCCGGAACCGGTCGCGCACCTCCGCGGCGCTGCCGCGGACGACCTCCTCGAACCGCTTCGTCAGCTCGCGGCAGACCGCCAGCCGCCGCTCACCGGCCTCCTCCGCGAGGACGGCCAGCGTCGTCGGCAGCCGCTGCGGCGACTCGAAGGCCACCGTCGGACGCGGCCCCAGCCCGCGCACGAGCGCGCGCAGCGCCCCCTCCGCCCGCGGCAGGAAGCCGACGAAGACGTAGCCTGCGTCCGCGAGGAACCCGCTCGCGACGAGCGCGGTCTCGACAGCCGAGGGACCGGGCAGCACCGTCACCTCGACACCCGCGTCGAGTGCGGCAGCGACGAGCCGGGCGCCCGGATCGGACACGCCCGGCATGCCCGCATCCGTGACGAGCGCGACTCGCGCCCCGTCCTCCAGCTGCGGCAGCAGCTCCGCGGTCCGCCGAGCCTCGTTGTGCTCGTGGTAGCTCAACAGGCGCGCACGGATCCCATGCCGGTCGAGCAACACGCGCGTTCGCCGGGTGTCCTCGCAGAGGACCAGGTCCGCCGTTCCGAGCTCCCGCAGAACGCGCAGCGTCACGTCCTCGAGGTTGCCGATCGGCGTCGCGCAGACGAGCAGCGGCATCTAGCCGACGAGCTGGAGCGCCAGCAACCCCGCTCCGATCAGGCCGGCGTCGGAGCCCAGCTCGGCCACGACGATCGGCACGTCGCCCGCGGGCCACAACGCCTCGCGCCGCACGATCTCGCGCGCCGACGGGAGCAACTGCTCGAACGCCGCCGTCCCGAAGCCGCCGCCGACGACGACGAGGCCCGGGTTGAAGATGTTCACCAGCGTCCCGATCCCGTTTCCGAGGTGATGGCCGAGGACGCCGAGCGCTTCGGGGCGCCGCTCGAGCAGGTCCCGAGCCGTCGCCCCCTTACCGAGCAGCTCGACCGCGAGGGCGTCGGCGGCGATCCCGGAGCAGAGCGCCTCGAGGTGGCCGCGGCCCGCGCAGGTGCCCTGGCAGGGCGGCCCGTCCTCCTGGACGACGATGTGCCCGAACTCCGCCCAGCCCTGGTAGAGACGCCCGTCGATCACGACCCCGCCGCCGACGCCCGTGCCGAGCGTGAGCATCACCATCGTGTCGACGGCCCGCGCCGCGCCGACATGCCATTCGGCAAGCGCCGCCACGTTTGCGTCGTTGTCGAGCGCGACCCGCACACCGAGGCGCTGCTCCATCACCGACCGGAAGGGGACGTCGGCCAGCGGGATGTTCACCGACCGCCCGGTCGTCCCCGTCCTCTGGTCGATCTGCGACGGAATGCCGAAGCCGACCGCGGCGACCCGCTCCGTGCCGAGCCGGGAGATCGCCTCCACGAGCGCGTCGAGCAGCGCGCTCCTGCGAGCCGGTCGGCGTCGGCTGCTCGACCCTGTCGTGCACGCGGCCCTCGGCGTCGATCACCCCGGCGAGGATCTTCGTGCCGCCGAGGTCGACGCCGATGACGTGCTTGCCGTCCATGACCGCTGGCTACGCTAACGCCCGATGGCCGGCGAGGAGAAGCCCTATCGCGTCTACCGCGGTGGACGCAGCAAGGGCAAGGTGCCGGCACCGGCGCGGCCGCAGCGCCCGCCGAGGCGGACGGGCGAGGAGGGCGACCGCTACCGCGGCCCGGCCGGCCCCACGCCGGCCCGGCGGCACCGGAACCGCCGCCGGCTGATCCTGCTCGGCGTCCTCGTCTTCTTCGCCGTCGTCATCGTCTGGGCGATCGCCAGCTTCCTTGCCTTCCGCGGCGGCGTCTCGGATGCGAACAAGCGGCTGGACGGCAGCGCGAAGCTCGCGCTGAACGACCAGTCGGGGCTCCTGCTCTCGCATCCGACGACGCTCCTCCTCATCGGCACGGACCACGCTCAGGTGGGCGGCCGGGAGGGAGACCGGCATTCCGACTCGATCATGCTCGTCCGCGTCGACCCCGGGAAGCATCGCCTCACCTACCTCTCGATCCCGCGCGACCTGCTCGTGGAGGTGCCCGGCCACGGCCAGATGAAGATCAACGCGGCCTTTCAGATCGGCGGGCCTGCGCTCGCGATGAAGACCATCCGCGGCTACACCGGGCTCGACATCAACCACGTCGTCCTGGTCGACTTCGCCGATTTCAAGAATCTGATCGACGCGGTCGGCGGCGTGACGGTCGACGTGCCCAAGCCGATCCTCTCGAACCGCTTCGACTGTCCGTACGCGACCTCCACGCGGTGCCAGCAGTGGGAGGGCTGGCGCTTCCGCAAGGGCGAGCAGACGATGGACGGCCACCGCGCGCTGATCTACTCGCGCATCCGGGAGAACCGACTCGACCCGGCGGAGAACGACGTCACGCGCACCGGCCGCCAGCAGGCCGTGGTCGAGGCGCTGCAGTCGAAGCTCGTCTCCCCCTTGACGCTGCTCAAGGGGCCGTTCGTCGGCGGCAAGCTCGTCAAGCCCGTCGCAACCGATCTCTCCGCGGGCCAGTTCCTCCAGCTGGGCTGGATCAAGTTTCGCGCGCAGCGGACGATCCACTGCCACCTCGGCGGCACCTTCGGCTCGTCGGGCGGCGCATCCGTGATCGAGCCTGCCGAGGAGAACCGGAACGCGATCGCGATGTTCCTCGGCCTCTCGGCGCCGCAGCCGTCGCCGCCCGGCCAGCCGAACCTGCCGGGCTGCACCTCCTGATCGCGGCCTACGATCGCGTAGGCTCGCCCCGCGTGGGTCTCATCGCCTGGATCTTCTTCGGTCTGCTGGCCGGCGCCGTCGCCCGGCTGGTCGTGCCCGGCCAGCGGCGCATCGGGTGTATCGCCACGATCGCCGTCGGCATCGCCGGCGCGTTCATCGGCGGCCTGATCGGCAGCATCGTCCTCGGCCACGACGTGCACTTCGGCTGGGATCTGGGCCCGTTCCTGCTCGCCGTCATAGGCGCGGTGATCCTGCTGCTCGTCCTCGAGGCGCTCTCCGGGCGCGGCGACCGCGGGCTCTAGGTTCTCGCGGCCTTGCGGTCGCCGCCCGATCGCAGTTCAATCAGCCTATGCGGGCCGCGTCCGCGTCCGGGTTCCCGTACAAGGTGCTCGGCGACCAGCCGTTCACCGCGGAACGAGATCCGTGCGGCTTCGACGAGCTCGCCGCGGAGCTCAAGAAGCTGATCGTCTCGTCACGGCCCTCGACGCCGTTCACGATCGGGATCGAAGCCTCGTGGGGCCGCGGCAAGAGCTCGCTGATGGGCCAGCTCAGACGCCAGCTGCAGGAGGGGGCGACGGACGGAATCGACATGCGCGAGGTCTCGTTCAACGCCTGGACGGCCGAGGGCGCGGACGTGCTCGAGGGCCTGATCAAGTCCGTCCTCGAGGGAATGGACCCGAGCGCGCTCCGGCGGGCCCTGCGCAACAAGCGCCTGATCGGCGCGCTCAAGATCCCGCTGCTCCTCGTCGCGGGCTGGCTGCGGGTCGGTGCGCTCGTCAACGAGGCCTGGGAGCAGATGTCGGTCGACGGCCGGACGCGGAACCAGATCAACGTCGTCGTCCGCGACGCGATGGACGAGTGGCTGAAGCAGGAGCGGGCGAAGGTGCCGGGCGCGGGAGGCGACCGGCTGCTCGTCGTCTTCATCGACGACCTCGACCGCTGCTCGCCGGCGAACGTGCTGCGGGTGTTCGAGGGCGTGAAGCTCTACCTCGACGCCCCCGGCTTCGTGTTCGTGATCGGCTACGACGAGGGCATCGTCGGCGAGGCGGTCGCCGATCAGAAGCAGTACACGCGCCGGGCGACGGGTCGCGACTACGTGGAGAAGATCGTCCAGATCGTCTTCCGCATCCCGCAGCCGACCGACGACGGAGATCGACGGCCTGCTCGCGCACTACCTCGACGACTCGGGCACGGCCGACCTCTTCGACGACGCAGGCCGGCGGCTCGTGATCGAGCGGAACGCGCGCAATCCGCGCCGGATCAAGCGGTTCGTGAACCGCTTCATCCTCGACTACCAGCTCGACGAGGCGTCGCAGGACCTCAAGGCTGAGCTGCTGATCAAGCTGCTCATTCTCGAGACGTACTTCCCCGACTTCTCGCGGCTGTTCGCCTTCACCTCCGGCGACGCGAAGAACCCGATCCAGGAGTTCCTCGACTTCGCCGGCGCGCGAGACGCGCTCAGGCGCGGCGTCGAGCCGACCGACCCTGCCGTCAAGAGCGTCTTCGACTTCTACGAGCTCGCGCCACCGTCGACGTCCGACACCGCCCTCGACTTGCTCCAGCGCGAGGTGCCTGAGCCGTTCGTGGCACTCGCCCAGGACGACGACTTCCTCTCGCTGATCCTGACGCTGCAAGACCGGGACGAGCAGGCGGAGATCCTCGCCAAGGTACAGCGTCGCAAACAGCAGCAGTCCGCGGAGCGCGTGGTCGAGCCGGCCGTCAAGGGCGCTCCTGCCGCCCACGAGACGATGTACCAGTGGATTCCAGGCGCCTCGGGGCGCCGCGTGCTCTGGGTGGACGACCACCCGGAGAACAACGCACGCCTGGCCGAGCTGCTGCGGACGAGCGGCGCCGACGTGCAGCAGGTGACCGACGGCGAGGCCGCCTTCGAGCTGATCAAGAGCCTGACTCCGGACGTCCTCCTCTCGGACATCGGCCGGTCCGGCAACCCGGAAGCGGGGTTCGAAGACCTCGCGCGCTTCCGCAGCGAGGGCGATTACGCGGGGCCGGTCGTCTTCTACTCGGCGCGCGTCAGCCAGTCGAAACGTGCGCGCGCGTCGGAGCTCGGCGCCGCGATCGCGACGAGCGAGCGCGAGCTGCTGGACGCGATCGCGGCGATTCTGCCCGCGCCCACGCCGGCCCCGGAGCAGGCGCAGGTCAAGGTTCCGTCCTAGAAGCTCCAGCCGGACCACGCACTGGCTGGGCGTGCCGCGCCGACCAGCGCGTACAGACAGCCCGTGCTTCTTTCTGTTAGAGCTTCTTAGGGGGAGGGCTCCGGCACCGCGACCGCTCCGGCCGTCAAGCGGGCGCGCATCCCGGCCGCGAAGAAGAGCAGCACGCCTCCGGTCTGCAGGGCGATCAGTCCCAGCATGACCGGCCGCGGGCCAACCTCCACGAGCAAGGGGCCGATCACGAGCAGCGCGAGCGGGGCGAGCACGGCAGTCGAGGTCACCGACATGCTGAAGACGTTCGGACGCAGCGCGGCCGGCACCCGCATCGCCATCACGGCACGCGACGGGGCGTTCACGATCGGGTTGAAGACGCCCGCCGCGAAGAACGCCGCCACGATCACCCACGCGGGGAAGTCGAACGGGATCAGCCAGGTCGGCGCCGTCTGGAAGAGAATGGCGACGCTCGCGAGCAGCAGCGCGTCGGCCGTCCTCACGAGACGGAAGGCGAGCACGCTCCCGAGAAACGCACCCGCGCCGAAGCCCGCCAGCATCCAGCCCAGCACCTTCGCGTCCTTGCCGTAGCTCTCGTAGACGAGCACGGGGAGCGCCGCGAAGATTCCCTGCCAGGCGACGTCGATCCAGACGAACGAGATCATCCAGCTCCGCACGAGGCGTTCGCGCGAGACGAAACGGAGCGCCGCCCGCAGGCCGCGCGTCTCCTCGGAGTCGTGGGTGACCGCGACCGCCGGCACGAAGGCGCGGACGAGGACGACCGAGACGAGGTAGGTCGCCGCGTCGATGTAGAGCACGCCGGTCGCGCCGAAGACGCCGATCAGGACGCCGGCCAGCGGCGGGCCGAGCAGGATCGTCACCCGGCTGGCCCCCTGGAAGAGCGCCGCCGCCTGTCCGAGCAGCTTCTCGTCGTCGCCGACGAGCGCGGGCACGATCGCCTCCTGCGCCGCGAACGACGGCATCGAGAACGCGCCGTAGGCGAACACGATCGCGAGCAGAGCGGGGAACGAAAGCGCGTCTAGCAGCTGGAGCGTCGGGATCGCCGCCATCAGCGGCGCACGCACCGCGTCGCAGATCAGGATCGTCCCGCGGAGGCCGAAGCGGTCGGCCACCCGTCCGCTCGCCGGGCCGGCCAGCCCCGCGGCGATCAGCTCGACCGCGAGCACCGCGGTCATCTTCTTCGCCGAGCCGCTCGTGACGAGCACGAACCACGGCAGCGCGAGCCACGTCATCTGCGTGCCTGTCTTCGAGACGACCTCGGCGACGAGCAGGGCGCGGATGCCACGTTGACGCAGTGGCGACAGTTCCATGCCGCGATCTTGACATCAGTCTGATGTCACGTCAAGCGACAGGCCATGTCTCGCCATCGACACGCCAAAGTGCCTGCAAATGGGCTGGCCATGGCTAGCCATGGCCAGCCGACGATCAGGCTTCGGCGGCCTTCTTGTCGCCGGACGAGGTGCCGGAGTCGCCCGAGCTCGAGCCGCCCGACCCCGAATCGCCGCTCTTCCCGGCCTTATCCGAGCCCTTCTCCTGGCCCCCGTCACGCCCTGCCTTGCGGGAGCCCTTGCCGTAGTCGGTGGAGTAGAAGCCGGAGCCCTTGTAGTGCACCGCGACCGGGTGGAGGACCCGCGTCACCGGCCCTTCTCCGCAGGTCTCACACACCTCGGGCGAGGGCTCGTTCATGCCGTGCCAGACCTCGAAGAGATGACCATTCGGGCAGCGGTACTCGTAGATCGGCACGGGTGCGGAAGGCTACCACCCTCCCCGGTGGTAGCCTCCTTCGGGCCGGTGAGCACGACTGTCCCCCGCCCTCAAAGGACGCGGCCGGCGCGGAGGACGGAAACGGTCCCGCAGCCCGAGAGGAACCGGGCGGACGCCGACCCGCTGCCCGCGCGCCTCTTCGCCGCCGGCGTCGCGGCGTGCACGGTCGCCGTCGGCCTCTTCCTCGGGTTCCGTCTGAACGCGTGGGCGCCTCACGAGGACGAGACGCTCGCGCTTTTCGTGGGACGAAAGTCGCTCGGTGACATGTTCGACACCGTGCTGGGGCAGCGCGGCGGAGCGCCCCTCCACTTCTTCTTCGCATGGGCGATCGCGCATCTCGGCGGCGGCCTCGGTGCGCTTCGCGTCGCATCGGCGCTCTTCGCCGTCGCGAGCGTGCCGCTCGTTGCCCTGCTCGGCGCACGCCTGGCGGGCCGCGGACCTGCCCTCGCCGCGACGGTGATCGTCTCCGCTAGCTGGGCCTTGCTCTTTCACGGCGTCTACGGGCGGATGTACGCGCTCTTCCTCTTCACGAGCCTGCTCACGAACCTGATGTTCTTACGCGCCGTGGAGCGCGGCGGCCGGGCCTGGTGGTGGTGGACGATCGCGACACTCCTGATGATCTCCAGCCACGCGTACGGCGCGCTCGTCCTCGCCGCGCAGGCGGTCTACGTGCTGGTGACGCGCACGCGCGTCCGTGAGGCGGCGATCTACTTCGGGGTCGTCGCCCTGCTGGGCATCCCGTTGTGGCGCGCCGACTTCGTGCTCGCGAACCGGTTCGACGTCGGCCTCGGCGGAGGCGGCGCGAAGCTGAACGGGCCACTCTCCGTAATCGGCTACCTCCGCCAGGTGGCGTCCGACTTCACGACCGGCTATCACCTGGCGCTCGTGCTCGTGATCGGAGCCGCGGCGGTCGGCTTTCTGGCGGATCGCCCACGAGCGACCACGGAGCGCGCTCTTCATCGCGTGCACGTTCGGTGTCCCCGTGACGATGTTCTTCGTCGGGCGCTTCGGCAGTCAGACCTCGCCCGAGACGCGGCACCTGATCTTCGCGGCGCCGCTCTTCGCACTCTGCGTCGGAGCAGGTCTGCTGGCCCGGCCGGGACGGTGGCAGCTCGTCGGCGCGGCAGCCGTGCTCGCGCTCGTCCCGCTCGAGCTCGAGTGGGGGCACTCCAAGACGCCGACGCTCTACGACGGCGAGCGAAGCGTGCGCGTCGCCGCCCGCCACGACGCCTCGTCGCTCCTCGCCCGGGTCAGCCGTCGGGACGACGTCCTCTTCGGCTTCGACCCGCTCTTCCTCGGCGCGTGGGAGCGCGGCGGCGACGTCTCCGGCCTCGTCGTGCCACGCGCCGATCCGAAGCTCGCGCTTCAGGTGCTCGACTCCGCCCCGAAGCCGCTCGGGCACGCGCTCTTCGTCTTCGACGCGAGCGACAACAACAACATCTCGCCGCGGATGCAGATCAGCCTCCAGTTCCCGGGTGGCACGGGCCGCTGGGAGGCCTGGACGTACGGGCCGTTCCTGATCCTGCGCACCGTCGAACCGACCCGAACCGTCTCGACATATCTCCAGCGTGCAAGGGACGCTCAACTCGTCGGCAAGCGGCTCTATCTCGGCGACGCCGACGTGAACTACGACACGGTGTGGCGCGCCCAGCGTCAGCTTCAGCGGTCGCAGTAATCGCGCTGCTTGCGGCGGCCTTCCCCGGCGTCGCCTCCGCGCACGCGCGCTTCGTCCGCTCGACGCCCACGGCCGGTGCCGTCGTCGACCGCGCCCCTACCGAGGTCCGGGTCGTCTTCGACGACGCGGTGCGGGTCTCCGGCGGGAGCGCCGCGATCCGGAACGGCGACGGCACCGTGCTCGCCGGGCAGCCGAGGATCGAGGCGGGACGGACGCTCGTGCTCCCGCTGCGCGCGCACCTCGCGAACGGGGACTACTCGGTCCGGTGGAGCGTCCTCTCGGACGACGGGCACCGCGAGCAGGGCGTATTCGCGTTCGGCGTCGGGGCGGGGCGCGCGCCGCCCCAGTCCGAGCTGAGCGCAGGTTCGGCGGTGGACGTGGGCGGCGCCATCTCACGGACGCTCTGGCTGCTCGGCGTGCTGCTGGCCGCGGGCGCGGTGCTCTTCGCTTGGGCGGCGGGCACGCCGGCGGAGGGACGCCAGCTGTTCGCCGGATTCCTGCTCGCGTTCCTCGGCGCGAGCTCGCTGGGGCACAGCGTCTCCGGCACACGCTTCGGGCTCGTGACGGAGATCGGCGCGCTGATCGCGCTCGTCGGCGGCGCCCTCGCCGCGCTCATGGGCGTGGAGCCCCGGCTGCGATTCCCCGCGGCGCTCGCGGCGCTCGCGCTCCTGCCGCTGCCGACGCTGGCCGGTCACGCGCTCGATCCCGGCAGGCCGCGTCTCGTCGCCGCCACGTTCGACTTCGCGCACGTCACCGCGGCCGCGTTCTGGCTGGGCGGGCTGGCGGTGCTGGCCTCGCGGCGTCGCGTGCCGCCGGAGGTCCTGCGGCGGTTCTCGCAGCTCGCCCTGTTGTCGGTGATCGTGCTCGCGGCCGCCGGCGCCGGCCGCGCCCTGATCGAGCTCACGGCGGTGCCGCAGCTCTGGGACACGGGCTACGGGCAGGCGATCCTCGTCAAGACGGGGCTCCTCGGTGGCGCGCTCGTGCTCGGCTGGCTGAACCGCGCGCGGCTCCTCGGCGCCTTCGCGCGCCTGCGTCGGCAGATCGCCGTCGAGTTGGCGTTGCTGCTCGGGGCGGTCGTCGCCGCGGGCGTGCTGACCGAGCTGAAGCCCGGGCGGCAAGCTGCGCGCGCCGCGGCGCCGGTCGCGGTCGCGCGCAAGGCGGCGCTGCCCGCCCCAGGCCGGCTCACGCTCGCGAAGCAGTCGCGGGACGTGCTCGTTGCCCTGACCGCGGGACGCTTACCGGCGGTGACGCTCGTCGGCCCGGACGGCAACGCGTACGAGGCGCGCGGCGTGCGGGTGGCCGGGGCGGCGGCGACGACCTGCGGGGTGGGGTGCTGGCGTCCGGCCACGCTGCCGAGCGGAAATGTCGCGGTACAGGTTGAAGGCCTGCCGCCGGTCGAGTTCTCCGTCCCTGCGGCAGCCCGCCCGGCCGGCGCGCTCGAGCGCGCGGCGAGAAGCGCCTTCACCGCCGCGGGATCGGTATCGGTCGACGAGCTGCTGGCGTCGGGGCCGGAGCAGCCGCAGCGCTCGACGCAGCGCGCCGAGGCGCCCGACCGCTTCTCGTTCAAGATCGCAAACGGTCCCGAGGGGATCGTGATCGGCCGTCGGCGCTGGGACCGCGACGCGCCGGGGGCGCGATGGCGGACCGGCGTCCAGCTGCCGCCGCTCCAGATGCCCGCCCCGCTCTGGAGCGCCGGCTCGCGGAACGCCTTCGAAGTCGACCAGGACGCCCGCACGAAGACGATCGCCTTCCTCGACCCGACGCTGCCCGCGTGGTTCGAGATCCGGGTCGACCGGACGAGCCGGCGCCCGCTCGTCCTCCGAATGACCGCACCCGCGCACTTCATGACCGAGCGCTACAGCGCCTACGGCACGCGCCGCCAGATCGAGCCGCCGGGCTAGAGCCTTGCCGCGGGACTAGATGTCCTGCCTACGGACATCTAGGTGCGGCGTCGCGCGTCGCGCGCCTGTCGCTCGACGCGCTCGTGGAAGCACGGTGCATCCTCGAACGCGGCCAGCCCTGCTTGCATCCGAGTGGACGGGGGGCGCCGCCGCACCCGTCGCGCCGCGGCGACGCCGGCGGAGACCCCGACGAGCGAGCCGAGCACGAACGAGCGAAGCTTGCTCCGGCGGTCGTCTCCGTCCATGCGGCGATTGTAGGTTTGCCCGATGCTCGTCTGCTGCCTCGGCGACCTCGTCCTCGACGTGATCGTGCGGCCGGACGCTCCGCTCGCGCCGGGCGACGACACGACCGCGAGGACGACGCTCCGGCCCGGCGGCCAGGCCGCGAACGTCGCGGCGTGGGTCGCCGCGCTGGGCGCAGACGCCCGGTTCGTCGGCCGGCTCGGGCGCGACGCGGCGGGCCAGCTCGTGCGGTCGGAGCTCGCCGCGCGAGGCGTCGAGGCAGTCGGGGACGTGGTCGAGCGGACAGGGGTGGTCGTCTCGCTCGTCGGCCCGGACGGCACCCGGACGATGGCCTCGGATCGCGCGGATGACCTGGAGCGGATCGACCCCGCGTGGCTCGCCGGGGCCGACGCGGTGCACATCTCGGGCTACGCGCTCACCGACGCCGCGGCCGAGATTCGCGCACCTCGTGTGAGTCTCGACCTCTCCGCCGTCTCGCTCGTCGACGACGGCGTTCCGCGCTACGTGCAAGAACGCTCGCGCCGGATGTCGTCTTCGCGACCGAGGCGGAGCGGGAGGCGTTCGGCGGGCTGAACGCCACCTGGGTCGTGAAGCGCGGGCCGGCCGGGATCGAGGTCGACGGACGCGCGTACCCTGCGCTGCCCGCCGAGGTGGTGGACACGACCGGGGCGGGCGACGCGCTGGCCGCGGGCTTCCTCGTCGGCGGGCCGGAGCTCGGGCTCCAGGCAGCTGCGCGCTGCGTGGCCTCGGTAGGGTCGATGCCGTGATCCGGGTCGCCGACGAGGTGCGCGAGTCGCTGGCCGCGGGCGGCCGCGTCGTCGCACTCGAGACGACGCTCGTCGCGCACGGCTTCCCGCCCGGCGACGGCGTCGCAGTCGGGCTCGGCTCCGAGCGCGCGGTGCGCGAGGCGGGCGCGGTTCCCGCGACGATCGGCGTCCTCGACGGGGAGATCGTCGTCGGCCTGACGGAGGATGAGCTCGGACGCTTCGACGCGGACGCGCGCAAGGTGGGGCCGCGCGACCTGGCGGCGTGCGCGACCCAGGGTGCCGTCGGCGCGACCACCGTCGGCGGCACGCTCGCCGTCTGCCGCGCGACCGGCATCCGCTTCATGGGCACCGGCGGGCTCGGCGGCGTGCACCGCGGCTGGGCTCACCATCCGGACGTCTCGGCGGATCTCGCCGCGCTCGCCGGGACGCAGGCCTTGGTCGTCTCCTCCGGCGTCAAGTCGCTGCTCGACGTGGCGGCGACGGCGGAGGCGCTCGAGACGCTCGGCATCCCCGTGCTCGGCTTCCGCACCGACGAGCTGCCGCTCTTCTACGCGGCCCGGGGAGGCCCGCGCGTCTCGGCCCGCGTCGAGTCGGCCGCCGAGGCGGCCGCCGTCGCGCGCGCCCACTGGGAGCTCCGGGGCGGAGGCGTCGCCGTCGCCCGGCCTCCGGACGAGAGCCTCGACGACGTCGAGCCGCTGATCGCGGAGGCGCTCGCGGCCGCCGAGGCGGAGGGGATCGCGGGCCAGGCCGTGACGCCGTACGTCCTCTCCCGCCTGCACGAGCGCAGCGAGGGCCGCACCTTGCGTGCGAACCGCGAGCTCGTGATCGCGAACGCCGGGCTCGCAGGCGAGATCGCCGCCGCCTACGCCGGGTGAGCCGCGGGTTACTCGCTGAGCGCGCGCAGCAGCTCGTCGATCTCGAGCGCCGGCAGGGTCTCCACCTTGGTCGAGCCGCGGGCGCCGAGCGCGACCGAGACCTTCGCGATCGTCGCGGTGTCCGGCGCCTCGACCACGTTGATGAAGTCGAACTCGCCCAGCGTCGCCCACTGGTGGAGGATGCGGGCGCCGAGCTCCTCGACGTCCTTGTTCACCTCACGCAGGCGCTCCGGGTTCGACTTCAGGGTCATCACGCCCTGCTGGCTCAGCCGCGAGAGCAGGATGTAGATCGGCATTGCGGCTCCTCCGGTCGCTGACCGGCCGAGCCTAATCGACAGCCGCGCGTCGTGTGCGGCGCCCGCCGACGCGCTCGCGCTGGTCGAGGTAGAGGAGCGCGCCGCCGACGAAGAGCAGCGGACTGAGCACGAGGTCGGCGAGGAAGGAGGCGACGCGATCGACCACGTCCCCCTGGCTGCGAAGCAGGAAGAAGAGCGAGAAGCGGGTGAGGAAGAAGACGATCGCGAGCGTGGAGAGCGAGCCGGCGGCGTGGACGTAGTCGGCCAGCGCCAGCGTCCGCGCCCGGGCGAAGGCGTCACGGAAGCGCAGCCCTTCGAGCACGATCACCGGCACGACGAGCCCGAAGAGCGCGAGCCACAGGACTCCCGGCAGGACGAACAGGCGCACGAGGACCGGGACCGGCAGGAAGACGATCGTCCCCGCCGCGAGCGCCCGCAGCAGCGTGCGCCGCGGCGGCTGCTCCTCGGCGAGCAGCAGGGTCGCGCCGATGTAGGAGGCGGTGATCAGCGGCGTCCCGGCCCAGAGGATCGCCGTCTGGACGTTGGCGCTCTGGCCGACCGCGATCTGCTCGACGACGGCGATCGAGAGACCGAGCGGCAGGACGCGCCAGAAGCGGTCGCCGTAGAGCCGGATCGTCTCGGCGACGAGCTGCCCGATCGTGCGCTCGCCGGGCGGCAGCGGTGGCGGCAACTCAGGCATCGAGCTCCTCCAGGAGCCTCGGCACGGCGACGGCGAGCGCCTCGAACGCCTCGTCGAACTTCCACCTGGCCCGGTTCGGCTCGTCGATCTCGTTGGAGATCGCGCGTACCTCCACGGCGGGCACCCCGGCGAGCTCGCACGCGCGGAGAACCGCAAAGCCCTCCATCGCCTCGACGGCGCAGCCGGTCGTCCCGCCGACGCGGGCGCTGGTGCCGATCGGGAGCACGGGCGCATCCGGGAGCGCGCGGCGCGCCGCCTCCAACAGGAGTGCGTCCGGCCAGGTGCGCGAGACGACGAGCGGCGTGTCCGTGTCGTCGTACACCGACTCGGAGCCGACGACGACCGTCGGCGGCTCGATCCCGCGCGCGCCGGCGATGCCGACGTGCAGCACCGCCGACGGACGGCGTGCCGCGAGCGCAGCGGTGGTCTGCACCGCCGCCTCGACCGGGCCGATCCCGCAGGCAAGCGTCCGCGGCGCCGGGCGGGCACGGGCACCCCGCGCCACGTCGAGCTCGCGCTCGGTCGCTGCCACCACCAGGAGCACGGGGCGCACGCTATCGCGCCGCCGTCGCGGCCGGCCCTGCAAGAATCGGCACGTGGGCTATCACGTCGCACGCGTCGAGGACCTGACCTACGAGGAGCGGCCGCCGAAGGCCGGCGAGGGGGTGCGCCTCGCCGCGGACCTCACCGGCGCGGTGAGCCTGAAGCAGTCACGCGCGCGGCTCTGGCGCTACCCGCCTCACTCGACCGGCCGCAGGCACCGCGACCACATCCAGGAAGAGGTCTTCGTGGTCGTCTCCGGCACGTTGACGATGCTCCTCGGCGACGACCCCGTCGAGCGCGTCGACCTCGCGCCCGGCAGCGTCGTCGCCGTCGAGCCGATGACGCCGCTACAGATGCGGAACGAGACGGACGAGGAGCTCGTCTGCTTCGTCTACGGCGCGCCGCCTCTGCAGGAGGGCGCGGACTTCCTCGACGACGTCGAGCTGCCGCCGGCAGGGTAGGGCGCGCGTTAGGGCGTCGTGCTCTTCGTCGTGAGCAGGTCGCTCGCGTTGAGAATCGTGCCCGTCGGGATCGCGATCACCGAGAGGTTCGGGGCAAGCTTCTGGACGAGCGTGTAGCGGATGAGCTCCGGGGTCAGCGAGTTCGACAGGCGCAGGTTGGCGCGGGCCTGGCCGTTGGCGGCGGCGATCACCTTCTGCGCCTCGTAGGTCGCCTGCTGCACCTCGTTCAGCGCCTGCTGGGCCTTCTGCTTCGCGATCACCTTGTTGCGGACGGCGACCTTGAACTCCGGGTCGAAGTCGAGATTGCCGAGCTGGAAGTCGATCACCTTGATCGAGTAGGGCTCGAGTTGCTGCGTCAACCGGTCGCGCACCCTCCGGCGGATCACCTCGCGGTTGGGCGCTACGTCGACCGCCTTGAACTTGACGGTCTCCTCCTTGAATGTCTGGAAGACGCGCTGCTCGATCAGGACGTGCTCGTAGCCCGGACCCACGGTCCGGTAGAGCCCCTGGATGGCGAACGGGAGCACCTCGTAGTTGATCGTCGCGGTGGCGAAGACGTCCTGACTCTCCTGACTGAACGCCGCGTTCCCCTGGCCGAGGTCGTAGGTGGAGCGCTGGATCTGGATCGACGCCTCCTTGATCGACTGCCACGGCCACGTCGTCTGGAACCCGTCTGCCACCTGGCCGGAGATGCCGCCGAACTGGTAGACGACGCCCACGTGCCCGGCGGGAATCTCGTGGAACGTGCGGACCGCGCCCCAGCCGACCACAACCACCAGCCAGGCGACGAGCGCGCCGGCGATCCACATCGTCCCCTCGTCGAGCTTGCCCTGCTTGCGCATGCCGATGCCGTTGATCACGCCGAAGGCGACGACGATCGAGACGAGTACGGATGCAATGACCCACGTCATCGCGTCCGGGTTCGCAGCACTCGCTACGAGTCCTTCCCGCGCTCGCGCTCACCGCGCTCGATCTCGAGGCGCAGCCGCTCGAGCTCGAGCTGTGACTGGGTCCCGACCGACCGGCGATAGGCGTCGAGCCGGCGGCCGCGGCGGAGATTCGCCCAGGCGCGGAAGAAGAACGTCAGCAGCGTGACGATCGCCGCGGTGAGGCCGAGCAGCTCCGCCGCGCGCGCCATGTCTAGGCGGCCACCGGCGAGCCGGTCTTCGTGAAGGCCAGCTCGCCGTTCTGCGCGTCCACGTGCACGACGTCGCCCTCGGCGAAGTCGCCCTCGAGCAGCCGCAGCGCCAGCGGGTTCTCGACCAGCCGCTGCAGCGCACGCTTGAGCGGCCTGGCGCCGTACGTCGGGTCCCAGCCGGCCTCGGCGACGGCGTACTTCGCGTCGTCCGTCAGCTCCAGCTGCAACCCCCGCTGCGCGAGCCGTTCGCGCAGCCTGGTCAGCTGCAGCTCGACGATGTCGCCCAGCTGGTCGCGCGTCAGCGCCGCGAACTCGACGATCTCGTCGATCCGGTTCAGGAACTCGGGCCGGAAGAACTCGCGCATCGCGTCCTGCGTGCGGATGTTCGAGGTCATGATCAGCACCGTGTTGCGGAAGTCGACGGTGCGGCCCTGGCCGTCGGTCAGGCGCCCGTCGTCGAGGATCTGCAGCAGCACGTCGAAGACCTCGGTGTGCGCCTTCTCGATCTCGTCGAGGAGGATGACCGCGTACGGCCGGCGGCGCACCGCCTCCGTCAGCTGGCCGCCCTCCTCGTAGCCGACGTAGCCCGGCGGCGCGCCGATCAGGCGCGCGACGGTGTGCCGCTCCTGGTACTCGCTCATGTCGAGCCGGACCATCGCGCGCTCGTCGTCGAACATGAACTCCGCGAGCGCGCGCGCGAGCTCGGTCTTGCCGACCCCGGTCGGCCCGAGGAAGACGAACGAGCCGATCGGCCGGTTCGGGTCCTGCAGTCCCGTGCGCGCGCGCCGCAAGGCGTTCGCCACGGCCGAGACCGCCTCGTGCTGGCCGACGACGCGCTGGTGGAGCCGCTCCTCCATGTGGATCAGCTTCTCGGTCTCGCCCTCGAGCAGCCGCTCGACGGGGATCCCGGTCCAGCGGGCGACCACGGTCGCGACGTCGTCCTCGTCGACCTCCTCCTTCACCATCGGCGTCTCCGGTGCCTCGCGCGCCGGCGAGCTCCTGCTCGAGCGCCGGCAGCTCGCCGTAGCGGATCTCCGCGACGCGCTGCAGGTTGCCCTCCCGCTCGGCGCGTTCGGCCTCCATCTTCAGCTCGTCGATCCGCTGGGTGATCTCCTTGACGCGGTCGAGCTGCTCCTTCTCCGCCTGCCAGCGCGCCGCCAGGGTGTTGCGCGCCTCCTGCGCCTCGGCGAGCTCGCGCTCGAGCGGCTCGCGCACGTCTGCCGACTCCTTCGCCATGGCGGCGAGCTCGATCTCCAGCTGGCGCACGCGGCGCTCGGCCTCGTCGAGCTCGAGCGGCGAGGAGTCGATCTCCATGCGCAGCCGCGACGCCGCCTCGTCGACGAGGTCGATCGCCTTGTCGGGGAGGAAGCGCTCCGTCAGGTAGCGGTCGGAGAGCACGGCCGCGCCGACGAGCGCCGCGTCGCGGATGCGGACGCCGTGGTGCGCCTCGTAGCGCTCCTTCAGGCCGCGCAGGATCGCGATCGTGTCCGCGACCGACGGCTCGCCGACGAAGATCGGCGCGAACCGCCGCTCGAGCGCGCCGTCCTTCTCGATGTGCTTGCGATACTCGTCGAGGGTGGTCGCGCCGACGAGGCGGAGCTCGCCGCGGGCGAGCATCGGCTTCAGCAGGTTGCCGGCGGAGACCGCGCCCTCGGCCGCGCCCGCCCCGACGATCGTGTGCAGCTCGTCGACGAAGAGCACGATCCTGCCCTCGGCGGACTGGATCTCCTTCAGGACCGCCTTCAGCCGCTCCTCGAACTCGCCGCGGTACTTCGAGCCGGCGAGCAGGGCGCCGATGTCGAGCGCCCAGACGCGGCGGCCCTTGAGGCCTTCCGGGACGTCGCCCGCCACGATGCGCTGCGCCAGGCCCTCGACGATCGCGGTCTTGCCGACGCCGGGGTCGCCGATCAGCACGGGGTTGTTCTTCGTGCGGCGCGAGAGCACCTGAATCGACCCGGCGGATCTCCTCGTCGCGGCCGATCACCGGGTCGAGCCTCCCCTGCTCGGCCGCCTCGGTCAGGTCGCGGCCGAACTTCTCGAGTGCCTGATAGCTGCCCTCCGGGTCCTGGCTCGTGACGCGCTGCCCGCCACGGACCTTCTTGATCCAGGCGAGCGCCTCGTCGCGCGGGACGGCGTCGAGCGCGAGGAAGAGGTGCTCCGTCGAGACGTAGTCGTCCTCGAGCTTGGCGCGCTCCTCGTCCGAGCGGTCGAGCACCGCGACTGAACGCGGCGCCTGCGTGCGGCTGCTGCTGTGCGCCCTGGGTCGAGGGCTTCGCGGCGAGCGCCTCCTCGGCCTGCGCGCGCAGCCCCTGCCAGTCGGCGAAGAGCTCCTGGTCGAGCAGCGCGAGCAGCAGGTGCTCGGGGTAGATCTCGGGGTTGCCCCGGCGGCGCGCCAGCTCCTGCGCGGCGGCGACCGCCTCCTGGGCCTTGATCGTCAGCTTCTGGAAGTCCATGTGCTCCTTGTCTCTCTATCTCCGTCTTGGTACGGGGTGCTTCGCCGGCTCGTAGAGGACGAGCTCGCGTCGGTACTGGCGGTGCACCTGCTCGACCGCGGCGCGCATCTCCTGCTGCATGCGGTCGATGCGCGTGCGCATCCGCTGCAGCTCGTCCTCGAGCGCGAGCACGCGCTCGACGCCGGCGAGGTTCAGGCCCAGCTCGGTCGTGAGCCGCTGGATCAGGCGGAGCCGCTCGAGGTCGGCGTCGGAGTAGAGCCGCGTGTTCCCGCGCGTCCGCTGCGGCCGGATCAGGCCCTTGCCCTCGTAGATGCGCAGCGTCTGCGGGTGCATGCCGACGAGCTCCGCGGCGACGCTGATCATGTACCTCGGATGGTCGTCCGTAGTCCGAAGAAGGTCGCGGTCCGTCATGGTGCCAGCCCTTCGCGCGGCTCCTCGCGCGAGACCTTCTGGAAGGCCTCGAGCGCCTCGCGCTCCTTCTTCGTCAGCTTCTTCGGGACGGTCACGTTGAGCCGGGCGACGAGGTCGCCGCGGCCGGTGCCCTTGAGGCGCGGCGCGCCGCGGCCCTTGATCTTCAGGAGCTTCCCCGTCTCGGAGCCGGCCGGGATCTTCAGCGAGACCGAGCCGTCCGGAGTCGGCACGGACACGGTCGCGCCGAGCGCCGCCTCCGGGTAGGTCACCGGCACGTCCACCTCGAGGTCGGCCTCGCCGCGGCGGCGGTAGAGCTTCGACGGCGCGACGCGCGTGACGACGTACAGGTCTCCCGCCTCGGCGCCGCCGTAGCCGGCCTCCCCCTTCGCCTTCAGCTTGATCTTGGTGCCGTCCTTGACGCCGGCCGGGATCTTGACCGTGTAGCGCTTCGTGCGCCGCTCGCGGCCGGAGCCGTGGCAGCCGTCGCACGGCGACTCGATCACGGTGCCGTTGCCGCGACAGCGCGGGCACGGCTGCTGCAGGGCGAAGAGCCCCTGCGACTCGGCCCTGACCCCCCGCCCCTTGCACTCGGGGCAGATCGTCGGCGCGGTGCCCGGCTTCGCCCCGGAGCCGCCGCACGCGCGGCAGGCCGTCTCCAGCTCGACCGGGATTGTCGTCTCGAGGCCCCGGAGCGAGTCCTCGAAGGAGACGTTCACCGCCACCTCGACGTCGTTCCCGCGCTGGCCGCGCCGCTGCTGCCGGGCGCCGCCCGAGCCGCGCGAGAACATGCCGCCGAGGAGGTCCGACAGGTCGCCGAAGTCGAACGTCGTCGCGAAGCCCTCGCCGCCGGCGCCGGGTCCGCCGCGGCGGCCGTTTGCGGAGCCGAAGGTGTCGTACTGCTTGCGCTTCTCGTCGTCGGAGAGTACGTCGTAGGCCTGCTGCACCTCCTTGAAGCGCTCCTCGGCTGCCGCGTCGCCGGGATTCCGGTCCGGGTGGTATTCGCGGGCGAGCTTGCGGTACGCCTTCCGGATCTCGTCCTGTGAGGCGCCCTTCTTGACGCCGAGGGTGTCGTAGAGGTTCGCCACGCGCTACTCCGAGACGATCACCCGGGCGGGACGGAGCACGTGGTCACCGAGGCGATAGCCCTTCTGGACGACGTCGATCACGGTGCCGGGCTCCGAGTCGGACGGCTGTGCCAGCAGCGCCTCGTGGACGTTCGGGTCGAACGCCCCCTCCGTCTCGATCTCCGCCAGCCCTTCGCGCGCGAGCGCGTCGGCCAGCGCACGGTGAACGAGGCGAACGCCCTCCTCGAGCTGGATGAAGCGGTCGTGCTCCGTCGTGGGAACCTCCCGGTTCCCCGATGCCCCCTCCACCGGTCCGCTCTCGCGGACTGGCCGCTCCGCGGCCGCCTCCAGCGCGCGCCCGAGGTCGTCGAGCACGGGCAGGAGCGCCGTCACGAGCCGCTCGGACGCACGCGCGAACAGAGCCTCCCGGTCACGCGCCGCCCGCTTGCGGTAGTTGTCGAACTCGGCCTTCAACCGCTGGAGCGAGTCGAGGTACTCGTCGCGCTCCGCCGTCAGGGCCGCCAGCTCGTCGACCGGCTCCGGCTCGGCCTCCTCCGCAGCCGGCTCCTCGACGACCTCGGGCTCGTTCACCTGTTCGTGTGTCACGGCGTCTTCGCCGCCTCGTCCTCGTCGACGATCTCGGCCTCCTCGATCACCTCGTCGTCCGGGGCCGAGGCGCCGTCACCGGCCGGCTGCGAGGCCTGCGCCTGCGCGGTCGCCTGCGCGTAGACCGCCTCGGCGAGCTTCTGCGACGCCTCCTGGAGCGCGTCCGTCTTCGCCTTGATCTCGGTGACGTCGTCGCCCTCGAGCGCCTGCTTCAGCTCCATCACCCGGCCCTCGATCGTCGCGGCGTCCGCCTCGTCGAGCTTGTCGCGATGCTCCTTGAGCGACTTCTCGGTCTGATAGGCCAGCGACTCGGCCATGTTCTTCGTGTCGACGACCTCGCGCAGCCGCCGCGCCTCGTCGGCGTGCGACTCGGCCTCCTTGACCATCTGCTCGATCTCCTCGGGCTTGAGCCCGGAGCCGCCCTCGATCCGGATCTGCTGCACGTTGCCCGTGCCGAGATCCTTGGCCGAGACGTTGATGATCCCGTTCGCGTCGATGTCGAACGTGACCTCGACCTGCGGCATGCCGCGCGGCGCCGGCGGGATGCCGACGAGCTGGAACTTCCCGAGCGTCTTGTTGTAGAGCACCATCTCCGACTCGCCCTGGAGCACGTGCACCTCGACGGCCGGCTGGTTGTCCTCGGCCGTGGTGAACGTCTCGGAGCGGCGTGTCGGGATCGTCGTGTTGCGCTCGATCAGCTTCGTGAAGACGCCGCCCTTGGTCTCGATGCCGAGCGACAGCGGCGTCACGTCGAGCAGCAGCACGTCCTTGACCTCGCCCTTGAGGACGCCGGCCTGGATGGCGGCGCCGACGGCGACGACCTCGTCCGGGTTGACGCCCTTGTGGGGATCCTTGCCGATCAGCTCCTTGACCTTCTCCTGCACGGCGGGCATGCGCGTCATGCCGCCGACGAGGACGACGTGGTCGATCTTCGAGTTGTCGAGCCCGGCGTCGGCCAGCGCCTGCTTCGTCGGTCCGACCGTCCGCTCCAGCAGCGCGTGCACGAGCTCCTCGAGCTTCGCGCGGGTGAGCTGGAGGTCGAGGTGCTTCGGCCCCTCGGCCGTCGCGGTGATGAACGGCAGGTTGATCTGCGTCGTCATCGTGGACGACAGCTCGATCTTCGCCTTCTCGGCCGCCTCGTAGAGCCGCTGGAGCGCCATCTTGTCGGCGGAGAGGTCGATCCCCTGGTCGCGCTTGAACTCGGCGGCCATCCAGTCGACGATCGCCTTGTCGAAGTTGTCGCCGCCGAGATGGTTGTCGCCGTTCGTCGACTTGACCTCGAAGACGCCGTCGCCGAGCTCGAGCACCGACACGTCGAAGGTGCCGCCGCCGAGGTCGAAGACGAGGATCGTCTGGTCGTGCTCCTTGTCGAGCCCGTACGCGAGCGACGCAGCGGTGGGCTCGTTGATGATGCGCAGCACGTTGAGGCCGGCGATCTTGCCCGCGTCCTTCGTCGCCTCGCGCTGCGCGTTGTTGAAGTAGGCCGGCACGGTGATCACCGCGTCGGTGACCGGCTCGCCGAGGTACGCCTCGGCGTCGGCCTTGAGCTTCTGGAGGATCATCGCGCTGATCTCCGGCGGGGCGTAGTCCTTGCCCTCCGCCGTGACGCGCACGTCGCCGCCCGGGCCCTGCAGGACCTCGTAGGGGACGATCGTCATCTCCTCGTTGACCTCCTCGAACTTGCGGCCCATGAACCGCTTGATGGAGAAGATCGTGTTCTGCGGGTTGGTCACCTGCTGGCGCTTTGCCGGCGCCCCGACGAGCCGCTGGCCGTCCTTCGTGAACGCGACGACGGACGGCGTCGTGCGCCCGCCCTCCGCGTTCGGGATCACGGTGGGCTCGCCGCCCTCGAGCACGGCCATCGCGGAGTTGGTCGTGCCGAGGTCGATACCGAGTGTTCTTGCCATCTGCTCTGTAGCCTCCTGATGAAGAAAATCTGAGCCCGAGGGTAGCAGATTTGGCAGTTCACGCCGCCGCCCCGCACAATGCGGGCGATGAGCGATCCGATCGTTCCCCGCGACGACCTGGAGGCCGCCATCGAGGCGCGGCGGGAGCTCGGGCCGTCGCTCGAGCCGGAGCTCGTCGACCGCTTCGTCGAGCGGATCGAGCAGCGGATCGACGAGCGGATCCGCGCCGGCACGGCGAAGCGCGGCGGTGGCAGTCACCGGGACGACCAGGCGTTCGTGATCACGCTCGTGACGCTCGGGGTCGCGATCCCGCTGATGGGCATCGCCGGCGGCACGGCCGGACTCGCCGGCGTGATCGCGGTCTGCGTCGCGCTCGTGCTCCTGAACCTGGTCGTCCGCAAGGCCTAGACGCAGGGCAGGCTCACCGGTACGCGCCGATCAGCGCGCCGCCCGCCACGATCAGCACTGCACCGAGGAGGAGCCTCCGCCCGACGAGCTCCTGGCGGCGGAGCAGCAGAACCGAGAGGCCGACGCCCCAGAGCGCCTCCGTTGCGACGAGCGGCGAGACCACCGTGACCCGGCCGCGGTGAAGCGCCTCGAAGAGGGAGATGTACGAGAGCCCGTAGAGGAAGCCCGTGAGGACGAAGGGCGCGAGCGGCGGCCGGCGCCGCGCCCAGAGCAGCGCGACGACCGCGCCCGTGAGCATCGTCGCGGCTGCGGCGGCGAGCGGCCGCGACGGATCGAGCCCGCGGACGACGTTGTCCCGCGTCGCGAAGAACACCGCGGCGGCGAAGGCGTACGCGAGTCCGACGCGCTGGAAGTGATCCGGCCGGACCGGCTCCCAGGCGAGGGCGACCCCGCCGACGACGATCAGCGCGGCGCCGAAGAGAAGCGGCGTCCGGGCCGGCTCGGCGAGCACGAGGAGCGCGATCACAACGGAGACGAGCGGCGCGGAACCGAGGGCGACCGCCGTCCTCGACGGCCCCGCCGCGCGCACGGCCCGCGTGATGCAGATCTGCGAGGCGGCCGGCGCGAGCAGGCCGGTGAGGAGATACGGCCAGAGGCCACCGGCGTCGACGCCGCGGGCGCCCGCCTCGAACGCCGCCGCGACGAGCGTGACGGCGAGGGCGACGAGCATCGCCGCCAGGGTTGCGCCGTCCGGGTCGGGGTAGCGCCGCAGCCCGAACCGGAGCGTCACCGTCATGGCGCCGAAGAGCACCGCGGAGACGAGTGCGAGCGCGACGGACGTCATGCGGCGCGGGGGCGGCGCACGAGCCGCGCCAGCGACTGCGCGGCCGCCGGCTCGCTGACGACGATCCCGGACATGATCACGGCGCAGCCGGTCCAGCCGACGGCGCCGAGCCGGTCGCCCGCGAGCGCGAAGCCGAAGATCCCCGCGAACACGGGCTCGAGCGCGAACACGAGCGCGGTCCGGGTGGCGCTCGTGCTCCGCTGAGCCCACGTCTGGACGAGGAAGGCGAGGGCGCTCGCGAAGACGCCCGTGACGATCAGCGCGCCCCAGACGGTCCAGCCGTGCGGCACGGACGCCTCGCCGCGGGCGACCGCGATCGCGGAGAGGCCGAGACACGCCGCGAGCATCTCGACGGTCGTGAACGCGAGCGCGTCGAAGCGCGGCGCGTAACGCTCCATCAGGACGATCTGGAGCGAGTAGACGGCCGACGCGCCGAGCACGAGCAGGTCGCCGGCCGACGAGCCGGCGTGGACGCCGGTCAGCAGCGCGAGCCCCACCGCGGAGAGCGCGACGCCGATCCACGCCTCTCGCGGCACGTGCATCCGGAAGGCGGCGAATGCGATCAGCGGCGTCAGCACGACGTACATGCCGGTGATGAAGCCCGTACTCGAGACCGTCGTCCGCTCGAGCCCCGCCGTCTGCAGGACGTACCCGGCGGCGAGCAGCGTCCCGAGCAGCGCGCCCGCGGCCCACCCCCTCCGCCCGAGCGAGCCGAGGCGCGGCGCCGCCGGGACGATCAGCGTCAGGCTCGCGATCGCGAACCGAAGTCCGAGAAAGGCGAAGAGCGGGTAGAGCTCGACCGCGTCCTTGACCTGGACGAAGGTCACGCCCCAGACTGCGGTGACGGCGACGAGCGCCGCGAGCGCCCTCACATACTCCTCGCGATCGCGCGCAGCCAGCGACGGCGGATCAGCCCGGAGCACGGCCGGACGACGAGCCAGTAGCGGCGAAACGCGCGCCGTGCCTCGTCGTCCACCGCGGCGATCCGCGTCTCGGTCGTCAGCCGAGATCCGGACGCGGCCGGCTCGGCGCGAAAGTCGGTGGCGACGCGCACCGTCCCCGGCTCCGCGTCCGCGAACGGCGCCACCTCGCCGCGCGGCCGCCATGGCCGGCCGGAGAAGCCGACCACGACCTCCGTCGGCGTGCGCGCGAGCTCCTCGAAGCGCATCCCGGCAAGCGCATCGCCGATCGTCCCGCCGGTGCCGAGCCCCCGCAGGCGCAGCAGCGCCCGCACGATCGGGTCGCTCGCGATCGGCAGCGCGAGCGCCCGCTCCAACGCCTCGCTCCGGAGGAACCGGCAGGTCGACGCCGTGCAGCTCGTTCACGTCGTAGTCGGGAAGCAGCCGATCGATGGCGCGCACCGCGCGACTGTAGAAGAGCGGGATACCCTTTCGGCGTGGAGGTCCTCGACACGCTCGGCCGGCCGCTGCGCGACCTGCGGATCTCGGTCACCGACCGCTGCAACTTCCGCTGCGTCTACTGCATGCCGAAGGAGGTCTTCGGGCGCGACTACCGCTTCCTCGAGCGCAAGGAGCTGCTCACGTTCGAGGAGATCGAGCGGCTCGCGCGCGCGTTCGTCGCGCACGGCGTCGACGAAGCTCCGGATCACCGGCGGCGAGCCGCTCGTCCGCCGCGACCTCGAGCGCCTGGTCGAGCTGCTGCGCGGGCTCGGCGACGGGCTCGACCTGACGCTGACGACGAACGGCTCGCTGCTGGCCGCAGAAGGCCGCGAGCCTCCGAGCCGCCGGGCTCGACCGCGTCACCGTCAGCCTCGACTCGCTCGACGACGAGGTCTTCCGCGCCATGAACGACGTCGACTTCCCCGTCGCGCGGGTGCTCGACGGGATCGACGCCGCCGCGGCGGCCGGCCTGCCGGTGAAGGTGAACATGGTCGTCAAGCGCGGCGTCAACGAGGACTCGATCGTCGCCATGGCGCGCCGCTTCCGCGGCACGGGCCACACGTCCTCCGCTTCATCGAGTACATGGACGTCGGCCACACGAACGGCTGGCGGCTGGACGACGTCGTGCCGGCCGCCGAGATCGTCGCCGCGATCGGCGCCGAGCTCCCGCTCGAGCCGGTCGAGCCCGCCTACCGCGGCGAGGTCGCGACGCGCTGGCGCTACCGCGGACGGCGGCGGCGAGATCGGCGTGATCGCCTCGGTCACGCAGCCGTTCTGCGGCGACTGCACGCGCGCCCGGCTCTCGGCCGAGGGGCGCCTCTACACCTGCCTCTTCGGCGTCAGCGGCCACGACCTGCGCGCCCTCGTGCGCGGCGGCGCGACCGACGAGGAGCTCGTCGCCGCGATCGGCGAGCTCTGGGGCACGACGCACCGACCGCTACTCCGAGCTCCGCTCCGCGGAGACGGCCGACCTGCCCAAGGTCGAGATGTCCTACATCGGCGGCTGAATCCGACTTTCCGCGGGTGAGCCGGTTGAGTCGTAGACTCGGCAAGTCGTCGCAGCCTCGTGCCGCCGGCACACTCGAGGAGAGCGTGCGCCAGGTGACCCGCCTCCCTCGCCTGCTGCCGCCGCTCGCCCTCTACAATCTGACGTACGCCGCCGTGATCGCAGCCGGACGCCGTCTGCCCAGAGGGCTGGGCCGACCTCGGGCGCCAGCTGGCGATCTGGTTCGGCTTCCTCGCTCGCCTACCAGGTCGTCGCGCGGCGTCGCCGACCGCGAACCCGACGCGAGGCGCTTCGAGAACGGCGCTCGGCGTGATCGACATCGAGGAGCGGCGTCGGCGACCTGTTCGAGCTGACGCTGCAGAGCTGGCTCGCCTCGCTCGCACTTCCTCGACGACGCTCGTCTCGTGGACGTACTGGAACTCGGAGTTCACCGTCGTCGGGCTGACGCTGCTCTTCGTCTACCTGCGCCGCCACGACGCGCTTCTACCGCTTCCGGAACTGGATCCTGCTCGCGAACGCGATCGGCCTGATCGGCTACGTGCTGGTGCCGACGGCGCCGCCGCGGATGTTCCCGACGTTCGGCTTCCTGGACACGCTCGCGACCTTCGGCGGCCTCAACCACGGCAGCGGCCTCGTCGAGCTCGCGTCGAACCCGTACGCGGCGATGCCGAGCCTGCACGCGGCGGACGCGCTGATCGTCGGGGTCTCGCATGGCGCTCGTCTGCCGGCACTGGTGGTGCGAAGGCGCTCTGGCTGCTCTGGCCCGCCTGGGTCTGGTTCTGCGTGATGGCGACCGGCAACCACTTCTGGCTCGACATGGTCGCCGGCACGGGCGTCGCTCGTCGCACTGTCGATCACGTACCGGCGGAGGTCGTTCCGCCGTTCGTCGGCTCTGACCGACCGTCCGTCGACCGAGCTCCGCCGCCTCGCCCGGCGGCGGATAGCGTGCCGGCGATGAGTCGCGCAGCCGCGTCAAGCCCACCTACACGACCGGCGCCCGCCGGCTCGCGTCGCGCTCGATCGACGGGCTCGCGCGCACGCGCGTGACCCCGAACGATGCTCACCGCGGCCGGCGTGACGCTCTGCGTCGCTCGCGTCGGTGCTCGTCTACTTCGAGTACCGGAACGAGCTGTTCTTCTTCTGGGCCGGCGCGATCGTCTTCGTCGTCGGCTCGATCCTCGACATCCTCGACGGCGCGCTCGCCCGCGCGGGCGGCAAGACGACGCCGTTCGGCGCGTTCCTCGACTCGACCACCGACCGGGTCGGCGAGGCCTTCATGCTCGGCGCGATCGCGCTCGTCCTGCGCCGCGACGGCAACGAGACGCGCGCTCGCCGTTCGCGTTCGCCGCGCTGGCCGGCTCGTTCCTCGTCTCCTACACGCGCGCGAAGGCGGAGACGCTCGGCCTCAAGGGCGACGTCGGCATCGGCTCCCGCGCCGAGCGCGTGGTCGTGATCACGGCGGGCCTCGTGCTCGCTCCGTGGGGCGGCCTGCCGTGGGCGATCTACCTGCTCGCCGCCACCGCCTGGATCACCGTCGGCCAGCGCGTCCTGCACGTTCGCAAGCAACTTCTCGAAGGAGAACTGAATGGCTAGCACCAACGGATCGACGAACGGCCGCGTCCGCCGGACGACAAGGTCCGCGTCGCGATCGTCGGCGTCGGCAACTGCGCCAACTCGCTGCTCCAGGGCCGCGAGTACTACAAGGACGCCCCCGACGACCAGTTCGTCCCGGGCCTGATGCACGTCGACCTCGGCGGCTACCACGTCCGGGACATCGAGTTCGTCGCCGCCTTCGACGTCGTCGAGGGCAAGGTCGGCAAGGATCTCGCCGAGGCGATCTGGGCCTTCCCGAACGACACGATCAAGTTCGCCGAGGTGCCGAAGACCGGCGTCACGGTCGACCGCGGGATGACGCACGACGGGATCGGCAAGTACATCTCGCAGAAGGTCGACGAAGGCGCCGGGCGCGACCGACGACGTGGTCGGGATCCTCAAGGAGCGCGAGGTCGACGTCGTCGTCAACTACCTCCCCGTCGGCTCCGAGGAGGCGACGAAGTGGTACGCCGAGCAGATCCTCGACGCCGGCGTGCGCGATGGTGAACTGCATGCCCGTCTTCATCGCGCGCGAGCCGTACTGGCAGCAGCGCTTCGAGGAGGCCGGCGTGCCGATCATCGGCGACGACATCAAGTCGCAGGTCGGCGCGACGATCACGCACCGCGTGCTCACCTCGCTCTTCCGCGAGCGCGGCGTCCACCTCGACAAGACGATGCAGCTGAACGTCGGCGGCAACTCCGACTTCCTGAACATGCTGGAGCGCGAGCGCCTCGAGTCGAAGAAGATCTCGAAGACGAACGCGGTCACGTCGATGCTCGACTACGACATCGGCGCCGAGAACGTCCACGTCGGCCCCTCGGACTACGTGCCGTGGCTGACCGACCGCAAGTGGGCGTACATCCGCCTGGAGGGCTCGTCGTTCGGCGACGTGCCGCTGAACATCGAGCTGAAGCTCGAGGTCTGGGACTCGCCGAACTCGGCCGGGCATCGTGATCGACGCCGTCCGGCTCGCGAAGCTGGCGCTGAACAACGGCGTCGCCGGCGCGCTCGACGGCCCGAGCTCGTACCTGATGAAGTCGCCGCCGGAGCAGATCCGTCGACGACGAGGCGTACGAGCTCTCCGAGCAGCTTCATCAAGCAGCACGCCCGCAAGACCGCCAAGAAGGAGCAGCCGGCCAAGGCGTAGCCGCGTCGCGCGGCGCTCGAAGGCGCTTGCCGCTCTACACTCGGACCGTGAGGATCTGGGACGGGTGAGGATCTGCCTCGTCACGCCGTTCGCCTGGTCGCAGCCGCACGACGTCAACGAGCACGTCGCCGGGCTCGCGGGCGGGCTGCGGGAGCTCGGCCACACCGTCACCGTGCTCGCGCCGTCGGCGCGGGCGGCCGACCTGCTGCGCCGGGCGGCGTGCGCTGAACCGGGGCGTCGACGCCGACGTGATCGCCGTCGGGCCGGCGGTGCCCATCTCGCGACGGAGCCAGATGGGCGTGCCCGTCGGAATCCGCGCCAACCTCGCGCTCGCGCTCGCGCAGGGTCGCTACGACATCGTCCACGGCTTCGAGCCGGGGCTGCCGAGCCTCTCGTATCTCGCGCTCCGCGACTCGAGCGCGCTCGGCGTCGCCACGCTTCAGCTCGCCCGACCGGCTCGGCTACCCGCCGGGAAAGGCCCAGCGCGACCGGCTGCTCGGACGGGTCGACGCGCTGCTCGCGACCTCCGACGAGGCGGCGGAGGCCGCGCGGGCGCGCTTCACCGGCGACTTCCGCGTCGTCTCGCCCGGCGTCGACACGGTGCTCTTCCGGCCGGGCCCGAAGCGGGAGCTGATCGTCGCGGAGCTGCGCACGGCGGCGCGGCCCGCGCTCCGGAGCCTGCTGGCGACGCTGCGGGAGCTGCCGGAGGTCGAGCTCGTGCTGCTGCGGACGAAGCCGCTGACGACCCGGCCCGCGATCCCGCGCGACCTGCGCGAGCGAGTGCGCGTGAGGACGCTCCGCTCCGGCGGCCAGCGCGCGCCGCTCCTGAACGAGGCAGCCGTCTTCGTGCCCGCCCCCGGCGGCCTGCAGCGCCTGCGGCTCGAGGCGGAGGCCGCGGGCTGCGCGATCGCCTGGCCCGCCGGGGTCGAGGAGCAGCCCGAGCTCGCCGCCGCCGCGGCGGCCCGCCTCGCCGAGGACCACGAGCTCCGGCAGGCCGAGGCGGCAAAGGCTCGCGCCCGCGCCGAGCCGCAGAGCTTCGCGGCGCTCGCCGCGCGAGCTCGACGCGCTCTACGCCGCGCTCGCCGGGCGCCGGCGCGGCCGGCAGAACGGCCGAGCCGCTCGCGGACCGCCCCTGGATCGTCTGCGACCTCCACATGCACACGTCGTGGTCGCACGACTGCTCGATCGACCCGGCCGAGCTCGTCGACCACGCGGAGGCGCACGGGCTCGGCGCGATCGCGGTCACCGACCACAACGTCTTCGGCGGCGCCCTCGAGACCGTCGAGCGGGCGGCGCGGGCGCGACCTCGTCGTGATCCCCGGCGAGGAGGTGAAGACCGACGACCAGGGCGAGGTGATCGGCCTCTTCCTGGACGAGGAGATCCCGCGCGGGATGTCGTTCGCCGACACGATCGCCGCGATCCGAGAGCAGGGCGGCCTCGTCTACGTCCCCCATCCCTTCGACCGCATGCACGCGATCCCCGATCCGCAGACGCTGCACCGGCACCTGCCGGACATCGACGTCTTCGAGGTCTACAACGCGCGGCTGCTCTTCGAGGCGTACAACGACGAGGCGCTCCGCTTCGCGCGGAAGTACAACCTGGTCATGGGCGCCGGCTCCGACGCCCACGTGCTCCAGGGAGTCGGCACGGGCGCGTTGCGGATGCGTGCGTTCCGCGACCCGGAGGAGTTCCTCATCTCCCTGCACACGGCCGAGATCCTGCGCCGCCCGAAGTCGCTCGCCTACCTCCAGTCGCTCAAGTGGGTGGCCCAGGTCAAGGAAAAGGTCAGGTAGGCGCGAACAGGACCCGGCCGCCCGTGACCTCCGTGACCACCGACGAGATCTACGAGAAGTACCTGCAAAAGGCCATCACCGAGATCAACGAGCTCGGTGACGAGATCAGCCATGCCGCAGGCGAGCTCCGGGTGCCGGTGCTCGGATCGGGCCATCCGCTCGCCGACATCATGCTGCTCAAGCACCATCCGCTCGCGACCGAGTCGCAGGAGGGCGTGGCGTTCTTCGGCCGCTCCGGCCAGGCGGTGCTCAAGTCGCTGCAGCGACTCCACGTCGACCCACTCGCGATCTACGGGACGAACTGCCTCAAGTTCGGCGACGCGGACGACGAGGTGCAGGCGCGCGGCTGGCTGACGCGGGAGCTCCACATCGTGCAGCCGAAGCTGATCGTCGTGATGGGCGACGAGGCGCTCGCGTTCCTCAACTCGCTCGACTTCCCGCTCTCGCGCCCGCTGGAGGCGGAGCTCGGCGAGCTGCAAGACTTCACGCCCACCGTCCAGGCGCTCATCGTGCCGGACATCGACGCATCGCTCGACGAGCAACCGGCCAAGACGCGCTTTTGGAACGCCTTCAAGCTGATCGGCTCCTGGTGGGCCGAGCTACCGCCCTACTAGTAGTAGGGGGAGGGATTGGCGGAGCATCGCTCGTCGCCGGAGCGCCCCATACCTGGTCGGCGACCAGGTACGCGAACACCGGCGATCGTGGCGAATCGCCTTCTGTGCAGGCATTTCTCGTTTTGAAGCAACGACCTCGTACCTGGTACGCGACCAGGTACAGGTGCGAGAGGAGCGCGACCTGCGAGAGCGCAGGGAGCATGCGTAACCGAGGCGACGGATGCGGCTGAGGACGCGGCAGGGCGCCGCCTCGCAGCCGGGAGGGGCGGAGAGTGCGTGGAGGGCGCTGGCGGCCACGGCACGTGACCCGCGCATCCTCGCGTTCGCGGCGCTCGCCGCTGCGCTCGGCCTGTACTACGGCTTCGCCGAGCAGCTCCCGAACATCTCGCTCTGGTGGGACGTCTCCTGGATCTCGTTCGTGCTCCTGCCCGGCGGCCTGCGGGCTCGTCTGGCTCGTGCTGCCGCTCTGGAACGCCCGCGGGCTGCTGCCCGTGGGCGCGGCGTTCGCCGCGGCCGCCGTCGCATTCGACGTCGCCTCGCTGGACGTGCTCGCGAACTTCGCGAAGCTCGGCGCGGTCACCTTCACGGGCTTCTGGTTCCTCGGCTTCTTCGAGAGCGTCTCGTGGGTCGTGCTCGTCGCGGTGATCATCCCGTGGGTCGACGGGTACTCGGTCTGGCGCGGTCCGACGCGGCACATCGTCCACGAGCAGCGCGAGCTCTTCACGGCGCTGTCGTTCGCGTTCCCGGTTCCGGGCGAGCACGGCTCGGCGAACCTCGGCCTGCCGGACCTCCTCTTCTTCGCCGTCTTCCTCTCCGCCACGATGCGGTTCGGGCTCCGGCCGGGAGTGACGTGGGTGCTGATGGTCGCCTCGTTCGGAGCGACGACAGCGCTCGCGGTCGGGCTGGACGTCGGCGGCCTGCCGGCGCTGCCGCTCCTCTCGGCCGCCTTCCTGCTCGCGAACGCCGATCTGCTCTGGGTGCGCTGGCGCTCGCACCGCGCCGCGGCGCGGGCCGTCGGCTGACGGTTGCCCGGTCACGGCGCCGGGAGTAGGGTCGGCGGCGGGGAAGCTCTGGCGCGGAGACGTGCCGGTGAGGAGGTGCTATGGAGAAGCGCGTCAAGGCCTTCACGGCGGTTGCCGCGTTGGCTGCGTCTGCGGTCGTAGTGCTCGGGCGGCGCCTGCACGTGCGCCGCGGCCGATCGACGAACGAGAGGAGCGAGATGAGCGAGGCGAAGCAGATCTCACGCCGCGTCATCGAGGAAATCTTCAACGAGGGGCGGCTCGAAGCAGCCGACGAGCTGTTCGGCGCGGGCGCCGTGGGACACGACCCCGCCCTGCCGGAGCCGATCGACGGGCCGGCCGGCGTCAAGGCGATGGTCGCGGGCTACCGGGCGGCGTTCCCGGACCTGCGCGTCACCGTGGACGAGCAGATCGCGGACGGCACGACGGTGGCCACCCGCTGGACGGCCCGCGGCACCCACAACGGCGACTTCATGGGCATCCCGCCGACGGGCCGGGAGTCGACCGTGACCGGGATCACGATCGACCACATCTCGAGCGGGAAGATCGTCGAGAGCTGGTCGAACTGGGACGCCCTGGGTCTGCTCAAGCAGCTCGGAGTGGTGGCCGAGACGCCGGCGCAGGTGTAGGAAGACGCAGCTCGAGCGCGGAGGAGGGCCCGCCGGAGTCGCCGGCGAGGCCCTCCGACCGGGGGATGCGGCGGCGCGCGTCTCCGCCGATGACAGTCGTGCGTCCACGACGAGTCATGTCAGGCTTCCTCTCCGAGCACCGCTACATGCCGTGCCCCGCCTGCGGGGCCTCCCTCGACCGGTCCGAGCGCGACGCGCACGTCTGCGACGAGGAGCGCCGGCTCGACTACGAGCTCGTGCAGCTCCGCCCGGAGATCCTCGCCTTCGACGAGCGGCTGGCGCAGTGGCTCGCCTCGCCGGACGGCCTGTTCGCCGTCTGGGAGGCGGAGCGCAGGCGCTAGAGGTTTGATGTGAAACTCGGGTGCGTGCGGGGATGGGCCAGACCAAGCGGTTCAGCCGGATCGGGCGCCGCGCGTAGTGGTTGCTACGGGCAAGCCCGAGCCGGCTGAACCGCGCCGCGTCTGGCACACCAGCCGTGCGTGCCGGAGTTTCACATCAAGCCTCTAGGACGGCGGCTCGACGCGCTCGAGCAGCGAGACGCTCTCGACGTGCGGGGTGTGCGGGAACATGTCGACCGGCGTCGTCTGCCGGAGCGCGTACCCGTAGTCCTCGCGGAGCACCTTCACGTCGGAGGCCAGCGTCGTGGGGTTGCACGAGACGTAGACGATCCGCGGGGCGCCGATCACGCCCAGCCGCCGCAGCGCCTTGCCTGCAAGGCCCGCCCGCGGCGGGTCGACGACGACGACGTCCGCCTCGCCCGCCCGCTCGCGGAGCTCCTCGAGCGACTGCCCGACGTTCCCCGCGAAGAACGCCGCGTTGGCGATCCCGTTCAGCTCGGCGTTCTCGATCGCGCACGCGACGGCCTCCTCGCTGATCTCGACGCCCCAGACCGTCAGCGCGTTCCGGGCCATCGCGAGCCCGATCGTGCCCGTACCGCAGTAGAGGTCGTACACGGTCTCGTTCCCCGTCAGCGCAGCAGCGTCGATCGCCAGACGGTAAAGGCGCTCGGCCATCCTCGTGTTCGTCTGCAGGAAGGCGTTCGGGCGGATGCGGAAGCGGAGGCCGAGCAGCTGCTCCTCGATGGCGTCTTCGCCCCAGAGCAGCTCGGTGGGGAGGTTCGTCACCTCGGCCGGCGTCTCGTTCACGGCCCAGTGCACCGAGCGCACCTCGGGGAAGACCCGGAGCACGTCGACGAAGTGGTCGCGCTCGAAGCGCTCGCCCTTCGCGGTCACGAGCTGCACGAGCGCCTGGCCGCTGTTGACGCCCTCGCGGACAACGAGGTGCCGGAGGTAGCCGGCCTGCGTCTCCTGGTCGTAGGCCTCGAGCCGCTCCTCGCGGGCCCAGGCGCGGACGGCGTTGCGGATCGCATTGCCGAGGTCGGTCGTCAGCCAGCACTTCTCGATCTCCAGGACTTCGTCCCAGCGGCCCGCGCGGTGGAAGCCGACCGTCGGACCTTCCTCGAGTTGCGTGAAGGAGTACTCCATCTTGTTGCGGTAGCCGAAGATCTCCACGGCGGGGACGATCGGCTCGAGCGGCGGGTCGGGCAACCCGCCGAGCCGGCGGAATGAGTCGGCGACCCAGCGCTCCTTCTGGGCGAGCTGCTCGTCGTAGGCGAGATCCTGGAAGCGGCAGCCGCCGCACTCCGGGTAGTGCGCGCAGGGTGCGTCGACGTGCTTCGACCCCGGCGTGACGACCTCGGTGGCGAGGGCCTCCGCGTGGTTCCGCTTCACCTTCGTGATGCGCGCCTTCACCGTGTCGCCGGGGAGGCCGCGCCGCACGAAGACGACGAAGCCGTTCAGCCGCCCGACGCCGTTCCCGCCGTAGGCGAGGGACTCGATCGAGACCTCGATCTCGTCGTCGACGCGGACGGGAGCGGCCATCTCGGGAGCCTATCCACCCATGCCCGGAGCAGAGGTGGGTCGTGCGCGGCTACGACCAGGGCAGATCGGCCTCGCCCGCGGGCCGGCCGAGCCGCCAGTGCGGGTACGCGGCGTACGCCTCCGCAGGCGAGCCCGTCTCGGTCTCGACCCCCGCGCCGCGGCGCCTCGCCGGCTCGGATGCCGGATACCGAATCTCCTTCTCCCGCGTCCGGCCGCCCGTCATGAAGATCACGCACGGCCCCGTCCCCGCGCCGACGAAGACGTGTTCCGTCCCGGGCGGGCAGTGGACGAAGTCCCACGCCCTCAGCCCTCGCTCCTGGCCCTCCACGATCAGCACACACTCGCCGGCGAGGACGAGGAAGTCCTCCTGGTTGGACTCGGCGTGGTAGAGGCTGCTCGGCTGTCCCGGAGCGATCACGGCCAGCGTGAAGCCCACGTCCTCGAAGCGGTGCACCCCGAGCTCGGGCCGGCCGCGCAGGACGGGCACGTCGCCTTCGAACACACATCGCGACCCGAATGCGTCGCTCACGAGCCAGGCCGCGTCACGGGCGTTGACGACGAACCAGCCCTCCTTCACGGGCGCGAGACCGGACTCGACCTGCTCGAGGGGAGCTTCCTCGGCCATCTGCTACGCCAGCACGGACACGTAGACGGAGCGCTCGCGCGGCCCGTCGAGCTCGCAGAAGAAGATGCCCTGCCACGTGCCGAGGGCGAGGCGTCCCTCGTGGAGCGGGATCATGACCTGCGGCCCCATCAGCGCGGCGCGGATGTGCGACGGTGCGTTCTCCTCCCCCTCCTCGACGTGCCGCCAACCCCACCCGTCGCCGACGAGCCGCTCGAGCGCCGCCTCGAAGTCGCGCGCCACCATCGGGTCGGCGTGCTCGTTGATCGTCAGACCGGCCGTCGTGTGCGGCACGTAGACGAGCACCGCCGCCCCGCTCGCGCCGTCGACGGCGCCGCGCACCTGCTCGGTGATGTCCACCAGCTGCGTCCGGCGCTCGGTTGTCACGCGGATCTCCTGCACGGGTGCGTATCCTAGGCCCTCGTGTCCGTTGCGCCGCCCAGCGAACGCGAGCTCGACTCCTATCGGGAACAGGCCGACCGCTTCAACGCGGACCTGCTCGAGGAGTACTACCTCCACCTCTCCGGCCAGAAGGAGTCGCTCGAGCTCGAGCGGATCTACGAGGAGTACTCGGAGCTGACCGAGCTCGACGCCGTCCGGCGCGTGGGCGCCGCCATGAACGGCGACCGGCGCACGCGCGAGCTCTACCGCTTCGCCTGCGAGGGCTTCCTCGGCAATCTGACGCGCCGCCAGGAGCAGGAGATCGCCGAGCAGGAGGCGAGCCTCGTCGCACACGTCGACGGCGAGGACATCCCGTATCGGATGCTCAAGCCGACGCTCGCGAACGAGGAGGACCGAGGCAAGCGCGAGCGCCTCGAGCTGGCGCGCAACGAGCTCCAGGACGAGCACCTCACGTCGACGTACCTGGACGCGACCCTGATCCAGAAGGCGGAGGTGCGCAAGCTCGAGGTTTCGAGCTACCTCGAGCTCTACCGCGACCGCTTCCAGATGAACCTCGACCAGCTCGCGGAGCAGTGCCGCGACCTGCTCTCGTCCACGGAGCGTCTCTACGAGGACGCCGCCGACCGGTACTTCCGCGCGCGCGTCGGGGTCGGCCTCGGCGAGGTCGAGCGCTGGGACGTGGGCCGCGCCTTCCGGGCGCCGCAGTGGGACTCCGGGTTCCCGAAGGAGCGCATGCTGCCCGCGCTCGAGGGGACGCTGCGCGACCTCGGCATCGACCTCTCGGCGCAGCGCAACGTCGAGCTCGACGTCGAGCAGCGCCCCAAGAAGGACCCGCGCGCCTTCTGCGCGCCGATCGAGGTGCCGGGGCGCGTCGTCCTGGTCATCCAGCCGATCGGCGGCGCCGACGACTGGGCGGCGCTCTTCCACGAGGCCGGGCACACGGAGCACTTCGCGCACACCGACCCGTCGCTCGCGATCGAGGAGAAGCGCTTCGGCGACAACGCCGTCACCGAGGGCTGGGCGGCGCTCTTCGAGCACCTGACGGACGACCCCGCGTGGCTGACGCGGATGCTCAGCTTCCCGAAGCCGCGCGAGTTCGCGGCGGAGGGTGCGACCCGCCTCCTGTACATCGTGCGCCGCTACTGCGCGAAGCTCCTCTACGAGCTCGAGTTCCACGGCGCCGACGATCCGCGCCCGCTGCAATCCCGCTACGTCGATCTGCTCTCGGACGCGCTCAAGGTCGCGCCGAGCCCCACGGACTACCTGTCCGATCTCGACTCCGGCTTCTACGTCTCGGCCTACCTTCGCTCGTGGGCCGTCGAGGCGCAGCTGCGCGACTTCCTCCGCACCGAGTTCGGCAGCGAGTGGTTCGCGAAGCGTGACGCCGGCTCGCTCCTCCGGGAGCTCTGGTCGCTCGGCCAGAAGCCGACCGCGGAGGAGCTGCTGCGGGACGTGACGGGCGCCGAGCTGCACATGGACGCCGTCGGCGACCGCGTGCGCGAGCAGATCTCCGCCTAGCCGAACCGCTCCCGCGGGCCACGCGAACCACGCGCGACCCCGGACGGCCTCGCGGCCGTCACGAACCTCAAGGAGCCGCAGACTCATGCGAAAGCTCGGACTCATACTGCTCGCGCTCGGCGCCGGCGCACTCGCGCTCACCGCCGCCGTCCTCCGCGGGCCGTGGCCGGACGCCGGCAACGCGTCGAGCCACCGCGAGGCGCCTCTCATCTCCGAGGACCCCTCGGCCGACTCGACCGACCTGTACGCGTTCCGCAGCCCCGACAGGCCGGACACGCTGACGATCCTCGCCAACTACATCCCGGGCGAGGACCCGGCGGCGGGCCCGAACTACTACACGTTCTCGCCGAACGTGCGCTACTACCTCCACGTCGACCGCAACGGCGACGGGATCGGCGACGTCTCGTATCGGTTCGCCTTCGAGCGGAAGAACGGGCCGTTCTTCCTCGGCGACACGTCGCAGCCGTACACGGTCACGAAGCTCGTCGGCAAGAAGCAGACGGTGATCGCCAGGGGCACGACGCCGCCGAACAACATCGGCCCTCGCTCGACGGGCGGCTACCGTGCGCTCGCGGCGAAGGGCGTCCTGAAGGCAAGCGACGGCTCGCTGGTCTTCGCGGGCCAGCGGGACGACGCGTTCTTCGGCGACGTGGGCGCGATCTTCGACCTGCTCGCGATCCGTAAGGGGACGGGCAACCAGGGCGGCGGGAAGGACTTCTTCGCCGGCTACGCCGTCCACACGATCGGCCTGCAGGTTCCCATCCACGGGCTCGACACGAAGAGCCACGTCGTCGGCGTCTGGACCTCGGCCGAGCGGCGGGCCAACTTCATCGGCGGCAAGGGCTGGAAGTGGACGCAGGTCTCGCGGCTCGGCAACCCGCTGATCAACGAGGTGGTCATCCCGACCGGCCTCAAGGACAGGTGGAACCGCGTCAAGCCCTCGCAGGACGCGCAGTTCCGCCGGTACTACACGGAGCCGATCCTGGCTGCCGTGATCAACAAGCTGTACAAGCTCGACGCGCCGGAGACCGGGCGTGACGACCTCGTCCAGGTCCTGCTGACGGGGATCCCGAACGTCACGTTCACGGGCAAGACCCTGGCCGACGAGCTGCGCGTCAACCTGTCCGTCCCGGTGACGCCGCCCGCGAGGTTCTCGCGCCTCGGCGTCCTCGGCGGCGACAACCAGGGCTGGCCGAACGGCCGCCGGCTGGGCGACGACGTGATCGACATCGCCGAGCAGGCCGTCGGCGGGTTCCTGAAGGGCAAGAAGCTCCCGCTGGGCGACGGCGTCAACGCCGGCGACACCCAGAGCATGGGCTCCTTCCCCTACGAGGCGGATCCGCAGAGCGGCTTCGCCAACACGAAGGGCGAGCAGCAGTAGGACGCGTGGCGTCGGCGGGGCGCGACGACGTGCGCGCCCCACCGAACCGTCACGCCCGCTGCGGCGAACCAGCACGGACACCGGGGGGAACTGGGAGGCAGCATGAACACACTCGAGAGACGGAAGACGATCTGGATCGGCGCGCTTCTTCTCGGCGCGCTCGCCGCCGTGCTCGTCGTGCGCGGCGCAGGACCGCAGGCCGCACGGGCGTCGAGCCACCGCGAGGCGCCGATGATCAGCGGCGACCCGAACGCGGACAACACCGACGTCTACGCGTTCCGGTCACCCGACCGGCCCGACTCGGTCACGCTCGTGGCGAACTACATCCCGCTCGAGCAGCCCGCGGGCGGGCCGAACTTCGCGAGCTTCGCCGACGACGTCCTCTACTCGATCAACGTCGACAACGACGGCGACGGCGAGGAGGACGTCTCCTACGACTTCCGCTTCAAGACCCAGACGCGCAATCCGGGCACGTTCCTCTACAACACCGGCCCGATCACGTCGCTGGACGACCCGGACTGGAACCGGCCGCAGACCTACACGGTGACGCGCGTCGACCACGGCGCGGGCAAGTTCGCACGCGAGACGGTGGTCGGCTCGAACCTGAAGGTGCCGCCCGTGAACATCGGGCCGCGCTCCACGCCGAACTACGACGCGCTCGCCTCGGCGGCGATCGCGACCGTGCCGGGCAAGACGGGCGACATCAAGGTCTTCGCGGGCCAGCGCGACGACCCGTTCTTCGTCGACCTCGGCTCGATCTTCGACCTCGCCGGCCTCCGGCCGCTCAACAGCTTCCACCTCATCAAGCTGACGACGGCGCTCGGCGTGGACGGCGTCTCGGGCTACAACACCCACTCGATCGCGATCCAGGTGCCGATCAAGGACCTGGTCGCCTCGTCGCCGACGATCGGGATCTACGCGTCGGCGTCGCGGCAGGCGATCAGCATCCTGAGCCCACGCGGCGGCAAGGTCGACGCCGGGCCGTTCGTCCAGGTCTCGCGCCTCGGCGAGCCGCTGATCAACGAGGCGGTGATCGGGCTCGGCCAGAAGGACTTCTGGAACCGGGCCGATCCGAAGGACGACCAGCAGTTCGCGGGCCGCTATCTGGCCCCCGAGCTCGCGGGGCTCGAGAACCTCCTCTATCCCGTGCTCACCGACACGGAGACCACGAACCGCAAGGACCTCGCGGCCGTGCTCCTGACCGGCGTGCCCGGGTTGAACTTCACCGGGCCGACGCAGGCCGACCTGCTGCGCCTGAACACGTCGATCCCGGTGACGGCGAGCCCGAAGCGGCTCGGCGTCCTCGACGGCGACCTGCAGGGCTTCCCCAACGGGCGGCGCCTGACCGACGACGTCGTCGACATCGAGCTGCGGGCGATCGCGTGCGCCTACGGCGCGGTCGGAGGGCTCGTGTTCTCGCTCACCGGCAACTGCAACCCGGCGACCTACACGGCCGCCACGGCGAACAACCTCGTCGGCGACGGCGTCGACCAGAACGAGAAGGCCTTCAGCTCGACCTTCCCGTACGTGGCGGCGCCCTTCTCCGGCTACGAGGCGATGCCTCCGAACTAGAGGCGACACAGGTCGGGCAGGCCCGCTGCGACAGGCCTGCCCGACTCCGCGGAGGAAGACTTCATGCAGCAAACACGACTGGCAGTCGGAGCGGGGATCGCGGCGGTGATCGCCGCGGCGTCGCTCCTCGGCGGCATCTTCCAGGCCTCGACTCCGGCCGCGGCGGTCCCGCCCGGGGCCGCCGCCGAACGGCTCTCGCTCGGCTTCGCCGCGGGCGACACCGCGGCGCTCGTCGCAGCGCCTCCAGGCCGACGTCCGGGCGCGGCCGGCAGACGGGCGTTCACTCGGTCTGCTCGGCCTCGCCTACCAGCAGCGGGCCCGTGAGACCGGCGACCCGTCCTACTACGCGCGCTCCGAAACGGCGCTTCGTCGCGCCCTCCGGCTCGACCGGAGCGACCTGACGGCCCTCGGCGGGCTCGGCTCGCTGGCGCTCTCACGGCACCGGTTCCGCGAGGCGCTGGCCCTCGGCTACCGGGCGAAGCGGCTCTCGCCGAGCACCTCTCGCACGTACGGCGTGATCGGCGACGCGCTCGTCGAGCTCGGCCGCTACCGGCAGGCTTTCCATGCGTTCGACACCATGTCCCGGCTCAAGCCGTCGCTCGCGTCCTATGCGCGCGTGTCGTACGGCCGTGAGCTGCTGGGCCGGCAGGCCGGCGCGGTCGCGGCCATGCGGCTCGCGGTCGAAGCCGCAACGGGCCGCGGCGAGCCCGAGGCCTGGGCGCACGTCCAGCTCGGCAAGCTCTACTGGTCGCACGGCCGGATCGCGGCCGCGGGACAGCAGTACCGCGCCGCGCTGCGCGTCTTCCCCGGATACGTCGGCGCGCTCGACGCGCTCGCGCAGGTCGAGGCGGCGAAGGGCCGCCTCGCCGCCGCGATCGAGCTGGAGCAGAGGGCGGTCGACACCGTCCCGCTGCCGCAGTTCGTCGCCTCGCTCGGCGACCTCTACCGCGCGGACGGCAAGCCCCGGCTCGCGCGCCGGCAGTACGGGCTGATCGGCGCGATCGACCGGCTGCTGCGAGCGAACGGCGTCCGCACCGACCTCGAGATCGCGCTCTTCCAGGTCGACCACCGCATCCGCCTCCGCGACGCGCTGCGCCGTGCACGGGCGGCGCACGCCGAGCGGCCGTCGATCGACGGCGACGACGTGCTGGCGTGGGCGCTTGCGCGGAACGGCCGCTGCGGCGAGGCGCTCGGCTGGTCGAAGCAGGCCCTCCGGCTCGGCACGCAGGACGCGGTCAAGTTCTTCCACCGCGCGGAGATCGAGCGCTGCCTCGGGCGCGGCGCCGAGGCCCGCCGCTGGTACGCGCGGGCCGTCGGGCTCAACCCGCACTTCTCGCTCCTTTTCTCCGCGCGCGCGAAGGCGGCGCTTCGGTGAGGCGGCTGCTCGTGCTCCTCGTCCTGCTGAGCGCCGTCGCCGCGCCGCCCCTCGCCGCCGCGCATCCGCTCGGCAACTTCACCGTCAACCGCTTCAGCCGCGTCGAGGTCTCCGGGCCGAGGATCTACGTCCGCTACGTCCTCGACCTGGCGGAGATCCCGACCTACCAGGCCGGCCGCATCGACGCGTCGGCGTACGCGGCCCGGATCGCCCGCGGCGCGCACCTGAGCGTCGACGGCCGGCGGGCGGCGCTCACGCCGATCGCCCACCGCCTGGCCCACCCGCCCGGCGCGGGCGGGCTGAAGACGACGCGCCTCGAGGTGATCCTCCGCGGCCCGAAGCTGGCCGGCCCGGCGCGGATCGCCTACGGCGACGACAACTTCGCCGGCCGGATCGGCTGGAAGGAGATCGTCGTCGGCGCAGACGCGCCGAGCAGCTCGGACGAGCTCCGCTCCTATCCGAAGAACACGCTCTCGAGCCCGCTGGACGTCACCGCGGTCAGTGCCTCGCTGGCGCCCTCCCACGGGGCGGACGTCCCGCCGCGCCTCTCGGACGCGCGCTCGCTCGCGACGCCGGACCACACCTCGGACAGGGGCTTCGCAAGCCTCGTCGGCCGGGACGGCCTCTCGTGGCTCGGGATCCTGCTGGCGCTGGGCGCGGCCCTCTTCTGGGGCGCCGCACACGCGCTCTCGCCGGGCCACGGCAAGACGATCGTCACCGCGTACCTCGTCGGCACGCGGGGCACCGCCAGGCATGCAGCGCTCCTCGGGCTGATCACGACGCTGACGCACACCGTCGGCGTCTTCGCGCTCGGCGGCGTCACGCTCCTGCTCTCGCGCTTCATCGTCCCCGAGACGCTCTATCCGTGGATCGAGCTCCTCTCCGGCGTGCTCGTGGTCTCCATCGGCGGCTCCGTGCTCGCCGCGCGCTGGCGCCACGCGCGCGCGCACCGGCACGGCCATGACCACCATCACGATCATCACCACCATGGCCACGAGCACGAGGCGCCCGGCCTGCGCGGGCTCGTCGCGGTGGGGATCTCGGGCGGGCTCCTGCCCTGCCCTTCCGCGCTCGTCGTCCTGCTGGCGGCGATCTCGCTCCACCGCGTCGCGTTCGGCATGCTGCTGATCGTGGCGTTCAGCTGCGGGCTGGCCGCGGCGATCACCGGCGTCGGCCTGCTGGCCGTGCTCGCCAAGCGCGCCTTCGCGCGCGTGAGCTTCGAGCGCGGCGCGCTGGCGCTCCTCCCGGCCGCCAGCGCCTTCGTGATCCTGCTCGCGGGCGCGGTCATGACGCTGCGGGCCGTCCCGAAGGTGGGCCTCTGATGGTGCGCCGCTATTTCCTCCCCGCGCCGGAGGTGGCACCGTACTCCCTGTGACCGACCACGAGCTCGTCGCGCTCTACGCGCTCGACGCCCTCGACCCCGCCGACCAGAAGGCCTTCGAGGAGCACCTGGCGGGCTGCGCCGACTGCCGGCGTGAGCTCGACTCGCTGCGCGCGACCGCGGCGTCGCTCGCGTGGGCGACCGAGGGCCCGGCGCCGCCGAAAGCCCTCGGCGAGGTGATCGTCGAGCGCGCCCGCCGGGAGCGGCAGGAGAACGTCGTCGCGCTCGGCCCGCGACGGGCCTGGCGCGCCGCGACGGCGATCGCCGTCGCGGCGGCCGTGATCCTCGCCGTCTGGGCGACGACGCTCCACCGCTCGCTCGGCCACGAGCGCTCCACGAACGCCCGGCTCGTCGAGCTCCTCGCCTCGCCGGACGCGCAGCGCGTCTCGCTCGTCGGCGGCAACGGCACGCTCGTCGTCTCCCCGAGCGGCGAGGCCGCGCTCGTCTTCCGCCGGCTGCCGCCCGCCGGCAAGGGCAAGGTCTACGAGGCATGGGTCGTCGGAGTCGAGCGCCCCGCAGCCGGCGGGGACGTTCACCGGCCGGACCGTCCTGCTCTCCCGCCGCGTGCCGCCCGGCGCCACCGTCGCCGTCACGCGCGAGCCGAAGGAGGGCAAGGGGATGACGCCGACGCCGCCCGTCCTCTACCAGGCGAAGGCGACCGTAGATGGAGGCGACGATCGGCACCGCCTCGAGCCTCGGCGGCGCGGCGGAGCTCGCACACCTCTCGGACGAGGCGCTCGTGGCGCTGATCGCCCGCGGCGACGAGCGCGCGCTCGCCGCCTTCTACACCCGGTTCGGACGCGTCGCCTACGGCCTCGCGCTGCGCGTGCTCCGCGACGCGGCGCTCGCGCAGGACGCGGTGCAGGACGCCTTCCTGGGCGCGTGGCGCACCGCCGGCGCGTTCGACCCGGCCCGCGCGAAGCCGAGCACCTGGCTGCTGACGCTCGTGCACCGGCGAGCGGTCGACCTCGTGCGCCGCGAGGAGCGGCGCCGCACCGAGCCGCTGGCCGACGACACGCCGCAGCCGACCGGCGAGGCCACCGACGAGGAGGCCGCGCTCCGCGAGCGGCGCCAGCTCGTCCAGAACGCGCTCCGCCGGCTCCCCGACGACCAGCGCGAGGCGCTCGAGCTCGCGTACTACGGCGGCTTCAGCCAGTCGGAGCTCGCCGAACGCCTGGGCGTCCCGCTCGGGACGATCAAGAGCCGGATGTTCACCGGCCTGACGAAGCTCCGTGAGCTGCTGGGCGACGCGGGCCTCTAGCGGAGGCGTACGATAGCCCGCTTGATGATCGAGGTGCCCGACCACCTCAAGGGCCGCAGCTTCACGCGCGTCAACGACTGGAGCCACGACGAGCTCCAGACCTGCCTCGACCTGGCCGACGGCCTGAAGACGCTGCAGCGGCAACGCGAGGAGCACCGCCTCCTTCCCGGTCGCGGGCTCGCCCTGATCTTCCACCGCCCGTCCCTGCGGACGCGGGTCTCGTTCGAGGCCGCCATCGCGCACCTCGGCGGCTACGCCGTCGATCTCCGGGGCGACGACATCCAGCTCGGCGTGCGCGAGCCGCTGGAGGACACGGCCCGGGTGCTCTCGCGCTACGTCGACGGGATCGTCATCCGCACCCCCGCGCAGGCAGACGTGGACGCGCTCGCCCGGGCGGCGTCCCTGCCCGTGATCAACGGGCTCACCGACACCACGCATCCCTGCCAGGCGCTCACCGACCTGATGACGATCCGGGAGCACCACGGGCGGCTCTCCGGCATCCGGCTGGCGTACGTCGGCGACGGGAACAACGTCTGCCGCTCCCTGATGCGGGCCGCCGCGAAGTTCGGCCTCCGCTTCATCGCCGCGACCCCGCCCGCCTACGAGCCCGATCCCGAGGCCGTCAAGCAGACACGGCAGGTCGCGATCCAGCAGGGCGGCTCGGTCGAGCTGACGCACGATCCGCGCGAGGCCACAGCCGGCGCGCACGTGCTCTACACCGACATCTGGACGAGCATGGGCCAGGAGGCCGAGCGCGCGCGTCGGATCCAGGACCTCGCCGGCTACCAGGTGAACGCCGAGCTCGTCTCGCTCCTCGCCCCGGACGGCGTCGTCATGCACTGCCTGCCGGCCCATCACGGCGAGGAGATCACCGAGGACGTCCTCTACGGCTCGCGGTCGATCGTCTGGGAGCAGGCCGAGAACCGGCTGCACGCGCAGAAGGCGCTGCTCGCGCTGGTGCTCCGCTAGTCGTCCCTCAGTCCTTGTTCCCGCTCCGCGACAACGTCCCCACCCGGAGTCGCCCGGTCGTGACGATCGGCCTGATCGCGGCCAACTTCGCGGTCTGGTTCTGGCAGCTCAGCGGCGCCGGCCTCGAGGATCACGTGATCCGGTACGCGTACTACCCGTGCGCGCTCGTCTCCCGGTGCGTCCCGCCCGCGACGTTCCGCGAGCTCCCGTGGCCCGAGGGGGCGCTCGCGAGCATGTTCCTGCACGGCAGCTGGGGTCACATCCTCATCAACATGCTCTTCCTCTGGATCTTCGGCAACAACGTCGAGGACGCACTCGGCCGGGTGCGCTTCCTCTGCTTCTACATCACCGGTGGGCTCGTGGCGACGGCGCTGCAGACGATCGTGACGCTGCACACGGTCGGCCCGACCGGGGAGAGCGTCCCGAACGTCGGCGCCTCGGGAGCGATCGCGGCCGTGCTGGGCGCCTACATCGTGCTCCTGCCCCGCGCGAGCATCCTCACGTTCGTGGGATTCTTCCTGCTGCCGGTGCCCGCGATCGTCTTCCTCGGAATCTGGTTCCTGATCCAGCTCTGGGCGGGCGGGATGGGTCTCACGCACCCGGACCCGGCCGGCGGGGTCGCGTTCTTCGCGCACCTCGGCGGCTTCCTCTTCGGCGTCCTGTTCGTGAAGGCGTTCCAGATCCGACGTCCGCTCCAGCCGAGCTGGTGAGGTTCGAGGAGCACGTGCGGCGCGCCGTGGACGCGCTGCCGGAGGAGTTCCGCCGCGCGCTGGAGAACATCGCCGTCGTCGTCGAGGAGCAGAACCGCGCGGAGCCCGATCTCTACGGGCTGTTCGAGGACGGAGGCGAGTTCTTCCCGGACAAGGTGACGATCTACCGGCGGCCGCTCGTCGAGGACTTCCCCGACTCCGCAGAGCTCGAGCACGAGATCCGCGTCACCGTCCTGCACGAGATCGGCCACTACTTCGGGCTCGACGAGCAGCGGCTCGAGGAGCTCGGCTACGAGTGAGCGACGCGTTCCTCACGTGGCTCGCGGTGGCCTCCGCCGTGGTCGGAGCCGGCGTCGTGATCGCGTTCTTCCTCGGCCCGCGGCGCTGACGTTTCGGCTCTGGAACGGCGGTCACAACCTGGGAATAGGCGCTTGCGCCCGCACGTTTTTCTCGACATGCGCAACCTCACTGAGATCAAGTTG
>CAVVCG010000022.1:0-5822 GCA_963746655.1 uncultured Actinomycetes bacterium | reverse complement strand
TGCGTGGGCACACCGTCGCCGCCGACGCCGGAATCGGAGTAGACGAACGGGATCGTATTCCCGCTGCCGCCCCAGGTCATGTAGTTGCCCCCCGGGTCCTTCACGACGTGCGTGTGCAGGTGGTTGTGGAAGCTGATCCCGGTGTCGCCGGCGTCCATGATCGGCATCCCCTGCTTGACCGCGGTGCCGACGATCTGCGCGGTGGGCACCGGTGGGCTGTGGCGCGCGAAGGCCGCGCTGACGCTGCCGGTCCGGCCGTGACCGTAGACCGAGACGGTCGTGATCTGCGCGCCGTCCTGGCCGAGGTCGTGGGTCGAGTCGACCGTGTCGTGGCGGATCGCGATCCAGTTCCACGTGAAGAGCTGCTGCGACACGCCCGCTCCGGCGACCGCCGGCGGTCCCGGAGTCGGCCCTGCGTGAGCCTGGCTCGTGGTCCCGCCCTGCCAGGTGACGCCCTGGAGCGTGTTGCCGGAGACGGTGAGGTAGAACGCGGTGTCGGCGCCGATGAAGACGATCCCGTTCGTCTGCGCGAAGCCGGTCGCGTCGACGAGGTCGATCGTGGTCGGCGCAGTCCCCGTGGCGATTGCCGTCGCCAGCGTCGAGCTCGGCGACGAGCTGTCGGGGCTCGTGTCGTCCGGGACGCTCTCGGCGAAGCCGACGACCGTCCCGTCGCGCGAGGCCAGGATCTCGTCGGCCTGGTCGAGGCTGAAGTCGTAGGCGTAGACCTGCTGGACGTTGTTGAAGTTGTGGCTGAAGAGGCCTTCGTTCGCCTGGCCGACGTAGCACGAGCCGACCGCGGCCGAGTCGTACGGGAGCTTGTAGGGAGAGGAGGAGGCCGGCTTCGGATAGCCCTTGAACGCCGGGCCTCCGTACGGCGTGTAGGTGCCCCCCGAAGTTGAGCCCTCCTGCTGGAGGTAGAGCCAGTACACCGTCGTGAACACGCACTGTGGGATCCCCCACCAGAGCTTCGTCTCGAGCGTGTCGGCCGAGACGTCGCGCGCGATCGCCGAGCCGGCCAGGCAGCCGAGCAGCCCGGACAGGCCACCGATGCAGATCCCGCCGAGGAGCGACCAGAACACGAAGATCGAGACGGCCGGCGACGAGTCGCCGCCGGACTTGATCAGCCCCCAGTCCTCGCGCTTGTAGATGAGCAGGAAGAGGTTGTGGAGCCCCACCACGACCACGTTCCGCACCGCGTCGACCTCTTCGCGGTTCCGCGGATGGGCCCCGCTCGCGCTCGCAGGCGGCTTGTGGTTGATCAGGGTCAGCACCGAGAGGACGAGGTCGCGGGCCATGCCGGTCCACCACCGGTAGCTGAGCGCCTCCGCGTAGTCGGGCCCGGCGATCGTGAGCCACATCAGGAACTTGTTCGAGGAGCTGGCCTTGGTGTGGATGCCCTCGAACGAGGCCAGGTGCGTGCCGAGGAAGCGGAAGACCGGGCCTTCGAGGTAGTTCGGGAACGGCTCGCGCTTGATCGCCTTCCAGGTCCCGAACGTGGTGTTGCCGACCGCGTTGACGATGTTCGAGGCGTAGTCGCCCTCCTCCAGCGACAGCAGGTGGAAGAGGAGCTCGAAGCCGTTGCACACGATGGAGCTGACCCAGGCGATCGTCTCCATCGCATCGGCGCTGACGACCTCGAAGGTGTACGTGCCCTCGTCGTCGCCCGGGAGGCGCGGCGTGTCCTTCCACTCCCCGCTCGGCCCGAGCGAAAAGCTCTGGTTGGCGCCGAGGATCTTGCGCTGCTCGACCTTCGAGCGATCCGCGCTGACGTACAGCTCGTCGGCGGGGATGATCATCAGGAAGTCGGTCCACCACGGGCGGTGGTTGTTCGCGAGCCAGCTCGCGTACCAGAGGTACTTCTCGCTCGGGTCTGCCGGCGGGTCTGGCACCGTGGCGGCGCCGATGCTCCCGGAGCCGACCCCCGTGAAGGGAACGGCGTGGAGGAGGTCGCGGCCCGCCTCGGTGGCCTGGGCGAGGTTGGCGCCGACGCAGGCCGCCCGCGCCGCCTCGCTCGCGATCCCGCTGCGCTGGATCAGGGCGAAGAGCTCCTCCGACAGCTGCTCAACGGGCAGCTCCGGGAACTCGAACTCGTCGGCCACGGTGCGCCTCAGCCGCCGGAGCGCGCCGATCACCCGCAGCCGGTTCGTGCGGAGCGAGGCGTCCGACTCCGGCGTGACGTGCTCGAGACGGTCGACGAGGTCGTCGATCAGCCCCACGGCCTGGGCCTCGAGGAAGTTCGGCGTCAGTCCGAGGTCGGTCTCGACGATGTCGAGCAGCTCGCCGACGTGCTGGCGGATGTGGTCGATCGTGAGCTGCTCGGCGAGCCCGACGAGGGCGGCCAGGACGTCGTGGGTCGCGGCGAGCGCCGCGTCGGGGCCGTCGATCGCACCGAGCTCCTGGGCCTTCGCGGCCAGCGCGGCGACCGGCATCGCGAGCATGTCCGCGAGCCGCTCCCTGGCGTGTTCGAGCCCGCCCTCGGCCTGCGTGAGGAGCCTGCCCGCGAGCGCCTCGCCGGCCTCCTCGAAGGTGTCGAGCATGTGGCCGCCCTTGACCCCGTCGAGCACGACGCCGACGACGAGGATCCCGATGTCGCCGAGCCCGGCGTCGGAGGGCTTCGCGTTCTCGATCCGCGGCAGCCGCTGAGGCTGAGCAAGAAGGGCGCCGACGCTCATAGCCCGATCCCCACCGCGTCCGCGAGGTCGCCGACCGCCGCGGCGGCCGCGCCGGCGATGTCGCCGAGGTCCATGGCCGGGATCGCCGCACGCATCCGCTTGTACGAGTCGTTCACCTTGTCGAGCTCCTGTTTCAGCTCGTCCTTGAGCCCGTGCAGCTTGTCGACGAGCGCGTCGAGCAGCTTGCCGAGGTCGAACGCGTCGAGCAGCGGCTTCACGTCGTTGTCGAAGACGGGCTGCACCACGTCGGTCACGAGCTTCTTCGGATCGAGCAGCGCGAGCTTGTCGATCACCTCCTGGTAGTCCGCGTCGAGCGTGTCGACGTCCGCCTGCGGGAGCGCCTGGGAGAGGTCGAGCTGGTCGAGCAGCTCGTCGAAGTCGGCCGAGAGCGCCTGGGCGAGGTTCGCGGGGTCGAGCGCCTCGACCTTGCTGCGCACGTCGGCGAAGAGGTCGTGCAGGCTCGCGGTGAGGAAGTCGAGGTTGACCTGGTGGAGGCGGTCGACGAGGGCCTCGATCGTGTCCTTGATGTCGTCGAGTGAGCCGGGGCCGGTGACGAGGCTCCCGAGCTTCGCATCGAGGTCGTCGACGAGCTTCTTGACCTCGGTGACGATCGCGTCGACGGCCGCGGCGAGCGGCTCCGTGAGCGCGAAGGCCGCGTTGATCGGCGCTGCGAAGCGGCTCTGGACGAGCTCTCGGACGGACTGGCCGACCTGCGGGCCGGCGGTCAGCCCGTGCATGTCGGCGAGCGCGCCGTCGGGGCCCGTGTAGTTGGCGTCCCAGCCATCGGTGAGGAGGGCGTGGGCGCCGGCCTTCGCCGCGGTGAGCGTGGTCCCGAGGCTGCGCAGCGACTCGAACGGGCGCGTGAAGTCGGCCGAGAGCGGGTCGAAGCGGTCGAGCACCGCGGCGACGGCGGTCTTCTCGGGCGAGTCGGCGAGCGCGTCCAGGGTGGCACGGGAGACGCTGTTCTTCGCGACCACGATCGCCGAGAGCTTCGCGTGCGGGTCGACGCTTCCGAGCGGGCCGAGCACCGGGTCGATCCCTGCGTCGACGCGCGCCGTGAGCGCCGCCGCCTTGGTCTTGTCGAGTGCGGTCGTGAGCGCGTTGAGCTTCGGGGTGAGCGAGGAGTTGGCGCCGGCCGCGTCGACCTTGGCGAGGATCGGCTCGAGCCAGGCGGCCGTCTGCGCGGGCGCGTCCTCGAACGCGGCGAGCACGTCGTGCACGCGCTGCAGCACCGAGACGAAGCGGTCGCCGATCGCCGCCGCGTCCTGCACCTTCGCGAGCGCCTCGTCGACCTGGTGGAACGCGTCGTCGATCGGGATCGCGTTGAAGACGGCGTCGACCGCGGCGTCGATTCCGTCCTGCAGCGGCTTGACGAGCTCCTCGGGCTTCAGCGAGTCGAAGGCGGACATCAGCTCGTCGAACGGCGCCTCGAGCGGCTCGAGCGCCTTCGCCGGGTCGACGTTCTCCTTGAGGCGGTCCTTCAGAGCGTCGAGCTGCTGCTTCACGGGGTCGAGCAGCGAGCTCGGCTTGAACGCGTTCATCTCTCCCAGGAGCTGCTGGAACGGCTGCGAGAGCGCGTCGCCGATCAGCGTGGTCGGCTCGAACTGCTTGACCTGGTCGAGCAGCTTCTGCGGCTCGCCGCGTACGACGTCGAGCGCCGGGATCGCGCTCTGCTCGACGGCCTGGTCGAAGTCGTCGACGAGCGGGTCGGTGATCGGCGCGAGGTCCTCGGGCAGCACCGCGAGCGCCGCCTGGAGCGCGAGCTGCAGCGGCGGTGTCAGCTGCGAGGTGTCGATGCTCTCGAGCGAGGCGGTGACCGCGTCGATCTCGTGGATCACCTCGTCGGTGATGGGCGCGAACGAGACGTTCTGAACCGCGTCCGCCGCCTCTTGCAGCGTGTCGCCGATCTCCTTGGCCGCATCGGCGGCGCCGTCGAGGATCCCCTGGAGGTTCGACATCAGGTCGTTGAGCACGTCGACGATCTGCGCCGGGTCGAACTCGTCGACGGCGCCGTCGATCGACGTCACGGCGTCGTGGACGGCGTCCCGCACCGGTGAGAAGAGGCTCGTGAGCTCCGCTTCGAGCTGCGTCGTGAAGTCGTGGAGGGTGTTCTCGAGCTCGGTCACGAGGCCGCTCAGGTCGACCTCGTCCACGAGCGACTCGACATCGGCGAAGAGCCCCTTGACGGCGACGGTCACGCCCGCGATGGCCTCGTCGAACGCGTCGAGCGCCTCGTGCGCCGTGTCTGCGGCGCTCTGCAGCGGCTCCTTGATCGCGCTGAGGTCGAGGCCGCCGACCACGTCCTGGAGCCAGGCGACGAAGGTGCCGAGCCACTGCTGGAACTCGGTGAGCGGGTTCGCCTGCGCGTTGTCGAGCACGAGCTTCGAGAGCGGCTCGAGGAAGCTGAGCGTCGCCGAGGGCGCGAGCGCGTCGACGATCAGGGCGAGCGCGTCCTCGATCCCGCCGGCCAGATCCCCCAGCTTCGCCTCGAGCGCCTCCAGGGTCGGGGTCACGTCGGACGCGAACGCGGTGCGGGCAGCGTCGAGGTCGTCGAGGTGGCCGTTGAGCGCCGTCACGGTCGCCGCGGTGCCGCTCACGTCGCCGGCGTCGACCGCGGTCTTGAGCTGCCCGAGCCGCGTCACGATCCCGGCGGCGGTGGTGCCGAGCGCCGTCGTGCCCAGATGGGGTGCGAGCGCGGCGAGGTCGGCGGTCAGCGGCGCGAGAGCGGCGTCGAGCCGCGAGCTCACGAGGGTCGCGGCGGAGCCGAGCGTGGCGCCGAGCTGGGCCGCGACCTGGGCGTTCGACATCGCCTGCCAGGCGATCAGCGTGTCGAGCGGATCCTTGAGCTCGTCGACCACCGGCAGGACCGCCGGCAGCAGCGCGTCGCGGCCCGGGTCGTCGAGGGCGCGGTGCAGGAGCTCGAAGACGCCGCCGACGTCGAGGTCGGGCGGCAGCTGATCGAGGAGCCCGCTGACCTCGTCGAGCTGCTTCGTCGCCTCCGGGTTCGGCGCGGGCGGAGGAGGAGCTCCGCCGCCTCCACCGCCGCCACCGCCACCGCCGCCGCCGCCACCGCCGCCGCCTCCGCCTCCGCCGCCGCCTCCTCCTCCTCCGCCCCCCGCCCCGCCCCCTCCGTCGGGCGCCAGGCGTGCA
>CAVVCG010000021.1:0-133854 GCA_963746655.1 uncultured Actinomycetes bacterium | reverse complement strand
TCCATCACCCGCCACCACCAGGCAAAACGGCCCCCGACCAGCGGAAACGCTGATCGGGGGCCGAGTTGCTTTGGTGCGACTGTAGGCGGCCGCGTGCGGCAACATGCGGTAAGTCGTGCCCAATACGTGCCCGCGGGATGCCGGCCCTGACTGGGGCTGTGTCGTATATGTGTCGGCGTTCTCGGTGGTCTTGATCGGTTCTCCGTGAGGGCGTGGATGATCTGTGTCAGGCTGTGTTCATGTCTGGACGTTCAGTGCCGGTGTTGATGCAGGTTGGTGACGTCGAGTTGTTGGTGGAGGCGGTGGTGCCGCCAGGTTCGGAGCCGACGTCGGGTCGTTTGCATCAGGCGGGTGCCCGTGTGGCGGACGCGTTTGAGCGTGCGCAGACGGCGATTGTGGAGATCGGCGCCAAGCTGGCCGGGTCGGTGCAGCAGTTGCGGGAGCGGGGGGCGCATCCGAGTTCGGTGGAGGTGGAGTTCGGGTTGAAGTTCACGGCCAAGGGTGGGCTGGTGGTCAACCCAGGCCAGCGGGGAGGCGTCCCTCACCGTGACGATCACTTACGACCGTGACAGCACGGTTCCGGGGGCTGGACCGGTTGCCCCGGCGTCGGTTTCGTCGACGCAGCCGTAGAAGGGGTCAACTGACATGGGGGTGGATGGGCGGGTTCCCGGGTTTCTGGGGCGGGTGCTGGACGTCGGCGGGGTACCGGTGGGCACGTGTTTTCAGGTCGCCCCGCAGGTAGCCGTGACGGCCCGGCATGTGCTGCTGGAGGCGGGGGCGAGCGTCCCGGATCTGATCGGTGCTGTGGTGCAGGTCGATGGCTTGGCGAAGGGGATGGCCGAGCCAGCAGCGGCTGAGGTGGTCGCTCAGGACGCGCTGCATGATCTGGCGGTGCTGCGTCTGTCGGTGCCGTTGCCGGGCACGGTGAGCGTGTTGGCGGCTTCGGACGCGCTGACGCTGAACACCCCGGTGGTGGTGACCGGCCACGTCGCGGTGCGGAACGTCGCCCAGTACCGGCATCTGGATGCCCCGGGGATGTGGTCGGGGGTGACGATGCGGGATGACGCCGTTGCCCTGGCTCGGATGTCGAGTAAGGACCTGATGCCGGGGGATGAGTGGGGCCCCTGTGCGTCGTCAGTCCGATGGTGCGGTGGTGCGGGTGGCACCGACATCGACCCGATCCGCTACGACCTCCTGTTCGAGCGGTTCCTGAACCCGGGTCGCAAGTCGATGCCCGACATCGACATCGACTTCGCCGTCGACGGCCGCGAGCGCGTCATCAACTACGTGCGCGAGAAGTACGGCTCGGACCGGGTCGCGCAGATCATCACCTTCTCGACGATGGCCGCCCGCGCGGCAGTCAGAGACGCCGGCCGCGTCCTGGAGGTGCCGTACGGTGTCGTCGACCGGATCGCGAAGCTGATCCCGGAGGGCCCCGGCCAGACGCTCGCCGAGTGCATGAAGCCGAGCGCCGAGCTCGCGAAGGCGGTGGCCGCCGACCCGGTGGCGAAGGAGATCGTCGACCTGGCGCTGCCGCTCGAGGGCCTGACCCGCGCCGACTCGATCCACGCCGCCGGCGTCGTGATCGGCGCCGAGCCGCTCGTCAACGTCGTGCCACTGCAACAGAAGGGCCCCGACTCCGAGGTCGTGACGCAGTTCCCGATGGGCGACGTCGAGGCGCTCGGCCTGCTGAAGATGGACTTCCTCGGGCTGCGGAACCTGGACGTGATCGACAAGGCGGCAGCGCTCGTCGGCGCCGGCCTTCGGATCACGGAGATCCCGCTCGACGACAGGAAGACCTACGAGATGCTCGCCAGGGGCGACGCGACCGGCGTCTTCCAGTTCGAGTCCTCGGGCATGCGCGAGGCCCTCCGCCAGGTGAAGCCGACCGAGTTCGAGGATCTGATCGCCCTCGTCGCGCTCTACCGCCCGGGCCCGATGCAGTACATCCCGAACTACGCGGCCCGCAAGGCCGGGCGCGAGCAGGTCGCCTACATCGACCCGCGCCTGAAGGCGATCACGGGCAACTCCTACGGGATCGCGATCTACCAGGAGCAGTCGATGGCGATCGCCAAGCTGATCGCCGGCTTCACGCCCGCCGAGGCGGACGACCTCCGCAAGGCGATCGGCAAGAAGATCCACGCGCTGATGGCCTCGCTGAAGGACAAGTTCCTCGAGGGGTGCATCCGGAACGACACGTCGGAGCAGGTCGCGAAGCAGCTCTGGGACGACATCGAGAAGTCGCAGGACTACTCCTTCGGGAAGTCGCATGCCGCCTGCTACGCGCTGATCGCGTACCGCACCGCGTGGCTCAAGGCGCACCACCCGTGCGAGTACATGGCGGCCCTGATCTCGTCGGTGATGAACACGAAGGACCGCGTGCCGTTCTACGTCAACGCCTGCGACGAGCTGGGGATCGAGGTGCTGCCGCCGGACGTGAACTCGTCGCAGGTCGACTTCGCGGTCGTCGAGGGCAAGATCCGCTTCGGCCTCAACGCGGTCAAGAACGTGGGCGAGTCTGCCTGCCGCGGAATCGTGCGTGCGCGCGAGGAGGGCGGGCCGTTCGAGTCGATCTGGGACTTCGTCGAGCGCGTCGACCCGCAGCTCGTCAACAAGCGGGCCCTCGAGTCGCTGGTCAAGTGCGGTGCGCTCGACTCGACCGGCGCGAGCCGCAAGGGGATGTCCGACCTGCTCGAGCAGGCGATCGCCTGGGGCCAGAAGCACCATGCCGACCGGCTGCTCGGCCAGGCGTCGATCTTCGACCTGGGCGACGCGGCGGAGGCGTCGCCGAAGCACCATCCCACCGTCGCGGCCGAGGAGTTCGAGAAGAGCGACCTGTTGCGGCTGGAGAAGGAGACGCTCGGGCTCTACGTCTCGGAGCATCCGCTCCACGCGATCCGCGAGCAGCTCCGGCGCAAGACCGACTGCACGCTGGCCGAGCTCGAGCGTCGCCGCGACGGCGAGGTCGTCACCGTCGCCGGGATCGTCTCGTCGATCAAGGAGCTGACGACGAAGAAGGGCGAGCCGATGGTGTTCATGCGGCTCGACGACGTGACGGGCGGCGCCGAGTGCGTCGTCTTCAACTCTGTCTACGCACAGTCCCGTGAGCTCTGCGCCGTCGACCGGATCCTCGTCGTCAAGGGGCGGATCGACCACAAGGAAGGCGAGTCGAAGCTCCTCGCCTCCGAGGTGCAGGGGTTCGAGGCCGTGCCGGAGAAGCGCGAGGTGCGGCTGAAGATCGACGCCGTGCAGGCGAAGGCCGGAGTGATCCGCGAGCTGGCGGCCGTGATGCGCCGCTACCCGGGCGAGGCGCGTGTCTACGCCGAGATGCTCGGGACGATGGGAACGCGCACGCTCCAGTTCGGACCGGGCTACAAGGTGCAGCCGGACTCGGACTTCTTCACCGAGGTGCGCGAGCTGCTCGGGCCCGCGGCCCTGTAGCCCGCCCCAGCCGGCGTAGGTTTCTGCCGAAGTAGAGTCAGCAAATGCGCCGCCACACGAACCGCTTTCCGGGTCTCGTGCTCACCGAGCACGAGTTCGACGTGCCGCTCGATCACCACGGCAGCGTCGCCGGGAAGCTCAGCGTCTTCGCGCGAGAGGTCGTGAAGTCCGGCAACGAGGAAAAGGAGTTGCCCTGGCTCGTGTACCTCCAGGGTGGGCCCGGCTTCGGTGCGCCGCGGCCGCCGCGGAGCGAGGGGTGGATCAAGCGCGCGGTGCAGGATTACCGCGTCCTCCTCCTCGACCAGCGCGGGACCGGCCAATCCACTCCCGTCACGCACCAGACGCTCGCCGGGATGACGCCAGCCGACCAGCATGCGTACCTCAAGCACTTCCGGGCCGACTCGATCGTGCGCGACGCCGAGCTGATCCGCCGCGAGCTCGGCGCCGAGCCGTGGACGATCCTCGGTCAGAGCTACGGCGGCTTCTGCGCCGTCACGTACCTCTCGCTCGCGCCGGCCGGGCTCTCAGCCGCTCTGATCACCGGCGGGCTGCCGTCGCTCGACCGTCCGGTTGACGACGTCTACCGCGCCACGTACAAACGGCTCGCCGACCGGAACCGCCGCTACTACGAGCGGTATCCGCAGGACGTCGAGCGCGTGCGCCAGCTCGTGAAGACGCTCGCGAGGGACGAGGTGAAGCTCCCGAGCGGCGAGCGCCTGACAGCCCGGCGCTTCCGCGGGATCGGCATCCATTTCGGGATGAGCGACGGCTTCGAGCACGTCCACTATCTGCTGGAGGGCGCGCTGCTGCCGAACGGCGAGGTCGACTACCGTTTCCTGCGCCGCTTCGAGGCCGATCAGAACTGGGACGCGGCGCCGATCTACTCGCTGCTGCACGAGCCGATCTACGCGCAGGGTGCGGCGCCGAAGTGGTCCGCGCAGCGGGTGCTCGACGAGTTCCCGGAGTTCGCCGCCGAGGACACGATCTACTTCTGGGGCGAGATGGTGTACCCGTGGCTCTTCGACGACGTCCGCGTGCTGCGCCCCCTGCAGGGCACCGCGGAGCGGCTCGCCGAGGACGCGGACTGGCCCCGGCTCTACGACAGGGACGCGCTGGCGAAGAACGACGTGCCGGCGGTTGCCGCGATCTTCGCGGACGACATGTACGTCGAGCGGGCGTTCTCCGAGGAGACCGCAGCGTCGATCCGGGGCTGCGCAGCTGGCTGACGAGCGAGTACGACCACAACGCACTGCGCCTTGCAGGCGGCACCGTGCTCACCCGGCTGCTCGAGCTCCTGCACGGCGAACGCTAGAGGACCCTGCACGGTTTGCCCTCGGGCGCGATCTGGTGCAACCTACGGGGGACCGACGTCAGGGGGCGCCGTGCCACGCGTTTCGGACATCCTGGAGGAGAAGGGGAGCGACGTTCTCTCGATCGAAGGCTCGGCCACGGTCCTCGAGGCGATCAAGCGCATGGTCGAGGCGAACGTCGGCTCGCTGCTCGTCACGGATAACGGCGCGCTCCGCGGCATCTTCACCGAGCGCGACTATCTGAGGCGTGTGGCGCTGGAAGGACGCACCGAGCAGGACACGCCGGTGAGCGAGATCATGTCCTCGCGGCTCGTCTACGTCACACCCGACACGAGCGTGCAGGAGTGCATGGGCGTGATGACGGAGCGCCGGATCCGGCATCTGCCGGTGCTGAACGAGCACAACGACGTGCTCGGCGTCGTCTCGATCGGCGATCTCGTCAAGTTCCAGTCGAGGGAGCAGGACGTCCAGATCAAGTTCCTGACCGAGTACCTCGGCGCAGGATAGATCGGACACCCCGGCGGGGAACCCGCCCGGCAACCCGGGTGTAGTACCGGCGGTGGAGGGCCGTCCACCATCCGAGAGCGCGCTCGTCGAGCGCGCGAAAGAGGGCGACGAGGTCGCCTACCAGTCACTCGTGCGCCTACACCAGGGAATCGCCTTCCGCACCGCCTACCTGATCACCGGCTCGGCTGCCGAGGCGGAGGACGCCGCCCAGGCCGGCTTCATCAAGGCCTGGCAGGCGCTCGCCCGCTTCCGCTCCGGCGCTCCGTTCAGGCCCTGGGTGCTGCAGATCGTGGCGAACGAGGCGCGCAACCGCCGCCGCGCAGGCGGCCGCCGCGACGCGCTCGCCCTTCGCGCCCGGCACGAAGTCTCCTCGGGGGACGCGGCCCCGTCCCCCGAGGCGGCGACGATCGCCGCTGACGAGCGGGCGCGGCTCCTTGCCGCCGTCAACCGCCTGCGCGAGGACGACCGCGAGGTGCTCGCCTGCCGCTACTTCCTCGAGCTCTCCGAGAACGAGACGGCCGCCGCGCTTGGTATCCGCCGCGGCACGGTCAAGTCCCGAACGTCGCGCGCACTAGGCCGCCTGCGGGAGGTGCTCGATGACTGACCTCGAGCGCGCACTCGCCGCGCTGCCGGTCGAGTGGCCGGAGACCCCGGACCTCGCGTCCCGCCTGCGCCTGCCCGAGCGCGGGCGGTCCCGGCGCCCGGGCTGGGTGCTCGCCGTCGCGCTCGCCGTCGTCGCCGTCCTCGCCGCCCTGATGGCGGTGCCGCAGTCCCGCAGCGCCTTCCTCCGCTTCATCCACCTCGGCGGCTCGAAGATCAGCTACGTCGACCGGCTGCCCGCGGTGCCGCCGCGCCTCGGGCTCGACGTCGCCCTCGGCACGCCGACGACGCTCGCCGAGGCGGAGCGCCGGGCCGGCTTCCGGATCCGCGTCCCCGACGCGCCGCCCGACGGCGTCTACCTCGGCGAGCAGGGGAGCGTCACGCTCCTCTACGGCACACTGGAGCGGGTGCACGCGCTGATCACGGAGTCGCGCGGCTACGTCAACCAGAAGTTCTTCGCCAAGAGCCTCGAGCCGGAGACGAAGATCGAGTATCTGAAGGTGAACGGCGCCGACGGCGGCTTCATCTCCGGGGCGCCGCATTCGGTGGTCCAGATCGGCCCGGACGGCTATCCGCGCAACTACACGCTTCGGATCGCGCGGAACGTCCTTCTCTGGTCGGAAGGCACGATCGCATACCGTATCGAGGGTGGCTTCACGAAGCAGCAGGCGCTCGACCTCGCCGCGAAACTCCGTTAGGAGGGTGAAATCACCCTTCGGGGTGGCATCCGTCCCACGCGTTTTGTCGAAGGAACGGATGAGGTAAGAGACCAGAGATGCCTGCGGCCGAAGTTCACATCACGGAGACGGAGATCGAGCGCATCGAGCGCTGGCGGGCCAGCGAGCTCGAGCGGGCGGGGTACGACCCCGAAGGCGCCGCGGCCCTGGCGGCCCGGCACGACGTCGACCTGCACTACGCAGCCGATCTGCTGCGTCGCGGCTGCCCCGCCGAGACCGCGCTCCGCATCCTCCTCTAGCTCTCCCTGGGGCCCTCCCCTCTGGCGCGCACCTGCGCGGGCGGGCAGAATCGTCTGCTCGTGGCCGCCCTGCTCGCCTCCATCCCCTCGCCGTCGCGCGGCACGATCGACGCCGGGCCGTTCGTGATCCACATGTACGGGCTGATGCTCCTCGCGGGGATCGTCGCCTGCATCTGGATCACCGGGAGACGCTGGGTCGCGCAGGGCGGCGACTGGGACCTGATCTTCCGCGTCGCCGTCTGGGGGGTCGGATTCGGCGTCCTCGGCGCGCGCCTCTACCACGACGTCACGAGCTGGAACGAGGTGCCCGGCTCCTGGTGGGGGCCGTTCGCGGTGTGGGAGGGAGGGCTGGGCATCTGGGGCGGGATCCTCTTCGGCTGCATCGCCGGCGCCGTGGTCGTCCACCGTGCCGGCGAGAGCGTGACGAAGATGATGGACGCGGTCGCGCCCGGCCTCCTGGTGGCGCAGGGGATCGGCCGGATCGGCAACTGGTGGAACCAGGAGCTCTACGGGAAGCCGACCGACCTGCCCTGGGGCCTCGAGATCGGCCCGGATCACCGGCCGGCGCAGTACTTCGATCAGCCGACGTTTCACCCGACCTTCCTCTACGAGATGCTCTATGACTTCGGGGCGGCGGCCCTGCTGATCTGGGTCGGGCACCGCTTCCGCATCCGTCCGCCGGGGCTCTTCTCGCTCTACGTCTCGATCTACTGCTTCGGGCGCTTCTTCGAGGAGCTCCTCCGCGTCGACCCGTCGCACCATTTCCTCGGCCTGCGGACCAACGCCTGGGTCTCGATCGTCGTCTTCGTGGCATCGACGGCGTTCTTCGTCTGGTGGCAGATCCTGCGGCCTCGCCGCGGCGAGCCACGGCCGAAGGGCCGCACCACGCCAAAGAAGGGGCCGAAGACGGGGCCGACGATGGCAATCCCGAAGAGCCGCGTCCGATAGCGCGGCTACGCTCGCGCCATGATCGTGCGCGAGCTCGAGCTGGATCTCGACGCCTTCGAAGGGCCCTTCGATCTGCTCCTGACCCTGGTACTGAAGGAGGAGCTGCCGCTCTCCGAGATCGACGTGGCGGGGATCGTCGTCGCGTTCGTCGAGAGGCTCGCCGAGCGCGACGCGCTCGATCTGGACGCGATCGGCGAGTTCCTCATCCTCGTCTCCGCGCTGCTCGAGCTGAAGGCGCGGGCGCTCTTCCCGGACGAGGACGCGGAGCTCTCCGAGCTCGAGCCCGAGGAGGCCGCGGAGGAGCTTGCGCGGCGGCTCGCCGAGTACCGGCGCGCCAAGGAGGCCGCCGGGTGGCTCTCCGAGCGGCTCGAGGCCGAGCGCGAGCGCTTCTTCCGCGTCGGCCCCGCGCCGCTCGCGCCGAGGCCGGAGCGCAGGCTCGCGGCTCAGGATCCCGAGCAGCTCGCCGAGGTGATCCGGCTCCTCTCCGTCGAGCCGCCCGCGGTGTCGCTGCGCCACATGGCGCTTCGCTTCCCGCCCGTCTCCCAGTTTCTCGACCGCTTCCGGGCCCTGCTCTCGCGCCGTCGCCGCTTCGACTTCGACGCCGTCGTCGCCGAGTGCGATCGGGTCGAGGTCGCCGTCGCGTTCCTCGCGCTGCTCGAGCTGCGGAAGGCGGGGGAGATCGAGATCGAACAAGCCGCCCCGTTTGCGCCGATAAGGGTTGCGCGGGCCGACGTCGAAGGAGGTCTTGCGTGGAACGTCCGCTCCGCCTGATCGCAACGAATCCCGTCGACCAGCTCGCCCGCACGGTCGAGGCGCTGCTGGTCGTCGCCTCGCAGCCGCTGCCGGTGGAGGAGCTCGCCGAGGCCACGGAGGACGACGCCGAGCGGATCGAGACGGCGCTCGCGCTGCTCTCCGAACGGTACCGCGAGGGCCGAAGCGGGATCGTTCTGGAGCGAGTCGCGGGCGGCTGGGCATTTCGCGCCTCGCGGGACGCGGCGGAGGCCTGCTCGCGCCTCTTCGAGCGGCCGGTGGAGCGCGGGCTCTCGCAGGCGGCGCTCGAGACGCTCGCGATCGTGGCGTATCTCGGCCCGTGCTCGCGGCCGGAGATCACGCGCATCCGCGGCGTCAACGTCGACGGGGTCGTCGCCGGCCTGGTCGATCGGGGCCTCGTGGCGGAGGCCGGGCGCGACGACGGCCTCGGGGCGATCCGCTACCGGACGACGCCGCTCTTCGAGCGGGTGTTCGGCCTCGAGTCGCTGGCGGCGCTGCCGCGGCTCGACGACCTCGGCGCCGACGTCACGGAGATCCGCGCGCGGCTCGAGACGGTCGCCGAGAAGCGAACCGCCTAGGTTCCCTTCCCCTCCTTGCCCTCGGGCCTGACGCCGGCGAGCAGGCGCCGCAGGTATGCATTCAGCTGCTGCTTCTCACGTGCGTCGAGACTCGCGGCGACCGTCGACTCGTGCACGGCCTGACGGCCGACCGCTTCCTGCCAGCGGCGTAGCCCTTCGTCCGTGAGCTCGACGACGACGGAACGGCGATCGTCCGGGTCCGGCAGGCGGCGAATCAGCTCCTCCGACTCGAGCCGGTCGAGGCGGTTCGTCATCGCGCCGCTGGACAGCCCCAGCTTGGACGCGAGCTTGCCCGGCGTACTGCGGTAGTCCGGCTCGCGCCGGCGGAGGTCGTTGAGGAGCTTCCACTCGCCCCAGCTGATGCCGTGCTCCGAGACGGTCTCCTCCATCGACTTCCTCAGGTAGTGGGCGATGTCCGAGATCCGCTGGACGATCGCCTCGGTCTCGGTGTCGAGCTCGGGGATCAGGCGCGCCCAGAACTCGACGTTCTCGTCGATGTCGTCGGGGATGTCGTCGGCCGCACCCTCGGTCACGGTCGGATTCTCCATGTCAAGACTCTTGACGTCAAGAGACCCAGGTGTTACTCTCTTGACCTCAAGATACTTCAGCTCGAAAGGAGAAGGGACACATGATGGAGTTCGATCAGTTCGTTCGCTCCGACAGCGTCGACCAGCGCACGGCCCGACTCCGCGCGTCGATGCAGCCCGGAGCACACACCTTTCGCCGGGCGCTAGCGCATCTCCTCGCCGCCGCGGCGGATCGGCTGGAGCCGGAGGCGCCGCAGTGCGTCGCCTCCACTCCGGTCCACCTCCATTAGGGACAGGCCTCTTTCGGCCGGCAGCCTCGGCGCCACCGACGCAGCTCCCCACCCTGGGTGGGGAGGCGGGCCACCCGCCACCCGTCTTCGACGGTACCGGAGAATCACACACACGTCTGTTCCGGAACGTGACGTTTCTGCGACAACTTCTCCCATGCAACCGGCTTGCAAGTGCGCCTGAATGCGTGGCTCGCCCGCGCCGGGATTGCGTCGCGGCGGGGGGCGGACGACCTGATCAAGGCGGGGCGCGTCACGGTCAACGGTACGCCGGGTCAGCTGAACACGTTCGTCTCGGCGGACGACGACGTGCGCCTCGACGGCAAGCCGCTTGCGGGGCAGCGGCTCGCCTACGTGCTCCTGCACAAGCCCGCCGGCACGGTGACGACGGCGCGCGACCCGCACGGGCGGCCCACGGTCGTCCAGCTCGTCGAGCTACCGGAGCGGGTCGTCCCCGTCGGCAGGCTCGACGCCGACACGACAGGCGCGCTGCTGCTCACGAACGACGGCGGGCTCGCGCACCGGCTCGCGCACCCGCGCTACGAGGTCGACAAGGTCTACGTCGCCGACGTCGAGGGCGAGCCTTCGAAGGAGACGCTCGCACGCCTCGAGCGGGGCGTCGAGCTCGACGACGGTCCCACCGCGCCGGCGCAGGCGCGCCTCGTCAGTCCGTCGCGCGTCGAGCTGACGATCCACGAGGGGCGCAAGCACCAGGTGAAGCGGATGCTCGAAGCGGTCGGGCATCCGGTTCGCCGACTCCACCGCAGCCGCTATGCGGGGCTCGAGCTGGCGGCGCTTCGACCCGGGGAGTGGCGCGAGCTCACGCCGGCCGAGGTCGAGGCCCTGCGCGGAGCGACGGCGAGGACGACGCAGAGGCGAGGCCGCTCGACCTCCTGAACAGTGCCCGAGTTGTGTCAAGTGGGCGACCCGAGGGAAGATGTCACGGGGTCACGAGAGGAGGAGGGAAGAGCATGAAGCAGAGCCACGGGCGAGCCTCGAGGATCATGCACCTCGCCGTGCTCGTTGCCGCCTTCGCGACAGCGCTCGTTGCCGCAGGAGGCAGCTCCGCCGACGGGGGATTCGGGTCGGTGCAGCTGAGGCAGGTCAGCCACATCGTGGTCATCTACGAGGAGAACCACAGCTTCGACAACCTCTACGGCGGCTGGGAGGGCGTCAACGGCCCCGCCGGTGCGGACCTGGCGCACACCCTCCAGGTCGGCCAGAACGGTGCCGTGTACCACTGCCTGCAGCAGAACGACGCCAACCTGACCTCGCCCGTCCCGCTGTCGCCGACGTGCACGGACACGACGACGGGGACATCGTTCGTCAGCGCCTTCTTCAACGGGCCGTTCACGATCGACGGCTTTATCCCGCCGTCTGCGATCACCTGCCCGCCAACGCTTGGAGCGTTCAGCTTCCCGAACGGCCTCCGCAATCCGGGCATCAACCCGGCGACCGGGCTGCCCGTCCCCGGGGCGACCGCCGGCGGCTGCACGCGCGACCTCGTGCACCGCTTCTACCAGGAGCAGTATCAGCTCAACGGCGGTCAGATGAACCGCTACGTCACGGGGAGCGACGCGATCGGCCTGACCATGGGCGGGTACGACACGCACTCGCTGCCGATCTACCGGTACCTGCACTCGTTCGGCCACCCGAGGTACGTGATCGCCGACAACTTCTTCCAGGCGGCGTTCGGGGGCTCGTTTCTGAACCACCAGTGGTTGATCGCCGCCGCCACGCCGACGTTCCCCGGGGCGCCGTCGACGCTCCACTCGATCGTGGACGCGAACGGCTTCCCGAACGCGACGTACCCGCTCTATCATCCGGCGACGGCGGTCCGGGACGGGGCGCTCACGGTGGAGTGCACGGCGCCGCTGACGCGGGAGCCGTGCGGGGACTACGCGGTCAACACGACGCAGCCTGCGTTCCAGCCCTCCGGGGCCTTCGGTGCGAAGATCCCGCCGCAGACGAACCCGACGATCGGCGACCGGATGAGCGCGGGGGGGATCGACTGGGCCTGGTACTCGGGCGGCTGGTCGAACGCGAACGGCGACGTCAACGCGCCCGGCTGGACGAACGGCCCCGGTCCGACCTGCTCGGATCCCGAGGTCGACCCGAGCGTCGCGGCCTATCCGCGCTGCCCGAACAACCTGTTCCAATACCACCACCAACCGTTCAACTACTACGCCGCCTTCTCCACCGCGACGCCGGAAGGGCGTGCGAACCGTGCCGCGCACCTGCGCGACGAAGCCGAGTTCATGCAGCTGGCGAACGACTCGACCCGCGGCTGCAAGCTGAAGCCGGTCAGCTTCGTGAAGCCGATCGGCCAGGAGAACGAACATCCCGGCTACGCCAGCGAGCCGAACGGCAGCGACCACCTCGTCGACCTCGTGCGGGCGATCGAGACCAGCCGCTGCGCGGGGAGCACGATGGTCGTCGTCACGTACGACGAGTTCGGCGGCCAGTGGGATCACGTCCCGCCGCCCGGCCAGGGCAACGACGCCGGTCCGCACGACGGGTTCGGCCCGGGGACGCGCGTTCCGACCCTGATCTTCTCGCCCGGGCTCCTGTTCCCCTTCGCCGTCGACCACGTCTCGCATGACACGACGTCGATCCTCGCGACGATCGAGCGCCGCTGGCACCTCGCGCCGCTCGGCACGCGCGACGCCGCCGTGCGTGACCTGACGAGCGTCTTCGCCGCCCGCCAGGTCGACACAAGAAACTAGCCAGGCGACCGCTTCGTGGCGCCCGCCCTACCCGGCGGGCGTCACGAAGCCCATGCGCTCGTACATCGTCCGCAGTGTGGGAGCCGACGCGTCGCGCGCTTTGACGGCGCCCCGCTCCAGCAGGCGGCGGAGCTCCGCCTCGTCCGCGCGCAGCTCGCGGTAGCGCGCCTGGATCGGGGCGAGCAGCTCGACGACCGCCTCGCCGACCGCCTCCTTGAAGGTGCCGTAGCCCTCGCCGTCGAAGCGCGCCTCGATCTCCTCGGGCGACTCGCCCGTCGAGACCGACAGGATGTCGATCAGGTTCGTGACGCCGGGCTTGTCGTCGCCGCGACGCACCTCGCGGCCCGAGTCGGTAACGGCCGTCTTGAACTTGCGCCGAATCACGTCCGGCTCGTCGAGGATCCGCACCGTCCCCTGGCCGGACGAGCCGGTCTTGCCCATCTTGCCGATCGGGTCCTGCAGGTCCATGATCCGCGCGCCAATCTCCGGGTAGACGCCGTCCGGGACGACGAACGTCTCGCCGAAGCGCGTGTTGAAGCGCTCCGCGAGGTCGCGGGCGAGCTCCAGGTGCTGGCGCTGGTCGTCGCCGATCGGGACGATGTCGGCCTGGTAGAGCAGGATGTCGCCCGCCATCAGGATCGGGTAGTTGAAGAGCGCGGCGGAGACGAAGCCCTGCTGCTCGCCCTTCTCCTTGAACTGCGTCATGCGGCCGAGCTGCCCGTACGAGGTCACGGCCGAGAGCAGCCACGCGGCCTCGGCGTGCGCCGTGACGTGGCTCTGCAGGAAGACGGTCGAGCGCTCGGGGTCGAGGCCGGTGGCGAAGAGCATCGCCGCGAGGTCGAGCGTGCGCGTGCGCAGCTCGTCCGGGTCGTACTCGACGGTGACGGCGTGCAGGTCGACGATGCAGAAGAAGGCGTCGCCCTGCTCCTGCGTCGCCGCGTACTGACGAAAGCCACCGCTGTAGTTGCCGAGGGTCGGGTCGCCCGTGGGCTTGATTCCGGAGAAGATCCGCATTCAGGTCACCTCATGTCCTGTGGTCGCCGGGCCGGGTTCGAGACGCGGACGAGACGGCCCTAGCGTAGGCCTCCGCCTCGCCCGCGGCGCCAGAACCAGCGGTATGCGAAGGCCGAGGTCATCGAGGCCAGGATAGAGGAAAACCTCGTGACTACACTGACCTCCATGACCGTGACGTCATCCGCCTGGACGCCGTCCTCCTGGCGCGAGCGCCCAGCCCTCCAGCAGCCGGAGTGGCCCGATGCGGCTCGGCTCGAGGCGGCGACCGCCCGGCTGAAGTCGATGCCGCCGCTCGTCTTCGCGGGCGAGGCGCGCCGCCTCCGCGAGGATCTCGCCGCCGTCTCGGAGGGCCGCGCGTTCCTGCTCCAGGCCGGCGACTGCGCGGAGTCGTTCAACGACTTCTCCGCGATCACGATCCGCGAGAAGCTGAAGATCCTCCTTCAGGTCTCGGCGGTGCTGACGTTCGGCGCGACGCTCCCTGTGGTGAAGGTCGGCCGGATCGCCGGACAGTTCGTCAAGCCGCGCTCCGAGCCGACGGAGACCGTCGGCGACGTCGTGCTGCCGACGTTCCGCGGCCACATGATCCACGGCGACGAGCCGTTTGCGGAGGCGCGTGTCCCCGACCCGGAGCGGATGGTGCAGGGCTACCACCAGTCCGCCGCCACGCTCAACCTCCTGCGCGCGTTCACGAAGGGCGGCTTCGCCGACCTGAACCAGGTGCACGTCTGGAACCAGGAGTTCGTCTCGTCGTCGCCCGAGGGCCGGCGCTACGAGCAGCTCGCGTCCGAGATCGAGCGCGCTCTGCGCTTCATGGCGGCGTGCGGGATCGACCTCACCTCCGAGCGGCAGCTGCACGAGGTGGACGTCTTCACGAGCCACGAGGGGCTGCTGCTCGACTACGAGGAAGGGCTGACGCGGCGTGATTCGCTCACCGGCGACTGGTACGACTGCTCCGCGCATCTGCTCTGGATCGGCGAGCGCACGCGGCAGCCCGACGGTGCCCACGTCGAGTTCTTCTCCGGGGTGCACAACCCGGTCGCAGTCAAGCTCGGGCCGGCCGCGACGCCGGACGAGGTGATCGGCCTCGCCGAGCGCCTGAACCCGCTGCGGACACCAGGCCGGCTGACGCTGGTCACCCGCATGGGAGCCGAGCGCGTGCGCGAGCTGCTGCCGCCGCTCCTGCGCGCCGTCCGCGCCGAGGGGCACCCGGTCGTCTGGGCGTGCGATCCGATGCACGCAAACGTCTTCCGCACCGAGAGCGGCGTCAAGACGCGGCGCTTCGACTCCGTGATGGGCGAGATCGAGGGCTTCTTCGCCGCCTGCTGGCAGGAGGCGGTCTGGCCCGGCGGCGTGCACCTCGAGTTCACCGGCGAGGACGTGACGGAGTGCCTCGGCGGCTCGGAGGCCGTGCTCGAGGAGCAGCTCTCCGCGCGGTACGAGAGCCTCTGCGACCCACGGCTGAACGCGCGGCAGTCGCTCGACCTCGCGTTCCGGCTCGCCGAGCTGATGCGCGCAGCTCCGCGCGGCTAAGCGCGCAAATCTGCAGAAAGGAGGAGGGACGGCCGGAGCCGCCCCTCACTCCCTCCGTATCCGGGCTAGACGAGCGCCGGGAGCTTCGCGTCCACGGCCTCGTAGATGCCGTGCGACAGGCGCTTGCCGCGGATCTCCTCCGGGATCGAGTCGCCCATCGAGTCGAAGAAGCGGTCGGCCTCCTCGGCTGTCTCGCGCGTCTCGAAGAACGAGAGGAACATCCTGCGATTCGTCCCCTCGTCCGCAATCACCAGGTAGCCGAGCATCCCGGGCGGCCCCTCGGACTCCATGTTGGGCCTGTCCTCGCGAAGGCGATCCATGTCGCCGCCTTCGAACTTCGCGACACGTACGAACATCGAGCCTCCTTTGTCGCGTCTCCTCGAGGCTACTCCTCCGAGCCGAGGTATTCCAGGACGGCGAGGACGCGCCGGTGGTCGTCCGAGTCGGGCGGGAGGTACCTCCGTAGAGTGCGGGGATGCGTCTCGCCATCCTCGGCACCGGCTTGATCGGAGCCTCCGTCGGGCTCGCCGCGCGGCGGGCGGGCGCCGCGGCCACGATCGTCGGCTTCGACCCGGAGCCGCACGCCTCCGAGACTGCGCGCGAGCGCGGCGCCGTGCACGAGACCGCCGCCTCGCTGGACGACGCCGTCCGCGGCGCCGACCTCGCCGTCGTCGCGGCGCCGATCGCGCAGGCGGCGACACAGGTGGCGGCAACGCTGGAGGCGAGCGGGGACGCCACCACGGTGACCGACGTGGCGTCGACGAAGGCGAGTGTCGCGGCCGCGGCAGGAGGCTCGCCGCGCTTCATCGGCGGCCACCCGATCTGCGGCTCCGAGGCGCGGGGCCCGGAGAACGCGACGGACGAGCTCTTCGACGGCGCGACGTGGTTCCTGGTGCCTGCGGCCCACACCGACCCGGAGCGGTACCGGCTCGTCCACGGGTTCGTCTCCTCGCTCGGCGCCGTGCCCGTGGCGATCGACCCCGCCGCGCACGACCGGCTCGTGGCGCTGACGAGCCACCTCCCGCACGCGCTCGCGAACCTGCTCGTCAACCAGGCGGGCGCCAGCCGGATCGAGGGGCACGAGCCGCTCGCCGCCGCCGGCGGCTCGCTGCGGGACATGACCCGCGTCGCGGGCGCGAACCCCCGCATCTGGATCGACATTTTCCTCGACAACGCCGATGCGGTGCGCGAGGCGCTCGGCGAGCAGCGCCGCCGGCTGGAGCAGCTCGACGCGGCGCTCGAGCAGCGCGACGCCGGCTTTCTCGCCCGCTGGATCGGCGAGGCTGCGCAGAACCGCCGGCGGATGCTCGAGCGCGCGTACCCCGATCCCGGCGCGCTGCACCAGCTGCGGGTGCACGTGCCCGACCGGCCCGGCGTGCTGGCGGGGATCACCCAGGCGCTGGGCGCCGAGCGGATCAACATCGAGGACTTCGAGCTCCACCACGTCTCGCCCGAGCGCGGCGGCACGCTGACGGTGCTGGTGACAGGCGAATCGGAGGCGCAGCGCGCGGCTGCGCTGCTCGAAGGCCAGGGGTACGGCGTCGTCGTCTCACCGGTGATCGACGCATGAGGATCGAGCCGGCAGCCGCCGTCGTCGGCGCCGTCGGCGTCCCGGGCGTGAAGGGGATCTCGCAACGCGCTGTGCTACTCGGCGCGGTCGCCGAGGGCGAGAGCCGGATCACGGGCTTCGGCCGCGCGGCCGACACGGAGTCCGCGATCTCCGTCGCACGGCAGCTCGGCGCCGAGGTGCTGGAGGACGGCGACGAGCTTCGCGTGCGCGGGCTCGGGCTGCGCGGCCTGCAACAGCCGACCGCGCCGCTCGACTGCGGCAATGCAGGAACGGTCCTGCGCCTCGTCTCCGGCCTGCTCGCAGGACAGGAGGGACGGCGCTTCGAGCTCGTCGGCGACGAGTCGCTGACGATGCGGCCGCACGAGCGGATCGCCGAGCCGCTGCGCCAGATGGGCGCGCGCGTGGAGACGACGGACGGGCACGCGCCGGTGATCGTCGAGGGCGCGAAGCTGAAGCCCGTCCACTACGAGTCGCCGGTCGCAAGCGCTCAGGTGAAGTCGGCGATCCTCTTCGCCGGCCTCCTCGCCGGCTCTGGCCCGACGGTCGTCGTCGAGCCGCATCCGTCGCGCGACCACACGGAGCGGATGCTCAAGACGCTGGGTGTCCGGCTGGAGCAATGCCGCGCAGCGTCCGCGTCTGGCCGGTCGAGTCCCTGCCGCCGCTCGACGTCGCGATCCCCGGCGAGTTCTCGTCGGCTGCGCCGCTGATCGTGGCGGCGACGCTCCTCGCCGGCTCGCAGCTGATCGTCGAGGGCGTCAACGTCAACCCCGGCCGCACCGGGCTGCTCGACGTGCTCGAACGGATGGGGTCGCGGATCACCGTCTTCAACCGGCGCAACGTCGGCGGCGAGCCCGTCGCCGACCTCGACGTGCGCTCTGCGGCGCTCACCGCCACGCGCGTCGAGGCGGAGGAGGTGCCGAGCCTCGTCGACGAGCTGCCCCTGGTCGCGCTCGCCGCGGCGATGGCCCGCGGCCGCACGGACGTCCGCGGCGCCGAGGAGCTGCGCGCCAAGGAGACCGACCGGATCGAGACGGTGACCGAGTCGCTGAGGGGCCTCGGCGCACGCATCGAGGCGCGGCCCGACGGCTTCGTCGTCCGGGGCACTCCGGCCCGGCTGCGCGGCGGCAGGATGAGCTCCTTCGCGGATCATCGGATCGCGATGCTCGGGGCGATCGCAGGCCTGGTCTCGCGCCAGGGGGTGGAGGTCGAGGGCGCGGAGGCGGTGGCTATAAGCTTCCCCGGCTTCTTCGACCTCCTGGAGTCCGTGACGCAACGATGATCGTCGCCATCGACGGCCCCGCAGGGGCCGGCAAGAGCACGGTCGCCCGCCGGCTGGCGGAGCGGCTGCGCTTCCGTTACCTCGACACGGGCGCCATGTACCGCGCGCTCACCTGGCTCGCGATGCAGCGCGGCCTCGACCTCGGCCTCGGCGAGCCGCTGGGGGCGCTCGCGCGCGAGTACCAGGTCGGGCTTGACGAGGACGGGCGGGTGACCATCGACGGCACGGACGTGACGTCGCTGATTCGGCAGTCGCGGATCGACCGGATGGTTCCCGTCGTCGCGCGCCACCGCGACGTCCGCGCGGTGATGCGCGTTCGCCAGCGCGAGCTCGCCGCGCAGGGGAACTGCGTCATCGAGGGCCGCGACATCGGCACGGTCGTCGCCCCAGACGCGGACGTCAAGGTCTACCTCGTCGCCGACACCGACGTGCGCGCGAAGCGCCGTCAGGCCGAGCGGCCGGACATCGGCGCCGACGCGCTCGTCACGGACCTCCGGAAGCGGGACGCCTCGGACTCTTCGCGCATGCGACCTGCCGAGGACGCCGTGCTGATCGACACGACGCAGCTCGACGTGGAGGACGTCGTGGGGCAGATCGAGAAGCTGGTCCGCGAGCGCACCCGGGTCTAGCAGTGGCCTACGGCGACGTCGCGCTGCGGATCGGGAAGGTCTGGATGGGCTGGCCCATCCGGCTTGCCTGCCGGGTGCGGGCGTACGGCGCCGACCGGGTGCCGCACCGCGGCGGGCTCGTGCTCGCCGCGAACCACCTGCACTGGGTGGACATCCCCGCGATCGGCTGCATGACGCCCAGGCCGATCAACTTCGTCGCCAAGATCGAGGCCCATCGCATCCCCGGGCTCGGGCAGTTCATCCGGCTGCACGGGGCACTGGCCGTGCGGCGCGGCGAATCGGACCGCGACGCCGTGCGGCTGATGCGCCAGGCGGCGCGCGACGGCCGCGCGGTCGGGCTCTTCGTGGAGGGCACGCGCCAGAGGAGCGGAAGCCCCGGCGAGGCGCAGCCTGGCGCCGCGATGATCGCGATCCAGGAGAGCGTCCCGGTCGTGCCTGTCGCCGTCTACGGGACTCAGTTCTGGAAGCCGTACAACTTCGCGCCGTGCTCCGTCGCGTTCGGCGCGCCTGTCCGCTTCGACGACCTGCCCAAGGGCGGCAAGGGGTACAAGCAGGCGACCGCCGAGATCGAGCGCCGCATCCACACGCTCTTCTACTGGCTCGCCGACGTGCATGCGCAGGGCCGTCCCGAAGGGCTCGTGCCGCCGCTGTGACCGAGACCGAAGACACCGTCGCCGCCGACGAGCCGATCGAGATCATCGGCACCGTCGCGATCGTCGGCTACCCGAACGTCGGCAAGTCGACGCTCGTCAACCGGCTGACGCAGTCGCGCCAGGCTGTCGTTCACGAGACGCAGGGCACCACCCGGGACCGGAAGGAGCTGCTCTGCGAGTGGAGCGGCAAGCACTTCCTGCTGATCGACACGGGCGGCGTCGACCTCTCGGACGAGACGCCGATCACGCGCGCGATCGCCGAGCAGGCGCGGCAGGCCATCCACGAGGCCGACCTCGTCCTCTTCGTCACCGACGCGCGCGCGGGGATCACGCCGGGCGACGAGGAGCTGGCGCAGATCCTGCGCAACTCGCGCAAGCCGGTGATCCTGATCGCGAACAAGATCGACGACCCGTCCCAGGACGTCCTCGCGCTCGAGTTCCACCGCTTCGGGCTCGGCGACCCCGTGCCGCTCTCCGGGCTGCACGGGCACGGCACGGGCGACCTGCTCGACCTGATCGTCGAGCAGCTGCCCGGCGCGGGCCGGCTGCACGTGGGCGAGGAGGCGATCAGCGTCGCGATCCTCGGCCGGCCGAACGTCGGCAAGTCGAGCCTCCTGAATGCCATCGTGGGGCAGGAGCGGGTGATCGTCTCCGACGTGCCCGGCACGACGCGCGACTCGATCGACACGATCTTCGAGCGCGGCGACCGCACGTTCGTCGTCGTCGACACCGCCGGCATGCGCCGCAAGCGCCGGCAGCGGCAGGGGATCGAGTACTACTCGGAGCTCCGCGCCCTCGACGCGGCGGAGCGCGCCGACGTGGCGCTCGTGCTCGTCGACGCGAGCCAGGGCGTCGTCGAGCAGGACCTCGCCGTCGCGGACGTGGCGCGAAAGGCGCAATGCGCGACGATCGCCGTGATCTCGAAGTGGGACGTCGGCCACGTCGAGCTCGAGGAGGTGCGCGGCCACCTGAACCGCCGCCTGCGCCAGCGGCCGCCCGTGATCGCGGTCTCCGCAAAGACGGGCCGGGGCATCCAGAGGCTGCTCGACCGGATCGAGATCCAGTTCGAGAAGTACTCGTACAGGATCCCGACACCCGAGCTGAACCGGTTTCTCGCCGAGCTGCGCGAGGCGCGCCAGCCGCCGCAGAAGGGCGGCCGGAGGCTGAACGTTCTCTACGGGACGCAGGTGACGATGCGGCCGCCGCGGATCCGGATCTCGGTCAACGATCCGGGCCTCGTCACGCGCGACTACGCGTACTGGGTCGAGAACCAGATCCGCGACCGCTTCGAGCTCGAGGGGGTTCCCGTCGCGATCGACTTCCGGAAGAAGACGTGAGGACCGTCGTCGTGGGCTGCGGGTCGTGGGGGACGGTGTTCGCACGGCTGCTCAGGGACCGCGGCCACCACGTGGCGCTGGCGTGCCGCGATCCGGCGCAGGCGGCGGCGATCCGCGAGACGGGACGGAACCCGCGTTACATGCAGGCGGTCTTCGTCGGCGACATCGAGACGACCACGATCGAGGAGGCGCCCCTCGCCGGCGCGGAGCTCGTCGTCCTGGCGGTCCCGAGCAAGGCGTTCTCCTCCGTCGCGGCGTCCCTGCCGGGGACGGCGCCCGTGCTCAGCCTCACGAAGGGCCTCGACCCGGCGACCGGCAATCGGCTCTCGACGCTGATCGAGGGCCGCGGCGCCGCGGCGCTCTCCGGGCCGAACATGGCCGAGGAGGTCGCGGCCGGCCTGCCCGGCGCAAGCGTGGTCGCGAGCGAGGACGAGGAGCTCGCGCTCGAGCTCCAGGAGGCGCTCAACTCGGGCGTCTTTCGGGTCTACTCGAACACGGACCTGATCGGCGTCGAGCTCTGCGCCGCAGCCAAGAACGTGATCGCGCTCGCGGCGGGAGCCGTCGACGGCCTCCGAGTCGGCGACAACGCCAAGTCGGCGCTGATCACCCGCGGACTCGCCGAGATGGCCCGCCTCGGCGAGGCCTGCGGGGCGCGGGCCGAGACGTTCGCCGGGCTGGCGGGGATGGGCGACCTGATCGTCACGTGCTGGCACCCGAGCGGCCGCAACCGCCGCGCCGGGGAGCTGATCGCGCGCGGCGCGACGCCCGAGGCGGCGGTCGCCGAGATCGGGCAGGTCGTCGAAGGGCTGACGACGGCGCCCGTGCTCCGCGACCTCTCACACCGGCTCGGCATCGAGCTCCCCATCACGGAGGGCGTCTGCTCCGTGCTCGACGGCCGCTCGATCCACGAGCTCGCGGCCGACCTGATGGGCCGCAGGCCCACCGAGGAGTAAGAACTCGATTCAGAATGAAGCCTTGAGCCGTCCGGCCGCGCTGGACGGCTCGATCCTTCGTCCTCAGTCGCCCCGATAGCGCTGCTATCGGGGCTCCCTGCGTTCTTGGATCGCGCCGCCCATCGCACCCGGTCGGCGAAGCGTCATTCTGAATCGAGTTCTAAAATCGCGAAATACCCGGAAGCGGGACGTTGGCCGGCAGATGCGCGGGGTATCCTGCGAGCGGATGCGTCGGCTGAACCCGCTTCTGCCTCTGCTGCTGCTTGCGCTGATGCTGCTCGTCGCCGGCTGCGGCGGCGCGACCAAGACCGGGAGCTCGCAGGCGCCTGCGGGCGCGTCGATCGTGCCCGCGTCCGCGCCGGTGTACGTCTCGGTCGACTCGGACCTCTCGTCCGACCAGGTCAAGCAGGCGGACGAGCTGCTGCAGAAGTTCCCCGGCCGCGAGAAGCTCCTGACGCAGCTCCGTAGCAGCCTCTCGAAGGAGGGCGTCGACATCGAGAAGCTGAAGAGCTCGGTCGGCCCGGAGGTCGACATCGTCGTGCTCGGCCTGAGCGCAGACTCGAACGTGGTCGGCATGACGCAGCCGAAGGACGAGCAGGAGTTCGTCCGGCTGCTCGACCAGGGTGACCAACCCGCGAAGCACACGAAGGTGGGCGACTGGATCGTCTTCAGCGACTCGCAGGCCGCGATCGACGCGTTCACCGCGGCCCAGAGCGGCGAGAAGCTCGCCGACAAGAGCAGCTTCGACGAGGCCATGGGAGCGCTGCCGGACGTCGCGCTCGCGAAGGCATACGTTGACGGCGGCAGCGTCAACCAGGGGCTGCGCGAGCATCTGCAGGGCCGCGTGCCGGGCGGGCTCGGCGGCCTGGACAAGCTCAAGTGGCTCGCCGCGTCCCTCGAGGCCCAGGCCGACGGCGCCGCGCTCAGCTTCGTCGCCGACGGGATCCAGCAGGGCGCCGCGACCGACTTCACGTCCGACCTGGTCGACAAGGCTCCGCAGGGCGCGCTGCTCTTCGCCACCTTCAAGGCCGACGAGAAGTCGTTCGACCAGCTGACGCAGGGCGCGGGCGGCGCGATCATCGAGCAGGCGCTCGGCGTGAAGCTGTCCGAGCTGGCGCAGCTCTTCAACGGGGAGACCGCGGTGTGGGTGTCCGCGGGGGCGCTGATCCCCGAGATCACCGTCGTCCTCGGCGGTGAGCCGAAGCAGTCGCTGGCGACGCTCGACAAGCTCGCGGCGAGGGCGTCCGTGCTCGCGGGCGGCGGCGGCTCGCCCAGACGGACGACCGTCGGCGGGGTGGAGATGACCGCCGTGCCGCTCGGCCCGATCTCGGTCTACTACGGCGAGGTCGACGGGAAGGTGCTCGTCACCGATACACCGAATGCCGTTCGGGACTTCTCGTCGGGCGGCGGCAGCTCGTTGGCCGACGACCCGTCGTACAAGGACGCGGTCGACGCGTCGGGCATGCCCGAATCGAACGGCGGCTTCGTCTACGTCGACATTCCGGACGCGGTGGCCGCCGTCTCGTCGCTCGCCTCGAGCTCCGGGAGCTCCATCCCGCCCGAGGTCGAGGACAATCTGCGGCCGCTCCGCTCGCTGCTGGTCTGGATCTCCCGGAACGGCAGCTCGACCGAGGTGCACGCCTTCCTCGAGATCCGGTAGCCGCCGCTCCGGTAGCCTGACGGCCGGAATGGGCGCGCGCAGCTTCAGCTTCACGTCGGAATCGGTGACCGAGGGTCACCCGGACAAGATCGCCGACCAGATCTCGGACGCAGTCCTGGACGCTGCGCTGCGCGAGGATCCGAACAGCCGCGTCGCCTGCGAGACGCTGATCACCACGGGGCTCGTGGTGGTCGCGGGCGAGATCACGACCGACTGCTACATCGACATTCCGCGCCTCGTCCGCAAGACCGTCGCGGACATCGGCTACACGCGCGCCAAGTACGGCTTCGACGCGGAGACGTGCGGCGTGATCGTGGCGCTCGACGAGCAGTCGCCGGACATCGCGCAGGGCGTGGACGAGTCGTACGAGGCGCACCACGAGCCGGGCGACGACGATCCGCTCGACCGGGTGGGCGCGGGCGACCAGGGGATGATGTTCGGCTACGCGTCGAACGAGACGCCGGAGCTGATGCCGTTGCCGATCATGCTCGCGCACAAGGTCACGAAGCGGCTCTCCGAGGTGCGCAAGGCCGACGTGCTCCCCTATCTGCGGCCCGACGGCAAGGCGCAGGTCTCCGTCCGGTACGAGGAGGACGCGGACGGGCGCCGGCGCCCGGTCGAGATCGAGCGCGTGCTGATCTCGACGCAGCACCGCGAAGGGCTCGACCCGGACGCGCTGATCAAGCCGGACCTGGCCGACCAGGTGCTGCGCCCGATCCTGCCGCACTCGCTCTACGACGAGAAGCGGCTCGAGGATCCGTCCTTCTTCTACGTCAACCCGACGGGCAAGTTCGTCCTCGGCGGCCCGATGGGGGACACGGGGCTCACCGGCCGGAAGATCATCGTCGACACGTACGGCGGCGCAGCGCCGCACGGCGGCGGCGCCTTCTCCGGCAAGGACCCCACGAAGGTCGACCGCTCCGCCGCCTATGCGGCCCGTTACGTGGCCAAGAACGTCGTCGCGGCCGGGCTCGCCGACCGCTGCCAGGTGCAGGTCGCCTACGCGATCGGCGTCGCGCGGCCGTTCTCGATCCTCGTCGAGTGCTTCCGCACGGAGAACATCCCGCTCGCCCGGATCGAGGAGCTCGTCTCGGAGCACTTCGACCTGCGCCCCGCCGCGATCCTGCGCGATCTCGACCTGCGCCGCCCGATCTACGCGAAGACCGCCGCGTACGGGCACTTCGGCCGCCCCGAGCACGACTTCACCTGGGAGCGGACGGACAAGGCCGAGGCGCTCCGCGAGGCCGCAGGCATCGGCGCCGTCGCCACGGCGTAGCGCGTTCCGCGCCTCGCCCCGGTAGCTGGGGCCCTACGCCGCCGGGCGGACGAAGAGCCCCTCGGCGGCCTTCTCCGAGACGGCCTTCTCGCCGCCGGCCACGCGCACGGTGAACTGGCCCGCGGCGGGCTGTGCCGACTCGAGCTCGAGCTCGGTGCCCGGCCCCAGGCCCTCGTCGTAGAACCAGTGCAGGAGGTCGCCGTCATGCTCGGCCAGCCGCACGACCGTCGCCCGCGTCCCCGGCGTCAGCGCCGAGAGGGGTGCGAGCTCGCGGTTCTCCGCCTTCTCCATGTCCGGCTCGACCGGCCAGCCGTGGGGACAGCGCTCCGGATTCCCGAGACGCTCTCGGATCCGCTCGACCATGTCGTCGCTGAACGTGTCGCCGAGCTCGTCGGCGTGCACGTGCGCCTCGGCGGCCGTGTAGCCCATGAAGTCCGTCAGCAGCCGCTCGATGATCCGGTGCTTGCGCACGACACGCGCGGCCCGCTCCTGGCCGGTCGGCGTCAGGATCGCCTCCTTGCGCTCGCCCCGCTCGACGAGGCCCTCCGCCTCCAGCCGCTTCAGCATCTCGCCGGCGGACGCGCGCGAGACGCCGAGCATCTCGGCCACGCGTGAGGCCAGCGCCGGAGGGCCGACTGTGCTCGGGCGGTACTCGCCGATCGGGTTCGCCAGGAAGTAGATCGTCTCCAGGTAGTCGTCCGTGGAATGTCCCTGGGCCATGGGCCGATCATAGGCTTCGACGTTCCTGTAAGGTCAGCCTTACAATCGGTCTCAGGAGCGACGTACAAGCCAGATGAGCACGACCCAGACCCTGATCCTCGGCGCGATCGCCGGCTTCACGATCTTCCTCGGACTGCCGCTCGGCCGGGTCAGCAACCTGAGCGTCCGCCTGCGCGCCGCCCTCGGCGCCTTCGCCACCGGGATCCTGATCTTCCTGCTCTGGGACGTGCTCGGCCACGGCGTCGAGCCGGTCGAGGCGGCCGCCCAGGAGCACAACTGGAGCCGGCTCGCAGAGCTCGCCCCGATCGCGACCGCCGGTCTCATCGTCGGCTTCATCGGTCTCGTCTACTACGACCGCTGGATGTCGGGCAAGCGTGGCTCGCGCCTGATCGGCCCGGGAGCCGCCGCCGTCGACGAGTACCGCGAGCGGACGTGGCTCGAGGCGCTGACCCCGGGCCGCCGGCTCGCGCTGCTGATCGCGACCGGCATCGGGCTGCACAACTTCGGCGAGGGCCTCGCGATCGGCCAGTCGGCGGCCTCCGACGAGATCAGCCTCGCGCTCGTGCTGATCATCGGCTTCGCGCTGCACAACGCCACCGAGGGCTTCGGCATCGTCGGCCCCGCTCGGCAGCGAGTCCGAGCGCCCGAGCTGGGGGTTCCTCGCGCTGCTCGGCCTGATCGGCGGAGGCCCGACGTTCGTCGGCACGGTGATCGGCCAGGCCTGGGTGAGCGAGACGCTGCAGGTGGCCTTCTTCACCGTGGCGGCCGGCTCGATCCTCTTCGTCGTGATCGAGCTCTTCAACGTCTGCCGGAAGTACGCGCTCCCCACGCTCGTCGCGTGGTCGCTCCTCGCCGGGATCGTCCTCGGGTTCGCGACCGACTTCGTACTCGTCGCCGCCGGCGCCTAGCTCCGATACGACCGGCACACTGAACGCCCATGGCGGCGTTCTTCCATGCAGTCGACGTCTTCTTCGACCACCTGACGGCGGTCGGGTGGACCGCGCTCGGGATCGCGCTGCTCCTGCACGAAGTCAAGCTCTTCTTCCGGGCGATCGCGTGGCGGAACATCATCCGTGCGTCCTATCCGGAGACGACGGTCCGGCTGGGGTCAGTCTTCGGCGCGTATCTCGCCGGCGTCGGCGTCAACTCGATCGCCCCCGCGCGCGGCGGGGACATCGTGAAGCTCGTGCTCGTGAGGCACCGGGTCAAGGATTCGAGCTACGCGACGCTCGCGCCGACGCTGATCGTGGAGACGTTCTTCGACTTCGTGGTCGCGGCGGGACTGATGAGCTGGGCGCTCGCGATCGGCGTGCTGCCGACGCACCAGGTCTACTCGAGGTTGCCGAGCGTCGACTGGCGCTTCTTCCTCGCCCACTACACCGCGACCCTGATCGGGCTCGCCGTGGTCGCGCTCGCGGCGCTCGTGCTGACGTTGTGGGCGCAGAGGCGGGTGCGAGAGTTCTGGGAGCGCGTCCGCCTCGGCTTCGCGATCCTGCGCGAGCCGGCGCGGTTCGTGCGCCAGGTGCTCTTCTGGCAGGCGCTGAGCTGGGTCCTGCGGATCGCGGGGCTCTACTTCTTCCTGGAGGCCTTCCACGTCGAGGCGTCGCTCCACAACGCGCTGCTCGTCCAGGTCGTCGACTCGCTCGCGACGCTCTTCCCGGCGACCCCGGGGGGCGCCGGGACGAAGCAGGGGCTGCTCGTGTTCGTGTTCCGCAACAAGGCGGTCTCGACGGCGCTGCTCCTCTCCTTCAGCGTCGGCATGTACATCGCGACCCTCGTGTGCAACGTTGTGATCGGCTTCGCGGCGATCCTGCTGATGACGCGCAGCCTCTCGTGGAAGCGCATCCATGCACAGCGCGACTCCGAGGCAGAAGTCCAGTCGTGACGCGCTTCGCCTCGGTCTATCCGCTCGTGACGGCCCGGGCGCTCGCGCGGGACTTCACGTACCTGGTTCCGGACGAGGTGCACAAGGGCGCAGTCGTCTCGGTGCCGTTCGGGCGCGGCCGGCAGCGCGGCGTGGTGGTCGACTTCGTCGACGCGCCGCCGAACGGCATCACGGCGGTCGAGGTCGGAGCCGTCCTCGACGAGGTGCCGGCCGCGCTCGTGGATCTCGCCCTCTGGCTTGCGGACTACTACGGCTCGACGCCGGCGCGGGCGCTCGCGCTGGTGGCGCCGGAGAAGCGGAAGCGGCGCAAGGAGCAGGCTCCGCCGGCCGAGCGGGGGCAGGCGCTGGGAGGCGAGGCCGAACCGGATGAGCTCTCAGGCGAGCAGCGCGCCGCGGTCGACCGGATCGTGGCCGCGATCGACGCCGGCGGCGGCCACTTCCTGCTTTACGGGGCCACCGGGTCAGGGAAGACCGAGGTCTACCTCCAGGCGTGCGCCGCGGCGCTCGAGCGCGGGCTGGGCGCGATCGTGCTCGTGCCCGAGATCGCGCTCGCGCCGCAGACGGTGGGGCGGTTCCAGGCACGGTTCGGCGACCGGATCGCCATCCTCCACTCCGGGCTGACCGAGGCGGAGCGGCGCGACGAGCGCGAGCGCGTCGCGTCGGGTGCGGCGCGGGTCGTCGTCGGCGCGCGCTCGGCGATCTTCGCTCCGGTGCGCGGCCTGGGGCTCGTGGTGGTCGACGAGGAGCACGACGCCTCCTACAAGCAGGACTCGGATCCGCGCTACGACGCGCGGACCGTCGCCGCGAAGCGCGCAGCGCTCGAAGGGGCGGTCGCCGTCTACGGCTCCGCCACGCCGCGGCCGGAGAGCTGGGCCACGCTCGAGCGGCTCGAGCTCGGCGGGCGGATCGCCGGTCCGCTGCCGCCCGTCCGCGTCGTCGACCTCCGCCGCGAGGCCGGCTATCCGCTCTCGGCGCCGCTGCTCAAGGAGCTCGGCCGAGTCGCGGAGCGCGGCGGCAAGGCGATCCTGCTCCTGAACCGGCGCGGCGTCGCGCCCGCGCTCCACTGCCGCGCCTGCGGCCTGACGCTCCGATGCCCGAACTGCGACGTGGCGCTCGTGCTCCACGGCGACACGTCCCTCCGCTGCCACCACTGCGCGCACGCGGAGCCTGCCCCGGAGGAGTGCCCCGCCTGCGGCTCCGTCGAGCTCGCTCGCCTCGGCGCCGGCACGCAGCGGCTCGAGCGCGAGCTCGCGAAGGCCGTGCCCGCACTGGAGATCGTGCGCCTCGACGCGGACACCGCCGGGAAGCCCGACGAGCTGGCCGCGGCGTTGCGCCGCTTCGCCGAGACGGACCGCGCCGTCCTGCTCGGGACGCAGATGGTCGCGAAAGGTCATCACTTCTCCAACGTCGCGCTCGCCGCCGTCGTCGACGCGGACACCGGGCTGGGGCTGCCGGACTTCCGCGCGGACGAGCGCACCTTCCAGCTGATCACGCAGCTCGCCGGCCGGAGCGGACGCGATGCGCCGGGGCGCGTCCTCGTCCAGACGTTCCAGCCGGACGCGCGCCCCGTCGCGCTCGCGCAGCGCCACGACGTCGCGGCCTTCAACGAGGGGGAGCTCGAGCGGCGTCGCGCGCTCGGCTACCCGCCCTTCCGGCACATCGTCCGGATCCTCGTCTCCGGGCCCGACGAAGCCGCGCCGCTCAAGGCGCTCGAGGAGCTGAAGGCGGCGATGAAGGGCGCGGAGCTCCTCGGTCCGGCGCCGCTTCTGCGCCTGCGGGGCCGGCACCGCGCGCAGCTCGTCGCGAAGACCGACCGCCCGCGCGCGATCGCCGCCCGAGCGGCGCAGCTTCTCTCGTCCGCGGCGCCGGCGATGCGCAAGGCCGGGCTGCAGGCGGTCGTCGACGTCGATCCGCAGTCGTTCTGAGCCTCGCGAGGAAGCCCGCCGGTTCCCCGGCGCACCGCCCCGGTCCGGCAAAATGGCCGCGTGAAGGAGACGGTGGCCGACCAGCTGCTCGGGGAGCAGACGAAGACCTGGCGCGACGAGCGTGAGGGACAGGCCGTCGCGCGCGACACGTTCAACCCGCTGCGCGGGAGGCCGATGCGCCAGCGCCTGCGGCCGGGCGCGCCCGACGCGGCGTCCTACATCGGCGCGCTCGGCGGGCCGCTCCCGTACATGATCCGCCTGCGGACGATCGACGAGCTCACCCGCGAGCATCTGCAGCGGCTGGAGGAGGCGTACGCGTCGACTCCGCGCACCGAGTGGCCGGTCGTCGCGGCCCGGTGGGACTTCTTCGAGGTCAACGACCTGATCGACCGCCACAACCGCTACTTCCCGATCGAGGCGCGCCTCGCCATGGATCCGCGCACCGGCGACTACGCCACCCTGGGCGGCAGGTCGTACCGCCGGCGTCCGCTCGACGCGGACTGGATTCTGGAGCGCTTTCCGGCGGCAGCCGCCGCGTAGACTGGCGACGATGTCCGAGGAACACGGCCAGATCCTCGTGGACGACCACGCGCTCGACCCCGAGGTCGAGGCCCGACGTCGTCTCGCACTCGCCCAGATCCGCCAGTGGGGCGACCCGGCGCTGCGCCTCAGGGCCGACGAGGTGGTGCGCTTCGACGACGATCTGAGGCGGCTCGTCGAGCGGATGGGCGGGCTGATGCACGACGCGCGCGGCGTCGGTCTCGCGGCGACGCAGGTGGGCGTGCTGCAGCGCCTGTTCGTCTTCCAGCCGGGCGAGGCCGAGCTCCGCGCCGTCGTCAACCCGGTCGTCGTCGAGACGAGCGGCGCGCCGGAGCCGGACGACGAGGGGTGCCTCTCCCTGCAGGGCGTGCGCGTCCCCGTCGAGCGGCCGCTCAAGCTGGTGCTCGAAGGGAAGGACGAGAACGGCGAGGACCTCCGGCTGGAGCTCGAGGGCTTGCCCGCGCGGATCGTCCAACACGAGCTCGACCACCTCGACGGGGTGCTGATCATCGACCGCACCGATCCCGAGAGCCGACGGCAGGCACTCGGCATCCTGCGCCCTCAGCCGCTGCTCGGCCCTGCGGGCTGAGGTGGGCTGATGCGTCTCGCCGTCGCTGCGACGGCGCCGCTCGGAGCCGACGTCCTCGAGCGGCTGGCGGCGAGCCGCGAGATCGAATACCTGCTCACGCGGCCGGACGCTCCGCGCGGCCGCGGCCTCAAGGTCGGCGCGCCGCCGGCGAAGGAGGCTGCCGACCGGCTCGGGATTCGCGTGCTTCAGCCGGAGCGGCCGGCGATCGAGCCGGTGGACGTCGTCGTCGTGGCGGCGTACGGGCTCTACATCCCGCCCGACCTCCTCGAGCAGGCGCTCTGGCTCAACGTGCATCCCTCGCTGCTGCCGCGGTGGCGCGGGGCCGCGCCCGTCGAGCGGGCGATCATGGCGGGCGACGATGAGACCGGCGTCACGATTCACCGCACGGTCGAGGCGCTCGACGCCGGGCCGGTGGCCGCGCGGGAGGCGTTCGCGATCGGAGAGCTCGACGCGGGGGAGGTGTACGCGCGGGCGGCCGCGCTGGCGGTGCAGCTGCTCGAGCAGGTGCTGCCGGAACCGGAGTTCACGCCGCAGCCCGAGGAGGGCGTGACGTACGCGGAGAAGATCGGCCCGGCGGATCGCGAGCTCGACCTCTCCGACCCCGAGCAGGCGTGGCGGACCGTGCGCGCGCTGTCGCCGCACATCGGCGCCTGGGCCGACCTCGACGGGCGTCGCGTGACGATCTGGAAGGCGCGCCTCGAGGACGGACAGCTCGTGCCGGTGGAGGTGCAGCCCGAGGGGAAGCGTCGCATGAGCTACGACGAGTTCCTCCGCGGCGTCCGGTGATCGCGCCCGCGCGGCTGGCCGCGTACGAGGTCGTCCGCCGCGTCTTCGAGCAGGACGCCTACGCCGACCGCGCGCTCGCGACGGCCGCGGCCGGCCTCGACGAGCGCGACCGGGGGCTCGCGCAGCGGATCGCCTACGGCACGGTGCAGCGCGTGCGGACGATCGACCACGGGATCGAGCAGCTCGGCCGGCGGCCGGTGCGGAAGCTCGATCCGCCGGTGCTCGCGGCGCTGCGCATCGACGGCTATCAGCTCGGCTGGCTCGACCTCCCGGCTCATGCCGTCGTCGGCGAGTCGGTCGAGCTCGTGCGGCGCGCCGGGCTCGAGCGGGCGACGGCATTCACGAACGCGGTCGGCCGGCGCCTCGCGCAGGGCCTGCGCGGTCTCGTCGCGTCGCTGCCCGAGGGCCCGCTGAAGCACTCGTATCCCGACTGGGTCTGGGACGTCTGGCGGCGGGACCTGGGGGAGGAAGAGGCGCTCGAGCTGATGCGGGCCCAGAACGAGCCGGCCGAGACGGTGGTGCGCCTCGTGCGCGGCGAGATCGACGGCGAGCCGACGGATGTGCCCGGCGCCTACCGGGTGAAGCGGATCGACCCGGTCGCGCTCGAGCAGGGGCGGATCTGGCCGATGAGCCGCGGCTCACAGCTGGCCGCGCTCGCCGTCGCATCGCAGCCGGGCGAGCGGGTGCTGGACGCGTGCGCGGCGCCCGGCGGGAAGACGGCCATGCTGCAGGGCGAGGTCGCGGCCGTCGAGGTGAACGAGGCGAGGGCGCGCGAGCTCGCGGAGAACCTGCGCCGGCTGGGCCGCTCGGACGTCCGGGTCGTCAACGCCGACGCGCGGTCGCTCGACGAGTCGGGGTTCGACCGGGCGCTCGTCGACGCGCCGTGCTCCGGGCTCGGCGTCCTGGCGCAGCGCCCGGATCTGCGCTGGCGGGCAAAGCCGCTCCCGGAGCTCCAGCTGGAGCTGCTCCGAGCGGCCGCCGAGCGGGTCAGGCCGGGCGGCGCGATCGTCTACTCCGTCTGCACGCTCAACGCCGACGAGAACGAGGCTGTCGTCGACGAGACGGGCCTGAAGGTCGACGCGACGCTCGCCGGCGAGTGGCCGCAGTACCGGCACCCGACGCGGCCGGAGTTCCTCCTCACCACGCCGCACCGGCACGGAACCCCCGGCTTCTTCATCGCCCGGCTCACCTCGTAGACTCGCGACGTGCCCTGGGACGACTGGATCAGGACGGTGGAGGTCGAGCCTTCGATCTACGCAGCCGACTTCGCGGTCCTCGGCGAGCAGCTCGAGACGCTGCTCGGCGCCGGCGCGCGGGTCTTCCACTTCGACGTCGGCGACGGGCACTTCGTGGAGCCGATCACCATCGGGCCCATCGTGCTGCAGTCGATCGCGCCTCTCGTCCACGGGCGGGGCGGCGTCTTCGACGTCCACCTGATGGTCGAGAACCCGGCGAAGCACTTCGAGGCCGTCAAGGGGGCGGGCGGCGACAGCGTCACCTTCCACTACGAGGCCGTCGACGACGTTCCGGCCACGATCGCCGCCGCCCGCCGGCACGGGCTGGGGGCCGGCGTCGCCTTCAAGCCCGAGACGAGCCCCGACGACGTCGCCGCGGCGGCCGAGGGCGCGGACCTCGTACTGTGCATGTCCATTCACCCGGGCTACTCGGGCCAGGCGTTCATGCCGGAGGCGCTCGCCCGCGTGAGGCGTCTCCGGGAGCTGCTGCCGGAAGGGATGCACATCCAGGTCGACGGAGGGATCGGGCCGGAGAACATCGGCGAGATCCGCCGCGCTGGGGCCGATCTCTATGTCGCGGGCGCCTCGATCTTCGCGAGCGAGGATCTCCCGGGCGCGTACCGGCGGCTCGTCCACGAGCTCGTATGAGCGTCCGACCGCGGGTCGGTGTATGAGTCTCGAACGGGCGCTGGGGCTCGCCGAGGTGACGCTCGGGCGTGCCCGCCCGAAGCCGGACGTCGGGGCGGTGCTGGTCCGCGACGGAGAGGTCGTCGGCGAGGGCTCCACCGAGGCGGACGGGCGCCACGCCGAGATCGTCGCGCTCGAACGCGCCGGCGAGCGGGCACAGGGGGCGACGCTCTACGTGACGATGGAGCCGTGCGCGCACCACGGCACGACGCCGCCGTGCGCCGACGCCGCGATCGCGGCGGGTGTCGCGCGGGTGGTCGTCGGCTCGCGCGACCCGAACCCGGAAGCCGCGGGCGGGATCGAGCGGCTCCGCGCCGCCGGCGTCGAGGTGGAGCTCGTCGACTCCTTCGGGGCGCGCCGTCAGAACGAGGCATGGCGGACGTGGGTTTCGCTCGGCCGGCCGTTCGTGACGTACAAGGCCGCTGTCACCCTCGACGGCCGCGTGACGGTGCCCGGCGAGCGCTGGGTCTCCGGGGAGGAGAGCCGCCGGCTCGTGCACGAGCTTCGGGCCCGCTCCGATGCGGTCGCCGTCGGCACGGGGACGGTCCGCGCGGACGACCCTCGCCTCGACGCACGCGGCGTCGACGCGGCTCGGCAGCCGCGGCGCCTCGTCTTCGGCTCGACGCCGCTGCCGGAGGGCTCGGAGCTCGAGCTCGTCTCGGGGCCGCTCGACGAGGCGCTCCGCCGCCTGGCCGCCGAGGGCGTCCAGTCGCTCCTCCTCGAGGGCGGGCCGACGCTGGCCGGCGCCTTCCTCGAGGCGGACCTGATCGACAAGATCCTCCTCTTCGTCGCGCCGAAGCTGGCCGGGGAGGGCGCCGCCGCGCTCGCCGCTTCGCTACGCTCACCGCGCACGCTCTCGCGGCTGGAGGCCAGGCCGGTCGGGGATGACGTGCTCCTTGCGGCCTATGTCCACGAACCCTGACGTTCCCTTCCGCGCCGAAGACGAGTTGATCACGCTCCTGTCGCGCTGGCTCGCCCGGCACACGGGGGACGTCGACCTGCGCGCGCAGGTCGCGGCGATCGGAACGGACCAGCTCTCGTCCGACCAGGCCGAGGCAGTCGAGGAGCTGCTGCAGGAGCTCGACCGCGGCGCCTCGCGGGGCGATCTCGAGATGGTCGTCCGCGAGACCGTCGAAGCCCTCGCGCTCGGCTGACAGATTCGTCGGCGGTAGCCTTCGGCGGGCCATGTTCACGGGAATCGTTCGGGAGAAGGGCCGCGTGGCGGCCGTGATCGGCGGGCCTGACGGGATCCGCCTCCGGCTGGAGGCGCCCGGCACGGCGGGGCGCGTCGCCCTCGGCGACTCGGTCGCGATCGACGGCTGCTGCCTGACCGTCGTCGCGATCGAGGACGGGACGCTGTCGTTCGACGCCGTGCCCGAGACTCTCGAGCGCACGTCGCTCGGCGCACTCGCCGCGGGCCGCGAGGTCAACCTCGAGCCGGCGCTCCGCGCGGGCGACCCTCTGGGCGGCCACGTCATGCAGGGCCACGTCGACGCGGTCGGCGTCGTCCGCTCCGTGGTGCCCGAGGGGGAGGGGAAGCGGATCTGGCTCGACGCGCCCGAGGACGTGCTCCGCTACGTGGTCGAGAAGGGGTCGATCGCCGTCGACGGCGTCTCGCTGACGGTTGCGGCGCTCGACGACGCGGGTTTCGCGGTCGCCCTGATCCCGCACACCCTCGCGGAGACGACGCTCGGGGCGTTCGAGCCGGGGAGGAGCGTCAACCTCGAGGTGGACGTGCTCGCGAAGTACGTCGAGCGGATGCTCGCTAGATAGGTCGAGAAGCTGCTCGCTCGGTAGCCTTCGGGGATGGCGATCACGCCCGAGACCCAGAGCCCCTTCGCCACGGTCGAGGAGGCGATCGAGGACATCCGGGCCGGCCGGTTCGTCGTGGTCGTCGACGACCCGGACCGCGAGAACGAAGGCGACCTCGTGATCGCGGCGCAGTTCGCGACTCCCGAGGCGGTCAACTTCATGGCCACGCACGCGCGCGGGCTAATCTGTCTCTGCCTGACCGAGGAGCACGCCGACCGCCTCAACCTGCGCCCGATGACCGAGCACAATGAGGCGCCGCTCGGCACCGCCTTCACCGTCTCGATCGAGGCACGCGAGGGCGTCACGACCGGCATCTCCGCGCACGACCGCTCGCACACGATCCAGGTCGCGATCCGGGCCGACGCGAAGCCGGACGACCTCGTCCAGCCGGGCCACGTCTTCCCGTTGCGCGCCAAGCCGGGCGGCGTGCTGGAGCGGATCGGCCAGACCGAGGCGGCCGTCGACCTCGCGAACCTCGCCGGGCTGACGCCCGCGGGCGTCGTCTGCGAGATCATGAACGAGGACGGGACGATGGCCCGCGTGCCGGACCTCGTCCCGTACTGCGGGCGCCACGGCCTGAAGCTGATCTCGGTCGCGGACCTCGTCGAGTACCGCCGCCGGAACGAGAAGCTCGTCGAGCGCACCTCCGAGGTGCGGATGCCGACGGAGTACGGCGAGTTCAGGGCGATCGCCTTCCGGGAGAAGCTCTCCGGAAAGACCCACGTCGCGCTCGTCAAGGGCCAGCTCGCCGGCGCGCAGAACGTCCTCGTGCGCGTCCACTCCGAGTGCCTCACCGGCGACGTCTTCCACTCCCTGCGCTGCGACTGCGGCGAGCAGCTCGAGCAGGCGCTGTCGCGCCTCGGCGAGGAGGACGAGGGCGTCCTCCTCTACATGGCGCAGGAAGGCCGCGGGATCGGACTGCTGGCGAAGCTGAAGGCCTACGAGCTGCAGGAGCAGGGCCGTGACACCGTCGAGGCGAACCTCGAGCTCGGCTTCCCCGCGGACGCGCGCGACTATGCCATCGGGAATCAGATCCTCGCGGACCTGGGCCTGACGACAATCCGCATCCTGACGAACAACCCGCGCAAGCTGACCGGGATCCAGGGCTTCGGACTGGAGGTCGTCGAGCAGGTTCCGATCGAGGTGCCGCCGAACGCGGAGAACCGCCGCTATCTGGCCGCCAAGCGGGATAAGCTCGGGCACCGGTTGCATCACCAGGATCTGAAGTTCTCCCCCGACGAGGAATTGCAGGCCGACGAATGAGCGAACGCCCAGGGCCGAATGACGCAGGGTCGAGCGAGTCAAGCCAGAGCGAAGCAGGGCCGATCGAATCTGGGCCGATCGAATCAGGGCCGATCGAATCTGGGCAGAGCGGCGCAGACGAGCGCGACGACTTCGGCGGCTGGCCCCAGCCGACGTGGGCCGGCGACCCGGACGAGCCGCCGGGGAGCCGGGAGGAGCGGCAGGCCTACGCGGGGCACGACGAGGACCGCGAGGAGCCTGACGAGACCGCCCTCGAGTCGGTCTGGCCTGTCGCCCAGCCCCGGCCCGCCGCAGAGCCCGAAGCCGCCGCAGAAGCCGAGCCCGCCGCGGAACCGGTGTCGGTGATCCCCGACCCGCTGCCGGAGCCGGTCCCGGAGCCGGAGCCCCTGGACATCTCCGCCGAGCATCACGCGGAGGAGCAGTGGGCCGACGAGGGCGTGGAGGACGCAGACCAGGCGGAGGCCGAGACACGAAGCAGAGCCAGAAGCCGAAGCCGAGCCGGTCGAGGAGCCCGAGCCCGAGCAGCCCGACGCCGACGACGCAGAGGCCGAGGCGGCCGAGGCCGTCCTCGAGCACGCGGGCGGCGAGCTCGACGTCCCTCCCGGGTACTCGGTCCTCGAGGGCGAGCCGCGCGGCGAGCGGCGCTCCGTCGGCATCGTGGTCAGCCGCTTCAACGGCTCGATCACGAACCGCATGCTCGAGACGGCGCTGGACGCGCTCGCCGAGGCGGGCGTCTCGCCCGACGCGATCACCGTCATGCCGGTGCCGGGCGCGTTCGAGCTGCCGCTCGCGGCGATGGCGCTCGCGAAGACCCGCCGCTACGCGTGCATCGTCGCCCTCGGCGCCGTGATCCGCGGCGGCACGCCGCACTTCGACTTCGTCGCCACCGAGGCGGCGAGCGGCCTGCAGCTGGCGCAGATCGAGACGGGCGTCCCCGTCGCGTTCGGCGTCCTCACGTGCGACACGATCCAGCAGGCGGAGGACAGGATCTACAAGGCCCGCGAGGCCGTCGAGAGCGCGCTCGAGATGGCCGACGTCTTCGCGAAGCTCCGGGCGTCGGCAAAGACCGGTTGATCGTCCGCCCGCAGCAGCCGGGCGACGAGGAGGCGATCGCGCGTGTCACCGAGGCGGCGTTCGGACGGCCAGACGAGGCGCGGCTCGTGGCGTCGCTCGTGCCCGTGATCTCGCTCGTCGCGGACGACGAGGGCGAGATCGTGGGGCACGTGCTGCTGAGCGAGGTCACTCTGGACGGGCGGCCGGTGCTGCAGCTGGGGCCGCTCTCGGTCCAGCCCGACCGGCAGCGTCAGGGGATCGGCGGCGCCCTCACGGAGGCGGCGCTCGACCGGGCGGAGCTGCTGGGCGAGCCGCTCGTCCTGCTCGTCGGCCATCCGTGGTACTACCCGCGCTTCGGCTTCGAGCCGGCGCGCCCACTCGGAATCGAGCCGCCGACCGACGTCGGCGACAGCTTCTGGATGGTGAAGCGCCTCGCCGCCTACGAGCCGCACCACCGCGGCCAGGTCGCCTGGCCGCCCCAGTGGCACGCGGTCTGACGTCCTCGCGACGCGGCGTCACGAGGCCCCGCGCCCTTTCGCTACACTGCGCCGTCGATGTCGAAGGTCTGCGCAATTTGCGGGAAGAAGCCCGGCTTCGGGAACAACCGGAGCCACTCGATGGTCGCCACGAAGCGGCGCTTCAACCCGAACCTCCAGCGCGTGCGCGTGCTGCTCAAAGGCAGCCCGACGCGCGCCTACGTGTGCACCCGCTGCCTGAAGAGCGGGAAAGTCACAAAAGCGCTGTAGCAACCTTCGGCCGCCGGGTAGGGTCCAACCCTGCGTGAGCGACGATCTCTCGATCCCGTCCGAGCTGGGCGCCGTCAGGATCTCCTCCGATGCCGTCGCCCAGATCGTCGGGCACACGGCCGCGGAGTGCTACGGGGTGGTCGGCCTCGAGGCGCCGAACCTCGCCGGCAAGCTGCTGCGGAAGGACGGGATCCAGATCGACAGCCGGGACGGGGCGTTGCGGATCGCGCTGTACGTCGCCATCGAGAACGGCCTCAACCTCGCCGAGGTCGCCTCGACGGTGCGGTCGCGCGTCACCTACGAGGTCGAGCGCATGACAGGGCTGGACGTCGACGAGGTCGAGGTGCACATCCAGAAGGTGCGGCGGTCGGCGTGATCGAGCGCGTGCAGGAGCTCTCCCGCGGGGCTCTGGCCGCGATCGAGGCGAGTCGCCGGCGTATCGACGACCTCAACGTCTATCCCGTGCCGGACGGGGACACGGGCACGAACCTGACGCTGACGATGCGCGCCGTCGACGAGGCGGTGCAGTCGTCCGCGGCGACCGACCGCGCGACGATCGCCAAGGAGATCAGCCGCGCGGCACTGATGGGCGCGCGGGGCAACTCGGGCGTGATCCTCTCCCAGATCGTGCGCGGCGCAGCGGATGTGCTCGCCGGCTCGGACGATCTCGCCAAGGCGCTCCGCTCGGCCTCCGACGCCGCGTATCGCGCGGTGCGCCGACCCGTCGAGGGGACGATGCTGACCGCGGTCCGCGAGCTCGCGGAAGAGGCGGAGGAGCGCCGCGAGCTCCCGCACGGGGAGCTGCTGGCGAAGCTCGTCGAGCGCGGCGACGACTGCGTCGCGCGCACCACCGAGATGCTGGACGTGCTCCAGGAGGCGGGTGTCGTCGATGCGGGCGCCGCCGGCCTCGTGGAGATCGTCCGCGGGATCAGTGCTGCCCTGAACGGCGAGCCGCTGCCCGAGCCCGCCCTCGAGCAACACGAGCTCGGCGTCGAGGCGATCCACCAGGAGCTGTCCCCCTTCCGCTACTGCACGGTGTTCCTGATCGAGGGCGAGGGCCTGGACGCGGAGTCGCTGGAGGACGACCTGGAGCGGCTGGGCGACTCGCTGCTCGTGGTGGGCGACCCGAGCGCGCTGAAGGTGCACGTCCACACGGACGATCCCGGCCGGGCGCTGAGCCTCGGCGTCGCGCAGGGTGCGATCTCGGGGGTCGAGATCGCGAACATGCACGAGCAGACGCAGCAGCGCGAGGAGCGGCTGCTCGAGCCCGGCCCGGCCACGGCGCCGCAGGCGACGGGCACGACCGATGCCATCGTCGTCGCCGTCGGCGGCGGCAACCGCGCGCTCTTCGAGAGCCTCGGGGCGCACGTGATCGACGGCGGCAGGACGATGAACCCGTCGACCGCCGAGCTCCTGGAGGCGATCGAGTCGTCGCCGGCCGACGAGGTGGTCGTGCTGCCGAACAACAAGAACGTGATCATGAGCGCCGAGCAGGCCGCGGACCACTCGTCGAAGCGGGTCCGGGTCCTGCCGACCGTCTCGCTGCAGGCCGGCCTGGCCGCGATGGTCGCGTTCGACGCCTCCCGGACCGCCGAGGAGAACCTCGCCGAGATGGCCGACGTGCTGGGCGAGGTCACGACCGGTGCCGTCACCGTCGCCTCCCGGGACGTCGAGATGAACGGGCTCGCCATCCGGAAGGGCTCCTTCCTCGGCCTCGTCGACGGCGAGGCCGTGGCCGGCGGAGACGGCTTCGACGACGTCGCCTCCGCGGTCGTGGAGCGCCTGCTGGCCGAGCCGCGGGGCGTCCTGACGCTCCTCACCGGCGACGGCGCGCCGATCCTCAACGGCGTCCTCTCGCGCGTCGAGCACGACCATCCGGAGGTCGAGCTCGAGGTGCACGAGGGCGGGCAGCCGCACTACCCGCTGCTGCTGTCGGCCGAGTAGTAGTTAGAACCTCGACGCCTGAGGGGAGGGTCAACCGGTGAACGAGGACCCGATCAGGCTCGTGCTCGTCGAGGACAACAAGATCTTCAGCGACGCGCTCGAGCTGCTGTTCGAGCTGCGGCCGGAGCTCGACGTTGTCGCGACGGTCGACAACGGCTCCGACGCGGCGCTCGCCGTCACCGAGCACAAGCCCGACGTCGTCCTCATGGACTACCGGCTGCCCGGCCTCGACGGGGCGCAGGCGACCCGCGAGATCCTCGACGCCTACCCGGAGACCGCGGTCGTCTGCCTGACGGCGTCCGTCTCCCGCCGGGAGATCGAGGCGATCCTCGCCGCCGGCGCCGTTGCCTGTCTCACCAAGGACGAGGAGCTTGATGAGATCATCGCGGCCATCCACACGGCCGCCGGCCGTTGATCGAACCCCATGCAGCTAGACAGCGAGAACACCGCGATCGTCCTCGACTCGACCGCCGACTTCCCGGAGGCGCCGGAGCGCTTTCCGAACTGGCGGGTCGTACCGCTGTACGTCCGCTTCGGGGACGAGAGCTTCAAGGACTACGAGGAGCTCGGACCGCTCGAGTTCTACGAGCGGCTCCGCACCGCGCCCGAGCTGCCGACGACGTCGCAGCCGACCCCGGGCGACTTCCTCGCCGCCTACGAGGGGCTGGCCGGCTACGAGCGGATCGTCTCGCTGCACATCTCCGCCAAGCTCTCGGGGACGTCGCAGAGCGCACGCACCGCGGCCGACCAGCTCGAGGGCGACCGGGTGCGCGTCTACGACTCGCAGACGGCGTCGGCCGCGACCGCGATGCTGGCCCTCGCGATCCAGCGCCGGCTCGACCGCGGTACGAGCGACGAGGAGATCGCGGAGCTCGTGGAGCGATACCCGCGCGAGGCGGGTCTCCTCTTCACCGTCGACACGCTCGAGTACCTGAGGAAGGGCGGGCGGATCGGGCGCGCCGCCGCCTTCGCGGGGAACCTCCTGCACGTGAAGCCGATCCTCTCGATTCAGGACGGCGAGGTGCTGCCCATCAAGCGCGTGCGCGGCAACCACAAGGCCTTCCTCGCGTTCGAGGAGACGTTCGCGTCGACGACGAGCCCCGACGACGAGAACCTGCGCGTCGGGATCGCCCACGCCGCGGCGCCGGAGCGGCTGCGCGCGCTCACGGAGCTCGTCGAGCACGTGCGCCCGAACGCCACGATCGACGTGGCGACGACGCTCGGCGCCGTCGTCGGCGCCCACGCCGGCCCCGGCACGGTCGGGTTCTTCTGGTTTACCGACCCGGTCGCTTAGTTCGCATCCGCATCACGTCAGCCTGATCCTCGGGTCGATCCAGGCGTAGATCGTGTCGACGACGAAGTTGAAGACGATGATCACGCAGGTCCCGAAGACGACGATCCCCTGCACCGTCGGGAGGTCGAAGTTGTCGACGGCGCCGATTGCGGTCTTGCCCAGTCCCGGCAGGCCGTAGACCGTCTCGGTGAAGACGGCCCCACCCAGTCCGAGGGCGAGGTCCAGTCCGAGAATCGTGACGATCGGCAGCATCGCGTTCCGGAGCACGTGCGCGCGCATGACGCGGCTCTCGGGCGCGCCCTTCGCGCGCGCGGTGCGCACGTAGTCCTCGTTCATGGTCTCCATCACGTTCGCCCGGATGAAGCGCACGTACGTCGCGGCATAGAGGATCGCGAACGTCGCCCACGGGAGGATCAGGTGGTAGGCCCACTGCGCCGGCCCGCCGCAATCGCTGGACGGGTTGATGAAGTCGCAGTAGCCGGTGATCGGCGTCAGCCCCGCCTTGTAGCCGATGAAGTAGGCGAAGATCAGCCCGATCCAGACCGGGTGCGCACTGATCCCGATGAGGACGAAGACCATCGCCACTCGATCGAGCAGCGATCTCGGTCGCAGGGCCGACATGATCCCGATCGGGATCGCGAGCAGGAGCCAGAAGATCATCCCGCCGAAGAGGAGCGACGCGGTCACCGGTGCGGCCTCGGCGATCACGTGGTTGACGCTCCGGCGGTTCGTGAACGAGCGGCCGAGATCCTGGTGGACCACGAGCCGCTCCAGGAACCGCCCGTACTGGACGTAGATGGGCTGGTCCGTGCCCAGGTACTTGGCGGCGCGGTCGACGCAGTCCTGCGTCGCCCGCTGACCGCAGGCGAGGCGCGCCGGGTTCGCCGGGACGATGAAGAAGATCACGTACGTGACCAGGGTGACCGCGACGAAGAGCACGATCGCCCAGAGCAGCCGTCTCACGAGATACCCCGCCACGGGACCCTCCTCGGTTGTCGTCGAGACACCTGCCTCGCTGCTGGCTGAGACGGTGCGGCGCCCTGCCGGATTGCACCGATCACCGATCGTCGCGTCACGTATCGTCCGTTGCGATCAAGGGGCCCGCCGGTCCCGGTCCTATACTCCGAGCACCCTGAGCGCCGTTGCGATGCAGACCCGCCTTCCCACGGGCTTCGCGAGCCTGGACCGTCCGGATTCCTGGCCGCCGCCGCGGGGCCGCGCGCGCCCCGAGCGGCTGCTCGCCGGGGTCGAGACGCTGCCGGGCGTCGGCCCGGCGCTGAAGCGGAAGCTCGCGGCGCTCGGGCTGCGCACGGTCGGGGACGTGCTCCTCCACCGGCCGCGGCGCTATGAGCCCGCCGCGCCGGAGGTGGCGATCTCCGACGTCTTCGGCGAGGACGAGGTGGCGATCGCCGGCGAGGTCGTGTCGGCGAGCGTGCGGCGCCTGCGCGGCCGCCTCACCGCGGTCGACGCGCGGATCAAGGACGCGAGCGGGACGATCGGGGCCCGCTGGTTCAACCAGCCGTGGCTCGCCGACAAGCTGACGCCGGGGACGCACGTCCGTCTGCGCGGGCCACCTGACGCGGTACGGCTTCCAGGTCAAGTCCTACGACCTCGGCGAGGCGCACGCGGGATCGGCGCAGTCCACGGCGGACTTCGCGCCCGTCTACCCGGCGAGCGAGGACGTCCCGGTGAAGCGTCTGCGCGAGCTCGCCCGCTCGGCGCTGCCGCACGCACGCGATGTCCCCGATCCGCTGCCGGCCGAGCTCCGGCACCGGGAGCGACTGCCCCTGAAGGCCGACGCGCTCGCGGCGCTCCACTTCCCGCGGGACGTCGCGGAGGGGGAGGAGGCTCGGGAGCGTCTCGCATTCGACGAGCTGCTCGTGCTCCAGCTCGGGATCCTGCGCCGGAAAGCCGAGGCCGAGGACGCCGTCGCGACGGCGCTCGGAGAGCCGGGCGAGCTCGTCGCGCGCTACCGGCTCGCGCTCCCGTTCGAGCTCACCGAGCACCAGGAGCGGGCGATCGCGGAGATCGACCTCGACCTGGGGCGCACGGCACCCATGCAGCGACTGCTCCAGGGGGACGTCGGCTCGGGCAAGACCGTCGTCGCGCTCTATGCACTGCTGCGCGCCGTCGAGTCGGGGGCGCAGGGAGCGCTGATGGCCCCGACGGAGACGCTCGCCGAGCAGCATTTCCTGACGATCGAGGGCATCTGCGCCGAGCTCGGCGTCTCGTGCGTGCTCGTCACGAGCGCGACGCCGCCCGTGACGCGCGACCTGCTGCGCAGCGGCGAGGCGCAGATCGCCGTCGGAACGCATGCGCTGATCCAGGAGGGCGTCGAATTCGCCGACCTCGCCGTGGCGGTCGTCGACGAGCAGCATCGCTTCGGGGTCGAGCAGCGCAAGGCCCTTGCAACCGGGCGCACGCCTCACGTCCTCCACATGACCGCGACGCCGATCCCCCGCACGCTGGCGCTGACCGTCTACGGCGACCTCTCCGTCTCGGAGATCGCCAAGCCGCCGGCCTCCCGCAGGCCGATCGTCACCGCCTGGGTGACGGCCGAGCGCTCGTCCGACGCGTACAAGCGGCTGCGGAAGCATCTCGACGACGGGCGCCAGGCCTACGTCGTCTGCCCGCTGATCGAGGAGACGGAGACCTCGCTTGCACGCGCCGCCGAGGCAGAGGCCGACCGCCTCCGGCGGGCCGAGCTGAGGGACTACCGCGTCGGGCTGCTCCACGGTCGGCTCCGGCCGGCCGAGCGCCGCGAGCTGATGGCGAGCTTCAAGGCGCGCGAGCTCGACGTCCTCGTCGCGACGACGGTGATCGAGGTCGGGATCGACGTCCCGAACGCGACGATCATGATCGTCCAGGAGGCCGACCGTTTCGGCCTCGCCCAGCTGCACCAGCTCCGCGGGCGCGTCGGCCGCGGCGCGGAGCAGTCGTACTGCCTGCTGATCTCGCGGCCGCACGACGAGCTCACCGACGCCGCGAAGGAGCGGCTCGAGGCGCTCGTCGCCTCGACGGACGGGTTCGAGCTCGCCGAGAAGGACCTGGAGATCCGCGGCGGCGGGCAGCTGCTCGGCACGCGGCAGGCGGGCCTCTCCGATCTGCGCTTCACGCGCCTGACCGCCGACCGCGGGTTGCTGGAGCGGGCGCGCGAGACTGCCGCTACCCTGCTGGACTCCCACGGCCCGCTCGACGACGAGGTGGCGTCGTTCTTCGGTGCCGTCGACCGGCAGGCATTGACCTAGAGACCGCGAACCCCAAGCAGACGCTCAGCCGTTCCTCTCGCACATGGACCCAGTCGCACTCACCCTCCTCGTCCTCTGCATCGTCCTCGTCGGCGCGATGTGGGTCGCGCTCGTCTCGGCCGGCCAGGTCGCCGAGCGCGTCCGGGCGGAGCGGGACGAGACCCCGGGGACCTAGCGCGCTGATAAGAACCGGCGGTGCGCGTGATCGCCGGCAGCCGCAAGGGCCATCGCATCGCCGCGCCGAAGGGCGTGACGACCAGGCCGACCGGCGACCGGGTCCGTGAGGCGGCGTTCAACCTGATCGGACCCGTGGACGACGCCGCCGTGCTCGACCTCTTCGCCGGCTCGGGCGCGATGGGGATCGAGGCGCTCTCCCGCGGCGCCGCATCGGCCACCTTCGTCGAGTCCGACCGCGACGCGGCCCGCACGATCAACGCAAACCTCGACAAGCTGCGGCTGACCGGCGCCCGCGTCCTGCAGCAGGACGTGAGGCGGTTCCTCGCGGCTGAGCACCGCCGTTACGACCTGATCCTCATCGACCCGCCGTACGAGCTGGTTGAATCCCTGGCCGTGCCGCTCTCCCAGCACCTGCCGCGCCTCCTCGCCGACGACGGCCTCGTCGTCTTCGAGACGAGGGACAAGCAGCATCCGGAGCTCGCGCTGCCCGAGCGGACGAGCCGCACGTACGGCTCGGTGCGGCTGACCCTCTTCGCGCAGCGCCCCGAGCATGCGTGATTACGGCGATCTGCCCAGGGTCGTACGACCCGGTCACGAACGGCCACGTCGACGTGATCGACCGGGCGTGCTCGATCTTCGACCGCGTCGTCGTCGGCGTCGTCGGCAACCCGCACCACAAGCAGCCGCTCTTCACGCTCGAGGAGCGGGTCGAGTTTCTCAAGGACGCCCTCCGTGGGCTCGACAACGTCGAGGTCGACGTCTTCGCCGAGCTCGTGGTCGAGTTCGCCCGCCGCTGGGACGCGAAGGCGATCGTAAAGGGGCTGCGCGTGATCTCCGACTTCGAGTGGGAGTACCAGATGAACCAGCTCAACCGGCACCTCGCGCCGGACATCGAGACCGTCTACGTGATGGCGCGCCCGGAGGTCAGCTTCATCTCCTCCAGCGGCGTGAAGGAGATCGCCGCGTTCGGCGGAACCGTGGAGGGACTCGTGCCCGACTGCGTCGCGGTCCGCCTCAGGGAGAAGTTCCCGAACGGTCGCGGCGGCGCGCCGCTGAGCCCACAGGAGTAGGGCCCACAGGACGACGGCCCCCGAGAGTAGACTTTCCGACCCATGGACGTCCTCGTTCTCATCGACAAGCTCGACGACCTCGTGCACAACGCGAAGGCCGTCCCTCTCACCGACCAGGTTCGCATCGACCGCGAGGAGATCTACGACATCCTCGACCAGATGCGGGCGACGATCCCCGAGGAGATCAAGCAGGCCCGCTGGATCGTCAAGGAGCGGCAGGAGATGCTCGCCGAGGCGAAGCGCGAGGTCGACCGGCTCGTCGCCGAGGCGCGCGAGCAGGCCGTGCGCGAAGCGTCGCAGACGGAGATCGTCAAGCTCGCCGAGCGGCAGGCGCAGGACATCATCGACGAGGCCCGCCGTCAGGCCCGCGAGACGCGGCTCGAGATGGAGGACTGGGCCGACTCGATCCTCTCCACGCTCGAGGTCAACCTGGAGAAGTTCCTCGGGGCGGTCAAGCGCGGCGCGAGCGGCTGCACGAGCGCTCGCAGGAGACGGTGGTGGCCGGCATCGGCCCCATCTCCTCCGACGACGAGCAGCTGATTCCTAACTAGCGCACTCCCGGCTGGGGGCCTGCACGCGGCGCATCGCGGCCGCCTCGATCGCCGTCAAGGCAGTCAAGCCTTGCCGGCGATCGAGGCGACCACGCTGCTTGGTGCATGCCCTCCCCAGAAGCACGCCAGTTTAGGAATCATCTCTAGCCCCTCAGGCCCCATAAGCGCGCCTGATCGTCCCCATCGGGGACCTGATTGGCCGTAATAGAAGTGCCTTGCCACCATGGGAAGATGGCAGGGAATCGGCGCAGCTGGCTCGCCCTCGGGACGGTGTACCTCGTCTGGGGCTCGACGTACCTCGGCGTCATGGTCGGGATCCGGACCATGCCGCCGCTCCTGATGTCCTCCCTGCGCTTCGGGCTGGCGGGCGCCCTCCTCTACGCCTTCTCGATCCGCCGCGGCGACGTGCGCGGCGACCGGCCCGGCGCGACCCAGTGGCTCGCCGCCGCCGCGATCGGGGCGCTCCTCCTCGTGATCGACGCGGGTGGAATCGCCTGGGCCGAGCAGCGCGTGCCGTCCGGGTTGACGGCGCTGATCGTCGCGTGCGTGCCGCTCTTCGTCGCCGTCCTGGAGTGGTTCGCCTCCGGCCGGCGTCTGACCCCGCTCGGCACGCTCGGGCTCGTCGTCGGGATCGCGGGCGTCGCGTTCCTGGTCGGCCCGTCCGGCCAGGTCGACCCGATCGGCGCGGTCGTGATCGTGGTCGGCGCGCTCGCGTGGGCCGTCGGCTCGGTGTTCGCGCCGAAGCTGCCGCTCCCGCAGCGAGCCACTCGTCGCCGCCGTCGATGCAGATGCTGACCGCGTCGGTGCTCCTTGCCGTGGCGGGCGTCTTCGCAGGCGAGCTCTCTCACGTGCAGGTGCCGTCGGCCGGGTCGCTGCTGGCCTTCGCGTACCTGACCCTCGCGGGCTCGGTCGTCGCGTACGCCGCGTACGTCTGGCTGCTGGCCAACGTCTCGACGGGACTCGTCTCGACCTTCGCCTACGTCAACCCGGTCGTCGCCGTCGCCCTCGGCGCGGCCCTCCTCGGCGAGGCCGTGACGCGGACCACCCTGGCCGCCGGCGCGGCGATCGTCGGCGCCGTCGTGCTGATCCTCCGTTCGCAGCCCGCCGATAGCCCGCCGAGGAGCCGGCGCCTCTGCCGGAGCTGCAGACGGAGGGCGGGCCGGCCTACGCTGTGCCCGCCCTCCGCAGGGCTGCCTAGCGGCTAGCGACCTCCTACCGGCGGACCAGCACCTGGACGAGGCGGCGGTTCGAGACGCCGGCCAGCGGATCCTCGCCCGGCTTCCGCACGCGGACGAAGAACTGGATCGACCCCTTCTGCGGCAGGAGCCGCGTGGGCGTGAAAGTGATCGAGGCGACCCCGTCCGCGCCGGTCGTCACCTCGGCCGCGTTGCCGACCAACCCGTACGGGAGCGCGATCGCATAGACGAGCGCGCCGCTGACGGTGCGGTTCTTCGACTCCGTCACCCTGAAGCGGGCGACGAAGGGATCCCGCGAACGGAGCACGCCGGGGACGAACTCCACCGAGACGCCCAGCCGGTTCGGCAGGCTGACGCTCGCGACGGGGACCGTGGCCGTGTTGCCGGTCGGCTGCGCGATCAGGTCGGTCGCGCCGGAGGTCGCCGCCGTCGAGCCGCGCGGGTTCCGGGCCGTGACGCGGACCCGGATGGTGTGGCCGACGTCCTCGTTCCGGGCGGTGAAGACCTGGCCCGTCGCGCCGGAGACGTTGTTGCAGCCGGCGCCGGCCGAGTCGCACTGCTGCCACTGGTAGCTGTACGAGTCGGGCCAACCGGTCCAGCCGCCGCGATTCGCGCTCAGCGGCTCGCCGGCCACCGGCTTGCCGGAGATGGTGGGCGCGCTGGTCGACTGCGGCTTCACGTCCGCCGCGACCGGGCCGACCGGAGTGGAGTTGGACGTGGTGGAGCCGCTCGCGTTCTTCGCGGTCACGAGCGACTCGATCGTGTGATTGCGGTCCGCGGCGACGAGCTTGTACGTCTGCGCCGTCGCCCCGGAGATGGTCACGCAGTTCGTAGGCCCGCTCGTGTCGCAGCGGAGCCACTTGTAGGTGTAGCTCGTCGCGCTGTCCCACGTGCCGTTCGATGTGGTGAGCGTCTGGGCGACGCGCGGCGTTCCGGAGATGAGCGGATGCGCGATCTCCTTCGGAGCCGCCTGCCCGCGGGCGGCGGCCGACGCGGTGACGACGGCGACGAGGAGCAGCCCCGCCAGCGCCGCGATGCTCTTCTGCTTCATCGGATCCCCCTGGAGCAGTTGTTTGCCGATCACAAAACGCAGACGGAGCATCCCCGTTCCGTTCGAGGCTGGAAAGGCCCCATTACGCAGCGCTTACGCCTCCGAACAGAGATTTTGCGTAGCGCGCTAGCTAGGCTGGAGCAGTGACGAGCTTCAGCCTCAGGCAGGTGAGGCTCAGGCCGGGCGAGGAGTACCGCGACGCGGTCGAGATCGAGGTCGCGCCCTTCGAGTTCGGGGGCCAGCGCTACGCCGCGATCCCCGAGCAGGTGCCCGCAGAGCTGACCCTGAACCGAACGACGAACGGCACGGCCTTCCGGCTGCGCTTCGGCGTGCGCCTGCACGGTCCGTGCGTCCGCTGCCTCGGCGAGGCGGCGCTCGAGGTTCCGGTCGACGCACGGGAGTACCAGGCAAACGACCCGCAGGGGGACGACGAGCTGCAGAGCGAGTACGTGCGCGAGAACGAGCTCGACCTCTCCACCTGGGCACGCGACGCCGTGGCGCTCGAGCTGCCCGATCAGATCGTCTGTCGCGCGGACTGCGCGGGTCTCTGCCCCGTCTGCGGGAAGAACCTGAACGACGAGCCGCACGAGCACGAGGAGCCGCCGGCCGACTCCCGCTGGGCGGCGCTCGAGGCTCTCAAAGACCGGCTCTAGCGAGCACGAGCGTCGCGGGGTCGTCCCGCTCGTACTTGAAGGCCTGGGCTCCGGCCGCCTCCGCCGCCTCCACGTCGTTGGCCGTGTCGCCGACGACGAGCGCCTCGCCCGGCTGCGACGCCGACCCGCTCGATGGCCAGGCGCACGAGCTCGGTCCGGTCCGGCGTCTCGCAGCCGAAGCCGCCCGGTGCGTCGTCGAAGAAGCGCCCGAGCCCGACCCGGCGCAGTCGCTCCTTGGCGACGCGCTCCGGGAGGCCGCTGGCCAGCCCGATCCGGATTCCGGCGCCCGCGAGGCGTTCCAGCAGCGCGTCCGAGCCCGGGCGGGCCTGCCAATGTGGCGTCTCGCCGAGCCGTGCGAGGTAGAGGTCCTCCGTCCGGCTGCACCAGCCCGGATCCGGCTCCCGGCCGGCGAGCGCCTCGGCGATCCAGGCGATCGTCCGGCCCGGATGGTCGAGCTCCCTGACGCGGTTCTCCACGCCGAGCACCTCGGCGAGCGCGTCGATGATCGAGCCGTCGCTCGACAGGAAGAGCGTCCCGTCGACGTCGAAGAGCGCGGCGCGGATCACTGGACGGGCTACAGGGCCGGTCACAGGGCGAGCGTACGGGACGCGCGGAACCGCTCGAGGAAGCGCCGGTCGTGCGTGACGAGCACGAGCGTGCCGTCGAACTCCTCCAGCGCGCGCTCGAGCTCCTCGATCGCCTCCAGGTCGAGGTGGTTCGTCGGCTCGTCGAGCACCAGCAGGTTGACGCCGGTCGCCATCAGCAGCGCCAGCACCGCGCGCGTGCGCTCGCCGGGCGAGAGCGACGACGCCGGCCGCGCCAGCTCGTCGGCGCCGAGGCCGAACTTCGCGAGCAGTGTGCGCGCCTCGCCCTCGAGCATCCCCGCCCGCTCGGCGAACGGCCCGGCCAGCGGGCGGTCGGTCTCGAAGAGCTCGCGCCGCTGGTCGAGCTCGCCGACGCGCGTCGAGGGGCCGAGCCTGCGCGTGCCGGCGCTCAGCTCGGCGACGCCGAGCAGGGCCTGCAGGAGCGTCGTCTTGCCGCTGCCGTTCGGCCCGACGACGGCCAGGCGGTCGCCGTAGCGGAGCTCGAGGTCGACCGGTCCGAGCCGGAACGGCCCCCGGTCGACCACGGCGCCGCGTAGCTCTGCCGCGAGCTCGCCGCCGCGGCCGCGCGCCTCCAGCTCGAGACGCAGCTTCCACGGCTCCCACGGCTTCTCGACGTGGTCGACGGTGTCGAGCCGCTCCAGGCGCTTCTCTGCCGAGCGCACCTGGGAGGAGAGGAAGTGCGTTCCGCGCTGGCCGGCGCCGTCGCCGTGCTGGCGGGCACGCGTCTGCCTGACGCCGAGCGACTCGCGCCAGTGTCGCCGCTGCCTCCGCTCCAGCGCTCGGAAAGCGGCTTCGTGCTCGGCCCGCGCCCGCTCGCGCGCCTGCTCGTAGGCCGACCAGCCGCCCGCGTACTCGCGCGGCGTCCGCGTCTCGGCCTCCAGCTCGAGGACGCGTGTCACGGTCCGGTCGAGGAAGGCGCGGTCGTGCGAGACGATCACGGCCCCCGCCCGGAGCCCGTCGAGGAACGACTCGAGACGCGCGAGGCCGTCGAAGTCGAGGTTGTTCGTGGGCTCGTCCAGCAGGAAGACGTCGAAGCGGGCGAGCAGGATCCCGGCCAGCGTCGCGCGCGCCGCCTCGCCGCCGGACATGGTGGAGATCTCCTGCTCCAGCCTCGACAGGCCGACGTCGGCCGCGACCGCGCGCGCCCGCGGCTCGAGGTCGGCGCCGCCGAGCGAGAGGAACCGGTCGAGCGCCTCCGTGTAGTCGTGGGCGAGCTCCGGCTCGTCGCCGAGCCGCGACGCGAGCGCGTCCATCTCCGCCTCGGCGGCCGCCACGCCGGTCCTGCGTCCCAGGTACCCGAGCAGCGTCTCGCCCGGTCGGGCGTCCGGCTCCTGGGGCAGGTACCCCACCGTCCCGGAGCGGACGATCCGCCCGCCGTCCGCCTCCTCGAGCCCGGCGAGGATCCGCAGGAACGTCGACTTGCCGATCCCGTTCGGCCCGATGACGCCGACGCGGTCGCCCGGCGACACCACGAGCGAGACGCGGCGCAGCACCTCGGCGGCGCCGAAGCTCTTGGTGATCTCGTGTGCGGCCAGGGAACCCGGCTGTGCCCCACTTCGTGTCCCGCGCACGGGACGGACCTCCTTCAGTCGAAAAGGCGAGAGCGCGGTGTCTTCGACTAGCGATCCGTCATACGGCGAGCCCGAGGGCTCGCCCGGATATTAGCTACAGTTTTCGGCCGCATGGCTGTCCCGAAGAAGAAAACCTCGAAGGCCCGGCGCGACCAGCGGCGCGCGACGCACAGGCTCGAAGCGCCGCGCGTCAACGTCTGCCCGCAGTGCGGCTCCCCCAAGCGGCCGCACCACGTCTGCCCGACCTGCGGCACGTACAAGGGCCGCGAGGTCGAGCCGCTCCGCTTCGAAGCCCCCTAACCCGTGATCCGCGTCGCAGTCGACGCGCTGGGCGGGGATCGTGCCCCGGACGAGATCGTCGCGGGCGCGCTCCATGCCGCCTCGGACGGAATCCAGCCCATCCTCTACGGCCCGCAGGGGCCTCGAGACCGGCGGTCTGCCGCTCGTCGAGACGACGCAGGAGCTCGGCATGCACGAGAAGCCGGCCGACGCCGTGCGCGCCAAGCCGGATTCCAGCCTCGTCCGCGCCGTCCGCGGCGTCGCCAAGGGCGAGGCCGACGTCGTGGTCTCCGCGGGGAACACGGGAGCGATGCTCGCCGCGGGCCTGCTCGAGCTGCGGCGCCTGCCGGGCGTGATGCGCCCTGCGATCGCCGTCCCGATCCCGACGCGGCGCGACCCTTCGGTGCTCATCGACGCGGGCGCGAACGCCGACGCGCGCCCGGAGCACCTGCTCCAGTTCGCCCACATGGGCTCGGTCTTCGCCGAGGAGATCCTGGAACGGCCCGACCCGGAGGTCCGGCTCCTCTCGATCGGCGAGGAGGACGAGAAGGGCAATCAGCTGACGCTCGAGGCGAACGAGCTGCTGCGCGACTCGGGCCTCAACTTCGCGGGCAACCTCGAGAGCCGCGACCTGCTGCGCGGCGCCGCCGACGTCGTCGTCACGGACGGCTTCACCGGCAACGTGGCGCTGAAGCTGCTCGAGGGCACGATCAAGGAGCTCCTCGACGCGCTGCGCGAGGAGATCACCGCGACCCCGACGGGCAAGCTCGGCGGGCTCCTGATCCGGCCCGCCGCACGCCGCCTGGGGCGCCGGCTCGATCCGGATACCTACGGAGGCGCCTATCTGCTCGGCCTGCGAGGGCTCGCCGTGATCGCGCACGGCAACTCGTCGCGCGTCGCGGTCGCCAACGCGATCCGGCTCGCCGCCCGCGGCGTGGAGCACCGTGTCGTGGAGCGACTTTCCGAACGACTCCCGGAACGCGTCCGTGTATGATCGGCGCGCTTTCCAGGCCCACACGACGATTGAGGTGACATGGCAGCGTCCCGCGAAGAAGTCTACGAGCGCGTCAAGGAGGTCCTCGTCGAGCAGCTCGGCGTCGACGAGAGCGAGATCAGCGAGGAGGCGTCGTTCCAGGAGGATCTGGACGCCGACAGCCTCGACCTCGTGGAGCTGATCATGGAGCTCGAGGATCAGTTCGGGATCAAGATCTCCGACGAGGACGCCCAGAAGATCGGCACTGTCGGGCAGGCAGTCGACTACGTCGCGTCGCACCAGTAACGGAGGTTCAGAGCAGCTCGAAGGCCTGAGGCGCCTGATCGAGGAGCTGCCGGCGGAGCGACTCGCGCCGGTGTTCACGCATCCCTCGTGGGCCGCCGACCGGGCCGACTCCTACGAGCGGCTGGAGTTCCTCGGCGACAGCGTGCTCGAGCTGGCGGTCGCACGCGAGCTCTATGACCGCTTCCCCGACTTCAGCGAGGGGCGGATGGCGAAGATCCGCTCGCACGTCGTCTCGCGGGCGAGCTGCGCCGTCGTCGCGCGCGAGCTCGGCCTCGGCGAGCGGCTCCGCGGGGAAGCGAAGGCGCTGCCGGAGGAGGAGGCAGACCGCCTCTGCCGGAACCGGAACGTCCTCGCTGCGGTGCTCGAGGCAGCGCTCGCGGCGCTCTACCTCGAGCACGGGTTCGAGCCGGTCGCAGGCACGATCGTCGCCGCGTTCCGGAGCCGGATCGATTTCGCGCTCACGAACCAGGTCGATCACAAGACCGATCTCCAGGAGGCGCTGGCGCGCGAGGGCCGGAGCGTCGTCTACACGGTCGTGGACGTCGAGGGCCCGCCGCACGACCGCCGCTTCACTGCGGCGGCGATGGTCGACGGCGAGGAGAGCGGCGTCGGGCGCGGCCGCTCGAAGAAGGACGCCGAGCAGGAGGCCGCCAAGGAGGCGCTCGCGAAGCTCGGGCTCGAACTGCCGGCGGCGTAGGCGGGCGCAGCGCGGCTCAGCCCAGCCGGGGGAACCTCCCGGTTCCCCCGTAACCCCCTCCACTGGTCCGCTTGCGCGGACACGGCCTGTCGGCCGGGGCGCCCGTTACCCTCCGGCGGTGCACCTGAAGGCGATCAAGCTGCGCGGGTTCAAGTCGTTCGTGGACCCGGTGGAGATCCGGCTCGAGCGGGGTGTGGGCGTCATCGTCGGCCCGAACGGCTCCGGGAAGTCGAACGTCTCCGACGCGATCCTCTGGGCGACCGGCTCGCTCTCGCCGTCGGAGCTCCGCGCCGAGAAGCCCGACGACGTGCTCTTCGCCGGCTCGGCGAGCAGCAAGGCGGCGGACTACGCGGAGGTCGAGCTGCTCTTCGACAACGCCGAAGGCGACTTTCCGAACCTCGAGTTCTCCGAGATCTCCGTGGCCCGGCGGCTGCACCGCGGCGGCGAGGGCCAGTACCTCGTCAACAGAGCGGCTGTGCGGCGCCTCGACCTGGTCGAGCTGCTCTCGGACGTCGGCCTCGGCGGCGGCCTGCGCTCGATCATCTCGCAGGGAAAGGTCGAGCAGGTACTGGCGTCGAAGCCGGAAGAGCGGCGGACGCTGATCGAGGAGGCGGCCGGGCTCGGCCGCTTCAAGCGGCGCAGGCACCGCGCCGAGCTGAAGCTGGCCCGCGTCGCCGTGCAGGCCGAGCGCGCGCGCGATCTGGAGGACGAGGTCCGAAAGCGGTTGCGGCCGCTGGCGCTGCAGGCGACCGCCGCCGAGCGCGCGGAGAAGCTGGCGGTCGAGATCCGGCGGCTGCGCGCGGCGGTGGCCGCGCTCGACCTCGCGGCCGCCGAGGAGAAGCTGGCAGACGCCGGCGCACGGAGGTCCGCGGCCGCGCTCCAGCGCAGGGCGGCCGAGACGAGGCTCGAGGCGCTGCTCCGCGAGCGGAATGCGGCCGAGGAGGAGCTGGCGGACGCGGCGGGGGGCCGCGAGTCGGCGACGGCGGCGCTCTACCGCCTGAGGAGCGCCGGCGAGCGCGTCGCCCTGCGCCGTGAGTCGGCACAGGCGCTGCTCGACAGGCTGCGGGCCGAGCTCGAGGCGGCGCGAGGCGTGACGCCGGCAGCGTCGGCGGAGCTCGAGCGTGTGGCGCGCCGGGCGGAGGAGGCGGCGCGCGAGGCGGCGGCGGCGCGGGACGGGGCGGCGGCGCAGGCGGGGGAGGCCTGGGCGCTGGTCGCCGGTGCGGAACGGGTGCGCGAGCGTGAGGCGTCCGAACGGCTCGAGGCGGTGCTGGTCGAGCGCGGGCGCTACGAGGAGGAGCTCGCTGCGGCAGCGGGCGGTCGCGAGGGGGCGACCGCCGCGCTGTACAGGCTTCGCTCGGCCGGCGAGCGGATCGAGCTCCGCCGCGAGTCGGCCGCCGCCGTTCTGGCGGAGCTGCGTACCGCGCTCGCCGAGGCCGAGGCGGCTGCGTCGCGGCCGGGCCCGTCTCCCGAGCAGCTGGAGGAAGAGGCAAACGCGGCCGAGGCGGCCGCACGCGGCGCGTCGCGCGAGCACGACACGCTGGCCGAGCGAGCGCGGGGCGCGCGGGAGCGGCTTGCAGCCCTGGAGCACTCGCTGGCCGAGCGGGAGGGGCTCCCGCCCGCGGCGCGCGCGCTCGCAGAGGACGGCGAGCGCCTCGCGCTCTCGCTGCTGGAGGTCGAGCCGGGCCGGGAGCGCGCCGTCGCGGCTGCGCTCGGGCCGCGGGCCTCGGCGCTCCTCGCGCAGACGGCCGAGGAGGGCTTCGCGCTCCTCGAGCGGGCCCGGACGGCCGGTCTCGGGAGCCTGCTCGTGCTGGTCGGGCGCCGGCCGAAGGAGATCGTCGACGAGCTGCCGGTGGTCTCCGCCGAGCGGCTGCTCTCGTCGTCGGTGCCGGCGGTGACGCCCGGAGGGCTACGGCTTCGACCCGCAACGGGGCGAGCTCTGGTTCGCCGGCGAGACCGCGGAGGCGGTCCTGCTGGAGCTGGAAGCCCGCCGGAGGTCGCTCGCGGTCGAAGCGGACGAGCTCGAGCGCGCGGCGGCGGAGGCCGAGCGGTCTGCAGCCGGCGCGAATGCGCGGGCGAGGCAGGCGGCCGCGGCCTACGCCGAGGTCGCCCACCTGAAGCGCGCCCGTCGTGCGAACCCCGCGACGCTGAGGCGTCTCATCGAGGGGGCCGACCGGCTCGACGAGACGCTCGCAGCCGCTGCGCGCCGCGCGGCAGGCCTCGAGGAGCCTCTCCGGGAGCGGCTGTCGGAAGGCGCCGGCCGCACGGCGCGGCATCGAGGCCCTCGGCAGCGAGCTGCGTCGCCTCTCCGCCGCCGAGGCGGAGGCGCGCCGGCAGGCCGGAGCCGCGGCGGAGAGCCTCCGCCGGGCCGAGCAGGCGGCGCTCCGGTTCGGCCGCGAGCGGGCCACCGGCACAGGCGAGGGGAACGCGGAGGCGGCTTCGGAGCTGACGCGGATCGCCGACGAGGCTGCCGCGCGGGCCGAGGAGCTCCGGGCGCGTGCCCGCGAGGCGTCCACCGCGCTCGCCGGGGCGCATGGCCGCGCGTCGCGCGACGATCCGGTCTTCCTCGAGCGGCTTCTCGTCGACACCGAGCGGCTCGACGCCGTCCTTGCCTCCTGCGGCGCCGCGGCGGCGCGGTTCGAGGCGCCTCTCCGGGCGCGCGTCGACGCCGGCGTGCAGCGCGTCTCCGAGCTCGGCGCCGAGCTGCAGCGACTCGGAGCCGCGGAGGTGGAGGCGCGCGGGGCCGCGTCCGAGGCGGGGGAAAAGGCCGCCGGAATCGACGTCGACGTGGCCCGGCTCGAGGCCGAGAAGGACGAGGCGGCGCGCCGCCTCGAGACTGCGGGCGCCGACCCTGCCGAGCCCTCCGAGGACGACGACCGCGACACGCTCGCCGAGAAGGCGGAGCGCCTGGAGCGCCGCCGCGAGCAGCTCGGCCAGGTCAACCCGCTGGCGAAGGAGGAGTACGAGAGCGAGAAGGAGCGCCTCGACGAGCTCTCCACGCAGCGTGCCGACCTGGAGCAGAGCCTCGAGGAGCTCGAGCAGCTCGCCCGGGACGCAGCCGACGAGGTCGAGCGGCGCTTCGCCGAGACCTTCGAGGCGGTCGAGCGCAACTTCGCCGAGGTGGCCGCGACGCTCTTCCCCGGCGGCGAGGGCCGGCTCCGGCTGACGCAGCCCGAGGAGGGCGCCGACGAGGGCGAGCCCGGCGTCGAGGTCGAGCTCCGCCCGGCGGGCAAGCGCGTCACCCGCCTGTCGCTGCTCTCCGGCGGCGAGAAGGCGCTCGGCGCGATCTCGTTCCTCTTCGCGCTCTTCCTCGCGCGCCCGTGCCCGTTCTACCTCCTCGACGAGGTGGAGGCGGCGCTCGACGACACGAACATCGGGCGGTTCGTCGAGCTGCTCCGCCGCTACGCCGACCGGGCGCAGTTCATCGTGATCACGCACCAGAAGCGGACGATGGAGGCGGCGGACATCCTCTACGGCGTCACCATGGGCGGCGAGGGCGTCTCGCAGATCGTCTCGCGCCGCCTGCCGCGCGACGAGGCCGCGGCCCTCGCGTCCTGATGCCGCGCCCGCTCCGTCGTGTGGCCGTGATCGGCTGCGGCGGGGCCGGCAAGACCGTGCTCGCTCGTCGGCTCGGCGAGGCGCTCGACCTGCCGGTGATCCATGCGGACCTGCACCGGGACGAGTGGGAGTCCGTCCACGGCGCGCTGGTCGCGCGCGACGAGTGGGTGATCGACGCGATGCGGCTCGGGACGCTGGACGAGCGGCTGGCCCGTGCCGATGCCGTCGTGTTCGTCGATCGCCGCGCGCCGGCTTGCTTCGCGGGCCTGCTGCGGCGGCGTCTGCGCTACCGCGGCGGCCTCCATCCCGAGAGCGGCGTCGCCGACTTCCTGAACTGGGAGTTCGCGCGCTGGATCCTCACCTTCCGGCGGCGCAGCCGCCCGGAGATCCTGGCGCTCCTCGATCGCCACGCTGCGACGACCGAGGTCTTCGTCGTGCGCTCCTACTCGGAGTCGGACGCGCTCGTCTCGAGCTGCTTCGCCAGGCGCTTGGGCGCGTACATGAGCCAGGACTCGAGCACCCGGTCGCGCAGCTCGTCCTCGTCGATCGCCTCCATTCGCACCAACAGCGTCCGATAGCCCTCGTAGTGCGGCGTCTGCCAGTAGACGTCGGGGCGCGCCGCCATCAGCAGCGGCTTCTCCTCGTGCTCGGCGCGCACGACGAGGGCGCCCTCCTCGTGCGGGCTCATGTTGATGAAGGTCTTGCCGCGCACCTTCATGCACTGCTCGCCCCAGGCGGTGCCGTCCTCGACCTCCGGAAGCTCGAGCGCCAGCCGGCGGACGTCGTCCCACGTGGCCACGGGTCAAGGCTAACGTTCCGCGGCGATGGCGAGAAGCTGGGGAGAGCTGCTGGGCGACGCATCCGGCTCGGACGAGACCGAGGAGGAGCAGCGCGGCTTCTTCGGCCGGCTGCGCGAGTCGCTCTCGAAGAGCCGCCGCGCGCTGACCGAGCAGCTCGCGCTGGCCGCGTTCGACCCGCAGGACGACGAGTCGTGGGAACGCCTCGAGCTGGCGTTGATCCAGGCCGACGTCGGCGTGCCGGCGACGGCCGAGCTCGTGCGCCGGCTGGAGGCGCGCCAGGACCTCGACGACCTGGGCGAGGCGCTCGTCGAGGAGATCGCGGCGATGCTCGGCGAGCCGCCGACGCTCGAGCTCGACCACCGGCCGGCGGTGATCCTCGTCGTCGGCGTCAACGGCACCGGCAAGACGACGACGATCGGCAAGCTCGCGCATGCGCTCGACGAGCACGGCCGCTCCGTGCTGCTCGGCGCCGCGGACACCTTCCGCGCCGCCGCCGAGGAGCAGCTCGAGATCTGGGCGCAGCGCGCGGACGCCGAGTTCGTCGGCGGTCAGAAGGGGTCTGATCCCGCGGCGGTCGCGTTCGACGCCGTCGCGGCGGCGCAGGCGCGGCAGAAGGACGTGGTGATCGTCGACACGGCCGGCCGCCTGCACACCCAGTCGAACCTGATGGAGGAGCTGGCCAAGGTGCGCCGCGTGATCGGCCAGAAGCTGGAGGGCGCGCCGCACGAGACGCTGCTGGTCGTGGACGCGACCACCGGCCAGAACGGCCTCCAGCAGGCCAGGCTCTTCGGCCAGGCCGTCGACGTCACCGGCGTCGCGCTGACGAAGCTCGACGGCTCGGCCAAGGGCGGGATCGCGGTCGCGATCGCCCACGAGCTCGGCCTGCCGGTCAAGCTCGTGGGCGTCGGCGAGGCGCTCGAGGACCTGCGCCCGTTCGACGCGCAGGACTTCGCGCGCGCGCTCCTCGCCGAGTAGCTCTGCTGCCTCGCGCGCCGCTCAGGATCCGCGTCTGGTGGATCCGGTCCAGACCGATCGAGTACTCGCCGACCCAGCCGGGACTCCGCCGCTCGAAGGTGATCGTCAGCCTGAGATCCGCCTCGAACCTGCCAGACGCCTCGGGATATTTCTCCTCGAAGTCACTGATCGCGGCGTCCAGCGCCTTGTCCCAGCCTTCGTGGTGGCTTATTTCGTCTTCGGCGTACGAGCCTTCGACTGGCGAGCGTCCGCTCACCGGCCCGGGATAGTTCCCGCTCATCTCCGCTCCTCCCGCTTGCGTTACCCCGCGCCGACCCTAGCGCCGTGAGACGCCGCTGACCAGCGCCGACACGAGCGCTTCGCGCGGCGGGGACGTTGCCCTTCGCCTCGAAGAGCGCGGCTGCCTGCGAGAGCAGCTCCGCGCTTGCGCCGCCGCGCCCCGCGCGGCCTGCGCCTCGCTCAGGGCGCGCAACGCGTCCGCCTGCAGATTCGGCTCGTCGCAGCCCGGCGGCGAGGTCGACCGCCTGCTTCGGCGTGGGCGAGTGCGGCGTTCAGGTCGGTCGGGGCGGCGAGTCGAGCGCGAACGACGGGCCAGCCGGACCCGAGTCGGGATGTCCGTCGCCTCGATCCGGGCGGCGACCTCCTCGGCCTCGTCGAGCCTGCCCTGAGCCTGCACCGCCTCCGCGAGCAGGACGAGGCTCTGCGCCTGGGCGAGCGGCGGCAGGACGTCGAGCGTCGGGCGCAGCTCGCGCTCGGCGGTCACGGGGTCCCCGCGCAGGAGCGCCGTCAGGCCGAGCATCTGCGACAGTCCGGCCCGCGCAAGGGCGTTGCCGACGTCGTCGAGCCTCGCGCGGACCCGCTCGGCCGCCGCCTCGGCGTCCGCCCACCGGTCGCAGAGCGCGTACAACGGCGCCAGGGTGCTCGCCACATTGGCCTCGAGCAAGATGTTTCCGGAAGCGCCGCCCAGCAAGCCGCTCGCACTCCTCGACAGCCGCCTGAGCCTCCGTCGGCCCGTTGAGCAGGCTCATGCAGAGGATGTCCGCGGCACGGGCTTCCTCCGCACGGTCACCCGCCTTCCGCGCGTGCTGGAACGCTACGCCGCGCCTCGCGCTCCGCCTCGTCGTGGCGCCCGGCGGTCATCGACGAGAACGCCAGACGGCGGCGGGCACGGGCGAGCCCGAGCTCGTCGCCGAGCTCCTCGAACACGCCGATCGCCTGGGCCGCGGTAGCCTCGACCTCGCCGGAGCCGGGGTGGAACCCCGCCCGGGCCAATCTCGCCGACCACTCGATCCTGCGGTCGCCGCTGGCGACGGCCGAGTCGATCACCTCGTCGAGCATCGCTTCCGCGCGCGCGAAGTCGCCCGTGGCCCAGAGCGCAGCCGCCAGCCCGCGCAACGCCTCGAGCCGGGCCGGATCGTCGGCCGGGAGCAGCGTGCTCGCACGCCCGAGGAGGCGCCTCGCCGCAGGCATGTCCTCCCGCCCGAGAGCGCGTGCGCCGGCGGCGCTCAGCAGCCGTCCCGCCCGCGCCGCGACTCGCGTGTCCGCCGGCAGGCCGATCTCGACCCGCAGCAGGGTCGCCCGCTCCAGGTGATAGCCGAGGATCTCCTCGACCTCGCGGACACGATCGCCCATGTCCCGCTCCAGCCAGTCGGCGAACTGCTCGTGCAGCTGAGAGCGCCGCGCCTTCGGCATCGAGTCGTACGCCGCGTCCCGGATCAGGATGTGCCTGAAGCGGAACCACGGGTCCTGCGGCGAGGAGTCTCGCTGCTGCCGGATCAGCTCCTTGCGGGACAGCGACTCGAGGCGGCCGGCCACGCCTTCGTCGCCGGTCAGGGCGAGGACGGCGCGTCCGTTGAACGACTTGCCGGCCACCGCCGCGGCCTCGATCGCAGCGCGCTCCTCCCGGGGCAGATGGTCGAGCCGCGTCGCAAGCAGAGCCTGGATCGTGGGCGTCACCGAGACGGCGCCACCTTCCCGCGCGACGGCCACCATCTCCTCGATGAAGAGCGGGTTGCCCTCTGCGGCGCCGATGATCGTTCGCCTGGTGTCCTCGTCGAGCGACCCGTCCGCGAGCCCGTCGATCAGGCGTGCGGCCTCCTCGTGCGCGAGCGGCTCGATGAGCACCGAGCTCGCGTTCACGTATCCGCCGCCCCACGCGGGCCGGAGCTCCAGGAGCTCGGGGCGCGAAAGGCAGACGATCAGGATCGGCTGGTCACGCGTTGCGTCGCCGAGCTGCTCGACGAGATCGAGGAACGTGCGCTCCGCCCACTGGAGGTCGTCGAAGACCAGCACGAGCGGGCGTTCGAGGGCGATCGTCTCCAGCAGCTCCCGGAACGCCCAGAACGTCTCCTGCGTCGAGGCGGATGTGTCCGTCAGGCCGACCGCGCCTGCGACGAACGAGGCGATCGCGTCGGCCTCGCGATGGTCGCCCAGCAGGCGGGCGATCCGCGCCCGGGCCTCGTCCGGTCCGACGTGGTGCCGGATCGACGCGGCCTGGCGGACGACGTCGAGGAGCGGCCAGTAGGTGATCCCCTCGCCGTAGGCGAGGCAGCGACCGCCGAGGACCGTGGCCCGGTCGCCGACGTCCGCGACGAGCTCGCGGACGAGCCGCGACTTGCCCACGCCGGCAGGCCCGAGCACCGTGAACAGATGGCCGCGGGAAGACGCTGCGGCGCCCTCGAAAGCATGGCGCAGGAGGGAGAGCTCGCGCTCCCGCCCGACGAGCTCCCCGCCCGACCGCCGGCCCACGCCGGGAGCGTCGGCGAGCACCGCGAGCAGGCGTCTGGCGCCCACCGGCACGCTCTTTCCCTTCAGCTGCAGCTCGGCCGGGTCCTCGGTGACGACGGCGTCTCGCACGAGCGCGAAGGTGGCGTCGCCGATCAGGATCTCGCCCCGCCTCGCGGACTCCGCGAGTCTCTTGCCCACGACGACCGCGTCTCCGGTCAGAAAGCCGTGACCCGCGGAGTGATCGCCGGCGACGACCTCGCCCGTGTTGATCCCGACCCGGATCGAGAGCCGGGTGCCGAGCGAGGCGACCGCCTCGCGGATCTCGACGGCTGTCCGGGCGGCTCGCAGCGCGTCGTCCTCGTGCGTCTGCGGGACGCCGTAGACGGCCATCACCTCGTCGCCGATGAACTTCTCGACCGTGCCGCCGTGCCGGACGACCACGTCGCGCAGCACCTCGAAGTAGTCCGTGATCACGCGCCGCGCCACCTCAGGGTCGCCCTCGGTGATCGAGGTCGAGCCGACGACGTCGCAGAAGAGGACGGTGACGACCTTGCGTGACTCCGCGTCCGGCCCGACCCGGCCCATCGGCCGAGTGTAGGCCCCAAAACGGGGGATGCCCAGGGGCGCGGCTCGTGTTCAGTGAGAGGTATGCGAGTCGCCGCCCTCGCAGCAGTCGTAGCAGCGCTCGCCCTGGGAAGCGCCGGGGCGCCGCAGGCGTCCTCCTGCGGCGGCACGCCGGGCCACGACTCGCTGCGCGGGACGCCGAGGGGCGACGTCCTTTGTGGACTCGCCGGCAACGACTCGATCGTCGGCCTGTACGGCAACGACCGGATCGACGGAGGCCCGGGCAACGACGCGATCGACGGCGGTTGGGGGAACGACCGCCTCGTCGGCGGCACGGGCAGGGACTTCATCGCCGGGGGCAAGGGCAACGACGTGATCAACGCGCGCGACGGCGAGCGCGACCGGGTCGACTGCGCGGGCGGCGTCGACACGGTCTACGCCGACCCGGACGACCGGGTCGAGGCTACCTGCGAGACGGTGAAGCGCAGCTCCTGAACGACGCAAGAGAAGCCTTGGAGCCCCCTGCGCGTCTAACGTAGCCCGAGGAACGGGTTGAAACCGAGACAAGGGGGGATCCGAATGACGCGCAAGCAGAACCTGCTCGTGCTCTTCGCAGCGGCCGCCGTGACCGTCGGCGCAGTCGCCGGGCTGTCGCACGCGGCGAGCGAGGCGGCGCCCGTGAACACCGTCGAGCCGAAGATCTCCGGGACGCCGCAGGAGGGCCAGACCCTCACCGCGTCCTCGGGCTCGTGGACGAGCTCGAGCACCGTTACGTACAGCTACCAGTGGCGCCGGTGCAGCGCCCAGGGCGCCAACTGCGGGAACATCGGCGGCGCCGACTCCTCGACGTACCTGGTCAAGCAGGCAGACGTCGGCAGGACGATCCGCGTTCGCGTGACCGCCCGGAACTCGGACGGGTCGTCCCAGGTGACATCCGCCCAGACGGAGGTCGTGAAGGCCGCGCCCGCGCCGCCGCCCGCGACCGGGTGCCCGTCCGGCAGCGGCCCGGTGGACGTCGCGCAGCTCTCGCCTCCTGCGAGGCTTCTGATCGACGGACAGTCCGCGTCGCCGTCGCCGATCAGGCCCTCGACGAACGACCTGACGATGAAGTTCCACATCTCCGCCTGCGGTGGGCGCTCCGTCTCCGGCGCGCTCGTCTACGTCACCGCCACGCCGTTCAACCAGTTCTCCGAGACGGAGGTCCCCACTGGCTCGGACGGCTGGGCGACCACGACCCAGCACCAGCAGGCCGGCTTCCCGGCCTCGTCGCGTCAGCAGCTGCTGGCCGTCTTCGTTCGCGCACGCAAGCCGGGCGAGAACATCCTCGCGGGGATCTCGAACCGCATCCTCGTGTCGTTCCCCGTGAATCTGCAGTGACGGGACGCGATCGCGCGCGCCGGCTCGTCCGACCGGGCGGCGCGCGTGATCCTCGTGAGCGGCCTGCACAAAGTCGCGCGTACACTGTCCCGCGGTGTTCGACACCCTTTCCGACCGGCTGCAGGCCAGCCTCGGCGACCTCCGCAAGAAAGGCAGGCTCGACGAGGAGGCGATCTCGCGCGCGATGCGCGAGATCCGCCTCGCGCTGCTCGAAGCCGACGTCAACTTCGAGGTCGTGAAGCAGTTCGTGGCGCGGGTGAAGGAGCGCGCCCTCGGCCAGGACGTGCTCAAGAGCCTGACGTCGGGGCAGCAGGTGGTGAAGATCGTCCACGAGGAGCTGACGGCGCTGATGGGCGGCGGCGACTCGACGCTCGCGTTCGCCTCCAAGGGGCCGACGGTGATCCTGCTCGCAGGTCTCCAGGGCTCCGGCAAGACGACCGCAGCGGCGAAGCTCGCGCTGCTCCTGCGGAAGGAGCAGAAGCGCAATCCCGGTCTGATCGCCGCCGATCTGCAGCGCCCCGCCGCCATCGACCAGCTCGAGCAGCTCGGCAAGCAGATCCAGGTGCCGGTCTTCAGAACCGAGACGCAGGATCCGGTCGAAGCCGTGCGCAACGGCCTTGCCCGCGCGAGGGAGGAGGGCCTCGACACCGTCATCGTCGACACCGCGGGCCGTCTGCACGTCGACGAGCCGCTGATGGACGAGCTCGTGGCGGTGCGCGCCGAGGCGAAGCCGTTCAACGTCCTGCTGGTGCTCGACGCGATGACCGGCCAGGAGGCCGTCAACGTCGCCACGGCCTTCCAGGAGCGGATCGCCTTCGACGGCGTCGTGATGACGAAGCTCGACGGCGACGCGCGCGGCGGCGCCGCGCTCTCGGTCAAGGCCGTCACGGGTACGCCGATCAAGCTGATGTCCGTCGGCGAGAAGCTCGACCAGCTCGAGTGGTTCCACCCCGACCGGATGGCCTCGCGGATCCTCGGCATGGGCGACGTATTGAGCCTGATCGAGAAGGCCGAGGCCGCAGTCGAGGAAGACGAGCAGGCCGCCATGGAGGAGCGGCTCCGGAAGGGGCAGTTCACGTTCGACGACTTCCTCGCAGCACAGCGGATGCTGAAGAAGATGGGCCCGCTGCAGGGCGTCCTGAAGATGATCCCCGGCCTGGGCAAGCAGCTCGGCGACGTGCAGATCGACGACCGCCAGCTGGCGCGGGTCGAGGCGATCGTCCTCTCGATGACCCCGCACGAGCGGCGTGTCCCGCACGTGATCGACCAGCGGCGGCGCGTCCGCATCGCCAAGGGGAGCGGCACCTCGCTCGACGAGGTGAACCGGCTCCTGCAGGCGCGCAAGCAGATGGAGAAGATGATGAAGCAGATGGGCAAGGGAAAGATGCCGGCGCTCCCGCCCGATCTCGTCCAGAAAGCCGGCCGGAGGTAGCTGCATGGCTGTGAAGCTGAGACTGGCCCGCGTCGGGTCGAAGAAGAACCCGATCTACCGCGTGGTCGCGGCCGACTCGCGCTCTCCGCGCGACGGCAAGTTCCTGGAGATCGTGGGCCGCTACAACCCACAGACCGACCCGTCGACGATCGAGTTCGACGAGGCGAAGGTGAAGGACTGGCTCTCGAAGGGCGCGCAGCCCACCGATGCGGTGGCTCGCCTCCTGAAGGCCAAGGACATTGGCTGAGCTGCTCGAGTACCTGGCGAGGGAGCTCGTCGACGACCCCGAGGCCGTCAAGGTGGAAGAGGTGGACGGGGACGACGATCTCGTCCTGCGCCTCTTCGTCGCCCCGGACGACATCGGCAGGGTGATCGGCCGCTCGGGCCGGATCGCGCGGGCGCTGCGGACGGTCGTGCGGGCGAGCGCCGTCCACGACGGCCGCCGGGTCTATCTCGAGATCGTCGAGTGAAGGTCGCCGCTCTGTACGACGTGCACGGAAACGTGCATGCGCTCGAGGCCGTCCTCGTCGAGGTCGAGCGCGAGGGCGTCGACGCGATCGTGTTCGGCGGGGACGTCGTTCACGGGCCGTTCCCGGCCGAGACGCTCGAGCTGGCCCGCTCCGTCGAGGCACGCTGGATCCGCGGCAACTGCGAGCGGAGCCCCGCCGAGGGCGGCAGCTGGGTCTTCGAGCAGCTGCCGGAGGAGGAGTGGGACGCGCTCGGCGCGCTACCGACGGCGATCGAGCTGGACGGCGTCTGCTACTGCCACGCGACCCCGACCGACGACCTGCCGACGATCACCGACGCGACGACCGACGAGGAGCTGGAGCTGCTGCTGGCCGGCAGCGCTCGCGCGCCTCGTCGTCGGCGGCCATACCCACATGCAGCAGCGTCGCGGGCGCTACGCGAACGCAGGCAGCGTCGGGATGCCGTACGAGAACCGGCCCGGCGCGTACTGGGCGATGGTCTCTCCGTCCTCCCCGGGCGGCGTCGAGCACCGGCGCACGGAGTACGACTTCGAGCGCGCGGCCGCCGCAATCCGCACCAGCGGTCATCCTCAGGCCGAGGAGCTTGCGCGCGAGAACGTCCTCCAGGTGCCCTCGCGCGCCGAGGCGATCACCGCCTTCAGCGCATGACCGAGGATCTCGTCATCATCGGCCGCGTCGGCAGGCCGCACGGCCTGGACGGCTCGTTTGTGATCGAGCGTCCGAGCGAGGATCCACAGCGCTTCGCGAAGGGCGCGCGCGTGCTCGTGGGCGGCGAGGCGGCGGAGGTTGTCGCGTCGAAGCGCGTCGGCGGGGGGCGGCTCGCGATCCGCCTCGACCGGCCGGTGGAGCGCGGCGCCGAGCTGGCGGTCCCGCGGCGGGAGCTGCCCGCGCTCGACCCCGACGAGTACTACGTGTTCGAGCTCGTCGGGCTGGAGGTCGTCGAGGAGGGCGGCGCCGTGCTCGGGCATGTGAAGGATGTGCAGCCCTACCCGGCCAACGACGTGCTCGAGCTCGACACCGGGCTCGCGCTGCCGCTGGTCGAGGATTGCGTGCGTGAGGTCGACGTGTCTGCGGGGCGGATCGTCGTGTCGGCGGGGTTCGTCGAGGACGTATGAGAGGGCCGGTCGACAGGCTGACGGAGGGCATGCCGCACGGATGGCGCGTGACCATCGACTGGCTGGTGACGATCGTCGGCGCGATCGTGATCGTGCTGGCGATCAAGGCCTGGATCGTCAACCCGTACCGGATCCCGTCCTCGTCGATGGAGCCGACGCTGCATTGCGCGCGGCCCGGCGCGGACTGCGAGGCGAGCTTCTCCGACCGCGTGCTGGCGAACCGCTTCATCTACCACTTCCGCAAGCCGAAGCGCGGCGACATCATCGTCTTCCAGGCGCCGAAGAAGGCCCTCACGCTCTGCGGCTCCGCGGGCGTCTACGTGAAGCGCCTGATCGGCCTGCCCGGCGACACGTGGTCGGAGCGGGACGGGATCGTCTCCATCAACGGCAAGCCGCTGAACGAGCCCTGGGTGAAGCCCGAGCGCCGCGACGCCGAGACGTGGCCCGCCCGCAAGATCCCGGCCGGCCGCTACTTCTTCATGGGCGACAACCGCAAGTACTCGTGCGACTCGCGCCGCTGGGGAGCCGTGCCGCGGAAGGACCTGATCGGGCAGGTCTTCGCCACCTACTGGCCGCCGAAGCGGATCACCTTCCACTAACCTCGCCGTTTCCGTGCAGCTGGACGTCTTCACGCTGGTTCCGCATGCGTTTGCCTGGTTGACGGAGCAGCGCCCGCTCGCGACGGTGCTCGGTGGAGAGCTCGATCTGCGGCTCTTCAACTACCGTGACTACACACCGCTGAGCGGCGGCCAGGTGGACGACGAGCCCTACGGCGGCGGGGCGGGCATGGTGCTCCGCGTCGACGTCGTCGCCGCGGCGCTCGACGCCGTGTACGGCGGCGCTCCGGCCCGGCCCGTCGTGGCGCTGACGCCGCAGGGGCGCCAGCTGACGCAGTCCGTCGTCGAGGAGCTCGCCGCCGCCGAGCGCGTGACGCTGCTCTCGTCCCGCTTCGAGGGCTTCGACGAGCGGATCGTGGAGCATCTCTGCTCCGACGCGCTCTCGATCGGCCCCTACGTGCTCTCGAACGGGGACCTGCCGGCGATGGTCGTCGTGGACGCCGTCGCGCGGCGGCTCCCGGGCGCGCTCGCCGAGGGGTCCGGAGAGCTCGAGTCGTTCTCGACCGAGCTCGGGGGCCGGCTCGAGTACCCGCACTACACGCGGCCGGCGGACTTCCGCGGCTGGACCGTGCCGGACGTGCTGCTCTCGGGCGATCACGCGAAGGTCGAGGCCTGGCGGCGGGAGCACGTACGGTGAGGCATCCCGTCGACCGCCTGACGCACGGCATGTCGGACGCCTGGCGCGTGACCATCGACTGGCTGGTGACGATCGTGGGCGCGATCGTGATCGTGCTGGCGATCAAGGCCTGGATCGTGAACCCGTACCGGATCCCGTCCTCGTCGATGGAGCCGACGCTCCATTGCGCAACACCGGGTAACGGCTGTGAGGCGTCGTATTCGGACCGCGTGCTGGCGGCGCGCTTCGTGTACCACTTCACCTCGCCGAAGCGCGGCGACATCGTCGTCTTCAAGACGCCTCCGGCCGCCGCGCTCAGCTGCGGCGCGGGCGGGACGTTCGTGAAGCGCCTGGTCGGCCTGCCGGGCGAGACCTGGGCCGAGCGCGCCGGCTACGTCTACATCAACGGCACGCGCCTGAATGAGCCGTACCTCCAGTCGCAGCGGCGCGACACCAAGACGCTGCCGCCGCGGAAGATCCCGCCGGGCCAGTACTTCTTCATGGGCGACAACCGCGACACCTCGTGCGACTCGCGCGAATGGGGAACCGTGCCGCGCAAGAACCTGATCGGTCGCGTCTTCGCGACCTACTGGCCGCCGCAGCGGCTCTCGCTCCGCTAGAAGAAGTTCCACTTTCGTCACGGACACGTGCGCGTGTGGCGGCTACCCTCGGCCTGTCCCCGGGTGGGTGGGGGTTAGGGACGGGTCCTGGGGTGCGCCGTGGACCGAAGTGCCCCTCCACGCCAGATTTCGCTACCATTCCGCGGTCGGCGGCGACCCGCCGGCTTCTTTCCGTATGAGCAAGGTGATCGAAACCCTCGAGCAGCAGCAGCTGCGTGACGACATCCCGCGCTTCAAGGCGGGGGACACGGTCCGGGTCCACTTTCAGGTGATCGAGGGCCAGCGCCGCCGCATCCAGGTCTACGAGGGGATCGTGATCAAGCGCCAGGGCGCCGGGGCCCGCGAGACGTTCACCGTCCGCAAGAACTCCTTCGGCGTCGGCGTCGAGCGGACGTTCCCGCTGCACTCGCCCAAGATCGAGAAGCTCGAAGTGATGTCGATCGGCGACGTGAACCGCGCGAAGCTGTACTACCTCCGGGGCCGCGTGGGCAAGAAGGCGCGGGTCCGCGAGAAGCAGCAGTCCTAGGTAGCTCGACGCGAGCTCTTAGCGCACTTCTTTGACAGAGCTGTGACGATTCCCGCCGGGCGCGAGGCTATCCTCGTTGCATGGCGGCCCCGATCGGCCAGAAGCTCCTCCGGTTCGACCGCAAGCTCGGCGTCCGCTTCGTCGCCGGTGCAGACGAGGCGGGTCGCGGGTCGCTCGCCGGACCGTTGGTCGTGGCTGGAGTGCTGCTCGACTACGGCAGCCTGCGCGACCACCGCGTCCGTCCGCTCGCTCGGCTGAACGACTCGAAGCAGCTCAGCCACCGCACTCGCGACGAGCTCTTTGCAGCGGTGATGTCGTGCGCCACGAAGGTCTCCGTGCACGTCTTCCCGCCGAGCGTCATCGACCGGCAGGGGCTCCACCGCTGCAACCTCGCAGGGCTGCGGGCGGCGCTGCGCGGCTGCCAGCCCGCCGATGCTTGCCTCGTCGACGGGTTCCGGCTGGGGAGGGAGGCGCCGGAGCATCGCGCGGTCGTCGACGGCGACACGAAAAGCGCGGCGATCGCGGCCGCGTCGATCGTCGCGAAGGTGACGCGGGACCGCTACATGAAGCGGGCCGACGCGCTCTACCCGGCCTTCGGGTTCTCGTCGCACGTCGGCTACATCACACCCGGACACGCTCGCGTCGTCCGGGAGCGGGGCCCATCGGAGATCCATCGCATGTCCTTCCAGGCGCTGTGCTACCAGACGAACAACGGCTACCAGACGAACAACGGCTACCGAACGAACGAGTGCTACCAGACGAACGAGGGATACCGGACGGACGAGGAGCTCGCCGCCGCCGCGTCGGCCTGAAGGCCGAGACGCGGGCGGCCCGCCACTATCTCCTGCGCGGGTACCGCGTTCTGGACGTCAACGCGTGGGCGGGCGGGAACGAGCTCGACCTGGTCCTGCGCCGCGGCCGGCGGCTCGTGTTCTGCGAGGTCAAGGCCAAGACGGGCGAACGTTGGGGCGATCCACTCGACATGGTCGGGCAGGAGAAGCAGCGCCGTATCCGTCGCGCGGCGGAGGCGTGGCTCGCCGCGCGGCCGGAGCTGGCGCGGCTCGAGGTGCGCTTCGACGTCGTGGTCGAGCGCGCGGGTCGTCTGGAGCGTGTGGAAGGAGCCTTTTAGCGCGCCGTCGAACCGGTGTGCGTGGCCCCGACACAGGACGCCCTCTACGCCGACATCGACCTCGAGCTCTCCTGGTCCGAGGGCGAGCTCCCTGAGCGCGAGCGGACGAAGCACGTCCACCGTCTCCATCCGTACCTCGGGAAGTTCATTCCGCAGCTCGTCGAGACGCTCCTCGAGCGGTACGTGGCGCCGGGCGCGCGGGTGCTCGACCCGTTCGCGGGCTCGGGAACCACGCTCGTCCAGTCGCTCGAAAGCGGCCGCGACGCGGTCGGGGTCGACGTCGCGGCGTTCAACTGCCTGTTGATGCGCGTCAAGACCGAGCGCTACAACCTCTTCGTCCTGGAGCGCGAGCTTCGCGACGCGCTCACCCGCTTCGGCCGCTTCGCGCTCGAGCCGTCGGATGACGTGCTGCCGTTCGTCGAGGAGTGGTACGCCCCGGAGGCCGCAGCGGAGCTCCTCTTCTTCCGATCGCTCGTGGACGACTACGAGCACGCGGATGTCCTGCGCGTGATCCTGGCGCGTGCCGCGCGCTCGGCGCGGCGGACGACGCACTTCGACCTGGACTTCCCGCGGGCGCCTCAACTCGACGAGTACTGGTGCCACAAGCACAAGCGCACATGCCGGCCCGTCACGACCGCCCGTCAGTTCGTCTCGCGGTACACGCTCGACACGCTGAAGCGGATCAAGGAGTTCGCAAAGCTGCGCGGCAAGGGACGCGTCGCCGTCTTCCACGGCGACTCGCGCGAGCTCGACCTGCCGTCGATCGACGCCGCGCTCACGTCCCCGCCGTATCCGGGGCTGATCGACTACCACGAGCAGCACCGTTACGCGTACGAGCTTCTCGGACTGGACGACCGCCGTGACCTCGAGCTCGGCGCCGCCGCGCGCGGGACGAGCCGTGCGGCGATCGAGGCGTACTCGGACGGAATCGTTTCCGTGCTGGCGCGGACAAGGGAGGTCCTGCCCGCCGGAGCGCCGTTGCTCGTCGTCGTGAACGACCGGCGTGAGCTCTATCCCTCGATCCTCGAGCGTGCCGGGCTCGAGCTCGAGCAGCGGCTGCGCCGCCACGTGAACCGCCGGACGGGGCGCCGCGCGGGAGAGTACTTCGAGGACGTGCTCGTCGTCCGCGCGTAGGTCGCCCGGCGCGGTGCGGAGCGGAGCGGTCAGCATCTCTAGGCCCTCGGACTCATGTGACTAACTCGTCGGTGCGTGCCGTGCGGCGTACAGCGGCCATTCACCGACGCCCTTCAGATCACGGAGCCCGCGCTGCTCGAAGTGGATCGCCGAGCCTGCGACAAGATCGCGCACGGTCCCGGTAACAAGCACCTCACCCTCGGCGGCTTGGTTCGCGACACGCGCGCCGATGCTCACCGCCAGGCCCGACAGCTTCCCGTCAACGACGTCGCACTCGCCGGTATGGATGCCGATACGGATTCCGAGCCCCAGTCCGGTGATCGCATCGCGGATCGCGCAGGCGCAACGGATCGCGCGTGCCGGCCCGTCGAAGCCGGAGGCGAAGAAGCCGTCACCGGCAGTATCGATCTCGCGGCCGCTGAACTTCCAGAGCTCGCGCCGAACGATCGCGTTGTGCTCCTGAAGCACCTCACGCCAGCGAGGCCCGAGCTCGAGCGCCTTCTCGGTCGAGTCGACGAGATCGGTGAACAGGACCGTCGCGAGCACCCGCGCAGGCTCCGCTTCGAGTTCGTTCTTCGCCGCGAGCGCTGTCAGCAGGAAGCGTTCGATCTCCGCAGCATGGGGCGCGAGTCTCTGCTCAATCGTGCCCACGTCACTCGTCTCGATGAGCTCGACCCTCGGGACGCGGTCCGCGAGATAGCGAGTCCGGTCCCGGTGAGGCGGTGGGTACAACGCGAGGACGGGGACGTGTACAGAGGGCAGAACTGAGCGGACGTCGATCTCCAAGTTCATCCGGAACAACAACGCGGCCGCACCGGGGCTCGCGGCGAGACGACGTCTGCGCGCCTGCTCCCGCAGCTGCTCCTCGGTGGGCTTGGCGTGCCGGTAGGCGCGAGCTATCTCCGCTTCGTACTCGACGGTTCCCCAGCCGGCCACCGCGACTGCCGCCTTACGCTCGTACTCCTCGCGCGTCGGGGCCCAAGGGAAACCCTCCGTCTGCGTAAAGCGGGGGACAGGGTTATAGAGAACAAGCGCGACCGTCCGCTCGGGATACGTCGCTGCGAAGAGGAGACTCATCGGGGCGCCGTCCCCCGCACCAAGCAGAGCCGCGTGCGTCGAGCCGATTGCGTCCATGACCGCGCGGACGTCGTCCATCCGCTCTTCGAGTGACGGCGCACCGCCGACGCGGTCGGAGGCCCCGGTTCCGCGCTTGTCGAAGTCGATCCGCCGACAGAAAGAACTGACCGCAAGCAGGAACGGCTCTCGTTCCCGTTCATAGATCGGTTGGTCGACGCTCGTCGCCATGCCAGGGACGATCACGAGGTCAAGAGGCCCACCGCTCGACACTGTGTACGCAATGCGGACGTTGCCGCTTGTCGCGTACTCCGTAGCTGGATCCACCGGATCAGTTTCTCCTGCACGCGCCGCCGGCTCAAGCTGGCTAGTTAGTCCTGAGAGGACCAGGCTTCCTCAGGCGGTCAGCGCGAGGTGTCTTTCGTCACACAATCGGCTCAGACGCGTGCGCGGTTCGCCCGTACCGTGGTTCGGGTGCTCGCCCGCACCGTCACGCACGCGCTCGTGGGCCTCGACGCACGGCGCGTCGACGTCGAGGCGCACCTGCAGCTGGGGGTTCCGGCCTTCGCGATCGTCGGCCTCGCGGACCGGGCGTGTCAGGAGGCGAAGGAACGGGTGCGCAGCGGCATCACGTCCGCGGAGCTGGAATGGCCGCAACGGCGCATCACGGTCAACCTCGCTCCCGCGGAGCTGCGGAAGGAGGGATCGGGGTTCGACCTTCCGATCGCGCTGGCCGTCCTCGCAGCCTCACGGCAGATCCCTCCCGACGCGCTGATCGGCCACGCGGCGGTCGGCGAGCTGTCGCTGGACGGGCGTCTGCGTCCGGTCGGCGGCGCGCTGGCCTCCGCAGAGGGGGCTCGCCGGTCGGGCCTGCGGAAGCTGCTGTGCGCGGCCGAGTCGGCTCCGGAGGTCGCGCTTGCGGGCGTGGAGCCTGTTCCGGTGCCCCACCTCGCGGATGCGGTGGAGTATCTGCGCGGAGATGCTCCGGCGCCGGCCTGGGAGGCGCCGGAGGTCGCGCCGGCACCGCCCGCGGCCGATCTGGCCGACGTGCGCGGCCAGGAGAGGGCGCGCCGGGCCTTGGAGCTGGCTGCCGCGGGTCGCCACAACCTCCTGCTCGGGGGACCGCCGGGCACCGGAAAGACGATGCTCGCCCGCAGGCTGCCGGGAATCCTCCCGCCTCTCCCCGAGGAGGCGGCGCTCGAGGTGTCGCGCATCCACTCGGTCGCGGGATTGCTGCCGGCGGACCGGCCGCTCGTGTGGATGCCGCCCTTTCGCGCGCCGCACCACAGCGCGTCGACCGCTGCGATCGTCGGAGGCGGCCCCGGGCTTCGTCCCGGCGAGGCGAGCCTCGCCCACCACGGGATCCTGCTCCTCGACGAGCTCGCCGAGTTCCAGCGACCGGCGCTCGAGGCGCTGAGGCAGCCGCTCGAGGACGGAGCCATCAGCATCGCCCGGGCCGCCGGGAGGGTCGTCTTTCCGGCGCGATTCCAGCTCGTGGGGACCATGAATCTCTGCCCCTGCGGAGCCCGCGGCGACCCGGGGGCGGAGTGCTCGTGTTCGCCGCAGCGGCTCGCCCGCTACCGCGACAAGCTGTCGCGGGCGCTGCTGGACCGCTTCGACCTCGTGGTGACCGTGCCCCGGGCCCGTGCACACGAGCTCGCGAACGGCTGCGGCGAGGCCTCCGACGACGTCAGGCGGCGGGTCGAGGCCGCCAGGCGCCGGATCGACGACTCGCCGCCCGTGCGGACGCAGGCCGCGGATGCGCTGCTGACGCGCGCCGTGGAGCGGCTGCCGCTCTCCGGGCGCGGACGGTCCCGCGTCGCAAGGGTCGCCGCCACAATCGCCGCGTTGGCGGCGGCGGACGCAGTGCTGCCTGAGCATGTCTCGGAGGCGCTCTCGTATCGTTCGCCGCTCGGGGGCTCGCCGTGAACGAGCTCGTGCTCGCCGCCTACGCGTCGGAGTCCGGGCTGCATCTCATTCGGGCGCCGGGCGACGAGAGGTTTGCCCGGTTCAAGCGGCGGTTCGATCCCGTGGCGTTCTCCGCGAGCCTGAAGGAGGCCGGAGTGCGCTGGCTCGCCCGTTCGGACGACGCGTTCCCGCCGCTCCTCCGCGCGATCCACGATCCGCCGGCGGGGTTGTTCGTCCGCGGCGACGGCGCGCTCGAGGTGCTGTCCCGCCCCGCGATCGCGGTCGTTGGGGCACGCGCGTGCTCCGGCTACGGCGCCGGTGTCGCACGAATGCTCGGGCGCGAGCTCGCGTCCGCGGGCGTCGTCGTGGTCAGCGGACTTGCCCGTGGGATCGACGCCGAGGCGCATCGAGGTGCGCTGGAAGCCGCCGGCACGACAGTCGCCGTCCTCGGTTGCGGCGTCGACCGAGACTACCCGGCCGTACACCGCGAACTGGCACGCCGGATCTGCGAGGCCGGCCTCGTGGTCTCCGAGTACGCCCCGTCGGTCGAGCCGGCGCCCTGGCGCTTCCCGGCGAGGAACCGCATCATCGCGGGTCTCGCGGTCGCGACCGTCGTCGTCGAAGCGCGGGAGCGAAGCGGCTCCCTGATCACCGCCGACTTTGCACTCGAGGAGGGGCGCGAGGTCTTCGCGGTGCCCGGCGAGATCACCGCGGGTCTCTCCAGAGGCTCGAATGCGCTGCTGCGGATCGGCGCGACGCCGCTCACGGCCGCCGGCGACGTCCTCGAGGCGCTCGGGATCGAGCCCGCGCTGCCGGGTCGACTGGACGTCTCTCCGGAAGCGGCGCGGGTTCTCGACGCGCTCGGCGACGGCGCGGCGACGATCGACGAGCTCGTCGGCCGCCTGGAGCTCGACGCGGGGGCACTCGCCGGAGCCCTGTCCGAGCTCGAGCTCGCCGGCGTTGTCGCGAGCGGCGATGGACTGTACAGGGAGGTGATGCCGTCGAGCTAGGCGCGCCATGACAATCGAACGGACGCAGCTGGACGTCCGCGCCGCATCCTTCGCGGGGCATGGGCATCGCCCGGGCTAGGATCGCCGACTGATGACGATCTCGTACTGGCTCGAGGAGTCGACCGAGCCCTTGCCGCGTAATCGGCTCGCCGGCCGCCCCGACGTGATCGTCGTCGGCGGTGGTGTCACGGGCTGCTCGTGTGCGCTGACGCTTGCGCAATCCGGTCTGCGGGTGCAGCTCCACGAGTCGCAGGAGATCGCCGGGGGCGCGAGCGGCCGCAACGGCGGTTTCGCCCTCCGCGGCGGAGCAGGCCCGTACGACCGGGCGCGAGCCGAGTTTGGCCCAGAGCGGGCGCGTCGTCTATGGCTGCTCACCGAGCAGACGCTGGATCGGCTCGAGTCGCTTGCCGGCGACGCGTTCAGGCGCGTCGGCAGCCTCCGGCTGGCCGCGGACGCGCCCGAGTGGGACGACTTGAGCGCCGAGCACGCGGCGCTGGAAGCCGACGGCCTCGCCGTGGAGTGGGTCGAGCGGGACGCCCTCGGCGAGCCGCTGAGCGATCTCTACCACGGCGCGATCCTCCACCCGCCCGACGGGGCCCTCCAGCCCGCGCGCTGGGTCCGGCGCCTCGCGCGCCACGCCGCGGAGGCCGGGGCCGAGATCGTCGAGCACAGCCGGGTTGAGATCGGCGACCTTGGGGCGGATGCCGTCGTGATCGCGACGGACGGCTTCACGGGCGCCGTCCTGCCGGAGCTCCGGGGGCTCGTCCGCCCGACGCGGGGCCAGGTCGTCGCAACCGAGCCGCTGCCCGAGCTTCGCTACGCGCGCCCCCACTACGCGCGGAACGGCTACGACTACTGGCACCAGCTCCCCGACCGGCGGCTCGTGCTCGGCGGCAACCGCGACGCTGCGCTCGAGACCGAGCGCACGGACGTCGAGCAGACGACTCCTCTCGTCCAGCAGCGAATCGACGCGCTCGTCGAGCGGCTCGCCGGCTTCCGACCGGCGATCACCCACCGCTGGGCCGGGATCTGGGGCGACTCGCCGGACGGCCTGCCGCTGGTCGGCAAGGTGCCCGGCCGGGAGCGCGTCTGGCTTGCCGGCGGTTACGCCGGGCACGGGAACGTGCTCGGCCTCGCCTGCGGCGACCTCGTCGCCCGCGCGGTCCTCGGCGAGCAGCTCTCCGACCTCGAGCTGTTCGACCCGTCGCGATTCTTCTAGAGCTCGAAGCGCGGCAGATCGGGGAGGTCGTCCGCCGCCTCGAGCGCGGCGAGGGCGATCGCGAGATCCTGGATCGCGAGCCCCGTGGAGTCGAATGCCGTGATCTCGTCCTCGCTCCGGCGACCCGGCGCCGAGCCGGCGAGCACGTCGCCGAGGAGCCCGACATCCTCCTGCGCGAGCAGCCCTTGCTCCACGGCGTGCACGAGCTCGCCGCCGTGGCTCGCCTGCTCCCAGTCGTCGCAGAACACGCGGACGCGCGCGAGCTCGCCGGGAGCGATCTCCGCCTTTCCGGGACCGTCTGCGCCCATCAGGCTGACGTGCTGGCCCGGCCGGAGCGAGCCCTCGGGGAACAGCACCTCGTGACCGGGCGTGACCGTGACCACGATGTCCGCCGAGAGAGCCTCCTCCGCCGACGCTGCAATCTCGGCGCCCAGCTCGGAGGCGACGTGGCGCGCGCGCTCCTCGTTGACGTCCCACAGCAGCACCGACCGGCCGCGCGCGAGGAACGTCCGCGCCGCGGCCCGCCCGTTCACCCCGGTGCCGACCACCGCCGCGCGGCCCGCGTCGCGGCGGCCGAGCTCCTCCGCGGCGAGCACAGCCGCTGCACCCGTGCGCAGCGCCGTCACCGAGGCTGCGTCGAGCGCGGCCTTCAGGAGGCCATTCGACGCGTCCGACACGAGCACCAGGCCCATGACCGTCGGCAGGCCCTGGAGCGGATTGCGAGGGAACGAGGTCACCCACTTCACCATCGCGTGCCCGGCGCCGAGCGCAGGCATGGCGCGGAAGTCCCCCGCAGGATACGCCGGCACGTACACCTTCGGCGGCATCGTCCACTCGCCCCGCGCGTACGCCGCGAACGCCTCGCGCACCGCTGCGACGGCCCGGTCGGGCGACACGGCCAGCTCGACGTGCCGCCCGGTGAAGAGCGGGATTCGCGTCAGAGTCCCTTGACCCCCGTCACGAGCTTCGCGACGGAGTCCTTCGCGTCGCCGAACAGCATCACCGTCTTCGGATCGAGGAAGAGCGGGTTCTCGATGCCGGCGAACCCCGGGTTCATCGAGCGCTTCAGGACGACGATCTGCTTGGCGTGGTCGACGTCGAGGATCGGCATCCCGTAGATCGGGCTGGCGGGATCGTTGCGTGCCGCCGGGTTGACGACGTCGTTCGCGCCGATCACGAGCGCCACGTCTGTCTGCGGGAACTCCGGGTTGATCTCGTCCATCTCCTTCAGCGCCGGATACGGCACGTTGGCCTCGGCGAGCAGGACGTTCATGTGGCCCGGCATCCGGCCGGCCACCGGGTGGATCGCGTACGAGACCTGCACGCCCCGCTTCTCCAGCTCGTCCGCCAGCTCTCGCACGGTGTGCTGGGCCTGCGCGACCGCGAGCCCGTAGCCGGGGACGACCACGACGCGCTGCGCATAGGCGAGCATGATCGCCACGTCCTCGACGCTGGCGGGCCGCACGCTTCCGTCGACCGTCGCCGCGGCGGCGCCGCTGGGCTGGATCTGGCCGAACGCGCCGAAGAGGACGTTGGCGATCGAGCGGTTCATCGCCTGCCCCATCTTCATCGTCAGCAGGGAGCCGGAGGCGCCGACGAGGGCGCCGCTCACGATCAGCACGTAGGAGCCGAGCTCGAATCCGGTCGCCGCGGCCGCCAGGCCGGTGAAGGCGTTCAGCAACGAGATCACGACCGGCATGTCCGCCCCGCCGATCGGCAGGACGAACAGCACACCGAACAGGAGCGCGCCGAGCACGAGCGCCCAGAGGAGCCACTGTTCCTCCGCCCCGGCGACGATCGCGGCGCCACAGGCCACGACCGCGGCGAGCAGCAGCAGGTTGCCGACCTTCTGCCCCGGGTAGGTGATGGGCCGGCCGCGAATCAGCTCCTGGAGCTTGGCGAACGCGACCATCGAGCCCGCGAAGGAGACGGAGCCGATCAGCGCGGAAGCGATGATCGCGACCGAGATGTCCCCGTGGAGCCGGCCCGGGTCCGGGGCCCGGTTGTGATACTCCGCAAGCGAGACGAGCGCCGCCGCGCCGCCGCCGACGCCGTTGAACAGCGCCACCATCTGCGGCATCGCGGTCATCTTCACCCTGCGCGCGGCGACGAAGCCGAAGGTGCCGCCGATCAGCGACCCGAGGATGATCCGCCAGTACGTGACGATCTCGTTGCTCGCCAGCGTGACCGCGATCGCGATCGCCATCCCGGCGGCGCCGATCCAGTTGCCGCGCCGTGCAGTCGTCGGCGAGGACAGGAACCGGAGCGCGAGGATGAAGCAGATGATCGTGACCAGGTACGCCAGGTTCGACGCGTTCTGGCTCACTCGCGCTCCTCCGGCGCCGGCGGCTCGCGCTTCTTGAACATCTCCAGCATCCGGTCGGTGACGACGAAGCCGCCGACGACGTTCGCGGCGCCGAGGATGACCGCGAGGAAGCCGAGCCAGCCGGTGAGCCGATCCGCGTTCGCCGCCCCGGCGACGAGCATCGCGCCGACGATCACGATCCCGTGGATTGCGTTCGTCCCCGACATGAGCGGCGTGTGCAGCAGCGTCGGCACCTTCGAGATCACCTCGAAGCCGAGGAAGATCGCCAGGGCGAGGATCGTCAGCTCGACGACGAGCTGCGCGGTGTGGCTCACGGGTGTGACCTCCCGGCTCTTCCGAGCGGGCTCACGCCGCCGCCACCTTCCGCGTCACGCACGTGCCGGCGGTGATCTCGTCCGACCAGTCGAGCTCGAGCTCGCCTCCCGGCGCGAGGTGCGTGAGGAGCGCGGCGACGTTCCGCGCGTACAGCTGGCTCGCGTGGAGCGGCATCGTGCTCGCGAGGTTCGTCGGCCCGAGGATCGTGACGCCGTGCTCGACGACCTCCTCGCCGGGCCGGGTCAACTCGCAGTTGCCGCCCGTCTCCGCCGCGAGGTCGACGATCACCGAGCCCGCGCGCATGCCGGCGACCGCGCCGGCGGGGATCAACCTCGGAGCCGGCCGACCCGGAACGGCGGCGGTCGTGATCACGGCGTCGAAGTCCGGGATCCGCTCCTCGAGCGCCGCCTGCTGCCGCGCCTGCTCCTCGGCCGTCAGCTCGCGGGCGTAGCCGCCCTCGGTCTCCTCGCCGACGACGCCGAGATCGAGGAACGTGGCGCCGAGCGACTGCACCTGCTCCTTCACCGCCGGGCGCACGTCGAACCCGGAGACCACCGCGCCGAGCCGCCGCGCCGTCGCGATCGCCTGCAGTCCGGCCACGCCTGCGCCGAGCACGAGGACCTTGGCCGGGGCGATCGTCCCTGCCGCCGTCGTCAGCATCGGGAAGAACTTCGGCAGGCGCTCCGCGGCCAGGAGCACCGCCTTGTAGCCGGCCACCGTGGCCTGCGACGACAGCGCGTCCATCGACTGCGCGCGGGTGATCCTGGGGATCGACTCCATCGCGAAGCCGAGGACCTCCCGCTCGGCGAGCCGGTCGACGAGCGCGGTGTCCGTCAGCGGCTGCAGGAACCCGATCAGCAGCTGCCCGGCCGCGCAGCCGTTCGACCTCCTCCTCGGTGGGCTTCGCGACCTTGACGACCGCGTCCACGCCGGTCCAGGCGTCGTCGACGACCTCGGCGCCGGCCTCGCGGTACGCGTCGTCGGAGAATCCCGCCTGCTCGCCGGCGCCGCGCTCGACCGCGGTCTCGATGCCGTCGAGGCGCCCGAGCGTCTCCGGCACGAGCGCGACGCGCCGCTCGCCGGCAGCGATCTCCTTCGGGACGCCGATTCGCATGCGGCGCAGAACTCTCGCAGAAGGGCGTCCTGCCCGCGCCAGGAATCGGCCCGTAGACTGGTCTCCGGTGCCGAGCCGGTGACGAACCAGCTGATCCACCACGGGTTGATCCTGCTCTTCGTGCTCGTCGCCATGGAGTCCGCGGGCGTGCCCCTGCCGGGCGAGACGGCGCTGATCGCCGCGGCGATCCTCGCCGACCGCGGCGAATACTCGATCGTCGCGGTGATCGCGATTGCGGCCGCGGCCGCGATCATCGGCGACAACATCGGCTACGTGATCGGCCGCACGGGCGGCCGCAAGCTGCTGCAGCGGTGGAAGCCGCTCGAGCGGTGGTCGGATCGGATCCTGCCGCCGTCGGAGCGATTCTTCCTGCGGCACGGCGCGAAGACCGTCTTCCTCGCCCGCTTCTTCGCCATCTTGCGCGTGACGGCGGCCTGGCTTGCCGGGGTGGGGAGGATGGCCTGGTGGCGCTTCTTCCTCTGGAACGCGCTGGGCGGGATCTGCTGGGCGATCCTCGTCGGGACGCTCGCGTACTACGGCGGCCACGCCGCCGCGGACGCGGTCAACCGCTACGGCTCTGATCGGCGGCATCGTGATCGTGGCCGTGCTCGTCGTCGGCTTCCTCGGCTTCCACGTCTGGAAGCGCCGCGTGGTCGAGGAAGCGTAGAAGGAAGCGCGCGCGTCGAGGAGAAACGGATGGGGCCGATGGGGTCCCTCCTCGCTCTCTCGCTGGCCATCGAAGCGCGCGACCCGTACACCCGCGGCCACTCCGCGCGGGTCACGGAGTTCGCGCTCGCGATCGCGCGGCGGCTCGCGACGGAGGAGCCCGTCGTCGAGGCGATCCAGATGGGCGGGCCGCTGCACGACATCGGCAAGGTCGGGATTCCCGACGACGTGCTCCTGAAGCCCGGCCCGCTCGACCATGACGAGTTCGACCTGATCCGCACGCACCCATCTGCCGGAGCCGAGCTGATCGACGGCATCTCCGCGCTTCCGCTCCGCGGTCAGCTGCGTCCTGCACCATCACGAGCGCTGGGACGGTACCGGCTATCCGGACCGGCTCGCGGGCGACGAGATCCCGCTCGAGGCGCGGATCCTTGCCGTCGCGGACGCCTACGACGCGATGACCTCGACGCGCCCGTACCGGAGCGCTCTGGCCCCGAACGACGCGGCCCGCGAGGTCGCCCGCTGCGCCGGCTCCCAGTTCGACCCCGACGTCGCCGAGGCGTTCTCGGCCGCGTTCGAGGCCGACGAGCTGGAGCTGGAGCTGGAGATGGAGCAGGCAGCTCAGTCGAAAGCGTCCTAGCCCGCCGAGCCCTCCAGGTCTTGCGGGCCGAGCGCCTCGTCGAGGCGGCCGGCCCAATTGCCGCACGCGCTCAGAGCGACGCCCAGATCTCGAGCTTCGTCTTCGTGCGGCGGATCACGTCGTCGGTGAACTCGCTCGTGCCCGTATAGCCGCCCAGGTCGGCGGTCTTGATCCCGTCGGCCACGGCCTCGAGCGCAGCCTCGCGGACGGCCCGGGCGGCCAACTGCGCCTGCTCGTCCCCGTGCTGCAGGAGCGCGGCGGCCGCGAGGATCATCGCCATCGGGTTCGCGACGTTCTTCCCCTGCAGCGACGGCGCCGTCCCGTGCGCGGCCTCGGCCATCAGCGCACGCGGCTCGGTAGCGCTCGTCGAAGGCGACGAGCATCGACTCGGACCCGGCGATCGAGCCGAAGAGCGGCAGCACGAGGTCGGAGAGGATGTCGCCGTCGCGGTTCAGCGCCGGGATCACCAGCGGGTCGCCGGTCGAGGAGATGAGCAGGGCGAACGTCGCGTCGATCAGCTGCGGCTCGTACGGCACGTCCGGATGCTGCCCGGCGGCCCGGTCCATCTCCTCCTTCAGCAGCCCCTCGTACGTGGGGCTGACCGTGTACTTCGGCCCGCCGAAGACCTTCGCGCCCGTGCGCTCCGCGAGCAGGAACGAGTACTCGGAGACCGACCGGCAGATGCGCCGCTCGATCCGCTCCGTGCGGTAGGCGACCTCGTCGTCGCCCTCGCCCTCGCGCCATTCCCGGGCGCCGTAGGCGTCGCCGACCGCCATCCGAACGACCGAGATCGGCGCGTGGACGCCGCCGCGCGGGACGACGCCGGGGATCCGTCGGCCCGTGCGGACGATCACCTGGCCGCCGATCTCCTCGCGGAGGATGCGGTTCGGCGAGCCGACGTCGTCGCGTCCCTCGGGGGTCACGGTCGCGCCCTTGAGCCCGAGCCCCTTTTCACGGATCGCCGCGGGCCGCGTCGTAGACGACCTGGTTCTCCGTCGCGCGGCGGTTCTCGAGCGAGAGGTCGTAGCGCGGCAGGTCGAGCTCGAAGCCGATCACGTCGGGCCGGAGCACCCGCAGCGCCTCCTCGAGCAGCTCCTGGCCGGTCTCGTCACCCTCGAGCACGACGATCGTCCTGGCGTCCATCGCGGCGGAGCGTACCGAGATCGGGGCTCCGAGGGAGAAGCAACTCGAAGAGGAATTCACGGCGGCGATTTCCGGCCGGCGGACGCCGATACCGAGGCGGGCTTGCCCGTCGGCGATTCCGACGCGAAGCCGGCGTCGCGCGCGTAATGCGTCTCGTCGCGGGTCCGCGAAACGGATCCGGATCTCGAAGCGTCCGCTGCGCGCCCACTCGTGCGCCCGCTCGCGTGCTCCCGGCGAATTCGCCGCGCGTTCGAACCAGCGTCATTTTTTCGCTAGGCTGGGATTCCCCCGCGAATATCAGGAGGAAATCCCTTGGCCCGCAAGACCGTTCTCGTCTGTGACAGCTGCAGCAAGGAAGTGGACGAAGGCCGCGGTGCGACGATGCGCGTGACGTATGCCGACGCGCGGCGCGGCGCGAAGCAGGCCGATCTCTGCGACGACTGCGCGGGCAAGATGCCCGGCCAGCCGGCCGCGCGCCGCGGGCGCAGGCCGAAGTCGGCGGCGGCCGCCTGAACCACGGGTGATCTCGGTGAGCGCCCGATGAGTTCCGCGGCGCTCGCCGGGCTCACGCTCGGGTTCGTCGTCGCTGCCCAGGTCGGACCGATCTGGCTGCTCTGCCTCCGAACCTCGCTCCGCTACGGCTTCGCACCCGGGTGGGCGATCGGCGCGGGAGCCGCGCTGGTCGACACGCTCTACGCAGTCGCAGGCGTCGCAGGCGTGGCGCCGCTGCTCCGGATCGAGCCGGTTCGCATCGCGCTGGGTCTGCTCGGCGCCGCCGTGCTCGCCGTGCTCGGTCTGCGGACGATCTGGAGCGCGTTCCGCATTCGACTGGGCGGCGAGACGGCCGACGAGGTCGCCTCGCCGAGGCGCGCGTTCGCCACGTCCGTGGCCGCGACCGCGTCGAACCCGATGACGATCGTCTCGTGGGCGGCGATCTTCTCGGCTGCGTCGACGGCGGACGTCGTCTCGAGCCCGTCGGGCGCGCTGCTGCTGCTCGTCGGCGTCGGCATCGGCTCGCTGGCGTGGTTCACGCATCCTCTCGGGTGTCGTCTCGATCACGCGGCACCGCGTGAGCGAGCAGTTCGTGCGAGCGGTCGACGTTCTCTCCGGGGCCGTGATCCTCGGCTTCGCGGGGCTGCTCGGCTGGCGCACGCTCCACACCTCCTAAGCGCGGCTTCAGGGTCGCAGTTTCCGCCGTTTTTCGTCGTTTTCGAGCGGCAGAACCGTCGGGTCCCGGCACTACGATGGAACGGATGCCGTCCAGGCGCACATCCAAGGACACGGGACTGACCCTGCTCACGGGCCCGGCGAACGCCGGCAAGGTCGGGCTGCTCCTCGAGCGCTATCTGGCGCGTCTCGACGAGGAGCCCGTCCTGATCGTGCCGAACGGGGCGGACGTCGTCCGCCGCCAGCGCGATCTCCTCTCGCGCTCCGGCGCCCTGATGGGCGGCTGGATCGGCACCTTCGACGACCTCTTCCGCCGGATCGCGCACGGCGACCCGAGCCGCCCGGCCGGTGGCGACCGACGCGCAGCGCGCGCTCCTCGTGCGGCGCGCTATTTCCTCGGCATCGCTGAATGGGCTCTCACGCTCCGCCCGCTCGGCGGGTTTCGCCGAGACGCTGCTGCAGATGATCGCCGAGCTCGAGCAGGGTCTGCTCGAGCCGGACGCACTGGACGGCGATCTCGCCGGACTCTACGCGGCGTACCACGCCGAGCTCGACCGGGCGGGGCTCTGGGACCGCGACCTGCAGCGCGCCCGCGCGGCGGCGCGGCTCGCGGGCGAGCTCGACGCCTGGAGCGGCGAGCCGGTCTTCGCGTACGGCTTCGAGGATCTCACCGCAGCGGAGTGGAGCCTGCTCGAGGCGCTCGCCGGCCGCGCAGACGTGACGATCTCGCTTCCCTACGAGCCAGGCCGGGCGGCCTTCGAGTCGCTCCGCGGCACCGCCGAGGATCTCGCCTCCCTCGCGGACGGCCGCATCGAGGAGCTGCCGCCGCGCTTCCACGACTTCACCCACCCGGCGATCGCGCACGTCGAGCGCGGGCTCTTCGCCGACGACGTCCGCGAGGCGCCGGAGATCGACGGCGCGGTGCGCTTCTTCGAGGGCGCGGGGACTCGTGGTGCGCTCGAGCTCGTCGGCGAGGAACTGCTGGCGCTGATTCGGAGCGGATCGCCGCCCGAGCGGATCGCCGTCGTCTGCCCTTCGCTCGAGCGCTGGCGCGCGCCGCTCGAGACGGCGCTCGGAACCTTCGGCGTCCCGTATGCCCTCGAGGGGCGCCTCCGCCTCGACCAGACGCCGTTCGGGCAGGCGCTCGGAGCGCTTCTCCGCTTCGCCTGGCAGGAAGGGACGCGCCGCGACCTCTATACGTTCCTGCGCTCGCCGTACTCCGGGATCGAGCGCCGCACGGTCGACTTCGCCGAGGGTCGGCTCCGCGGCCGGGCGATCGAGGCCGGCGCCCGCGCCGAGGAGGAGACCGAGAAGCTCCGCAGCGCGCCCGTGCCTGCGCTGCGCGACCTGCGCTCCGCCGAGTCGCCGATCGAGGCGGTGCGGGAGCTCGCCGGGACGATGCTGCGCAGCGCCTACGGGACGGACGAGCCGCCGTCGTCGGATGCGTCGCGCCTCGACCTGCGCTGCTTCGAGGCGGTGACGCGGCTGCTCGCCGAGCTCGACGGCTGGGACGGGCTGACGCGGGACGACCTGCTGAGCTCGCTCGACCGCGCGCCCGTGCGCCTCGGCGCGGCGCGCGAGGAGGGAAGGGTCGCCGTCCTCGACCTCCTGCGCGTTCGGACCCGCCGCTACGACGTCGTCTTCATCCTCGGCCTCGAGGACGGGAGCCTGCCGCGGCGCTCGCAGCCGTCGCCGTTCCTCGACGAGGACGCCCGGCGCGCGCTCGGCGCCCGGCTCGTCCGCCCGGATCAGGTCAGCCGCGACCGCTATCTCTTCTACACGGCCTGCAGCCGCGCGACGCGCCGTCTGTATCTCGTGCGCGAGGCGGCCACCGACGACGGCGGCCCGCGCGAGCCGAGCCCGTTCTGGGAGGAGACGTGGTCGCTCTTCCCCGAGGAGGACGCCGAGCGCTGGCGCCGCCGGCGCGCCCTCTCCCAGCTGACGTGGGGGCTCGAGGAGGCGCCGACGGAGCGAGAGCGCCTGCGCGCGCTGGCCCAGCTCGCCGCGGCGGACCCGGACGAGGCCGGCGCGCTCGCGCTCGCAAACGGCTGGGAACGGCGCCTCGACCGCGCACTGCGCTCGTTCCGCCGCGAGACCCGGCTCCGGCATCCGCTCGTGCTCGAGCAGCTCGAGGCCCGCGGCACCTTCCCCGTCACGGAGCTCGAGCGCTTCGCCGACTGCTCCTCCGCCTGGTTCGTCGAGCGCTTCCTCGATCCGAAGACGATCGACGCCGAGGTGGACGCGAAGCTCAAGGGCTCGGTCGCCCACAGCGCGCTCTTCAAGTTCTTCTCCGGGCTCCCGAAGGAGCTCGGGATCGAGCGCGTCGAGCCGGACCGGGTCGACGAGTGCGTCCGCTTCATGCGCGGCTGCCTCGACGCGGCCCTCGCCGGCGTCCGGATGGAGATGACCGAGATGCAGCGCCGCGAGCTCGACTCGACGCTCTGGCGCGACCTCGAGAAGCTCGTGCACGCGGAGGCGGAGACGGAGCTCCAGCTCGTCCCGCGGCGCTTCGAGGTCTCGTTCGGCAACGACCGCTCGCCCCAGGACCTGCAGCGAGGGCTCGACCTGGGCGGGATCAGGCTCTCCGGGAAGATCGACCGCATCGACGTCGACCCGTTCAGCGCGCGCGGGATGGTCGTCGACTACAAGTCCGGCAAGGGCGCCCATTCCGCCGCGTCGATCGAGAAGGAGCTTCGCCTCCAGATCCCGCTCTACATGCTGGTCCTCCGCGACCTCGTCGGGATCGAGCCGCTCGGCGGCGTGTACCGCCCGCTCGCCGGCGACGGCAAGGCGCGTGGCCTCCTGCGCGCGGAGGCAAAGGAGGAGGCCCTCCCGGGGTTCGTGCGGAACGACTACCTCGACGAGGAGCAGTTCTGGAAGCTCGTCGAGGGCGCGAAGGAGACGGCGCGCGGGCTCGCGCTGCGGATCCGCGCGGGCGACGTGCGCCACGATCCGAAGGGCGAAGACGGGTGCCCGGCGTGGTGCGACCTCTGGACGATGTGCCGGGTGAAGAGGGCGTAGATGGTTGGCGTGAACGCGGAGCAGCAGCGGGCGATCGCGACGCGGGGCCGCGTCTTCGTCTCGGCGGGCGCGGGCACGGGCAAGACGACCGTGCTCGTCGAGCGGTTCGTCCGCCACGTCGTCGACGAGGGCATGGACGTGGCGTCGATCCTCGTGATCACGTACACGCGCAAGGCGGCCGCCGAGCTGCGCAGCCGCATCCGCGCGGCGCTCGTGGAGCGCGGCCGTCCGGAGCTCGCGCGAGAGCTCGACGGCGCCTGGATCTCGACCATCCACGGCTTCTGCGCCCGCCTGCTGCGCAGCTCGCCGTTCGAGGCGGGAATCGACCCGCGCTTCCGCGAGCTCGACGAGGACCAGGGGATCATCGTCCGCGGCGAGGCGTTCGACGCGGCGCTGCGGGAGTTCTCCGCGGGCGACGAGCCCGACCGGCTGCGCCTGCTCGCCGCCTACGGCGCGCAGCGGCTTCGGCGCATGCTGATCGGGGTCTTCGAGACGCTTCGCTCCGCAGGGCGCGAGCTCGTGCTGGAGCTCGGCGAGCCGGCGCCGCTCGGCGAGCGCGCCGCGGAGCTGCACGAGGCGGCGCGCTGCCTCGTGGAAGATGCGTCCGCGACCGAGGCGCAGCGCCGCTCGGCACGGGGCATGCTCGACGTGCTGGGCGGCGGGCACCAGGCCGACCGGCTCTTCGATCTCTCCGGCTTCCGGGCCACCGGCGAGCGGGCTGCGACCTACGAGGAGGCGCGCAAGCGGGTCGAGCAGGCTGCACTCGACCGGCTCGCGCAGGCGGACCGCGAGCTGCTCCAGGAGCTGCTCGACCGCTTCGCCGCGCAGTACGCCGCCGCGAAGGAGCGCGAGTCGGCGCTCGACTTCGAGGACCTGCAGCTCGTCGCGCGCGACCTGCTCCGCGACAACGCGAGGATCCGCGAGCGCGAGCAGCTGCGCTTCCGCGCGATCATGGTCGACGAGTTCCAGGACACGAACCGGCTCCAGTGCGAGCTGGTCGACCTGCTGGCGGACGGGCCCGGAGAGCGCGAACTGTTCTTCGTCGGCGACGAGTTCCAGTCGATCTACGGCTTCCGCCACGCCGACGTCGGCGTCTTCCGCGAGCGGCGGGCGCAGCCGGCGAACGAGCTGCTGGCGCTGACGCGGAACTACCGCTCGCGTCCACAGGTGCTCGCGGCGGTGAACCGCCTCTTCGGCGACGAGTTCGGCGACGAGTTCCAGCCGCTCGCCGCGTCGGGCGAGTTCCCCGATCCCGTCTTCGGGCACCCCGTCGAGCTGCTCGTCACGGACAAGGAGTCGTACTCCGACACCGGCACGCACTGGCGCCGCGGCGAGGCGAAGGCGATCGCGCGCCGCGTGCGGGAGCTCGTCGACGCGGGCGCCGCCGAGCCGGGGGAGATCGTGCTCCTCTTCGCGGCCGGCACGGACGCCGAGTGGTACGAGGAGGAGCTCCGCCGCGCCGGTCTCCCGACCTACCGCGCGACGGGCAAGGGCTACTACGGGCAGCAGCAGGTCGTCGACCTGCTCCAGTACCTGCGCCTGATCCAGAACCGCTACGACGACGAGGCGCTCCTGACGGTGCTCGCGTCGCCGTTCGTCGGCGTCTCGAACGACGCGCTCGTGCTGATCCGCCGCGCCGCCTCGAAGCGCCCGCTCTTCTCCGGGATCGAGCGCGCCGTGCCGTCGACGCTGCCGGAGCGCGGACGCCCGTCTCGTCCGTGCGTTCCGGCAGCGCTTCGACCGGCTCGTCGCCGCGTCGACCCGGCTCTCGCTCGAACGGCTGTGCGAGCGCATCGTCGCCGACCACGACTACGACCTCGCCGTGCTCGCGCAGTGGGACGGCAAGCGCCGCTACGCCAACGTGCGCAAGCTCGCGCGGCTCGCCCGCTCCTACGAGGAGCTGCGCGGCCCGGACATCGAGGGCTTCGTCCGGTTCGTCCGGCAGCAGGACGCGCTCGGCTCGACCGAACGGGAGGCCGTCTCCGAGGAGGAGGGCGCCGACGCCGTCCGGCTGCTGACGATCCACTCGGCGAAGGGGCTGGAGTTCAGGGTCGTGGTCGTCGCGGACGCCGGCCGCGACAGGCCGCCGCCGGCGGACGAGATCCTCGCGCTCTCCGACGGGCGGTTCGGCTTCCGGATGCGCGACCCGGCCACGAGCAGGCCCATGAGCGCCTTCTCCTACGACGAGGTCAAGGCCGCCCGCGAGGCGGAGGAGCGCGCGGAGCGGCTGCGCCTCTACTACGTCGCGATGACCCGCGCCGTCGACCGGCTGATCGTCTCCGGCGCGGTCGACGACCGGCGCGACACGCCGATCGGCTGGGTGCTCTCGCGGCTGGAGATCGACGAGCGAGCTGGCCGCGGCCGGCGAGCAGCCGGTCGAGGTCGAGCGCGGCGAGGCGCGGCTGCTCGTGCGGGTGGACCGCTTCGCGCCGGAGGCCGAGAGCGAGACGGTCGAGGCGCCGGTCGAGTCGGAGACGGGGCAGCTGGCCCTCTTCGGCGAGCTGCCGGACTCCCCGCCCGCGCCGGCGCTCGTGCTGGCGGCCTTCGAGCCGATCCCCGCGCCGCCGCGTGCACCGCGCGCGCCGGCTGTCCTTCACGGCGCTCTCCGAATTCGACAGCTGCTCCTACAAGTACTACGCGCGGCGGGTCGTCGGCATGCGCGAACGCCGCCCCGTCGGCGGCGCCGGCGGGCCGGACGGCACGCCGGGGATGGGCGGGATGGAGATCGGCGACGCGACGCATCGCCTGCTGGAGCAGATCGACCCGCGTCGGCCCGTGCCGCCGGAACTGGAGCAGGTGCGCACCTGGTATCCGGCGGTCACGGAAGAGGAGCTGGAGCGCATCTCCGGCTACGTCGCGGGCTGGTGCGAGTCGGAGCTGGCACAGCGCCTCGCCGCGCTCGAGAACGTGCAGGTCGAGAAGCCGTTCCTCTTCGAGCACGACGGCGTCGTGCTCGAGGGCCGGCTCGACGTGCTGCACCAGGACGGCGACCGGGCGCTCGTCCTCGACTACAAGACAAATCCGCTCGGCGACGTGTCGCCCGGAGTCGATCATCGACGAGCACTACGCGCTGCAGCGGCTCGTCTACGCGCTCGCGTGCTTCCGGGCCGGCGCGGAGGAGGTCGAGATCGCTTACGCGTTCGTCGAGCGGCCCGACGCGGTCGTCCTGACGACGTTCACGCGCGACGACGTGCCCGAGCTCGAGGCGGGGCTCTCCGAGGCGATCCGGCGTATCCACGCGGGCGAGTTCGTGCCCACGCCGAGCGACTGGGCCTGCTCGACGTGTCCCGCCCTCGACGTCGTCTGCGCCGGCCCGCGGCTGCCGAGCCGCCCGCGCCCGCTCGCCGCGGTTGGCTAGGAGCTACGTCAAGGAGGCCCGCCGCAAGGTCGGCCCGAAGCGGGAGCGCGTCGGCCCGATCCTCGAGCGGCTCGAGGCGGAGCATCCGGACGCGAAGATCGCGCTGCGCTTCGACAACGACCTCGAGCTGCTCGTCTCCGTGATGCTGTCGGCCCAGACGACCGACGTCAACGTCAACCTCGTCACCGAGACGCTCTTCGAGAAGTACCGACGCCCGGAGGACTACCTCAAGGTGCCGGTCGCGGAGCTCGAGCGGGACATCTTCCGGACCGGGTTCTTCCGCCAGAAGGCGAAGGCGCTGCGCGGGACCATGAAGATGCTGGTCGAGGACTACGACGGCCGGGTGCCGGACGCGTTCGACGACCTGCTGCGCCTGCGCGGGGTGGCGCGCAAGACGGCGAACGTCGTCTCGGCGGAGCGGGGGACGCCGGTCGGGATCGTCGTCGACACTCACGTCCGGCGGCTGTCGCAGCGGCTCGGTTTTACGCGGCAGGAGGATCCGGTGAGGATCGAGCGCGACCTGATGCGACTCGTGCCGCGGGCGGACTGGGCGCGGCTGCCCCACCTGCTGATCTGGCACGGCCGGCGCGTCTGCGACGCGCGCGCCCCGCGGTGCGAGGACTGCGTCCTCCGCGACCTCTGCCCGTCCAGCCGGGTCTGAAGCCGTCCGCGGGGCGTTGATCGCCCCGCCTCGCCTCGCCCACGCGGCGCGTCGATCGCCTCGCCTCGCCGCCACGTTGCGTCGACCGCCTCGCGGGCGCGAGTTGTCACGGATTCGTTGCAGACGCGTGCGGGCGGGACGTCTACCGTGTCCCGTGGGGCTGTCTCCGGAGCGTGCACTTTCGTCTCCAAGCCGTGACAAAGCCGTGCAACGGGCGGCGCTACCGTGGCGGGATGCGCGCGGTGGAGCTCGCCGTCTATGCCGATTCGCTCGCCGGTGAGGCTGCCGCGCTCGCCGCGCGTGCGGAGCGCCTGCGGTCGCGGCTACGGCTGGCCGGGATCGAGCGCCAGGCGCGCCGCGACCTGGCGGCCGGAACGGTGGAGCGGCTGGTGGGGCTCGGATTGCTGACGCGGCCGGACGAGCGCGGACTCCGCGCGGAGCTACGCGGGCTCGAGGAGGCGCTTCAGGCGGTGGAGGAGCTGCAGGCCTGGGTCGAGGAACGGCTCGCCGACGCTACGAGCCCCGAGCCGCGGACGCAGAGCGCGGCGTGAGAGCGACGAGAAGTCCACCGTCCTCGTCGTAGGCGGGGAAGAGGTCGACCGTCACCGGCTGAGGCCTGCCGGAGCTCGTGACGATCTCCATCTGCTCCCCGAGGCGGCGCACGCCCCACTCGCGCACGAGCCCGAGCGGCGCGCGGTCGAGCGAGAGCGCGTCGGCGACGTCTCGCCCCATCAGGTCACGCTCCTGGAAACCGGTGAGCTCGAAGACGCCGCGGCCCACCGCGAGCACGCGCCCGTCCTGGTCGCACGTGACCAGCCCGGTGCCGGGTGCGGGGTAGTAGTCCTCCATCAGCTCGAAGAGGAAGCCGAAGCCGCAGCGGCGGCACGCGACGGCCTGCCGCGACATCCCCTCGAGGCCGTCGGCGTCGATCGACCGGTCCTTGCAGTTCGGGCAGATGAAGATCGGCACCCGCCGATCGTAGCGACGCGGGATCAGCGCGAGCGGTGCCCCGTTTCTCACGTCCCCGACGTCGCTTCACATCACGCCTCTAGGGTACGAGGTCCTTCGGAGCCGGCAGCTCGGCCTTGACCTCGTCGACCGGCTTCTGCACCGTCTCCCGCAGCTCGCGGATCCCACGGCCCGCCTGGCGGCCGAGCTCGGGCAGCCGCTTCGCGCCGAAGAGGAGCAGCACGACGACCGCGAGGAGCAGCATTTCGACAGGGCTTCCGAACGGCATCCGGCCCGGAGCGTAGCGCGGGCCCGGCTCGAAGGCCAGGCCCGCGTTCCTCTCCTGCCGGATCGCCGGTTGGAACGTAGCGCGAAAGTGCCCCTAAATCCAGCGTTTTCGCCGGAAGAAGACGAGCTGCGCGACGGTGGTGGCGATGATCCAGCCCCACGACCACCAGTAGCCGTAGGCCCAGCGAAGCTCGGGCATGCTGCGGATGAAGTTCTGGCCGTACACGCCGACGATGAACGTCGGGACGAGCAGCAGCGACGCGACCACCGTCAGCCGCTTGATCACCTCGTTCTGGTCCTGCGCGATCTTCGACTGGGCGTAGTCGCGGACGCTCGCGATCAGGTCGCGAGAGAGCTCGAGGCCGTCGAGCGCGCGCAGCAGCTTGTCGTAGACGGAGGTCATCTCGACCTCGACCTCGCGCGGGAAGACCTGGTCGCCCTCCATGACGTCGACGACGTCGTCGACGATCTTGCGCACCGCGTCTCGCGTGGGGCCGAGGGTACGCCGGATGTGCAGCAGGTCATGGCGGAGAGCCCAGAGGCGCTCGCGCGTCTGACCCGGGGGCAGCGTCTCGACCTCGTCCTCCAGCTCGTCGATCTCCGCATTGAGGTCGTCCACGAGGTCGAGGTACTGCTCGGCGACGTCGTCCAGGAGCCGGTAGAGCATCAGCCCGGTCGAGTCGGTCTCGCGGCACGCAGCGAGCGCGTCCGCCGGGTCGTACGGCTTGTGGCCCGGTGGCGTCTTGCGCACGGTGAGCAGGATCTCGTGCGTCAGGACGACGTCGACCTCCTGGTAGAAGACAGTGTCCTCCTCGGGCACCGCGACGGCGACGAGCAGGATCGCCGAAGACGTAGGCGCCGTGACTCTGGAGCGTCGGGCGCTCATCGTCGCCCGGCGTGGGCGGCCTCAGAAGCTGCCTGAAGGCGGTCGTCGACGAGCGGGACGGGCGCCTTTGCCCGCAGCTCCTCCGCGTCGGGGTCGAGGAGGTCGATCCACTCGGCCACGTAGCCGAGGGTACGCGCGGGGTCGGCTAGAGCCGGGCGGCGCCGCCGGCCCCACCCGGCCCGAACGTCTAGACCCCGGCCGGCTCCTCGCGCGGCGCCGTCGCCGCGGAGGCGGGGTGCCCCTCCTGCTCGGCGAGGAAGCGCTCCGCGTCGAGTGCGCCCATGCAGCCGGAGCCCGCGGCGGTGATCGCCTGGCGGTAGACGTGATCCTGCACGTCGCCGACCGCGAAGACGCCCGGAACATTGGTCGCGGACGAGCGCGGGCTCCGTGATCAGGTATCCGTTCTCGTCGTGGTCGAGCTGGTCGAGGAAGAGCTTCGTGTTCGGGTCGTGCCCGATGGCCACGAACAGGCCCTCGGCCTCGACGTCCCAGCTCTCGCCCGTCTGTGTGTTGCGCAGGCGCAGGCCCGTGATGAACTCGTCGCCGAGCACCTCCTCGACGACCGCGTTCGTGATGAAGTCGATCTTCGGGTTGGCGCGGGCGCGGTCGAGCATGATCTGCGAGGCGCGGAACTCGTCGCGGCGGTGGACGACCGTCACCCTGCTGCCGAAGCGGGTCAGGAAGAGCGCCTCCTCCATCGCCGAGTCGCCGCCGCCCACGACGTAGATGTGCTTGTCGCGGAAGAAGGCGCCGTCGCACGTCGCGCACGCCGAGACGCCGCGTCCCTTCAGCCGATCCTCCGATTCGATCCCGATCCACCGCGCGCTCGCACCGGTGGCGATCACCACCGCGTTCGCGCGGTACTCCTCGTCGCCGACCCAGACCCGGAACGGCCGCTCCGAGAAGTCCACCTTCGTGACGTCGTCCGTGATGAACTCGGTTCCGAAGCGCTCCGCCTGCCGGCGGAAGTCGGTCATCATCTCCGGCCCGAGGACGCCGTCCGCGTAGCCTGGGTAGTTCTCGACGTCACTCGTGATCATCAGCTGGCCGCCCCACTGGAAGCCCTCGATCACCAGCGGCTCCAGGTTCGCCCGCGCAGCGTAGAGCGCAGCGGTGTACCCGGCGGGACCGCCGCCGATCACGATCAGATTGCGAACTCTCTCTGCCAACTCGGTTCCTTCCGTCTCTTCTCTCCCGGGGTATTTAACGCTCTGGACCGGTCAGATGTTCCTCACGCGAGGAGCGTGGCGCAGGGTCCGACCGGCATGCCTTGATCCCGGAGGACTGCCTCCATGCATAGAATCGCCGCGCAGGGGCAATCGCTGCGCGATGGCAACGACGATCACCTGGGATGACCTGAGGGAGCTGGCGGGATTCCGCACCGAGAACGGGTGCGCGATCAGCCTCTACGTCGATCTCGATCCCGGGGTGTCGCCGACGCCTCAGACGGTCGGCACGCGCGTCAACTCCTTGCTCGACCGTGGCGACAACGTCAACGGCGCCTGGGCCGACCAACGCAAGGCGCTCCGTGCGGACGTCCAGCGGATCCGCGAGTGGATGGACGCCGAGTTCGATCGCGCCGGCGCGCGAGGGCTCGCGCTCTTCTGCTCGGGGACAGACAACCTCTGGCAGCCGCTTCCTCTGGCCGACGCAGTTCCGGACCAGTTCCGGCTCGGGCGCGAGCTCTACCTCGCGCCGCTCGTCCCGCTCGTGGGCGGGAACGAGGGGGCGCTCGTCGGCGTCGTCGGCCGCGAGCGCGGAGACGTCTACCGCCTGGCGGCCGGGAGGCTCGTCGAGGTGGCCGAGCAGTACGACGACACGCCCGGCCGGCACGACCAGGGCGGCTGGTCTCAGGCGCGGTACGAGCGCCACATCGAGGACCTCGTCCACAAGCATCTGAAGGCGTGGGGCGAGCTGCTCGACCGGCGCGTCCGCGGCGTCAAGGGCGGCGCGCGCGTCGTCCTCGTCTGCAACGAGGACATGCGTTCCGAGGTGATGGACGTGCTTGCGGCCGAGACCCAGTCGGCGATCGTCGGCTGGACGACGGCCGAGGCGCACGCCGGTCCGGTGGAGCTGCTGGGGGCGGTGACGCCCATCCTCGACGAGACGCGCGCAAAGCAGGAGCGGGTCGCGGTCGAACGCTGGCAGGAAGAGGCGGGTCGCGGCGGCCGCGCCGCCTCGGGCTGGCAGCAGGTGCTCGAGGCAGCCTCCGACGGGCGGGTGGAGTGCCTCCTCTTCGAGGACCGCGCCGCGCAGGAGGCGTACCAGTGCCCCCGCTGCGGCCGTGGCTCGACGGAGGGAGGTTCGTGCCCGCTCGACGGCACGAGCATGGAGCGGCACGAGGACGCGCTCGACCTCGCCGTCCACCAGGTGCTCGCCCACGGAGGCGCGGTGCTGGCGGTCCGCGCCGCGCCGAGTCTCGACCCGGTCGAGGGCATCGCAGCGACCCTGCGCTTCTGACGGGGCTTGAGCTAAGCGGCGTCGGCGCCGGGGAGCTCGAGCAGCGTCTGCGGCTCCCCTTCGACCAGCTCGGGTGCGACGAGCGGTCGAGGCGTCCGCTCGATCGGAGCCACCTCCGGCAGCTCCTTGGCGCCGAGGCCGTGCTCCTTGAGCTTCCGCGTCGTCACGAGCACCCGCGTCTCGAGTGAGCCGACGGCCTCGTTGTAGGCGCCGACGGCCGAGTCCAGCGTGCGGCCGACCTTGGCGAGGTGCGTCGCGAAGACGCCGAGCCGGTCGACGAGATCGCCGCCCAGCTCCGAGATCTCACGCGCGCTTTCGGTGAGGTTCTCCTGCTGCCACGTATAGGCGATCGTCCGGAGCATCCCGATCAGCATCGTCGGCGTGACCGGCAGGACGCCGTTGTCGGGCCCGACCTCGATCAGGGACGGATCGTGGTCGAGCGCCGCCCGCCAGAACGAGTCGTCCGGGAGGAACATGACCACGAACTCCGGCGTCGGCGTGAACTGCGCCCAGTAGCGCTTCTGGCCGAGCTTCGTCAGGTGGTCGCGCACCTGCCGCGCGTGGGCGACGAAGTGGGCGCGTCGCGCGTCGTCGTCGTCCGCTGCGAGCCCGTCGAGAAACGCCTGCAGCGGCGCCTTCGAGTCGACGACGATGTTCTTGCCGCCCGGAAGCTTGACGATCAGATCGGGACGCAGGAGTCGCCCGTCGGGATCGCGCTCGCTGCTCTGCTCGGCGAAGTCGCAGTACGCGACCATTCCGGCGAGCTCGACGACGCGCTTGAGCTGGATCTCTCCCCAGCGGCCGCGGACGTTCGGGGCCCGCAACGCCGTGACGAGGTTGCCCGTCTCCGTGCGCAGCTTCTCCTGGCTCTCCGAGAGGAACCGGACCTGCGTGTGGAGCTCGCCGTACGCCTTCTGTCGGCTCTGCTCGAGCGACTGCGTGTGCTCGCCGAAGCGGCGCAGCGTCTCCTCGATCGGCCTCAGCTGGCTCTGCGCGAGCTCCAGGAAGCTCGACTGGTTCTTCGTCAGCGTCTCCGCCGAGAGGGCCTTGAAGCGCTGCTCCCACTCGCCCTGCGTCCGCTCGACGAGCGCGAGCTTCTGCTCGGCGGAAGCCCGCTCGGCCTCGAGCGTCGCGCGCTCCGCGCCGAGCGCCGCCTCGAGGTGAGCGAGCTGCGCCTCGCCGCGGGCGCGGGCGACGAGCCACGCCGCGACGGCGCCCAGCGAAACTCCCAGAGCGATTCCGACGGTGAGGGCTGCGATCCACATCTGGACCGCAGAACGCTAGAGATGCCGTCGGACGGCACGCCACGGGCCAGGCCAGTACGCCGCCAAGATCACAAAGACGGGCACAAAAAATGCCAGAACCGGCGAGTCCGAAGACCTACCGGTTCTGACAGGAGGAATCTATGGACGGCCTCTCCGGCCGTCAAGCGAGCCGCCGGGAAAAATCCGCAGCGAGCGAACTTTTCCCGGCGGGTCACCGCGCCGCCAGGGGGAACATCCGTTCGATCGCCTATCCTCTCGGCGATGGAACAGCTCTTCGGCCCCGGCGGCGCGCTCGAACGCGCCCTGCCCGGCTACGAGCCACGGCCCGAGCAGGTCGAGCTGGCGCACGCCGTCGAGGAGGCGCTGGAACAGGGGGCGCACCTCCTTGCCGAGGCCGGCACGGGTACGGGCAAGAGCCTCGCCTATCTCCTGCCCGCCCTTCTGTCCGGGCGGCGCGTCGTCGTCGCCACGGCGACGAAGGCGCTCCAGGAGCAGCTGCTGACGAAGGACGTGCCGATCGCCGCCGCGGCGCTCGGGCGGGAGGTGCGCGTCGCCGTCCTGAAGGGACGGCAGAACTACCTCTGCCGGAAGGCGCTGCAGGGGTTCGGCCTCTTCGGCGGCGAGCTGCTGCGCAACGAGGCCGACGCGGCGCAGTTCGACGAGCTCAGGCCCTGGCTCGACGGAACCGAGACTGGCGATCGTGCCGAGCTGCCGGTCGAGCCGTCGCACACGCTCTGGTCGGAGCTCGCGGTCGGGACCGATCGGTGCGCGGGGCGTCGCTGTCCGTTCATCCAGAGCTGCTTCGCGGAGGCCGCCCGGGAGCGGGCCGGCGAGGCCGAGCTCGTGATCGTGAACCACGCGCTCTACTTCGCGGACGTCGCGCTCCGCGGCGGGAAGGACGACGGTCCGCGAGTCCTTCCGGAGCACGATGCCGTCATCTTCGACGAGGCGCATCGCCTGGAGGAGTCCGCCGCGACCTGGCTCGGCGGAAGGGTCAGCGCCGGCGGGCTGCGGCGCTTCGCCGCCGACGTCGAGCGCGCCTGCCGGGAGGCGCAGCAGCCCGCGCCGGCGCGGGCGCTCGAGAAGCTGGAGCGCGCCGGCGACCGGCTGATCCGCGCCGTCGCGCCACATGCCGGGCGAACGCGGCTCCGCGAGCCGCCGGCGGAGCTCGGCCTCGTGCTCATCGACGCGCTCGCCGGCGTCGCCGAGACGCTCGCCGGGGGAGGCGAGGAGCTCGACGCGCTGGGCCGCCGCGCGCTCGCGATCGCGGACACGGTCGACGCCTGCCTCGAGCCGGGCGACCTGGAGCGCGTCGTCTGGGCCGAGCCGGATGCCGTCGCCTGGGCGCCGGTCGAAGTCGCGGGCGAGCTGCGCCGCCTCCTCTGGGGCGAGGGCCCGACGGCGATCCTCGTCTCGGCGACGCTGGCCACGGCGGGCCGGTTCGGCTTCGTCAAGCACCGGCTGGGTCTCGAGGAGGCCGACGAGCTCGCCGTCGGGTCGCCGTACGACTTCCGCGAGCAGTCGCTTCTCTACGTGCCGAGGACGATGCCGGACCCGCGCACCGACGGCGCCATCGAGCGGGTCGCCGAGGAGGTCGTGGCGCTGTGCTCGCTGTCGCAGGGGCGCGCGCTCGTGCTGACGACGTCGTACCGCGCGCTCGACGAGCTCGCCGAGCGCGTCCGGCCGCGCCTGCCCTACCGCGTTCTGGCCCAGGGTGACGCCCCGCGCGAGCGGCTCCTGGAGGACTTCCGCTCCGACGTCGACTCCGTCCTGATCGCGACGTCGACGTTCTGGCAGGGCATCGACGTCCAGGGCCAGGCACTGTCCCTGCTCGTGATCGACAAGCTGCCGTTCTCCGCACCCGGCGACCCGCTCTACGAGGCCCGCTGCGAGCGCGTCGACGCGGACGGCGGCGACTGGTTCCGCGAGTACGCGCTGCCCTCCGCGGTGCTCCAGCTCCGCCAGGGATTCGGGCGGCTGATCCGCGGTCATGCCGACCGCGGCGTCGTGGCGATCCTCGATCCGAGGCTGCGCACGCGTGCGTACGGCCGTGCGTTCCTCTCCTCCCTTCCGCCGTGTCCCGTCGTCGAGGACCGCGCCGCCGTCGCGGACTTCTTCGGCGTCGGAGCCGTCGCGGTCGGCTGATACGTTTCTGCGCCAATGGCCAGGAAGGACCGTGCACCCACTCCGCCGAAGCGGCCCCAGGGCCCGCGCCCGCGCACGGCGCAGCACGACGACGACGCTCGCCGGCGGGTGATCCTCTACGCGGCGGCGGCTTCCGGCGTCGTCGCGCTGGTCGCCGTGATCGTCCTGCTCACGTCCATGGGCGGCGGAGGGGGCGGGACCGGCGACCCGACGAAGGCGCTCGAGGCCGCCGGGTGCGCCTACAAGATTTCCAAGGCGGCGAAGTACGGCCAGCACGTCAACTCGCTCCAGGCGAAGGTCAAGTACTCCACCTTCCCGCCCGCGAGCGGCAAGCACTACTACATCCCGGCCGTCTGGGGGTTCTACACCGATGCGGTCTCCGAGCTCCAGGCGGTGCACAACCTCGAGCACGGCGGGATCGTCATCAACTGGGGCGACAAGGTGCCGCAGTCGCAGGTCGAGCAGGTGCAACGCTTCTACGACGGCAGCCCGGACGCCATGCTCGCGTTCCCGCTGCCGAAGCTCGGCAATAAGCTCGCGCTCGTCTCCTGGACCGAGAAGCCGGACGAGACCGTCGGCCAGAACCGCATCGCCTTGTGCCCACGCTTCGACGAAGCGGCGTTCAAGGCCTTCCGGGACTCGTTCCGCGGCAAGGGCCCGGAACGCTTCCCGGTCGACCAGCTCATGCCCGGCACGTAACCGCCTTCGCCGCCGGGTCTCAGTGCCGGGGGAGGGAGTCGAACCCCCATGCCCCTTTGAAGGGACAGCCGGTTTTAAGCCGGCCGCGTCTGACCAGTTCCGCCACCCCGGCGTGGCGTCCAGATTAGCTCGCAGAGCGGTCTCGTCTCTCCTGGCGCCACGCGGCCCGGCCGTGCAGCGCCTCCCTTCCACCGCGGTCCGTAGACTCCCAGCCGTGACGCAGGTCGAGCACGACGCCGCGTACGAAGCCTCGCTCGAGTGGGACGACCCGCTGTTCCGTCAGGCCCGCACCCAGCTCGAGGCGGCGCTCGCCTACGCGGACGTCGGCGAGATGGTCTCCGAGCGGCTCCGCTTCCCGGAGCGGGCGCTGATCGTGAGCGTCCCGGTGCAGCTCGACGACGGCTCGTACCGCGTCTTCCCCGCATACCGTGTGCAGCACTCGAGCGTCCTCGGGCCGACGAAGGGCGGCATCCGCTACGACGCCTACGTCAACCTCGGCGAGTGCGCCGCGCTCGCGATGTGGATGACGTGGAAGTGCGCGCTCCTCCGGCTCCCCTACGGCGGCGCGAAGGGCGGCGTCCGCTGCGACGCGCACTCCCTCTCGGCCAACGAGCTGGCGCGGATCACGCGGCGCTTCACCTCGGAGCTGATGAACTTCATCGGGCCGAAGCAGGACATCCCGGCGCCCGACATGGCCACGAACGAGCAGACGATGGCGTGGATGATGGACACGTACTCGATGCAGAAGGGCTACGCCGTGCCGGAGATCGTGACCGGCAAGCCGGTGCAGCTCGGCGGCTCGCTCTTCCGGCACGAGGCGACCGGCGCCGGGGTCGTGATGGTGATCGAGCGCGCGTGCCAGCGGCTCGGCTGGAACCTCGCCGAGCAGCGGTGCGTCGTCCAGGGATTCGGCAACGTCGGCGGCATCGCCGCCCATGAGCTCTACGACAAGGGCGCGACGGTGCTGGCCGTCTCGGACCTCTCGGGCGGCAGCTTCGATCCGAAGGGGCTCGACATCCCGGCCGCGCTCGTGTGGGCGAAGGAACACGGCTCGCTCGCGGAGTTCGGGGCGGCGCGGATCACGAACGAGGAGCTGCTCGAGCTCGACTGCGACATCCTCGTGCTGGCCGCGCGCGAGGACCAGGTCACGGGCGCGAACGCGGGCAACATCCGCGCGCGGCTCGTCGCGGAGGGCGCGAACGGGCCGACGGACATCGAGGGCGACAAGATCCTCAACGAGCGCGGCATCCCGGTCCTGCCGGACATCCTCACGAACGCGGGCGGCGTCACGGTGTCCTACTTCGAGTGGGTGCAGGACATCGGACGACTCTTCTGGGACCGGGAGGAGATCCGCCGCCGCCTCGCCGACAAGCTGGGCGACGCGTTCGACCGCGTGTGGGACCTCGCCGCCGAGCAGGGCATCCCGCTGCGCGACGCCGCGCTCGTCGCGGCGATCCGCGAGGTCGGCGCGGCGCTCGAAGCGCGCGGCATGTTCCCGTAGAGTCGCCGCATGAGCCTCGTCCGCGAAGCGATGGTCGCCCAACCGCTCGCCCTCGACGCGTCGGCGAGCGCCCGCGACGCCGGTCAGCACCTCGCGGATCCCGACGTGCGGGCCGTGCTCGTCTGCGAGGACGACCGCTTCGTCGGCGTCGTCACTCGGAAGACGCTGGTGCGCGAGGTCGTGGCTGCGGGCCGCGATCCGGGCGCCACGCTGCTGGGAGAGATCGCCGAGCCGGCGATCTTCACGCTCGACGCCGAGATGGACCTCGAAGAGGCGTTCCGGGCCGTGGAGGAGCGCGACCTCGAGCGCGTGCCGGTGACCGACGACGACCGACTCGTCGGCGTGCTCGTCCGTGCCGTCGTCCAGCGCCGCCTGGCGGAGGACGAGCCGCCGCCGGACGACGACTAGTCCGCTTCAGGGCCCCTGGACCGACCAGCCCTCGAGGGTGCCGTCGACGCAGTCGACGACGCCGTCTCCCTGGGCGACGCGGTTCGGGATCCCGCGGGTGCGGAAGTCGTCCGCGAGCCGCGTGAGCGTGAACGTGACCAGGACGTGGTTCGTGTCGTCGGCCGGCTGGACCTGGAGATTCACGAGCCGCAGCTGCTCGTTCAGGCGCATGCGCTCCTCGAGGTAGCGCATCGCCTTGGGCTTCGTCTTGACGACGAGATTGCGCTCGCCCTCACCGCGGCCGTCGTGGACCTCGAAGAGTCGCAGGTCGTCGGCGAGGAGCTTCCGGGCTCCCACCCGGTCGCCTCGAGTGACGGCGGCGAGGAAATCCTTGACCACCGCCTCGGTGTGCTCGGTCTCGCAGCCCGGCGGCAGCTCGCTCGTCGTCGCCGCTTCCTCCTTCGAGGAGCCGCCGCAGGCCGCCAGCACGAGCACCGCGAGCAGCGGAGCTGTTCGCGTCAGCAGCACGTGAACGCTCCGGGCGGCGCGTCGCCCTCCGCTGGCTCGGGCAGCGCCGCCGCCTCGAGCGCCGCCGCGTCGAGGATGTCTCGCTCGCTCGTCTCGATCGCGTCGAGCCCGAACCGGGCCAGCACCTCGCGCAGCACGACCGCTCCGGCGACGATCACCGGTGCGCGCTCCGGGTCGAGCGCCGGCACCTCCCGTCGCCGCGCCAGCGGCAGCGCCGCGAGGCGCTCCAGCTGCCGAGCGACGCCTGCTGCCGTCAGACGGTGCCCGTGGACGAGCTCCCGGTCGTAGCGCTCCAGCCCGAGGTCGAGCGCGGCCAGCGAGGTGACCGTGCCGGCGACGCCGATCGCTTCCTGCGGCGCCAGCTCGTCCGGCACCTGCTCCGCCAGCAGCGACCGGACCGCCGCGGCGCACTCGTCGAGCTCCGGCCCCGTGGGCGGGTCGGAGGCGAGGAACCGCTCCGTCAGGCGCACGGAGCCCATGTCGAGGCTGACCGCGACAGCCGCCGAGACGAGCTCGGTCGAGCCGCCGCCGATGTCGACGACGAGCATCCCTTCCCGCGCCTCGCGCTCGAGCGTGGCGCCGCGGAAGGAGAGCTCGGCCTCGTCCTCGCCGGCGAGCAGTCGCGTCGCGAAGCCGTAGCTCCATTCGATCTCGCCGAGGAACGCCTCGCCGTTCTCCGCGTCGCGCACCGCGCTCGTTGCGATCAGCAGCGCCCGCTCGACGCCGAGCGACTCGGCCTCGCGCCGGTAGTCCGAGAGCACGTTCCGGACGCGGGCGATCGGAAGCGGGAGCAGCCGGCGTCGCGCGTCGACGCCCTCGCCCAGCCGCGTGATGACCGTGCGACGCACGACCTCGTCCACGCGACCGTCGTCGACGTCTGCGACGAGCAACCGGGTCGTGTTGGTGCCGAGGTCGACCGCGGCGACGCGCGTCACCTGCGCAGCACCGCGAGGGAGCGCAGGCGCATCAGCCGCGTGCGCGCATCCTGCAGCACGGCCAACTGGATCTGGAGCGCGTCCGTGCTCTCGCGGAGCCGCTCGAGCGAGCGCTCCAGCCGCGGCTGGACCGACTCGAGCTCGGCGACCTTCTTCTCGGCGCGGGCGACGCTCTCGAGCAGCGGGCCGGTCGCAGCGTCGATCTCGGCGTTGACGCGCTTGAAGGCCCGCCACGTCTCCAGGCCTCGCACGACCGCGAACGCCCCGCCGCCGATCAAGGCGAGGAGGAGCACGACGAGGCCGATCCAGACGTGCGCTGGCATTTGGGCGATGCTAGCAACGGGCTCTAGAATGGCCTGGGATGGGACGCGTGCGCCGCTTCGCCGCGCGGCATTACGGATTGACGCAGATCGCGATCGTGGTCGGGGGCGTCGAGCTCTACCGCCTCGCGCGGCAATGGATCGAGCCGAACTGGCCCCTCGCGATCTCGAACGCCCACAGGGTGATCTCGTGGGAGCAGTTCATGCATTTCGCCTGGGAGCAGTCGCTGCAGCGCGCGTTCCTCGGCTACCCCGACCTCGTGAGGGCGATGAACGTCTTCTACTTCGTGGGGCACTTCGTGCTCACGAGCGTCTTCTTCCTCTGGCTCTACCATGCGAACCGGGATCACTTCCGCCGGTTCCGCAACGGCTTCCTGATGGCGACCGCGATCGCGCTTGTGATCCACTGGCAGTTCCCGACGGCGCCGCCGCGGCTCGTCGGCGGCTACGTCGACACGCTCCGGCAGCTCTCGAACATCGACATCGGCTCGCCGACCTCCGGGTCGTTCTCGAATCCGGTCGCCGCCGTTCCGAGCCTGCACGCCGGCTGGGCGCTCGGCGTCGGCATCGGATTGATCCTCTACGCACGGCCGGTGTACTGGAAGGTGATCGGCGTCCTGTACCCGATCGCGGTGCTGCTGACGATCGTCGTCACCGGCAACCACTATCTCTTCGACGCACTCGTCGGCTACGGCGTGATGGGGCTCGGCTTCCTCGTCACCAGCCCGCGCGCGTGGCGGGCCCGCCCGTTCGCGACGTCGTCGGCGTAGCGGTCGCATCTGCCGAGCGGCGTCGGCGCCGCCAGCGATCGAGGAGGCGGCGCGGCGCCGCCCTCAGCGCCCCGACGAGATCGATGCAGACGCCGATCAGCGCCAGCCCGAGCGCGAGGAGCACGAGGACGGCGACGAGGCCGCGGAACCGCAAGCTCACGAGGCCGCAGGCGCTGCCTCGGGCACCCTCGGGACGTAGACGGGCCGGTATCCGCACGCGCGCCCGAGCGGCGCGCCGAGCGCCAGGCCGATCCGCTGGAGGAACGCCGGCGGGAACGGGAGGCGCACGGTGTCGAAGTGTGCCTTCGCGATCACGGCCAGCCGGAGCGGGTTCGGCATCCCCTTCCGGTTTGTCTTGCCGTCGGCCGCGAGGGCGAACATCGTCTCGATCAGGGACTCGAACTGCAGCGCAGGCCGGATCTCGCAGACGAAGTAGGCCACGTCGTCGCCCGCGTTCCAGAAGCGGTGCGGCGTCCCGGCCGGCACGGTGATCCGCTGACCGGGGCCGGCGACCAGCTGCTCGCGCCCGACCTGAAACCGACGCTCCCGCGGAAGATCTCGAAGCGTTCCTCCTGGGACGGATGGACGTGCGCGGCGGCGACGAAGCCGTTCGGCTGGACGTAGGTCTCGATCACGACCGCCTCGCCGCCCGTCTCGCGCGACGTCGTTCGAAAGACGAGCCGCTCGCCGGTAATCGGGTTCTCGAACGCGTCTCCTGCGAGGATCATGGTGTCTCCCTTTCTTCGCTCGGGCCGCTCCCACGGCCCCTCTGTGGAGACGGTGCGACACCGCTTAAGCGCCGCCTAACGCGGGGTTAACGCCCTAGCGCCGCGGTACGGCCTCTCGCTCGCGGCCGGATGGGCCGGGTCCCTAGCCCGTCTCGGCGGCCGGCTGCAGCTCCTCGAGCCGGTCGATCTTCGCGAGCGCGGGGAAGACCTTGAACCACACGGCGGCGAGCGCGATCGTCGCCATGCCCGCCGAGCACGACGGCCGGCACAGCCCCGATCAGCGAGGCGGCGAGCCCTGACTCGAACGCGCCCAGCTCGTTCGAGGCGCTGATGAAGACCATCTCGACGGCGTTCACCCGGCCTCGCAACAAATCCGGCGTCGCGAGGGCCACGGTCGTCGCGCGGATGTTCATGGAGATCATGTCGGCGAACCCGCTGACCGCGAGCGCGAGTGCCGAGAGCAGGAAGGTCTGCGAAAGCCCGAACACGACCATGGAGGCGCCGAAGACGCCGACGACGATCAGCAGCGTCCGCCCCGCGTGCCCCTGCAGCGGCCGCCGGGCCAGCATCGCGCCCGCCAGGAGCGCCCCGACCGCGGGCGCGCTGCGGAGGATCCCGAGTCCCGTCGGTCCGACGTGCAGCACCGAGACGGCGAACACCGGCAGCAGCGCGACCGCTCCGCCGAAGAGCACTGCGAAGAGGTCGAGCGTGATCGCGCCGAGCAGGACCGGCGTGCGCCGTACGAAGCGGATCCCTGCGAGCAGGCTGTCGAGCCGGGGCGACGGCTCCCCGAGCTCGAGCTGCTCGACGGCGCCGCTCGTGTGCATCGCGAACGCGGCGACGAGCGCGACCAGCGAGACGGCGACCGCGACGCTGTAGACGAGCTCGGGGCGGATGGCGAACAGCAGCCCGCCGAGCGCCGGCCCGACGATCACGGCCGCCTGCCCGCCCATCGACCGCAGAGCCATCGCCGTCGCCAGCATCTCCGTCGGCACGACCGCGACCGGCAGGGCGCGCGCGGCGGGGGAGCCGATCGCACTCGCCACGCCGATGGCGAAGGCGAGGGCGAGGAACGGCCAGAGCCTCCCGGCGCCGGCGAGCGTCACGACGAGCAGCATCACCGCGACGCCGACCTCCAGCACGATCGACACCGCGAACACGCGGCGCCGCGAGAGCCGGTCGGCAAGCTGCCCCGCGGGGAGGGCCAGCAGCGGCAGCGGCACGAACTCGGCGAGCCCGATCAGACCGAGGTCGAGCGGATTGTGCCGGATCGCGTAGACCTGCCAGCCGATCGCGACCGCGGTCATCTGACCGGCGAGGCTCGTGGCCACCATCGCCGTCCAGAGCAGGCGATAGTCGCGCAGCCGGAAGACGGGAGGCAAGAACGTCACCGCGGCACGGTAACCGCGCCGAGTAGGCTGGGGCGATGGACACCGCGGCGCTGTCGGTCCGCGACAACCCGGCCGAGCTGCGGTACGAGTTGACGCGCGACGGCGAGGTGCTCGGCTTCATCCGCTACCGGCGCGAGCCGGATGCCGTGGTGCTGGTCCACACGGACGTCGATCCCGCCTACGAGCGGCAGGGTCTTGGGAGCTTCCTCGTCGCCGGCGCGCTCGAGGACCTGCGCGAGCGCGGGCTGCGGGTCGTCCCGTTGTGTCCGTTCGTGCGCGCGTACCTCCGCGACCATCCGGAGGTTGGCCCATGAGCGACGAGCTTGCCGCCGAGCGCCGCCGCCGCGGCGAGGCCCGCGTCTACGCCGACGACCGGATCGAGGTCGAGTGGGAGCCGAGGCTCTGCATCCACACGCAGCGCTGCGTGCACACGCTGCCCGAGGTGTTCGACGCGCAGGCGAGGCCGTGGATCCGGCTCGAGCCGCGCGACGCCGACCGGATCGCCGGAGGCGGTCGCGCTGTGCCCGACCGGCGCGCTGCACTTCCGTCGCCTCGACGGCGGCCCGGAGGAAGAGGCTCCTGCCGAGCCGGTCGTCGTGCCCCGCCCGAACGGCCCGCTCTTCGTCCACGGCCGAGTGCGGATCGAGGACGCCGACGGCACCCTGATCCGCGAGGACACGCGCCTCGCCCTCTGCCGCTGCGGCGCCTCCGAGAACAAGCCGTTCTGCGACGGCAGCCACCGCAGGATCGGCTTCCAGACGGAGCCCCGGACCGAGCCCGACGAGCCCTGAGGTGCTAGAATCCCGACCGCGACGCGGGGTGGAGCAGTCAGGTAGCTCGCCGGGCTCATAACCCGGAGGTCGCGGGTTCAAATCCCGCCCCCGCTATGAACTCGAGAAGAAACCCCTGCTAATCGGGGGTTTCTTCATTTTGCATGTTGCGGGGGGCGATATGAACCCGTGACTGAGCGGCCATGTTGGCGGTGATGAGCTCGAGAATTGCCTTGGTCTGCTCGCGGAGCAGCAGCTCGTCCAAGTCGCTGCCGGGCGTCGTTTCCTCGGTGGAGATGACGACCTCCATCTCCGCGTCGCTCTCTTTTCGGGCGCGAGCCCGGCGGTGTTGGGATGTCATGGGCGCACGTGCACAAGGTGGCAAGGCCCGCCTGCGGACACCCGAAGCGCTCGGTGCCCGCTGTTCAGGGTCGGTCGGCTAACTGCTCGCCGGGTCGCACGAGGCCCGTCTCGTAGGCCGTGACGACGGCCTGGGCGCGGCTGCGGAGCCCAAGCTTGGCGAGGACCCGGTTTACGTGCGTCTTCACGGTCGCGAGGCTGACGACGAGTGTCGCGGCGATCGCGTCGTTCGAGAGGCCGCGCGCGAGAAGCAGGAGCACCTCGCGCTCCCGCTCGGTGAGCTCGCGCAACTCCTCGGGGACGCCTCCAGTCGGCGGTGGGCGCCGCACGTGCTCGGCGATCAGCCGCCGTGTGAGGCTCGGCGCCAGGAGCGCCTCGCCGGCGGCGACGACTGCGATCGCGTCGACGAGCCGGTCGACCGGGGTTGCCTTCAGCATGAACCCGGCCGCGCCGGCGCGGAGCGCCTCGTAGACGTACTCGTCGAGGTCGTACGTGGTGAGGATGAGCACGCGTGCCGAGAGCCCTGCCGCGACCACCTCGCGCGTCGCGGCGATGCCGTCCATGACGGGCATGCGGATATCCATCACGAGCACGTCCGGCCGGTGCGAACGGGTCGCCTCGACCGCCGCGCGCCCGTCCTCGGCCTCTGCGAGGACCTCGACGCCACGCGCCTCGAGCAGCGCGCTGAGGCCCGTACGCACGAGGTCCTGGTCGTCGGCGAGGACGACGCTCGTCACGCCGCCTCCGCCGCGACGGGCAGCGTTGCCGTGACCACGAAGCCGCCGTCGACCGTCGAACGCGCGTCGAGGTCGCCCCCGAACACCGTCACCCGCTCGCGCAGGCCGACGAGCCCGTGACCGCCGGGCACGCCGGCGAGCGCCGCGGAGGCGGCTGGGCCGTTGCGCACCTCGATGGTCAGGTCCGAGCCCTGCCGGTCGAGACGGACGCGGACGGGACTGCCGGGCGCGTGCTTGAGCACATTCGTCAGCGCCTCCTGCACGATCCGGTAGGTGGAGAGCTCCACGCCGATGGGCAGCGGGGAGACGACGTCGTCGAGGTCCAGATCGATTCCGAGCCCGGCGCGCGCGTACTCGTCTGCCAGGGCGGGGATGTCGGCCACGCCGTGCTGCGGATGTGTTCCGAGATCCTCGGCGCCGTCACGGATCAGCCGGAGGAGGCGGCCGATCTCAGCGAGAGCGGTCCGGCCCGATCGCTCCACCTCGCCGACTGCCCTGGCCGCGCCCGTGGGATCGGGCGAGACGAGATCGGCGGCCAGCGACGCCTGCACGATCATCACGCTGAGCGAGTTCGCCAGCACGTCGTGCAGCTCGCGGGCGATGCGCCTCCGCTCCGCACCGGCGGCGTGCTCCGCCCCCAGCTCCCGCTCGAGCCTCGCGCGTTCGGCCTCGGCTGCGAGCTCGGCATGTCGCTCGAGCGTCTCCCGCAGCGCGACCCCGACCGCCCAGGACCCGACTGCGTACGCCAGGAACAGAAAGTCCCAGGTGATGTCGCCGCGCACGGCGGCGTCGGCGCCGAGCAGCGCGACCAACGAGAGGACGCTCACGAAGCCAAGTGGCGCGCGCGCACGAGGGACGTAGAAGCCGGCGGCGAAGCAGGCAAGGCCTTCGACAAGGACCCACGAAGCCGGCGCATCGGTCTCGGCACCGAGGAGGCGAGCGCCGACGGCGATCCCCGCAACCGCCACCGGCATCGCCAGCGGGACGACTCGCCGTGTGCAGACCACGGCGACCGCGAGCCAGTAGGCGCCGATCGAGGCCCAGAGCGTGCCGTAGCGGTGCGACACGACCTCGACGGTGCCGACGACGCCGAAAAGAACCGGTAGCAAGAGATCCCTCGGGTCGATCGGACGGGGGGCGGCAAGCGTCGCGGGCGCGCTCCGAGGATCCGGTTCAACCGGAGTCAGCGGCGGATCGAGCTCGTCGTCGTTGCGGAGCAGCCGCAGGAGCCGCCTGGTCTCGCCGAGCGCGTCCCGCCCGGCCTGGGCGACGTCCCGCAGCGCCATGACTGCCCTCTCCGCGTCACGGCGGACGAGATCGCTTGCAACCGACGCCTGCACGACCATCGCGCCGAGCGCATGAGCGAGCACGTCGTGCAGCTCGCCGGCGATCCGGTTCCGCTCCGACTTCGCCGCGCGCTCCGCCGCTAGCGCCTTGCCGACGCGGGCGCGTTCGGCCTCGGCCGCGAGGCTGCGGTTTCGGTCGAGCGCCTCACGGAGGGCGATACCCAGCGCCCACGGGCCGACGCTGAAGATCACACCGAAGAGCAAGCTCGGGTCGAAGTTCGTGAGCCACGCGAGCGCCGCGTACGTGATCGCGAAGGTGCCGAGCACCGAGGCGAGGCCGGCGACCAGCCGAGCCCGCGGCGCGTGCCGACCCGCGCTGAAGCATGCGAAGGGAAGGAGCAGCACCCACGAGGTCGGCTCGGCGACCTCGGCGCCAAGCAGTGCGGCGAGCGCGTAGATCGCGCCCACGAGCAGCGGGACGGCGAGCGGCGCTCGTCGGCGAGCGACCACGACACCCGCGGCGAGCCAATAAGTCCCGATCGTGAGTAGGAGCGGGCGGTGCCCTTCGGCCGCGATCTCGACCGCGCCAATAAGGGCGAGCACCGCCGGCAGGAGCACGTCGGACCGCCGGATGCCAAGCGCGGAGAGCACGAAGAGGACGCTAGCGCGATATGCCGCACGCGTCGTCAATCCGAAGGTTGAGAGCGAATCGACCCTTCACCCGACGACGCGCGAGACCGGCCGCGGAACGATGACAGGACCCGCGTCGTGCGGGGCTTCGACCAGGAGGTTCCTCATGTCGGATCGTGTTGCTCGGCTCGTCGGCGTCTACGCGGTGATCGCCGCTGGAGTCTCGGTGCTGCTCGCGCCGCTACTCGCCCTCTCGTACTTCGGCACCGGCGAGGGAACCGAAGAACGCGAGATTGGAACGGTCTCCGCGTGGGCCGATCCGGCTCGCGACCTCGCCGGTGGCCTACTCACGTGGGCTTCGCCGGACCGTGTGTACGCAACGTACGTCCAGTGGTTCGCGCTGTTGTTCCCCGCCGTGCTCCTCTGCGCCTGGGCCGTGCGCGCGCGCCGCCGGGCGAAAAGCAGGGGGTTCGAGCGCTGGGCCTGGCGGCTCGCCCTCGCGGGCTACGGCCTCGCGACGCTCGGTATCGGGGCGGCGTTCGTCGTGCTGTTCGCCGACTCCGCGCCGGACGGCGACGCCCTCAACGTCGTCTACCTCGTCCGTTCTCAATAAGCCCCTGCTCACGCAGGGGGTTTTCTTTTCGACTTGTTGGCAGGACGCCGTGGACCCGCGACGGCTGCATCAGGCATGGGCGGCGAAGAGCGCGAACGATCCGCGAACCTCGATGTGCCGTTCGGCGAAGGTGTCCGCCAGTGCGCGTTCGAGGCTGCCGAGGTCGTCCGCGAGGTTGGTGAACAATCGCTCCCGGTTGTAGAGCGTCAGCACCCTTTGTGCGATTCGGCCATGCTCTACGCCGGTCCCGAGAATCGTGCTCCCGAAGACGACGCCACCGTCCTCGAGAAGCGGTTTCAGATTACGGAAGACGGACGCCTTTGCCTCCGGTGTAGTCGGGAGGCAATGGAGGACCCCGTTCAGCGCGACCGAGGCGAACCGGTCGGCCCCGAGGTCGAACGGGTCGAGTACGCTCGCCTTGACGACTCGCGGCGAGTAACGCTCGAGGCGCCTCGTCGCCTTGCTCAGGCAAGCGTCGCTCGGGTCGAGAAGCGTGATCTGCGGCCGTTCCACCGGGAAGCGGCAGCGGTCGAGGAAAAAGCCGGTGCCGACGCCGATGTCGAGATGAGGGCTGCCGACGTGTTGGTCGTACAGGTCGAGGAAGTGCCGCTTCGGGCACCTCCAGACCAAGCTGCACGAGAGGCCGAGGATGAACAGGTCGTAGAGAGCGAGCCGTGCCGGCGTGTAGACCGCGACGCTTGGATGGGTCTCGAGCGCCGGCGTCACGGAGCCGAGTGGTTCGCTGCCCGCCTGGGCAGCGTGGTCATCGAAGCGCGAGCTCATGCGCCTCGAGCGGTGTCGGCGGACCGGAGTCCCTGCCGGGCCGGAGGAGTGCGATTGCGACCGCGATCGGCAGCGCGAGGATCCCGACGACGGCGAGGGCGATCTGCGCCGCCTGGCCGTCGAGGCCGAGTGGCTCGTCGGGGACGAAGAACACTGCGAACACGACGGCCACGCCGGCCAGGAAGATCGTCAGCTGCCTGCGCTCGTCGCCGTGCGAGCGGCGGGTGCGGACGACCAGTGACGCCAGCGATCCCGACGGCTGCGAGGAAGAACAGAACGAAGCGCGACGAGCTCGAGCGTGTCGGCGATGCCCCCGGCCCCGGGAATCCCGAGCGGATTCGCGCCGGAAGACGGAACATCCTCGTCCACCGGGCCAGGGCGGATCGCCATCGAGATCGTCGCGAGCACGATCGACGCACCCGCGGCGGCGCCGACGATCCACCAGCGCCTCGTCGGCGGGCGACCCGTCGGGAAGAGCAGCGGCACGAACGTGAGGACGAGGACGAGGCACGGCACGAACAGCATGTCGCTCACGAGCGACAGCAACTGAGGAGCCGGCAGCGAGCCGGGATGCGTGAACGTCCCGTATGTGCTGTAGGCACCCGCGAAGAGGCTCGCCTCGAAGCACAGCGCGACTAGGAGGAAGGCCCACCCGAACAGGTTTCCCGGCTGCCGCCGCAGGATGAGGGCGCCGACGAGAGCGAACGCCAGGTCGAGGGAGGCGTCGACCACGTCCTCCGCCGTTGCCACCTCCAGCCCGGGGACGTCGGTCGGCGCGCCGCGCACCAGGAACGCGGCGGCGGCGATGAACGCGGCCGAAAGACCGAAAAGCACCCAGCCCGCTCGCGACGACGCGTTCGTCGATTCGAGGCCGGTCGGCGGGTTTCTTGCCGTCATGGCAAAACCGTCTCGACCCGGTCGGAATGCTCGGGTCGGGCCTTGGGGACGAAGCGGTCCGGCCGGTCCCACTCGGCCTGCGGCATCCGGAGCACGATGGCTCCGACCCATCCGAGGGCGAGGACTGAGATCGGATCGGAGGCGATCGGCGAAGTGGCCAGGGCGCCGACGGGCAACGCCAGCGCCACGAGGGCAGGCACCCAGATCGGAACGATCCGCACGCGCCAGAGGCCGATGGTCAGCAGCAACTGACCGAAGAACGTTCCGGCGATCGCCGCGAGAATGACGACTACGACGCCGGTGTTCCCCTCCAGGCGATCGAGGACCGCCTGCATCTGGGCGCGGTCGGCGCCGCTTCTCAGGTTCTCGACGGCAACGAGATGGAGCCCGCGCTGGGCGGCGAGACCGACGATGCCGATGATGGCCAGCGAGCCGCCGAGCCGAGCGAGCAGCGGCCGTGCCGGGCGCAGCAGGCGGACGAGCGCGAGCGTCGCCGGGACGAGCAGGACGACGGCGAGGAGCCCAATCATCGCCCAGGCCTCGTTCCTCCCGGGGCCGGGTGCGACTTTCGCCAGCTCGGTCTCCTCCGACGCGCGTGAATCGACCAGGTCGGCCAGCAGCAGGAGGGCGGGTGCAACGATGAGCGAGAGGCCTGCCACCCCGCGCTCCATGCTCATGGTGCTCGAAAGGCGTTTCATCGGGTTCTCTCCTCCTCGCGGTCACGTTGCATAGGAGCGAGGCTATGTCGCACTCGGCGCACGCACATCGGCCGCGGCTCTCGTTGCGCTCAGCGCCAAGGACGATCCTGGTGGGGCCGAAATCAACCGCGGCGCTGATGCGGCGACGGTTACTCAGCGCTACGTTGGTCGCATGAGCGGGCGCCGGATCCCGCAGTCATCGCGTCTGGGCGATCTCGCCCTTGCGGTCGGGCTTGCCCTGCTCGCGCTGGTCGAGATCTGGTGGCCGGGTGGCTTCGTCGCGCACCGGTCCGATCGAGGGCAACAAGGAGGTGCTCGTCCCAACGGCGCTGGCGATGACCTTGCCGCTCGCGCTCCGCCGGAGGTGGCCGCTGGCCACGGTGCTGGTCGTCTTCGGAGCGGCAGCGCTCCAGGAGCTCCTGAGCACACCTCCGGACGGGCTCTCGGGGGTGATCGCGGTCCTCGTCGCCTCCTACTCGGTCGCCGCATACTCCGAGCTACGGAGCGCGGCCGCGGGTCTGGTCGCCGCGATTCTGCTGGTCCTCCCCGCCGGCGGCGGCGACGCCGCGTTCGCCTTGGTGCTGATCGGCGGTGCCTGGGGCGCGGGGAGACTCGTGCGCCGTCAGAACCTCCTGCTCGACGCGCTCGCCCGCGAGCAGGAGGCACGAGAGCGCGCGGCGGTCGCCGACGAGCGCGCCCGGCTGGCGCGCGAGCTGCACGACGTCGTGGCGCACAGCGTCAGCACGATGGTGGTGCAGGCGGAGGCGGGCGAGGCGCTGCTCGCGCACGATCCCGACCGCGCGCGCGAGTCGTTCGTCTCGATCACGAGCTCGGGGCGCCAGGCGCTCGGCGAGCTTCGGCGCATGCTCGGCCTGCTGCGCAGCGCCGACGGCGAGCCCACGCTCGGCCCGCAGCCCGGCCTCGCGCAGCTCCAGGCGCTTGCCGAGCAGATGCGCGGCGTCGGCCTGCCTGTCGAGCTCTCGATCGAGGGCGAGCCCCGGCCGTTGCCGGCCGGCGTCGACCTCTCCGCCTACCGGATCGTGCAGGAGGCGCTGACCAACACGCTCAAGCACGCGCGGCCCGCGCGGGCGCGGGTGACCGTTCGCTACCGCCGCGATGACGTCGAGCTCGAGGTGCTCGACGACGGCCGACGGATCACGAACGGCTCGCAGGGCGGGCACGGGATCGCCGGTATGCGCGAGCGAGTGCGGCTGTACGGCGGCACTCTCGAGACCGGGCGGCGCGACGACGGTGGCTTCACCGTGCGCGCGCGACTCCCCGCCGGGACGGCGTGATCCGCGTCCTCATCGCTGACGACCAGGCGCTCGTGCGGGCGGGCTTCCGCGCGATCCTCGAGGTGCCAGGACGATCTCGAGGTCGTCGGCGAGGCGGCGGACGGCGGCGAGGCCGTGACCATCGCGCGGGAGCAGCGGCCGGACGTGGTGCTGATGGACGTCCGCATGCCGGGCGTCGACGGCATCGAGGCGACGCGGCGTCTACTTCAGGATGGCGACGCGCCGCGCGTGCTGATGCTGACGACGTTCGACCTCGACGAATACGTCTACGAGGCGATGAAGGCCGGGGCCAGCGGGTTCCTGCTCAAGGACGCGCCGCGCGATCAGCTGGTCGGCGCCGTGCGGACGGTGGCGGCTGGCGACGCGCTCCTCGCGCCTGCGCTCGTCCGCCGTCTGATCGAGGACTTCGTCCGCCGGCCGGCGCCGGGTGCACGTCCGTCTGCCGAGCTCGACGACTTGACCGAGCGCGAGCTGGAGGTGCTGACGCTCATCGCCCGCGGTCTCGCGAACGCCGAGATCGCGGCCCGCCTCTTCGTCAGCGAGGCGACGGTGCGCACGCACGTCACGCACATCCTTGCGAAGCTCGGGCTCCGCGACCGCGTCCAGGCGGTCGTGCTCGCGTATGAGACCGGCCTTGTGCAGCCAGGAGGCTAACTCACGCCCGTTTGACCACTGATTGGACCTCAGTCAGCCGGTCGCTAATGGGTCATATCGTGCCCCGCTACTTAAAAGGTCTGAAAATGCGGGCATTTTTCATGCACGCACTAGTGGCGCAGCAGAACTTTCGTGCGCCCGTCCTCGACTGTTTGGACGGCCGTTACGTGTACGGCTGGGCGGGCACGCCATGTCCTGAAGCAGCCGTCCTCTTTTACCGCCTCACCAAGCTGTAGCCGCCGGGCGCAGCGTCAGCGCTTCCTAAGTGGGCGGTTGTGGGGACGAGCGGGAGCGGCTCGCTGCGCGCATACCAATCCAGGGTGGACCCGGCGAGGCGGATTGCCAGGAGCGTGAGCCCGTAGATGGTGACGAACACCCGTTGGCTGGAAGGGTCATGCAGGGAGTCGGCGACAAGCTGGGTCGGGAACGGAAGGAACACCACGACGATCAAGACGAGCAAGTTGAGTCGCAGGAAGATCGGATCGACCTCCGCGAGCTGATCGGTCATTGCGGTGTGGACGAGCCACGCGGTGCCGATCGTCATGAAGCTGATGACGTACGCCAAGTAGGAGGGCCAGGCGTGCAGCACCTGCTGCAACGGCGTGCCCGGCGGATGGATCGCGATATCAATTACGAGCAGCGTGATCGCGAAGCCGAAGACACCGTCACTGAACCCCTCCATCCGGTCATTGCTGAGCGCTCGGCGCGCACGGGGCGTTTCTCCCTCAGCTGCCACTGCAACGCGAGCGACGGGCGGTGCCAACGTCTGGCCCCAGGCCGTGGCGTCGGGCAAATTGGGTGCGCGCTGGGCCTACCTCGTTCGCCATGAAGGCTCGCAAATCGGCCCCGCTGGACCGAGTTCGATTCTCTGTGTCCGCTCTCTTCCGGTTCTTGCGGGCCTCAGACGCCCTCGATCGCCGTCAGCCGTCCGGAGCTGATCGCCTCGGTGAAGGCCTTGTAGTCGTGCTCGTTCTGATCGGCGTAGCGCTCGGAGAAGTCGGTGATCGACTGGTCGAATGCGTCGCCCTTGCCCAGGTATGCGGCGATCGCAATCGGGTCTCCCGATCGGGCGTGCGCGCGCGCGAGCGTCCATCCGCACTGGCGAGCGTAGAACGCAAGGGCGGCAGGCGTCAGCGACTCAACGTCTGCCGAGCCCTTCATGTCACGGAGCTGGCGCCAGTAGAAGTACCGGTTTGCCTCCGAGCGCTGCGTCCAGCCCAGGTAGATGTCGCTCGCGGCCTGCATCATCCGTTGCCCTTGCACGACGCGCTCGCCGGGCTGCTTGTAGCGGCTCTTCGGCAGATGGTCCTCGAGCACCGAGTGCGTCGCCTCCTTGACCTGCAGGAACAATGGGTCCTGCTGATCGCGCCCCTGGAGCAAGACGATGAATGCTCGCGTGCCGACGCTGCCGACGCCCACGACCTTGCGAGCGATGTCGATCACCTCGAACCGCTCGAGCAGGTGTCGCCGATCGGGCTGCAGGGTGGCCCGGTAGGCGCGGAACTGCTCGCGCACCGCCTGCTGCAACTCGTCGGCGGTCAGACCGTAGCTCGCCGGGTCCACATCGCGCGCCGGGACGACGATCGGCGGCTGGCTTTTAATCCGGTAGCGGCCGTCTACCAGCTCGCCGAGCTTCGAGAGCGCCTGCAGGCTGTCGCGCGTGCGAGCCTTCGCGGCGGCCTTCTTCGCCGCCTTTTCTTCCTTCGTCGCCGCCTTCTTTGTCTTCTTCGCAGCCTTCTTCGGCGCGTCGAGCTCCTGAGCACGAGCAAAGCTGCTGAGCGCCTTCATCAGCTCTTCCTCGGAAAGGTGGGCGTACCAGATGTCCATCGTGGTCATCTCCGCGAACTCGGCCATCGTCGTCTGGTAGGCGTCTACGGAGGCGAGCGCCGCGTCTTGCGCCTCGGCCTTGCTGAAGCCGTTGTTGCGTGCCGCGATCGTGAAGCTCGCCGACATCCGCTTCACGTCGTACTCGAACGGGCCAGTCAGCGTCTCGTCGAAGTCGTTCAGGTCGAACAGCAGGTTCCGCTCCGGCGATGCGAACACACCGAAGTTCGACAGATGAGCGTCGCCGCAGAGCTGAACCATCAGGCCGGCCCTGGGCGTGTCTTTCAGGTCGGCGGCCATGATCTTGGCCGCGCCTCGATAGAAGGTGAATGGCGAGACCATCATCCGCCCGTGACGGACCGGCACCAGGTCCGGCTCGCGGGTTGTGTCCTGCTCCGCGAGTAGCGCGACTGGGTCAGCGCGGTCCGCCGCCGTCTTCCAACCCGCGTGGCTCGACGGAGGCGTCCGCTTCCTTGCTTCTTTGCCGCTTGCTTGACGTTCCTCGATGCTCGGGTGCTCGATCTTGCTCTGGGCCATGGCCACGAGTCTCCTTTCGGCTTTGGCCTGTCACGACCTGGATGACCTTATCCACCCCGAAAGAACGTCGGCGTCTCCGCCCGCTGCTCCGCGCTGCCTGGTGGCTCGACGCCGATCTCAAGTTGCGCTACGCCGAGGCCGGGCAATCTCGTCCCTTTTTTTGGTCGATGACGCCCAGCTTCAGGCCGACCACAGCAGCTCACGGACAAGCGAATGGTGCCTCGCGTCGGAGAGGTGCCTGGCTATCGCCCGCCGCGTGCGCCCGCAAGAGCGGCAGTCGGAGACTGACTCGATCACGTAGACCGCGGCGAGGCTGATCAAGGTACTGGCAGGGCCCCTCCTCTGGGAAACTCGTACACGTGACGACGCCTCGTCTCGACCTCTCACGGGAGCAACTCCTGGCGCACCGACGCAGGGCGGGGGCGCTCGACGAGCGGCTGCCGCCGGGCAGAACCTCGCTCGAGCGCGCGGCGTGGGCGGGCCTGCAGGACAGCATGCCGCGCGCCGCGGTTCTCTCGATCCACGCCCGCGTGGCGGGGGCCGAGCCGTCCACCTGGGAGGACTCGTCGCTCGTCCAGGTGTGGGGGCCGCGGTTCAGCGCGTACGTCGTCGCCGCGCGTGATCGAGCGGTCTTCACGCTCGGTCGACTGCCTGCCGACGCCAAAGGTCTGCGTCGCGCCGAGGACACCGCCGCTCGCTTGCATGCGTTCCTCGATGGACGACGGATGAGGTACGACGAGGCCGGGCGAGGGATAGGCGTCCATCCCAATGCGTTGCGGTATGCCGCGCCGACAGGGACCGTCCTGATGCGTTGGGAGGGCGCACGACTGCCGGTGATATGGACCGTTCCGCGGCCCGAGATCGATCCACGTGAGGCTCGACTGGAGCTCGCGCGGAGGTACATGCACGTCTTCGGGCCGACCACGCCCGCAGCCTTCGCCAAGTGGGCCGGGATCGGGGCTGCTGAGGGCCGCGCGGCCTTCGACGCGCTCGCCGGGGAGGTCCTGGCCGTGCGAACGCCGGTCGGCGATGGGTGGATCCTGAGCAGCGACGAGCAGAGCTTCCGGGCCACGCCCTCCCCTGCAGCGCCGGCTCGGCTCCTCCCGAGTGGCGACGCATACTTCCTGCTCCACGGAATCGATCGCGAGCTTCTGGTCTCCGTCGAAAACCAGCGGCGCGAGCTGTGGACCCCGCGCGTCTGGCCCGGCGCGGTGCTGGTCGGTGGCGAAGTCGTTGGGACGTGGCGACGAGCGGACGCCGTGGTGGCGATCCAAACGTGGCGACGCCTCTCCACCGCAGAGCGCCAAGCCGTCGATGCACAGGCGGAATCTCTGCCGTTGCCCGGCCTAAGTGGCCAAATCGTCGTCCGTTGGGACGACTGAGGCGGGCCGGCTCGAGATCGGAGGAGGTGCTGTGCCCGCCGCTATTGAAAAGCCTGCCCTGTGCGGGCCCGTGTGTGAGAGCTACGAGTCTGGGTGCGGAACGAGCCTCAGCGTTGCGGCTTGCGCTTCCGGGGCGACCATCGGATCGACGTAGCGGGCGCCGTAGCGGTTGTACTTGGACAGGTAGGCGGCGTCGACCGAGTCGCTGACCTCATCCGTTTCGACGAAGAGCACGTCCTTGTCGACGCCATCGGCGCGGATGTGTCCTTCGTGGCGGGCCTGGACGCCGCGGAACCAGGTCGAGCCAGGCCGCGCCAGGAGCGGACGTACAGGTCGTCGCCGTGGCGGACGACCCAGATGGTCACTGCCCTCGGCGGCCGCGACCCTGTCGAGCTCGTCGCTCGTCCAGGCGGCCGTCACGGCTCGATCATCACCTTGATCGCCTCGCGGTCGTTCATCGCCCGGTAGCCGTCGGGCACCTCGTCGAGGCCGATGACCCGATCGAAGACGCGTCCGGGCTCGATCCGGCCCTCGAGGACGTCCGGCAGCAGCTCCTCGATGTAGGCGCGCGCCGGCGCCGGTCCTCCGCCGATCGTGACGTTGTTGAAGAAGGTCGGTAGCGACGCGGGGATCGCCTCCTCCTGCGGAACCCCGACACGGCCGACCGCACCGCCCGGACGGGCGATGCTGAGAGCCGTGACCGTCGACTCCTCGAGGCCGACGCACTCGAGGACGGAGTGGACGCCGAGGCCGCCGGTGAGCTCACGAACGCGCTCGACGGCCTCGTCGCCGCGCTCGCCGACGACGGCGGTCGCGCCGAACTCCTTCGCCAGGCGCGATCCGGTCCGGGTGGCGGCCGAGGATGATGATCTGCTCGGCGCCGAGCCGCTTCGCGGCGACCACGCCGCAGAGACCGACGGCGCCGTCGCCGACGACGGCGACGTTCTTGCCGGGGGCGACCTTGCGCGGCGAGCGCCGCGTGGTGTCCGGTTCCCATCACGTCGGAGAGGGTCAGGAGCGACGGCATGAGCGCGTCGTCCCGGTCGACCGGCAGGACGACGAGCGTGCCGTCCGCCTGCGGGACGCGTACCGCCTCGCCCTGGCCGCCGTCCACGCCGTCGAAGCCGTACCTCCCTCCGTGAAGACAGGAGGTGTGCAGGCCCTCGCGGCAGAAGACGCACGTGCCGTCCGACCACAGGAAGGGCGCGACGACGAGATCGCCGGCCTTGACGGTTCGGACGTCGGCGCCGACGGCCTCGACGACGCCGATGAACTCGTGGCCCATGCGACGGCCTGCCTCGTCGGGCTCCATCGACTTGTACGGCCAGAGATCGCTGCCGCAGATCGCCGCACGGGTGACGACGACGAGGGCGTCGGTCGGCTCGACGAGACGGGCGTCGGGGACGGTCTCGATCCGGACGTCGCCGGCGCCGTGCATGACGGTTGCGCGCATGTCGAGAGCTCCTTTCGCTCAGCGGTCGATCATCCGCTGATTCGCCTCGCTGTACCGGGCGCCTTGCGCCGTGATCTGCGCCGCAGCGGTCTCGATCTCCTGCAGGTCGTCGTCGGTGAGCTCGACGTCGGCTGCGGCGATGTTCTCCTCGAGGCGGTGCAGCTTCGTCGTGCCGGGGATCGGCACCATCCACGGCTTCTGGGCGAGCACCCAAGCGAGTGCGATCTGCGCAGGCGTCGCGCCCTTCCGCTCCGCGACCTGCTCGAGCAGCTCGACGAACGCGCGGTTCGCCGCGCGCGCCTCGGGATCGAAGCGGGGGACGGTGCTGCGGAAATCCGTGCTGTCGAAGGTCGTGGACTCGTCGATCTTCCCGGTGAGGAAGCCCTTGCCGAGCGGGCTGAACGGCACGAAGCCGATCCCGAGCTCCTCGAGCGTCGGCAGAATCGCCTCCTCGGGCTCGCGCCACCACAGCGAGTACTCGCTCTGGAGGGCCGTGACGGGCTGGACGGCGTGGGCGCGGCGGATGGTCTGCACGCCTGCCTCGGAGAGGCCGAAGTGCCTGACCTTCCCTGCCTCGATCAGCTCCTTCACGGCGCCGGCCACGTCCTCGATCGGGACGCTCGGGTCGACGCGGTGCTGGTAGAGCAGGTCGATCGTGTCCGTCCTGAGCCGCCTCAGCGATGCGTCGACGCTGCGCTTGATCGTCTCCGGGCGGCTGTCGAGGCCGCCGCGGTCCTGCCCGTCGAAATCGAATCCGAACTTCGTCGCGATCACGACCTGGTCGCGGACGGGCTCGAGCGCCTCGCCGACGAGCTCCTCGTTCGTGAACGGCCCGTACACCTGTGCGGTGTCGAAGAAGGTGACGCCGCGTTCGACTGCCGCCCGGGTCAGGCCGATCATCTCGTCCCTGTCGGGAATCGGCAGGTAGCTCTGGCTCATCCCCATGCAGCCGAGGCCGATCGCCGAGACCTCCAGTCCACTGTCGGCGAGCGTGCGCTTCTTCATCGTGTCTCCTCTCGTGTCCACCACCGTGGCATCACTGAAGCACGGATGGGCGGTGTATGCCCGGCCCTGTTGATCCAGGTACCCGCAGGCCCCCTCAGCGTGCGCGGAGCGGCGCTACTCTCGACGTCATGGACACGAGGAGCGAGGTCCGCGAGTTCCTGACCTCGAGGCGAGCGAAGATCACACCGGAGCAGGCAGGGCTGCGCACGTACGGCGGGACGCGGCGCGTGCCGGGGCTCCGCCGGGAGGAGGTCGCGCTGCTGGCCGGGGTCAGCGTCGACTACTACACGCGCCTCGAGCGCGGCAACCTCAGCGGCGTCTCCGAGACGGTGCTCGAGGCGCTCGCCCGCGCGCTCCAGCTGGACGACGCCGAGCGCGCCCACCTCTTCGACCTGGCGCGTGCGACGCAGACGGTGTCGAGGACGCGTCGCCGCCCGGCGAGGCGCGGGGTTCGGCCGAGCGTGCAGCGCGTCCTCGATGCCATGACCGCCGCGCCGGCGTTCGTGCGCAACGGGCGCATGGACATCCTCGCCGCCAACCCTCTCGGGCGCGCGCTCTACTCGCAGCATTTCGACAGCCCGCACGTACCGGCGAACTCGGCGCGGTTCATCTTCCTCGACCCGCGCGCGCGCGACTTCTACGTCGACTGGGAGCAGGTTGCGACCGACGCCGTCGCGGTCCTCCGCTCCGAAGCAGGCCGCGACCCGTATGACCGTGACCTCTCGGGCCTCGTCGGGGAGCTGTCGACGCAGAGCGAGACCTTCCGCACGCGGTGGGCCGCGCACAACGTCCGCTTCCACGACACCGGCGCCAAGCGCTTCCACCATCCCGTCGTCGGCGACCTCGAGCTGACCTTCGAGACGATGGGGCTCGTAGCCGACCCCGGTCTCATCCTGTTCGTCTACACGGCCGAGGTCGGCTCGAAGTCCGCAGAGGCGCTGAACCTGCTCGCAAGCTGGACGGCGACGCTCGACCAGGAGATCGACGATGCAGATCACGAGGAACAGCATCGAGACCGCAGCCGGGCCGAGCGACTGGTTCACCGGCGCCGTCTACGTCGACGCGGTCGCGACGCCGTCGGGCGCCTCGCGCGTGAGCGCGAGCAGCGTCCACTTCACGCCCGGCGCCCGCACCGCGTGGCACACCCACCCGAACGGGCAGACGATCTGGGTCCTGGAGGGCGTCGGCCTGTGCCAGCGGCGCGGCGGCCCGGTCGAGGTCATCCGGCCCGGCGACCGCGTGTTCTTCGAGCCGGGCGAGGAGCACTGGCACGGCGCTGCAGCGACGCGGTTCATGACCCACATCGCGATGCTCGAGGTCGACGCCGAGGGCAACCCCGCGACCTGGGGCGACCACGTCAGCGACGAGGAGTACGGGGCGGCGCCGGCTATCGACGACTAAGGCCAGCCGGGCTCGAGCGGCCGTTCGCTTACCAGGGTTCCGACCTACGGCGTGATGACGACCTTCGCTCGCGCGTGCCCCGTCTCGACGTAGCGGATCGCCTCGGGCGCCTCGCGGAGCGGGTAGGCACGGTCGATGACCGGCCTGATCTTGCCGGCTTCGACGAGCTCCTTCAGGACGAGCAGGTCCTCGCTGTTGATGTCCGCGATGAACGGTGCAAGCCGCTGACCGACGAACCGATTCATGCACGAAGGCGACCGCCAGATGACCGACGGGCCCCAGCACTCGACCGCCCTGTCCGCCGACGACGACAAGCGTCCCCTTCGGCGTCAGAGCGCGTCTCAGCGTCCGCACCGAGCGGTTGCCGACGTTGTCGACGATCAGGTCGTAACGCGTCCCGTTCCGGCTGAAGTCGTCGACGGTGTAGTCGACGACGCGGTCGGCGCCGATCGACCCGACCAGCTCGACGTTCTGCGTGCTGCAGACACCCGTGACGTCCGCGCCGAACGCCTTGGCGATCTGCACCGAGAAGGTGCCCACGCCGCCCGCGGCTCCGTTGACCAGCACGCGCTGCCCCGCCTGGATCCGGCCGCGGTCGCGGAGCGCCTGCAAGGCGGTGACTCCGGCCACCGGGATCGCAGCGGCTTCCTCGAAGGTGAGTGTCGCAGGCTTCGGCGCGAGGCTCTGTGCGGCTGCCGATGCGTACTCGGCGAAGGTGCCGCGGGCTGCGCCGAAGACCTCGTCGCCGGGCTGGAACTCGGTCACGTCCTCGCCCACCGCCTCGACCGTTCCCGCGACGTCGCCGCCTCGGATGCCGGTGTGCGGCCGCCGCAGCCCCCCATCAACGGGCGGAAGACGAACCGGCTGGCCCCGCATGATCCGCCAGTCGCCCGCGTTGACGGACGCCGCGCGAACGCGGACGAGCACGCGGTCGGGCTCGAGGGCGGGCCTCTCGATCTCCTCAAGCCTCAGGTCGTCCGGTGAGCCGTATTCAGTGTTGACGATCGCTTTCATGTTCCTGTCTCCTTCGCGTACATCGTAAGCTTACGGCGTAAGATACGCGTACACCGTAAACTCGTCAAGCGATGGAAGCCCAACCCGACCCGAACGCCGCGCCGCGAGCCCCGCTCAGCCGGGACCGGATCCTGCGCGCGGCCCTGGACCTCGCGGACGAGGGCGGCGTGGAATCGCTGACCATGCGCAAGCTCGGCGAGGAGCTCGGATTCGAGGCAATGTCGCTGTACAGGCACGTGGCGAACAAGGACGACGTCCTCGACGGCATCGTCGACCTCGTCCTGACCGAGACGGAGCCGCCGACGGCGGCGGAGGCATGGGACACCGCGATCCGCACGAGCGCGATCTCGGTCCGCGACGCACTCCGGCGTCACCCGTGGGCGACCAGCCTGCTGATGTCGCCCGCCCGCGTCCGGCCGGCGCGGTTGCAGTACATGGACTCGCTCCTCGGGCGACTCCGCGAGGCCGGGTTCTCCGCCGACACGACCTATCACGCGTACCACGTCCTCGACGCACACATCTTCGGCTTCTCGATGTGGCAGACGAGTCATACGATGACGGCCGCCGTTCCAGACCTCGTGGCGAAGCTCATGCGGGAGATCCCGTTCGACGACTATCCGTACCTCGCCGAACACCGCGACCAGCACCTCGCAGAAGGCCCTCACCGCGATGTGAGCGCCTTCGAGTTCGGGCTCGACATGATCCTCGACGGGCTCAAGAAGATCCACGACGAGCCGGGCGCTCGCTGAGGATCACGCAGGGGGATCGCGGCGCTGACTCACTCGGGAGGCGTGCGCGTCGGCCGGTCTCGACAGAGCGCCGAGTCAGCCGCCGCTGATCGCCGCGACCACGTCGACCCGCGAGCGCGCCCCGAGAGCGGTGTCGAGCGAGGCACGCTCGCCGTCGACGTACACGTGGATATGGCGTCTGAGGATCGGGCCGGGCTCGCAGAGCCGGTCGCGGAGCCCGGGCCAGCGCTCGTCGAGTCCGGCGATCGCCTCGTCGACCGTCGCAGCCTCCGTCTCGAGCCGGCGCGGGAGGCCGTGGAAGAGCGGAGGCAGGGTGCCGGGCAGGTGCAGGGTGGCCACGGCTATTCGAGGACGGCGACCTCGACCGACGCGATCGCGGGAAGGTAGCTCGCGATCTCGGTCCAGCTCTCGCCCTCGTCGGCGCTCGCGAAGACCTGACCCGTGCTCGTGCCGAAGTAGACGCCCGGCACGTCGTGCGTGTCGACGGCGAGACCCTCGCGCAGCACGCCGAGGTACGCGCCGTCCTGCGGCAGCCCGCGATCGAGCCGTCGCCACGCGGCGCCGCCGTCGCGGGTGCGCCAGACGGCCGCGCGTCCGTCCGGCATCGTGCGCCCGTGTCCCGCGTCGAGCGGAATCACGTAGAAGCTGTCCCTCTCGTGGGGATGCGCGGCGGCGGCGAAGCCGAAGTCGGACGGCAGTCCGTCGGTGACCTCCACCCAGGTGCGCCCTGCGTCGTCGCTGCGGTGAATGCCGCAGTGGTTCTGCTGGTAGAGGCGCTCGTGGTCGGCGGGGGACATGACGAGCTTGTGCACGCAGTAGCCGACCTCCGGGTTCATCCAGCGGCCAGTCCGCGCGGAGCCCGGTGTTTCGCGTCGCCCAGGTTGCACCGTCGTCGGTGGTCTCGAAGATGCCGATGCCCTGCACGACGGCCCAGAAGCGCGACGGCTCGTCGGGGTGCGGCAGGAGCCCCGGCAGGCCGAGATGCCCGGGAGGCTGGTTCGCCGGGTCGTTCCACCCGTCCTGCCCCGGCTGGCCCTCGAGCGTGCTGAGGAGCGACCAGGTCGCGCCGCCGTCGCGGCTCTCGAAGATGCCGGCCGCCTCGACGCCCGCGAGCACACGCCCGTGCGCCGCAGTCAGGCCCGAGATCTTGGAGAGCTTCATGCCGCCGTCGGCGTAGGCGAGACCCTCGCTCGACAGTTCCCAGCTCTCGCCGAGGTCGCCGCTGCGCCAGACGCCCGCGCCGTGCCACTCGCTCGCCGCGGCCGCGTAGATCGCGCCGGACGCACGATCGTGCACCGCGTGGTAGATCGGCCAGCCCTCGCAGAACGGGCCGCGAAGCTTCCAGCTCCGGCGCTCGTCGTCGCTCTCGAGCACGAAACAGCCCTTGCGCGTTCCGACGAGCAGAACGGTCAGCGGCATTGACCTCACCTCCGGTTTCGACGTCAGGGAATCCGAAGCGTTAGACCGCACGTGAGCCCGAAACTCATCGGCCCGTTCAGGCGGTGAGCCGGTACCCGCGGACGGCGTCGACGACGAACTCCTTCGGATACGCGTCCGCCCTGCGCTCGGCGTCGTTCTCGCGGGGGAACTCGTAGATGCCGAGCATGAGCTGCATCGGATAATACGGTGACTGCCCGACGGTCTTCACGAGCTCTCCGTCGACGAAGAACGCGACGCCGGCCGGCGTCCACTCCGCCGCGTAGACGTGGAACTCGAGCACGTCGATCGGCATCCTGACGGCGGAGAAGTCGTCGACGATCCGGGGGTCCCCGAAGGGGTGCACGCCCATGCCGATCGTCGCGTGGCTCGGGCCGACGTCGCGACCGAAGATCTCGCAGACGCAGATCTCCGCCGAGCGCTCGGGCTCGTCCTCGTAGCCGATCATCCAGAGGGCGACCATCGCGCACGGGTCGTCGTGCGCCTTCGCCCGCAGCTCGATCCGCCCGTAACGCGGTGTGTACAGCCGGGTGTTCCTGGCCCGTCGCTGGGGGTGGCGTTGATGAGTTGCCCGGTGCCCAGGTCGACCAGGGCCAGCCGCGCGGTGGCCTGCTGATCGACGAGGTGGGGGTCTTCTTGGGTGGTGGTGTCGTCGTGGTAGGCCCGCTGCCGGTTGTCCGCGGCGTCGTGGTAGGTGCGGTGGCGGCCGGCGGCGGGCCACGGGCCGTGGCTGGTGGCGCACCCTTCGGCGAGCCGGCTGCGGGTGCGGTCTAGGAACAGGGGCAGGGTGTCGCGGTGCCACATCTCCAGGGCGTCGCTGCTGAGCTCCAGTCCGGCGCGGTGGCGTTGGTCGGCCAGCACCGCCAGTTCGTGGACCAGGTGGGGGTGTTGGGGCCAGCAGGGTGGGATGAGCCGTTCGACCCCCCAGGCGTATTCGTGGTTGACCCAGGCGGCGACCGCGTCGAGCCAGGCCCACAGTTGGATGCGGGTGGCGGGTCGGCAGGTGGGCGGGTCCCACGGCCGTTCCAGGCGGCTGATCGGACCGAGCGCGGCGCGGGCTGTCGCGTCGCCGTGGGCGGCGATCTGCAGGTCGGTGTAGACCTGTCTCCAGCGCCGGCCCTGGCGCGGGGAACGGGCGGGTCAGGGTCACCACTGCGGTCCGGTCGACGCAGGGCCGTCGCCGGTGGTATGCCGGTCGAACCGGGGCTGCTGCGGCCGTGGTGCCGCGTCCCCGGTCTGCAGCGGCAGCGTCGGGTCACCCGACGTCGTGATGGCTGGGTCAGCCGGCGGTGGCGCTGTCCCGCTGGACGGTGCGGTGAGATCGGGTCAGGTCGGCGGGTGGCCGCGTCGACGGCGGCCCGGGTGCGCGCACCCAGGGGGGTGTGGTGGTCGCGGGCGGCGTCGACTCTGGCTTTGGCGGCCGCGTGGGCGGCCAGCAGGGCCCGGCCGGGTTTGCCGTCGATGGCGCGGGTCAGGCGCACGATCAACGGTTTGGCGTTCTCCGCCACGATGAGGGCGTGCCGTTCGGGCAGCAGCCGGATCTCCTCGGGGCGCAGGATCGGCTCGTCGGTGGCGGTGTGGGAGGTGCCGGTGCTCATCCGGGCCGGTGCCGTGGGTGTAGGTGGTGCGGGTGACCCGGGTGGTGCCGATCAGCTCGGACATTTCCCGGTTGAACGCGCCGTCTTTGCCGCCGCCGAAGAGGGTGATGATGTTGGTCAGCCCGAACAAGGCCCGGGCTTCGTCCTGGCCGTAGCAGATCACCAGCTGCCGCCAGGTTTGCGCGGCGTAGATGAACGACAGCCCGAGGGCGCGTTCGTTGGCCATCCGGGTGCGCAACGTCGGCAGCGGGGCGGTGGACGGCAGTTCGTCCAGGCACGCCAGAAACGACGGGCACAACCGTCCGTGCGGGCTGGCGTGCGCCAACTGCAGGGCGGTGTCCAGGACGTCTTCGGCGACCGCGGTCATCAGCGGGGACGCCGACGCGTACGGGTCGTCGCGGCCCAGCAGGTAGACGGTGCCGCCGCGGGTGATCAGCTCGGCCAGGTCCACCGGCGCGCCGGCCCGGGCCGGGGACGCACCGGTCGCGTAGGGACTGTTGGAAGAACAACGCGAGGGCCTGCTGGATGGTGGTGATGGTGTTGCCGGCGGTGCGCTCGTCCCCGTGCAGGGCGGCGTGCAGCAGCCCGTGCCAGAACGGCGCGGCGTGCGGGTGGGTGCGCAGCACCTCCTCGGGCAGGCTGGCCTGGCGCGGGTTGGCGACCCAGTCCAGGACGTCGGCGATGCTGCGCCCGGTCAACGCGGCGGCGTGGAAGTAGCCCTGCAGCACCTTGGCGGCCTCGGCGGCGTAGAACCTCGCGGCGTTGTCGCCGCTGCTGGAGGCGGCGCCGGCGACGGTGCCGGCCGCGAACGCCTTCGCCCGCCGTTCGGCGATCATCGAATCGACACACCCGCCGATCGGGTCCCACACCAGCTGCGGTAAACCCGGGGCCAGCCCGAACGGGTCCAGCACCGCCACCGGGCGGCCCTGACGGCTGCGGCGGGTGAGGGTGAGCAGCAGGTCCTCGGGTTTGGTCAAGGTCACCAACGCCGCCCCCGGCGCGGACAGCAACGCCGGGGTCAACACGTCCAGGGTCTTGCCGCACCCTTGCGGGCCGTACACGCCGGTGGTCCGGTCAAACGGCACCCACAGGTCCCCGGGTGCGTGGCACCGCCCCGCGACCCAACGGCCAGCCCACCTGCGCCGGATCGAACCGGGCGCTCACCGCACCCCGCCGGCCCCGAACCGTGATCCCAGCCGAATCACTCGGAGGTCCGACCCTCCGACGTCGATCGTCGACGCGGGCCGCCACGTCCACGACCGGCGCGGGTGGGGTCGCCCGTACAGGTCCGGACGGATGAGGTGACGCACCCGCTGCAGCCGGCCCACCCCCAGGACCGCGGCGGCCTGCGCGCGGGTGGCCAGCCCGGCCCGCCGGCCCGGCCCGAGTTCGGTCCACACCCACCGCAGCGCCCAGCCGTACCCGACCAGCAGCACCGCCTCGACCACCGCGACTGACAGGTACACCAGCCACGCCGGCGCGACCCGCGGATGCCCGCTCAGCAGGCCGCCCACGGTCGGGATCAGCTGCCTCGAGTCCGGCCACACCCACCCGGTGCCGGTCAGCAGCCCGGCCACGCCCTGCCCGGCCAACGCCGCGATCATCACCAGGGCGGCGCCCAACACGACCAGCAGCAAGCGGAATCTCCCACGTCCAGGGCAGCGGGTCGGGCCGACGACGCGCGATCGAGGTTGTCCTCATACCCTGCTAAGCACGCCGACCCCGGCTACCTGGACACCCGACTTCTACCGGGGAGGTTGAGTCACGGCAGCCCGGTGAGCCAACGAGGGTCCCCCTCTGTTGACCGACCGCCGTGCGCACCCGCAGGTCCCGCACGGCGTGCGAGGATCAGCCGCCGGCTGGTCGGCACTGTCAAGGACCCAACGAAGGTTGCCCGCCAGGGCCTTTGGCGACCTGCATACTCGGCGCCGCCTTGTGGTCGGCTTAGGTGTGGGGGTGGACGAACCGACCATTGTGGCGTTGCGTCAGGCCGGGTGGACGGTGGGGCAGATCGTCACCGAGACCGGTGCTGAACCGGCGATGGTGGCCCGGGCTCTCGGGGCTCGTGGGGCGTTGCCGGCGTCGTGGACCGCACCCACCGTGGCGCGGGCCGTGACCTGGAGCCAGCAGCGCCGTGCCGGTCAGCGGGTGGCGGATATCGCGGCCCGCGCCGGGGTATCCCACCAGTGGGTATCCCGGCTGACCGGTCCGTTCGGACCCTTCCCGCCGGCGGCAGCAGACGATGTGCCGGAGTGGGTGCAGGCCCGGCGGGCCGGCGACACCCTCGACTCGATCGCGCGACGCTTCGGGGTGAGTGCGCACCGGGTGTCGGCGGCGACCGCCGCCCACGGCCCGTTCGCCTACCCGCAGCGTGACCACGGTGGCCGGGTCGGGACCGCTGGGATGGCGCGGATGCTCGGGGTCGCCGAACCGACCGTGACCCGCTGGCAGCGCAGAGTCGACTTTCCCCCACCGGCCCTCGAGGGAAACCCTGGCAGGGCGATGTGGGACCGTGAGGCTGTGCAGGCCTGGGCTGCCCAGGCGCTGACCCGATGCCCGGTGTGCGCCGCGCAGGTGCTGGATCTGCCTCGCCACCGCGGCGCGCGTCGGCACTGACCCTGAGCCCACATCGACATGCCCACATCGTGATAGGAGCATCCGCTCGGCCGGCGGGCTCGACGAGCAAAACCGAGCCCTCGCTGACCCGGTGGCCGCTGACCACCCCGCCCGCCGAAGCCGCAGAGCCGGTGCCGCGAGGCGAACGTCACCCGGCAACGGAGAGATCCCCGGCAGTGCGGCACGTCCTGCGCAGTCAAGGCTCCTCCCGGGCGGCGGGCTTGTCGCCGCCGCATCCCGACAGCGGCTGGAAAAGGGTCTACGGGGTCGTGCCGATGCGCCAGATTTCGTAGATCCGGTGGGTTTGCCAGTGGCTGTAGGGGTAGGTGTCGACGTGGCTGCCGCCGGCTTCGATGGTGAGCTTGCGGGCCGGGTCGTCGACGATCATGACGTGGCCGATCTGGTTGGGCCCGAGGTAGCTGTCGACGAAGAGCAGGTCCCCGGGTTGTTCGGCCCCGGGCGGGACGCGGTATCCGTTGCCGTGGGCCAGCCAGTCGCGTTGGGCGTTGGCGGTGCGGGGCAGGGTGATGCCAGCACGGGCGTAGGCGGCTTTGACGAAGCTGGAGCAGTCCCAGGCGTGGGGGCCGTTGGCGCCGAACACGTACGGGTCGCCGATGTGGCTGTGGGCCCAGCCGAGCAGGTCGGTGATCTTCGCGCTGCCGACGCCTGCCAGGGTGGGGTCGCCCGCCCCGGTGGGGCCGCAGTCGCTGGGGTCGCCGGGGATGATGCCCCCGCCGTACGCCTGGGCGTAGGACAGGACGTCGTTGACGTACCAGTCGGCGTGGTTGTAGGCGAACAGGGCCCGGCGCACCCCCTCGGCGCCACCGCTGGTGAGCCCGGAGGCGGTCAGGTAGTTGGCGGCGCTCATCGCCGAGTCGGCGTCGTTGCGGATGTCCGCGCGCCCATCCCCGGAGCCATCGACGCCGTAGCTGGCCCAGGTGGCGGGCAGGAACTGCATCAGCCCCTGCCCCCCGGCACTGCTGGTGGCGCTGGCGCGGCCATGGCCGCTCTCTTCCATCCCGATGCCGGCCAGCACGCTCCAGGGCAGCTGATACCGCTCGGCCGCGGCCAGGTAGTAGCCCTTGATCTGCTCGGGAATAGGCAGCGGCGGGTTGGACACCGAGTTCAGCCGTGGCGTGCCCGGCTCGGGCAGGGCGAACCCGACCCCGCCCTGACGCCGGCCTGGGTCACTGGGAGTGTCCCCGGGTGGGGGTGAGGCGGCAACCGGGGTGCCGTCCAGGGGTGCACCGTGCTCGAGCATGAACGGGCCCGGGTCGATCGGGGTGCCGTCCTGGCGGATCTCGTAGTGCAGGTGGGCGCCGGTGGCGTGCCCGGTGCTGCCTTCCACGCCGAGCTGTTGACCCATCCACACGGTGGCGCCGGGGCCGATCCCGGGGGCGAGGGCGGCCAGGTGCCCGTACAGAGTGGAGATGCCGCCACCGTGCTCGACGGTGAGGTAGGTGCCGTACCCGTCGGGGTCGGCCCCGACCATGACGGTGCCCGCGGCGGCGGCCACCACCGGCCCGGGCCCAGGCAGAGCAGCCAGGTCCACGCCGGTGTGGTTCTTGCTGGCGCCGGTGATGGGGTCGGTCCGTGGCCCGAACCGGGAGGTGAGGGTGTAGGCCTGTTGCAGCGGGGGGCGCCACGCCCCGGTGGCCGGCGTGGCCACGCTGGTGCACGAGCCTGCCTGGTCGGCGGCTGCCGCGCTGCGGCGGACAGCAGCACCGCGGTGCCCAGCAACGGCAGGACCAGCAGCAGCACCAGTGCGGCGGTGGCGCCGAGCATCAGCTTCTTCATGACCCGACCCCCTGAGCGGCTGCGGCGGACTTCTAGAGCGCGGCTTCGAGGGCGTCGTTGGTCCAGGTGAGGTGTTCCTCGGCCGGGTGCAGCCGGGTCGCCACCTTGTAGCGGTGTTCCCCCACCAGCCACAGGGCGCGTCCTTGGCGGTGCATGGCCCAGTCGGTCATCACCGCGGTGGCCGCCGGGCCGAGGCCGAGCATCGCGTCCAGCTCGGTGGCGACGCCGGGTTTTTGCCCGTGCAGGATCTTGATGTCGGCCAGGTGCATCAGATCCCGGGCGATCGCGGCGGCCTGGGAGCCTGTCGTCGCCGACGGTGAGCATGTCGGAGGGTTTGTGGGCGTTGGCCCACTGGATGTCCCCGCCCTTGCCGGCGACCCCGCGGGAGAGGCGGAAGTCCTCATCCAGGCTCTTGACGGCTTCCACCCCGAGGCGCATCACCTTCCACACCTCATCGCGCAGCACGATCCGCAGGTCCCCGGGTGGGGCGATCTCGCGCATGCCCCGCCCCCAGCTGTTCAGGCACACCAGGGCGATGCCGATCGCCTCATCCCCCAGCGGAGTCGAGCCGCGACAGGGACAGCGACTGGATGGGGGCGCTCCAGTCGACGCTGATGCTGGTGTGCTCGTCGAACAGGCCGGCCAGGGCGCCGGAGACCAGCTGGCCCAGCGCGTCACGCAGCAGCCGGGTCTGGTCGAAGAAGTGCCGACGGGACGAGTAGCGGCACCCGGCGATCAGCTCGTCGCTGGGTTCGTCCAGGTGGCGCCACAGCTGGGCGATGGTGGTCTCGGTGAGGGTGCTGTTGCCGCGCGTGTAGCCGGTGAGGTCCCGCAGCGCGGCCTTGACGACGACCTCCTCCGACGGCCCGAACGGCACCCGGGCTCGCCGATGCGTTGGCTGCCGACCAGGGCCCGCACCAGGGTGAGCCAGCGGCCGAACACGATCGCGGCCCGGGCTTGGGCCGCCTGGGCGTCCAGGTGTTCCCAGCCGTGCGCCAGCGGCCCGAACGCGAGCGGGTTGATCCGCGTGGGCAGGCCGGGCCCGATGCTGAAGGGTTGCGACGCCGAGGACGTGGCACAGCCGTTCGTACTCGTCCTTGGGGTCGCCCAGGATGAGGGTGCGGTAGCCGAAGTCGCATCATCCGCAGGCAGAAGGCTTTGGCGGTGGCGGACTTGCCGGTGCCGGGTTTGCCGAACAGAGAACATGTTGGGGTTGGTGACCGGGATGTCGTCGCGCAGCACCCACCCGATCGGGTCGGCGTAGAACCCGCCGCCGGACAGCAGGTCGATGCCCATCTGGGCGCCGGTGGGCGGCAGGCCGGGGCGGCGATGAACGGCCACAGCACCGGCGCCTGGTCGGAGGTCATCCGCCACGTCGACGCCGGTGCGTTCGCCGGCGCCCACCCCCGCGCCCGGCTCGCGGCCCCGGCGGCGGCGTACCGGAACAGCCGCGCCTCCTGGGCGGGCGCCGGCGGCGGCGGTGGGCAGGTCGTGGCCGAAGTCGGCCAGTAGCCGGCCCACGCCACGTCCGTCGGTTCGGGGTCTCACGGCGGTGCGGACCGGCCTCGGTCGGGTGCTCACGGTCGGCCCGGCGGGTGAGGCTGATCCCCAGCGGGACGGTGGAGGCAGCGAACCCGACGTCCTGGGCCAGGTCGAGCCGCAGCGGGGCGAACCCGGCGCGGCGGACGGCGGCGTCCAGGCGGCGGCCGTACTCGGCGATGCGTGCGGTCTTGGCGACGGTGACGGTGCAGACGGCGTACGGGCGGGTCAGCGCGTTGCCGCGGGCGAGCTTGGCGTCCAGGCCGCGGGCCCGTTCGGCCTGGTCCGGTCCTGGGCGCGCGTCTTGACCCCGGCCCGGCTGCGCAGCCCGGCACCAGGTCGGCGCGCCCACTCCGCGTTCGCCGACTGCCGGTCCGCCTGGGCCTGGCTCAGGATCGGGTAGGCGACCAGCATGGAGCGCCGCTCCCCCGGCTCGCTGGGGGTCAGGACCGGTGCCAGCGCCCCCATCACGGCGCCCTTCGGCTGGCAGCTTGATCGTGGCGCGACCGAGTTCCACGCGTCGTGGCTGTAGTGCCGCACGGCCGGGTCGGCGCCCGACGGGCCGGCCATCGCCCACGGCACGTCGGCGTTCACCGCGGATCGGGTGCCGTGCGGCCGAGCGCGTCGATGATCCCGGCCCGGTCCCCGGGGGCGAACCCGGTGCGACACGCCATGGCCAACTGGGCGCTGGTGGACCATTTGACACTGCTGACCCCCATGCCGCCCTTGAGCTGGGTTTCCACCTCGCCGATCAGCCCGTACAGCACCTGGGCGCGACCCTGCACCCCACCGCCGGCCTGCTT
>CAVVCG010000020.1:0-5912 GCA_963746655.1 uncultured Actinomycetes bacterium | reverse complement strand
CGCTCCTCCTCCTGCAGGCGAACGACGTCGTGCCGCTCGACCGGCTGATCGACGAGCTGTGGGAGGGGGCTCCGCCGCCCTCGGCGCCGGCCTACGTGCAGAACTGCGTGTCGCGCCTGCGGAAGCTGCTCGGCGCCGAGACGTTCGAGACGCGTGCGCCGGGCTACCGGCTGCGGATCGATCCCGAGGCGATCGACGTGGGCCGCTTCGAGCGGCTCGTACTGGAGGCACGGGGGATGCCGACGCGGGAGCGGGCAGGCGCGCTGCGAGAGGCGCTCGGGCTGTGGGCGGGGACGCCGCTGTCCGACCTTGCCTACTGGAGCTTCGCGCAGGAACCGATCCGGCGACTCGAGGAGCAGCGGCTGAACGCCCTCGAGCTCCGCCTCGAGGCGGAGCTCGAGCTCGGGCTGCACCGCGAGTCGACCGGCGAGCTGGACGCGCTGGCGCGCGAGCATCCGACGCACGAGCGCCTGCGTTGGCTGCAGATGCTGGCGCTCCACCGCTCCGACCGGCGGCTCGATGCGCTCGCCGCCTATCAGGAGGCGCGGCTCGCGATCGTCGAGGAGTCGGGGATGGAGCCGGGCGAGGAGCTCCGTGCGCTCCAGCGGCGGATCCTCCAGGACGATCCGACCCTGATGCCCGACGGGGCACCTGCCGAGGTGGCGGAGCGGCCTCCGCAGCTCGCGCGGAAGGTCGTTGCGGTGTGCATCGTCGAGCTGTTGGTCGACGAGGAGCTCGACGTCGAGGCGGCGCGTGGGGTCGTGTCCCGCGGCCTGGCGTCGCTGGAGGAGATCGTGCTGCGCCACGGGGGCGCGGTCGAGCAGCTGCTCGGCGAGGAGGCGGTGGCCGTGTTCGGGCTTCCGGCTGCTCACGAGGACGACGCCCTGCGCGCCATGCGGTCGGCGGTCGAGCTCCGCGACGCTCTCGGCGCCGTCACGATGCGGGCGGCGGTCGAGACGGGCGAGGTGCTCGTCGGGGAGAACGGCCGCGTGCTCTCGGGCGGCGCCCTGACCACCGCGCGCCGCGTGAAGGAAGGAGCGACGGAAGGGGAGATCCTGGTCGGGCCCACGGCCGCGGCGCAGACGACGGGAGCCGCCTGGACGGAGCCGTTGAGCGGCGCTCACCGGCTGCTCGAGCTGGTGGAGGGGGCGTCGGCGATCCCGCGCCGCCCCGACGCGGCGCTCGTGGGCCGGCGCGCCGAGCTCGAGCTGCTCGTCCTCGCGGTGCGCCAGTCGGCGTCCGAGGCCTCCTGCCGGCGCGTGGTCGTGGTCGGCGAGCCAGGGGTCGGCAAGACCCGCCTCGCGGCCGAGCTCGTCGCGACGGTCGCGGGTGAGGCGCGCGTCCTCACCGGCCGTTGCGTCCCCTACGCCGACGGGGCGACCTACCTGCCGCTCGCCGACGTCGTGGGGCAGGTGGCCGGCGAGGGGGAGCTCGGCGCTGCGATCCACGCCGTGCTCGACGGCGAGCAGGACGGCGAGCAGGCGGCGGCGCGGCTCGTCGACGCGCTCTCCGGCAGAGGCGCCGTCGACAGCGGGGACGTATCGTGGGCGGCCCGGAAGCTGCTCGAGGCGCTCGCGCGACAGCGGCCCGTCGTCGTCGTGCTCGAGGACGTGCACTGGGCCGAGCCGACGTTCCTGGACCTGCTCGAGTACCTGGTCGGCTGGAGCAAGGGTGCCCCGATCACGCTCGTCTGCCTCGCGCGCCCGGAGCTCCTCGACGCACGCCCGGCATGGGCCGCCGACTCGATCCCGCTGCGACCGCTCACCGAGGAGGAGACCGCCGACCTCCTCGACGAGCTCCCCGAGTCGCTCGCGCTCGACGCCGACGCGCGCGCCGCGGTGATCGCCGCCGCCGAGGGGAACCCGCTCTTCCTGGAGCAGCTCGCAGCCCACGCGCTCGACGGGCCGCTCGAGGCCGGCAGGGTTCCCGCTTCGCTCGAGTCGCTCCTGGCGAGCCGCCTCGACAGCCTCGCGCCGCGCGAGCGGGTCGTGCTCGAGCGGGCGGCCGTCGTCGGCCGCGAGTTCACGCGTGCCGCGGCCGACGCCCTCTCACCCGACGAGACCCGCGGCACGACGGCCACAGCGCTGATGGCGCTCGTCCGCCGGCGTCTCGTCCGCCCTGACACCGAGCGAGCCGCCGACGACGCCTTCCTCTTCGACCACGCGCTGATCCGCGACGCCACCTACGCAGCACTCGCGAAGGCCGAGCGCGGCCGTCTCCACGAACAACTCGCCCGCTGGCTCGACCGGAAGGGCGAGCTCGACGAGATCATCGGCCACCATCTCGAGCAGGCGGCACTGAATCTTCACGACGCTGGTGATGACGCCACGGGCCTGGCGGGAGAGGCCAGCGATGTGCTCGACCGCGCTGGCATGGCGGCGCTGAAGCGTGACGACGCCAACGCTGCGCTGTCCCTGCTGACGAGGGCCGTAGGCCTCCTGTCGGAAACCGATCGGCGCTGGCTCGAGCGGCAATGCAAGCGCGGCGTGGCGCTCAAGTTCACCGGCGACTACGCGGGCGCCGAGGAGCTCCTCACCGCCGTGGTCGAACGAGCGCGTGAGCGAGCCGATCCCCACGTCGAGCACTGGGCATCGGTCGAGCTCGTGTGGCCGCGGATCTCGCGTGGCGTACTCACGATGGAGGAGGGGTTCGAGACCGTGGAGCACGCCCTCGGGGCGCTCACGGACATCGGTGACGACTTCGTGCTCGCTCGCGTCTGGCACGCTCGCGCAGCACGCCTGGCCGATGTCGGGCGCCTCAGGGACTCGGAGGAGGCCGCCGCGGTGTCGGGGCACCACTACCGTCGGGCGGGGGCCGGCGACGCTGCTGGATCGATCCAGGTGGCGTCCGCCGTTGTTCACGGGCCGACATCGGTTCCGCGTGCACTCGAGGTCTGCTCGAGACTGGTCGAGCGGAGCGAGACGCCTGCCTGGCGCAGCTTCATCCTGCCGTTCATGGCATTGCTCGATGCAATGGAGGGTCGCTTCGACGTGGCGCGAGAACGACTCGAAGAGGCGCGCGTCGAGCGCTCCGAGTTTCCCGAGGCCGGCACGCTCCCGACGGTCTGGGCGAATCTCGCGGCGAGAGTGGAGCTTCTCGCCGGCGATGCCGTCGCGTCGGAGCGGATCCTCACGGAGGCGTGCGACGAGCTTCGCCGCGCGGGGGCCAACGCCTGGCTCGCCACGAACGCTGCGCTCCTCGGCGAGTCGCTGTATCGACAGGATCGGCTGGGAGCGGCGATGGCAGTCGTCGACGAGGCACTCCAACTGGGGATCGTCGACGACCTCGCCGCAACGCCCCGCATCCTCCGTGTTCGGGGGAAGCTTCTCGCGCGCGCCGGGAAGGTCGTCGACGGCGAGCGTTGTGCGCGCGAAGCGATCGGCATGCTCGGCCGGACGGACATGCTCGACGATCGGGCGGGGGCCTTCGGCGACCTTGCAGAGGCTCTCGGGATGGCCGGTGACGTCGCCGGCGCGTCGTCCGCGCTCACCCAAGCGGCGGATCTTTTCGAACAGAAGGGAAACGAGGTCTCCCTGGCGCAGACACGCCGGTTCCTCGGCGAGCGGGCGTGATACGGGAGCCCCGGCGCCAGGGCTCCCGATCACGTGCTCAGCAACTCGGGGGGCAACCGTTGGCCGGCATGTTCGGCTCCGAGCGAGCCCCGGCGCCGTCGCCCGTGAGCATCGGCGCGAACGCCGTCGCGAGCGCGATCGATGCGAGAAGCGCGACGAGCATGTTCATCGCGCGGCTCTGGATGAGTGCCGCATGCATGTCATTCACCTCCTTCCGCGTCTGCATGCGGCGAGGCTCGAAGCAGGCCCAAACGGTCTGCTCACGGTGTCCAAACCGTTTGCTAACGAGTCACCCGCCAAAGGCGGGGACCTTTCGCCCGAGTGGCCGCGCGGGCGGCAGAGGAGCGTCTCAGACGCGAGGTCGGGCGATGAGGAACGTCGCGATCCGCGATCGTGTGCGGTCCCAGTCGGGACCGAGGCACGGAGCAGAGCGACGAGCGCGGAGAGGCGAGCGGGTGGCCTCCTCGGCCACCCGCTCGGCTGGCTCACGCGATGCGGAACGAGAACGTCTTCGTCACGGCGTTGGAGCCCGACCTCACGGTGATCGAGCCGCGTCCGACCAGGCCGGACGATCCCTTCGGAACGAGCAGCCGGCACGTTGCGAAGCCGTTCGTCGTCGTGCCGCGGCCGCTGATCGGGCGACCTTTCACGACGGCGTTGCACGTCGCGACGGCGGCGGTGAGCGGCTGACTGCCGGTGCCACTCGTCACCGGGACACGCAGCGTCAGCGGCTTGCCGGCGACCGGCCTCGACGGGCTGAACGTCGGCTTCCCCAGAACGGCACGCGAGACGCTCGTCGTCGTGGTGGAGAGCGCGTACGTCCACGGCACGATGCTGTCCGGTGCCCTGTCCCGACCCTCGACCGCGTCTGCGACCATCTTCACCGAGATGACGACGAAGTCGAAGGCACCTGTCAGGCCGGCGTCAGCGGCCTTGAAGCCGATCTCCTGACGACCCGTGAACGCCTGGGAGGTGACGTCGAGCTTGGCGTCCTCCCACTTCGACCCGTTCCAGCGGTCGGCGTCCCAATACGTCTTTCCGTCGCCCTCCTGGTACACGCTGAGCCATAGCTCGTCGCCGTCGTCACCGGTCGCCTGGTCGCGATCCTTGTCGATGAAGATCTCGAACGAGCTCGACGGGACGAGGGTGCCCTCGATCTTGAACGCGACAAACCCGTTCGAGTCCGCGACGGTGACGTTCGTGAGATCGGGCGCCGCGCCCGAGTCCCCCGCATTGTCGACGTAGGCCTTCTCGCTCGCGTGTGCCAGCGTCGCCGCCACACCGAGGGCGACGATCACGACGAGAACGATCGTGCGCTTCATCTCATCTCCCCTCTCTCTTGGTGAGCGCAGGGTTGGTGCCGGCGCTCAGCGCGCCCTCATGCGTGGCTAACAACCCGATCGGCGCGCCTCAGACGCGAGGAGCGCGATTCGCGACGCGGATCGGGAACCGCGCGACGCCGGTGTTGCCGCTGACGTCGGTGGCCGAGACCTCGACGACGTTGACCGAGGTGCCTATCCGTGGTCTAGGCCCACGTCAACCACAGACCCCCCCCGGGGGCACGGATCCTCCAGGATGGAAGGTCACCTTCTTGCCCGGCAGCTCACCTCGCAGGATCCGGTGGCCCTGATCCCAGAGGTCGTGGCCATGCCTGTTCGTGGTGACCCATCCCGGAACGGGCTCGCCGAGGGCGTTCGAGAGTCGCTGCAGCATGGTGGCGTTGGCGGCAAGGTTGCACGTTGCTCCCTTGAACTCCCGTGCCTCGTCGGGCGCGATGCTCCAGATCACCTGCAGCCGTGTTCCGGTGGCGACGAGCGCTGCGAGGCCGTCGACACGGACGCTGCGCTCCTCGAGCGCCGCGTTCGAGCCGCCCGTCTCGGCGTCTATCTCCCGGCCGATCGCTCCTGTGCCGGCCGCCGCCCGTCTGGCGGTGAGATCGAGGTAGGAGTCGATCACGATCAGCCGGTCGGGTCGGAGCTCGGGGTGGTGCGAGGCAAGCGTTGCGACGCCGAAGCCGGAGTACGAGACGCCGACGAGCAATAGCTCGCCGCCGACGCGATCGTGGAGTGCTCCTGCCTCGCGCGCGAGCGCATGCAGGTACGCGGCGTTGCCCCAGTCGAGGTGCCGTTGCGCGCGGAGACCGAGACCGACGTACCCGTCCTTCGGAAAGCGACCGCAGAGCAGCGTCAGCTCGCTGCGCCGCGCGAGCGCGCGAACCTGCTGGCAGTACGCCCAGCCTCCGGTCGTGACCAGTACACCCTTGGCGTGCGGCTGCTCGACGACCGTCAAGATCGCCGCGCCGGCCGTGTACGTCCGCTCCTGATCCGGCGATCCCGTGGA
>CAVVCG010000019.1:0-7395 GCA_963746655.1 uncultured Actinomycetes bacterium | reverse complement strand
TGGGGATCCTGGCGCATGTAGACGCCGGTAAGACAACTCTCACCGAACGGCTGCTGTATGCCGCCGGCGTCATCGACGCGCCCGGCCGCGTCGACGACGGCACGACGCAGACCGACTCGCTGGCGCTCGAGCAGCAGCGCGGGATCACGATCAAGTCCGCGGTCGTCTCGTTTCCGATCGACGACGTCACCGTCAACCTGATCGACACGCCGGGCCACCCGGACTTCGTCGCCGAGGTGGAGCGGGCTCTGAGCGTGCTGGACGGCGCCGTGCTCGTCATCTCGGCGGTGGAAGGCGTGCAGGCGCAGACGCCGCTCCTGATGCGGGCGCTGCAGCGTCTGCACGTTCCGACGCTTCTCTTCGTGAACAAGACCGACCGCCGTGGCGCGGACCCCGAGCGCGTGCTGCGCGAAATCGCGGAGCGGCTCTCGCCCGCGATCGTCCCGATGCACGCCGCTTCGCCCGAGGTCCTGCTCTCCGTGCTCGCCGAGCACGACGAGGCGCTCCTTGCCGCGTACGTCGAGGACGAAGCGGGCATTCCCGAGGGACACCTCCGCGCGAAGCTCGCCGAGCAGACCGCGCGCACGGTGGTCCATCCCGTGTTCATCGGCTCGGCCCGAACGGGCGAGGGCGTCGGGCCGCTGATGTCCGGTATCGCCGAGCTCCTGCCCGCGGCCGAGGGCAACGGCGACGGCCCGACCTCTGGGAGCGTCTTCAAGATCGAGCGCGGCCCCGCCGGCGAGAAGATCGCGTTCGCCCGCATGTTCTCGGGGACCGTCCGGGTGCGGGACCGGCTCCCGTTCGGCCGCGACGGCGAGGCCAAGGTGACGGCGATCCGCGTCTTCGACGAGGGCTCGGACCTCCAGCGGCCGTCGGTGTCCGCGGGGGAGATCGCGAAGCTCTGGGGGCTCGACGAGATTCGAATCGGCGACTCGCTCGGAGCTCCGCCCGCAGGCGCGGCCCGCCAGTTCGCGCCGCCGACGCTCGAGTCGGTCGTCGTTCCGACCCACCCTGACGATCGGGCTGCTCTCCGCGTCGCCCTGGGGCAGCTGGCCGAGCAGGACCCGCTGATCAACCTGCGGCAGGACGACGTTCGCCAGGAGCTCTCGGTCTCGGTCTACGGCGAGGTGCAGAAGGAGGTGATCCAGGCGACGCTGCTGGCCGACTTCGGCATCGACGTCGCGTTCCGGGAGACGACCACGATCTGCGTCGAGCGGCCTGTCGGGATCGGCGAGGCGGTCGAGCGGCTCCGCGAGGAGCCCAATCCGTTCCTCGCGACGGTCGGCCTGCGCGTCGAGCCGGCTCCGGCCGACAGCGGCGTTCGGTTCGCAAGAGACGTCCAGGTGCACGGGACGATGCCGGCCGCGTTCTTCAGGGCGGTCGAAGACACGGTGCACGAGACGCTTCGCCAGGGCCTGAACGGATGGCAGGTGGTCGACTGCACGGTCACGATGACCCATTCCGGCTACCTGCCGCGGCAGAGCCATGCCCATCAGGGCTTCAGCAAGGCGATGTCGAGCACCGGCGAGGACTTCCGCAAGCTGACCCCGCTCGTGCTCATGGCCGCGCTCAAGGAGGCGGGGACGATCGTGTGTGAGCCGATCCACCGGTTCCGGCTCGACTTCCCGGCCGACTCGCTCGCCGCGGTCTTTTCCGCGCTCGGACGCCTCGGCGCAGTCTCCGACACCCCCTCGCTCGTGGGGTCATGGGCCACCCTCGAGGGCGAGATCCGGGCGGAGCGGATGCACGAGCTGCAGCGGTCGGTCGGTTCGCTGACTCACGGCGAGGGCGTGCTCGAGCTCTGGTTCGACCACCACGAGCACGTCGCCGGCGACGCGCCGACCAGACCTCGAACCGACCACAACCCGCTCGACCGCAGCGAGTACCTACTCAATCTGACAGGAAGACGCCTCCGTCCTGCGTAAGTGCATAAGCTCTATACATGGCGCGAAAGCGGGTGCTGATCGCCGGTGCGGCCGGACGGGACTTCCACAACTTCAACCTCGTCTACCGCGGGCGCGAGAACTACGAGGTCGTCGCCTTCACCGCGACGCAGATCCCGAACATCGACGGGCGCGTGTACCCGCCCGAGCTGGCGGGTGAGCTCTACCCGGACGGGATCCCGATCGACGCCGAGGACGAGCTCGAGGATCTCGTCCGCGTGCACCACGTCGACGAGGTCGTCTTCGCATACTCCGACGTCACTCACGAGCACGTCATGCACCTCGGCTCGCGGGCGCTGGCCGCGGGCGCGTCCTACCGGCTGATCTCGCCGCGCGAGACGATGCTCACCTCGGAGAAGCCCGCGGTCGCGATCTGCGCGGTCCGCACCGGGTCGGGCAAGAGCCAGACGACGCGGCACATCGCCTCGCTCCTGCGCGGAGCAGGCAAGCGCGTCGCAGTCCTGCGCCACCCGATGCCCTACGGCGACCTGGCGAAGCAGGCCGTCCAGCGCTTCGAGCGCTACGAGGATCTCGACGCCGCCGACGCGACGATCGAGGAGCGCGAGGAGTACGAGCCCCACATCGCCGAGGGCAATCTCGTCTTCGCCGGGATCGACTACGCCGCGATCCTCGACCGGGCCGAGCAGGAGGCGGACGTGATCGTCTGGGACGGCGGCAACAACGACACGCCGTTCGTGAAGCCGAACGTGCACGTCGTCGTCGTCGACCCGCACCGGCCGGGGCACGAGCTGCGCTACCACCCGGGCGAGACGAACCTGCGCATGGCCGACGTCTGCGTCGTGAACAAGATCGACAGCGCGCCGCAGGAGGGCGTCGACGCCGTGCTCGACTCGATCCGGGCGCACAACCCGCGCGCGCGGATCGTGCTCGCCGCCTCGCCGTTCGTCGTCGAGGGCGACGCGTCCGAGATCGCCGGCAAGCGCGTGCTCGCGATCGAGGACGGGCCGACGCTGACGCACGGCGAGATGACCTACGGCGCGGCCGTCCTCGCCGCGAAGGCGAACGGCGCCGCCGAGCTGGTCGACCCGCGCGCGGCCGCGGTCGGCTCGATCGCGAAGACCTTCGAGGACTACCCGAACGTCGGCACGCTCCTCCCGGCGATGGGCTACGGCCGCGAGCAGATGGACGACCTGCGCGCGACGATCGAGGCCAGCGGCGCGGAGCTCGTCCTGATCGGGACGCCCATCGACCTGCGCCGCCTGATCGACTTCGACGTGCCCGCCCTTCGCGTGACCTACCGGCTCCAGGAGGTCGGCGAGCCCACGCTCGCTGACGTCCTCGAAGAGCACGGCCTGATAGGCAGCAAAGCCCTGGTGTGACCGCAGTCGTCGCGCTCGGCGGGAACGCGCTGATGCGGCCCGGCGAGCGGGGGACTGCGGCGGAGCAGCGCGCGAACCTGCGCGAGGCGTGCACGGCGCTTCGGCCGCTCCTGGACGAGCGCGAGCTCGTGATCACGCACGGGAACGGGCCGCAGGTCGGGAACGAGCTCCTCCGCCACGAGCGCGCCGCCGACGAGGCGCCGCCGCTCCCGCTCTACCTCGCCGTCGCGCAGACCCAGGCCGAGATCGGCGCGCTGATCGAGAGCGAGCTCGAGCCCGTCGCGGGCCGGCCCGTCGCGTGCCTGCTCACGCACGTGCTCGTCGCCGAGGACGATCCCGCATTCGACGAGCCGACCAAGCCGATCGGTCCGTTCTACGACGAGGCCCGCGCGCGCGAGCTCGAGCGCGACCGCGGCTGGAAGGTCGTCCACGACGCGGGCCGCGGCTGGCGGCGCGTCGTCCCCTCGCCCACGCCGCTCGAGGTCGTCGAGCTGGATGCGATCCGCGCGCTGCTCGGCTCGGGCGCGATCGTCGTCGCCTGCGGCGGTGGCGGCATCCCCGCCACGCGCCGAGGCGAGCACCTCGCGGGCGTCGACGCCGTGATCGACAAGGACCGCGCCTCCTCCCTCCTCGCGCGCAGCCTCGGAGCCGACCGGCTCGTGATCCTCACCGAGGTGCCCGCGGTCTCCAGCGGACTTCGGCACCGACGCGGCGGAGGAGCTGCGCCAGCTCTCGGCCGAGGAGGCCGCGGCGCTCGCGCCGGGGCTCGCCGCCGGCTCGATGCGGCCGAAGATCGAGGCGTGCGTCGAGTTCGTCCGAGCCACGGGGCACGAGGCGCTGATCACCTCCCCCGCCGCGCTCGGCGACGCGCTCGAGGGCCGCGCGGGCACGCGCATCCGGGCCGAGTAGCATGCGCAGGCGCATGGCGGCGGTCTCCGAGAGCCTGAAGGGACGTCACTTCACCCGCGTCGCCGACTGGAGCGGCGAGGAGCTGCTGAGCGCACTCGACCTCGCCGACGACCTCAAGGAGCGCCAGCAGCGGCGCGAGGAGCACCACCTCCTCCCCGGCCGCACGCTCGGGATGATCTTCCAGAAGCCGTCGACGCGGACCCGCGTCTCGTTCGAGGTCGGGATCGCCCAGCTCGGCGGCCACGGCCTCTACCTCGCCGCCTCGGACCTCCAGCTCGGCCGCGGCGAGACGCTGCGCGACACGGCGACCGTGCTCTCGCGCTACCTCGACGGGCTGATGATTCGCACGTACGCCGACGCCGACGTCTACGAGCTCGCCCGCTACTCGACGATCCCGGTGATCAACGGCCTCACCGACGGCGCCCACCCGTGCCAGGCGCTCGCCGACGTGATGACGATCCGCGAGCGGCTCGGACGGCTCGAAGGCGTCCGCATCGCGTACCTCGGCGACGGCAACAACGTCTGCGCGTCGCTGATGGTCGCCGCGGCGAAGCTCGGGATGGAGTTCGTCGCGGCCACCCCGAAGGGGTACGAGCCGCACGAGAAGGCGATCGGGCTCGCCCGCGAGGCGGGCGGCGAGCCGGAGATCACCCACGACCCGCGAGAGGCCGCCCGGGGAGCCGACGTCCTCTACACCGACGTCTGGACGAGCATGGGCCAGGACGACGAGCGCGAGCAGCGCCTCCGCGACCTCGCCGGCTTCGGCATCGACGACGCGCTCGTCCGGCTGGCCGGCGAGAACGCGATCGTCCTGCACTGCCTCCCGGCCCACTACGGCGAGGAGATCACCGAGGACGTGCTCTACGGGCCACAGTCGGCCGTCTGGGACCAGGCCGAGAACCGCCTGCACTCGCAGAAGGCCCTCCTGGCGCTCGTGATCCCGTAGCACCGGGGCGAGTTGCTTCCGCTCAAGGACAACGTCCCGACCCGGAGTTTCCCCGCGGTCACCGTCGGGCTGATCGCCGTGAACGTCGCCGTCTGGCTCTGGGAGGTGAGCGGCACGCCCGTCGACCTCGACGTGCTTCGCTACGGCTTCTACCCGTGCGCGCTCCAGGGCCCGTGCGTCGCGCCCGCCTCCGAGGTTCACCATCTCCCGTGGTTCGAGAGCGTCTTCACGTCGATGTTCATGCACGGGAGCTGGCTCCACCTGGGCGGGAACATGCTCTTCCTGTGGATCTTCGGCAACAACGTCGAGGACGCGCTCGGCCGCGTCCGCTTCCTGCTCTGGTACCTCGCGGCCGGAGTCGCGGCGGCGGCGCTGCAGACCGTGGTGACGCTCCACTTCACGGGCGCGGCCGGCGCGAGCATCCCGAACGTCGGCGCCTCGGGCGCGATCGCAGGCGTCCTCGGCGCGTACCTCATCCTCCTGCCCAGCGCGAAGGTGCTGACGCTCTTCGTCTACATCGTGCTCCCGATTCCCGCGATGCTGTTCCTCGCCTTCTGGTTCTTCTTCCAGATCTGGCTCGGGAGCTTCTCGATCCTCCAGCCGCAGGCCGGAGGCGGCGTCGCGTTCTTCGCCCACATCGGCGGCTTCGCGTTCGGAGCGCTGACCGTCCGCCTCGTCGCGAAGCGCGACCCGCTGGAGCCCGCCTGGTGAGCTCGACCGCCCTTACGTGGGTCGCTGTCGCCGCCGGGATCGTCGGCCTCGTCGTCGTACTGCTGTTCCTGTTCGGCCCCCGTGACTAGGAATTTGAGGGAAGCGTGGTTCGTTCTTTGGGGCATGACTATGAACATCGATCAGATCAAGTCGGAGATCGACAGCGCGACCGAGCGCCGCGCCGAGCTCTGGCATCTCCTTTCCCAAGGCCACGACCCTGCGCTCGCAACCGAGCTGCATGAGCTCGAAGAGCGTCTCGCGGCGCTCTGGGACGAGCACCGCGCCCTGAAGGCCCGCGCCCGCTTCGGCGACCGCGACGAGATCATCAGGCGCGCCCGGCACGAGGAACGCCTGGCGCGAGCGGCCTAAACGCTTCCTCTCCTCCGTGAACGAGAAGCCGGCGGAACCAGCACCGCCGGCTTCTCCGCCTTGCGGCTCCTCGGGCCGGCAGGACCGACCCCTAGGATCGGAGCGTGGCCGCCTCCGCCGAAGCGGGAATCGTCCATCTTCGCCTGATCGTTCCGAAGGACAGCGGCCCGCGGGTGCTCGAGGTGCTGGGCGCTGCTCGGGCCGTGATCAACGTCGTCAGCGTCCCGGGCGCATCGATCAAGCCCGAAGGCGATCTCGTCCTCTGCGATGTGGCGCGGGAGGAGGCGAGCGTCGTCGTGGCCGAGCTTCGCGGACTGGGGCTCGAGAGCAACGGATCGATCTCCATCGACGCCGTCGATTCGATGATCTCGACCGACGCCACCCGGGCAGCGCTCGCGGCAGCAGGCTCGCCGGCCGACGCGGTCATCTGGGAGGAGGTCGAGGCGCGAACCTCCGAGAGCGCCGACCTCTCGTTCAGCTTTCTCGCGTTCATGGTGCTCGCCACGCTGATCGCCGCGGTGGGCATCCTGACCGACTCGCAGATCCTGATCATCGGCGCGATGGTCGTCGGGCCGGAGTTCGGGCCGCTCGCCGGTCTCTGCGTCGCTCTCGTCCAGCGGCGCACCGAGCTGGCGCTGCGCTCCGCGACGGCACTCGCGGTGGGGTTTCCGACCGCGATCGTCCTGACGTTCGTATTCGTCGTGCTCCTCCGTGCAACGGGTCCGGCGCCGGACGCCATCGCAGCCCAGGGCCGGCCGGCCACGTTCTTCATCTCCCACCCGAGCACGTTCTCCGTGCTGGTCGCACTGTTCGCGGGCGTCGCCGGGATGCTGTCCCTGACGACGGCCAAGTCGGGCGCGCTGATCGGCGTGCTCATCTCGGTGACGACGATTCCCGCCGCGGCAAACGTCGGCGTGGCGGCGGCGTACGCCGACTGGCACGAGGTCAGGGGAGCCTTCTCGCAGCTCGTGCTCAACCTCGTCTGCCTTATCGTCGCGGGCGTGGCGACGCTGGCGGCCCAGCGCATCGCGTTCGAGCACCGCGTCCGTCGATCCGAGGCTTGACGGCCTCCGGCCCGCCTCTCTCGTCTCTACACTTGAGGCGCCCGGGGCGTTAGCTCAGCTGGGAGAGCGCCGGCTTTGCAAGCCGGAGGTCACCGGTTCGATCCCGGTACGCT
>CAVVCG010000018.1:0-13015 GCA_963746655.1 uncultured Actinomycetes bacterium | reverse complement strand
CGGAGAAGAGCATCGGCTCGCCGTCGATGACGTCGACGATCGCGACGAGCCCGTCCGCGAGCGCTGCCGCCGTCTCGACCGACTGCGCGAGGCGCGTGCGGAGGTCCGCCTTCATTACGAGCCGGTCGACCACTACTTCGATCGAGTGCTTGAACTTCTTGTCGAGGACGATCTCCTCCTCGAGCAGCCGCGGCTCACCGTTGACCTTCACGCGCACGAAGCCCTCGTGCGGAACGCGTCGAGCTCCTCGTGGAACTCGCCCTTGCGGTCGCGGATGACCGGCGCGTTGCACCGTGCACCCGGACCCCCTCGGCAGACGAAGCACCGGTTGACGATCGTTCTCGCGGCACGGTCTGGCTGGCGATCGGCTCGCCGCAGATCCAGCAATGCGGCTGGCCGACGCGCGCGTAGAGCAGCCGCAGGTGGTCGTGGATCTCGGTGATCGTGCCGACCGTCGAGCGCGGATTCTTCGCGACGCTGCGCTGCTCGATCGAGATCGCCGGCGAGAGCCCGTCGATCGAGTCGACGTCGGGCTTGCTCATCTGATCGAGGAACTGGCGCGCGTAGGCCGACAGCGACTCGACGTAGCGGCGCTGGCCCTCGGCGTAGATCGTGTCGAAGGCGAGCGACGACTTGCCCGAGCCCGAAAGGCCCGTGATGCACGACGAGCTGGTCGCGCGGGATGCGCACGTCGATGTCCTCGCAGGTTGTGCTCGCGCGCGCCGTGGACAATCAGCTCGTCGGCAGCCATGCGCGAGGTCATTGTACCGGTCGAACGTACGTTCGTCCAGCGGCTCCCGTCGACGGGCCGGCCGGTGCGCGAGCGAAGGAGAGACGCTGTGGCTCGACCCCCCAGGAGGGCTGCGCAACCGGCCGGCACCCTCAAGCCAAACACGTTGACGTAAGACGAGACTAAGAGTTGCCCAGCCGCTATGGTGGGCCGGAGATGTGCTTCGAGCTCGACTCCGTCCCGCCGATCCCGGCGATCAGAGGGGCTGCGGTTCTCACATGACGACCTCATTCTCGAGTCCCGGGACGGCAGCCGCTTCGCGGCGTTCGTCGCCGTGCCGGACGAGCGGTCCGCCGTGGGCGTCGTCGTGCTGCCCGACGTCCGGGGCCTCTATCGCTTCTACGAGGAGCTCGCGCTGCGCTTCGCGGAGCGCGGCTCCAACGCGGTCGCGATCGATTACTTCGGTCGCACCGCCGGGGTTGCCAAGCGCGGCGAGGACTTCGAGTACATGGAGCACGTCGCCCAGACGACTCCCGAGGGGATCCAGGCCGACGTCGCTGCGGCGGTGGAGTACCTCCGCTCGCCCGCAGGCGGCTCGTGCAGTGCGGTCTTCACCGTCGGCTTCTGCTTCGGCGGCCGCAACTCGTGGCTCTCGGCGGCGGGTGGGCACGGCCTCGCCGGCGCGGTCGGCTTCTACGGCAACCCGGGCCCGCGCAACGACCTGCCGGGCCCGACGCAGCTGGCGGGAGTGATCGAGGCGCCGATCCTCGCCCTTCAGGCCGGTGACGACGAGAACATCACGCGCGAGCTCAACGCCGAGTTCGACGAGGCGCTCAGCGCCGCCGGGGTCGAGCACGAGATCGTCACGTACGACGGCGCCCCGCACAGCTTCTTCGACCGCCGGTACGAGGAATACGCCGACGCCTCCGCAAACGCCTGGAGCCGCGTCCTGGCCTTCATCGAGAATCACAGCGATGGCGACTGAGATCCTGACCGACAAGCTCGAGGCCTGGCGCCTGTTCCTGCGCAGCCACTCTGCGATCACGCGCCGGCTCGACGCCGACCTGATCGCTGCGCACGGCCTGACGCTGCACGACTACGAGGTGCTGATCCACCTCGCCCGGGCGCCCGGAGGGATGATGCGGCCGTCCGACCTCACCAACACCGTCGTCCTGACCCGCTCGGGCGTGACGCGCCTGCTCGCCGGGCTCGAGGAGGCGGGGCTGGTCCGGCGCGAGGCCTGCCCGTCGGACCGGCGCGTGATCTACGCGGTGCTGACCGACGCCGGCCATGCCAAGGTGCGCGAGGCGCGCCCGACCCACCTGCGCGGCGTCGGCGAGCTCTTCGTCGACCGTTTCGACGACGCGCAGCTGGACGCGCTCCGCGAGCTGCTCGGGAACCTTCCCCTCCGCTCGGCCGACGCGACTTCCTGCGGGTAGATAGATGGCCAATGCCACACCTGCCCGCCCGGGCATGGCATCAACCATTTAGCCCTCGAGAAGTCTCGCCAGCTCGCGCGGGCGCGCGACGTAGTCGATCTCGAGCCCGCCGGCGGTCACGGTCCCGTAGCCGAGCAGGCGGCCCGGCAGCGACTGCTCGAGCTCGACCGCGCCGACCCTGCTCAGGCGGACGGCCGCGGCACGGCGCCGCAGCGTGCCGTCGAGGACGACGAGCTTCTCGGACGTGACGACGACGAGCGTCCGCTCCCAGCGCCAGACGGCACGCACCGCGAGCAGCGCCCCGAAGGCGAGGAGCGCTGCCCCGGCCGGCGAGAACGGCCAGCCGAGCCAGAGCACGACCAGCCCGGCGAACGCGAGGGCGAGCGCGCGCACGAACGAGCCCGCGAGCACGACTGCATGGCGCCGCTCGTGGAGACGGACCTGTTCCTCGGGAGTCGCGGGCACCGGACCGCCTTCGGCAGGCCCGAAGCCGTTCCTGCTAGGCCTTGCGCCAGCGGCCGAAGACCAGGCCGCCGAGGGTGAAGCCGAGCCCGAAGGTGCCGACCGCGAAGCTGCCGATCGCGACCGACTTCCGCCACGCCGAGAGCCGCTGCCAGCGGCCGAGAGCCTCCTGCTCCTCGGCCGTGAGCGGCTCGCCGCGCCGCTGCTTGCGCATCGCGCCGCCGGCGCGGATGCCGAGGTAGAGGTCGTCGAAGATCTCGGCCGACTCGTCCATCGCGGGAACTATAGAGGCGCCCGGGGACGTAGAGTGCCCCGCGAGCATGGCGCCCGCGCGGATCCTCCACCTCTCCGACCTCCATATGGGCAAGCGCGAGGAGCCGGAGCTCGGCCCCGCGCTGGCCGCGCTCGTGGCCGAGCTGGGCCCGGAGCTCGTCGTCGCGAGCGGCGATCTCACCCATCGCGGCCGCCGCGACCAGCACGAGCGCGCGCATGCGTTCCTCGCAGAGCTGGGCCCGCCGGTGCTCGCCGTGCCGGGGAACCACGACATCCCGTACACCTTCCCGGCCCGCTTCACGAGGCCGTGGGACGAGTTCGAGCGGCTCTGGGAGACGGCCGAGCCGGTGCACAGCTCGCCCGCCTTCCACGTCGTCGGGCTGAACTCGGTGCGCCCGTGGCGCCACCAGTCGGGCGGGCTCAGCGCGGCGGCGCTCGAGCGCGCCGCGGCACGCCTTCGCGAGGCCCCGGAGGGCGCGCTCCGCGTCGCCGTGCTCCACCACCACCTGCTCGGAGCGCCGTGGCGGACGCGAAAGAGGACCGTGGCACGCCGGGACGAGGTACTGGCCGGGCTCGTCGCCGCCAGCGCGCAGCTGATCCTCGGTGGGCACACCCACCAGGCGGAGGTGGGCGAGCGGCGGGACTTCCTGGCAATGTCGGTAGCGGACCCGACGGTGATCGCGGCAACGGCTCCGGGCCTCGGTCGGCCGCGGCCGCACCGGGACGGCGAAGCACGAGGCCTCCACGTCCACGAGACCGACGGGCGCTCGGTCACTATCCACACGTACTTCTGGAACGGCCGGGGCTGGCGCCCGACCGCCGCTCGCTCGTTCCCGCTGAGCTAGCCCAGATGCAGAAGCGCCGCGGCGGATGCCGTCACCGCCCACCCGGGGTCAGACCCGGAACCAAAGGTGTGACGATTTCTCCCGAGGCCCAGTCGTCTCAAGACAATCTCCCCGCGGTGTCGGCAGCCGAAAACCGCTGCAGATCACCTGTTTGGCCTTCGACATGTCGCCGACGGACCCGTCCGGGGTCTGGACCCCGGTCTTACGGCTCAGCCCGTGTTCCGGAGCCCGGCCGCGATGCCCGTCACCGACCGCAGGAGCGGACGCAGCACCGTCTCGTCGCCGGCACGGTGCCTCCGCAGCAGCTCGACCTGGATCGCGTTCATCGGGTCGACGTAGGGATTCCTGAGCCGAATCGACTGCTGGATGGCCGGATGCCGGTCGAGCAGCTGGTCGGCCTCCACGATCTCGAGCACCGCAGCGACGGTCCGCTCGTGCTCGGCCGCGAGCAGGGCGAAAAGCCGCCCTCCCTCGGCCTGGTCGGGGACGAGCGGGAGGTACTGCGCCGCGATCTCGAGGCTCGACTTGGCGAGGGTCATCTCGAGGTTCTCGACGAGCGCGCGGAAGAACGCCCAGCCGCGATAGAGGCGGCGAAGCTCGTCGGCCGGCGCCGAGCCGAGCGCGGTGCCGGCGCCGTACCAGGCCGGGAGCATGCAGCGGGTCTGTGTCCAGGCGAACACCCACGGGATCGCGCGCAGGGCCTCGAGCTCGACGGCCGCGGCCGCCTCAGGGCGCGACGCGGGCCGCGAGCCGATCTCGAGCAGCGCGAGCTCGTCGACCGGCGTGAAGCTGCGGAAGAAGCGCGGGAACGCCTCGTCCTCCCAGACGAGCTCGCGGTAGGCGCGGTACGCGCGCTCCGAGAGCGATGCCATGGTCTCGCGGGCATGCTGGGGCGCCTCGCCGCCGACCTCGTCCGGGAAGGCGGAGAGCAGGGTCGCGGCAACGGCCGCCTCGAGGTTCCGGTAGGCGAGCCCGGGCAGCCCGTACTTGAACGAGATCGTCTCCCCCTGCTCGGTCAGCTTCAGCCGCCCGTCGACCGCGTGCGGCGGCTGCGCGAGGATCGCCGCGTGGGTCGGCCCTCCCCCGCGCCCCGCGCTGCCGCCGCGGCCGTGGAACACCGTCAGCTCGCAGCCCCGGGCGGCGGCGACCCGGGCCAGGTCCTCCTGCGCGCGGAAGATCTCCCAGGTGGCCGTCAGGTAGCCGCCATCCTTGCCGGAGTCGGAGTAGCCGACCATCACCTCGAGCGCCGGACGGGGTCGCCGGTCGAGCAGCTCCTCGGCGAGCGCGCCGGCACCGCGCAGGTCGTCGATCGTCTCGAGCAGCGGCACGACCTTGACCTCGAGCCCTGCCTCCGCCGCCAGGGCCTCGGCGGCCTCGACGTCCGAGACCGAGTGCGTCATCGACACGATCAGGGTGTCGAGCACCTCGCGGCCGTGGCGCGCCTGCAGCCGCGCGGCCGTCTCGACGGTGGCGCGCAGCCGCTCGTCCGGGGCGCGCACCGCGCGGGCGTGCACGCGTAGCTCCAGCGTCGCGAGCTGGAGGCCGAAGACATCGAGCCGGCGCCGCAGCGCCGCCAGGCCCCCGTCGGCGATGCGCGCGCCGCCGTGCGCGCGCAGGCTTGCGTCGAGGAGCTCCAGCTCGGCGGCCAGCTCGGCCGCGCTCTCGTAGCCGTCGGCGCCGAGCCGCTCCCAGATCGCGGTCAGCCGCCGCCGGTAGGGCTCGTCGGCGTTCTGCTCGAGGTCGAGCCCGGGCACGTCGCCGACCGCCGGGTCGGCCCCGGCCACGCCGGCGGCCATCCCCCACGCCACGGCGAGCTCGCGCACCTCGCGCCGATAGAGCGAGAGCGCGAGCGCGTGGGCCCGCTCGACCGCCTCCTCGACCGTGTCGGGGCCGACCGAGGGGTTGCCGTCGAGGTCGGCCCCGATCCAGGTCCCGAAACGAAGCGGGCTGCCCGGCAACCGCACGCGCCACGCTGCGAGCAGGCGCGGCGCGGCCTCCCAGAGGCCCCGCTCCACGAACCAGAGGCCCTGTCGGATCTCGTCGACGACGCGCGGGCGCCGCGAGCGCACCTCGTCGGTCTGCCACAGGATCGTGATCTCCTCGGCGAGCGCATCCTCGACCTCGGCGCGCCGCGTGGGCGTCAGCTCGGCGTCGTCGAGCGCCCGCAGCAGCCCCGCGATCCGCTGGTGCGAGGCGAGGATCGTCCGCCGCGTCGCCTCGGTCGGGTGCGCCGTGAGGACGAGCTCGACGGAGACCCGCGCCGCCGCGGCCTGCAACTCCTCCTCCGAGATCCCCGCGTCGCCGAGCCGTGCGAGCGCCTCGGCGAGCGACTCGCGCTGCACGCGCCCCTCGCGCTCCGAGGCGCGGCGGCGGCGGATCCGGTGGTGCTGCTCGGCGATGTTCGCAAGCTGGAAGTAGAGGGCGAACGCGCGCAGCATCGTCGCCTGCTCCCCGGGCGGGAGCGCGTGCACGGTCTCGGACAGCTCGGCCGAGGCGGCCGCGTCACCCTGCCTGCCGGCGCGGGCGAGGCTGCGAATCCGCTCCTCGAGCTCGAGCAGCCGCTCGCCCTCCTGCTCGACGAGCACGCGACCGAGCAGGTTGCCGAGCAGGCGGACGTTCCCGCGGAGGGCGGTATCGGCGCTCACACCGCCATTCTCCCGGATCACCCCCAGTCCGCCTCGCTGCTGCTATACCGAGACCGATGGCGACAAGGATCTCGTTGAGGATCCCAGCCGAGGATCTCGCTGAGCTCGACGCAGCAATCGCGCGCGGCCGTTTTGGCAACCGAAGCGCGGCTCTTCGGGCCGGCCTCGAATTGATCCTCCGTGAGGAGCGCGAGCGCTTGATCGACGAGGCATACCGGCGCGGATACGGCGAGCACCCACAGGAAGACTGGATTGGAGCGAACGGCCTCGCCCTCTTCGCAGCGAGCGCAAGGGCCGAGGCGCTGGACCTGAACTAGGCCGCGCTCTGTGCGAGCGCCTGGAGCTCGCGGCGCAGTTCCTTGATCTCGTCGCGGAGCTTCGCGGCGTACTCGAACCGCAGCTCGGTCGCCGCGGCGAACATCTCCTCCTCGAGCGTGACGACGAGCTTCTCCAGCTCCTCGCGGCTCATCCCCTCCACCTTCGACTGGCCCCGGCGACGGCGGCCCGGCACCGTCGGCGACTCGAGCGTGAGGAACTCCGCGATGTCGGACACGCCCTTGATGATCGTCTCGGGCGTGATCCCGTGCTCCTCGTTGTAGGCCAGCTGGATCGCACGGCGCCGGTCCGTCTCCCCGATCGCGCCCGTCAGCGCCTCGGTCATCTTGTCGGCGTAGAGCAGCACCTTGCCGTTGATGTTGCGCGCGGCCCGGCCGATCGTCTGGATCAGCGCCGTCTTGCCGCGGAGGAAGCCCTCCTTGTCGGCGTCGAGCACGGCCACGAGCGACACCTCGGGCAGGTCGAGCCCTTCCCGCAGGAGATTCACGCCGACGAGCACGTCGTACTCGCCGAGGCGCAGCTCGCGGATGATCTGGATCCGCTCGAGGGTGTCGACCTCGGAGTGGAGGTAGCGCGCCTTGACCCCTGACTCGAGCAGGTAGTCGGTCAGGTCCTCGGACATCTTCTTCGTCAGCGTCGTCACGAGCACGCGCTCGTTCGCCTCCTCGCGCCTGCGGATCTCGTTGAGGAGGTCGTCGATCTGGTTCTCGGTCGCGCGCAGCTCGACCTCGGGGTCGATGATCCCGGTCGGGCGGATCAGCTGCTCGGCGACGACGGTGGAGTGGCGGAGCTCGTACGCGCCCGGGGTCGCCGAGACGAACACGAGCTGCGGCACCTTGGAGAGGAACTCGTCGAAGCGCAGCGGCCTGTTGTCGAGTGCCGACGGGAGCCGGAAGCCGAAGTCCACGAGCGTCTGCTTGCGCGAGCGGTCGCCCTCGTACATGCCCCCGATCTGCGGCACGGTCTGGTGCGACTCGTCGATGAAGCAGACGAAGTCGGACGGGAAGTAGTCGAGCAGCGTGAACGGATGGGAGCCTGCCGCCCGCCCCTCGAGGATCCGCGAGTAGTTCTCGATCCCGTTGCAGAACCCGAGCTCGCGCATCATCTCGAGGTCGTACTCGGTGCGCTGGCGAATCCGGTGCGCCTCCAGCAGCCGGTCCTCGGACTCGAACATCTTCACCTGCGCCTCGAGCTCGGACTGGATCGTCGCGACGGCGCGCTCGATCGTCGGCTTCGAGGTCACGTACTGCGTCGCCGGGAAGATCGTGAGGTTGTCGAGCCGCGAGAGCACCTCGCCGGTCATCGGGTCGAAGTGCGTGATCTGCTCGACCTCGTCGCCGAAGAACGAGACGCGGTAGGCCGTCTCGCCGTTCGCCGGCTGCACCTCGAGCTGGTCGCCCTTGACGCGGAAGCGGCCCCGCCCGAGCACGGTGTCGTTGCGCGCGTACTGGCTGTCGACGAGCGTCCGCAGCACCTCGTCGCGGTCGTGCTCCTCGCCGACGGCGAGCTCGAGCACGCGGTCGCGGTACTCGTCGGGCGAGCCGAGGCCGTAGATCGCGGAGACCGAGGCGATGATCACGACGTCGCGGCGGGAGAGCAGCGCCGCGGTCGCGGCGTGGCGTAGCCGGTCGATGTCGTCGTTCCGGGACGAGTCCTTCTCGATGTAGAGGTCGGCCTGCGGGACGTACGCCTCGGGCTGGTAGTAGTCGTAGTAGGAGACGAAGTACTCGACCGCGTTGTCCGGGAAGAACTCGCGGAACTCGTTGCAGAGCTGGGCGGCGAGCGTCTTGTTGTGGGCGATGATCAGGGTCGGCTTCTGGACCTTCTCGATCAGCCAGGCCATCGTCGCCGTCTTGCCCGTGCCGGTCGCGCCGAGCAGCGTCGTGTAGCGCTCGCCGGCGAGGATCGCGGGAGCGAGCGTCTCGATCGCCGCCGGCTGGTCGCCGGTCGGGCGGTAGGCGGCCGTGGTGCGGAACTCGGGCATGCGCCAAGCGTAGCGAGGGGCTAGTGCGGCAGACGAGCGAGTCGCGCCTTCGCGATCGCGACCAGGGTCTTGAGCCCGCCGCAGACCTCGCACCTGAAGGTGCGCACCGTCCCGTCTGCGCTCGCCGACAGCAACGTCTTGCCGTTCGGACTGAACGCCACGCTCGTGACGGTCGCCGTCGGGCCCCTCAGGAACGGGTCGTTCACGAGTCCCGACGGCGAGAAGAGGCGTCCGTCGGAGGCGGTCCAGAGCCCGACGGTGAACGGCCCCGCGGTCGCGACCCACTTGCCGTCGGCACTGAACGTTGCCTGCTGCACGGCCGAGAAATGGCCGCGGAGCACCGAGACGGTCTTTCCGGTGGCAACGCTCCAGATTCGCGCGTCGTGATCCTTGCTCGAAGTGACGACGAGCTTGCTGTCGCTGCTGAACTCGGCGTCCGTCACACCCTCGATGTGCCCACGGAGGACGTGGAGCAGCTTTCCGGTTCGCGCCGACCACAGGCGGGCCGTGTCGTCGTCGCTGGCCGTCGCGACGGTGCGCCCGTCCGGGCTGAACGTCACCGTGACGACCCCGTCCCGATGGCCGCGCAGCACGTGCAAGAGCGCACCGCTGCTCGTGCTCCAGAGTCGGGCCATCCTGGTCGGCGCCGGTCGTGACCACGCGCGTCCCGTCCGGGCTGAACGAGGCGCCCGACACCGGGCTGCCCTGGGAGAGAACATGGAGCCGCGCCCCGTCGGCGACACGCCAGATCCGCGCCGTCCCGTCCGCATTCGCCGTGACCACGAGCTTGCCGTCAGCGCTGAACTGGGCGCTCGAGACCGCGGCGTCGTGAGGGAGGACCCGAAGCTGTGCCCCGTCGGCGACACGCCAGATCCGCGCCGTCTTGTCGGCGCTCGCCGTGACCACGAGCCTCCCGTCGGGGCTGAAGACGGCGCTCGACACCGGCCCGTCGTGCTGGAGCACCTGGAGCTGCCTGCGGCCCGCGAGCGACCAGATCCGAGCCGTCCCGTCCGCGCCGGCGGAGACGACGAGCTTGCCGTCTGGGCTGAACGATGCAGCCGAGACCGCACCGCCGTGCCGGCCGAGCGGTTCGAGCTGATCCTCGGTCCCCGGATCCCAGAGGCGTGCCGTGCCGTCGTCGCCCTCGGTGAGGACCGTGCGCCCGTCGGGGCTGAACGCCGCGCCCGTGACACCGCCGGTGTGCCCGAGCAGAATCCCGACCTGGAAGCCGTCCGAGCGGTAGATGCGGGCGGATCGGTCGAGGCTCGACACGACAAAGAACTTCCCGTCGGGGCTGAAGGCGGCGCTCGTGACGGCGTTCGTCGGACCGACGAGGAAGAGCACCCTCTGACCCGAGGCGACGTCGTAGAGCGATGCGCCGCCGGCGTCGTTCGACGTGAGCAGACGCGAGCCGTCGGCGCCGAAGACGGCCGCGACCACATGGCCCTGCGGCTCCGAGAACGTCTCGACGAGAGTGCCGGACCGCGCATCCCAGAGCCTCGCGGTGCGGTCGTTGCTCGTCGTCGCGACGAGCTTCCCGTCCGGGCTGAAGGTGGCACTCGTGATGCCCCGCTCGTCGAGAGCGTGGAGGAGGTCTCCGGTGCTCGCGTCGTAGAGCTGCGCGGTGAGGTGCAGCTGCGGATCGGAGCCGACGGTGACGACGAGGTTGCCGTCCGGGCTGAACGTCGCGCTCGAGACCGGCCCGTCGTGGTCGAGGACGCAGACCGGCCGGCCGGAGTCGACGCTCCACACGCGCGCCGTGTGGTCTGCGCTCGCGGTGACGACGAGGCTGCCGTCCCGCGAGAACGAGGCGCCGGTCACAGGACCGTCGTGGTGCAGGATGTGCAGCAGCTTCCAGGTCGCCGTGCTCCAGAGCCGTGCGTTGCCGTCGCCGCCGGCGGTCAGGACGGTACGGCCGTCGGGGCTGAACGCGATCGAGTTGGCCGCGGCGCCGTGCTGGAGGACGCGGACGAGCCTTCCCGAGCTCGCGCGGTAGATGCGCGCCTGCCCTGACCCTGCGGCACCCACAGCCGCCGTGTGCCGGGCCGTGGTCGGGCCCGCCGTGCCGCCCGCGGTCGCGACGAACTCGCCGTTCGGACTGAACGACGTGCTCGTCACCGGGCCGCCGCCGCTCGGCAGCACAGCCCGCTCGCGCATCGCGACGAGCGCGTTTCTGAGCACGCTCTCGACCTGGCTCGTCGGATGGAGCGCGGCCGACTGGAGCGCCAGGCTCACGCTCCGTCTCGGGTCGACGGACAGCAAGGCCGACGCCTGCGCCGCGAGTGCGCTGGCCCGGTTGTTCGTCGCCTGGGTCTGCGCGATTGCCTTCTGCTGGTTCGCATCGACGGTCGCCTGGTTCGCCTTGGCCGTCTGCTGGTGTGCAGCTGTCGAAGCCTGATTCGCCGCGGCCGTCTGCTGCTGCGCGACCACAGTGGCCTGATTCGCCTTGGCCGTCTGTTGCTGTGCCACCCGCCGCTGCTGGACCGCGATCGCCTTCTGGTGCCGTGCGTCCTTGGTCCTGGCGAGGGCGATCCTCGCCTGCTTGCGCGCCTTGATCGCCTCTGCCTCGGCGACCTTCGTCGCCTGTTCGGCTCGACCACGTTGTGTCTGCGCCAGCCGCGCCTGAGAACGCGCCTCACCACGTTGCGAGATGGCGTATGCGGCGACGGCCGTCATCGCCGCGAGCAGCGCCAGCGCGATCCCCATCACGAGCACGACCCGGCGGTGTCGCCGCGAGGCGGCCTCGCGCTCCCGCTCCACGGCGCGCTCCGACTCGTATCGGGTCGTCCAGGCAAGCACCGCGGCGGCGAGCACGTCGTGGAAGATCTCGTAGCGCCGGCCCTCTTCCTCCCCGGCTCCGCCGAGCGGCCGGAGGATGCGCTCGGTCACGAGGACGGCGACCACCCGGTCGAGCGCGCCCTCGTCGACCGCCGCGTACCGGGCGAGGTCGCCGACGTCGTGGGCGATCTTCGTCCCCGACGGCGTCACGAGGTAGCCGAAGATGCGGGCTGCGATGTCCTTCTCCGCGGGCGTGAGTTCGTCGAGCGCATGCTCGAGATGGTCCTCCACGACCTGCTCGGCACCGCCGAGGTCGTTCAGCGTCGTCAGGTGGAGCGTGTAGGAGCCGGCCGCGGTCTCCACCTCCCAGATCCGCTGCAGCACGAGCTGGAGGTACGGCGCCTCGACCCGCCCGGGCTCGTCGAGGCCCTGGACGACGCCGCGCCCCGAGAGCCCCGGATCGATCCTTCCGGCGGCGACCTCGGCGATCACCGCACCGACGAGAACCGGCTCCACGTCGAAGCTCCCGTTGCCCGAGAGGCGGTTGAGCTCGGCGATCGGGCCGAGGATCGCCGCTCGCGCCGCGGCCTCGTCGAGCCGGTCGAGGCGCAGGTAGTTCCCGAACAGATTCGGAATGCGCCCCTTGAAGACGTCGAGCTTCGCGAGCGCGTCCTCGCGCAGGCCGACGAGGAAGTGGACGGGAAGGCCGCTTCGGTTCACGGCCTCCGGGAACTCGACGGCGAACGTGCCGGGACCGTCCTCTGTGCCGTGGTACAGGAAGTACTCCTCGAACTGATCGAGCACGATGTAGAGCTCGCCGCCGACGCGCGCCGCCCACACGGCGAGCTCGTCGGCGAAGGAGAGCCCGGAGGGCGCGGCCGCCTGCTCGCCGAGCAGATCGGTCACAGCCTCGGCGACCGCTGCCAGGAGCCCCGCGACCGGATCGTCGCGCCAGGCGCTGAACACGACGACGGCGAGCTCGGGCGAGGCTCGTTCGTCGACGTTGCGCCGCGCCTGAGCCCGGAGCTCGTGGACGACGCCCGCCCGGAGGAGCGAGCTCTTCCCCACGCCGCTCGGCCCGTAGAGGACCGTCAGGCGCGACGCAATCAGGTTCCCGGACGCGATCTCGCGCTCACGCTCGCGCCCGAAGAACAGCAGCGCGTCGCGCTCGGAGTCGTCGAACGGCATCAGGCCCTTGTACGGGCTGAGGGGAGGGGACACCCCGTTCACGCCGACACCTTAGAGACAACCGAGCCGGTGTGTCGGGACAAGAGCTCGACGTACTCGTCGAGCGGAAGCTGAAGCACGTCGACGCCGCGTCGGCGCCAGAACTCGCGCTCGAGCGGCTCCACGTCGGGACGCACCGCCCACGACCGGTAGGTGAGGGAGTCGTCCTCCCAGAGGCGGTTCAGCACGACGCGCAGATTCCAGTCGCGCATCGTGTACCCGAGGAAGAGCAGGTGACTGCGGCGGAGCTTCGCTGCGAGCCCGACCGGGACGACGTTCGAGAGCTCGGCGCGCGC
>CAVVCG010000017.1:0-8634 GCA_963746655.1 uncultured Actinomycetes bacterium | reverse complement strand
AAATCCCAGTTCGCATCCCAGACGAGGATCTCGCAGAGCTCGACGCCGCGATCGCACGCGGCTCGTTTCCCAACCGGAGCGCAGCGTTGCGTGCAGCGCTCGACCTGCTCCTCCGAGAGGAGCGCGAGCGCGCGATCGACGACGCCTACCGCCGCGGCTACGGCGCGCACCCGCAGGAGGCGTGGATCGGCGACGACGGCCTCGCCCTCTTCGAGGCCCTGGTCAAGGCAGAAGAGTCGGGCGCCGAGGCCCTGTGAACCGCGGGGACGTTTACGACGTCGAGTTCCCCACGGGCGCGCATCCAGGAGTGATCGTGACCCGCGACCGGGCGATCCCGCTGCTTCGGAACGTCTGCGTCGTGGCGGTCACGAGCACGGTGCGAGACCTTCCGACCGAGGTACCGGTCGGCCCGCGCCACGGGCTGGATCGCGATTCGGTCGCGAACTGCGACAACGTGATGACGGTTCCGAAGACCGCCCTCGGCCGGCGGCGCGGCGCGCTCGGCCCCGAAGAGCTGTTCCGGCTCGGCGCGGCACTGAGGATCGCGCTGGACCTGAACTAGGCCGCGCTCTGCGCCAGCGCCTGGAGCTCGCGCCGCAGTTCCTTGATCTCGTCGCGGAGCTTCGCCGCGTACTCGAAGCGGAGCTCCGTCGGCGGCCGCGAACATCTCCTCCTCGAGGGTGACGACGAGCTTCTCCAGCTCCTCGCGGCTCATCCCCTCCACCTTCGACTGGCCCCGGCGACGGCGGCCCGGCACCGTCGGCGACTCGAGCGTGAGGAACTCGGCGATGTCGGAGACGCCCTTGATGATCGTCTCGGGCGTGATCCCGTGCTCCTCGTTGTAGGCAAGCTGGATCGCACGGCGCCGGTCCGTCTCCCCGATCGCGCCCGTCAGCGCCTCGGTCATCTTGTCGGCGTAGAGCAGCACCTTGCCGTTGATGTTGCGCGCGGCCCGCCCGATCGTCTGGATCAGCGCCGTCTTGCCGCGGAGGAAGCCCTCCTTGTCGGCGTCGAGCACCGCCACGAGCGACACCTCGGGCAGGTCGAGCCCTTCCCGCAGGAGATTCACGCCGACGAGCACGTCGTACTCGCCGAGGCGCAGCTCGCGGATGATCTGGATCCGCTCGAGGGTGTCGACCTCGGAGTGGAGGTAGCGCGCCTTGACCCCCGACTCGAGCAGGTAGTCGGTCAGGTCCTCGGACATCTTCTTCGTCAGCGTCGTCACGAGCACGCGCTCGTTCGCCTCCTCGCGCCTGCGGATCTCGTTGAGGAGATCGTCGATCTGGTTCTCGGTCGCACGCAGCTCGACCTCGGGGTCGATGATCCCGGTCGGGCGGATCAGCTGCTCGGCGACGACGGTCGAGTGGCGGAGCTCGTACGCGCCCGGGGTCGCCGAGACGAACACGAGCTGCGGCACCTTGGAGAGGAACTCGTCGAAGCGCAGCGGCCTGTTGTCGAGCGCAGACGGGAGCCGGAAGCCGAAGTCCACGAGCGTCTGCTTGCGCGAGCGGTCGCCCTCGTACATGCCCCCGATCTGCGGCACGGTCTGGTGCGACTCGTCGATGAAGCAGACGAAGTCGGACGGGAAGTAGTCGAGCAGCGTGAACGGATGGGAGCCTGCCGCCCGCCCCTCGAGGATCCGCGAGTAGTTCTCGATCCCGTTGCAGAAGCCGAGCTCGCGCATCATCTCGAGGTCGTACTCGGTGCGCTGGCGAATCCGGTGCGCCTCGAGCAGCCGGTCCTCGGACTCGAACATCTTCACCTGCGCCTCGAGCTCGGACTGGATCGTCGCGACGGCGCGCTCGATCGTCGGCTTCGAGGTCACGTACTGCGTCGCCGGGAAGATCGTGAGGTTGTCGAGCCGCGAGAGCACCTCGCCGGTCATCGGGTCGAAGTGCGTGATCTGCTCGACCTCGTCGCCGAAGAACGAGACGCGGTAGGCGGTCTCGCCGTTCGCGGGCTGCACCTCGAGCTGGTCGCCCTTGACGCGGAAGCGGCCCCGCCCGAGCACGGTGTCGTTGCGCGCGTACTGGCTGTCGACGAGCGTGCGCAGCACCTCGTCGCGATCGTGCTCCTCGCCGACGGCGAGCTCGAGCACGCGGTCGCGGTACTCGTCGGGCGAGCCGAGGCCGTAGATCGCGGAGACCGAGGCGATGATCACGACGTCTCGGCGGGAGAGCAGCGCCGCGGTCGCCGCGTGCCGGAGCCGGTCGATGTCGTCGTTCCGCGACGAGTCCTTCTCGATGTAGAGGTCGGCCTGCGGGACGTACGCCTCGGGTTGGTAGTAGTCGTAGTAGGAGACGAAGTACTCGACCGCGTTGTCCGGGAAGAACTCGCGGAACTCGTTGCAGAGCTGGGCGGCGAGCGTCTTGTTGTGGGCGATGATGAGGGTCGGCTTCTGGACCTTCTCGATCAGCCAGGCCATCGTCGCCGTCTTTCCCGTGCCGGTGGCGCCGAGCAGCGTCGTGTAGCGCTCCCCGGCGAGGATCGCGGGAGCCAGCGTCTCGATCGCCGCCGGCTGGTCGCCGGTCGGCCGGTAGGCGGCCGTGGTGCGGAACTCGGGCATGCGCCTAGCGTAGCGAGGGACTAGGGCGCCAGCCGCGATTTCGCGAGCGCGACCAGGCTGTCGAGCCCGCCGCAGACGTCGCAGCGGTAGGTCCGCGCCGTTCCGTCCTCGCTCGCGGTGACGATGCGGCTGCTGGACGGATCGAACGTCGCGCTCGTGAGCCTCGCGGAGTGGCCGCGGAGGAAGAACACGAGCTGGCCGGAGCGAGCATCCCAGAGCCCTGCGGTCGTCGGCCCGGCCGTCACGACCCAGCGCCCGTCGGGACTGAACTCGGCGTCGCTGACGACCGCGAAGTGCCCGCGCAACACGTGCAAGAGCGCGCCGGTTCGCGCGTCCCAGAGCCGGGCGTCGTGATCGAAGCCCGCCGTGACGAGCTGGGACCCGTCCGGGCTGAACCGGGCCGACGTGAGCTGGCCGTGATGCCCCCGCAGGGTCAGCTCGAGCTCGCCGGTGCCCGCGTTCCAGATCCGTGCCACACCGTCTCGCGTCGCCGTGGCAATCCGTTTGCCGTCGGGGCTGAAGGCCACGTACACCGGGCCCGAGGCGCCCGCATGGATCACGCGCACCGGCTCACCCTTCGCATCCCAGAGCTGGACGGTGCCACGCCCGGTACCCGCCGCGATCCGCCCGTCCCGTGCGATGGAGACGGAGTCGACCGTCGCGGGAGCGCGTAGCGTGCGACCGTCGCCGAGCACGACCGTCGGAGCCCGCCGCGATCGCGACGAGCCGCCCGTCGGGCCCGAACGTCGCGTCCGCGGCACGCCCGGGCAGCGAGAACGAGCGCAGCACGCGTCCCGTCGCCGCGTCCCGGATCGTCGCCGTCGTGCCCGGCCCCGCGACGATCAGCCGCGAGCCGTCGGGGCTGAGGCGCGCAGCCTGGAGCGGCGCCGATGCCTTGACGATCGGTGCCAGCTCGGGCTCGATGCGCGGGTCCCAGACCCGGGCCGTGCCGTCGTCGCTCGCCGTCACGACCGCCGCGCCGTCGTTCCGGAACGAGGCGCCCGGTGACCGAGTCGGTGTCGCCTGCGAGCACGGCCCGGATCGCGCCCGTATCCGGCTTCCAGACGCGGGCCGTCCGATCGACGCTCGTCGTCACGAGCGAGAACCCGTCGGGGCTGAACGCCGCGCCTGTGACGTAGTTGGTGTGGCCGAGCCCCATCGCGAGGAGCTCGCCGGACGGGAAATCCCACACGCGGGCCGACCCGTCGCTGCCCACCGTCGCGAGCAGCTTCCCGTTGGGCGAGAACGCCGCCCCCAGGACGCGGCCGGGGTGGCCCTTGAGCTCGCGCAGCAGCCGGCCCGTCCGCGGATCCCAGATCCGGGCGGTCTTGTTCGCACCGGCCGTGACGAGCAGGTTGCGCCGCGGGCTGAACGTCGCCACGGTCACCGTCCCGCCCTGGTCGAACGTGCGCAGCAGCGTTCCGTCCTTCGTCGCGTAGAGCCGGGCGAAGCGATCGGTGCCTCGCGTCACGACCTCGCTGCCGTCGTGGTCGAACGCCGCTCCGAGCACCGGCCCGGGCTCGTGGATCACACGCACGGAGGCTCCGCTCGGCAGGCGCCAGATGCGGGTCGTCCGGTCGGCGCCGGTCGTGACGAGCAGGCTTCCGCCCTGGCTGAACGCGGCCGACAGAACCGCGCCCCGGTGCCGGAAGACGTGCAGCTCCTTCCCGGTCGAGGCGTTCCAGAGCCGGGCGGCGCCGTCCTTGCCCTCGGTGACGACGCAGCCGGCCGGACGGGTCGAAGACGGCGCCCGCGAGCGGCGAGCCGGCGTCGAGTGTCCGCAGCAGACGATGCGTCGACGCGTCGTAGAGCCGCGCCTTCCCGTCGGTGCTCGCGGTCAGGATCAGCCGTCCGTCCGTGCTGTAGAGCGCCGATGTCACCGGCCCGCCCGCGGGCAGCACCGCCCGCAGGCGTGAGGCGAGCAGCGTCGTGCGGAGCACGTCCTCGGCCTGGACGCCGGGCGACAGCTGCGCAGCGCTCAACGCATCTCTGAGTCCTTGCTGCGGATCCGTGGCGAGGCTCGCGAGCGCCGTCGCATCGAGCTCGCGGGCATGGGCCCGGTGCGCCTGCGACCGCGCCTGGCTGCGCTGCGTCAGCGCGAAGACCGCGACCGCCGCCGTCAGCGCGAGCGCGATCATGGAGCCAACGGCGACTGCGAGCAGGCGGCGGTGCTTGCGCTCGGCCTCCTGGCGCTCGCGCTCCAGCCGCCGCTCGGCCCTCCAGGCCAGCACCGCGTCGGCGAGCACGTCGTGGAAGATCTCGTAGCGCGGGCCGCCGCCGTTCTCGCCCTCCACCTCACGCAGGATCCGCTCGTGCCCGAGCGTCTCCAGCACCGTCCCGAGCTCGGTCTCGTCGACCGACGCGTACTCGGCGAGATCGGCCGCGCGGTGCGCGATCTTCGTCCCCGACGGCGTGACGAGACGGTCGAAGATGCTCGCGGCGACGTCCTTCTGCGCCGACGCGAGCCCGGCGAGCGCACGGTCGAGATGCTCGCGGACGATCGCCTCGGCCCCGCCGAGCGCCACCAGCGTCTGCAGCCTGAGCGTGTCGGAGCCCGCCTCCCGCTCCGCGTCCCACAGGCGCTCGAGCACGAGCTGGAGGAACGGCGCCTCGATGCGTGCGTCCCGCATCCCGCCGTTCGCCTGGCCGCGCCCGCCGTCGACGAGCTCGAGCCGCCCGGTCGCGACCTCGTCCAGCACCGCCTCGACGAGCTCGGGCTCGGCCTCGACGTGCTCGCCGGTCACCTGCTCGAAGGCGCGCAGCGGCCCGAGCACCGCGGCGCGGGCGCTCTCGCGGTCGAGATGGTCGAGCCGGAGCGAGTTCCCGTAGAGGTTCGCGATCCGGCCCTTGAACGCGTCGAGCACCGCCAGCGTGTCCTCGCGCAGCGAGAGGAGGACGTTGACGCGGAGCCCCCGGTCGCCGAGCAGCGAGGCGAGCTCGGTGCCGAACGGGCTGTCGACGTCGTGGTAGAGGAAGAACTCCTCGAACTGGTCGAGGATCACGTAGACGTACCCGTCCGCGCTGTCGGCGACCGCGTCGCGCAGCTCGTCGGTCCGGTCGTCGATCCAGGAGTTGAAGAGCGCGACCCGCCTGGTCTCCGGATCCTCGCGAAGGGATCTCGCGACGCCGGCGTTCAGGAGGGAGCTCTTCCCCACGCCCGTCGGCCCGTACAGCAGCGTGAGCCGGCTCGCGGTCATGTTGGCGATCACGAGGTCGCGCTCGCGCTCGCGGCCGAAGAAGAGCATCGCGTCGAGCGACGAGTCGCCGAACGCGGCGAGGCCCTTGTACGGGCTCCCGGGGGTGTTCACACCCTCGCCTCCGCGGCGCCGACCTCGCGCCCGAGCGCCTCCGCGTACGCCTCGAGCGGCAGCTCGACCACGTCGACCTCGCGCCGGTGCCAGAACTCCCGCTCGAGGGCGGCCGCCTCCGGCTGCACGGCCCACGAGCGGTAGCTGAGCGCGTGGTCGCCCCAGAGCCGGTTCAGGACGACGCGGAGGTTCCAGTCGGTCATCGCGTAGCCGAGGAAGAGGAAGTGGCTGCGCCGCAGCTTCGCGGTCAGCCCGACCGGCAGCGCTCCGGAGACGTCGGACTGCGCGAGGTAGTCGATGTAGTCGTCCTCGGTGACGACGAAGCTCTCGAGCTCGCGGTCGACGTTGTGATCGACGCGCCCGTGGAGCTTGAGGATGATCGTGCGGCGCTCGAGCGAGAGCTCGTCGGTGTAGGTGTTCGGGATCGCGATCACCTGCGCCGGCGCCGTCCGGCGGGATGTGGCAGAAGCGGCCACGGTCCCGGCCGCTCGCGATGTAGAAGACGACGTCGAACTCCTCGCCCCGCTCGAGGAACGCCTGCTCGAGCGCGAGGTCGAAGCTCGTCGTCACGAGCAGCTGGTGCGGCACGCCGCGCTCGCGCAGGAGCGGCGGCAACGAGGCGAAGAGCCGGTGGACCGCGGTCGGCACCGCCTCCGCGTCGAGGAGCGTGTGCAGCTCGTCGTAGAGCGGGCCGGAGCCGCGCATCACGCTGACGTACTGCGAGATCCGGGTGAGGGCCTCGCCGCTCGCCGGGTAGTCGAAGCGCTCGGCCAGCTGCGCGGCGAGGTCGCCGACGTCGGCGCCGAGAACCGGGACGACCCGGCCCGCCAGCAGCTCGCGCGCGACCTCGCGGAAGTGGTCGTCCGCGGGCGGGCCGCCGTCGCGCCGGTCGAGCGCCGAGTCCTGCCGCAGGATCGAGCCGTGCAGCCGGCTCAGCTCCGGGCTCGGCTCGATCCCGAGCTCGTCCACGAGCGCGCTGCGAGCGTCCTGGTAGGCCTGGAGCGCCTCGGCCTGCCGGCCGGCGCGATAGAGCGCGAGCATCAGCTGCGCGCGCAGCCGCTCACGCAGCGGATACTCGGCGACGAGCGGCTCCAGCTCGCCGACGAGCTCGGCGTGGCGGCCGGCCTCGAGGTCGGCGTCGATGCGCTCCTCGAGCACCGACAGCCGTAGCTCGCTCAGCCGGGCGATCTCGGGCTGCGCGAACGACTCGAAGGTGAAGTCGGCGAACGGCGCACCGCGCCAGAGCGCGAGTGCCTTGCGGAGCGTGGCCGAGCGCTCGTCGGCGCCGGCGCCCCGCGCCTCCTCGACGAGCTGCATGAAGCGGTCGAGGTCGAGCTGGCCCGGCTCGAGCCGGAGCTGGTAGCCGGGCGGCTTCGTGACGAGGACCTCGGGCCCGAGCGCCTTCCGCAGCTGCGAGACGAAGTTCTGCAGGGAGGTGGCCGCGGTCTTCGGCGGCCGCTCGCCCCAGAGCGCGTCGACGAGGTAGTCGGTCGAGACGACGCGGCCCGCGTCGATCAGGAGCGCGGCGAGGACGGCGCGCTGCTTCTGCCCTCCCAGTGCGAGGGCCTTGTCCCGGTCGATCACCTCGACCGGGCCGAGGATGCGGAACTCGACCACTGCCTCTCTGCACGGAGCTTACTCCTGGCAGCGGAGGGCCGTTAGCGAGCCGTTTGTGGGCGGTGAGGAGGCGGTTTGGACCCGGATCGACCGTGGGTCCATGACCACGATCACCACACATCTCAACCCCCGCAGCGCCGCCTGCCGCCTCGGCCTCGCTGCCCTCGTCATCGTCCTCGCAGCCTCCGTCACGGCCGTCCGGAGCAGCCTCCGTCACGGCCGCCACGACGTCGCCGCCTGCGAGCCAGAGCGCCGCCAAGGTCAAGATCTGGAAGATCCACTACACCGCGAACAACGGCGTCTCCCGCCCGGCCTATGTGATCCTGCCCGCCTCGTACGGCCCGGGACACAACCCGGAACTGCCGCTCGTCATCTCTCCGCACGGGCGCGGCGGCAACGGCCTCGTCAACGCCGGCTACTGGGGCAACCTCCCCGCAGTCGGCGGCTTCGCAGTCGTCAACCCCGACGGGATGGGTCTCCACACCGCCCGTTACTCGTTCGCATATCCCGGCCAGATCGACGACCTCGCGAAGATGCCCGCGTTCGTGACGAAGGCGCTCCCCTGGCTCCGGATCGATCGCAAGCGCATCTACGTCCTCGGAAGCAGCATGGGAGGCCAGGAGACCCTGATGCTCGTCGCCCGCCATCCGCACCTGCTCGCCGGGGCCGCCGCGATGGACTCCGTCGCCGACCTCACCCTCCGCTACAAGCAGATGCCCGGCATGCCGTGTGACAAGCGCTGCGTGCAGACCTTCGGGAAGCCGTACGGAGTCCTGCTCCAGGAGATGCTCGTCCGCGAGGTCGGCTCGACGCCGGCGAAGAACCCGCAGGCCTGGGCCGCCCGGAACCCGGAGGCAAACGCGACAGCGATCGCCTTCTCGGGTGTGAAGCTCCAGATCTGGTGGAGCCGCAAGGACAAGATCGTCACCAACCAGGCCAGCCAGTCCGGAGCGCTCTTCGAGATGCTCCGCCGCCTGAACCCGCATGCCCCGATCTCCGAGTACGTCGGGAGCTGGAGGCACTCTCACGAGATGCGGTCGACCGAGCTGCTCCCGATCGCGCTCGCCGGGTTCGGCCTGCTGCCCGCGCAGACGGTTCCGTCCGACGTCGAGAACACGCCGATGCAGCCCTGAGCTCAGGCGC
>CAVVCG010000016.1:0-159468 GCA_963746655.1 uncultured Actinomycetes bacterium | reverse complement strand
AGAGTGCTTTCAACCGTGGGCGACCCGCACATCTTCTGGCGCCGGTCGGACGTTCCTTCAGCCTGGGGCTTGCGAACCTGTGCGGTTTCGCTCTTAGTGAGTGGACTGTCCCCCCGACCAGCGGGAGGTGTAGATGTTCGGCATCGACTCCGCTGCGGCAGTGACGGTCGTTCTGGCCCTGGTGGTGATCCTCGGGTTCGCAAGGATTCTCTTCAGGACGTAGGACGCGTTGGGGACGAGGGCACGGCCCGTCGACCGGGCAGGCGAAAGCCTGCCCGGCGGCTCAGCCGCGATGCCGGGTGATCAGCCTTGCCTGGTGATCAATCCGCGCCGGCGCTTCCGCGGACGGGTCGTGCGCCACACGCGGGTCAGCCTCCGCGCGAGCCAGTGGGCGCTCACCATGTGATGGGTCGCCGCCTCGACCCTGCCGCGAACGGTGGGCTTCTGCTTCTTCCGCCTGAGCCTCATGGCGGCACTCTGGCGGATGAGCTGCCGGCGCGCATCGTCCGGTTCGGATGACGTCGCCCGGGGCCCGCGGTGGCCACGGTGCATGCCGCGCAAGACGCCGTCCACCGCAAGCGGCGCCGCGTTCGAGACGAGGTCGTCCGTCAGTAGTCGGGTGCAGCGGAAATCAGTGTCCCACCGGATGGCGGTGCGCCGATGCGGGGCGAGATGGGGCTCGCCGGGGCTTTCGCGGCATGCGAATACCTTACGAACGACTGGAGGCGAGGCGGATGGGGACCAAATTGGAGGAGCGGCCGACGACGTCTGACCCACGCATGGACACGGTGCCGGTTGACCGTGAGCCCGAGCTCTACTACGACGAGAAGGGGGCCGGCTGGATGGCCTTCGCGGCCATGATGCTCGTCTTCGGCGGGATCATCGGCCTGATCGACGGGATCGTCGCGGTCTCGCGGTCCTCGTTCTACGTGGCGGGGGCGCACTTCGTTTTCAGCGACCTCAATACGTGGGGCTGGATCATCATGATCGTCGGAGCGCTCACGCTCGTCGCCGGCTTGTCCGTCGTCACGGGCTCGCAGCTGGCGCGCTGGTTCGGAATCGCGATGGCAGGCCTGCAGGCGATCGCTCAGCTGATGATGATCCAGGCGTACCCGTTCTGGTCACTCTGCATCTTCGCGATCGACCTGCTCGTCATCTATGCGCTCGCTGTCTACGGCGGCTCGCGAAGCCGCATCCAGACGTAGCTGACATGAGACGCAGCATCTGAGGCGGGCGCCCTCGCGGCGCTCGCCTCGGCTTGGACCGTGCGGGAAAGAGACGTTGCTGTCGGACCTTCTCCGCGGTCAGGCGTTGTGCAGGAGCGTCGACGTAGCCTCGGACGACTCGTCGATTCGGAGAGGGAGTGCCATGAGTGGCGATGTGCTCGAGTCCAACGCGCTCGACCTGTATCGGACCTACGACCCGCCGCCGAAGGAGTTCGATCTGCGCACGGCGACGCCTCACGCGCTTCGTCGGCACGGCTTCCCGCGGCGTCCGAACCCGGAGACGGAACCACAGCTCGACCGGATCTGGAAGCACGCCTTCGCACGTACGCCGAACTACGTCAAGGCCGAGCTCGCGATCGATCCGGTGATGAGCGCTCGCGATCCGCTGCGCCGTCGGGGTCCGGAGTTCAGCCCGAGCGGCTGGGGCGGCGCCGTCATCGAAGTTCCGACGCTCGGCTATGGAGACGGGAAGCCGGCGACGATGGTGTTCGCACAGTGGGTGGTGCCGGAGGTCGTACCGTTCGATCCGGCCATCTTCTCCGACCTCACCGTCGGCTTCTGGGTGGGAATCGACGGCTTCGCGGCGGTCGGCGAACAGGTCCTGCAGGCGGGGATCGCGGCCACCGTGACACCCGCGTTCTGGGGTCTCGATGGCTGGTGGGGCGAACCCTACGCCTACGTCAACTGGTGGGCTTGGACGGAGTGGTACACCGACAAGTACAAGGATCCGGCGGTGCAGGTGTCGAACTTCCCCGTCGCGACCGGCAACACGGTCTTCTTCCTGGTCTGCGCACCCCAGCCGGACTTCGGCTACGTGTCGATGCTGAACGTGTCGACCGGCCGCCACACGAGCCTGGGCATCAACGCCCGGCCGGGCATCACCTCGGAGGGAGCCTCCGTGGAATGGATCGTCGAGGGGGTCTCCGCAGACCTCCCGGCCTTCTACCCGGTGACGTTCAGCGGATGCGCAGGCGGCACGGTGAACCACCTGTTCGACCTTCAGCCGCACGGCTTCCCGACCGAGATCGAAGGAAGCGACACACCGCTCACGCAGGCATGGATCGCATCCGAGACGTCGGCAGTCGTGGAATGGACGGGCTGGTCATGATGACGGTGACCTGGAGGCGCCCGCGCGCTCTCCGGTCTGAGCGGCGCCTCGGACCGAAGAGACCTCGAGGCGCGTCGGCTCCCGCTCGGCGGGCCGGACGCCGAGCTCGGCGCGCCCTGACTGCCGCCCAGGCGTCGGCGTCCGAGCACGCTGGCGTCTTTTGTTTCGTGAGATCGGAGGAGGCAGCTCAGACATGGCTACACACCCAGAACGGATCAGTGTCCTTCATCCCGTCGACGTGGATGTGGAAGGGGGAGGCAAAGCTGTTGTCAGCGCCGGGTCGATACGGATCCAATACGGCGACAGGGCGGTGATCATCGAGGATCCGCCGCCCGGTTTCACGATCACCGAGAAGGAGGTCCCGGCATGGGTCAAGATGGCCGGGGAGATCGCATCGACGATCATCGGCGGGCTTCAGAAGCTCGCCCCCGATCTTGGCGGCGGAGAGTGCACGACGACGCTGACCACCACGATCGATCCGAACGGGAAGATGACGCAGGTGTACTCGCGAACCTGCCCCCAGTGACGCCGGCTTCAATGCGCTGCCCTGACCGCAGTCGTGGGAGGCGTCGCCGAACCGCGCGCGACGCTCGGGACGGCACGGAACAGGCAGAACGCCGGCCTCACCAGAAGGGGACGGCGCTCTGCCTGCTGTGTTGGACCCTCCAACCGCGGCGGCCCGGCAAAGGGACGAACCCGACCCGATCTCTCGGGCTCTAGTCCCTTCCCCCGAGCTGAAGGTGGAGCGTGCCCCGGAAGCACACGCTGCCGAACACGTTGCCCGGTGTTGGAATGGGGCACGTGTCCCATCGCGTGTATTCCCCGGTCACGCGGGCGCCCATCATCCATCCCAGGATGACAACGCCGCGGATCGTGGCGGTGACCGGGGTCGTCGTGTCGTCCTCCGTGACGAAGTTGTACGCGACGAAGGCGTGCTTGCTGCCGTTGAATCCGTAGAGAGCCTGTGCGAGCCAGAAGCCGGGCTTGGACGTCGTGTCGTCCTTGATGACCTTGCCGGCGAAGGTGCCGGGGCCGACGTCGCCCCCGACTACCCCGGCCATGGAGATTCCGGCCAACGTCGGCGGGTGGGCGGGGAGACTGGTGACCCATTTCGTGAAGGTCACATCCGCGCTGCGGTGATCCCGGCCGCCATCGGCCGGCCCTCCTCCGACGGCGGTACGCGCCTGGGCGACGACCGCGAAGCTCGCGGCCACGGCGACGGCCAGGGTCAATCCCATCATGCGCCTCATGGTGATCCTCCTTCGTGGTTGTGACCGCTTGCGGTGATGTCGAGCTCGGTGACCGCCACGATTCGTGCGAACGGCACTCTCGCGAGCTCGTTGGCATCCCGAACGCTCTCCGCGTCGGCGGCCTCGAATCGGCAGAAGCACGATTCGTCCGAGGGGACGTAGAGCGAGCCGAGATACGCGACGCCACGAGTCGTCTTTCGGGAGCCGTGCGAGCGCGGCCTCGAGCCAGGCGCGGTCTCGTCCCGGCAGGTAGCGCTCTACGAGATACGTCGGCATCGCCGCTCCACGATCCCGCCTGGCTCGCTCGCGAACAACCGCTCGAACCTGTGGATTTACCTCGGCGGGCTTGCGGCGATGTGCGCTGCGAGCTCGGTGCGAGAGGTGACGCCGAGCTTCCGGTAGACCTTCGAGAGGTTCCAGGCAATCGTGTTCGGGCTCAGGCTGAGCTCGGCGGCGACCTCGCGGTTCCGGCGGCCCGCAACGACGAGCTCGACGATCCGCCGTTCGGTCTCGGAGAGCTGGCCCTCGGAGGCGATCCGCCCGCCGATCCGGCGGAGCTCCGAACGCGTCTTGTCCGCCCACAGAGCGCGCACCCAGTCGCTCGAAGATCTCGAGGGCACGCTCGAGGGTCTCGCGGGCGGCGCGCTTGTGCTGTGCGTGCCGCCGCACGCGTCCCAGGAGGAGGAGCGTTCGGGCGTGCTCGAATGGGTTCATCCCCTGAGGCGGGTCCGGCTCGACGGCCGCCGCCTCGAGCTCGGCGATCGCACGCTCGTGGTCGCCTCGCACCGACAGGAGGAGGCCCCGGCACCGGTGGGCAAGGGAGCGAAGGGCCGTGTCGGCGTCCGCCGCACGCTCGTCGAGTCAGCGTCAGCAGCCGCTTGGCCGTACCCAGGTCGCCGATCGCGATGAGCGCCTCGATCGCGACCGAGCCTGCAAGCTGGGCAGTGACCTCGTCCATCTCCCCGATGCCGTCGAACAGCGGTGCGACCTGACGCCAGGCGGCATGCGGATCGTCGCGGGAGAGCTCGAGCGAGGCGAGGGCGCGGTTGAGGCGATGAGTTGCGCCTCCGTAACCGAGGCGATCGGCGGCACGCAAGAGCTCAGCAGTTGTCGTGGGCTCGGCCTCGCCTCTGTAGGCGTCGATCTCTGCCAGGATCATCCGGCAGAGCGGCTCAATGACCTCTCGACCCGTCTGCCGGGCGACCTCCATCGCTTCGTCGCAGAGTTGCGCCGCGATTTCCCACTCGCCGGATCCCACTTCCATCCGAGCAAGGAAGAACTGGAAAAAGGCGAGATCGGGATAGTCTCGTTCGACACCCTCTGCGATCAGCTCTCTCCAGATCGCTCGGGACTCGTCGTAGCGTTCTGCTCGGCCGAGTTGATGGGCCAGGGTCCCTCGCGGATCGCTGCTGAGTCCACCATCGATTCCGCGGTGGATCTCGATTGCGCGGTCGAGAATGTCGCGGCGGATGCACCCGGTGCGCCAGAACGTTATCTCCGCGAACTTGGCCAGGGCGAAGACGAGGGTCTCCGGCTCGGCAAGCTCCTCGGCCAGCTCGAGTCCCGCTGTTGCGTATTGAGCGGCACCGCCGCTGTTGCCGCCGACTGACGCCATGGACGCCAGCGACCCGAGGATGGTCGCCCTCTGGCGGCTATCGACGCCGGGCTCGGCGAGCGCGCGCAAGAGGAGCTCCATGGCAATCGGGTTGCCGTCTGTCCCGGCTCTCACCTGGGCGAGCTGGCAGAGCCCTTCGGCTCGGAGCGGGCCGGGGGCCGCGGATTCCACCACTTCCTCGAGCAAGGCCCTGGCCTTCGTCATGTCGCCGGCATCAGCACAAAGCCCGGCGGCCGTGATGCGACGCCGGCCGATGTCCTCGACCGCGGCCGCGGGAGTCAGCGCCACCGCGCGCTCGGCGAGCTCCGCCGCGGCCTGGGCGGCGCCCCGTCCGCGGGCGTGTGCTGCTGCCGCATCGAGCGCGGCCGCGATCTCTTCGTCGACGCCGGGAGCCGCGATTGCGAGATGGCGGGCCCTCTCCTCGGGATCGACGTTCAGCTCCGCCAGGCGCCGGTGAACTCGCCGCCTCCTGTGCAACGGCATCGCCGCGTAGCAGGCCGGAGCCAGCAACGGATGCGTGAATCTGATCCGGTCGCCGTCGAACTCGAGCACCCCGCGTTCTCGGGCAACCTCGATGTCGTCGACGGCGGTGCGTCCGAGCGGCTCAAGCAATGTGACCGATGGCGCTGCGAGTGCGGCGACTGCGACGAGCGTTTCCCCGACGCGTGCCGGCAACGCTCCCAACCGGTCGGCCACGAGAGCGCGCAGGCTCTCCGGCAAGGACACATCGTCGGCGTCAGCCCGGATCGACCCGTCGACGATCTCGCGGCCGAGCTCGAGAGCGAAGAACGGATTCCCGCCTGTGGTCTCATAGACCCGGATGAGCGTGGGTCGCGACAGCGTGAGCGCGAGCCGACCCCAGAGAAGCCGGTGGATCGCTCCGACCGACAGTGGCTCGACCGACAACCGTCGGAACTCGGCGAAGGCGCGGTCGAGTTCGAGTGGCGCCTGGACGGTTCGGCCACGCGCAGTCGCGAGAACACCCACCGGCTCGTCCTCAAGCCGCCGCAACATGAACGTCAGGACATCCGCGGAGCTCGCATCGACCCATTGCACGTCATCGATCGCGACGAGAATGGGCCCCTCCTGGGCGAGCGCATGCACGACCGAGACGAGCGCAAGCCCGAGAACACGGGGCTCCGGCGGCGACCGCCCGGCCTCCCGAAGGAGCAACGCCGACTCGAGCGCGCGTCGTTGGAGCGGCACGAGCAGCGGGAGCGTCTCGTCCACGACCGGCGCGAGCAGGTCACCGATCGTTGCGAACGCGATCCGCGTCTCCGAAGGACTCGACCTCGATTTGAGGACACGCAAGCCGCGCTCGTCCGCGAGGCGCAATCCCTCCTGCCACAGGGCCGTCTTGCCGATCCCCGCCTCGCCCTCGAGCAGCAACGCCTGACCCGTGTTTGGAACAGCCTCGACGAACGCCGCGAGCGCGAGCAACTCGCCGGACCTACCAATCACGTCATCTGCCATGGCAGCCCTTCGCTGGGCCCCTCGCGCCCAGTCTCAAACGCATCCCGCGTCCCGGCAGACGGCGCGCAGGAGCAAGCGTCTTCCGCGCATTGTGCGCCCGTGCTGCTACTTGCACAAGCCGGCAAGCCGGCGAGACGTGCCGCTGCTCCGGTCGATCCGGAAGGTGCTGTAGATCAGTGGTAGACGGGAGGCGTCGTGCCGACGAGCTCGTACCACCCATGCTGGTGCGGCTCCACGCCGCATGAACACGAGAAGCGGGCGATGGGGCTCGAACCCACGACCCTCAGCTTGGGAAGCTGATGCTCTACCAACTGAGCTACGCCCGCTTGCGGAGGCCATTCTAGCGGCGGCCAACTCGACGAAGGCCCGACTCCACAAACGATGGGGCACGGGGCGAAAAGCTCGACTTCCGTCGCGTTGTCGGCTCGTGGCAGGCGGCGCATGCTGCGACGTGAAAAGGAGGAAGGGCATTGAGCATCCAGGACATCGGTGACATCCGGCGGATCATCGATCGGCTGGTGCTCGAGCGGCAGCAGCTGCGGCGCTCGGAGGAGGACGCGGCGACCCTCGAGGCCAATCGACTCGCGTTGGTCTACTGGCAGAACCAGTTGCACAAGGCGCTGCTCCAGGAGCACGCGCCGGCGGCGTAGGGCTCGGCACGACACAGCTGCACGCAGCAGCACAGGAGGCTGCGCACGGAAGCGCTCACGCGCGATACTTGAGGCAGAACCGGAACTTCGCTTTCGAGGAGTTGAGGAATGCCCGAGCAGACGCTTGAAGAGATCGCACGTGCCCTCGTCGCGCCGGGGAAGGGGATCCTGGCCGCGGACGAAAGCGACTCGACGATCAAGAAGCGGTTCGACTCGATCTCGATCGAGTCCACCGTGGAGAACCGGCAGGCCTACCGCGACATGCTGTTCACGACGGAGGGCGCCGAGCAGTACATCAGCGGCGTCATCCTCTTCGACGAGACGATCCGCCAGACGGCGCTCGACGGGACGCCGTTCCCGAAGCTCCTGGAGAGCAAGGGCATCATCCCCGGGATCAAGGTCGACATCGGCGCCAAGCCGCTCGCCAACGCACCAGGAGAGACGATCACCGAGGGCCTCGACGGACTCCGTGCCCGCCTCGAGGAGTACCGCGGCCTGGGCGCCAAGTTCGCCAAGTGGCGCGCCACGTACTACATCGACGAGCACAAGCCGAGCGACTACGCGATCTGGACGAACGCCCATGCGCTCGCCCGCTACGCCGGGCTCTGCCAGGAGGCGGGAATCGTGCCGATCATCGAGCCCGAGGTGCTGATGGACGGCGACCACACGATCGAGACCTCGTACCGGGTCACGTCACGCGTGCTGAACGCGGTCTACACAGAGGTGCACGACCAGCGGATCAGGTGCGAGGGAACGCTCCTGAAGCCGAACATGGTGCTCTCCGGCTACGACTCGTCGGAGAAGGCCGACGTGCAGAAGGTGGCCGAGCTGACGATCAGGTGCTTCAAGCACCACGTGCCGGCCGCCGTGCCGGGGATCGTCTTCCTCTCCGGCGGCCAGTCGGACGAGGACGCGACGGCGCACCTGAATGCGATGAACGCCATGGGGCCGCTGCCGTGGGAGCTCTCGTTCTCGTACGGCCGCGCGCTGCAGGCGCCGGCGCTGAAGGCCTGGGTCGGACAGAAGGAGAACGTCGCAGCCGGGCAGGCCGCGTTCAAGCACCGGGCCGAGATGAACAGCCTCGCCCGCAGCGGCTCGTGGTCGCCCGAGCTCGAGCAGAAGGCGAGCGCAACCGCCTGACCCCCGCGCTCAGTAATCGCGGCCGGTGAACTGCCGCAGCTTCTCGGCCTTGTGGCGCGCCTCGATGCGGCGGACCGTGCCGGAGGCGCCGCGCATCACGATCGAGTCGGTGACGATCTCCGGGTCGCGCGTGTAGCGGACGCCGCGGAGCAGGGCGCCGTTCGTGACGCCGGTCGCGGCGACGAAGACGTTCTCCGTGCGCACGAGGTCGTCCGTCGTCAGCACCTTGTCCGGGTCGAAGCCGGCGTCGACGAGCGCCTGCCGCTCTTCCTCGTCGCGCGGCCAGAGCCGGCCGACGATGCCGCCGCCCACGCACTTGAGCGCCGCGGCTGAGATGACGCCCTCCGGCGTGCCGCCGATCCCGTAGAGCATGTGCACGCCGGTGCGCGGCTGGGCCGCGGCGATCGCGGGCGCGACGTCGCCGTCCGTGATCAGGTTCACCTTCGCCCCGGTCTCGCGCAGCTCGCCGATCAGCCGCTCGTGGCGGGGGCGGTCGAGGACGACGACGGTGACGTCCTGCGGCCTGATGTTCTTCACCTCGGCGACGGCGCGCACGTTGTCCCCCGGCGAGGCGTCGATGTCGACGACGTCGATGGCGTCCGCGCCCACCGCGATCTTCTCCATGTACACCGCGGCGCCTGGGAAGAACATCGAGCCGCGTTCCGCGAGCGCGATCACGGCGATCGCCCCTGGCATGCCGTTCGCGCACAGCCGCGTCCCTTCCAGCGGGTCGACCGCGACGTCGACGGTCGGCCCGTGCCCGTCGCCGACCTCCTCGCCGTTGAAGAGCATCGGCGCCTCGTCCTTCTCGCCCTCGCCGATCACGACGACGCCGGCCATCGAGACCGTGTCGAGCATGATCCGCATCGCGTCGACCGCCGCCTGGTCGGCGGCGATCTTGTCGCCGCGGCCGACCCAGCGCCCCGACGCCATCGCCGCGGCCTCGGTGACCCGCACGAGCTCGAGCGCGAGGTTGCGGTCCGGCGTCGTCCCCGAGCTGGGTGCAGGGATGTTCACGGCGCCGCTCACGGGCCGTGATCCTACGCAAGATGGGCCGATCGGCCCCTTGCCATGATCCTCGCGACCCGCGAAGATCGCCCGATCGGAAGGCGGGCGCTTTTCCTGGGGTATGGATTCCTCACGCTGCTCCTCGTGGGCGTGGGAGCCGGAGTGCTCGTCGTGCGTTCCGCCGGCAGCTCGAAGTCGCCGTGCGCGGCTCCGGCCGCCGACCGCGACCCGATGCGGGCGGCGTCGACCTTCGTGCGGACCGCCGTCGCGCGCCGCCACGTCGAGCGCTCGTACGGGCTGGTGACGCCGACGCTCCGCGAGGACCTGACCTGCGCCGACTGGATGACGGGCTCGATCCCCGTCCAGCCGTTCCTGAACATCGTCTGGAGCCGGACGGGCATCCGCGTCGTCCAGCAGAACGAGCATCGCGTCGTCCTGCTGGTCGCGCTGCGCTCGCGCGCGGCCGACTGGCCGCCGTCGGCGTTCTACCTCGAGCTGCTCTCCAGCGAGGGGCGCTGGCTCGCGAACGGCTGGGCCCCGGCGGCTGGCGGCGCCGTGCCCGCCGCGACCGGCTAACCGGGTCGAGCGGGCACCGCCCCGCACCGTAGAATCGCGCGCCGGTGCGCCTCGACTGGGAGATCGCCAAACGCGGCTACCGCCGCTATGCCGCCTATCCGGCCGCGACCGCCGCCGGCATCTTCACGAACACGGTCTTCGGGTTCATGCAGGCCTACATCCTGCTGGCGGTCTTCCAGAACCGGGCCGAGGTCGGCAACTACGACGCGCGCGACGCGGTCACGTACGTCTGGCTGGCGCAGGCGCATGATCATGACCGTCTACATCTTCGGCTGGCAGGAGCTGGCGCTGCGCATCCGCGACGGCTCGATCGCGACCGACCTCGCGCGGCCGCTGCACCCGGAGCGGTACTGGCTCGCGTTCGACCTCGGGCGCGCGCCGTACCACTTCGTCTTCCGCGGCATCCCGCCCTTCATCCTCGGCGCGCTCGTCTTCGACCTCCGCTTCCCCGACTCGCCGCTGCTCTGGCTGGCGTTCTTCGTCAGCCTCACGCTCGGCGTGGTGGTCAGCCTCGGCTTCCGGCTGCTCTACAACGCGGCTGCGTTCTGGCTGCATCGACTACCGCGGAATCCTGACCGTCGCGCTCGTCGTCTCGCTCTTCTTCTCGGGGATGATCCTCCCGATCACGTTCTTCCCGGACTGGCTGGCGGCGATCGCGCACGCGCTGCCCTTCGCCTCGATGGTGCAGGTGCCGATCGACGTCTACCTCGGGAAGCACACCGGCGCCGGTCTCGCCGCGGTGCTCGCCCTGCAGGCGCTCTGGGCCGCGGTGATGCTCGGCCTCGTGCGCCTCGCCTTCGCGGCGGGGACACGGAAGTTGGTGATCCAGGGTGGCTGACGCGCTCCTCCTCTACCGGCGCCTGCTCGGCGCGCAGCTGCGCTCGCAGCTCCAGTACCGGACCTCGTTCGCGCTCGACATCCTCGGCGCGTTCCTGATCTCGTTCCTCGACTTCCTCGCGGTGCTCGTGATCTTCCACAACGTCACGCGAGCTCGCCGACTGGAACGTCCACGAGGTCGCGTTCCTCTACGCGCTCTCGTCGATCTCGTTCGCGCTCACCGACGTCGTGATCGGCTATCTCGACGTCTTCCCGCAGAAAATCCGCGACGGCACCTTCGACGTCCTGCTACTGCGGCCGCGAAGCACGCTCTTCCAGGTGGTCACCTCCGAGCTGAGCCTGCGGAAGGTCGGCAAGCTCCTGCAGGGCGTCATCGTGCTCGTCTACGCGCTCAGCCACCTCCACGTCGACTGGACGCCGGGCCGCGTGGCGCTGTTCGTCGTCATGATCCCCTCGGCCGCGCGTGATCTTCGGCGCGATCTGGATCGCCGGCTCGTGCCTCGCGTTCTGGACGACGGAGGGCGGCGAGTTCACGAACGGCGTTCACGTACGGCGGCACGTTCCTCGCGCAGTACCCGATCGACATCTACGGGACGTGGCTGCGGCGGCTGCTCGCCTACTTCATCCCGATCGCGTTCGTCTGCTACTTCCCCTCGCTCTACATCCTCGGCAAGGACGACCCGTTCGGCCTGCCGCAGGTGATCCAGTTCATCTCGCCGCTGGTCGCCGTCGTCGCGTCGTGCGCCGCCGCGCTCCTCTGGCAGGGCGCGGTGCGGCGCTACCGGAGCACGGGCAGTTGATGATCGAGGTCGAGAACCTCTCGCAAGCGGTTCGCCGTCCGCGAGGGTCGAGTGCGGTCGAAGCGGCGCGTCGTCGAGGCGGTGGCAGGCGTCTCGTTCTCGGTCGAGCGCGGCCACATGATCGGCTACATCGGGCCGAACGGCGCCGGCAAGTCGACCACGGTGAAGATGCTCACGGGGATCCTCGTGCCGACCGCGGGCACGTGCGGGTCGCGGGGCTCGAGCCGTCGCGGGAGCGGATCCAGCTCGCCCGCCGGATCGGCGCCATGTTCGGGCAGCGGATCCAGCTCTGGTGGGACCTGCCGCTCCAGGACTCGTTCGAGCTGCTGCGGCACATCTACAAGGTGCCGGCCGACCGCTACCGCGAGAACCTCGCCGCGCTTCCGGAAGCTGCTCGATCTCGATCCCGTTCCTCGCGACGCCGGTGCGGCAGCTGTCGCTGGGCCAGCGCATCCGCGGCGAGCTCGTCGCGTCGCTGCTGCACGACCCGGAGGTCGTCTTCCTCGACGAGCCGACGATCGGGCTCGACGTCGTCGCGCGGCAGCGGGTGCGCGAGTTCCTGGTCGAGATCAACCGCGAGCGCGGCGTCACCGTGATGCTGACGACGCACGACCTGGCCGACATCGAGCGGCTCTGCGAGCGGATCCTGATCATCGACCATGGGCACGCTGATCTACGACGGCGGCATCGACGAGCTGAAGTCGCGCTACGGCGAGGAGCGGACGCTCGTCGTCGACCTGGAGGAGCCGGCGCCGCCGCTCGAGGTGCCCGGCGCCCGCGTCGAGCGGGTCGACGGCCCGCGGCAGTGGCTGCGCTTCCACGGCTCGGCGGCGCAGCTCACCGCCGAGGTGGCCGCGCGGGCGCGCCTCGTCGACCTGACGATCCGCGAGCCGGACATCGAGGAGATCGTCCGCCGGATCTACGAGACCGGGACGAGCGAGCCGGCCTAGTCGCTTGGGTCAGACGTCGGAGCCGGTGTTCGACGAGAACGGGCACTCGCCGTCGTGGTGCGCGGCCGGCGGCGCCGAAGGCGTCCCGGCTGAGCTGGAGACGGCGGGTGCGAATCCTGCGGCGAGCGCGACGGCGGCAGTGATGCTGAGGAGCACGCGCTTCACGTGGCGAATGATACGACATCGGGGTTGCGCCGCGCTAGTGCGTCGGCGATCCTCGGCCGGGGTGATCGTGCGGCTTCACGTGACCGGCGGCTCGTCCTCCTGCTCGCCGAGCCGGAGCGCTCGCGACTGCGGCCGTCGCGAGCCGCCGACCACGCCTGGAAGAACCACCGGATGCGGCAGGCCGACGTGTCGACCTGGTTCTGCGTCAACCGCGGCGTCCTCTGCGACAAGCCGCAGACGACCGAGATCGAGGACGGCTCGGGCATCGCCGTGAGATCGCCTACCGCGTCGTCTTCGCGGCTTCGCGTATGCGCTGCTCGCCTCCGCGACGGTGGTCGTCGCCCGCCCGCGCGCCGGCGTAGCGCCTCACATCCGCTCGGGCGCCTCGACCCCGATCAGGTCGAGGCTGCGGGCGATCACGTCCTGCGTCGCCTTCACGAGCGCGAGACGGAACCGCTCGTGCGTCCCGCCCTTCTCGGCCAGCACGGTGTGCTCGTGGTAGAAGCGGTGGAAGTCGTCGGCGAGGCGGATCGCGTAGATGGGGATCGCGTGCGGCCCGCGGCGCTCGGTCGCCTCAGCGACGACGTCCGCGAACTCGGCCAGCCGCTTCACGAGCTCGCGCTCCTCACGCTCGAGCGGCTGCGTCGGCAGCGGATCGATCTCGACCTCGCCCGCCTCGCGGAAGATGCCCGCCGTGCGCGCGTACGAGTACTGGACGTAGTAGACGGGGTTCTTGCGCGACTTCTCCTTGGCCAGGTCGACGTCGATCTCGATCGCCTGGTCGTGCCCGCGGTCGATCAGGTACCAGCGGGCCGCGTCGACGCCGATCTCGTCGATCAGCTCGTCGAGGAAGACGACGTCGCCCGAGCGCTTCGACATCTTGGCCTGCTCGCCGTGCCTCGTCAGCGTCACCAGCTGGTAGAGCAGCACCTCGATCCGCTCCGGATCCTCCCCGAGCAGCGAGGCGAGCGCCTTCAGCCGGCGCTGGTATCCGTGATGGTCGTGGCCGAGCACGTAGATCAGCCGCTCGAAGCCGCGCCGGAGCTTGTCGAGCATGTACGCCGCGTCGGCCGCGAAGTAGAGGAACGACCCGTCGGACGAGCGGATCAGCGCGCGGTCCTTGTCGTCGCCGTGCGCGCTCGTGCGCGCCCAGAGCGTGCCCTCCCCCTCGTAGGTGTCGGCGATCCGCGCGATCGCCGCCGGGATCTCCGCCTCGAGCGTGCTCTGGAGCGCCCACGTGTCGAAGTGGATCCGGAAGCGCTCGAGCGATTCCTCGATGCGCTTCAGCATCGGCGGCACCGGGTCCCCGGCGAGCGCGGCGAGCTCCTGCATGTACTCGCCGCGGTAGCCGTCCTCGGGCGGCTCCTCCCCGCGCCGGATCGCCTCCACGGACTCGCGGAACAGCTCCATCTGCCGGCCCGCGTCGTTGTAGTAGTACTCGCGCTCGACCTCGTGGCCCGCGTAGGCGAGCAGTCGAGCCACCGAATCGCCGTACGCGCCGTTGCGGCCGGAGGCGACCGTGATCGGACCCGTCGGGTTCGCCGAGACGAGCTCGACCTGCACCCGCTCGGGCGCCGCGGCCGAGCCCGCGCCGTAGTCGGGTCCGATCTGGGCGAGCAGCTCGCCGAGGAAGGCGTCCGTCACGAAGAGGTTCAGGAAGCCGGGGCCGGCGACCTCTGCGCGCTCGACCTCCGGCAGCACGGCGACCTGCCCGGCGAGCTCGGCGGCCAGCTCGCGCGGCGGCCGGCCCCGCTCCTTCGCGGTGCGCAGCGCCACGTTCGTCGCGTAGTCGCCGTGCTCCGGGTCGGTGGGCCGCTCCAGCTCGACCGGCGCGCCCGCAAGCTCCGCGACCCGCTCGGCGAGCCGGGCGACGGCGTCGAAACCTCTCACAGAATGACGCTTCGTCGAGCGGCCGAGCGACTCAAGGCTTCGTGCTGTGGGAGGTTCCTAGCGGGCAAACATCTCCTCGAGCGCCACGAGCTCCTCGGCGCTGCCGATCCCGACCACGATGTCGCCCGCCTCGATCATGGTGTGCCCGTCCGGCCGGGTGATGAACTCTCCTTCCGGCTTCTGGACCGCGATCACGGTGGCGCCGGTCTTCGAGCGCACGTGGAGGTCGTGCAGCTCGCTGCCGCTCGCGGCCCAGCCGCCGGGGATCTCGATCTGCTCGAAGCGGAGATCCGGTCCGTCGGCGGTCGTCACCGTGGTGACGAAGTCTGCGACCTGCGGCTTGATGATCAGCGTTGCCATCACGCGGCCCGCGGCGGTGTACGGAAGCACGACGCGATCCGCGCCCGCGCGCCGGAGCTTCTTCTCCGCCTCCTCCTCCGAGGCGCGCGCGACGATCAGGATGTCCGGCCGCGCCGAGCGCGCCGAGAGCGTGATGTAGAGGTTCGTCGCGTCGGAGTCCGAGGCCGCCACGAGGGCCCGGGCCCGGCCGAGGCCCGCCTGCTCGAGATCGTCGTCCTCGGAGCCGTCACCCTCGAGATAGAGGACGCCGTGCTCGCGCGCCTCGTCGATCGCGGCCGGGTTCTTGTCGAGCACGACGCACGGCGCGTCGTGCGCCATCAGCTCCTCCGCGATGCGGCGGCCGACCCGCCCGTAGCCGCAGATGATCGTGTGGTCGCGCAGCGCGTCGATGATCTTCCGCCTCCTCTTCTCCCGCCAGGCGCCTCCGATGACGCCCGCGGCGATCGCCTCGACGACCATGCGCCGCCACGTACGCGAAGATTGCCACGCCGAAGAGGATCAGCGCGATCGAGAGGATCTGGCCCCACCGGCCGTGAGGCGGCGAGTCCATCCCCGTCAGCGAGCTCGTGACGACCGTGCGGTAGAACGCATCGAGCCAGCCCTCGCCCGAGGAGAGGTGGAACCCGACGGTGCCCGCCGCGAAGACCGCGGCCACGGTCAGGAACGCGGCGGCGACTCGGCGCGCGCTGACGGTGTCCATCGCCGTAGTATCGTGCAGCCGTGGAGGACTCCCCGGAGCGTCGGTTGAACATCCAGATGGACGCGGAGCACGTCGCCGGCGTCTACGCGAACTTCGCCAACATCAGCTTCTCGGACTACGAGTTCACGGTCACGTTCGCGCGGATCGACCACGAGGTGGAGGGCGGCGAGGTGCAGGGGATCGTCGTCTCGCGCGTGAACATGTCGCAGCAGTTCATGAAGGAGCTGCTGGAGGCCATGCAGGACTCCTGGTCGAAGTACTCGACCGTCAAGGGGATCCAGGACCTGCCCGAGGCGCCCGGCCGCGAGTCCGACTAGATGATTGATTCCGAACTCACGCACTCCCGGCTGGGGGCCTGCACTCGGCGCAGCGTGGCCGCCTCGGCCACCGCCAAGGCAGTCCAGCCTTGCTCGGCGGTCGAGTCGGCCACGCTGCTTGGTGCAAGCCCTCCCCGGAAGCACGCCAGTTCGGAATCAATCATCTAGCGGCCGCGGGCGCTGCGCGCGCGCCAGGCCTCGACCATCGCCAGCCGCTGCGCGATCGTCGGGTGCGTGCCGAGCCAGAGGTAGGCCCAGGTGGGCGGGTTCGGCTCCGCCAGGCTCGTGCGCTGGAAGTCCTCGAAGAGCTTCGCGCCGGCCGCGGGATCCCTCGTGGCCCGGAGCGCCGACCAGTCCGCCTCCGCCTCGTAGCGGCGCGAGACGGCGTTCTGGAAGGGCGCCGTCAGCAGCCCCACGACCACGATCGTGAGGACGGCGAGCGGGATCGCGGCGGCCTCCCCCATCCCGCCGCTGCGCCGCGTCACGCGCGCGACGAGCCACGCGATCGGGAAGGCGAAGAGCGCGAACCACAGGAGCGCCCGCCAGATGTGCCGGTGCCAGATGTGCCCGAACTCGTGCGCGAGCACGAACGCGCACCTCGTCGCGCGAGTACCGCCCGTCGAGCAGCGTGTCCCAGAGGACGACCCGCGCGGACGGGCCGACGCCGACCGCGAACGCGTTCACCTCGTGCGTGAAGTCGCTCACCTTCTGGACCGTGACGGGCGTTCCCGCGACATGCTCGACCCGCTCGAGCCGTCGTACCTCGCCGCGATACGAGGGCGGCACCGGCGTCGTCCCCGCTCCGGCGACCCAGCCCTGGAGGATCGCGAACCCGAAGACGAGCGCGACGAACACCGCACTGCCGGCGATCCACCAGCGCTCGCCCAGCTTCCGGGCGAGCGACATGACGAGCACGATCGTCCCCAGCGCGTAGACCGCCTCGAAGGTCAGCGACGCCCACGGCGCGACGAGCCAGGCGAGGTAGTCGCCCGGCGCCAGGCCGTGCCGGTGGTCCCACCACTGCAGGAGGATCCCGAACGGAAGCGAGACGAACCAGAGCGTCACGAGCGTCAGCATCCCGATCACGACACCCGAGGCGATCGGCCCGAGGCCCGTGCTCCAGGCGACCGCGGGCGCCCGCCGGACGAGGACGACCAGCGCGCCGACGGTCGCGACCGTCCGGAGCAGCCAGACGACGTACACGAACCGCGCGTAGCGGTGCGATTTCGCGAGCTGGGCGTCCGTGAAGTAGCGGTGCACGTCGAGACCGCCGAGGTCGAGGTGCGGCACGCTGGTCCGCAGGAGCAGCGCCGCCACGGCGACCCACGCCGCCACGACCACGGCTAGCGTTAGGCCTCTCCCGATGCGCGTCGCCGTCATTTCGGACATCCACGGTAACGCCCACGCGCTCGATGCGGTTCTGCGCGCGGTCGAGGCCGAGCACGTCGACGCGATCTGGTGCCTCGGCGACGTGGTCGGCTACGGGCCGAAGCCGAACCGCTGCTGCGCCGTCGTCGAGGCAGAGGCGGACGTCGGCCTGCGCGGAAACCACGACCTGGCGTGCCTGGGCCTGCTCGACGTGCGGGACTTCTCACCGGACGCCGCTGCGAGCGCGAACTGGACCGCCGGCGTGCTCACGCCCGAGGCGCGGCGCTACCTCGAGTCGCTCGAGGCTGAGGTGGGACTCGACGGGATCGGCCTCTACCACGGCAGCCCGCGCGACCCCGTCTGGGAGTACGTCCTCAGCGACGCGATCGCAGCGGCCAGCTTCGCCACGGTCGACGACCGGATCATCCTCGTCGGCCACAGTCACATTCCGCTGGCGATCGTGCTGTACGAGGACGTCCTCGGAGGAGGCCACGCGCCGGGCGGCGAGGAGCACGACATCTCGGAGGGCCGCGTGGCTCCTCAACCCCGGCTCGGTCGGCCAGCCGCGGGACGGCGACGCACGCGCCGCGTGGCTGCTCCTCGACCTGGAGGCGAACGTCGCGAGCTTCCGGCGGGTCGCCTACGCCGTCGGGCTGACGCAGGCCGAGATCCTCGAGCGCGGGCTACCCGAGCCGCTTGCCGTGCGGCTCGCACACGGCGTCTGATCCGCAGGGCGTCAGGCGTGCTGGGCTTCGGCGGCCTTGCCGAAGTAGATCCCCTCGCGCCCGAGCGCGAGCGCGACCTCTTCGCGGGCCTTGAAGATGCGCCACTTGACGGTGGCGAGCGTGATCTCCAGGGAGTCCGCGATCTCGTTGTACGAGAGGCCGACGATGTCGCGCAGCAGCAGCGCCATCTTCAGGTCGACCGGCAGCGCGTCGACCGCGCGCCAGAGCGCGTCGATCGCCTCGACCCGCTCGACGGGCGCGTCCACGACCTCGAGCCCCGGTGCGTCCTCGAGCTGCACCACCGCGCGGGGACGCCGCTCCGTCGCACGCAACTCGTCGAGCACGCGGTTCTTCGTCACCTGGAAGAGCCAGGTCGTGAACTTCGAGCGGGACGAGAAGCGGGGCAGCCCCTGGAAGACGCGGAGGAAGACCTCCTGCGTCAGATCCTCTGCGAGGCTGCGGTCGCCGACGAGGCGGAGCACGTAGTTGTAGACCGGCGTCTCATACATCCGCAAGATGATCGAGAAGGCGCGTTCGTCGCCCTTCTGCGCTTTCCGGAGGATCCCGGGATCAGGTTGCGGGAGTGACAAGGTGCGCCGAGTATAGGGCCGATTCCCGGTCGCCGAATCCCCCGTGCCTATCTCTTAATGAGATCTTTACCGGTCATCTCGGGCGCTTTCTCGAGGCCGAGGAATGCGAGTGCGGTGGGGACGAGATCCGAGAGCTCGCCGCCGTCCTCGAGCGCCAGGCCCTGCTCCGTGACGATCAGCGGCACGGGGCTCGTCGTGTGCGCCGTATGCGGCGTCCCGTCAGGCTGGAGCATCACTTCCGCGTTGCCGTGGTCTGCCGTGATCAGGCAGACGCCGCCGGCCGCGGCGACGGCGTCGACGACCTGCCCGAGGCCGGCGTCGGCGGTCTCCACCGCCTCGACGACCGCCGGGATCACCCCGGTGTGGCCGACCATGTCCGGGTTGGCGAAGTTCACGATTCCGAATTGGTAGCCGCTTCCGATCTCGCCGGAGAATCGCGCCGCGAGCTCGGGCGCGGCCATCTCCGGCTTCTCGTCGTAGGTGGCGACGTCGCGCGGGCTCGGCACGAGGATGCGCTCCTCGCCGGGCCACGGCTCCTCGCGGCCGCCGTTGAAGAAGTAGGTCACGTGCGCGTACTTCTCCGTCTCGGCCGCGTGCAGCTGGCGCAACCCGTGCGTTGCGAGCACCTCGGCCATCGTGTTCGGGACGTCCTGCTCCGCGAAGACGGCGGGGCAGTCGAGATCGTCCGCGTAGCGCGTCATCGTCGTCAGGTCGAAGCCGGCGTCGAGCAGGAGCCGCGACAGCTGCCGCGCCCGGTCGGGGCGGAAGTTGAAGAAGATCGCCGCATCGCCGGGCTCGAGCCGCGCCCGGTCCTCGACGACGATCGGCTCGATGAACTCGTCGGTGACCCCGGCGGCGTACGAGGCCTGCACCGCCGCCAACGGGTCGAGCGCGTGCTGTCCCCGTCCGTGCACGATCGCGTCGAACGCGCGCTGCGTCCGGTCCCAGCGCCCGTCGCGGTCCATGCCCCAGTAGCGCCCGCAGATCGTCGAGATCCGCTCCTGCGGCAGCTCGGCGAGATCGTGGGCCGCCGACCAGCGGTGAGACGTCGCGCCCGTCCGTGAAGGCGTGGATCCACGTCTTCTCCGGCGCGAAGCGGAGGAGCGCCTTCACGTGGTCGATGTGCGAGTGGACGCCGCCGTGGGAGACGAGTCCGAGCAGGTGCACGCTGCGGCCGCGCTCGAACGCCGCGCGAAGCACCGGGTGCTCGAAGAAGGAGCCGTCCTCGATCGCCTTGTTCACGCGCATCAGATCCTGGTAGAGGATCCGCCCCGAGCCGATCGTCAGATGGCCGACCTCGGAATTGCCCATCTGGCCGGGCGGCAGCCCGACCGCCTCGCCCGACGCCTCGAGCGTCGCGTGCGGGAACGTCGCCCAGAGCCGGTCGAACACGGGCGTCTTGGCCAGCTCGACGGCGTTCCCGGGCCCGGCAGGCGCGCAGCCCCAGCCGTCGAGGATGACGATCGCTACCGGGGCGCCGCTCTGCAAATCGCCTCGAACGAGTCGACGTCGAGCGAGGCGCCGCCGACGAGCGCGCCGTCGACGTCCGGGAGCGCGAGCAGCTCCGCCGCGTTGTCCGGCTTCACCGAGCCGCCGTAGAGGACCGGGACGTCCAGCAGCGACTTGACGAAGGCGTGCGCCTCCTGGGCCATCTCGGGCGTGGCCGTCTTGCCCGTCCCGATCGCCCACACGGGCTCGTACGCGACCACGAGATTCTCGTCGTGCTCGAGCACCGAGACCTGGCGCCGGAGCACCTCCTCGGTCGCCCCGGCCTCGCGCTCCGCCTCCGTCTCGCCGACGCAGGCGATCACCGAGAGCCCCGCTGCGAGCGCGGCGCGCGGCCCGCAGGGCGACGGTCTCGTCCGTCTCGCCGAAGTACTGGCGGCGCTCCGAGTGGCCGACGATCGCCCCGTACACGCCGAGCTCGCGCAGCATCGGCGCGGAGACCTCACCGGTGAACGCGCCCTCCGGCTCCCAGTGCACGTTCTGCGCGGCGACCGCGATCTCGGTGTCCGCGAGCACCTGCACCGCAGCCTCCAGGGACACGTAGGGCGGGCAGACGACGACCTCGACCCCGTCGAGGTCGCGTGCCTTCAGCGCCAGGCAGAACTCGGTCGCCTCGGCGTGGCCCTTGTACATCTTCCAGTTGCCGGCGATCAGCGTCATCAGGCAGACGGTATCGCGGCGACGCCGGGCAGTTCCTTGCCTTCGAGGAACTCGAGTGCCGCCCCGCCGCCGGTCGACGCCCAGTCGACCGCGTCGACGAGCCCCATCTCCGTGAGGGCTCGGATGGAGTCGGCGCCGCCGACAACGGTGTACGCGTCCCGGTTCTTGGCGACCGCCTCGGCGACGCCGCGCGTCCCCTCGGCGAAGCGCGGCCACTCGAAGACGCCCATCGGGCCGTTCCAGAAGAGCGTCCTCGCCGCGGCGATCTTCCCCGCGAAGAGCGTGCGCGTCTCCGGGCCGATGTCGAGGCCGAGCCAGCCGTCGGGTAGCTCGCCGTAGGGGACGACCTTCGAGTCGGCGTCCGCCTCGAAGGCGGCCGCCGCGACGACGTCCACCGGCAGGACGACGTCGAAGGAGAGCGGGTTCCGCTCGCGGACCTGCTCGGCCATCTTGCCGCCGATCAGCACGGTGTCCGCCCGGCCGCCCAGGTGCTCCAGGACGCCGAGCTTGTCCTCGACCTTGGCGCCGCCGGACACGAGGACGAACGGGCGCTCGACGTCGCCGAGCAGCTTGCCGAGGTGCTCCAGCTCCTGCTCGAGCAGGAGGCCGGCGTACGCCGGCAGGAGCTGCGCGACGCCGACCGTCGACGCATGCGCACGGTGTGCCGAGCCGAACGCGTCGTTGACGAAGAGGTCGCAGCCTGTTGCGAGCTCGCGCGCGACCTCCGGGTCGTTCTTCGTCTCGCCAGGATAAAAGCGGGTGTTCTCGAGCACGGTGAGCCGCTCGTCGGGAAGCAGCTCGCGCAGCCGGCCTTCGACCGGCCTCAGCGAGTACCGCTCGCGGTCCTCGTCGGTCTTCGGCCGCCCGAGGTGCGAGCAGACGCGCACCTGCGTCGCGCCCTCCTCGAGCAGCAGCTCGAAGGTCGGCAGCGACTTCCGGATCCTCGTGTCGTCGGCGACCCGGCCGTCCTCGAGCGGCACGTTGAGATCCGCGCGGACGAGGACGACCTTCCCCGCCGTGTCCGCCTCGCGCACGGAGCGCGGCTTCCTCATTCGCTGTCCATCGGAATCGACTGGAAGAGCTCGATCAGGTTTCCGCTCGGGTCGCGCAGGTGGAGGACGCGCCCGCCCCAGTCCGACCGGTCCGTGGGGCCGGCCACGACGTACCTGCGCAGCCGCTCCACGTATTCGTCCACCGAATCGACCTCGAGGACCAGGAGCGCGCCGTCCCCGGGGTTCCGGAGCTCGACGGCCTCTGCCTGCCCGCCCCGGGCGAAGATCGCGACCGTGCCGTCTCCGGCCGCGAAGCTCGCGTACGCCTCGCCCTCCTCGCCCCACCCGGGCTCCAGGCCGAGCTCGTCCCGGTAGAAGCGGTACGCCTCCGCGGGATCGTCGACCAGCAGCCGGACCTGGGAGAACCTCACGACAGGAGCGTGTCGACGAGGTCGACGAGCCGGTTCGAATAGCCCCACTCGTTGTCGTACCAGCCGAAGACCTTCACGGTCTGCCCGTGGGCCATCGTCAGCCCCGAGTCGAAGATGCACGAGTGCGGGTCCTTGAGGATGTCGGTCGAGACGAGCGGATCGTCCGCGTAGCGGAGGTAGGGCTCCAGCGGCCCGCTCGACGCCGCGGCCCGGAAGGCCTCGTTGACGTCGTCCTTCGAGACATTGCGCGAGACGCGCACGACGAGATCGGTGATCGACCCCGCCGGCACGGGCGCCCGGACTGAGACGCCGTCTACCTTGCCGGCGAGCTCCGGCAGCACGAGGCCGATCGCCTTCGCGGCGCCCGTCGAGGTCGGGATCAGGTTGATCGCCGCCGCGCGCGCGCGGCGCAGGTCCTCGTGCGGGAGATCGAGGATCCGCTGGTCGTTCGTGTACGCATGGATCGTCGTCATGAAGCCGCTCTCGATCGTGAAGGCGTCGTTCAGCACCTTCGCGAGCGGCGCGACGCAGTTCGTCGTGCAGGAGGCGTTGGAGATCACGTGATGGGCGTCCGGCTCGTACGCGTCGTCGTTGACGCCGAGCACGAGCGTCACGTCCGGGCCCTTCGCCGGGGCCGAGATCACCACTTTCTTCGCGCCGGCGTCGAGGTGCTTCGCGGCGCTCTCGCGGTCGGTGAAGAAGCCGGTCGACTCGATCACGACGTCCACTCCCAGCTCGGCCCAGGGCAGCTGTCCGGGATCGCGCTCGGCGAGCGCCTTCAGCTCGCGGCCGCCGACCCGGATCGAGTCGTCTCCGAGCTCGATGTCTGTCCCGAGCGGCCCCAGCGTCGAGTCGTACCTGAGCAGGTGCGCCATCGTCGGCAGGTCGCCGAGGTCGTTGAACGCCACGACCTCGAAGCCCGCGTCCTGCTCGAGCGCAGCGCGGAAGAAGTTCCGGCCGATCCGGCCGAATCCGTTGATGCCAACCCGTGTGGCCACTCTGCCTCCTCGTCGATTTCCCGACTGAGGAGCCTAACTGTGAGAGCCCGGCGGGACGACCACTGTGCCGCTGAGCCGCGCTCGACGCTCCGAGACTGCGTCCTCAGTCGCGGCGATAGCGATGACTATCGCCGCTCCCTGCGTCCTTGTCTCGCAGCGTCGATCGCACCCCGTCGGCGAGGAACGTCCCGCCGGGCTCTCACGCAGTCGCACCCACGTTTCCGTAGATCCCGCCGAGCTTCTCGCGGAGGTACCGCAGGTAGGGCTCCGGGTCGAGCCCGCCCCCGACGACGCGCTCCAGCAGCTCCTTGGGCGTGTACTTGCGCCCGTGCTGGTAGATCCGGTCGCCCAGCCACTGCCTCAGCTGCGTGAAGTCGCCCTGCTCGAACTGGTCGTAGAGGTCCGGGATCTCGTCCGTGACCTTCTCCCAGATCTGCGCCGAGGCGACGTTCCCGAGCGCGTACGTGGGGAAGTACCCGATCGCGCCGCTCGCCCAGTGGACGTCCTGGAGGACGCCGAGCCGGTCGTTCGGGACCTCGATGCCCAGGTACTCCTGCATCCGTGCGCGCCAGGCCTCGGAGAGCTCCTCCAGCTTCACGCGCCCGCTGAGGATGTCCTGCTCGAGCTCGAAGCGCAGGATGATGTGCAGGTTGTACGTCGCCTCGTCGGCCTCGACACGGATCAGCGACGGCTGCACCGTGTTGATCAGCCGGTACCACTCGTCGACGTCGATCTGCGCGAGGGTCTCCGGGAAGGTCTCCTGGAGGCGCGGGAAGAAGTGCCGCCAGAAGGGCAGCGAGCGGCCGACGAGGTTCTCCCACGTGCGGCTCTGCGACTCGTGGATCCCGAGCGACGTGCCACGCGCGAGCGGCGTCCGCTCGAGGTCGAGCGAGATGCCCCGCTCGTAGAGGCCGTGACCGGTCTCGTGCATGGTCGCGAGCAGGCCCTCGAGGCTGTCCTCGAAGTAACGCGTCGTGATCCGGATGTCCTGGATCGACCCGTTCGAGGCGAACGGATGCACCGTCGGGTCGATCCGCCAGGAGTCCTCGTCGAAGCCGAACTTCTTCACCACCTCGAGCTCGAACCGCTTCTGCCCGTCGAGCGAGAACGTCTTCCCCTCCAGCGGATTGCCGAGCTCGGCCGAGCGCGCAGCCAGCTCCGAGACGAGCCTCACCTGCTCGTCCTTGACGCGCTCGAAGACGGTTGCGACCTCCTCCGTCGTCATGCCCTTCTCGAAGTCGTCGAGGAGGATGTCGTACGGATTTCCGGTCGACTCGAAGCAGTCGATGTAGCGGTAACGCAGCTCGACGTTCGTCTTCAGGTGCGGCAGGAAGGCGTCGAAGTCGTCGTTCTCGCGGGCCGCGGCCCAGGCGGGGATCGCGAGCGACGAGGCGCGGGTCATCTCCGCGCGCAGCTCGGACGGGATGCGCCGCGCCTTCTTCCAGTCCTCGCGCGTGACGCGGATGAGGCTCGCTTCCAGCGAGTCGTACGGCTGCGAGGACTCGAAGCCCTCGAGCTCGTCGAGCAGGCGCCCGACCTCGTCGGACGTGAACTTCTCGTGGGCGATCCGTCCGATCGTCGCCAGCTGCTCCGCGCGCGCCGCGGCACCGCGCGGCGGCATCTTCGTCTGCTGGTCCCAGGACAGAATGCTGGCGGCCTTGCCGAGGTCGTAGACCTCAGCGAGGCGCTCCTTCAGCTGGTCGTAGGCGGCTGTTGTCATAGGGAAGACGATATTGCAAAGCCGTTCCCGAGGGGAGTGGCTTTTTCGGACCGGTCGAGGCGCGAGTCCGCAGGACGAGCAGCGTCGCGTTCGCATGCCGGCTCCGCCGGCGTGCGAACACCGCGAAGGCCCCGGCGAGGGGGGCCGAGCCAATGACTCCGGCCCGCCCTCGCATTCGCGAGGGCGGGCCGGAGGGGAAGCTCCGAGGACGACCTCCCCCTCCGGTTTGAACCGCGCTCCGGACCGTTGGCGATGGACGGGGTCTGAATCCATCACCGGACGAGCGCAGACCCGCCGAAAATGAGTATGAACCCTCGTCTGTTGCCGAGCCAGACGAATTGCAACGCGTGAGATCACGCTTTGCGGCTAGGAAAGAGCGGCGGCCTCTCCGAGCTCGACGAGTCGCTTCATCCGGCGCTGGACGGCCGACTTCGTCAACGGCGGCCGCGCCTTCCGCGCCAGCTCCGCGAGCGAGGCCGACGGGTGCCGGAGGCGCAGCTCGGCGGCCTCGCGGATCGCGTCCGGCAGCCCGTCCAGCTCGAGGGCGCGGATGGCCCGCAGCTGCACCGCGGCCGCCCGGCTCGTGCGCACGAGATTCGCGTGGTCGGCGTTCGCGAGGCGGTTGGCCCGGCTGCGAGTGACTCCCATCACCGACGCCTCCTCGAAGGCCAGCGCCGCATCGCTCGCGCCGGCGAGCGCCAGCGCGTCGGCGATCGTCTCCGTCCCCTTCGCGTAGGCGATCGCGTGCGAGCCGCGCTCGAGCACCTTCAGCTCGACCTCGTCCGCGGCCGCCACGAAGCGCAGGAACTCGGCGCCGTCCAGCCCCGTCGTCCGAACCTCGAGGTGCGGCGAGCGCGGCCCCGAGAGCGAGCCGCCCCCGAGCATCGACCCGCGCAGATACGCGCCGCGGCAGCAGGCGCGGCCGATCACCCGCCGCGGCGGGCGCTCCAGCGGCGCGAGCCTCGGTGAGAGGATCCCGGCCGAGCGGAGCACCGTCTCCCGGCCGTCGACGTGCAGCTGGTACCGCGTCTCCTGCCCGAAGGCGTGTCGCCGGTAGGTGCGGATCTCGGTCCTGACGCCGAACGAGCGGAGGAGCGAGAAGGCTCGGCGAGCCACGGCCGACGACGGCAGGTCGAGCTCCGCCGCGACGCGGCCGCCGCCGTAGAGGTGAAAGCGACCGGCCGAGTGGAAGAGCGCCGAGAGCTCGGCCAGCCGACAGCACTCGCGCGCGGGCGCGATCGCCGCGAGCTCGTTCCTCAGGTCGTCGGAGAGCGACACCTCACGCCTTCAGAGGGTGACGCCCTCGAGCGCCAGCAAGCGCCGCTTGTAGTCGAGCCCGAGCTCGCCGAAGCCGCCGAGGCCGTTGACCGAGACGACGCGGTGCACCGGCAGGAACGGCGCCAGCTCGCAGCGGGCGCAGAAGGTGCCCGCTGCGCGGGCGGCGCGCGCCCGCCCGGCGAGCAGCGACAGCTCGCCGTAGGTGACGACCTCGCCCCGCGGGATCGCGCGCATCGCCTGCGCGAGCGCCAGCTCGAAGTCGGTTCCCTCGATCCGGAGCTCCACGTCGTCGAACGACTCGTCCTCGCCGGCGAAGAAGCGCGCGAGCCGCCGCGGCAGGGGCCGCTCGTTCACGACGGGCTCCCCCGGGCGCGGCAGCCCGGCCGCGACCACGACCTCGCCCTCGAGCCAGAGCTCGCCCACGCCCCACTCGCCCGCGTCGTAGCGCACGAACCTCGGCACGACGCCGACTGTAGCGCCGAGCCTAGAATCGGGCGCATGAGCACTCATGCGATCTTCCGCCCGCCCGCCGCGGAGAACGAGGCCGTCCGCGACTACGCGCCCGGCTCGCCCGAGCGCGCCGGCCTGCAGCGCCGGCTCGACCAGATGCTCGGCGAGCGCCCGGACATCCCGCTCGTGATCGGCGGCGAGGACGTGCGCACCGGCGAGACCCGTTCCGCGGTGATGCCGCACCGCAAGGAGCACGTGCTCGCCGACGTCCACCAGGGCGGCCCGGACGAGGTTCAGCGTGCCGTCGACGCGGCGGCGGAGGCCTGGAAGGAGTGGCACCGCTGGCCGTGGGAGGAGCGCGCCGCCGTCTTCCTCCGCGCCGCCGAGCTCCTGGCCGGCCCGTGGCGCGACACGCTGCTCGCCGCGACGATGCTGGGTCAGTCGAAGACCGCTCACCAGGCCGAGATCGACGCGGCGGCCGAGCTGATCGACTTCTTCCGCTTCAACGTCGAGTTCATGACCCGGATCTACTCGGAGCAGCCGATCTCGTCGCGCGGGACGTGGAATCGCATGGAGTACCGCCCGCTCGAGGGCTTCGTCTTCGCCGTCAGCCCGTTCAACTTCACGGCGATCGGCGGCAACCTGACGAGCTCGCCGGCGCTGATGGGCAACACCGTGATCTGGAAGCCCGCCGGGACGGCGATGCTCTCGTCGTACTACCTGATGCGCCTCTTCCAGGAGGCCGGGCTCCCGCCGGGTGTGATCAACCTCGTCTACGGCGGCGGGGCGACGATCGGCGACGCCGCGCTCGCGAGCCCGGAGCTCGCAGGCATCCACTTCACCGGCTCGACGCCGGTCTTCCAGGGCATGTGGCGGGCCGTCGGCGAGAACATCGCCCGCTACCGGAACTACCCGCGCATCGTCGGGGAGACCGGCGGCAAGGACTTCATCGTCGCGCACCCGTCCGCGGACGTGGAGTCGCTCGCGACGGCGATCGTGCGCGGCTCGTTCGAGTACCAGGGCCAGAAGTGCTCCGCGGCGTCCCGGATCTATGCTCCCTCGAACCTCTGGCCCGAGCTGAAGGAGCGCCTCCAGCAGGAGGTGTCGACCATCCGCATGGGCGACGTGGCCGACTTCCAGAACTTCATGGGCGCCGTGATCGACTCGAGCTCGTTCGCCACGCAGAAGGAGGCGATCGAGGAGGCGAGGAGCGACGACCGTTCCGAGGTGGTCGTCGGCGGCGGCTACGACGACTCCGAGGGCTACTTCGTCGAGCCGACGGTGATCGAGACGAAGGATCCGGACTTCCGCGCTGCTGCGCGACGAGCTCTTCGGCCCGGTCGTCACGACCTACGTCTACGACGAGAAGAAGTGGGCGGACACCTTGCAGCTGGTGGACAAGACCGCGCCGTACGGTCTGACGGGCGCGGTCTTCTCGGAGGATCGCGACGCGGTGCTCGACGCGCAGGAGAAGCTCCGCTACGCGGCCGGCAACTTCTACGTCAACGACAAGCCCACCGGTGCCGTCGTCGGGCAGCAGCCGTTCGGCGGCGCCCGCGCCTCGGGGACGAACGACAAGGCGGGCTCGATGTGGAACCTGATCCGCTGGGTCAGCCCGCGCTCGATCAAGGAGACGTTCGTCCCGCCGAAGGACTACCGCTACCCGTTCCTCTCGCCCGACTCGAACGGCGGCGCGCCGGCCGCCTCGTAGCGCGCGGCAAGCATCTAGCGGACGCGGAAGGTCCAGGCGGTCGCCCTCGCGGTGCCTCCGGCCTCCGCGAACGCGACGACGTTGTGCCAGCCGGGCTTCAGCTCCGGGGTTGAGCCGTAGGCGGTGAACTTCCGCGGGCCGCCCCTGGGCTCCGCGGGGATCGCGGTCCCGTCGAGCCAGAGCCCCGCCTGGTCGATCCGCTTCGGTGCGGAGAACTCGGCCGCGACCTGCGTCACCGGGCCCTGGGTCGAGCCCGGATCAGGCCCCAGGGCGCGGATCCGCACGGGCGAGACAAGCACTGCCCGGTACCGGTTGCCGACCGCCTTGAGCGCGACGGCATAGGCGCCGTGCTCTTGCGTCCCCTCGGCGGTCCGCGGCCCGGCGATCGCGGCGACGGCGAACTCCGGGTCGATTTGCACCGAGAGGATCACCGGCGTCTTGGGCGGATACGAACCCAGGCTCTCGGCCAGCAGGGGCGCCAGCGAGGCAGGACTCCCGGGCACGAGGAGGCTGCGCACCTTCGCCTCGTCCCCCGCGCCCGCGGCGACCAGGAGCGCCTTCAGCGCGCCGCCCGGGTCGCGGCGTACCGCCGTCTGCGTCGTCGCCGCCTGCTTCGAGCCGCCGCCGCAGCCCGCGAGCGCGAGGCCGAGCAGCACGATCCCGCCGATCCGCTTCAGCTCTCGGTCCTCCCCAGGAACGACAACACGGTCTCCGCCAGCGGTTCCACCCGCTCGCGCACGAGACTGTAGAGGACGTAGTAGCCGTCGCGGCGGGTCTGGAGCACGCCTGCCTCCGCCAGCAGGCGCAGGTGCTTGGAGAGTCCTGCCTCGGAGATGCCGACGAGCGGCGCCAGCTCCTGCGTCGAGCGTGGCCGCTCTGCGATCAGCTTCAGCGCTCGCAGCCGGGTGTCGTCGGCGAGCGCCTTCAGGACGCGCAGCAGCTCGGCGTCGGGGATGCGCCGGCGCGCGTCGCGCGCGACGAACGGCGCCGGGTAGATGACGCCGAGCGGCCACGGCTCGTCGCAGTTGAGGCGCACGTGCGGCCAGACGAAGGCGCTCGGGACGAGCACGAGCGGCCGATCCTCGGTCACGTCGACGGCATGGTGGTGCGGCACGTCGAGGCCGAACTCCTCGCGCTCGGCATCGACGCGCACGCGGGGCCAGAGCGACGTCAGCAGCGCGTAGACGCCCTCCGCGGCGATCTGCCGCCCGGACTCGGTGACGGCATCCGCGAGCCGCGGCTCGAGGCGCTCCCACTCCTCCTCGAACGCCTCGGCCCAGTAGCGCTCGAGCAGCGCGGCGAAGCGCTCGAGCAGCGCGGCAGGGTCGTCGAAGAGGAGCAGCGCGGCGCGGGGATCGCCGCCCTGCGCGGCGGCGTGCCGCTCGACCTGCAGCCGGATCTCGGGGTCGTGCAGCTTCTCCGGATCGCGCTCGCCACCGTGGTCGTAGAGCGGTCGCATGAACTCGAACGCCGCCAGCTCGGGGTCGCAGTCGCCGCAGGACGTCGAGCTCGTCGTCGAACGAGTCGAAGCGGTCGGCCGGCTCCGGGTAGAGGAAGTCCGGCATCAGCCCGCGGTAGGCGAACTGCAGCGCCGAGAGCTCCCGTTTCAGCTCCGGCGAGAGCCTCCGGGCTCGGCGCACCCAGGGGTGCTGCAGCGGGTGGTGCCTCGGCGTCGCGATCACGTGGAGCGACAGGACCGCCTCGAGGAGCGGCGAGTACGCGAAGGCGACGCGCTCGGGTTCGTCGGCGGGCAGGCGGAAGCGGATCGGCATGGATTATCTCTTCAGCTAAGAAGTTGCATGGATGGTGGCAGGCGTGGAAGCTGCGGTCAATGCGCGTGACCGTGATCGTCGCCCTCTCCCTCGCGATCACGGCCGGCTCGTCCGCGCAGCCGGCCGACAACCCGCTCCTGATCGGGACTGTCGGCCAGAACGACGGCTTCACGATCGACCTGCAGGACACCAACGGGAAGCACGTGACGCGGCTCGCGCCCGGCACGTACACGATCCTCGTCCACGACTACTCGGCCGAGCACAACTTCCACCTCGCGAACGAGCCCGACGGCAAGGACGTCGACTTCTTCACCACCGTCCCGTTCGTCGGCGACCAGACCTTCACGGTCACGTTCCACGAGGGCATCAACTACGTCTATGCGTGCGAGCCGCACTTCCGGACGATGTTCGGGAGCTTCTTCGTCACCGCCGCGCCCGCCCAGCAGGCGAGGCCGACCGTCGGGAAGATCGCCGCGCGCGTCGCAACGAGGATCTCGCTCTCCCCTGCCGCGGTCGCGCCCGGCCGGTACGCCATCACCGTGCGCGACGCGTCGGCGGCGAGGAACTTCCACCTAGTCGGCCCGGGCATCAACCGCAGGACCGGCAAGGCCTTCAAGGGCACGGTCACGTGGACGGTGAACCTCGCGGCCGGTCGATACCGGTTCGGCAGCGACCCGGGGCTCGCCGGCGTGCTCCGCGTCAGCATCTGAGCGCCCGCATCTGAGCGCCCATCTGAGCGTCGGGCCTGAGCGCGCATGCCGCGGGCCCCTCGTCAGGCGGAAACGGCCCTATCCATATCCGGCCCTATCCATGACCGGCGCGGTGCAGCTGCGCGTAGATGCGCCGCGCCGTCCTCGGCGGCACCCCGGGGACGCCCTCGAGCTCCTCCTGGGTGGCGTTGACCACGCCCTCGGCCGAGCCGAAGTGCCGCAGCAGCGCCCGGCGTCGGGCGGGCCCGACGCCGTCGAGCCGGTCGAACATCGACTCGCGCGCCTTCGCGTCGCGCCGCTGCCGGTGGAAGCCGAGCGCAAAGCGATGCGCCTCGTCACGGATCCGCTGCAGCAGCTGCAACCCGGCGGACGAGCGGTCGAGCCGGATCGGCTCGGCCTCGCCCGGGAGGAAGACCTCCTCCTCCTTCTTCGCCAGCGCGATCACGGCGACCCGCGGCAGGTCGAACGCCTGCATCGCCGCCAGCGCGGCCGAGAGCTGACCCTTGCCGCCGTCGACGACGACGAGGTTCGGCTCCGAGGCGAACGACTCGTCGTAGTCCTGGTCGGTCACCCGGCCGAGCCGCGCGAAGCGCCGCGTCACGGCCTCGGCCATGGCCGCGAAGTCGTCCTGCCCGTCGAGGGTCCGGATCCCGAACTTCCGGTAGTGCGCCTTCTTCGCCAGGGCGTCCTGGAAGACCACCATGGACGCGACCGGCGACTCGCCCTGGATGGTCGAGATGTCGAAGCACTCGATCCGCAACGGGAGCGACTCGAGGTTGAGCGCCTCGCGCAGCTCCTCGAGCGCGTGGACGCGGCGCTGCCGCTTCGTCTCGGCCACGAACGACTCCGATTCGAGCGCGATGCTCGCGTTCTGGTCGGCGAGCTCCTGCAGCCGCTTCTTCTCGCCCCGCTCGGGCACCCGGACCTCGACCCTGGAGCCACGCAGCTCCGAGAGGTAGTCGGCGAGCGCCCCGGTGTCGCCCGCGGCGGCCGGGACGATCAGCTGGGGCGGGATCGACGGTGCGGAGCCGTAGTACTCGAGGATGAACGCCTCGAGCACGTCTGCCGCGTCCCGCCCGGCGGCGTTCTCGAGGTGGAACGCGTAGCGGTCGACCATCTTGCCGTCGCGGAGCGGGAAGACCTGCACCGCCGCCCGCTGCTCGTCGGCGGCGAGGCCGATCACGTCGATCGTGCCGACCGAGCGGCGGTCGGCGGCCTGGCGCTCGGCGAGGTGGCGGATCGAGAAGAGCCGGTTCCGGTAGCGGGCGGCCTCCTCGAAGCGCTCGTTCGCGGCGGCCTCCTTCATCTTCTGCTCGAGCTCCCGCTCGATCGGCCGCGACTCGCCCGAGAGGAACTCGATCACGCGGTCGATCACCACCCGGTAGTCCTCCTTCGAGATGTAGCCGACGCACGGCGCGTGGCAGCGCTCGATGTGGAAGTCGAGGCACGGGATGCCGCTGTGCCGCCCGGGCTTGGGGCCTTCGCAGGGCCGGTACTGGAAGACGCGGTTGAGGACGTCGAGCGTCTCGCGCACCTTCTTCGCGTTCGCGTACGGGCCGAAGTAGACGACGCCTCTGCGATGCCGCTCGCGGGTGAACATCACGCGCGGGTACTCGTCCTCGACGGTCACGGCGATGTACGGGAACGACTTGTCGTCCCGGAGCCGGACGTTGAACGGCGGTCGGTAGCGCTTGACGAGGTTCTGCTCGAGGTGAAGCGCCTCGACCTCGTTGCCCGTGACGATGGTCTCGATCTGGTCGACCCGCTCGGCGAGCTGCTGGATGCCCGTGCGCGTGTCGCCCGACCTCTGGAAGTACGAGCGGACGCGCGGGCGGAGCGTCTTCGCCTTCCCGATGTAGAGCACCTCGCCGCGGGCGTCGCGGAACAGATAGACGCCCGGCTTGGCCGGGACGCGCTTCAGCTGGTCCTCGAGGGTCGCCACCGGGTCAGCGTAGCCTCGCCCCGATCAGCGGCCGAGCCGGTGCGGGCTCAGCTCGTCGACGATCGCGAAGACGTTCTCCGGGTCGAGACGGAGCTCGCGGGCGAGCGTCTCGACCACCGTGGCGCGCACCCGCCGGACGACCTCCGCGGGACGGCCGGCGCCGATCCGGATCTGCACGATCGGCGGGTGCGTCGCGTGCGGCTGGGCGTCCCGCGCCTCGTCGCCCTCGACGTACGCGACGGTGTGCCAGGTCGCCCACGTCTCGTGCGGGTTCTCGCCGAGCACCGCCGCCACGTCCCGGCAGAGTGCGCGCATCACGGCGACGGTGTCGATGCCCGGTTGCGGCAGCGCGCTGATCTCCAGCACCGGCATGGCGGAAGCCTAGAGGCAGGCGCTCGCTAGCATCAGCGACGATGGGCGCAGCGCAGGACACCGGCCAGTACGTCGCCTACACGTTCTTCAGGGTCGACCCCGCGTGGCGGCGTCTGCCGGTCGAGGAGCGCGAGGCCGGCAAGGAGGCGTTCGCCGAGGTCGTCGAGGACTGGGCGGGCCGGATGGACGCGCTGCGCGCCTACTCGGTCACCGGGGTCCGCCCGGACGCGGACTTCTTCCTCTGGCGGATCACGCAACGCTACGAGGATCTCGGCGAGCTCGGGGCGGCGCTCAACGGGACGCCTCTGGCGGGCTGGCTCGAGACGCCGTACTCGTACCTCGCGACGACGAAGCCGTCGCAGTACACGAGCGCGCGCAAGGCGCGGAAGATCGTCCCGCGTGGGCATCCGTACCTCGTCGTCTACCCGTTCGTGAAGATCCGCCCGTGGTACACGCTCCCCGTCGAGCAGCGGCAGCGGGCGATGGACGAGCACATCCGGATCGGGGCCGAGTTCCCGTCGATCCAGAACCACACGACGTACTCGTTCGGGATCGACGACCAGGAGTTCATGACGGCCTTCGAGTGCGAGGAGCCCGCCGACTTCATGCACCTGATGCTGACGCTGCGCGACACCGAGGCGAGCTCGTACACGGAGCGCGACACGCCGATCTTCGTCGGCCGCCACCTCCCCGTCCGCGAGGCGCTCGACCGGCTCGACGGCGTCGCCTCCCGCGTCGAGGCGTAGGCGCTCGGGGAGAATCAGCCGTAGCGGTGCTGGTCGCGCCAGATGCGGAACATCGCGTACCCGCCGGCGCCGAGCACGAGGAAGAAGACGAGCGCGTCGAGCCCCTTCAGGTCGCGCGTCCAGAAGTAGTGGCCGAGGTCGACCACGATCAGCACGGCCGCGCCGTAGAAGACGACGCGGGCGCGCGTCGGCCAGACGTCGATGTCGCTCCGGCGCTCGCGCCAGACGAGGAAGACGAAGTAGGCGACGGCGAGGAAGAACGCGATCGAGACGATCAGCGAGAGCGCGGCCAGAGTCGCCTGGAGCTGGAGCACGACGACCACGAGCGTGATCAGGGCGATGATCAGGAAGCCCCGGACGGTGCGGTTCATGGAGTGCCAGAAGCTCATGCGGTCATGTACGCACGGACGGCGAGCGCGGCGGCGACCCCCGTCGCGCAGGCGAACCAGGCCAGCCTCGCACGCGCCTCGGCCGGTGCATAGAGCCACGGCGACAGCACCGCGAGCAGGGCGAACGAGCCGTAGGCGTAGTGGAGCCTGTCCGGGGCGCGGCGGCCGTCGGAGAGGAGCAGCAGCCCGAGCGCGACCTGCGCGACGAGCAGCGTCTGGGCGAGAGCGAGCAGATGCGAGACCGTCCGTCCGGCGGACGCGCGGCGCCGCCAGGCGACGAGACCCGCGACCGCGGAGGACGCGCAGACCGCGAGCACGAGGAATGCGTTCACGTGATGGGCCGTTAGCATCGTCCGAAAGCTATCGAGGAGACGAGAGATACATGGTCGAGGAAGGCAAGCCCGCCCCGGATTTCCGGCTCGAGACCGACGCCGGCGAGACCGTCAGCCTGGAGGACTTCCGCGGCAGGCCGGTCGTCCTCTACTTCTATCCCAAGGACGACACGCCCGGCTGCACGGCGCAGGCGTGCGGGATCCGCGACGACTACGGGCGCTTCGAGGAGGCGGGGGCGGTCGTGCTCGGCGTCAGCCCCGACACCGCCGCCTCGCATGTCAAGTTCAAGGAGAAGTACGGCCTGCCGTTCACGCTCCTCGCGGACCCGGAGCACGAGGTCGCGGAGCGGTACGGCGTCTGGGCCGAGAAGAAGTACGCCGGCCGCACCTACATGGGCGTGAACCGGTCGACCTTCATCATCGACCGGGACGGGAACGTGGCCAAGGTGATGCACAAGGTGAAGCCGGACACGCACGCCGACCAGGTGCTCGAGGCGCTGCCGAGCTAGGCACCCGCGACTCCATTCGGCCGACCGCCTACCTGGTCAGACCAAGACGCACGGAAGCGAAACAATTCGTCCCCAATCGGCCAGCCATGCGGGTTTGCCGCGCAGCCCCTGGTCAGACCAAGTGTCACGGAAGTGTGACAATTCGCGCATAAGTGACGCGCAGCACCGGCGTCGCGCGACGGGCCATTCGCGGCGTGCCGGGTCTACGTCAGCGCGACGGTCTGCTCCGCCCGCGCTTCCGCGTAGCCGTCGCCGAGCTTCTCCTCGAGGAGCTGCTCGAGCTCGCCCGAGGCCGCCAGCTCCTCGACGATGTCCGCCCCGCCGACCAGCTCGCCCTTGACGAACACCTGCGGGATCGTCGGCCACCCCGAGAGCGCGGAGAGCTCCTGGCGGATCTGCGGATCCGGAAGGATGTCGACCGCCGTCACGGGCGCGCCAGCCCGCCGGAGCGCCTGCAGTGCGCGGTCCGAGTTGCCGCACATGACGAAGGACGGGTTGCCCTTCATGAAGAGGGCGACGTCCGATTCCTCGATAACCGACCTGATCTGCTCGCTGTAGCTCATCCTGTCCCCTCCGTCCGTCCGATCTGGGTCTTGATGCGCAATTCGTGGATCGTCCCGTCCTGGAGCGGCGCCTCGAGCGCCTCGTAGACGAGCCGGTGCTGGTCGACGAGCGAGAGCCCGCTGAAGCGCGGGCTCTCGACCGTCACCTGGAAGTGGTCGCCGCCGCCGGTCCGGTCCTGGACCTGAAGCTCCCCTGCGTCGGGGAACGCCTCACGGAGCAGGCCTTCGAGACGGGCGACGGACACGCATCGATCGTACCGGCAAGCCTCCCACTAGAAGCCCACGTGGATGTGATCCGCATGGTCTGCGAGCGGGAACGACGGCCCGCCCAGCCCGAGCAGCGAGATCACCTGCAGCGGGCGGAGCTCGGGCGGGAGCAGGAGCAGTGCGCGGACGGCGTGCTCCGTCAGCCCTCCCGGCTCCTGGTTGCCTGCGATCGGCGTCCCGTCCAGGCTCGCGATGTCGACCGCGCGCCCGTAGATGTGCGCCGAGACGACTCCGGGCCGCGCGTAGAGCCGGTGGCCGGTGTCGAGACTCGAGACGGTGACGGTGCCGAACGTGTCCGCGAGGTAGCCGATCACCGCGAGGACGCGCACGTCGATCCGCCCGGCCTCGATGTCGGCGCGCCCTGCGGGCATGAGGACGACGCGCGGGTCGGCGAGCAGCCTGATCGAGAGCCCGTGCTTCGCCGCGTCGAAGCCGTGCACGAGCGCGAAGAGGCCGACGATGCGGTTGTAGTGCGCAAGCGCCACCGCGCGGTCGGCGACACCCGTGTCACCCGAGCTCGCGAGGACGCGGGTCCACGAGCTGCCGGGTGCGGCGAGGAGTCGACTCGCGACTGCGCGCATGCTGCCGCGCGAGCCGTCGGCGCGGTAGGCGCCGAGGAGCAACGCCCAGTCGACGCCGTAGGCGAGCGACGCCGCGCGGAGCCGGTTGGCGAAGCGCGGGGAGAGCCGTGCGCTCGGAGGGATCGGATCCGGGAGCGCCGCGTTGATCCAGACGACCGCGGTCGAGCCGGGCTCGTCGACCTCCGGATCGGGATGGGGCGTCGCCACCGGCACGGCGGCGGGCGCCGCCGCCGGCTTCGCGGCCGGGGCGGCAGCCGGCTTCGCGAGGGTCGCACTGTCCGCCGCGCGTGGACGGTTGCCGCGTGCACGACCGGCGCCGGAGCGGGCTCAGGCGCAGTCCACTGCGCCTTGGCCGTCTCCGGCGCAGCCTCGGGTGCTGCTGCTTCCGCGGCAGCGGTGGCGTCGGACGCGGGCGCCTGCTCCGCGTCGGGCGCCGTCTCGGGCGCAGGAGCGGCGTCCTCGACGGGCTGGGCGTCTGCCGGCTGACCATCTGCGGGTTCGGCCTCTGCGGGCGGAGCCTCGGCAGGGGCGGCCTCGGGGAGGTCGCGTCGGCCGTGGCTGTGTCGACGGCGGGCGCGCCCTCGTCCAGCAGTGCGCCGACGCGGTCGCCCGCGCCGGCCGAGAAGGCCGCTCCGGCGAAGAAGACGACCGCGAAGGTCGCGATCGCGAGCCGGTGGTGGAGGCGAGGCGCGCCGAACGCGGGCCGCCGCAGCTTCGGCTCGGAGAAGGTCGGTGGCGGGTCGGTCGCGGGCGGCGGCGCCGGAGGCGCGGCAAACACCGGCGCCGGCGCGGCGGCCCGGGCGCGGCGGCGCCAGAGCAGTGCGACGACGGCCCCGGCGACGAACGGGACGATCAGGTGGATGCGGCGAGGGGACATGTGCCCAACTCCTCGGATTTGGGCGCCCAGGCCACCCCTGCGGCGCGATGTCGTTTCTGCCCTCCGAGTCCCGCGCCGCAGCGGGGTCTCGCCCTGAGTGTCGGCACCGGCGTACGGAGCGGCCTCCCCCGATCGAGGGATCAGCCGCCTCTTAACGGAGGCTCAGCTGCTCGCCCTCGCGCAGTCCTCGCAGCGGCGCCCTCGGCGAGCTCGAAGACCGCCCTCGCCCGCCGCCGGCCGGCGAACCGCCAGGGACGCACGGTGGCGACGCCGACGACGCGCAGCTCACTGTCGACGAACACGGCATCGATGGCGAAGCGCATGAAGAGCATGTGGATCGATCCGGCGGGCCGGAGCAGGATCCCCTCGTCCGGGTCGAGCGAGCTCCGTCCGAGCAGACCGCGCATGCGCGACCAGGTGCTGGCCGCGACGGAGCAGCGGGCGCACAGCACGCTCCCGTCCTCCCGCACGACCTCGACCGTCTTCACGCCGGTAAACGTAGCGGCCGTCACTCGTTCGAGGGATTTCGTCTAGGCGGGCGCAAGATTCGCCCTCTTGGGGGGTTCTAGAACCTCGCAACCCGCCCGACACTGGGCACAAGCGAGACGGCGCCGCGGCCACGCCCAAGGGAAAGGCTCTACCAGAGTGACCAGCGTTACCGCTCGTTCCATCCCCACTATCCACCGGTCGACCGGCTCGCGCGCCGCCGCGCGGCACGACCTGCCCGTGCAGCGAAGGGAGGTGAATCGCATGCAGAAGTTCTTCGCTCGCCTGGAGCGCGAGGAGGGGCAGACGATGGCGGAGTACGGCGTGGTGCTGGCCGTGATCACGGTCGCGATCGTCGGCGTCCTGGTGCTCCTGTCGCAGTCCATCCAGGACGCGATCAGCAATGTGATCTCGGCCATCGCGCCGTAGTGGTCGCCTTCCGTGGCGGCGGGCCCCGAGCCGCATGAGGCCCGCCGCCACATACAACCCCCGACCCCGCACAACCCCATCCCCGCCAATGACACCTCCGAGGATCGCCGTAATCAAGAGAAAGGCCCGTGCCGAGCGCGGTCAGACGATGGCCGAGCTGGCGCTCTGCCTGCCCGTGATGTGCCTCGTGCTGCTCGCGATCATCCAGATGGGGATCATCTTCAGGAACTACGTCACGCTCACCGACGCCGTACGCGCCGGCGCGCGCCAGGCCGCGGTCTCGCGGTCGTTGACGAACCCGGTCGCCGCGGCCGACAGCGCCGTCCGCCGCTCGGCCGGCTTCACGGGCGACCTACGGGTCACCGTCACGCCCGGCACCCCTTGGGCCGCCGGCTCCGACGTGACCGTGACTGCCACCTATCCCTACGAGATCAACCTGCTCGGCCTGGTGTTCCGATCCGGCCGCCTGTCGAGCTCCACGACCGAGCGCGTCGAATGAGCGCCCGCCGCAAACCCCCTCGAAAACCCCCTCGAAGAAAACAAAGGAACGGCACATGACCTACCGCGCCAGAAACATTCTCGTCGCAGTGGCGCTGGCGCTTGTGGCTGCGCTGCTGACGACGTTCTACGTGAGCAACTACAAACGAAACGTCCAGTCGGGCGAGGGAACCGTCAAGGTCTTCGTCGCGGCGAAGGACGTCCCGGCCGGCACCTCCGGCAGCGAGCTCGTCAAGGGCAAGCTGCTCGCGTCGGAGAACGTCGCCAAGCGCACGGTCGTCCCCGGGGCGATCTCCGCTCCGGACCAGGTCGAGCGCCTGATCCTGACGGAGCCCCTCTACGCGGGCGAGCAGGTCACCGCGCGGCGCTTCGGCAGCGTCCAGGAGCGCGGCATCCAGGCCCAGATCAAGGGCACGATGCGCGCGTACCAGCTGCCCGGCGACCAGAACCAGCTCCTCGCCGGCACGATCCGCGAGGGTGACCACGTCGACCTCGTCGCCTCGATTCGCCCCGATCCGAACAAGGACGTGAGGTTCAGCCGCATCGTCCTCCGGGACCTCGAGGTGCTCCGCGCCCCGACGTCGCCCGAGATCTCCGGCAAGCTGACCCAGGCCGGCAACGACAGCTTCAACGTCATGCTGGCCGTGCGGGACACGCAGGTGCAGAAGCTCCTGCAGGTGACCGCGCAGGGCTCGCAGAACGACTGGTCGCTCCAGCTCCGCCCCGTCGTCGACCCGGCGGACAGCCCGGAGTCGATCGAGTCGAACGTGACAGTCCTCAAGGACGGGGTCCGCCCGGCCGAGCTGAAGCACCTCACGCAAACTCTCAACGGGAGCAGCAAATGAGCACCGAGACTGAGACGCACGAGCGCGTCCGCATCTTCGTCACGGGCGACTGCGAGGGACTCGGAACGCTTCGCGAGTCGCTCAGCGTCCACCGCGAGCTCGAACTGGTCGGGACCGCGGAGAACGTCGCCCAGGGCGCCGCAACGCTCGCCGGCGGCCACCTCGACTGCATCCTGCATGCGACGCGGTCCAGCTCGCTGCCCGCAACCGAGATCGCGGCGATCCGCGAGCAGACCCGGGCGCCGATCATCGTCATCGCGGCCGGCGAGTCGGCCGCGCTGCTCGAGGAGGCGCTCGAGGCGGACGTCACCGACGTCCTCCTCCTGCCCCAGCTGGTCGAGAACGTGGTCTTCGCGATCCGGAAGGCCTCCCACACGAAGCGCCAGCTGCACGTTGCCAACGCCGCGCGCGCCCGCCACGGCAAGATCGTGACCGTCTTCTCGCCGAAGGGCGGGACCGGCAAGACCGTGATGGCGACGAACCTCGCAGCCGCGATCGCCAAGCACGAGTCGAAGCGCGTGCTCCTGCTCGACCTCGACCTCCAGTTCGGCGACGCCGCGATCGTGCTCGGGATCGAGCCCGACAAGACGATCTACGACCTCGTCGTGGCGCCGGGCGAGCTCGACGTCGAGAAGCTCTCCGGCTACATCACCCGGCACCCGTCGGGCCTCGACGTCCTCCCCGCGCCTCTGCGCCCGGAGGATGCCGAGCTCGTCACCGAAGGCAAGCTCGGGCTGCTGCTCGACGTCGCCCGCGAGGCCTACGACGTGATCGTGGTCGACACCTCGCCCTTCTTCCACGGGCCGATGCTCGCCACCCTCGACCGGACCGACGAGCTGATGATGGTGTGCGGGCTCGACGTCCCGACCCTCAAGAACGTCCGTCTCTCCCTGCAGACGCTCGAGCTGCTGTCCTTCCCGTCGCAGCGGATCAAGTTCGTCCTCAACCGGGCGAACTCGAAGGTCGGCCTCAAGCGCAAGGAGGTCGAGGCGTCCCTGAAGGTGAAGGTGATGTCCGAGGTGCCGAGCGAGCGGGCCGTGCCGCTGTCGGTCAACCGGGGCAATCCGGCCGTGCTGGCCGAGCCCGGGGCCGACTTCTCGAAGGCCATCCGCGAGCTGGCGAAGACCCTCCTCCCGGCAGAGAAGGACGAGCGCCAGAAGCGCCGCGTCCTCTCCTTCGCGAGGACGTAAGCGATGGGCCTCCACGACCGCCTCTCGAAGCAGCAGACGACCAACAGCGCCGCGCTCCTCCTGGAGCCGGGCCAGCAGTCGCAGGAGCAGGCCGAGGTCCGCCGCGAGGCCGACCCGTACGGGGAGCTGAAGACCCGGATCCACCACGCGTGCATCGCGAAACTGGGTCCGGAGCTCTTCAAGCGCGACCCCGGCGAGGACCTGTCGGAGCGCGTCCTCCGCACCGTCACCGAAGAGCTGACGCTCGACCGCACGCCCCTCACGCGCGACGAGCGGCGGAAGATGGTGCGCGAGATCGCCGACGACATCCTCGGGTACGGGCCGATCGAGCCGCTCCTCGCGGACGACTCCATCACCGAGGTGATGGTGAACGCCTACGACAAGGTCTACGTCGAGCGGGCCGGCAAGGTCGAGAAGACGGACATCCGCTTCGTCGACGACGCCCACGTCCTCCGGATCGTCGACAAGATCGTCTCGCAGGTCGGCCGCCGGATCGACGAGTCGTCGCCGATGGTCGACGCCCGCCTCCCGGACGGGAGCCGCGTCAACGCGATCATCCCTCCGCTCGCCCTGCGCGGGCCGACGCTGACGATCCGGAAGTTCGCACGCGACCCGTACACGATCAACGACCTGATCGCGTTCGGCTCGATCTCGGCCAAGGCGGCCCAGTTCCTCGCCGCCTGCGTCCGCGGGAAGCTGAACATCCTCATCTCCGGCGGTACCGGCACCGGCAAGACGACGACGCTCAACGCCATGTCGGCCTTCGTGCCGAACGACGAGCGCGTCGTCACGATCGAGGACGCCGCGGAGCTCCAGCTCCAGCAGGAGCACGTGATCACCCTCGAGGCCCGGCCGCCCAACATCGAGGGCCAGGGCGAGGTGCGGATCCGCGAGCTCGTCCGGAACGCCCTCCGTATGCGCCCCGACCGGATCATCGTCGGCGAGGTCCGCGGCCCGGAGACCCTGGACATGCTCCAGGCCATGAACACGGGCCACGAGGGCTCGCTGACCACGATCCACGCGAACTCCCCGCGGGACGCCCTGTCCCGGCTCGAGACGCTCGTGCTCACCGCCGGCGTCGAGCTGCCGCACCGGGCCATCCGCGAGCAGATCGCCTCGGCGTTCGACCTGCTCGTGCAGATCTCGCGCCTCGTCGACGGCTCCCGCCGCATCACGCACGTCGCGGAGGTGCTGGGCATGGAGTCGGACGTGATCACCCTCCAGGACATCTTCCTGGCGAGGCAGCCCGACGAGGAGAGCGCGGCGATGTCGCGTGGCTCCCGGCTGCTTGCGCCGCTGTCCTGCACGGGGCTGAAGCCCCACTTCCTCGAAAAGCTCGCCGCGAACGGGGTCGTCCTCCCGCCCACGTTCTTCACAGCGGACGAGTCCGAGCTGCGGCCGTCATTCGCTGCTTCGTCCTTCGGAGGCTACGAGTGACCCGTCGGCTCCGCCTCTGGAAGCGGCGGCACATCCTCGTGCTCGCGATCGTCGCCGCCGCGGCCGTGCCGTCCGCGGCGGCGGCGGCCGGTGTCCACCTCTCGCGCGTCGACACGACCGGCTATCCCACGGTGCGCTTCTCGGTCGTGACGCGGACCGCATCGTCCCATCCGCCGACGGTGACCGAGAACGGACGCGGCGTCGCGGCGCTCGAGACCCAGAACCTCGGCAAGGCGAAGAGCGTCGTCCTCGCCATCGACCGCTCGCAGTCGATGCACGGAGCCGCGTTCACGCACGCGGTCGCGGCCGCCCGTGCCTTCGTCGCGGCGAAGTCCGAGACCGACCGGGTGCAGATCGTCCTCTTCGGGCACCGCGCCGTCGCCCTGACCGGCTTCTCGTCCTCGAGCGTCGACGCCGAAGCGGCGCTCCGGGCCGTCTCCGTCGACTCGAAGCGGGGCACGGCGCTCTACGACGCCGTCGACCTCTCTGCGCGGGGCCTGAACCGCGAGGTCAACCCCGGCCGGGTGCTGATCGTCCTCACCGACGGCGTCGACGTCTCGAGCGGCACGACCCTCGCGGACGCCATCAAGAGCGCACGCGAAGCCGGCGTCGTCGTCTACCCCGTCGCGATCGCGGCGCCCGGCTTCTCGCCGGTGGCCCTCAAAGAGCTCGCCGCGTCCACCGGAGGTACCTACCGCGCGGCCAAGTCGAGCACCAGCTTGCCCGCCGTCTACGCGGGCATCGCCGCGGAGCTCGCACGCACGTGGCGCGTCGGCTACCTCACCGCCGCCCGCCCCGGGGACGCGCTCCGGCTCCAGGCACGCGTTCCGCATGCGGGCTCCGCGGCCGCATCCGTCAGCCTTCCCACCGGGCTCTACTCGGAGGCCCCGGCGGACAAGCCGTCGTCGCTCCTCCCCCGCAGCCTCTACGACGGGCCCGGGACGTTCGTGATCGGACTCGCGGTCGGGCTGCTCATCCTGCTCGCGTACGCGTTCTTCCTCGCCGCGCGTGAAGGCCTCTGGCTGACGCGCCGCCTGCAGCCGCACCTCGCGGGAATCGCGAAGGACACGAAGCGCCGCCAGCGCGACAAGCGGCTGTCCGGGTTCCGCAACATCCTGCGGGCGACCGAGGAGACCTTCGGGCACCTCAAACAGTGGCGCGCGGTCCAGCGCCTGCTCGAGCGGGCGGACATGCCGCTGAAGCCCGCCGAGTTCCTCTACATCGCCGGCGGCGCGGGCGTCGGCCTCGGCGTGCTCGTCGCCGCATCCGGCAAGGGCGCGCTGACCGTGCTCGTCGGGCTCTTCGTCGGCACCTCGCTGCCGTTCCTCTTTGCGAAGTTCCGCGCCGCGCGCCGGCTGAACGCGTTCGAGAACCAGCTGCCCGACCTGCTGATCACCATCGCCGCGTCCCTCAAGGCGGGGCACAGCTTCCGCCAGGGCATCCAGACGGTCGTCGACGAAGGCGCGCAGCCCGCCGCGAAGGAGTTCAAGCGCGTGCTGACGGAGACCCGGCTCGGCCGCCCGATGGACGACGCCCTCGAGGAGATGGCACAGCGTGTCGGCTCGAAGAACCTCGAGTTCGTCGTCAGCGCCGTCACCATCCAGCGCCAGGTCGGCGGCTCGCTCGCCGGGCTCTTCGACATGGTCGCGGAGGCCGTCCGCCAGCGCCAGCAGTTCGCCCGCAAGATCAAGGGCCTGACCGCGATGGGCCGCATGTCGGCGTACGTGCTCGTCGGCCTGCCGTTCTTCGTCGCCCTCGCGCTGACGCTCCTCAACCGTGAGTACATGGCGCCGCTCTACCACTCGTCCGCCGGGCACAAGCTGATCATCATCGGCCTGATGATGATGGCCTTCGGCTCCGTGCTCCTGAAGCGAATCGTCTCCTTCAAGGGGTGAATCCACTGATGCTGCTCCTCCTCGCCGCCGCCTGTCTCGCCGCCGCCGCCTATGCGCTCGGCGAGCTCGTGCTGTCCCCCGCGCGCCAGCGCCAGCTCTCCGTCCGCCGCGCGCGGACCTACGGGCGCGTGCGCCTGCCGGGCACCGGCGACCGGCGGCGGTTCAGCGACCGCGTGATGATGCCGATGGCGGCCCGCCTCGCGAACATCGCGCTCCGGCTCAACCCGAAGGCGTCGATCGAGGGGATCCAGCTGAAGCTGCTCGCAGCCGGCCTCTCGCAGAGGGTCACGCCGCAGACGTTCCTCGCGGCGAAGGGCGGCTCCGGCGTGATCGGGATCATGCTCGGCCTGATGGCCGGGATCTCCAAAGGCCCCGGCAACGGGCTGCTCTTCACGGTGCTCTTCGCGGGCGCCGGGTTCATGCTCCCGGACGTGCTGATCACGTCCCGCGCGCGGGCCCGCCGCGAGGCGGTGCGGAGCCAGCTGCCGGACGCGCTCGACCTGCTCGCCGTCTCGGTGGAGGCCGGCATGGGCTTCGACGGCGCGATCTCGAAGCTGACCGACCACATGGACGGCGCGCTCGTCGAGGAGTTCACGATGACGCTCGGCGAGATGCGGATCGGCGAAAGCAGGCAGGACGCCCTCAAGAAGCTGGCCGAGCGCGTGCCCGCGCCCGAGATGGCGGCCTTCGTGCGGTCGATCATCCAGGCCGACCAGCTCGGCATCTCACTCGGGCGGATCCTGCGCGTCCAGGCCGCCGACACGCGGCTGCGGCGTCAGGCCGCGGCCGAGGAACGTGCCATGAAGGCGCCGATCAAGATGCTCTTCCCCACCGTCCTCTTCATCTTCCCGGCCATGTTCCTCGTCATCCTCGGGCCGGCGATGCTGAACCTCTCGAAGGTGTTCTAGGTGGCTGAGACCGAAAAGGGATTCGGCACCGGCCTCCGCGCGCAGCTCGCGAAGCGGCGCGAGGAGCTCGAGCCGCAGGAGGTCGAGGAGTCCGCCTCCGTCGAGGAGGACGATCTCGCACCGCAGCTGCCTCCCGTCTCCCCGCACGGTCTCGACGACCTGGAGATGATCCGCGCCGAGCTGAAGGCGTCGCTCGGGCGCGAGGAAGAGCTGCGGACGGCGCTCGCACGGCAGGTCGAGGTCTACAAGCAGGAGCTCGAGGCTGCCGGCGACACGAGCCAGCGCGAGTCCGAGCTCGCCCAGAAGCAGGCGCAGCTCGCCGCGGCCGAGGAGGCGCTGGCGGCGCGCGAGCACGAGCTCGAGGAGCAGCAGGAGGCCTCGGACGCGCTGAACCGCGAGCTGCAGACGCGCGGCCGCGAGCTGGAGACGGCGTCCCGCCGGCTCGACACGGCGCAGCAGGAGCTGACGGACGCGCGCCGCGAGCTGGAGGACCGGCAGCGCGAGCTGGCCGACCTGCAGGCAAAGGCCAGCGCCATGGAGGCGCGGGCCGCCGAGCGCGAGGCCCAGGTCAACGCCAAGCTCGAGACGCTCACGTCGGCCGACGGCGAGCGCGAGCTGGCGGCGGCGGAGGTTGCGTCACAGCTTCAGACCGTCGCGGAGCGCGAGCGCCAGGTGGCGGCGCGCGAGGAGGAGCTGCTCCGCCTTCGCAGCGAGACGCAGGCCGAGGCCGAGCAGCGGCGCCGCGAGCTCGAAGACCGGCTGAGCGAGCGCGACCGCGAACTCGCCGCGCGCGACGCAGCCGTCTCCGACCGCGAGGTCGCCCTCAGCGAGCGCGACACCGCCTCGCGCGAGCGAGACGCTGCGTTCACCGAGCGCGAGCGCGAGCTCGAGGAGCGGCGGAAGCAGGCGGTCGCGGCGGAGGCCGAGGTCGCGAAGGAGCGGGGCCGGATCGAGACGCGCGAGCAGGAGCTCGCCAAGCTCGAGGGGAAGCTCGAGGGCCGCGAGCAGGCCGTCGCGGACGGCGAGTCGAGCCTCACCGCCTGGGAGGTCCGGCTGCGCGCGAACCAGGAGCGCCTGGACCGCGAGCGCGCCGGCCACGGCCAGACGTCACAGGAGGCATTCGCGCTCCTCGCCGAGCTGGAGCAGCGCGAGGCGGACCTGATCCGCCGCGAGTCGGAGCTGCTCGTCGCCGGCGAAGGCGGCGGCGCGCGTGCCGCCGAGCTGGACTCGCGCGAGGCACTCCTCGTCGCGCGGGAGGCAGAGCTCAACCGCCGCGAGGCGTCGATCGTCCGCGACGACGAGCGCACGGCGTCGGTGCTCGCCCGCGAGCGCGAGCTGAACGCCCGCGAGGCCGAGGTGACGAGCTCCGAGAAGCTGATCGACTCCCAGAAGACGCGGCTCGAGCGGCTCGAGAAGCGCCTCCAGCGCACGGAGAACGCCATCGCCGCGCAGATGGAGGAGCTCGAGCGCCGCGAGGAGGAGATGACCCGCCACGAGGCCCGCCAGGAGGCCGACCACGACATGCGCGAGGAGAAGCTGGAGAAGCGCGAACGCGAGGTCGCGGAGCGCGAGCAGCGGCTCGGCCGCCGCCAGGACGACCTGGCCGCCTACGTCGGCGAGCTCCAGGACCGCCTGGACGAGCGCGAGAGCGACTGGTGGCGCAAGCAACTCGGCGCCGACCTCGGCACCAACGGCACCGACCCCCAGCCGGTCACCGGCGACGCGGCCTAGTCTCCATTCTCACTAGGTGGGCGGCTCGACTACCGCACCCAGAGCTGGTCGAACAGCATTCCGAGGCCGTTGGGGCTGTACTGGTAGTTGCCGACGCGCTTCGAGAGCACGTCGACCGTCTTCGGGTTGACGAGCGGCACCCACGGTGCCTGGTCGACGGTCTGCCGGTCGACGCCCTCCCAGAGTCCGCGAGCGGCGTCGGGGTTTGTGGTCTGCTCGGTCAGGGCCTTCCCGATCTGCCGGTCGAGGCGCGGGTCGCAGAATTCCGCGTCGTTCAGGTTCAGCCGGCTATCGGGTACGAACGAAGCGCAGCTGAAGATGGCGTTGAGGAAGCCGGAAGCCGCGGGGTAGTCGGCGATCCATTCGGCGGTCCCGATCTGCGCCCTGGTGCGCGAGTCGCCGACGACATTGAAGTAGGGGCCGCCGACGACCCTCATGGAGACGCGATAGCCCAGCGACCGGAGCAGTTTGACGGCGTACGGGCCGAAACCGCCGAGATCGGCCCAGGACCAGAAAGTGATCTTCATGCCGCGCGTGCCCGAGTGGGCCACGAGCGCACGCGCCTTGGCGAGATCCGGGGCCGTCCAGTCGCTTTGTGTCGTTGAGCCTGCGGTGTAGGGACAGTAGGGCCGGTAGCCCGGGAAGTGAGGCGGCAGGATCTGGCATGTCGCCTGGGCGACGTCGGGCCCGCCGGCGACCTGGACCGCCGTTGCGCGGTCCGCCGCGTAGTTCAGGGCTTTGCGCACATCGAGGCGGTCGAAGGGCGCGAGGCGCGTGTTGAGCCAGAGAGCGATCGTCGTCGGCTGCGGGTTCGAGTGCACCTGGCTTGCGTGGCGGAGTTTGAGGGAGTCCAGCAGTCGCTCGGAAGGTGGGTTCTCCGATTGCGAAGTGCTGAAGGCGTCCGCTTTACCGCGGATCACGTCGTTCACCGCTGCGTCCGGGGTGCCGCCGATCTCGAAGACGATCTCGTCCGGATAGCCGTCGGGCTGCGCCGCCTTCGACCATTCGTGGAAGTACGGGTTGCGCACGAGCTTGAGCACGTGCTTCGGCCGGTAGCTCGCAACCATGTACGGCCCGGTCGCCGGCAGCGGATGCGTGCCGGCCGCCTTCAGCGGCGTGCCCGCTGGCATGACGTATGTGAAGTCGAGGGCGAGCTTGTACAGGAACTCGGCGTCCGGGGCGACGAGATGGAAAGTGACGGTCCTCGCTCCGTCGTCCGCAACGATCCCGTGCGAGAGGTCGCAACGCTTTGGGCTCTTCTCACAGCGGGTCGCGCCGACGATGCCCTCGTAGTACGACGGCACGTACCACTTGCCGATCTTGAAGTCGCGCTCGAATGCAGTGCGAACGTCGGACGCCCTGACCAGCTTGCCGTTCGAATAGCGGATGCCCGGTCGCAGCTGGAAGGTGTACGTCCTGCCGCCGTCGGTCGGTGTCGGGAGCGAGACCGCGAGGTCGGGCACAAGCTGGGTTCCGGCGAATCCGCTGACTTGGTTGTACGTGACCAGACCATCGTTGGTCATGTGCAGGACCGGCCACGAGGTCGAGTCGTAGGCGATGGCCGGGTCGATCGAGTCGGTGTCGCGGTTCATCCGCACCGTCAGCGTGCCGCCGCGATGCCCCGCTCCGGACTGGCGGACGGTGACGAGCACGTTGCCACCGGAGATCGCCACTCCTTGAGGCCGGCTCCCGACGCTGATCCGTCGCCACCGGTTCGTCCGGGGATCGATTCGCGCCAGCGCGCCGTCGAACTGGTTGCTCACCCAGACGCCGCGCGGGTCGACAGCGACGCCTGTGGGGCCGTTTCCGATCGGGATGACGTTCGTGACCGCGTTCGTCTCCGGATCGATTCGCGAGACCGTTCCGTCCAGGCTGTTCGCCACCCACGCGGCGCCGCTGCCGAAGGCGAGACCAGTGGGGCCGTTCCCAACCGTGATCGGCTGCACGACGCGTCCCGTGGTCGGATCGACGCGCACCACGCGGTTTCCCGTCCTGTCGCTGGCCCACAGCGTTCCGGCGCCGTAGGCGAGCTCGGTCGCGGCAACGGGCAGCGGCTTGATGGGCTTGCCGCTGTCGGCATCGATTCTCGTGATCGTGCCGTCGCCCGTGTTCGCGACCCAGACCGAGCCCGCGGCGTAGACGATCCCGACCGGGCCGTTGCCGACGTCGATCTTCTGCACGACCGTGTTGGTCTTGGGGTCGATCCGCGAGACGGTGCCGTCCAGGCTGTTGGCCACCCAGACCGCCCCGTTCCCGGTCGTGATCCCACTGGGACTGCTGCCGACGGGGATGGTGTCGACGAGGCTCCTCTTGATCGGGTCGATGCGCGACACGGTGTCGCCGTCGGCATTCGTGACCCAGACCGCTCCTTCGCCGACGGCAATATGCGTGGGAGTCGCGCCGACGTCGACGTCCGCAACCAGCCGGTTCGAGCCGGGGTCGACGAAGCCGACCGAGTTGCCGGCCGCGGCCTCGATCGACCCTCCGCCTCCGCCACCCTGACCGAAGGCGAAGATGGGAATCGCGACGGCGGCTGCGATCACGCCGGCCAGCGCAGAGAGGAGGATCGCGCGGCGCCGCAGCGGGTGCGGCGGGGCTACCTTCGCCGCCTTGAGCGGCGGAAACTCGCTCGGGAAGAACTTCGACGGTGAGCTGGAAGAGCTGCTCGGGCCGGTCGACGTCCTTCAGCCGGTAGGTGCCGAGGTCGCGGATGCCGACGTTCTCGGGCAGGTCGTCCTCGACCAGCTCGCGCGTCGCGTTCGAGAGCAGCACCTGCCCCCCGTGCCCGGCCGCCGAGATGCGTGCGGCGCGGTGGACGCCGAAGCCTGTGTAGCGCCGCTCGCCGACAGCGGGCTCGCCGGTGTGCAGGCCCATGCGCACACGCACGTCGCCGTCTTCCGGCCAGTCGTGCCCATGGAGCGCCCGCTGCGCCTCGACGACGGCGGCGACCGCGTCCCTGGCGCGCGCAAAGGCGAAGAAGAACGAGTCGCCCTGCGTGTCGATCTCATGGCCGCCGTGTGCCTGGAAAGCGGCGCGCAGGAGCGACTGGTGCTGCTCGAGCACGTCGCCGTAGCGGTCGCGCAGTCGCTTCGCGAGCGCAGTCGAGCCCTCGATGTCTGTGAAGACGAAGGTGACCGTGCCGCTCGGAAGTTCGGCCATCCGAGGGTCCAGTCTACGACCGTCCGCCAACCGATCCCAGCGGCCCGCTCTCGACGGTCTCAGTTCACGGGTAGGTCAGCTAGGACGTTGCTTCGCTGCTCGCCGCGGCGGACTTCACCTCGTCGGCGCTCTCCCGGTCGACCTCGTGCTTGGCCACCTTGTCGGACTTCGCGAGCGCCTTCTCGACGTCGGCGACCCACTTCTCTTCGAACAGCGCCACGATCGCCGAGCTGTCGGGCGGCAGAACGTCTTCGACTTCCTCCTTGATCTCCTTCTTCTCGTGATGGGACACGATTCCGCCGATGCCTGCGCCGATGCCGGCGCCGACGACTCCTGACGCGAGGAACGCGGGCGGGAAGATGAGCCCGACGACGAGGCCACCGACCGCGCCGATGGTCGCCCCCCTGCGGGTCTCGTGGAAACTGTCGTCCACATGGATCTTGCCGTCGGCGCCTCGGCTGACGAGCACGAGTCCGTCGAGCGTGATCACGTCGTCCGTGACGAGCTGCTTGATGCCGTCCCAGTCTGCTCGCGCAGCGCTCGCGTCGGAGTAGACCGCGATGTAGAGATCGACCGGGGCGTCGGTAGCGGGTGCCATGGATCTCCTCCCTCGTGTGTCGTGCGTCCGCCGGAGGGCGCACCGAGAGCCCTGATCGTAGACCTCTCGCGGCGAGGACGCAGGGCTAAGAACTCGTTTCAGAATGACGGCTCGTCGATGGGGCGCGATGGGCGGTGCGAGGCTAGGACGCAAGGAGCGCCCATAGCAGCGCTATGGGCGCGACCGAGGACGACGCATCGCGCCGCCCAGCGTGGCCCGGCGGCACAGCGCTTCATTCTGAAACGAGTTCTAAGGGAGCCGCCGCCCGCTGTCGATACCAGGATCATGCGCGAGCCGGTCCACGTCTACCTCTTCACCGTCTGCGAGTACGGCGGCGGCGAGCTGGCGTCGTGCCGGCTGGTCTGCGCGGAACCCTTCGCGGACGGCTTCGAGCGGGGCGTCAACCTCCGGCTCGACGGGGAGACGCAGTACCTCGTCCGCGAGGAACTCGGCGAGGCGGACGCGGCCCGTGGTCACGCGATCCTCGACGGGTGGATCGAAGCAGCCTGACGCAGCACACCGGCGTCTAGGCTTGACGGCTCGAGGCTTCACCGAAGCCGACCACGAGGCGAGGAGGCGAGATGAACGCCGAGACGTTGAGCGACGCCGAGATCGACGTCCTCCGCAAGGGCGCGACAGGCGCCGGCCTGCTGGTCGCCGTGAGCGACAGAGGCTTCTTCGATGCGTTCAAGGAGGCGGGTGCGCTCGCGAAGCACGTGGCGTCCGCGAAGGAGAGCTCGCAGAGCCCGCTCGTCCGCCGCGTCGCGGCGGAGCGGGGACACGGCTTTGGAGTGACGAGCTCCCCCGCCGAGATCGAGTCGGGCACGCTGGACGCGCTCCGCTCGTCCGTGCAGCTGCTCGAGACCAAGGCACCGGAGGAACTGGACGCCTACCGTTCCTTCGTCCTCGAGATCGCCCGCTCCGTGTCGTCGGCCGCGGGCGGCGGCGACGAGGCGGAAGCCGCGGCGATCGAGAAGATCAGCGCCGCTCTCGGCGCGCCCGTCTGATCCTCCAAGAGGCCGCCGCCGGAGCCCTCTCGGCGCTGTAGGCGGGCTGTGAGGGCGCTGTGAGCGACCGGAGCGATCATCGGGTCGATGAAAGGATTCGTGATCGCACTGGTAGCGGCAGCGGCGCTCGTCGCGGCGGGAACCGCGTCGGCGGCGCCCGAGGGCCGGCCGCGGCCGACCGACGTCTCGCCCGGGGAGGTGACCACGCCGATCGCCCCGAACGAGCTCCAGGTCTACAACGACTTCGCGACGCCGGCTCGCACGTACGCGTCACGGCGGGCGGTCGTCCACTACGTCGTGCTCGGAGTCGACGCGCCGCCGCTGAACGACGACGACGGCAGCGGCGTGCCGGACTACGTCGAGCGTGTCGGCTCCGCGGCCGATACCGCGATCGCCTACTACGAGCGGCGAGGCTTCGCCGCGATCCTCGCCGACGCCGGCGGCCCGGACGCGCGGCCCGACATCTACGTCTCGCGCTTCACGCGCGGCTACTTTGGCGTCGCGTTTCCCGCAGCCGAGGGTCGTGGCGGTGCGTTCGCGGTCGTCTCGAACGCGCTCGATCCGAGCGCGGAGCGCAGCTTCGGCAGCCTCTACGGGACGGTCGCGCACGAGCTCTTCCATCTCGTCCAGTTCTCGTACTTCCCGCCGGTCGACGACCCTGCGATCCCCGGCTGGGCGCTCGAGGGCTCGGCGGCGGCGATCGAGCCTCGGGTCTATCCCGAGCTCGACGACCTCGTGAGCTCGTTGCAGCTTCGTCACTGGTTCGCCCGGCCGCAGCAGAGCGTCACCGAGCAGAGCTACGGGTCGCAGCTTCTCTGGCGGTTCCTCGACGAGCGGGAGCCTCGCGTCCTCCCCGCGTACCTCGACCGCCTCGCGGCCCTGCGTCCCAACGACGCCGCTGCGGAGCTCGCCGCGACGTACACGCGTGTCACCGGGCAACCCTTCGCACCGGCGTTCGGGCGCTTCGCCTCCTGGGTCACCGGCGAGTTCGCGGCGCAGATCACCCCGCTGCGGCACCTCGGCGAGGGAGACCGGGCAGGCGGCAACGTCGCGCCGCTCGCGATTCACGTCCTGCGGCTCTCGCACACCACCCGCGCCGTCAGGCTCACGGTCACGCACGGCCGCGGCGTGGTCGAGCTCCTCTACCAGCTGGAGGGCGAGTACGCCGGCGACGCCCCTGTGACGCGCCGGCTGCAGCGCCGCACCGTGAACGGCGCGCTGGTCTACGCGATCCCGTCGCGGCTGCGACAGAGCGCCCGCCTTGGAACGGTCACCCTCGTGGTGGCGAACGGGGACACCTCGCGGCGCGCCTCGTACTCCGTCGCGGTCGACTAGCGACGCGCCTCGATCTCGGCCAGCCGTTCGGTGGCGGCCTGGGCTCCGACGACGTAGCCGAGCCGCTCGGCCAGCGCCGCCGCGCGGCGGAGGCGAGCCGCGGCTTCGTCGTGCCGCCCGAGCAGCTCACTGACCTCGGCCGCCTGGCGGTGCCAATCGACGTGCATGCCGCGCTCCGGGATGCTCTCCATGATCCTCTCCAGCTCGCGGTCGCCCTGTTCGAGCAGCGTCGCCGCGCGTCCCCGGCGGCCGTGTCGCGCGGCCAGCGTGGCGTCGAGCAGCAGGTGCCACAGGCGGACGAAGCCGCGGGCGTCTGGCGCCCCCGCCTGCGCGACGAGCGGCCGCGCCTCCTCGTCTCGGCCCTGCTGGACGAGCACGAGCGCCAGCCGCCAGGCGGCGTTGGCCGCGCTGAACCGGTCGCCCAGAGCACCGAGCCGGTCGATCGCCTCGCGAAGGACGCGCTCGGCGGCCCTCAGGTCCCCGGCCGCGATCTCGACGTCCGCGACGGCGATCAGATCTGCCGCCGCGGTCTGCGGCAGCCCGAGCTCGTCGATGATCGCGTGGTTCTCCGCGACGAGCGCCCGCGCCTCGTCGAAGGCGCCTTCCATCGCGTGCAGGTCGGCGAGCCCGCCGAGCGCCGACGCCCGCGCGAGCTCGGTCGGAGGGTCCTCGAGGATCCGGAGGATCCGCTGCCTCGCCTCGTCGACCGGCAGCTGCCCGCGGCGGAGGTGCACGCAGAGCCAGCTCGTCGCGAATCCCTCGAGGGCTCGATCGCCGGCGGCATGGGCGTGCTCGATTGCGAGCGTGAGCTCCCGTTCCGGGTCGAGGGCGGTCGGGACCCGGTCGGTGAGTTGACAGATGACGATATGAGCGAACGCCGCCCCCTCGTGGTCGCCCGCCTCCTCGAGGGTGGCCAAGGCCCGTCGCACGTCGGTGAGCACCCGCGCCGGGTCCTCGGGCTCCAGCCCCCAGAGGCGTGCGCCGTGACGGGCGACGAGGAGGCGCGCATGCGCCCGCGCGTCGGCCGGGTCCGCGTGAGGCTCCGCCTCGTCGAGGACACGGAGGGCCGCTTCCCGCTCGTCGATCCAGCACAACGCGTCCGCGAGGCGAAAGGCCAGGTCGACGCGGTCGGGCGCGGTCGGCGGAAGCAGCTCGACGGCGCGTGCGAGGAGCGCGGCTGCCGTCGCCATGTCGCGCTCGTCGAGGGCGCGGCGACCCGCAGCGGCGAGGTGCTGCGCGGCGCCGGCGGCGAGCCGGGCGAGCCCCGGCGCCTGCGGGTCGACGTCGTAGGCGGCGCGGTACGCCGACTCGAGGTGGGAGCCGATCAGCTCCGCGGCGTCGACGCCCTGCCGCTCGGCATGCGTCGCGACGAGGAGTGCGATCCGCTCGTGCAGCCCGGCGCGCCGCCGCTTGGGGACGCTCGCGTACGCCTCGTCGCGGACGAGCGCGTGCCGGAACGCCCAGGCCTCCCTCCCGAGGGGGTCGGTTGCGTCGGGCTCCACGAGGTCCCGCCGCACGAGTGCAAGCAGCGCGTTGCGAACGTCGACGTCGAGGAGCGACTGCACGAGCTCGGTCGGGAACGTCTGGCCGTAGACCGCCGCGGCCTGGAGAACGTGCCGCTCGTCCTCGCCCAGCCGGTCGAGGCGGGCCGCGAGCAGCGCATGGATCGAATCCGGAACGGCCGTCTCCCCGTCCTCGAGGCCCGCGGCCAGCATCTGTTCGAGGAAGAGCGGATTCCCTGCGGCCGCGGCGAGGATCGCCTCGCGTCTCTCCGGGGCGAGCGGCGTCGTGGCGGCGAGCCGGTCGAGCAGGTCGCCCGCGTCCTCCGCGGGAAGCGCGTCGAGCAGGATCGAGGCGGCGCCGACCCCGCCGCCGCCCCAGTCGGGCCGGGTGTCGAGGAGCTCCGGCCGGGCGAGGACGAGCAGGAGGATCGGAGCTCGGGCGAGCGTCGCGACGTGCTCGACGAGGTCGAGGAACGCGGGCGACGCGTCGTGCAGGTCGTCGAGGACGAGGAGGACAGGCGTGTCCTGGGCGAGCGTCTCGAGCAGGCGGCGAACGGCCCACGCCGTCTCCTCCACGGGCCCGCGAGACGCCGTCTCGCCGACCGAGGCGGCGATGCGCACTGCGACGGGGTCGGCGTCGGCCTCGCCGGCGAGGACGCCCCTCGCCCAGGTTCCGACGCTTCCGTGGGCGAGGGTCGAGAACGCGTCGCGGAGCGGCGCGTACGTCGAGGCGTCACCGTAGGAGGGCATCCGGCCGACGGCGCAGGTCGCCGATCCGCACAGCGTGTCGACGAGCTCGCGCGCGAGGCGCGTCTTCCCGACGCCGGGAGAGCCGAAGACGGTGACCAGCCGGGCGCGCCCGTCGCGCCTCGCGCGCCGGAAGGCCGCGAGCAGCTCGCCGAGCTCGTCGGCGCGGCCGACGAGCGGAGTCTCCAAGAGGCGGACGACGGCCTCCGCCCCTGTGTGCACCCGCTCCAGAGAGTACGCGCCCGCACGGTCGGCCTCGGCCACGCCGACGACGCCGTGCCGGACGAGTCGCCAGGTGCGCTCGCCGGCCAGCACCTCTCCCTCTCGTGCCGCCGCGAGAAGACGGTCGGCCGCCTGGAGAGGCAGGCCCGAGACGAGCGGCCGCCCCCGCGAGGGATCGCCGGTGATCACGTCGCCCGTCGCCAGCGCGACCCTCGCGACGAGGCCTGCGGCGCGAAGATCGCACGCCGCCTGCACGGCCCGGAGCGCGTCGTCCTCGTGTGCGAACGGCACCCCGAAGATCGCAAGCAGGCGGTCGGCCCCGCCCTCCTGACCGACGCTCCCGCCGTGAGCCGCAAGCGCCGCGGTGGCCGCCGCGTGTGCTCGTTGCACCTCCTCGCGGCGCGCCTCGGGATCCGCCCGTGCGTCTTCGCGGAGATCGGCGAGGAGCACCGTGACGGTCTTGCGCGCCTCCTCGATCTCGGCGGCGGCCTCCTCTTCCGTCGGCGGCGGAGGCGCCGGAGCGCCGAGCGCGGCGTCGTGACGGAGGATCGCACGCTGAAGCTCCTGGAGCTCCGGCCCGGGCTCGGCTCCCAGCTGGTCGACGAGCGTGCCCCGGGCGGCTGCGTACGCGTCGAGCGCATCGGCCTGCCGGCCGGAGCGGTAGAGCGCGAGGACGAGCTGCGCGCGCAGGCGCTCGCGAAACGGATGCTCGGCGGCCAGCGCCTCGAGCTCGGAGACAAGCTCGGCGTGGCGGCCGAGCGCGAGGTCGGCGTCGATCCGTCGCTCGAGCGCCTCGAGGCGGAGCTCGTCGAGGCCGGCGGCGGCCGCGGCGACCGGTTCGCGAGCCAGGTCGGCAAGCGGCGGGCCGCGCCAGAGCGCGAGCGCCCGGCGGAGGAGCGCGGCGGCCTCGCGCGGCTCGCCTCCACGAGACTCCTCGGCGAGCTGCCGAAAACGCTCGAGGTCGAGCTCGTCCCGCTCGACGCGCAGCAGGTAGCCCGGCGGCCGCGTGATGATCCGGTCGCCCAGCTCCCGGCGCAGGCGCAAGACATGGTTCTGGAGCGACGGGAGCGCAGCGGCCGGCGGGTCGGCGCCCCAGACGGCGTCGATCAGCCGCTCCGACGAGACGACCCGGTTCGCGTCGAGCAGGAGCAGCGCGATGACGGCACGGCGCTTCGCCCCGCCGAGCGGCAATCGCCGCTCGCCGTCGACGATCTCGAGCGGACCGAGCACGCGGAACTCCACGACGCGAGGAAAACACCGACTCCGGCGCCGGTCAAACGGCCGGCCGGCGATGCGGATGAGAGGACGTGAACCTCCACGGGGTCCGCAGGCGGCTGGCTAGGGTAGTGCGAGTCGGCGCGAAGTGGCTTCGTTGAGCCGAATCGGGTAGCTCGCACGCATGCCTCCCCGCCGCGCGCTGACCGCGAACAAGCCTCCGCGAGTAGTGGGCCGTAGCCCGCTTCAGCGTTTTTCCGGATGTAGCCGGTCGCGTCGCGCCCGAAGCTGGGCCGATGCGACTTCTGGGAGGGCGACCTCGTTGGCGGCGCCTGACCGTCCTGATCGGAGTCGGTCTCATCGGCATGTTCGTCTTGATCCAGGCGGTTCCGTATGGGCGAGACCACTCGAACCCGCCGGTGACGCAGGAGCCGGCCTGGGACTCGGCTCAGACGCGGGCACTCGCCTCCCGCGCCTGCTTCGACTGCCACAGCAACGAGACGAAGTGGCGGTGGTATTCGAACATCGCGCCCGCCTCGTGGCTGGTCCAGCGCGACGTCGACGGCGGCCGCAGCCAGTTCAACTTCTCCGAATGGAACAAGCCTCAAGACGTCGACTCCGGCGACCTGGCCGACTCGATCCAAGGCGGTTCGATGCCGCCGTGGTTCTACATCCTCCTCCACTCGAACGCCAAGCTCAGCCCCGCGGAGAAAAAGGCGCTCATCCGCGGCCTCAACGCGACCATTGCGGCATCGCCACCCCCGGGAGGCGGAGGCTAGCGAGAGCGCTGAGCTTCGCCTTGCCAGTGATGTCGGCCCAGGCGCCGTCCCACCCTGTCAGATCGCGCTCGAGCTCGGTGCCGAGGCGGACTCGCTGTGTGGCTCCGCTCCCGAGCCGCCGACGCGGGCCCGGAAGACGTGGTAGGTCCAGCCCTGGTAGAGGAGGACGAGGGGGATGAAGACCAGCGCAACGACCGTCATCACCGCGAGCGTGTAGTGCTGCGATGCGGAGTTGCTCACCGTGAGGCTGTTCCCGAAGTCGGTGCTCGAGACCATCACCCGCGGGAAGAGGCTCGTGAAGAGCGTCACGATCACGAAGATCGCGCCGAGGCCGGTCATCGTGAAGGCCCAGATCTCGCGCCGTAGGTAGACGAACACGACTGCGAGGAGGAGCGCTGCGATCCCGATCGCCGCCGGCAGCACCGGCGGGAAGACGTTCTTGTCGTTCTGTCGACCGCGACGACGACCGTCCAGATCAGGAAGCCGGCGCCGAGAACGGCCGCGACCACGGAGAGCCGCTTGGCGGCCCGGCCGGCCCGCGCGAGCAGGTCGCCCCGGGTGCGCAGCGTGAGGTAGGTCGCGCCGTGGAAGGCGAAGATCGCGACGACGGCGAGCCCGGCGACCAGCGTGTAGCCGCTGAAGAGGTCCCAGAAGGTCCCGTCGAAGTCGCCGCTCGAGTTGATCGGGGTGCCGTAGAGGAGATTCGCGAATCCGACGCCCCAGATCAGCGAGGCGCCGAAGCTCCCCACCGCGTTCGCCCACAGCCAGATCCTCCGCCAGGCGGGACTCTGGCTCTTCGTCCTCCACTCGAACGAGATCACGCGGATGATCAGGAAGAAGAGGACTGCGAAGAGCGCGATGTAGAAGCCCGAGAACATCGTCGCGTACCAGGCTGGGAACGCGGCGAAGGTTGCGCCGCCCGCCGTGACGAGCCACACCTCGTTGCCGTCCCAGACCGGCCCGATCGACTGGAACATCGCGCTCCGTTCCTCGTCGTCGCGTGGCAGGAACGGCAGCAGCATGCCGACGCCGAAGTCGAACCCCTCGAGCAGGAAGTAGCCCGACCAGAGGACGACGATGAGCACGAACCAGAGGTTCTCCAGATCCATCAGTAGCCGATCGCCGGCGCCGGCGAGACGCCCCCGGGCTCCTCGCCCGAGTCGGAGGGATCACGGCCTGCGTAGCGTCGCATCAGCCAGATGTCGAGCACGAGCAGCGCGATGTAGAGCAAGACGAAGCCGCCGAGGCTGATCGCGAGCCACGTCGAGTTGACCGCCGGGGAGTTCGCGTTGCTCGTCTTGAGCAGTCCCTGCACGATCCACGGCTGCCGGCCGATCTCGGTCAGACACCAGCCGAAGGCGCAGGCGAGGAACGGGAAGAAGATCGTCACGACACCGATCCAGAGGAACCACCTCAGCCGCTCGAGCCGCCGCTTCCAGAGCAGGAACGCGCCGATCAGCGCGACCAGGGCGACGAATGAGCCCGCGTACGCCATCCCGCGCATGCTCCAGTAGATCGCCTCGATCGGAGGCAGGTAGCTCCCCTTCCCGTACTGCGCCACGTACTGCCTGTTCAGCTCGTTCAGCCCGGTCACCTTGCCGTTGAGCGACCCCGTGGAGAGGTACGAGAGCAGGTCCGGGGACCTCGATGCTGAAGCGCGGAGTCTCGTCGCTCTGGGTGAAGCCGCCGATCTGGAACAGGGAGAACGCGCATTTCTGGCAATCGTCCCACTGCGCCTCGGCGGCCGAGATCTTCATCGGCTGGAGACTGGTGACGAGAATCCCGAAGTGACTGCCGAACCACAGGTTCACACACGAAACCGGCACCAGCACGATCAGCGCAACCTTCGCGGCCGGCCGGAAGACCTCCACGTTGCGGCCGCGCGCGAAGTGCCAGCAGCAGACGCCGAACACGACGGCGGCACCGCACGTCAGCCCCGCGAGAATGGTGTGGATGAAGGCGTAGTACGCCCAGTGGCTCGAGAGCAGCGCCCAGACGCTCGTCAGCACCGCCTGGCCGTTCTCGATCTTGTAGCCGACCGGATCCTGCATGAACGAGTTCGCGACGAGGATGAAGTACGCGGACAGCCAGGTGCCGAGCACCGCGACCCAGAGCGTCGCGAGGTGGAGGCGCGGCGAAAGCCGGTTCCAGCCGAAGATCCACAGGCCGAGGAACGTCGCCTCGAGGAAGAACGCGGCCAGGCCCTCGATCGCGAGCGGCGCCCCGAACACGTTGCCGACGAACTTCGAGTACACCGACCAGTTCATCCCGAACTGGAACTCCTGCACCAGGCCGGTGGCGACGCCGATCGCGAAATTGATCAGGAAGAGCGTCCCGAAGAAGTGCGTCAGCCGGAGCCAGCGGTCGTCCGCAGTGCGATGCCACATCGTCTGGAAGACGGCGACGATCGGCCCCAGGCCGAGCGTGAGCGGCACGAACAGAAAGTGATAGAGCGACGTCGTCGCGAACTGGGCGCGGGCGAGATCGACCGTGGTCGAGGAAGCGAGGAGGCTCACGAGTTGCTACCTCGCCTTGGCGGGCAGTCGGCGCCGGGGGTCGCTATTTGAGGTCTCCGATCACGCCCACGCGGAAACCCATCCAGGGATAGATCCTTCCGAGTTGCGGATCCCCCGGGAAGTAGCCGAATCCATAACAGAACGCGAGGTTTCGTCTCGCTAGCGTCGCTCGACGACATGCTCCCCCGTCTCGAAGTGGGCTCGGATCGCGAACCAGCCCGGAAGCTAGGGCATTCCGCACCACGTCGAATCATCCCGGCGGGATGAAAAAGGCAGAAAGCCGATGCGCGCTTCCTCTCGGCCAAGAAGCTCTAGCTGAATGACCACGCGCTGGCTGGACATGCTGGGCGAGTGCGATGCAAGGACGCAGGGCGCGCCGATAGCAGCGCTATCGGCACAACCGAGAACGCCGCAACGCGCCGACCAGCGCGTTCAGACAGCCCGTGCTTCGTTCTGCTAGAGCTTCTAAATTAGAAGACCGTGGCCCAGTCGTTCTTGATGCTGACGACGGTCCAGCTGCTCGTGTCGGCGTTCTCCAGCGCCTGCTCGGCTCCGCTGGTGTAGTCGAACTCGCGCTCGCCATCGTCATGGAGGACGAGCAGGCGAAGGAACGGCTTGTCCTTGTGCTGCGTGAAGTCGAGCATCGGGAGCTCTCGCACCTGGCGACGATCATGGGCACGAGCGTCCGCGAGATCGAGGACACGTATTTCCGCTGGCTCAGGCGCACGGACGAGAAGCTGCAAGCCGCGTTCGACGCCTACGATGCGCGAGTGGCGAGGCCCGAACGCTGGTCAGGCCAGGGTTCCCTGCGTTCTGCAATTCCGCGAAGGATCGCGAGACCTTCCTCAGCGGTGGTGATCGCGTCTCGAGCTGCTGCGGCAGAGGAAGCGATGCTCCGGCGGCTCGTCGCAGTGCGCGAAGGCGACGCGCGTGCTCCGGTTGAGATCGCCCTCGACCTGGATGCGATAGCCGCCCAGGCCCTCGGCCTCTCCTGCACGGCATTGAGACGGAGCCTGTTGTCGAGGTCCGTCACTCTCGTTTGGGTCAGAAGTGGGTCGCGAGATCGAGGAAAACGGCTATGCGGATGAGAGGACTTGAACCTCCACGGGGTTTCCCCCACACGGACCTGAACCGTGCGCGTCTACCAATTCCGCCACATCCGCGGGCGCGCGCATTGTAGCGTCAGCCGAAAAGCCTCCCGAAGACGCCGCGTCCGCGGGCGTGACCGCGGACGGCCCACAGACGAGCTCCGAAGGACGCGGCTGCGAAATCTAGGATTTCGCTGCAGCCGCGAGAGCTGCAGCGCGCGTCTACCAATTCCGCCACATCCGCGGGCGCGCGCATTGTAGCGTCAGCCGAAAACCATCCCGAAGACGCCGCGTCCGCGGGCGTGACCGCGGACGGCCCACGGACGAGCTCCGAAGCGCGCGGCTGCGAAATCTAGGATTTCGCCGCAGCCGCGAGCAAGCAGGCCGCTAACACCTTCTCAACGTCTCCTGGCTACGGTGTGCGCGTGCGCGGGGTCGTCTTCTCGCTTGCGGCCCTGGCCGCCCTGACCGCTCTCGGCGGCTCGACCGCCGGTCCGCGGCCGACACCTGCCGGCTCCGTGGAGCTCGTGGTGACGCTGAAGCGTCCCGCCGCTCGCGCGCGTGCCGCGCTCGAGCGCCCGCCTCGACCTCGACGCCGTCGCCAGCAAGGCCTACCTCGCAAGCCTGCGCCACGACCAGGACCGCGTCGCCGCGCGCATCGCCGAGAAGATCCCCGGCGCCCGTGTGCGCTGGCGGTACGGCGTGACGCTCAACGGTCTAGCCGTGGTCGTCCCGCGTCGCGAGGCGACCACGCTCGGGCAGATCACGGGTGTCGAGCGCGTCTGGGAGAACACGACCTACCGCGTCGCGCGCACGACGGTGACCCACGCCGCCGCCGCCGGCCCGGAGGTCGACCGGATCGGCGCCTCGGCCCTCTGGGGCCCGAGCTTCGCCACGGCGGGGAACGGGATCAAGATCGGGATCATCGACGACGGGATCGACCAGACGCATCCCTTCTTCGACCCGAGCGGCTTCACCATGCCGGCCGGGTTCCCGAAGGGGAACAAGGCGTACACGACGGCCAAGGTGATCGTGGCACGCTCGTTCCCGCCCGGCCTCGCCGACGTACGTCGACGCCTCGAAGCCCTTCGACCCGAAGAACTCCTTCCACGCGACCCACGTCGCGGGGATCGCCGCCGGCGATCACGGGGTCGTCGCACGCATCAGCGGCGGCCGCAGCGTTCCCATGTCCGGCGTGGCGCCGAACGCCTACATCGGCAACTACAAGGCGCTGACGATCCCGACCCCCGACTTCGCGCTCGACGGGAATGCGCCGGAGCTCGCCAAGGCGGTCGAGCAGGCCGTCCGAGACGGCATGGACGTGATCAACATGTCGCTCGGCGAGCCCGAGGTCGAGCCGTCGCGCGACCTGGTCGTGCAGGCGCTCCAGGGCGCCGCGGCCGCCGGCGTCGTGCCCGCGATCGCGTCGGGGAACGACTTCAACGACTTCGGCTACGGCTCGGTCGGCTCGCCCGGCAGCGCGCCGGCGGCGATCACCGCCGGGGCCTCGACGTCGACCAACGCGATGGCGTACTTCTCCTCGTCCGGCCCGACCCCGGTGAGCCTGCAGCTGAAGCCCGACGTGACGGCGCCCGGCGCGGCTGTCCTCTCCTCCATCCCGAAGGGGCAGTGGTCGGAGCTCTCGGGGACGAGCATGGCCTCCCCCCACGTCGCCGGCGCCGCGGCGCTGCTCCTCGAGCGGCACCCGAGCTGGACGGTCGCACAGGTGAAATCGGCGCTGACGCAGACCGGCGCCGTGCTCAGCGCGCCCGTGCCGCGCCAGGGCGGCGGCCTGATCGACCTCACCCAAGCGGACGCGCCGCTTCTCTTCGCCTCGCCCAGCTCGCTCTCGTTCGGCGAGCTCCACCCCGGCGGAACCTCGGTCACGAAGACGGTCCAGCTGACCGACGCAGGCGGGGGCGCGGGCACGTGGACAACCTCGGTCGACGTCCGGGACGGCGACGGCTCCGTCGTCGTCGCCGCACCGCCCGCCGTCACCGTCCCAGGCCCGCTGCAGGTGAGCGTCGCCCTGCCGCCGGGGCTCTCCGAGGGCGACCACGCGGGGTATGTGGTGCTGCAGAAGGACTCGACGACGCGGCGGATCCCGTTCTGGTTCACGGTCAGCGTGCCGCGGCTCGGAGGCGAGCCGCACGTGACGCTTCGCAAGCCGGGGACGTACTCGGGCACGACCCGCGGCAAGCTGAGCCTCGTCTCGACCTACCGCTACCCCAGCGACCCGGAGGGTGCGGGCGTGGCCGCCACGCTCTCGGGTCCGGAGCAGGTCTTCCGCATCACCGTCGGGGGCGGCGTGGCGAACCTCGGCGTCGTCGTCCTCTCCGGGACGGTGCGGCCACGCATCGTGGTCGGCGGCAACGAGACGCGACTCGCGGGCTATTCGGCACTGCCGCTGTACATCAACCCGTACACGAATCGGTACGGCGAGGACGTGCCCGCCGTCGCCGCCGTGCTGCCCAAGGCGGGCGCCTACGACCTCGTCTTCGACACGCGCTCCGCCGCCGATGCCGGGCCTTTCAGGTTCCGCTTCTGGCTCAACGACGTGGCGCCGCCGGACCTTCGCCTGGCGACACCGAAGGTGGGACGTCCCGGAACGCTCGTCGTCCATGCCGCCGACGCGGGCTCGGGGATCGACCCCGGCTCGATCGCGGTGCGCATCGACGGCAAGCTGCAGGTCTTCGGCTACTCGATCGCGAAGGCCAGGATCACCGCGCCGACCGGATCCCTCGCCTCCGGGCGGCACGCGCTCGTCGTGACGGCCGCGGACTACCAGGAGACCAAGAACAACGAGAACCAGGCCCGGATCCTGCCGAACACGCGCACGCTGAAGACGACGTTCGTCGTCCGCTAGAAACGCCAGCTAGATCTTGCGGTCGGGCTCGATCGTGGGCAGGTTCTCGAGGTCACGCTGCACCGAGGCCTCGAACTCGTCGCTCTCGGTCCGGAGCAGCTTCAGCTGCGACTTGCGCTTCGCCCGGTCACGGCGCCGCCTCGCCTCGAGCCCGAAGCGCGGGCCGAGCCGCGGCCACTCCGCGCCGATGAGGATCGCCACGGCCGCAACGAGCAGGACGAGCGAGAACAAGCCCACGTCCCGATTCTAGCCCGCGAAAACCGATGCCAGGTCCGGCCCGGAAGGAACGTGTAGCTCACTAAGGCTCCGGGCCTCCGCTGCCGATATCGAACCATGGCCTCCTTCGGTCTCGCCGCCATCGCACTCGTGCTCGCTGCCTCGATGGTCCGCGCGCTCCTCGTCCAGGCTCAGATCGCGCCGCCCTTCTGCCCGCGGTGCGGCGAGAAGCTCGAGCGCCGGCGCCTCGGCGAGCGGATCTGTGACTGCCGTCACAGGCTCGAGCAGCTCTAGAACTCGTTTCAGAATGACGGCTCGTCGACGCATCGCGCCGCCCAGCGTGGCCCGCGGCACAGCGCTTCATTCTGAAACGAGTTCCTTAGCAGGTCATAACAACCTGCCGTCAAACTCGGAGGGCATGCCCAGGCGCTCCGCCCTCGCGCTTTCCTGCCTGCTCGCACCCTGCCTGCTCGTGCTCGCCGGCTGCGGCGGCGCCGAGCAGTCGGCCCAGCAGTCCGGCAGCGGCTCGACGTCGCAAGGCGGAACAACCGCGACGACCCAGGCGGAGATGACCGTCACCGCCTACTTCCTGCGTGACGAGAAGGTCGCCGTCGCGCACGCGCGGGTACCGCAGTCGAACGGCGTCGCGCGCGCCTCGATGGAGGCGCTCCTGGCCGGGCCCAACGATGGGGATGGGCTCACGACGGCGATCCCCGACGGGACGAAGCTCCTCGGAGTGACGATCGCGAACGGCGTCGCGACGGTCGACCTCTCGAAGGAGTTCGCCTCCGGCGGAGGCTCGGCCTCGATGCGCACCCGGCTGGCTCAGGTCGTCTACACGCTGACGCAGTTCCCGACGGTCGACTCGGTCGTGTTCGAGATCGACGGCGAGCCGGTCACGTCGCTCGGCGGCGAGGGCGTCATGCTCGACGGTCCGCAGACGCGCAAGGACTACGAGGAGCAGACGCCGGTGATCCTCGTCGAGACGCCGGTTCCCGGCGCGACGGTGACGAGCCCGGTCCGCCTCGCCGGCACGTCCAACGTCTACGAGGCGAACATGCACCTCGACGTCTACCAGGGCGACGAGAAGATCGTCGACACGTTCATCACGGCGTCGTCAGGCTCAGGTGACCGCGGCACGTTCGACACGTCGGTGCCGCTCGACGTCACCGGCCCCGTGCGCATCGTCCTCTTCGCTCCGTCGGCCGAGGACGGCAGCCCGCAGCACCAGGTCGAGGTGCCGGTCACGGTCACCGGCTAGTAGAGGGCTTCCCACCCTGCGAAACGGGCGCGATCGCCAGGTGCTCCGTTACGGGTCCGGCTGACGCGCATCGGGTCGTCGAGCGCCATCACGACAGGCTCCAGATCGGGCGGCCCCGGCGCCGTGTAGCGAACCCCGGCGAACGGCTTGGGGCCTGGGCCGCCGGGGTTGTAGAACGCCCGATAGCCCCGCGTCGCAGAGCATGGGTCCCGTGCGCAGCTTCGTGATGAAGCCGGCGCTGAAGCACCTCTTCTACGGCATCAACTTCACGCCGTTCATCGAGGAAGCCGAGCGCCGTGCCAAGGAGGCGCAGGCTCGGCAGGCGGCGTAGCAGCAGATCGACCGGTCTCCGCTCGTCGAGGCATTCGCCTCACGGGCGGAGACCCACCTCGGTGCCGGTCGCGGTCGCGGGCTGGCGCAGCTCCCCGGGTTGGACTCGAACCAACAACCCTTCGGTTAACAGCCGAATGCTCTGCCAATTGAGCTACCGGGGATCGGGCGGAAAAGTGTAGCGAGCAAAACGCGCCGCCAACGGCTCGAGCCGCCGGTACGGACAGATGCGGGGCGATCAGCCCTTTGGAGCCCTGAGCGTGATCACGCCGGGGACGACCCGCAAGGACGTCTTCCCCGTCTTGACCATCACGATCGCGCGCGCCTGCATCGTCCGGCGCTGCTTCAGGAGCTTGAACCCGCGGGCGGAGAGCCGGATCACGACGTCCGCACGCTTGCCCTTCTTGACGGAGAACGATTGACGGCCGAGGCTGAGCTTCGGCTTGGTGACGGTCTCGAGCGCGACGCTCCCGGCACAGGTGATCGGCGAGATCTTCGCGCAGGTCATCTGGAGCTTCGCCTTGCCGCCGGCGGTGGCGATGACGACACGCGGCGCGAGCACCATCCGCGGCAGCAGGATCGTCGTCGGCGTGCTCGCCGGCTTGGCGACGGGGGTCGGGGTGCTCGCCGGCGGCGTCGACGACGCCAGCTGCTGGTCGCTCGCCTGGATCGTGGCCACACCCCTGCTCTTCGTGATCGTCGCGTTGGTGGCGTCGTGGAGGTCGACGGTGAACGTCTCCTGCGGCTCGGAATCCGCGTCGTCGACGACTGCGACGGAGAACGTCTTCGTCTTCTCGCCCGGCGCGAACGTCAACACGGAGCGCCGTGCCTGGAAGTCGATCCCCGACGTCGCCGTGCCGCCGGTGGTCTCGGCGACCACGGTGACGGTCCGCAGCGTCGCACCTGCGAGCGTGATCGTGAAGTTCGCGCCTTCGCCCTCGGCCACGACGTCGTCGTCGATCGAGAGCGACGGCGGTGCGTTCTTGTCGATGATCGTGCCCTGCCCCTGGTTGTCCGCGATCAGCACGCGGGACGGGTTCAGGAGCCTGAGCAGCACCGTCTCGTTGTCCTCGTTGACGGAGTCGCCGATCACGTCGACCGTGACCGTCTTCGTCAGCTCCCCGGGGTTGAACGTCAGCGTCCCGCTCGTCGCCGTGTAGTCGCTCCCCGCCGAAGCGGTGCCGTCGGCCGTGGCAAAGTCGACCTTCACGGTTCGAGCGCTCGCCGGCTCGAGCGAGACGGTGAACGTCAACTGCGCGGTGCCGGAGGCCGGCTCGTCGACCGTCGCGTCGCTGACCGACAGCAGCGAGGAGTGGTCGTCGTCGAGGATCGTGCCGACGGCGGTGCCCTTCCCGGCTGCGATCGTCGCTCCCGCGGAGGGGTTTGAGAGGATCGCGCTCATGGTCTCGTCTTCCTCGTCGATCGTGTCGTCCTTGATCTGGACGAGGAAGATCTTCTCGACCTGGCCCGGCGTGAACGTGATTTGCTCGCCGCTCTTGACGAAATAGTCGATCCCGCCGATGGCCGTGCCGTCTGTCGTCGTCGAGGCCAGGACGGTGATCGTCTGGGCGCTGGCGGCGCTGAGCGTCACCCTGAACTGGAGGTTGACGGGGCCGGTGGGAGGCTTGACGTCGCCGCCCTCGAGCTGGGGCTTGACCAGCGCGATCGAGAGGGTGGGCCTCGCGTCGTCGTCCACGATCTTCGCCGTCCCCTGATGCGGCTCGCCGATCGTCGCCGTGTCGTCGTGCGGAGTCAGGATGACGAAGAACGTCTCGTCGCCCTCGGAGGCGGTGTCCCCGGTGACGTTGACGCTGATGTCCTTCGTCTTCGTGCCCGCCGGGATCGTCGAGCGTCCCGCTGACCCCCGTGTAGTCCCCGGGCGTCTTCGCCGTGTTGTCGACGGTCGCGTAGTTGACGGAGACGTCCTTGCCGCTGAGCACCGAGAGGGTGACGGTGAACGTCGCCTTGGCGGTCCCGCCGGCGTTGCCCTCGGTCACGTCGGGGGAGTTGCCGATCGTCGCGACCGGTGCCGCGTCGTTGTCCTGGATCGTGCCCGTCGCGCTCGCGATCACGGCGTTGCTGTCGTCCAGCAGGTTCACCGTGAACTGCTCGTCCGCCTCGTCGAGCGTGTCGTTCACGACCGTCACCGGGATCGTCCCGTCGCCCGTGCTGGGGTTGAGACCGACGCTTCCCGCGGTTACCGCCGTGTAATCCCCGGGTGCCACCGCCGTGCCGTTCGCGGTCGCGTACTTGATCGTCGCGTCCGCCGGACCCTTGACCGCGAACGAGAACGTCCCGGCCCCCTCGGATGCCGTGACGTTAGCGATCGTGGGCGGAGGCGGAGGCGGCGGCGGATCGTCCGCGGACGCCCGTCCCGGAACCACGATCAGCGCGAGGAACAACACCCCCGCAACACCAGTCCGCCACACCCTTGCGGCACCACCCATCGTCCCTTGCTACCCCCAAAGAAGAAGAGAACGTGGGCATGGTGTAGCACGGTCCCGCCTCGAAAGATAGAAGCCGGCCGCGAACCTACCCGGACCGGCTTCGCGCAACACTCATATCGTCCGTCTGCGGTATCGATACTGTCCGACTTCAATATCTATACTGACCGGCGCGAGCGGATTTCCTTGTGATTCCCCCGCTTGCAACCCCAAAGACGTCGAGGGACTCGGGATGCAACGCACTTCGAGTCCTTCGGCGTGCATGCCCCTGGGCGAACCAGACTTGTCTTGCGGAGGCGACTCCTGTAAGAAAGGGGAGGGGGAGTTCGGATCGAGGTCCGGTGTGATGGCTGCGGTAGGGCGAGACCGGTGGTTGCAGGTTTCCCGTCCGAGGTTCGTGGTCGGGCTACTGGTGGTTGCCCTGACAGCGGCGTTCGCCTTCGCGCAGCCCGCGCGCGCCGACGACCCGCCCACGGGCGGCGGGACGGCGACGGCGACCCCGACGCCCCCGCCCGCGAACGAGACGCCTCCCGCCCCCGGCGCTGAACCCTCGACGCCCACGGGCGGCGGCGGCAGCTCGGACACCGGCACTGCAGGCAACGGGACAGCCGGCACCGACACGGCAGGCAGCAGCACAGCGGGGACCGCCACGAGCGACCCCGCGACCGCGGGCGCCGCGACGGCCGATCCCGCTACGCCGGCCGCGACGCAGGAGCCCGCCGCGGGTACGAGCTCGACCCCGGCCGACCGCGATTCCTGCAAGGAGAACTGCCCCGATACCAAACCGACGCCTTCCGCCGCCACGTCGACTGCCGGCAGCCCGACGGAGGCCGCGCCGGCCACCGCGTCTGCGCAGCCGACCGCAGCGCCGCAGGTGCCCCCCACTCCCAGCGCAGCCTCGGGCGTCGTCAGCATCGCGTCGACGGCCGTCGTCGACACCGCTCCCTCGACGGATGGCGTGGTCACCATCCCGGTCCCGAGCACGGACGGCGAGACGCCGGCCGATTCGACGCAGCCGGTGGTCGAAGCTGCCCCGTCGCTCTCGCAGGAGCTGCCCCCGGTGGTCATGTCACCGGCGGACCTCGCAGGAGTCCAGGCCGGCACGACGCGTACGCGCCCTGACCCGTACGACCAGACTGGCGTCTGCGCTGCCGACCGCCTCGTGCGGAGCCCCGATCGTCCGCCGTGTCCCCGCCGCGTGCTCCAGCGTCCGCAAGGCAAAGGCTCTGAGCGCCGCGCTCGTGGCCGCCGCGACGACCGGCTCGTCGTCGTCGGCCGCCGTCCTGCGCGCGGCCGCACGTGCGGTCGCCCGGACGCCGGGTCGCCCGCACGCGCCGGTCACGAAGGCGAAGACCAACACCGGGTTCCCGATGCCGTAAGCCCGTTCGGCCCCACGCGCACGCACAGTCCGTGGGGCGCAGGCGGCGGCTCCTCGGGCGGCGGCTGGTTCTCGGCAGAACCGCCACGGATGTTCGCGGTCATCCTGGGGCCGCTACGAATGCCTGTTCCCGGCACACGGCCGGTCTTCGTCCAGCGCGATCGGATCGTGCACGGCGAGCTCGGCGTCTCCCTCCCCGAACGACCCGGATAGTCGCCCGCGGCTCTCGGCCGAGCGCCGGGAGTCGCAGTTCTGGCGATCGTGTCTGGAACGTTTGAGGGAGGAAAACGTGAAACATGACATGAAGGGAGGCGGCCGCACGGCCGTACTCCTTGACCCACATCCGATGTGTTGCGGGGCGATGGCGTCCCTGCTCAAGGAACTCGACACGACGATTGTCGGCTCGGCTTCGACGGCCGACGCGGCACTGGCGTTGCTCATGGAGCACCGTCCGGACCTGCTCGTCGCGGAGCTCGCCCTGCCGGAAGGCAGCGACCAGGCTCTGAGCCTGATCGCGACGGGGCGCCGCCTCGACCCGAACCTGACGGCGATCGTCGTCTCGGGCAACGACGACGCGGAGTTGCGGAATGCCGCCTTCGACGCCGGGGCATCCGCGTACGTCCTCAAGACGGCGGAGCTCGAGGCGGTGAAGACGGCCATCAACGAGGCCTTCGAGCCGAAGATCTACCTCGCACGCTGGCGCGAGCTGCGGAACGAGGATCCGGCACACGAAGACCTCATGTTCCCGCGGCTGACGCGGCGGGAGCTCGAGATCCTCCAGCTCGTGTCCGAAGGGGGCTCGAACCGGCAGGTCGGACAGATCCTCTGGATCACCGACCAGACGGTGAAGTTCCACCTGGCGAACGTCTACCGCAAGCTCGGCGTCGGGAGCCGCTACGACGCGGTGCGCTGGGCCCGCGAGAACGGCGTCCTGCCGGTGGCCGAGTCCGGCGAGGTGATCACGATCGGCGGCGGGACCAACGGTGCGAACGGGAGCGAGACCGAGATGCTTCCGAAGCCCGTCCCCATCCGCAGGGCCTCAATGCCGGTGATGGCTACCGGCGCTGTGCAACAGGGAACATCCCGATGATCCCGAGTGTGAAAGGCCGGCTGGCTGCACCCTCGCAGGCGATTGCGACGGTGTACCGGCCGGCGGGGAGGAGCACCGACAGGCTGAGCAGGTTCTTCACGGCGGGCGAGGCGAGCCTGATCTCGCTCCCCGTGTCGAGCCAGAGCGTGCATTTCCGGGCGAAGGGTGTCACGAGCTGCATCTCGAGACGCCCTTTGCCCACCCGCACCGGGATGCGCGTGCCTCCGCGGAACGTGCCGGCCTCGAGCCGCGCCTCCCGGGCGAACAGCTGGCCCGGCGCAACCGCCTTCGCGGTCTGCGGAGGCGAGACGGCGGTCGACGTCAGGAGTCCGAGCCTCTGGAAGGCGCCGTAGGCGTCGACGCGGCCCGCGCTCACACCCGCAACCGGCACGGCGCTCGCGACCAGCGCGTCGGCCACCTGCGTCGCGGTGAGCGAGGGGTTCTGCGAGAGGATGAGCCCTGCGACGCCTGCCACCACCGCGGGCGTGAAGGACGTGCCGCAGATGACCCCTGGGCCGATCGACGCGTCCATGACGACCTGGCAGCCGGGCGCGGTCAGCGTCACCCAGGGCCCGCGGGTCGACCAGAAGTAGAGCGCGTCCCTGTCGTCGCTGGCGCCGACCGAGAGCACGCCGGGATACGCCGCTGGGTACTGCTCGAGGGTGTTGCCGGCATTCCCGGCTGACCCGAGCACGAGCACTCCGCGCGCGATCGCATACTCGACCGCCTGCTCCTCGACGGGATCCGGCGAGCCGATGCGCGTCAGGCTGATGCTGACGATGCGGGCCCCGTGGTCGACGGCCCAGACGATGCCGGCGGCGATCCGGTCGGCAACGGCGGTGCCGTCGCTGCTCACGCGAACGGGCATGAGGCGGCACCCCCAGCAGTGTCCCGCCATGTCGCGGCCGTTGTTCCCGCGCGCGACGATCACGCTCGCGACCCGGGTCCCGTGCCCCTGCGTGTCCTGTGGGACGTCGTCGTTCTCGACGAAGTCCCAGCCGGGAACCAGCTGTCCTTCGAGCTCGGGAATCGGGTTCACGCCCGTGTCGACGATCGCGATCACGATGCTCGGGTCGCCCGTCGTGAGGGCCCAGACCTCCGGTAGCCGGATCAGGCGCTCGCCCCACTGCTCCTGCCAGGCGGGGTCGTTCGGCTGCAGCCCGGCGGCCGCCCCGGTCCCCGCGAGGACCAGCGCGGCAAGACCCGCCAGGAGCCGCGAAAGGCGCCGCATGGGCCGAGTCTAGAACCGAAGCGGGCGAGACGGGAGAGGCGCCCGAGAATCCCACCCGCGGCCCCACCGATTCGGCCGTTCCGGAAACGTTGCACATTGCGACGGGGGTAGGCCGGCGACACAAAGGTTGCGGGAAAATACTGACCCAGCCGGGTGGCTTTTTCGGGGAAGAAAACCTACCCGCCTCTCGACTTGTATTCACCCCCCGAAGGGGGTAGAACCGACCTGGCGACTAGTGCGGGAAGTTGCATGAAAAGTTGCAATCGACGGTTGCACGGTCAGGACCCGAAAGGAGGATGCGCGCAGGGGAGAGTGCAACAGCAGTAAGGCCGGCTGCGGCCTTGCTGAACATCTTTGGGGAATCGACAAGTGAGGGAATCACACATGCGTAATCGACTGAGGTTCGCCGTCTTTGCGGGCTCGGTTGCGGCTCTGGGGATGCTTCTGTTCGCGGCTCCGGCCATGGCAACAGATGGATCGTCCAGCTCCGCGCCGGACCCGCAGACGGCAAACGTCCCATACCTCGCGTGGGCGGGCGAGCAGGTCCGCATCGCGAAGTGTCTGGGGCAGCAGGAGATGACCGACAACCTGGGGCTCTCGAGCGAGACGGCTCAAGGGCTTCCGACGCCGGGCGCCGATCCTGCGTTCGTCCTGGACCGTGGAGGACTGGAGCGGCGTCGACGAGAACAACTCGGGCCCGCGGTTCCTGAACGCCCCGAACGGCGACACGCTCGCCTATCTGGACGATTCGTACCGCCTCTGCTTCTCGGTCCACGTCTCGTCGCTCAAGCCGGGAATGGCGGTCATCAAGGGCGCCGCCCGGATCGACTTCAAGGGCGAGACGCCGGGGTTCGACATCCTCGGCAAGCACCAGTTCCTGGTCATCTGGATGCGCGACCAGGCGCCGGTCATCCATGAGGTCGCGAATGCCGAGTTCCCGAGCATCGACGTCGGCGATCCGACCGGCGACGGCATCTTCAACACGCTCGGCACGGCCCCGAACAAGGTGTTCAAGAACGGGCTCGTGAAGATCAATGTCAAGGGGACGTTCCCGCTCGGGAACGACTTCGCCGGCATCGATCCCGACAACTCGATCACGCTGCCGGACGACTGGGAGTTCCTCGCGAGGCACTTCGCGGTGGACGACTATGCCGCGAACGGCGGCAGGCCCGGAAGCGCCTGGTGCTCGCTGGGACATCCACGACAACCAGGCTCCGGACTCGAACCATGCGGGCGACAACGCCTGCACGCCTCGGGCCGGCTCGGTCGACGCCGTCGACAACTGCTTCCTCTTGACTGGCCAGGCCTCGGCGGGCGGCGAAACGGGGCCGTTCTCGCACTACTTCGGCTACTCGTCCGACTACACGGTCGGCCCGTTCGACCCGGTGCGTGACTTCGACACGTTCCTCGGCGACAACGCGCTGAACGCAGACGACGCTCCCATGCCGGCGCTCCGCGTCGACACGCGGATCGCCGCAGGCGGGATCGGGTCGCTGGAGGACGTGAACTACGCTGACAAGGACGACATCTACGTCCGCGACAGCTCGAAGCCGGACAACACACCGCACAACCTGTACGCCCCGTTCTACAAGGCGTACATCCCGGCAGCCGGCCCGGACGCGTTCCACAGCGACCGCTCCGGCGTCGCCGGCACGTTCGTGTCGAACAACTTCCCGGGCTTCCTCGGCTCGGGGGTGTACGACTACTACGAGACGCTCGCGTTCAAGAACGACGACCCGACTCGCGGCGACGAGAGAGTCATCTGCCGCGACGAGCTCGGGAACCCGCGTCCGAACATCGCGGGGAACGACCACGTGGTCGTCTACACGGACGAGCACGGGGTCGCGTTCATCTCGTACGACCCGGACGCCGGCTTCCGGTGGTCCGCTGACGCCAATGGTCGCTGCGACCTCTCCCCGGGCACGCTGGGGACGTCGGTGATCACGTCCGAGGCGTTCTATCCGGATCAGCCCGTCCTCTGGGATCAGGCGAGCAAGGTCTCGAACTCGATCACCAAGACGGTCAACTCGCTCGCCAGCAAGGTGCTCGCATGCGTCCCGAAGGGCGTCAACGAGTCCTTCTGCGTCGAGACCATCACGAACATCTACGGCAACCCGGTCTCGGGCGCGCTCGTTCGGTTCAGCCGGACGCCGCTCGGGAACATCGAGCCTGACGCATCACTGCACGGCGGCTTCGACACACGTGGCCAGGAACTGGTAGACGACAACGGGCCGCTGTGGGTCGACGTCCGCACGAACAGGCTCGGCCAGGCCGGCGTGCTCGTGACGGAGTCGCTGAACATCTGCGTCGACGTCAAGACCGAGAACCTCGGCACCCGGATGTCCGATCAGAACCCGGGCGTCAAGCGGTTCGTTCTCGTCAACCCGACCACGGGTGGTACGACGACGTGTGGCACCACGGCGCCGCCCGTCGTCATCACTGGACCGGGCGGCGGCGGCGGCGGTGCCTCGACGGGCGCTGCGGCACCTCCTCCGGTGACCGCGTCGGTCGTCAGCCTCGCCGGTGCTCCGGTGGCGGCAATCCAGACGCCTGCCGCGAAGGCAGCAGCCAAGGCAGCGAAGGCGAAGCTCGTGTCCGCCCAGCTGCTCGTCCTCAAGGGAACCCGCTTCCTCGTGCTCCGGCTCTCGAGCCCGAACGCGAAGGCGCAGGTCAAGATCTCCCTGGTGGGCAAGAACGGCAAGGTCAACCGTGTCGTGATCCGCAAGATCTCGACCAACCGCTTCGTCACCGTCCCGAACCTCAAGTTCGGCAAGGCGGTGAAGTCGGTCCGGGTCGCGGTCGTCGCCTGATCGGCGCTACCGAGACCCACTCGACCAGGAGGGCCCGCCGCAAGGCGGGCCCTCCTTCTTCGTCAGGAGAGCGAGAGTTCGGCGCGGCGGCCGCGGTCGTCCCGATCGGCCGCGGGTCTCCGGGCGGCGAGCGTCTTCAGCAGCGCGCCGGCGTCGACGCGGCCGGCGGAGACGGCGTCCCCGATCCGCTTCGCACTCGCGGCGAGGCCTTCGGCGATTGCGGAGCCCGGCAGGGCGGCTCCGTACGAGCGGGCGAGACCGGCCAGGCCCGAGACGAACGCGGCCGCGGCCGAGGTCCCGCAGAAGTCTCCGTACGATCCGCCGCGGAGCGTCGTCATGCCGCAGCCGGGCGCGGCGAGCTGCACCCAGCTTCCGTAGCTCGACCAGCCGTACCGCGCATCGGCCCCGTCGGTCCCGGCGACGCTCAGCACGCCGGGATACGCCGCGGGATAGGTCACGGTCTGATCGCCGTCGTTCCCGGCCGCGGCCACGACGACCACCCCGCGGGCGACGGCGTCGGCGACGGCCTGCTCGACCGCCGGATCCGGGCCGCTCAGCGTGAAGCTCATGTTGATCACGTCCGCACCGTGGTCGGTCGCCCAGAGGATGCCCTCGGCGACGTCGGCTGCCCGGCCTGAGCCGTCGGCGCCGATCACCTTCACCGGCATCAGCGAGCAGCGCCAGCAGGGGCTCGCGACACCGATCCCGTTGTTGGAGCGCGCCGCGATGACTCCGGCCACCGCCGTGCCGTGTCCGTGGTCGTCGCTCGGATCGTCGTCGTGGTTCACGAAGTCGTACCCCGCGACGAGCGACGACCTGAGATCGGGATGGCCCCGGTCCACACCCGTGTCGAGCACCGCGATGACCGTCGCCGCGCGACCCGTCGTCCAGCCCCACGCGTCGGCCGCGTGCACCTTCGGCAAGGCCCACGAGTCCCGCCAGTACGGGTCGTTCGGGACCGTCGAGGCGGCGGCGCGCCGGGCTCCCTGCCGCTTCGGTACGGAGCCCGCGACGTGAACCGTGGCGCGCTCCGCTGCTCCGCGCTCGGGCGCGTGTGCGCGCGAGGCGAGGGGTGTTCCGCCCGGAGCGGCGACGAGCAGGAAGACAGCGGCAACGGCGACGGCGATGCCCACCTCGTCGCTATCGGCATGCGACGCCGGTCCGTTTAGCCCGAGAGGCTACGAGCGGTTACGAGACGCGCATGCGGAACGGCGCCTGCGCCTGCAGTGCGCCCTTCCGTACGACCACGACGGCGCTGATCATCTTCCCGGCTGCGCCGGCCGGGATCCGCCAGGTGCAGGCGGCTCTGCGCGTGCCTGAAGCCGTGTGTGAGGACGCGGAGGGCCTTGCCGTCGACGCGCCCGTAACAGGCGACCTGTCCGGTCGTGGTCCGTGCGCCCCCGTGGAAGACTGCGACGGTCCCGGTCAGCCGCCTGCCGGGCCTCGGCTGGTGCGGCGCGACCTTCAGGCCATGCAGGACGACGGCGGCTCCGGCGGCCGACGGCGCCTTGGAGGCGTTGCCGCCCGGGCTCGGAGGCGACGGGGTCGGGGACGTCGGCGGCGGAGGCTTCGGGGTGGGAGACCCCGGAGGAGGCGGAGGAGGCGGCGGCGGGGGTGGCGGCGGAGGCGGCGGCGGAGGTGGTGGCGGCGGCGGCGGAGGCGGCGGCGGAGGTGGCGGAGGCGGCGGCGGCGGAGGCGGTGCGCCGCCGTCGCTCACGGTGCCGAAGTCCTGCGCCCAGTACACGTAGCCGCTCGAACCCACGGCCGCACCCGACCCGATCGCCGCGTAGCTCGCGTTCTCGATGTTCGCCCGGTGCCCGGCAGATGCGAGCCAGGCGTCGACGACGGCCTGGGCGCTGGCGTAGCCGTAGGCGATGTTCTCTCCCCAGCTGGCGGAGTAGCCGCAGGCCAGGATCCGTTGCCCGGCCGTGCGCGAGACGGGCGGCGCCGGGTCGTCGTGCGCCATGTAGGCGTAGCGCGCCATGTGCTGCGCCTTCCAGACGGCCGAGGCCGAGAGCGTCGGCGAGACGACGAGCGCCCGCAGCCCCATCGCCGTTCGATGGGCATTGACGAGCTGCACGGCCTGACTCGCGAGATCGGCGCGGGGCGTTCCCCAGCCGGAGCCGACGACACAGTCGCCGACGAGCGCCGTCGCCGTGGCCCTCTCGACGCCGATGCTGCCGCCGGCGGCGGCGAAGCCGACCGTCGCGACGGCCAGGGCGAGAAGAGCGAGGGTGCGGCGGAGCAAGCTCATCGGTTGTGTGAATCCTGGGCACTCGCGTCGGACGTCAAACACCTGGCTCGCCCGACGAAGGTGCGCACACTAGCCAGGTGGCGAGTTGGCGTCAACCCCTCGATCGGTTGTTCCGGCGAGCGGCGGCACGCCCCGGCAGACGCAGGGCTAGACGGGCTCGCCCACCGCTTCCTTGATCTTGCGGAGCGCCTCCTGCAGCTCGCCGAGCCGCTCCGGCGAGGCGGTCGGCAGCTCGCGGCGGATCTGCCGCTGGGCGATCCGGAAGAGGAGCTCCTTGCCCGTGGGCTCGTCGATCCCCTCCGTCTGGAGCCGCGCGTCGAGCTCCGCGACGAGACCCCGGCCCGCGTCGTCGAGGTCGGTGCCGTGCACGAGGTGGTTCCGGATCGAGCGGTGCAGTGGATCGTCGAAGTCGTGCTCGGGCAGGTCGCCGAGGTGCCGGCGGACGCCCTCGTACGCGAACGCCGCCGCGAGCGCATTTCGCTCGAGGCGCTCGTCCCGGTCGAGCAGCTTCGCCGAGGCGACCCCGACGGAGCCCGAGCGAAGAGCCGGCGCGAGTCCCGCGTGCGTCTCCGGCGGCAGGCCGAGTCGGTCGGCGGCGAGCCTGACCGCGTCCTGGCGCTCGGGCGAGTCCTCGAAGCGGCCGAGGAGCTCCTTGACGCGCTTGAAGCCCTCCTGCCGGTCCGGCGCCCGCTCGATCTCGAGGCGGACGCGGTAGGCGAGGTACGGCTCGGCGGCGCGCAGCCGGTCCTCGAAGCCCTCGGGTGCGTCCGCGGGGTCCTGCCCGGGCGGAAGCGCGACGACCTTCACCTCCATCCCCCTGCGCGGCGGCGAGCTCCATGCCGCGGAGCGTGGCCGCCTGGCCGGCGGCGTCGCCGTCGAAGCAGAGCCAGACGCGGTGCGTCAGGTGCGCGAGCTCGCGGACGTGCGCCTCGGTGAGCGCCGTCCCCATCGACGCGACGACAGGCTCGAAGCCGGCCTGCCGCAGCGCGATCACGTCGGTGTTCCCCTCGACGACGACGGCGCGGTCCTCCCGTGCGATGGCGTGCCGCGCGTGGTCGAGGCCGTACACGACCTCCGCCTTGCGGAAGAGGTCCGACTCGGGTGAGTTGACGTACTTCGCGTGCAGCGGATCCTCCTCGCGGAGGCGGCGCGCCTGGAAGCCGCGTACGCGGCCGCGCGCGTCCGCCAGCGGGAAGAGCAGCCGCTGCTGGAAGTAGTCGGAGCCGTTCTGGCGCGAGAGCCCGGCGGCCCGCAGCTCGTCGCGCGTGAAGCCGCGCTCGAGCGCCTTGCGGACGAGCATGTTCCCGCCGGGAGCGAAACCGAGCCGGAACTCGCGGCAGATCTCCTCCCTCAGGCCCCGGCCCACGAGGTAGTCCCGCGCGAACGAGCCCGCCTCCGTGTCCCAGAGAATCCGCTCGTAGAAGGCGGCGGCCGCGTCGAGGAGCTCGAGCTGCCGCTTGCGGCGCGTGCGCGCGGCGTCCTGGCCCGGCGACGACTCCTCGTACTCGAGCTCGATGCCGAACCGGTCTGCGAGCCACTCGATCGCGCCGACGAAGTCGAGGTTCTGCTTCTTCTCGACGAACGAGATCATGTCGCCCTTCTCGCCGCAGCCGAAGCAGACGAAGTACTTGTCGACCGGGTTGACGGAGAAGCTCGGCGTGCGCTCCTCGTGGAACGGGCAGCGCCCCATCAGCCGCGCGCCGGTCTTGCGCAGCTGCGTGTACGCGGAGACGACCTCCTCGAAGTTCGCGCGCTGCTTGACCTGCTCGACCGAGCTGTCCTTGATCCTGGCCACTAGATCTCGGCAGCGTACGACAGCGCGTACCGGTCGGTCATCCCGGCGATGAACGAGACGATCTCCTCCGGCCCGTCGCCCCGCGCGACCAGCTGGTCGAAGATGCGCTGGATCGTCACGTGTGCCCGCTCGTGCTCGGCAGCCGCCACCGGCGCGAGGTAGACGCGCTCGAACATGAAGGAGCGGAGCGACAGCATCGCGGCGCCGATCTCGTCGCTCTGGACGATGTCCCCCGCGGCGGCGGAGCTCTCGACGAGGTCGTGCACGAGCGTGTCGATCCGCACGGATCCCCTCGGCCCGAGCAGCTCGATCTCCTCGCGCGGCAGGTCGTCCTCCGAGAGGAGCCCGTACCGGATCGCGTCGTCGATGTCGTGGTTGATGTACGCGACGCGGTCGACGAGGCGCACGATCTTGCCCTCCTGCGTCTCGGGCTCGACGGGGCCGGTGTGGGTGAGGATCCCGTTCCGCACCTCGTAGGTGAGGTTCAGCTCGGCCGCGACGCGCGCCGACTGCTCGTTGTGCCGGAAGCGGAGGCCGAACCGCTTCTCGGAGCGCGCGGTCGAGCGCCTCCTCCCCCGCGTGGCCGAACGGCGGATGGCCCATGTCGTGGCCGAGCCCGATCGCCTCGGTCAGGTCCTCGTTGAGGCGTAGCGCCCGCGCCACGACGCGCGAGATCGCGGTCGTCTCGAGCGTGTGCGTCATCCGCGTGCGGTAGTGGTCGCCGAGCGGGTCGATGAAGACCTGCGTCTTCTGCTTCAGGCGCCGGAACGGCTTCGAGTGCACGATCCGATCCCGGTCCCGCTGGAAGGGCGTCCGCACGCCGCACGGCTCCTCGGGGCGCTCGCGGCCCGCGCGTCTCGTACGAGCGTACGGCGAGCGGCGACAGCCAGGCCTCCTCGTGCCCGCGCACGCGCGCCTCGAAGGCGTCGGCAACCCGTCCGGCAAGCTCCGGCATGGCCCCACAGTAGTCGCTTCGCCGGTCATTCCGCCTGCGGGGAAACTTGGCTCGAACTTGGCACAGACACGTGCGGACGGGGCGGCTACCCTGGTCATCCCCGTGGGTGGGTGGGGGTTTGGGATGGGACCGAGGGGACCTGTCGGTCAGGGACGGGTGTCCCTGACGGGCAAGCGTCAAAAGGCAGGCCTCCCAGATCGCTCAGCCAGATCGCTCAGCCGCTCGGGGCCGGCGGCTGGAAGAGCTGGATCACGTTCCCGTCCGGATCGGCCACCCACGCCGTTCGGTCGCCCCACTCCTGGTCGGCCGGAGCCTGCAGGACCGAATCGCCGAGCCCGGCGACGGCCTCGTCGACGTCGTCCGTCTTGATGCAGAGCTCCAGGGGCCGCACGCCGGGCGCGTGCCGCGCGAAGCCGATCGCGGTCTCCCCGAGCGTCACGACCACGAAGTCTCCCGGCCCCTCGGACGGGTAGCGGTACGTCTCGTGAAAGCCGAACCAGTCGCAGTAGAACCCTGCGAGTCGCTCCGGGTCGACGGTTGCGAAGATCGGGAAGACGCCGTGGAACATCAGCCGCTCCTGGCTAGACGATGATCGGCACGGTGCCCCCGTCCGCGCTCCACGCGGCGCCCGTGACGTACGACGCGTGCCGGGAGCAGAGGAAGACGATCACGGCGGCGATCTCGTCCGGCTCCGCGAGCCGGCCGAGCGGCCGCCCGGCGCCGACCGCGGCCAGCACCTCGTCGCGCGTCTTTCCCGTGCGGGCTGCGGTCTGGTCGGCGAGCCCGCCCTCCCCGGTCCACGCCTCGGTGGCGACCGGACCGGGCGCGACCGCGTTGCAGCGGATCCCGTCCCTCGCATACGTGTCGGCGACGAGCCGGGAGAGCGAGAGCACGGCGGCCTTCGTCACCGAGTAGTTCGGCATGCCCGTCGAAGGGCGCTTGCCGGCGGTCGACGAGACGTTGACGATCACGCCCTCGCCGCGCGCCCGCATCGACGGCAGCACGGCGCGGGTCGCGCGGACGAAGCTCATCACGTTCAGCTGCCAGAGCTCCTCCCACTGCTCGACCGTCAGCTCGTCGAAGCTCGACTGGTACGCCAGACCGACGTTGTTGACGAGGCAGTCGACCCGGCCGAGGCTGTCGAGCGCCCGCTCGACGACCCCCTCCGGCGCGCCGGGCTGCGCGAGATCGGCCGAGAGATGGAGCGTCTCGCCGACCCCGGGCGCCTGCTCGCGCCGGCCGGCCGTCACGACCCGCGCTCCCTCGTCCACCAGCATCCGGGCGGCTGCGAGGCCGATACCGCCCGTCCCGCCGGTGACCAGGCACACCCGATCGCGGAGTCCCATGTCCACGCCGCTAGCCTAGTCGCCGTGACGACGATCCTCCTCGCACGGCACGGCGAGACGGACTGGAATCGAGCCGGGCGCTTCCAGGGCTGGGCGGATCCGCCCCTGAACGAGACGGGGCGCGCGCAGGCGCGGGAGCTGGCGGCTCGGCTCGCGGCCGACCCGTTCGAGGCCGTCTACTCGAGCGACCTGCGCCGGGCGCACGAGACCGCGCTGATCGTCGCCGAGCCGCACGGTGTCCCGGTTCTGGTCGACCGCGGCCTGCGCGAGGTCGACGTCGGCTCGTGGGCCGGCCTGACGCGGGCCGAGATCGAGGAGCGGTTCCCGGGACACGAGCGCCACGACGGCGAGACCCGCGAGGCGCACAGCGCGAGGGTCGTCGAGGCGCTCGAGCGGATCGCCCACGGGCACCGCGGCGAGCGCATCCTCGTCGTCTCCCACGGCGGCTCGCTCGGCGCCCTCAGACGCCACGCGGGCGTCGAGGTCGAGGGACGGCTCGAGAACTGCGCCGTCTTCGAGCTGCACTTCCGGGACGGCTCGTTCGCGGGGGTAGACTGACCGCGGCTTGGAGGACTACACGAGCAAGTACAAGGGCGAGCAGGTCGAGGTCGCGCTCTTCGGCGGCGAGTACCAGGACGGCGTGCTGACCGCGTACTGCTACGTCGAGGACGTCGCGCACATCGAGCTGAACGGTCACATCCTGATCCCGCTCCAGAACATCGCCTCGCTCCACTGCTCGAGCCGCTGCGACGCCCCCGAGCCGGACTGGCCGCCGCGCGGCCTCACCGAGGACGAGCGCGACTCGACGACGACGAGGTCTGAGTGACGGGCCGCCCGGCTGCGGCGCTGAACCTGCTCAAGGCGTGGACGCTCCTGCTAGCCCTCGCGCGCGGTGCTCGGCGGCATCGGCTGGGCGCTCGGCGGGCTGCGCGTCGCCTCGCTCTTCGTCTTCTGCGTCCTGCTTGCAGCCGTCGGGCTCTGGACCTACGCCGACCGGGTCGCGCTCGGGATGGTCGGCGCCCGCGAGCTGCTCCCGGGTGAGGCGCCGGCCGCTCCACTCGACGGTCGAGTCGCTCGCGGCGCGCGCCGGGGTCGTCAAGCCGCGGCTGTACCTGATTGCCGGACGGTTTTCCGCGCGCCCTCGCTGCCGGCCGCGGGCCGCTGGCCTCGGCGATCGCAGTCTCGACAGGGCTGCTCTCTGCGGCGTCTCCCGGCCGAGCTGGAAGGCGTCCTCGCGCACGAGCTCGCGCACGTCCGCCATCGCGACGTCCTCGTCCAGACGACCGCGGTCGTGATCGCAACCGCGATCGTCGAGACCAGCCGCATCGGCGGCTGGCTCGAGCGTGGACTTCTCTTCGTGCTCGGCCCGGTCGCGGCGGCGTTCACGCATGTCCTGCTCTCGCCGAAGCGCGAGTTCGAGGCCGACCGCGCGGCGGCCGAGCTCTGCCGACTCGCCGCACGGGCTCGCCGACGCGCTCGTTCGCCTCGAGCAGGCGATGGAGCTGGTCGAGTTTCGCGCGAGCCCGGCGACGGAGCCGCTCTACACGATCAACCCGTTCGCCGAGGAGGGCCTGGCCGCGCTCTTCGTCACGCACCCGCCGATCGGCGAGCGCGTCCGCCGGCTGCGCGAGCTCGATCCGGACTGGCGCGAGAAGGTCAAGGCCGCATGAAATGAAGAAGGGCCCCTCGCGGGGCCCTCGAGATAATGCGGCGGCGACCTACTCTCCCGGGAGGTTGCCCTCCGAGTACCATCGGCGCTGTCGGGCTTAACTTCTCTGTTCGGAATGGGAAGAGGTGTTTCCCCGCCGCTATGACCGCCGCAAGTTGTGAACGCCGCGCCGCCTTGCCGACGTTCGCACAGGGCGAACGATCGGCAACGCGCGCAACCCTCAAAACTCCATAGCGACATAGACGAACGTGTTCAAAATCAAGACCTCGAGCAATTAGTACGGGTCCGCTGAACGCATTGCTGCGCTTGCACGTCCCGCCTATCAACGTGGTGGTCTCCCACGGCTCTTACTCCCTCAAGGGGATGGGAGCTCTCATCTCGAGGTGGGCTTCCCGCTTAGATGCTTTCAGCGGTTATCCCATCCAGACGTGGCTAATCAGCAGCGCCGTTGGCACGACGACTGATACACCAGAGGTCTGTTCGTCTCGGTCCTCTCGTACTAGAGACGACTCCTCTCAAAGCTCCAGCGCCCATGGTGGATAGGGACCGAACTGTCTCACGACGTTCTGAACCCAGCTCGCGTACCGCTTTAATGGGCGAACAGCCCAACCCTTGGGACCTGCTCCAGCCCCAGGATGCGACGAGCCGACATCGAGGTGCCAAACCCTTCCGTCGATGTGGACTCTTGGGAAGGATAAGCCTGTTATCCCCGGAGTACCTTTTATCCGTTGAGCGACGGCACTTCCACTCTTACCGCCGGATCACTAAGGCCTGCTTTCGCACCTGCTCGACCTGTCAGTCTCGCAGTCAAGCTCCCTTATGCCTTTGCACTCTACGCACGATTTCCAACCGTGCTGAGGGAACCTTTGCGCGCCTCCGTTACATTTTAGGAGGCGACCGCCCCAGTCAAACTACCCACCTGACACTGTTCCCGCCCCGGATCACGGCAGCGGGTTAGAAGCCCAGAACACGAAGGGTGGTATCCCAAGGTTGCCTCCACGAGGAGCTGGCGCCCCCGCTTCACAGGCTCCCACCTATCCTGGACAACGTACACCAAACTCCAATGTCAAGCTGTAGTAAAGGTTCACGGGGTCTTTCCGTCCAACCACGGGTACTCGGCATCTTCACCGAGACTACAGTTTCACCGGATCCCTCGTTGAGACAGCGCCCAAGTCGTTACGCCATTCGTGCAGGTCGGAACTTACCCGACAAGGAATTTCGCTACCTTAGGACGGTTATAGTTACCGCCGCCGTTTACCGGGGCTTAGATTCAAGGCTTCGCCCGAAGGCTAACCTCTCCTCGTGACCTTCCGGCACCGGGCAGGCGTCAGCCCCTATACGTCGTCTTTCGACTTCGCAGAGACCTGTGTTTTTGGTAAACAGTCGCTTGGGCCGTTTCACTGCGGCCTCCTCAGGCTAATCCCGCGAAGGGATTTCACTCTACCGAGGCGCCCCTTCTCCCGAAGTTACGGGGCCATTTTGCCGAGTTCCTTAACGAGGGTTCTTCCGATCGCCTTGGTATTCTCTACCTGCCCACCTGTGTCGGTTTTGGTACGGGCACGTCCCACCTCCCTAGACGCTTTTCTAGGAGGCATGGCTTCGAGGACTTCGCTCCGTTTGGAGCTCGGCGTCCCGTCTCAGGCTTGCTGGCCGGCGGATTTACCTACCGGCCGCCCTACGCGGTTACCCCAGGACGACCATCGCCTGGGATCCCCTAGCCTACCCCGTCCCGCCATCGGTGATAGCGGTGGGGACGTGGTACAGGAATATCAACCTGTTGTCCATCGCCTACGCCTTTCGGCCTCGGCTTAGGTCCCGACTAACCCTGAGCAGATTAGCTTTACTCAGGAACCCTTGGGCATTCGGCGGAGGAGTTTCTCACTCCTCTTTCGTTACTCGTGCCAGCATTCTCACTTCCCATGCCTCCACGGCTGGCTTACGCCGCCGCTTCGCTGGCATGGGAACGCTCCCCTACCACTCCAGCTTGCGCTGAAGTCCGTGGCTTCGGCTCCATGCTTGAGCCCCGTTACATTGTCCGCGCCCGACCACTTGACCAGTGAGCTGTTACGCACTCTTTGAATGGTGGCTGCTTCTAAGCCAACATCCTGGTTGTCTTTGCAATCGGACATCGTTTCCCACTTAGCATGGAATTAGGGGCCTTAGCCGACGGTCTGGGCTGTTTCCCTTTTGAGTACGAAGCTTATCCCCCGCACTCTGACTCCCATTCTCTGGAATAACGGCATTCGGAGTTTGCCTGACTTCGGTAAGCTGGTAGGCCCCCTAGGCCAAACAGTGCTCTACAACCGCTATTGAACGAATGAGGCTATACCTAAATATATTTCGGGGAGAACCAGATATCTCTGAGTTTGATTAGCCTTTCACTCCGACCCACAGCTCATCCCCGCAGTTTTCAACCTACGTGGGTTCGGTCCTCCACGGGGTCTTACCCCCGCTTCAACCTGGCCATGGGTAGATCACTCAGTTTCGGGTCTACCTCCAACGACTGAATCGCCCTATTCAGACTCGCTTTCGCTACGGCTCCGTTTCCTTAACCTTGCCGTTGAAGAGTAACTCGCTGGCTCATTATGCAAAAGGCACGCCGTCACAGAACAAGTCTGCTCCGACCGCTTGTAAGCACACGGTTTCAGGTACTATTTCACTCCCCTTCCGGGGTACTTTTCACCTTTCCCTCACGGTACTAGTTCACTATCGGTCGCTGAGGAGTACTTAGCCTTGCGGGGTGGTCCCCGCGGGTTCCGACCGGGTTTCCCGTGCCCGGCCGTACTCAGGAACAACTGAAGAGAGAGCTCGCGTTTTCGCCTACAGGGCTCTTACCTTCTGCGGCGTGCAGTTCCATGCACTTCGACTAACGCGTGCCTTTGTAACTCTCCGACCCGCCGGCAGACGGATCGACAGTTGCCCTACAACCCCCGTGTGACAACGGCTGCCGCCTATCACGTCACACAGGTTTGGGCTCTTCCCTTTTCGCTCGCCACTACTCAGGGAGTCGAGGTTTCTTTCCTTTCCTCCGGTTACTAAGATGTTTCAGTTCACCGGCTTGCCTCCTCGCACCCTATGGATTCAGGTGCGGGTCCACGCGCATTACCACGTGTGGGTTTCCCCATTCGGAAATCCCGGGATCAAAGGTCGGTCAGCACCTCCCCCGGGCTTATCGCAGCCGCCCACGTCCTTCTTCGGCTCTCAGCGCCAAGGCATCCACCGTGTGCCCTTAGTCTCTTGATCGTGAAGAACACATTTGATTTCGATGCCACTATGGAGTTTTCAAGGTGCACGCGGGCCGGTTGCCCACCTTGCTGCACTACAGAGGAACCGCCTGGGGCGGTCTCTCAAAACTCAACAGCGCGCGAGTCGTGGCTCCAGCTCGCAACCGCAAGCGGTTACGAGCGAGATCACGACTTGTCGAGGTCGACGTTGATCTAGGCGAACCAGCTCACTGGACGGAAGCGAGCTTCCATCGACAGGTCTGGCAGCCTCCGGAGTAATTGCTCCGGAATCCCTAGAAAGGAGGTGATCCAGCCGCAGCTTCCGCTACGGCTACCTTGTTACGACTTCACCCCAATCATCGACCCTACCTTCGACGGCTCCCTCCTCAAAGAGGTTAGGCCACCGGCTTCGGGTATTGCCGACTTTCGTGGTGTGACGGGCGGTGTGTACAAGGCCCGGGAACGTATTCACCGCGGCATTGCTGATCCGCGATTACTAGCAACTCCGCCTTCATGGAGGCGAGTTTCAGCCTCCAATCCGAACCGGGACCGGCTTTTTGGGATTCGCTCCCCCTCGCGGGTTTGCAGCCCTTTGTACCGGCCAATGTAGCACGTGTGTAGCCCTGGACATAAGGGGCATGATGACTTGACGTCATCCCCACCTTCCTCCGATTTGTCACCGGCAGTCTCCCTAGAGTCCCCGACATAACTCGCTGGCAACTAGGGACAGGGGTTGCGCTCGTTGCGGGACTTAACCCAACATCTCACGACACGAGCTGACGACAGCCATGCACCACCTGTGCACGAGCCCCGAAGGGCTGCCGTATTTCTACGACATTCCCGTGCATGTCAAGCCCAGGTAAGGTTCTTCGCGTTGCGTCGAATTAAACCACATGCTCCGCTGCTTGTGCGGGCCCCCGTCAATTCCTTTGAGTTTTAGCCTTGCGGCCGTACTCCCCAGGCGGAGTGCTTAATGCGTTAGCTTCGGCACGGAGGGAGTCGACACCCCCCACACCTAGCACTCATCGTTTACGGCGTGGACTACCAGGGTATCTAATCCTGTTCGCTCCCCACGCTTTCGCGTCTCAGCGTCAGTACCGTCCCAGAGAGCCGCCTTCGCCACGGGTGTTCTTCCTGATATCTGCGCATTTCACCGCTACACCAGGAATTCCACTCTCCTCTTCCGGACTCTAGCCAGATGGTTTCCGCCGGCGTCTCGAGGTTGAGCCTCGAGTTTTCACAGCAGACCTACCTGGCCGCCTACACGCTCTTTACGCCCAATAAATCCGGACAACGCTTGCCCCCTACGTATTACCGCGGCTGCTGGCACGTAGTTAGCCGGGGCTTCTTCTGGAGGTACCGTCACCCTCTGGGCTATTAACCCGAGTGGCTTCGTCCCTCCTGAAAGCGGTTTACAACCCGAAGGCCTTCTTCCCGCACGCGGCGTCGCTGCGTCAGGCTTTCGCCCATTGCGCAAGATTCCCCACTGCTGCCTCCCGTAGGAGTCTGGGCCGTGTCTCAGTCCCAGTGTGGCTGATCGTCCTCTCAGACCAGCTACGGATCGTCGCCTTGGTGAGCCGTTACCTCACCAACAAGCTAATCCGCCGCGAGCTCGTCCTCGGTCGGAGGCCGAAGCTACCTTTTCCAACCGCCCCGAAGAGCTGTTGGGCCATCCGGTATTAATCCGGGTTTCCCCGGGCTATCCCGGTACCGAGGGTGGATGACTCACGTGTTACTCACCCGTTCGCCGCTGTCCCCAGGACCGAAGTCCTGGTTCTCGCTCGACTTGCATGTGTTAAGCGCGCCGCCAGCGTTCGTCCTGAGCCAGGATCAAACTCTCCGTGAAGATGGGTTTCTCCCGTCGCTGTCGAAACAGCCGGGGAGAAATCTTCTTCGAGCACAGAGTCTGAGCTCAAAGTGTCTTCCCGCGGCTCCCGCGAGGGAGCGTTGGGTTGACGAGGTTGTTGATTCCTCTTCGATACGGCGAACCGTGCCGAAGAGGTCTCGACGTAAACGCACGCTGTTGAGTTTTCAAAGACCGCGCCACCCAGTTGGCGGCAAAGAAAAGCCTCCGACTCGCGCCAGAGGCCTCCAGGGTAGCGACTCGATCGTATCCGAGTGCGTCCGAAGGCGCTCCAGTTCTCGAGGTACAGGGACTTTGCCTCGCCGCCTCGTCGAAGCGGCCCGGGAAGTATAGCGACCTCTGAGAGAGTGTCAAATAGCGGAAACCCGCATCAGAAAAGGGATTTCGCCCCGGGAGCCGATCAGGTGTTCGCGACCCGCGCGAACCGCCGCTTGCCCGCCTGGACGATCTTCCCCGCGAGTGCCTCGCGCGGCACGTCGAGCTCGGCCACCGGGGTCTCGCCCACCTTCACCCCTCCCTGCGCCACCAGGCGGCGGGCCTCGCTCGTCGAGCCCACGAGGCCCCAGTCGAGGAGCGCCTTCGGCAGGTGGACGGGGTCGTCGGCCGGCAGCGCGACCTCCGGCACGTCGTCCGGCGCCCTGCCCTCTCGGACGACGCGGGTGAAGTGCTCCTCGGCCGCCTTCGCGGCGGCTTCGCCCGTGCGCGCGCCGGACGATGAACCGCGCCAGCTCGAGCTTCGCCTCGAGCGGGTCGCCGTCGGGGACGGCGTCGCGCTGCATGACGAGTCGGTACCACTGGTCGAGGAGCGAGTCGGGAACGCGCATCGCCTTTCCGAACTGCTCCTCCGGTGACTCCTTCAGACCGATGTAGTTGCCGCGCGACGCGCTCATCCCCGTTCCGTCCCAGCTGTCGAGGTACGCGACCGTCAGCGCGACCTGGGGCTCGAGGCCGTAGGCCTGCATCACGTCCCGGCCGGTGAGCAGGTTGAAGAGCTGGTCGGTGCCGCCGAGCTCGACGTCGGCCTGCACGGCGACGGAGTCGTAGGCCTGCATCAGCGGATACAGGAGCTCCGACACGGAGATGGGAGCGTTCGCGGCGAAGCGCTTCGAGAAATCGTCGCGCTCGAGGAGCCGTGCGACCGTGGTCGTCCGCGTGAGCCGCAGGATCTCGGCGAAGTCCAGCTTGGACAACCACTCGCTGTTGAAGCGCAGCTCGGTGCGCGCGGGATCGATGATCGTCGACGCGTCCTCGAAGTAGCGGCGGGCGTTCCGGTCGATCACCTCCGGGTCGATGAGCGGGCGCTCGAGCGAACGTCCGGAGGGGTCGCCGATCCGGGTCGTGTAGTCGCCGACGATGAGCACGCCGATGTGCCCCTCGTCCTGGAACGCGCGCATGCGCTGCAGCGGGATGCCGTTGCCGAGCGTCACGTCAGGGGCGGTGACGTCGATGCCGAGCTTCACTCGGAGCGGCCGCCCCAGCTTCAGCTTCTCCTCGAGTCCGCCCTCGGGCAGCACGTTGGCCGCGTTACGAGTGAGCTCGGCAATCCCCATGGGAACGGCGAGTCTAGCGCTACAATCGCCCGGTTCTGGCCTTCCGCCGACGACAGTCCGCGCCGCCCAAGCGCAGGCGCATCCGCAAGCTCCGCCTTCTCGCCCTGCTCGCAGTGCTGGCGCTGCTTGGCTTCGCCTCGTTCACCTACGGGTTCGTGACCTCGATCGGGGAAGAGATCCCGGCGCTCGACCCGGCGAAGCGCCAGAACCAGACGAACGGCTACATCTACGCGAGCGACGGCCACTCGGTGCTCGCGGTCTTGCGCGGCGACGAGAGCCGGGTGCTCGTCGAGTGGGACGACATCTCGCCCGAGATGAAGCTCGCGATCGTGGCGATCGAGGACCGGCGATTCTGGGAGCATCGGGGAGTCGACGTCCGGGGCATCGCCCGCGCCGTCTGGGCGGACCTGCGCAACAAGCGGGTCGTGGAGGGCGGCTCGACGATCACGCAGCAGTTCGTCAAGAACGCATACGTCAAGAACCAGCGGACGATCGCGCGCAAGCTGCGGGAAGCGGCCCTGGCCTGGCAGCTGGAGCAGCGCTGGAAGAAGGACCGGATCCTGACCGCGTATCTGAACACGATCTACTTCGGGAATCAGGCCTACGGGATCCAGCAGGCCGCGCGTGTCTACTTCGACAAGTCGGCGAAGGACCTGACGCTCCCCGAGTCGGCGCTGCTGGCGGGGATCCCCAGCGACCCGACTGCCTACGACCCCGCGCTGCATCCGGTTGCTTCGAAGCGGCGGCGGGCCGTCGTTCTCCAGGCGATGCTCGAGCAGGGCAAGATCGGCCCGGGCGACTACCGGGCCGCGCTCGCAGCGCCGTTGCCGAAGCCGGAGGACATCCACCTGCCGGGCACGGAGGGGCAGGCGCCGTACTTCGCGAACTACGTGAAGGAGCAGCTGCTCGAGCACTACAAGAGCCCGAGCAGGGTCTACGGCGCCGGCCTGCGCGTGACGACGACGATCGACCTCAGGCTGCAGAAGATCGCGCGCGAGTCCGTCGCGAAGTGGCTGCCGCCGTCCCCCGACGGCTCGACGAACCACGCCACGGCGGCGCTCGTCGCGATCGACGTCAAGACGGGGGCGGTGCTGGCGATGGTCGGCGGCGAGAACTACCACCGCAGCCAGTTCAACCTCGCGACGCAGCGGAACCGACAGACGGGCTCGGCGTTCAAGCCGTTCGTCCTCGCGACGGCCCTGCGCGAGGGGATCTCGCCGCAGACGACGCTCGTCTCCCACCCGGTCACGATCAACCTCGGCGACAGGCTCTGGACCGTGTCGAACTACGAGAACGAGTACATGGGCGCGATCTCGATCGCCACCGCGACGGCGCAGTCGGACAACTCCGTGTACGCGCAGCTCACCGCGCTGGTACAGCCGAAGAACGTGGTCGCGACCGCGCACCGGCTCGGCGTCACCGGCAAGCTGTCGGGGTTCTACTCGATCGGACTCGGCGGCGAGGCGGCGAGCCCGCTGGAGATGGCGCGCTCCTACGCTGCCTTCGGCAACGGCGGCCAGCGGATCGACGGCGCCCTGATGGGGAACATGCCGCGCGTGATCTCGATGATCAGGGTCAAGGGCAAGCAGCTCGACAATGCGCCCACGCCCGAGCGGGTGCTCGACTCGAACCAGGCGGCGATGGTGAACCAGCTGCTGCAGAGCGTCGTCACCTCCGGAACCGGACGGCGTGCAGCGCTGCCGGGCTGGACCGTGGCGGGCAAGACGGGCACGACGGAGAACTACGGCGACGCCTGGTTCGTGGGCTACACGCCGCAGATCGTGGCCGCGGTCTGGGTCGGCTATCCCACGAGACTCGTGCCGATGCTGACGGAGTTCCACGGCGACCCGGTCGCGGGCGGGACGTATCCCGCCCTGATCTGGAAGAGCTTCATGGAGCGGGCCTTGCGCTACTCGGGTGCGACGCCGACGTCGTTTCCGGCGCCGGTCTATCCGTACTCGACGACGCAGCGCGTGACCGTGCGCAACGGAAGGCTGCAGCTCGACAACGGCAACTGCCGGTCGACCTCGACGATCCTCTTCTTCAGCGGCCAGGTCCCTTCGAGGACGGCGCCGTGCAAGCCGAACGAGGTCGAGGTGCCGCGAGTCGTGGGCGAGACGCTCGCCGCCGCGAAGGCGACGGCTCGCGGCGCAGCCGCTCACCGCGGCGTTCGTCTACAAACCCGCGGTGCCGAAGCAGCGGCTCGGGATCGTGCTGGGCCAGTTCCCGCGCGCGCGGGACGCTGTCGTCGTACGACAAGGTGACGCTCGTGCTCGCGAAGCCGCTCCACGGCACGGTGCCGAACGTCGTCGGCCTGAAGGCGAAGAAGGCGCTCGCGAAGCTCCGGAAGCGGAAGCTGCGGGGAGTGATGCGGGGCACCGGGACACGCGTCGTCTCGCAGCGGCCGGCCGCGGGCGTCGCCGCCGCGCCGCGCATGAGGGTCACGCTCGTCCTGGGGCGCGGCTGACCCCCCGGCTGACGTAGCGCGAGCCGGCCAGGAGGTACCGCCACGGCAGGTCGGCGGCCTTCGTGATCCCGACGCGGCGGTCGCGGACGATCTCCGGCTCGGTCACGCGGGCGCGGAGCTCGAACGGCGGCCGGTCGAGCGGCAGCCCGTCGTGCCGGCCCGTGACCCCGAGCGCCTGGCACAGCCGTCCTGGGCCGGAGCAGAGCAGACGCGGATCGTCCATCCCTCTCCGGGCCCGCATCTCATCCGTTCCGTGCGTGGGTTCCAACGCCCTGACGAGCACGGCGCTTGCGACTTCCTCACCGTCGCACACAAAGTTGAGGCACCAGTGAATGCCGTAGGAGCGGTAGACGTAGGCGTGCCCGGCCGGGCCGAACATCGTCGCGTTCCGCGCCGTGCGGCCGCGGAAGCCGTGGGCCGCCGGATCTTCGTGGTCGTACGCCTCGACCTCGACGATCGTGCCACCGACGCCGTCGACGAGGAACGTGCACCCGATCAGGTCCGGCGCGACGTCGTGCACGGAGCGGGCGAAGAACTGGCGGTCAGACGCGTTGGCTATGGGGTCCCAGGCTCGGCGCCACTAGAAGAGCGCCTCCGGCTCGCCCTTGGCGGTGGCCTCCAGCAGCCGCCTCGCTCGGCGGCCCAGGTCGCCGATGTCGACGCGGCCCTGGTCGGCCGCTTCGGCGACGCGCTCGGCGAGCTGAAGCGCCTCGTCCAGCATCCGGCTCTGGACGCCGGCGGCGTTCTCTCCCATCGCGGCCAGGATGGCCCGCTCGGTGCGCGACGCGACGATCGGCTCGGCGATGCCCTCGATCCAGACTCGCGTGCGGGCGCCGTGCCCGCGCTCGCCCTCGCCCAGAGGCTCGAGCGCATAGATGCGGTCGGCGCGCGCGTACTTGCCGAAGCCGAGGAAGACCATGCGCGGCGGGTCGGCCATCGGCGGATTATGGCGCGGCGAGCGGCGATCGCGACCGTCTCCGGTCAAGCACGATCGCCGTGGCGCCCAGCGCCAGCATGACGAGCCAGATCCAGTGCGCCCGGGGCACGATGGCGCTCGGGATCGAGCGGGCCGTCCAGCCGCGCTTCACGACCTGCTCGAACCAGAAGTCCTGCGCGAGGTTTACGGCGCCGTAGACGAGCAGCAGCCAGAGCCAGCCTCGCGCGATCCGCGCGCGGGCGAGCGGCAGGAGCACCAGCGCGCTCGTGAGGACGAGGAAGCCGGCCCAACCATGGTGGAAGCCGAGGTGCACCGAGGGCTCGCCCCGCCAGACCTCGCCCGCCCGGAAGACGCCAAGGCCGGTGTGGAACCCGAGCGCCGCGCCGAGCCAGGGGATCGAGAGCACGAGCAACACCGGTACGGCGACGAGCGTCGCCCGCAGCACCGGCGCCCGCGCCCGGTAGCGCAGTGCCATTGCGAAGGCGAGCACCGTCCCCGCGGCCGCGACGACATTGATCGGCCTCGCGTCCAGGTCGGCCTGTCGCACGACACCGGGGACGGCGACGACCGCGCAAAGCGCCAACGCCAGCCAGGCGAGCGGGCGCCGGCCAGCCGGGAGCCGGTGCCAGACGGCCCCGAGGGTGCCGGTTGCGATCAGGGCGTCCGGCCAGTTGAGGCCCACGAGCAGGCGGGAGAGCCCGCCTCCGAGCCCGGACCGGCTGACGTGGTACAGCTCGTCAGGATCGACGCGGGAGTAGGTGACGAGGATCGCGAGCGCGTCCAGCACGAGGAGCCCCGCGACGAGGGCGACTGGGTCGACTGTGCGCCGGCGCATGCCTGTGGATTATGGCCGGGCGGCGGCCTTGCGCCGCGAACTCTCTGGTCAGACCAAGAGTCACGAAGGTGTCACGAATTGTCCCCACACGAGGAGCCATGCGCCCTGGCGGGGCGGTCCCTGGTCAGACCAAGACGCGAGAGATGCGCAACTGTTGCCCACAGGAGGGCGCTTGGTCGAGCGAAGAGCGGCGCCGCTAGGCGAGCGCGGTGCGCAGCGCGTCGACGACGTACTCCTGGTCCTCGAGCGGCAGCCTGGCGTGGAACGGGAGCGCCAGCGTGCGCGCGGAGCAGTCCTCGCTGACGGGCAGCATTCCCTCGCGGAAGCCGAACCGCTCGCGCATGTACGGCTGCAGGTGGATCGACGGCAGGTACGGCGCGCTCGCGACGCCGCGGTCCCGGAGCCGCGCGATCACGGCGTCGCGGTCGACGTCGCGCGGGCAGCTTGACGACGTAGACGAACCAGCTCCGCTCGTGGTCGTCGTCGTCGGCGAGCGGCGGCTCCACGTCGACTCCGGCGAGGAGCTCCGTGTAGCGGCCGGCCACCTCGCTGCGCGCCGCGAGGATCGCGTCGAGCTTCTCCAGCTGGCCGATGCCGAGCGCCGCCGAGAGGTCGTCGAGCCGGTAGTTGTAGCCGAACCGCCCGTGCTGGAGCCACGCGCCGGAGTCGAGCCGGCCCTGGTTGCGGAGCGAGACGAGCAGCCTCCACTCCTCCTCGGAGTGCGTCGTCACCGCGCCGCCCTCGCCGGTCGTCAGCTGCTTGTTGGGGTAGAACGCCCAAACGGCGGGGTGGCCGTGCGCGCCGAGCGGCCTGCCCTTGTAGCGGGCGCCGAGCGCCTCGCAGGCGTCCTCGACGAGCGCGAGCCCGTGCCGGTCGCAGATCGCCCGCAGCTCGTCGAGCTCGCACGGGTAGCCGAAGATGTCGACCGCGACGACCGCCCTCGTCCTCTCGGTGACGGCCGCCTCGACCGCGGCCGGATCCAGGTTGAGCGTCCGCGGGTCGATGTCCGCGAAGACCGGCGTCGCGCCCTCGTACATCGCGCAGTTGGCCGACGCGACGAACGAGTACGGCGACGTGATCACCTCGTCTCCGGGCCCGACGCCGGCGAGGCGCATGCAGAGATGGAGCCCCGCGGTGCCCGAGGAGACCGCCGCGCAGCGCGGCGCGTCGACGGCTCGGGCGAGGAGCTCCTCGAAGCGCGGCCCGGTCGGGCCCAGCGAGAGCCAGCCCGAGCGCAGCACCTCGAGCACGAGCTCCTCGTCCCGCTCGTCGATCCAGGGCGACGAGAGCGGGATCTGCCTGACGGCGGTGCTCAAGACCGTGGCGTCTACGCCTCGGCGCGGGCGCCGGACGACACGTACTCGAGCCAGTGCGACCAGCGCTCGCTCTTGCCCCGCACGGTGTCGAGGTACGCCTGCTGGAGCTCGAGCGTCACCGGGCCGACCCCGATCTCGTGGTCGTCGACGGAGCGAATCGGCGTCACCTCGGCGGCGGTGCCGCTCATGAAGACCTCGTCGGCGAGGTAGAGGTCGGAGCGGATCAGCGTCTTCTCGACGACGTGATAGCCGAGATCCTGGGCGATCTGGATCAACGAGTCACGCGTGATTCCCGGCAGGATCCCGGTCGCGAGGTCCGGCGTGTAGACGACGCCGTCGCGCACGACGAAGATGTTCTCGCCGGAGCCGTCCGCGACGGTGCCGTCCGGCGTGAGCAGGATCGCCTCGTCGTAGCCGCCCTTGACCGCCTCGGTGACCGCGAGCATCGAGTTCAGGTAGACGCCGGTCGCCTTCGAGACGTGCGGGATCACGTTCGGCGCTGACCCGCTGCCAGCTGGAGATCTTCGCGCGGATGCCGTTCTTCAGCCCCTCCTCGCCGAGGTAGGCGCCCCAGGGCCAGGACATGATCACGGTCTCGACCGGATTGTCGCGCGCCGCGACGCCCAGCTCGCCGTAGCCGTAGAAGGCGATCGGGCGGATGTACGCACTCGGGGAGACCGTTGACGCGAGAGCAGCTCGTTGCAGCCGGCCTGCAGCTCGTCGACCGTGAACGGGATCTCCATGTAGAGGAGCCGCGCCGAGTTCTGCAGCCGCTGGAAGTGGTCGCGCCCGCGGAAGACGGCCGGCCCCTGCGGCGTCTCGTAGCAGCGCACGCCCTCGAAGACGCCCGACCCGTAGTGGAGCCCGTGGGCGCCGACGTGGATCTTCGCGTCCGCCCAGTCGACGAGCTCCCCGTTCATCCAGATCTTCTCGGTCTCGGTCAGCGGCACGGCCTTCTCCTCTCGCGGGTCATCCGGAATCGTAGTCGACGAGCATCGACGGGCTCGGCCTTCGAGAGCCGGACGAGCTCGGGCGGCGGGAGCCCCGCCATGTGGCGGTCGGAGCCGGCTCCGATCCAGACGCGTTCGTTCGCCAGGAGGGTCCGCTCGATCAGGACGCGGGTGACGCGCGGCACGGGGAACGGCGCGACCGCCCCGGGCGCGAAGCCGGTGGCGGCCTCGACCTGGGCGGCGCCGCGCGACGCGGGCCCGCCCCGCACCGGTCGCCGCCTGGACCTTCTTCGCGTCGGCGCGGCGATCGCCCGGCACGAGCACGAGCACGTAGCGCCCGTCGCAGTCGAAGACGAGCGACTTCACGATCTGGCGCAGCTCGCACCCGACCGCCTCCGCCGCAGCCTCGGCCGTCGGCGTGCCGGCCGGGAACTCCTCGATGCGCGCCTCGGCGCCGGCATCGCGCAGAACGGCAGCCACGCGCTCGACCGGCTCCGGCCAGGACCGACTCACCACGGTGCCGAGGATAGCGTGCAACGCGCGTTTCCCCTGTCGCCGTCCTCAGCGTGGGCGCCGCTCACGAGCCGCGCACGCAGTACGCGTCGTCCATCCCCTCGCGGAGCTTCTCGATCAGCTCCGCCGGAGGATCGGTGTCGAGTCGAGAGCGCCATCACGGCCTTGCCGCCCTGGTTGTTGCGGGACACCGCCATGTTCGCGATGTTGACCCCTGCCTCGCCGAACAGCGTGCCGACCCGGCCGATCACACCGGGCACGTCGTCGTACCGGAGGAAGACCATCAGCGGCGCCAGCTCCATCTCGACCTCGTAGCCGAGGGCGCTGACGAGCCAGTGCCGGTGGTCGCCCCCGATCGTCGTCCCGGCGACGCGCGCGCCGTCGGCCGAGACGGCGACGAGGTTCGTGAAGTCGCGGGACGAGCGCCGGCGCTCCTCGGTCACCTCCACCCCGCGCTCCGCGGCGATCATGGGCGCGTTGACGTAGTTCACGGGCTGGTCGACGCGTCCCTGGAAGGCGCCGTTCAGCGCCGCGACGGTCAGGAGGCGGGTGTCGTAGTCGGCGAGCACCCCGTAGTACTCGAGCGAGATCCTCTGCGCGCGTCGCCGCCCGCGAGCTCCGTCGCCAGGCGCCCGAGCTTCGCCGCGAGCGGGATGAAGGGCCCGAGCACCTCGAGGTCTGCCGCGTCGATCACGGGGATGTTGACCGCGTTCGTGACGAGGCCGCCCTCGAGCGCGGCGGCGACCTGCTCGGCGACGATGATCCCTGCCCGGTCCTGGGCCTCCGCGGTCGAGGCGGCGAGGTGCGGCGTCACCACGACCTGGTCGAGCTCGAGCAGCGGTCCCGAGTACGGCTCCTGGGCGTAGACGTCCACCGCCGCGCCGGCGACCTTGCCGGAGCGGAGCGCGTCGACGAGCGCCGCCTCGTCGACGAGCTCGCCGCGGGCGGCGTTGACGAGCCGCACGCCGTCGCGCATCTTCGAGAACGCCGCCGCGTCGATCGAGCCGCGCGTCTCCGGCGTCAGCGGGAGATGCAGCGTCAGGAAGTCCGAGGCGGCCAGCACCTCGTCGACCGTCTCGACCCGCTCCGCGCCGAGCTCGCGGAACCGCTCCTCGGACACGAACGGGTCGTAGGCGACCACGCGCATGCCGAGGCCTTGCGCGCGGCGCGCGACCTGCTGGCCGATGCGCCCGAAGCCGAGTACGCCGAGCGTCTTGTCCGCGAGCTCGACCCCGGCCCACTTCGAGCGCTCCCAGCGGCCCTGCTTGAGCGCGGCGTGCGCCTGCGCGATGTTGCGCGAGAGCGCGACGAGCAGGCCGATCGTGTGCTCCGCGGCCGAGACGACGTTCGACTCGGGCGCATTCGCGACCACGATCCCGCGGCGCGTCGCGGCCTCGACGTCGACGTTGTCGACGCCCACCCCGGCCCGGCCGATCACCTTCAGCCTGTCGGCTCTCTCGATGAGCTCCGCCGTGAGCTTCGACGCGGAGCGGATGACGATCGCGTCGTAGCCGCCGATGATCTCCTCAAGCGGCGAGTCGCGATCCTCGTCGACCTCGAAGCGCTCGCGGAGCAGGCGGACGCCCGGCTCGGCGATCTCCTCTCGGATCAGGACCCTCAAGCCGTGACGCGCTGCTCGTACGCCTCGAGTGCGCGCGTGACGGCGACGCCGCGCTCGATCGGCGCGCCGGCCTCCGCCAGCGCCAGCTCGACGCCGGCGAGCGCGGTCGTGATGTCGAAGACGTCGAACCAGCCGATGTGGCCGATGCGGAAGATCCGGCCCTTGAGCTCACCCTGGCCCGGGGCGAGCGTGATCCCCTGGCCGTCGCGGAGCTGGAGCAGCAGCTCGCTCCCGTCGATCCCCTCCGGCACGCGCACGGCCGTCACGACCGCGGCGGAGTCGTCGTCCGGCGAGAAGAGCTCGAGGCCCATCGCCTTCACGCCCTCGCGGGCGGCTCGGCCGAGCCGCACGTGGTGCTCGAACGCCGCCTCGAGGCCGCGCTCGAGCAGTAGCGCGAGTGCGACGTCGAGGCCCCTGACGAGCGAGACCGCCGGCGTGAACGCGGCGTCGGCGGCGGCCTGCGCCTTACGGGTGCGCTCCCAGTCGAAGTAGAACCGGGGCGAGGCGCCGCGCCGCCCCCAGGCGTCGTCCGAAACGGAGACGAACGCGAGGCCGGGCGGGCACATGAGCGCCTTCTGCGAGCCGGAGACGACGACGTCGACGCCCCACTCGTCGGCCTCGAGCGGCACGGCGCCGAGGCTCGAGATCGCGTCGACCACGACGCAGCGCGCCCGCGTCCTTCGCCACGGCGGTCAGCGCGCGGATGTCGGCGACGACGCCCGTGGACGTCTCGGACTGCGTCAGCAGCACGACCTTGGCGGGACGCTGCTCCAGCGCCGCCGCGAGGTCGTCGGCGGAGGGCGTGTCGCCCCAGTCGTATGCGACCGCGTCGACGGCGCAGCCGTACTCGCCGGCGATCGCGGTCCAGCGCTCGCCGAAGGACCCGGCGGAGACGACGGTGACGGGGTCGCCGGGGTCGCAGAGGTTCGCGACCGCGGACTCCATCGTGCCGGTGCCGGACGACGTGAACATCAGCACCTCGTGCTCGGTCCGGAAGACCTCCTTCAGGCGAGCGAGCGTCCGCTCGTAGAGCACGCGGAAGTCCGGGCCTCGGTGGTGGACGATCGGCTCCGCCGTCGCCGCGAGCACCTCGGGCGGCACGGGCGTCGGCCCGGGCGTGAAGAGGTAGCGCTTGTCGGCCATCGTGCTCGAGCCTAGCGCACGCCCCGGCGATGGCCCGGCACCTGTCGCTTTCAGACGTGTCCCGGCTTGGCCGGGGACACGCCTGAAGAGGAGATGCGACGCGACCCGCTCGTTGGCCGGGCGGCCGGCGCTGCGCATTCCGCAGGATGCGTTCTGCAGGATTCCGCGTGCGAGGCACTACGGTTCGCCGATGGACGCGCTGCTCGCATTCGGCGCCGCGCTGCTCTCGCTGCGGCTCGCCGGCTCGCTTCTGGCGCGGCGTCGGTGGGCGTGGGCGGCCGGGCTCCTCGCGTACGCGATCGCCTCCGCGGCGCTCGCGTGGGGCGCCGCGGCCGGCTGGGACGAGCGCGCGTTCCGCGTCTACTACCTCTTCGGCGGCCTCTTGACCGCGTCGCTGCTGGGCGTCGGCTCGCTGCAGGTCTGGGGGCGTCGCTGGGCCGGCGCGGTCGGGCTCGTCTACGTCGGGCTCGCCGTGGGCGTTGCGATCGCGATGCCGGTGCACGGGACGTTCGGAGACGAGATCCCGCCGGCGCAGGACCACCTCGACTGGGTCCCGCGCGCGGTCGCGATCGTCGGCAACAGCCTCGGGACGCTCGCGCTCGTCGTCGTCGCGCTGGCGACGTTTCGCCGCCGGCCGCTCGGAAACGCACTCATCCTCGCCGGCGTCGCCGTGGCCGCGGTCGGGAGCGGCCTGGCCGGGATGGGCGTGGCCGCGACGGCCGTCTTCGTGGCCGTGGCCGCCGTCCTCCTCTACGCCGGGTTCGTCGCGGGTTCGACGACGGGTGCTCGAAGCCGGCCCTCGACGTCGAGCTCCGGCTGACGCTCGTAGGCGGCGAGGCCGCGCTCGAACGCAGCTCAGCCGGACTCGAGCCCGTCGTGGAGCGCCTCCATGTCGCGGAAGACGTCCACCACCGCCTCGCGGCACCAGTCGAGGAAGCGCTCGCCGAGCTCGGCCGTCGAGCCGGAGGGGCTGCCCCAGACGCCGCCGCCCTCCCGCGTGGCGCGGAAGAAGGACCGCGGCGTGGCGAGGAAGACGGGGTCGAGCACCGTGTACGGGCTCGTCCGCAGCTCGCCGAACTCGGGCGTGAAGTCGCGCGCCCGCTCCATGTCGACGAGCCCCGGGTCGATGGCGAGGACGGCGGACGTCTCGCCGATGTTCGCGTGGATGCCGACCTCCGGGCCGAGATACTGCGCCGCACGCTCCGGCGGCAGCCCCTGCCAGTACGGGAACGGGTAGACGCGGGCGCCGGCGGGCAGCTCGCGGTGGAGCTCCGTCGTCGCGTACTGCATCGCCCACGTGTTGACGTAGTGGCCGTTCAGGAGCACGACCCGCCGGAAGCCGGCCTCGACGAGCGTCAGGCTCACGTCGCGCAGCAGCGCCACGAACGTCTCGAGCCTGACGTACGCGAGGCCGGCCGCGCCCACGTGGTCGGCGGCGAGGCCGAACGGGACGGGCGGCCCCACGAGCGCGTCCAGCTCGGGCGCCGCCCGCCTCGCCACCTCGAGAGGGATGTAGACGTCGGTCCAGAGCGGCCCGTGGTCGCCGTGGTCCTCAGTCGAGCCGACGGGGACGATCACCGTACGGCCGCCGCGTCCGAGGTACTCGCGCACCTCGAGGTTCGTCATCTCGGGGAGGTAGAGGGAGCCCGGCACGTGGCGCCGAGGCTAACGCGTCAGCGGCTTGACCAGGTACAGGAGCGTGTCGTCGACCTCGAGCGGCTCGCCGCGGATCATGATCGTGCCCCGGACCCGGACCGGCGCGACGCCCGCGTCGCGATAGCCCAGCCGCTCGTAGAGCCGCCGCGCCGGCGAGGCCTCCCCCACGCTGAGGCTCATCCGGTCGAAGCCGCGCCCGGCCGCCAGCCGCTCGGCGGCGTCCACCAGGGCCGCACCGGTCCCGGCGCCGCGGCGCTCCGGCAGGACGTACATGTCCTGGATCTCCGGCGCCTCCACGTGCCCGCCCTCCCAGGCGACGTGCGCGTGCCCGACCGGGGCGTCCCCGTCCCAGGCCACGAGGTAGGTCTGCACGGACTCGAGCCGCGACAGGGGCAGCACCGCGTCGACGGCCGCCAGCTCGTCGTCTGCCAGCGGACGAATGTCGATCACGGCTTCTCCAGGCTGTACCACGCCGTGACCTCGTCGGCGAAGGCCTCGTCCGCGAGCTCGTTCTCCTCGAGCTTCAGCGCCTGCTCGCGGACGCGGCCGAGGTAGCGGGCGATCTCCGCCGGCCCGGCGCCGCGCCGGAGCATCCGGCCGACGCGGTTCAGGTACCCGTCGTACTCGTCCATCCGCTCCGGCTGCTCGTAGACCCCGAGCGGGTCCCAGTGCTGGAGTGCCAGGAGGCGGAGCGCCGGGAGGCCGTCGTTCGACCACCAGCGCCGCCAGGCGAGCATCAGGCCCTGAGCTTCTCGCGCAGGCGCTCGTTCACGACCTTCGCGTTCGCCTTGCCCTCCGTCTCCTTCATCACCTGGCCGACGAAGAAGCCGAGCAGGCCCTCCTTGCCGCCGCGGAACTGCTCCACCTGGCCCGGGTTCGCGTCGAGGATGCGGTCGATGATCGGGTCGAGCTCGGAGGCGTCCGCGATCGCCGTCTCCGCGAGGTACGCCTCGGCCCTGAACCCCGGGTCGCCCGAGGCGGCGAGCGCCTCGTCGAAGGCCGCGCGCGGCACCTCGGCCCGCGCGGCGACGAGCTTCGCCAGCTCGGCGGGATTCACCGAGCCCGGGTCGATGCCGGTGGCCGCGAACTGGTTCATCAGCACGTTCGAGGCCGCCTTGGCATCGACCCCTTCGCGCACGACACCCTCGAACAGCCGCGCGAGCGCGGGCGAGTCGTTGAGGATCTCGGCGTCGTAGAACGGCAGCTCGTAGTCGGCGCAGCAGCCGGCGCAGGCGGTCGGCCGGCAGCTCGGGTAGCTGCGCTCGGAGCTCCTCGACGGTCTCGCGCGACGGCTCGACGGGCACGAGATCCGGATCCGGGAAGTAGCGGTAGTCGTGCGCCTCCTCCTTGCTGCGCAGCGGCGGCGCCTCCTCCTCGCCGGGCACGAAGTGGAGCGTCTCCTGCTCGACCTCGCCGCCGGCCTCGTAGATCGCGATCTGCCGCGCGATCTCCCGCTCGATCCCCTTCACGGCGAAGTTGAACGAGTTCATGTTCTTCAGCTCCGTGCGCGTGCGCAGCTCGTCGGAGCCCGCCGGGCGAACGGAGACGTTGACGTCGAAGCGCATCGAGCCCTTCTCCAGCTCCGCGTCGGAGAGGCCGAGCTCGACGACCGTCTGGCGGAGCAGCAGCAGGAAGCGCTTCGCCTCCTCGGCCGAGCGGATGTCCGGCCCGGAGACGATCTCGACGAGCGGCGTGCCGCCGCGGTTGAAGTCGACGAGCGTCGCCGTCGCGCCGGAGATGCGGCCCTCGTGCCCGCCCTCGTGCGTGTTCTTCGCCGCGTCCTCCTCGAGGTGGGCGCGCACGATCCCGACCTCGTGCGCCCCGTCCGGCTCCGGCACCGAGACGTGGCCGTTCACGCAGAGCGGCCTGTCGTACTGGCTGATCTGGTAGCCCTTCGGCAGGTCGGGGTAGAAGTAGTTCTTGCGGGCGAAGACGGCGCGGTCGGCGATCTCGCAGCCGAGGGCAAGGCCGAGCAGGATCGTCTTCTCGATCGCGGCGCGGTTCGGCACCGGCAGGGCGCCGGGGTGCGCGAGACAGACGGGACAGGTGTGCGTGTTCTCGACCGCACCGAAGCCGACGGGGCAGCGGCAGAACATCTTCGTCCTCGTCTTCAGCTGGACGTGGAGCTCGAGGCCGATCACCGGCTCCCAGGCGGTCGCGCTCATCGGAGCCGCTCCGGGACGGAGTCGAAGCCGATCGCCTTCTCGAGCGCGTGCCCGACGGCGAAGAGCGTGTTCTCGGCGAACTGCGGGCCGACGAGCTGCAGGCCGACGGGCAGGCCGGCCGAGAGCCCGCACGGGATCGAGAGGCCCGGCAGCCCGGCCATGCACGAGGGGATCGTCAGGACGTCCGAGAGGTACATCGCGAGCGGGTCCATCGTCTTTGCGCCCAGCTCCCACGCGACGGTCGGAGAGGTCGGGCTCAGCAGCAGGTCGTAGCGCTCGAAGAGCGCGTCGTGCTCGCGCTTGATCACCGTCCGCACCTGCTGCGCCTTGCCGTAGTAGGCGTCGTAGTACCCGGCGGAGAGCGCGTAGGTGCCGATCAGGATCCTGCGCTTCGGCTCGTCGCCGAAGCCCGCGTGCCGCGTGTTCATGACCATCTCGCGGAAGTCCTCGCCGGGCGAGCGGTGCCCGTAGCGGACGCCGTCGTAGCGGGCGAGGTTCGAGGACGCCTCGGCCGGCGCGACGAGGTAGTAGCACGGCATCCCGTACTCGACCGAGCGCGGCAGCGAGCACTCCTCGACCGAGGCGCCGAGGCTCGCCGCCAGCTCGACCGCCCGCCCCACGGCGTCCCTCACGCCGGGCTCGATCCCCTCGACCTCGTTCAGCTCGGCCGGGACGCCGATCCGGATGCCCCGCAGGTCCTCGCGGTCGGGCAGCTCGACCGGCGGCACGTCCACGGTGGTCGTGTCGCGCGGGTCCTTGCCGGCGATCACGCCGTAGAGAAGGGCGCAGTCGCGGACCGTCTTCGTCGTCGGTCCGACCTGGTCGAGCGACGACGCGAAGGCGACGATCCCGTAGCGGCTCACGGTGCCGTAGGTCGGGCGCAGGCCCACGATCCCGCAGAGCGACGCGGGCTGCTTGATCGAGCCGCCCGTGTCGGAGCCGAGCGCCCAGGGGGCCAGGCCGCCCGCGACCGCGGCGGCCGAGCCGCCGCCGGAGCCGCCGGGCACGCGCGTCGGGTCCCAGGGGTTGTGCGACGGCCCGTAGGCCGAGTTCTCCGTCGACGAGCCCATCGCGAACTCGTCCGTGTTCGTCTTGCCGAGCGACGGCAGCCCCGCCTCCTTGACCCGCGATGCGACGGTCGAGTCGTAGACCGGCACGTAGTTCTCGAGGATCTTCGAGCCGGCGGTCGTGCGGACGCCCTTCGTCCCGATCACGTCCTTGATCGCGATCGGGACGCCCTCTCCGTCCGGCTCGTCGACGAGCGTCAGGAAGGCGTGCAGCTCCTCGTCGCGCGCGTCGATCGCCGCGCGGTACGCGTCCCAGAGCTCGCGCGAGGAGACCTCGCCGCGCTCCAGCAGCCCCGTCGCCTCCTCCGCGGTCAGCCTCAGCGTGTCGATGGTCATGTGGGCGTCATGCGGGCGGCACGCGGAAGAGGTTGCCGGCACGGTCCGGGGCATTCGCGAAGACGTCGTCGAGCTGCAGGGACTCGACCGGCTCGTCGTCTGCGAGCACGTTGACGACGTCGTGCGGATGCGACGTCGGCGGCACGCCCTCGAGGTCGAGCTCGCTCACCTTCGAGACGGCGTCGAGGATCTCCGACAGCTGCGCCTGGAAGCGCTCGACCTCGTCCTCGTGCAGCTCCAGCCGCGCGAGGCGCGCGACGTGGAGGACCTCTTCGCGGGAGATGGACATGGTGTAGAGCCTAGAGCCTCTCGGTGAACCTCCGGAAACGACCGGAGGCGCCTCGCGGCGCCTCCGGGCAACGTGCTTTCGGGTCGAAAGCTTCTAGATCGCCTGGACGTTCGCCGCCTGGAGGCCCTTGTCCCCCTGCACGACCTCGAACTCCACGCGCTGGCCCTCGGTGAGGGTCCGGTAGCCGTCCATCGTGATCGCGCTGTGGTGGACGAAGACGTCGTCGCCCTCTTCGCGCTCGATGAACCCGAAGCCCTTCTCGTTCGAAAACCATTTGACGGTGCCCTCAGCCAACGTTCCTCCTTGAAATGCAAACGACGGCTCGGGCAGGAGCCGCCGAGGACTGTAGAAGCGGGGCGCACGATAGCAGGATCGTCAGCGTGGGAAAGGCAGGTCGCCGCGCCGGAAGCGTGCGCAGCGGACGGCGTTCCGCAGCAGCGTCGCGACGGTCATCGGGCCTACCCCGCCCGGCACCGGCGTGATCAGCCCCGCCACCTCGGCGGCGCCGGTGGCGACGTCGCCGACGAGTCCCTCCTCGCTCCGGTTCATGCCGACGTCGATCACCGTCGACCCCGGCTTGACCTGCTCGGGCGAGACGAGACCCGCGACGCCCGCCGCGACGACGAGCACGTCCGCATCGAGCGTGTGGCGCGCGAGGTTCACGGTTCTCGAGTGGCACAGCGTCACGGTCGCGTTCGCCTGCATCAGCAGGTGGAACATCGGCTTGCCGACGATGTCGGACCTCCCCACGACGACCGCACGGGCCCCTTCGAGCGCTACGTCGTACTCGGCGAGGAGGGCCATGATCCCGAGCGGCGTCCCCGGCACGAGCGTCGGGCGGCCGAGATACAGCTGGCCGGCGTTGAACGGATGCACGCCGTCGACGTCCTTCTCCGGGGTGATCGCCCGGACGATGCGCGCCTCATCGATGTGCTCCGGGAGCGGGAACTGGACGAGCAGCGCGTCGACGCGATCGTCGGCGTTCAGCTCGGCGACGCGGGCGAGCAGCTCGTCCTCCGTCAGGTCGGCCGCCAGGCGCTCGTCGCGCACGTCGAAGCCCGCCTCCGCCGCCGCCTCGTACTTGAGGCGGATGTAGATCTGCGAGGCGGGATCCTCGCCGACGAGCACGGTCACGAGGCCGACGTGACCCAGCTCGCGGACCTCGTCCGCGACCTCGTCGCGGACGCGCCGCGCGAGCGCCTTGCCGTCCATGAGCGTCGCGGTCACGCGCGAGAAGCTACCGAAGGGCCGTCGCGTCGCTCAGGTTCGGCGGCGAGACGTACACGCTCGATCGTTGCCCTTGGACGTCGTCCCAGGTGCGCAGGAACGCGACCCTCCCGTCCCGTGACTCCGTGGCGCACGCGACGCTCGTGCCCGGCCAGGCGCCGCCCCAGCTCGGCAGCCGCCGCAGGACGGCTCCGTCCCGGTCGACCACGGCCAGGCCTCCTCGCTCCGAGGTCCCCACGAGGATCGTGCGCCCGTCGGGAGCCCACGCCGACGGGACGCTTGCCTCGCCGCTCGCATGAAGGAGGCGGCGGGCCGTCCCGGTGCTCACGTCCAGGACCCAGACGTCCGACGCGAGGCCCGGCTCCGGGCGGTCGAAGGCGAGTAGGCGGCCGTCGGGCGACCAGGCGAGCGCCGAGCCGCCCGGCCGGCGGACGAGAGGCCGGCCGTTCCTGCGGAGGACGACGAGCCGGTCGAGGTCCGAGTATGCGAGCACGCCGCGCGGCGACCAGCGCGCGACGACGACGCCTTTGCGCCGCAGGACCAGCCGAAGGTGGGGACGAAGGACGAGAAGCCCCGGCTCCGTCTCGTTCCGCAGATGCAGCGGTCCGATCACCGCGACGCGGCTGCCGTCCGGAGCGACGCTGGCATCGGGCTTCGTGCCGGGCTCCATGAACCCGAGGTCGAAGAGGACGCGCTCGCTCCCGCTTGCGACGTCCAGCAACGTCACGAGCTCCGCGTCGCGGATGACGAGCGACCGGCCGCGCCAGCCGAGCACGTGCGCGTCTCCCTGGAAGACGTTCTTGACCGTCCGCCCGTCCGAGACGTAGACGCCCGGCTGCCCGGCGCCGAGCAGCGGATGCCGCGAGAACGCGAGCCGCTTGCCGTCCGCCGACCAGACCGGGCAGTCGTCGTTCCAGGTCGGCGCCCAGTCTCCCGCGGCGATCGTCTTTCCCCCACACCCGGCCGCCAGGAGCGCCGACGCAGCCGCGAGCGCGACACAGGTCGCCCTCGTCAGCACGGCCATGCACGGAAGTATTCCACTGTCTCCACGGCGCACCAATAAGCTCCGTGCGTGCGCTGGCCCCGCAAGAACGACCCCGCCTCGATCCGCGCCCGGCAGGAGGCGCTCGGGGTCGACGGGGTCGTCACGTCGGTCGAGCTCGAGCCGTTCCTGGAGGCCGCGGAGGCGCTGACCGGCGTCGCGGTGATCCCCGTCTCCGTCGCCGGGCCGCTCGTCGTCTCGCTCGGCGACTACGAGCTCGACGAGGCCGGCGCCGTCCTCGAGACGGGGCGCGCGCAGGACAGCGTCTACGTCCCGCTCGCGCACACCGAGGGCGGTCTCACCGTCTCGATGCTGCGCGGGATGAAGGCGGCCGAGGAGTCGGGCGGCTTCCGGACCCACGTGCTCGCCGACAGGATCACCCGCGCCTCGTGCTTCGTCTGCGCCGACACCGAGCAGGCGGTCAAGCTCGCCCGCTGGCTCGAGGCCGAGGTCGGCGCGATGCGCTCGTGGCTCGAGGGATCCGACGACCCTTCCCTCTCCCGGCGCGCGAGGCTGCGCGAGGTGAAGACGCACGTCGTCGGGCCAATGTGCCACGTGCTCTGGCGCTGGACGACGGGCGACGCCGTCGGGCCGAACATGATGACCCGCAACTCCTATGCGCTGAACATGGGCTACGTCATGCAGCACGCACCGGCGAAGCCGGAGCGCGCGATCCTCGAGGCGAACATGGGCGGCGACAAGAAGCCGTCGTACGAGTTCTTCCAGGGCGGGCCACGGCAAGACCGTGATCGCGGACGTCACGCTCACGGACGAGGCGATCCGCCGCGTCCTGCGCACGACGCCCGAGGACCTGGAGGCGCTCTCCTGGGCGGGGACGCACGGCGCCGTCGCGTCCGGCATGCAGTCGGTCGCCTTCACGCCCGCCTCGGCGATCGCGGCGATCTTCGCCTGCACGGGACAGGACATCGGCATGGTCGGCACGTCGTCGATGGCGCACGGCACGGGCCGCCGAGTCGAGGGCGGCGTGCACGCCTCGATCCGCTTCCCCGGGCTCGAGGTCGGGACGGTCGGCGGCGGCACGACGCTCCCCTCGGCCCGCGACTGGCTCGGGTCGATCGGCTGCGCCGGCCCCGGGCGGGTCTACCGGTTCGCCCAGATCGTCGCCGCGGCGGCGCTCGCGCTCGAGATCTCCGCCTCGGCCGCGATGGCGACCGCGGGCTCCGAGAACTTCTTCAAGGCGCACCACGAGCGCGGCGGGCTGCGTTGATCGGCGTCGGAGGCGGTGATCGCGCTCGTCTTCAGCTACGACGCGCGGAATGCCGAGGAGTTCGAGCGCGTCTACGGCGTCGACGGCGACTGGGCCGGCTTCTTCCGGCAGGGCGCGGGCTACATCGGCACCGAGTTGCTGCGCGACCTCGAGCTTCCACGCCGTTACCTCGTGATCGACCGCTGGGAGTCGCGCGAGGCGTACAACGCGTTCGTCGAGGCGCATCGCGACGAGTACATGCGCCGCGTCGACGAGACGGCTTACCTCTACGACCAGGAGCTCCGCTTCGGCACGTTCGAGAACGTCTGGGCCGGATGAGCCGCATCCCGCCGCACCACGATCCCGCGTGCTGGGGGTGTGGCGACAACCCGAACGGGATCAGGCTGCCGGTGCCGGAGGCCGAGGAGCTGACGGAGTACGAGGCGTGGTTCCGGTTCGACGAGCGACACCAGGGCGGGCCCGGGATCGTCCACGGCGGGCTCGTCTCGGCCGCGCTCGACGAGGCGTGCGGCCTGCTCGCGACGTGGTACCGCTTCCCCGCGGTGACCGCCCGGATCTTCGTCCGCTACCGGAAGCCCGTCCCGATCAACACCGAGCTGCTCGTGCGCGCGTGGCTCGCCGACGAGCGCGGGCGGCGGCTGCACGTGAACGCCGAGCTGACGGACGGGAGCCTCGTCCTCGCCGAGGCGCGCTGCGCGCTCCTGCACGTCCCGCTCGAGCACTTCCTCGCCACACCCGAGGGCCGCGCGGCCGGCGAGGCGTGGCGCCGCCGCTTCGCGGACGACGAGAGCTAGAAGCGGCTAGCCCAGCACCTCGTGGACGCCGCGCAGGCGTGTCCGCAGCAGGGCGCGCGCGCGGGAGCTGTCGAGCGAGACGTTCGGCGCCCGGTCGGGCGTCGTGCGCCCGGCCTCGATCCGGGCCGGGTCGGCGCCGAGCAGCAGCGCGAAGTCGTAGCGGCTGACGTCGTCGGCGCCTCCCAGGTGGATCGGCCCACGGTGCTCGAGGCCGGCGAGCTCGAGGATCGCCTCGGCGAGGTCGCCGACGTGCACGGGCGAGCGGATCTCGTCGACGAAGAAGGTCGTCCCCTCCGCCGCGAGCCGCTCCTGCGGGCCCGGCTGCGCCGCGCCGTAGAGGAGCGACGTGCGCACGAGCGACGCGTCCGGGTGCTCCGCGGCCACGCGCAGCTCGGCCTCGGCCTTCGAGCGGCCGTAGTCGTTCACCGGCGCCGGCTCGTCCTCCTCGCGGTAGCGGCCGCGGTCGCCGGAGAAGACGAGGTCGGACGAGAGGTGGATGAGCCGCGCGCCGGCGGCGCGCGCGGCCCGCGCGACGAGGGCGGCTCCCTCGACGTTCGTCGCCCACTGGTCGGCGCCGCCCATCCGGTACGCGGCGTGGACGACGCAGTCGACTCCGTCGACCGCCGCGCGCACCGCCTGCTCGTCGCGCACGTCGACGGGGAGCCAGTCGGCCGGCAGCGCGGGCCTCCGATCGTGAAACGTCGCCCGCACGTTCAGCCCCTGCTCGTCGGCACGCCGCACGAGCTCGCTGCCCAGATAGCCGGCGGCGCCGGTGACGAGCACATGCACGGAGCCACGCTAGCGCGGAGACACGTGCCGGAGGTCGACCGAACCAGCCGGCATCGGTGTTCGGTCCGGGTAAACCGCTCCTCGTTGTCAAGGCGCGCTCCGCCGCCGTAAGATCGGCGCCTCATGGGGCTGCTCACCCTCGCAGGTGTCACGCGGCGCTTCGGCGGCATCGTCGCGCTCGACGACCTGTCGATGAGCGTCGAGGAGGGTGAGATCGCCGGGCTGATCGGCCCGAATGGCGCCGGCAAGACGACGGCGTTCAACGTGATCACGCGGCTGTATCAGCCGGACGCCGGGACCATCACCTTCGACGGCACGAACCTGCTCAAGGTGCCCGCCCACGGGATCGTCCGGCTCGGGATCGCGCGCACGTTCCAGAACCTCGCGCTCTGCCGGCACATGACGGTGCTGGACAACGTGCTCGTCGGCGCGCACACGAGGATCGGGCGCCGAGGCGACGCGCAGGCCAGGGGGGAGTCGACCGCCATCCTGGAGTACCTCGGCCTGCAGGACCTCGCCGGCCGGTACGCGTCCGGCCTGCCCTTCGGAACGCTCAAGCGCGTCGAGATCGCCCGCGCGCTGATCGCGCGCCCGCGCCTGCTCCTCCTCGACGAGCCGGCCGGCGGGCTGACGCACTCCGAGGTGCAGGAGCTGAGCGCGCTGATCACGGCGATGAAGCGGGACTTCGCCCTGTCGATCCTCCTCGTCGAGCATCACATGAACCTCGTCATGTCCATCTCCGACCACGTCCACGTGCTCAACTTCGGCCGCACGATCGCCGACGGGACCCCGGCGGAGGTACGGGCGAACCCGGCCGTGATCGAGGCGTACCTCGGGGGCGAGCATGCCGCTGCTTGAGCTGCGCGACGTCTCCGCCCGCTACGGGCCGCTGACCGCGCTGCACGACATCTCGCTCTCCGTCGACGACGGCGAGGTGGTCTCGCTGCTCGGTGCGAACGGCGCGGGCAAGACGACCACGCTCCGCGCCGTCTCCGGCACCGTCAAGCGCACGGGCACGCTCGTCTTCGACGGCAAGCCCTTGCCGCGCACCGCCGAGGCCGTCGCGCGACGCGGGATCACGCACGTCCCCGAGGGCCGCGGCATCCTGGCCGACCTGACCGTCTGGGAGAACCTGAAGATGGGCGCGTACCTGCGCCGGGACCGCAAGGGCGTGCAGGCCGACCTCGACAAGCAGCGCGAGCGGCTGCCGTGGCTCTGGGATCGCCGCGGCCAGCAGGCCGGCACCCTCTCCGGCGGCGAGCAGCAGATGCTCGCCCTCGCGCGCGCGCTCGTCGGCCGGCCGCGGGTCGTGCTGCTGGACGAGCCGTCGCTCGGACTCGCGCCGCTCATCGTGCAGGCGTTCTTCGACCTCGTCCGCGAGCTGAACCACGAGGACGGCGTCACCTTCCTCGTCGTCGAGCAGAACGCGACGGTGGCACTCGAGGTCTCCAACCGCGCCTACGTCCTCGAGGTCGGCCGCATCGCCCTGTCGGGCGAGAGCAGCGAGCTCGCGAAGGACGAGGGAATCCGAAGCAGCTACCTGGGGTATTAGGGGCAATGCAGCAGTTCTTCCAGCAGGTCGTGGCGGGGCTCGCGGACGGGTCGATCTACGCGAGCCTCGCGCTCGCGCTCGTCCTCATCTACCGCTCCACGCACGTGATCAACTTCGCGCAGGGCGAGATCGGGATGTTCGCGACCTACATCGCCTGGGCGCTGATCACGCACCACGGCATGTCGTACTGGCCCGCGTTCGCGCTCACGCTCGTGATCTCGTTCTTCGGCGGCATGGCGATCCAGCAGACCGTGATCCGGCCGCTGCAGCGAGGAGGCGAGCTGACGGTGGTGATGGCGACGATCGCCCTGCTGCTGATCCTGAACGGCCTCGCCTCCTGGATCTGGGGCCCGGAGGAGAAGATCCTGCCGAGCCCGTTCCCGCACGGGAGCTTTGACGTCGGCGGCGTCCAGATCTCGAAGCAGAACGTGGGCGTGATCTGCGTCGTGATCGGGTGCGTGATCGTGCTCTGGCTCTTCTTCCGCTTCACGAAGCTCGGCCTCGCGCTCCGCGCCTCGGCGATCAATCCCCAGGCGAGCCGGCTGCTGGGCGTGCGCGTGCCCTGGATGTTCGCCATCGGCTGGGGCTTCGCGGCGGTGCTGTCCGCGATCGCGGGCCTGATGGCGGCCCCGGCGCTCTTCGTCTTCACGCCGAGCTTCATGCAGGTGATCCTCATCTACGCCTTCGCTGCGGCGGTGCTGGGCGGCATCGAGAGCCCCGTCGGGGCGATCGTCGGCGGGCTCACGCTCGGCGTCACCATCAACCTGCTCGGCACCTACGTCGACTTCATCACGCCCGAGATGCAGCTGCCGGTCGCGCTCGCGATCCTGCTGCTCGTCCTCGTCCTCCGGCCGAACGGCCTCTTCGGCTCGGTCGCGGTGAGGCGCGTCTGATGCGCAGCCGCATTTCCTTCGACGTCGCGGGCTTCCTCGTCGTCGCGGCGATCATCGCCCTGCTGCCGCTCGTCCTCACGGACTTCCGCGAGTTCCAGTTCGCCTACGTCGGGATCTACTTCATCGCCGCACTCGGGCTGAACATCCTGACCGGCTACGCCGGCCTGATCTCGCTCGGCCAGGGCGGCTTCATGATGATCGGCGCGTACACGACCGCGATCCTGAGCGTCAAGCACGGCTGGAACGACCTGCTCACGATCCCCGTCGCAGGCCTCGTCGCGGGGGTCGCCGGCTACCTCTTCGGCTTCCCGGCGCTGCGCCTCCGCGGCGCCTACCTCGCGCTGGCGACGTTCGCGATCCCGGTCGCGCTGATCTCGCTCGCGAAGCGCTTCCCCGACTTCACGGGCGGGGGCGGCGGGATGCCGCTGACGCGGATCGTCAACGGCCACGAGGCGTACCTGATCACCTGGCCGACCGCGGGCGTCCTCTTCGTGCTCGCGTGGCTCTTGCTGCGGGGGAAGCTCGGGCGCGCCTTCCGGACGGTGCGGGAGTCGGAGATCGCGGCCGTCTCCTCCGGGATCAACCTGCCGCGGACGAAGACGTTCGCCTTCGGGATCTCCGCCTTCTACGCGGGCGTCGCCGGCTCGCTCTACGCGATCGCCGTGGCCTTCGTCAACCCCGACACGTTCCCGATCAGCCTCTCGATCCTCCTGCTCACGGGCGTCGTCGTCGGCGGGCTCGGTTCCCTCGGTGGGGTCATTGTCGGCGCGCTCTTCATCGAGTACATCCCGATCTATTCCCCGGACATCCTCGAAAAAGTGCAGAGCCCGTTTGGCCTCGACCTCGACTCGAAGGCCGCGGGGGCGCCGGCAGTTGTCTACGGCGTCATCCTTCTTTTGATTCTGTACGTCATACCTACAGGGGTCGCAGGTCTCCTCGGCTCGGCATTTCGCGGTTTGGAGCGCCGGCTCTATAGTCGAGGCGGCACAGACGTCCCCGGTCAGGTCATTTCGGCAAGGAGAGAAGCATGAAAAAGAGGTTGACCCTGCTCGTCGCCGTAGTGCTTGCGGCGGCAGTGGCCAGCGTCGCCGCGCTGGCGAGCTCGAATGCCGATCCCGGCATCAACTCGCGGGTGATCACGCTCGGCGGGACGTTCCCGCTCAGCGGCCCGGCTTCGTCCTACGCCCCCATCCCGGTCGGGATGAAGGCGTATTTCTCGTATGCAAACGCCCGGCGCGCCGCCGTCGACAAGAAGCGCGGCGTCCGTGGCCGGCAGATCAAGTGGATCTACTACGACGACGGCTACAACCCCGCGAACACCGTCCAGCAGACGCGCAAGCTCGTCGAGCAGGACAAGGTGTTCGCGCTCTTCGGGGGGCTGGGCACGGAGCCGCAGGAGGCCGTGCGGAACTACCTGAACGACCAGAAGGTCCCCCAGATGTTCGTCTCGACCGGGGCGACCGAGTTCGGCTCCGAGTTCGCGCAGTACCCGTACACCATGGGCTGGCAGCCTGACTACCAGGCCGAGGGCGCGATCTACGGCAAGTACATCGTCGCCAACCAGGGGACGAAGAAGATCGCCGTGATCCTGCAGAACGACTCGTACGGCAACGACTACCTGAACGGCCTCAAGGCCGGTCTGGGCGCGAAGCAGTCGAACATCGTCTCGACGCAGCGCTTCGAGGTCACTGCTCCGAGCGTCGGCCAGCAGGTCGCGGCGCTGAAGGCGTCGGGCGCGGACATCCTGTGCATCTTCGCCACGCCGGCGAAGACGATCCAGACGTACGCCACGATGAAGGCGCTCGCCTACAAGCCGGACAACATCTACCTCAACTCCGTGTCGGCCACCGACACGTTCATGAAGCTGGCCGTCGCGAACGCGGGCGCCGACCTCGTGAACGGCTCGATCAGCGTCACCTACGGCAAGGACCCGGCGAGCCCGGTGTGGGCGAAGGACCCCGCGGTGATCCTCTACAAGAAGATCATCGCGAAGTACGCACCTTCCGCGAACGCCAACGACGCCCTCGTCTACTACGGGGTCTCGAAGGCGTACGACATCGTGCAGCTGCTCTACGCAGCCGGCCCGAACCCGACACGCGCGTCGCTCCTCGCGGCCGCGGCAAAGATGAGCTGGACGAACCCGTTCTCGCTTCCGGGCGTCCAGGTCAAGACGTCGGCCAACGACCGGTTCCCGATCTCGCAGGTGAAGCTCCAGCGCTTCAACAACGGGCTCTGGACCCCGTTCGGCCCGCTGATCAACGGGCGCGGCAAGTAGCCGCTCCCTCGCAACGGATCACGACCCGCGGGGCCGGCCATTCGCCGGCCCCGCGGTCTCACGAGAGGAGACCGCGATGACGTCGCTCGAGGGGAAGGTCGCAATCGTCACCGGCGCGGGCCGCGGGATCGGCCGCGAGCACGCGCTCGCGCTTGCCCGGGCGGGTGCGAAGATCGTCGTCAACGACCTCGGCGGCTCGCTCGCCGGCGAGGGCGAGGACGTCTCCCCCGCTCAGCAGGTCGTCTCGGAGGTCGAGGCGCTGGGCGGCGAGGCGGTGGCGAACGGTGAGAACGTGGCGGACTTCGAGGGCGCGAAACGGCTCGTCGACCAGGCGGTCGAGTCGTTCGGGCGGCTCGACATCCTCGTCAACAATGCGGGCATCCTCCGCGACCGGATGCTCGTGAACATGGAGGAGGCCGAGTGGGACGCCGTGATCGCGGTGCACCTGAAGGGGCACTTCGCGCCGCTCCGCCACGCGGCCGGCCACTGGCGCGACCGCTCGAAGTCCGGCGAGGACGTGCGCGGGCGCGTGATCAACACGTCCAGCCCTTCCGGCGTCTTCGGCAACGTCGGCCAGGCGAACTACGGCGCCGCGAAGGCCGGCATCGCCGGCCTGACGCTGATCGCCGCGCAGGAGCTCGGCCGCTACGGCGTCACCGTCAACTGCCTGGCACCGAACGCGCGCACGCGGATGACCGAGTCGGCGTTCGGCGACATGCCGGCACCGGAGGGCTTCGATCCGCTGGACCCGGCGCACAACAGCCCGATCGTGGTCGCGCTCTGCGCAGACGAGGCGCAGCACATCACAGGGCAGGTCTTCTTCGTCTACGGCGGCGCGGTGAACGCCCTCAGGCCGTGGGACGCAGGTGAGCTGTTCCTGCGAGAGGAAGGCTGGGAGCCCGACGACCTGCTCGAGGAGCTCGTGGCGCGGTACCCGGACGGCGCGGCTCCCGCCGGGATGATCGCCTCGATGCAGAAGGCGGGCGGACAGTCGATGCGGACGCTGTGAGCCGCCACCTCGCGAGGCTCGCCGAGGCGGCGTACGAGCGCCGCGGCGACTACGACGCGTTCTTCTTCGAGGGCACGTGGCACCGCTCGGGCGAGCTCTTCGACCGCTCGGCGCGCACGGCCGCCGGCCTCGCGGCCGCCGGGGTCGGTCCCGGCGACCGGGTGCTGGTGATGATGGAGAACTCGCCCGACGTCGGCGTCGCCTACCACGGGATCTGGCGCGCGGGAGCCGTCGCGACGCCGGTGATCTTCCTCCTCACCGCCGAGGAGCTGCGCCGGATCGTGCTCGACGCGGAGCCGGTCGCCGCGATCACGTCGGCCGCGTTTCGCGACACGGTCGAGCGTGCCTGCGAGGGCACCGCTGTCCGGATCGTCTCGGTCGACGAGCTGGAGGGCGCCGAGGTTGGCGCGATCGTGCCGCGCGGCGACGACGACCTGGCCGCGCTCGTCTACACGGGCGGGACGACGGGCCGCGCGAAGGGCGTCATGCTCACGCACGCGAACCTGTGGGAGGCCGGCCGCCGAGGCCAGGAGGCAGGCAGCCACCCGGGCATCGTCCGCGGCCTGACGGCGCTCCCGCTCGCCCACGTGTACGGGCTGCTCGTGCTGGCCGTGGGCCTGCACGAGCGCGAGGCGCCGGAGTCCGTCCTGATGCGCTGGTTCGACGCGGAGGGCTGGCTCCGGCTCGCCGAAGAGCACCGGATCCAGATCGCGGCCGTCGTCCCGTCGATGATCTACCTGCTGCTGGCCCAGCCGCTCGAGGACTACGACCTTTCCGAGCTCCGTTTCGTCGTCTCGGGCGCGGCGCCGCTCTCCGCCGAGGCCCACGCCGAGCTCACGCGCCGCGTGCCGGCGCTCGAGATCCGTGAGGGTTACGGCCTGACCGAGTCGTGCGGCCTCGCCACGTCGAGCCCACCCGGCCGCGCGCGGGCCGGAACCGTCGGCCTCGCCGCGCCGGGAGCGCAGATCCGGATCGTCGACGACGCAAGCGACGACGTGCCCGCGGGCGAGCCCGGCGAGATCGTGATTCGCTCGGCGACCATGATGGCCGGCTACTGGAACGCCCCCGAGCTCACCGCCGAGACGATCCGCGACGGCTGGCTGCGCACCGGCGACATCGGGCGCCAGGACGCCGACGGCTACCTGACGATCGTCGACCGCAAGAAGGATCTGATCATCCGCGGCGGCTTCAACGTCTACCCGCGGGACGTCGAGGAGGCGCTCGTCGAGCACCCAGCTGTCGCGACGGCGTCCGTCGTCGGCCGTCCCGACGCCGTGCACGGCGAGGAGGTCGTCGCGTTCGTGACGCTCGGCGGCGACGCCTCGGCCGAGGAGCTGGTCGCATTCGGCAAGGAGCGCCTCGGCGGGTACAAGTATCCCCGTGAGATCCACGTCCTCCCCGCGCTGCCGCTGACGCCGATCGGCAAGGTCGACCGCAAGGCGCTGCGCGAGCTGCTGACCACTCCCGAAGGAGCTTCCACATGACGACGACGCTGACTCTCGGCGAGCTCGAGACCGCCGGCGAGCGCGAGCTCGGAACGAGCTCGTGGCACGAGATCGACCAGGAGAAGATCAACCTCTTCGCCGAGGCGACCGGGGATCACCAGTGGATCCACGTCGATCCCGAGATGGCCGCCCACGGCCCCTTCGGCGGCACGGTCGCGCACGGATACCTGACGCTGGCGCTGCTGCCGATGCTCATGAGCGAGGTGATCTCGGTCAGCGACGCCGTCATGGGAGTCAACTACGGGACTGAGAAGATCCGCTTCACGGCGCCGGTCCCGTCCGGCTCACGCGTCCGTCTGCACGCGAGACTGCTCCGCGCCGAGCGCAAGGGTCCGGGCGTCGTCTACTTCGTGGGCGTGAAGATCGAGGTCGAGGGCCAGGAGAAGCCGGCGCTCGTCGGCGAGGTCGTCTACATGGCGGCGGGCGATCCGAATGCCTGAGGCCGTGATCGTCTCCGCCGCGCGGACGCCGATCGGGCGCGCCGCCAAGGGCTCGCTCGTGGACGCCCGGCCGGACGACCTCGTGGCGTTCGCGATCAGGGCGGCGCTCGACAAGGTTCCCGGGCTCCCGCAGGAGGAGATCGTCGACGTCATGGTCGGCTGCGGCTTTCCGCAGGAGAAGCAGGGCATGAACCTCGGCCGCCGCGCCGCGCTGCTGGCGGGGCTGCCGGCCTCCGTCCCGGGGACGACGGTCAACCGCTTCTGCGCCTCGTCGCTGCAGACGATCAGGATGGCGTTCCACGCGATCAAGGCGGGTGAGGGAGACGCGTACGTCGCGGCCGGCGTCGAGTCGATCACGCAGGTGAACGGCTACCCGCGGTCCGACGAGGAGCTCCACCCGGCGCTCTTCGGCGACGACGCGCCGATCGCGAACGTCTACATCCCGATGGGGCTCACCGCCGAGAACGTCGCCGAGCGTTGGGACGTCTCTCGCGAGGAGATGGACCGCTTCGCGCAGCGTTCCCAGGAGCGGGCGGTGGCCGCGCAGGAGAGCGGCTTCTTCGACCGTGAGGTGACGCCGTACGAGGGCGTCGCCCGCGACGACGGGCCGCGTCCGTCCTCGACCTACGAGAAGCTCGCCGCGCTCGAGCCGGCCTTCAAGCCCGGCGGCAAGGTGACCGCGGGAAACGCGTGCCCGTTGAACGACGGCGCGGCCGCGGTAATCGTCGTCTCGGAGCCGCGGGCCCGCGAGCTCGGTCTGCAGCCGAGGGCGCGGATCATCGCCTCGACCGTCTCCGGCGTCGAGCCCGAGATCATGGGCGTCGGTCCGATCGAGGCCGTCCGCCGCGTGCTGCAGCAGGCCGGGCTGACGATCGACGACGTCGACGTGATGGAGCTGAACGAGGCGTTCGCCGCGCAGGTGATCCCCGTCTGCCGCGAGCTGGGCGTCGACCCCTTCGGCGAGAAGCTCAACCCGCACGGTGGCGCGATCGCCCTCGGCCATCCGTACGGGATGACGGGCGCGCGGATCATGAACACGCTGCTCAACGACCTGGAGACGCTCGACGGGACGATCGGCCTCGAGACGATGTGCGTCGGCGGCGGCCAGGGGATGGCGATGCTGGTGGAGCGGCTGAGCTGAGCTCGTGGAGCGGCTGGACGGAGCCGCTGACGGCGGCGTCGGCCGGCGCGACCCGTTCACCAACAGGACAACAGCCTTGGTCAGACCAAAGCGCACGAAAGTGCGAAGAACTGTCCCCATCGACCGAACGAAGCGGCTCCGCGCGACACCGCCTGGTCAGACCAAGTGACAACAAAGTGAGACGCTTCGTTCAGACCGGGTGTGGACAGTGGCCCGCCAGCTTCTCGGCTCGCGGAGCGGCGAGCGCCGCGCGCCGCGCGATCTCGCTCGGCTCAGCTCCGCGTCGTGTGCGCGGCGCGCGGCGGTCTACGCCCGATCGAAGCCCGGCGGTCGTCGGGCCTTCTGCCCCTCGACCCGCGGGCCTGGCACGTCCGGGAAGCGGAACTGAATCGGCTCCCGGCCCGGCTGAACAGCCCAGACCTGGCCGGTCTCCCCGCTTCGCGCGGCCAGCAGCACGGCGCGAGCGACGTCGTCGGCCGACAGCAGCGGGAAGCCCGCCTCCTCCAGCACGGCCTTCCCCTCGCCCAAGATCGGCGTGTCGGCGAACCCGGGTGCGATCGCGTTGCAGCTGATCCCCCGCGGCTCCAACTGACTCGCGACACTGCGGACGAAGCCGACGACGGCGTGCTTCGTCAGCGCGTAGATCGGATCCGGCGGCGCCGGGACGAGGCCTGCGAGCGAGGCGGTCGCGACAATCGCGCTGCCCGGCTCCATCACCTGGGCCATGCGCCGCGCGCCGAGCACGACGCCGTCGACGTTCGCACCCATGATCCGCCGGTACTGCGCGTCGGTGAGCGCGGCGATGTCCGACTCACCGGTCGTGACGCCGGCATTGAGGAAGGCAAGCTCGGCCGGCCCGACGTCCTCCCAGGCAGCCGCGTCCGAGACGTCGAAGCCGGTGGCGAGGTCGAGGGAGGTCACCGCGCAGCCGTCCGCCTCGAGCAGCGCCACGAGCGCCGCTCCAATCCCAGACGCGCCTCCGGTGACGATTGCCGTGCGCGGAAACATGCGGCGGAGTCTGTCGCATCGGAGGCCGAGCCGGTAGGGTCGCCCGGCGATGAACGTCGGGCTCACGATCCCGTTCACCGGTCTGCCGCTCCGCGAGCTCGGCCCGCTCTGCCGGCGCGCCGAGGAGCTCGGGTACGAGAGCCTCTGGTCGGCCGAGGCGACGGAGCTCGACGGGTTCACGCCGCTCGTCGTCGCGGCGGAGCACACGGAGCGCGTCCGGCTCGTGACCGGGATCGTGAGCGTCTACACGCGGGGACGCGTGACACTCGCGCAGACTGCCGCCGCACTCCAGGACCTGAGCGGCGGCCGCTTCACGCTCGGGCTCGGCGCCTCGTCGAACGTGATCGTCGAGCAATGGAACGGGATCCCGTTCGAGCGGCCGCTCGCCAGGGTGCGTGAGACCGTCGAGTGGCTGCGCCCCGTGCTCGCGGGCGAGCGCGGCGAGGGCGGCTTCAAGCTCGCGTCCGCCCCCGAGCCGCCGGTGCCGATCGTGCTGGCGGCGCTGCGCGACAGGATGCTCCGCGTAGCGGCCGAGCAGGGCGACGGCACGTTCACGAACTTCCTCCCCCTGAGCGGCGTCCGGCAGGTGATCGACGCGTTCGGGTCGTACAAGGAGCTCGCCTGCCGCTTCTTCTCCGTGCCCGGCCCCGAGGAGGACGGGCTACCTGTCGCGAAGCGGATCTTCACCGCCTACGCGACGGTACCGGTGTACACGGAGTACCTGCGCTGGCTCGGCTGGGGCGAGCAACTCGATCCGATGGTCGAGGCGTGGCACGAGGGGGACCGCGCACGTGCACTCGAGCTCGTCCCGGAGGAGCTCGTCCGGGAGATCTTCCTGCTCGGCCCCGTCGAGGCGCAGCGCGAGCGGCTCCAGGAGTTCGGCTCCGCCGGGATCGAGACTGCCGTACTGGCGCTCGGCGTCCCCGCTCCGATGGTGCGGGACGCGATCGACGCATTCGCGCCGTGAGCGACGTCGTCGCGACCGCCGCCGAGGCAGGCGACAAGCCGCCGCTGTTGATTCTCGACCGGATCGAGGCGTTCCTCGACGAGCACGGTCTGGGCTCGGGCTCGATTCGCGCCAGCCGTATCGGCGAGGGCGGCGGCTCCAACTTCACGTTCCTGCTCGAGCGCGAACGCAGGTGCGCGTTACGTGCTGCGCCGGCCGCCACGGCCGCCGCTGCCGCCCTCCGCGCACGACGTCGTCCGGGAGTCGCGACTCCAGCTGGCGCTCGGCGAGGCAGGCTTCACGCGGCTGCCGACGATCGTCGCCGTGTGCGAGGACGAGTCGCTCCTCGGCGTGCCGTTCTACGTGATGGACTTCCTCGAGGGGGACGTCGTGGGCGACGAGCTGCCGCCGGCGATCGATGAGCCCGCCGCGCGTCGCCGGCTCGGCCTCGAGCTTGTCGACGCGCTGGTCGAGATCCACGCGGCGGACGTGACGACTCCGGCTCTGGCGGCATTCGTACGGCCGGGAAGCTACAACGAGCGGCAGGCGCGCCGCTTCGCCCAGCTGTGGGAGATCAACAAGACGCGCGAGCTGCCGGTCGTCGAGGACGTCGGCGCGTGGCTCGCCGGGAACCTGCCGGACCCGGTTGCGGAGACGGTCGTCCACGGCGACTACCGGCTCGGCAACGCGATGGTCAGGGACGGGCGCATTGCCGCGGTGCTCGACTGGGAGATGGGCGCGATCGGCGACCCGCGCGCGGATGTCGGCTATCTGCTGGCGACCTACTCGGAGCCCGGCGGCGCACCGAGCCCGCTCGGAACCTCGCCGGTGACGGCGCTCGAAGGCTTCCCGCCGAAGGCGGAACTGATCGAGCGCTACGCGTCGCGCTCGGGCCGGGAGGTCGGCCCGCTGGGGTGGTTCGAGGCGCTCGCCCTCTGGAAGGCGGCGGTCTTCTGCGAGGCGATCTACGGCCGCTACGTTCGCGGCGAGCTGGCCGCCGAGGATGCGCGGGCGGCGCGTTTCGAGCTCGGCGTCCCGTATCTCGCCCAGACCGCGGCCGAGGCGATCGAGCGCGGCTGACCGACCACCTGTACCTGGTCGCCGACCAGGGCACACGAACCCCGTGAGCAGGGAAAGTGCGAAGTGTGTCTCACCTGTACCTGGTCGGCGACCAGGTACGAGAGGTGTCCCTAATGGACGATTTCCGCCATCACGCGGAGCGCGTTCACGTCCCGCGTGTGCAGCAGCAACGACGTCGCGCCGGACTCGCGCCAGGCGTCCAGGCGGTCCGCGATCCTCTCCTTCGGGCCGACGAGCGACACCTGGTCGACGAACGCGTCCGGGATCGCGCTCGCGGCCTCGTTGCGCTTGCCGTCCAGGAACAGGTCCTGCACCTGCTTCGCCTCCGCCTCGTAGCCGAAACGGGCGAAGAGGTCGTTGTAGAAGTTCTTCCCGCGCGCACCCATCCCGCCGATGTAGAACGCGTAATAGGGCTTGAGCGCGTCGCGCGCGGCCTGCACGTCGTCCGTGACGACCACCTGCACGCCGGCGCAGACGTCGAACCCGTCGCGCGCCCGGTCGAGCGGGAAGACTTCGCGCGCGCGCTCCGGCGAGAAGTAGATCGGCAGCCAGCCGTCCGCGATCTCGAACGCGAGCTCGACCGCCTTCGGCCCCAGCGTCGCCAGGTAGATCGGGATCTCCGCCCGCAGCGGCCGCGCCATCAGCTTCAGCGGCTTGCCGAGCCCGGTCGCGCCAGGCCCCGAGTACGGGATGTCGTAATGCTCGCCGTGGTGCTCGATCGTCTCGCGGCGCAGCATCGCGCGCACCAGGTCGACGTACTCGCGCGTCTTGCCGAGCGGCTTCCCCCACGGCTGCCCGTGCCAGCCCTCGACCACCTGCGGCCCGGAGGTGCCGAGCCCCATCAGAAACCGGCCCCCGGAGAGGAGGTCGAGCGTCGCCGCGGTCATCGCCGCGTTCGCCGGCGTCCGGCCCGGGAGCTGCATGATCGCCGAGCCGACCTTGATCCGCTCCGTGCGCGCGGCCACGTACGCGAGCGGCGTGATCGCGTCCGTCCCCCACGCCTCCGCCGCCCACACGGAGTCGAACCCGAGCCCCTCGGCCTCGACCGCCATGTCGACGAGCTCCAGGGGCGACGTCCCCGGCTGCGCATACCCCATGTAGAACCCGAGCCGCATTCCGTGCGATGCTAACCGCATGACCGTCACCGACCTCGCCCCAGCAGAAGCCGTCGTCGAGCTCCGCGAGCGCTACCGCGCCTTCGTCGAGACGCACGTGCTCCCCGTCGAGAACCTCTTCGAGGCCGACGACGCCCTCGTCGACGGCCTGCGCGCCCGCGCCAAGGCGGAGGGGCTGTGGGCGCCGCACCTGCCGCCGGAGGCGGGCGGCACGGGCAGCGGCTTCCTCACCTACGCCTACCTGAACGAGGTGATCGGCCGGTCGACCTGGGCGCAGCTGATCTTCAACTGCCAGGCGCCCGACGCGGGCAACGGCGAGATCCTCTGGCACTTCGGCACCGACGAGCAGAAGGAGCGCTTCCTGGCCCCGCTCGTCGACGGGACCGTGCGCTCGTTCTTCTCGATGACCGAGCCCGAGGTGCCCGGGTCCGACCCGACGACGCTGCGCACCCGCGCCGTGCGCGACGGCGACGAATGGGTGATCGACGGCCACAAGTGGTTCTCGTCCAGCGCCGAGGGCGCCGCCTTCGGGATCGTGATGGCGGTCACCGACCCCGACGCGGACAAGCACCGGCGCGCCACGCAGATCATCGTCCCCGCCGACACGCCCGGGGTCGAGATCGTCCGCGCGGTCCCCGTCATGGGCCACGTGGGCCACGGCTGGTCGACGCACTGCGAGGTGCGCTACACGAACGTCCGCGTGCCGGTCGAGAACACCCTCGGCGCGGAGGGCGCCGGCTTCATGATCGCGCAGAAGCGCCTCGGCCCGGGCCGCATCCACCACGTGATGCGCTGGCTCGGCCAGATGCAGCGCGCCTTCGACCTGATGTGCTCCTACTCGCTCGAGCGCGAGGCCTTCGGCGGCCCGCTCGCCGACAAGCAGACCGTCCAGAACTGGATCGCCGACTCCGCCGCCGAGATCCAGGCCTGCCGCCTGCTGACCCTCGACGCGGCGCACAAGATCGACCAGGGCAGCGAGGCGCGCGTCGACGTCTCGATCATCAAGTTCTACGCAGCGCGCGTCCTGAACGAAGTGATCGACCGCGCGATCCAGGTGCACGGCGCCCGCGGCCTGACCGACGAGACGCCGCTCGCGAGCATGGCGATGCAGGCGCGCGGCGGCCGCATCTACGACGGGCCGGACGAGGTGCACCGCATGGTCGTCGCCCGGCGCATCCTCAAGTCCTACGCGGCCGGCGACGCCTGGCGGTTCTCCTAGGGGCGATGGTGGAGACGCCGTACACGCACACCACCTGGCGGGTGAAGGCGGGCGAGGAGGAGGAGTTCGTCCGCCGCTGGAGCGAGTGGGTCGACTGGAGTCACGAGGCCGGGCTCAGCGCGTCGGGGCTGCTGCTCCGCGACGTCGAGCAGCCGCAGACCTTCGTGAGCTTCGGCCCGTGGGAGAGCCTGAGCGCCGTTCGAAGCTGGCGCGCGCTTCCGGGGTACCAGGAGCGCGTAGCGCGTATGCGCGAGGTCGTCGACGACTTCACGCCGCGCACCCTCGAGGTCGTCGCGCGACGCTAGGAATGCTCGAACGGGAGCAGCGTCAGCCCGACGCGCTCCGGCTCGATCCAGAACACCGTCCCCGTCCGCATCGGGAACGGCGCGCCGATGTACTTCTGGGAAATCCGGTCGATGACGGCGAGGGCCTCGTCGCCCTCGAGCGTCTCCGCGACGCGGCCGCGGAGGTGCACGCTCCGGTAAGGGTTCGCCTCGTCGACGACGGAGACCGAGACGCGCGGATCGCGCTGGAGGTTCCGGTGCTTGCGGCTGGCCGACTGGGTGAAGAACGCGAGCCGGTCGTCCTCGCGGAGCATCCACACCGGGACGCTGTGCGGCGAGCCGTCCTCGCCGAGCGTCGCGAGGTGGAAGAAGTTCCGACCGTCGAGCACCGCACGGACCTCGGGCGAGAACTCGGCCATGCATGGCACCCTACCCCCATGGAATCCCTCCAGGGCAAGCTCTTGATCGCCTCGCCGGCGCTCGTCGACCCGAACTTCAAGCGCTCGGTCGTGCTCGTCGCGCACCACGACGACGAGGGCGCGATGGGGCTCGTGCTCTCACGGCCCTCGCCGGCGACCGTCGCCGAGGTGGTGCCCGAGCTGCTCGAGCTCGCGAACGGCGACGAGACGGTCTACGTCGGCGGGCCGGTGCAGCCGTCCGCCGTGATCGCGATCGCCGAGTTCGAGGACGGGGAAGAGGGCGAGGCCGGGATCTTCGGCCACGTCGGCTTCGTGACCGAGGACTCCGATCCGGACGACCTCGTCGAGACGGCCCGGCGCGTGCGCGTCTTCGCGGGCTATGCGGGCTGGGGTCCCGGCCAGCTCGAGGCCGAGCTCGAGGAGCCGTCGTGGATCGTCGAGCCGGCGCGCGAGGAAGACGTCTTCGCCGACGAGCCCGAGGAGCTCTGGCGGCTCGTGCTCCGCCGGAAGGGCGGCCAGTTCGCCCTCCTCGCGCGCATGCCCGAGGATCCGTCGGTCAACTAGCCGGGGCGCCCTCCGCCGCCGGCTCCTGCGCGAACAGCTCGCGCAGCGCCGTCTTGCGGAACTTGCCGACGCTCGTCTTCGGGATCTCGTCCACGAACTCGTAGCGGTCCGGCAGCCACCACTTCGCGAACTGCGGCGCGAGAAACTCGTTCAGCTCCTCGGCCGTCGCGCTCTGCCCCTCGCGCAGCACGACCACGGCGAGCGGCCGCTCGGCCCACTTCGGGTCGGGGATCGCGATCACTGCTGCCTCGGCGATCGCGGGGTGCGCCATCAGCGCGTTCTCCAGGTCGACCGACGAGATCCACTCGCCGCCGGACTTGATCACGTCCTTCGAGCGGTCCTTGATCTGGATGAACCCCTTCGGGTGCAGCGAGACGATGTCGCCCGTCCTGAACCAGCCGTCGTCCGTCCAGCGCTCGGCCTGCTCGGGCGTGTCGTAGTAGCCGGAGGCGACCCACGGGCCGCGCACCTCGAGCTCGCCCATCGTCTCCGCGTCCCACGGGATCTCCTCGTCGCCGGCACGGGCCCGGATCTCGACGAACGGCAGCGGCACGCCGGCCATCGCGGCGAAGTCGAACTTCGTCTCGTCGTCCGCGTCGCGCAGCTCGCCGTAAGTAGTCCGTCGTCGACGCGACGGGCGACGTCTCCGTCATCCCCCACCCCTGGACGATCTGCAGGCCGTGGCGCTCGTTGTAGGCCGCGATCATCGCGCGTGGCACCGCGGAGCCGCCGACCAGCATCCCCTTCAGGTGGAGCTTGTACTTGCCCGGGTCCGCGTCCAGCAACGCGAGGATGCCCATCCAGATCGTCGGCACGCCGGCGGTCCAGGTCACCTGCTCCTGCTCGAAGTCCTCGAGGAGGCTCTGCGGGTCGAGGTGCGGCCCCGGGAAGACGAGCTTCGCTCCGAGCATCGTCGCGAGATACGGATAGCCCCACGCGTTCGCGTGGAACATCGGCACCACCGGCAGGATCGTGTCCGCCTCGCTGACCGGAATGCCGAGCGGCGTCAGCGAGCCGACCCCGAGCGTGTGCAGGATCGTCGAGCGGTGCGAGTAGACGACGCCCTTCGGCAACCCTGTGGTGCCGCTCGTGTAGCACATGGCCGCGGCCTCGTTCTCGTTCAGCTCCGGGTCGCGCCAGTCGTCCGCGTCGGCGCCGGCGAGCAGCTCCTCGTACGAGTCCTCGACGACGAAGACGTGCTCGATGCTGGTCCGGTCCTTGAACTGCTCCAGTAGCGGCAGCAGGCTCCGGTCGACGATCACGGCGCGGTCGTTCGCGTGCCCCGCGATGTACGCCAGGTCGTTCGGGTGCAGGCGCAGGTTCAGCGTGTGCAGGACGAAGCCGCCGCACGGGATGCCGAAGTACGCCTCCAGGTGCTGGTGGTGGTTCCAGCACAGCGTCGCGACGCGGTCGCCCCGCTCGAGGCCGAGCCCCTGCAGCGCCACGGCGAGCTGCTTCGCCCGCCGGGCCATGTCGCGGTACGTGTAGTGGTGGAAGCTCTTGTCCGGCAGCCGGGTGACGATCCGCTTGTCCGGGAAGAAGGTCTCCGCGCGCCGCAGGAGCGGCGGCAGCGTGAGCTGGAAGTCCATCATCAGGCCGTTCATCGCGTGAACTCCCCTCTCGACATCGCCTGCCGCTTCTCGAGGTCGGCCGGGTCGACCAGCTGTCCGTCACGCTCCACGTAGCCGTCCTTTCCGCCGATGACCAGAAGAACGAGGTCGTCGTCGCCCGCGTTCGAGAACCGCCGCGGCGTCGCCGCCTCGACGTGGACGAGCGCGCCGGGGCCGAGCTCGCGCACCTCGTCGCCGACCTCCGCCTTCGCCGTGCCGCTGTGCACGAAGTAGAGCTCGTCCTGCAGGTCGTGGTAGTGGAAGATGCCCTCCGCCCCGGGCGGATAGACGATCACGTTCGCGCCGAAGGCGGAGATCCCGAGCGGGCTCGCGGACCTTGCGGAAGCCGTAGCCGTCGCCGAGCTCGTCGATGGAGCTGAATACGTGTGCCATGGCGAGACTCTAAGGCCAGGTTCGATCGGAGTAAACGCCTGTCAGTTCGCGTGCGCGGGTGCGCCTGCCGGGGCCCGGGGCTCGGCTTCGGCCTCTCCGGCGAGCAGCGCCTTGGCCACCGTCGCGCGGTGCACGGCCGGGTAGCCGGCGAACGACTCGAGCCACTGGGCGCGCTTGTAGTAGCGGTGCAGCGGGTGCTCCCACGTGAAGCCGATGCCTCCGTGCACCTGGATCGAGCGCTCGCAGGCGGCGACGGCAGCCTCCGTCGCCTTCGCCTTCGCCGCGGCGGCGGCGAGCGGCGCCTGCGGATCGCCCTCCGAGACCGCCCACGCCGCCCAGTAGGCGAGCGAGCGCGCCAGCTCCACGTCGACGAATGCGTCCACGACCTGGTGCGAGACGGCCTGGTAGATGCCGATCCTCTTGCCGAACTGCTCCCGCGTGCCGACGTACTCGACGGCGAGCTCCAGCGCCCGCTGGCCGACGCCGACCGCCTCGAGCGCGGTCGCCGCGAGCACGCGCGGCCGGTCGAGCTGCGCGTCCTTCCCCGACAGCCGTCCGAGCGGCCGCGTCTCGTCCATCGTCGGCAAGACCTCGCCTCCGCCCGCGACGGCGCCGTCGCCCGTCAGCACCTTGTCGACACGGTCCAGCTCCGGCACGTGGCCGTCGACGAGCGCCGACCACTTGACCTCGCCCGCCGCGACGCGGGCCGCGTCGTCGTCCTCGAGCGACGGCAGCGCGAGCGCGACCGTCGAGAAGAACGGCCCGGCGTAGAGCGCGTAGCCGAGCTCCTCGAACAGCACGGCCTCCTCGAGGAAGGAGAGCCCGGCGCCGCCCTGCTCCTCCGGCACGGAGACGCCGAGCCAGCCGAGCTCGGCCAGCTCCGCCCACGTCGAGGGGTCGTACTCCGCCTCCTGCGCGCGCTCGAGCGGCCAGCGCTCCTGCGCCCAGCCGCGGGCCTGCTTGCGCAGCTCCTCCTGGATCTCGCTGAACGTGAAATCCATCGCTACCTCCCCCTCGGGAGCCCGAGCACGCGCTCGGCGATGATGTTGCGCAGGATCTCGCTCGTCCCCGCCTCGATCGTGTTGCCGCGCGAGCGCAGCTGCAGGTACTGCCAGTAGCCCATCTCCTGCGCCTCGCCGTCCTGCAGCTCGAGAGCGAGCTTCGTCAGGCGCTGGTTCGCCTCCGACCAGACGAGCTTCGCGACCGAGCCCTCCGGGCCGGGGATGCCGGTCTTCATCAGCGACGAGAGCGCGCGGTAGTTCGTGAAGCGGACCGCGTTCAGGTCGATCCACTCGCGCGCGATCCGGTCCTCCTGCGTCTCCGTCGTGCCGCGCTCGCGGGCGAGCGCAGCAAGGCGGCGGACGGCGACGTCGAGCGCCCCGGTGAGAGCGAACCCGAGCGTGCCGCGCTCGTGCAGGAGCGTCGTCATCGCGACCGCCCAGCCGTTCCCCTCCTCGTCGAGCCGGTTCTCGACCGGCACCTCGACGTCGGTGAAGAAGATCTCGTTGAACTCCGCGTGGCCCGTGATCTGGCGCAACGGCCGCACCTCGACGCCGGGCGCGTGCATGTCGACCATCAGGTACGTCAGGCCCGCGTGCCGGTCGCTCTCCGGGTCGGAGCGCGTGACCAGGATGCACCAGTCGGCGATGTGCGCGAACGACGACCAGACCTTCTGGCCGTTGACGACGTACACGTCGCCCTTCCGGTCGGCGCGCGTCCGCACGGCCGAGAGGTCGGACCCCGCGCCGGGCTCGGAGAAGCCCTGACACCAGATCTCGTCGGCCGAGAGGATCTTCTCGAGGTAGCGCTTCTTCTGCTCGTCGGTGCCGTGCGCGATGATCGTCGGCCCGGCCATGCCGAGCCCGATCACGCCCAGGTGCTGCGGCGCCTCGGCGCGCGCCGCCTCCTCGAGGAAGATCGCCTGGTAGCTGTACGGCGCGCCGGCGCCCCCGTACTCCTCCGGCCAGGTCAGACCCGCGTAGCCGGCCTCGTAGAGCTTCCGGCTCCACGCGCGGCCGTGCTCCTCGAATCGCGTCTCGCTGCCGCGGAAGCCGCGCAGCTCGTCCGGGATGTTGCCCGCGAGCCACGCCCGTGCGTCGGCGCGGAACGCCGCCTCCTCAGGGGTGTCTCTCAGCTCCATCTTTCGATCCTCCCCCATTTCGACGCACCGTGGCCAATCGGGTGATTGTAGACGAGACGATATCTGCCTTAACTGCGTCAATCAGGCGTCCCCAACCGCTGTGACCGTGCATCCGGCCGGTCGAAGCGCCCCGAGCCCAAGGGGAGAGAACAGATCGTGAAAAGCACTGCGTACCGCGCGTTCGCCCTGGCTGCCACGCTGGCCCTGGTCGTCACGATCGCCGCCTCGGTCACCTCGGCCGCGTCCAGGAGCGGCAAGAAGCCGGACCGGGTCGTGACCAAGACCGGCCCGGCGGTCGAGAAGCTGGCGCCGGCGCTCCAGCAGAAGGTCGACGCGGGGTCGACCGCGAGCGTCCCCGTCTTCGTGACCACCGACGACGCCGCGGCGGCGCGGGTGAAGGCACTGCTCGAGAACGCGCACACGGCGTCTCGGAACGGCTTCTCGCTCGTCGTCGGCCGGATCGGCGTCCAGAAGCTGCCGAAGCTCGCGAGCTTCAACGGTGTCGAGTCGGTCGGCGCCGTCGACTTCCGGCAGACGAGTTCCCCGACCAACGACCCCTCGATCGGCAGGCAGCCCGCGAAGCGCGTCCGCAGCGAAGCGCTCAAGGCCTACTTCAAGCGCGAAGTGCCGTACGCGAAGGCGCCGCCGCTCAAGGGCTCCAACTTCGAGGCGCTGAAGAAGCTCAACGTCCTCGACGCGAAGACGCACCGGTTCGCCGACGCGTGGAAGGCCGGCTACACCGGCGAGGGCACGACGGTGAGCGTCCTCGACGGCGGCACCGACTGGGGCCACCCCGACCTGATCGGCACGTGGCAGACGTGGGGCAGCGACTCCCCGGACCCGGCTGGACCGGATGGCCGAAGGCGTTCGACCCGTACGGCACGCTCCTCTTCCTCGTCGCGCCTGAGCTCGTCGACCAGGGACTCAGCTGGTACACGACGACCACGCCCGAGACGGCGAGCTGCCCGAGGTCGAGGCGCGACCGCGACGGCAAGCGCACGTGCGCGGTCGACTTCGCGACCCGCCTCGGCCCGTCGCGGAACTTCGCCGCGCCGGACGAGACCGCGAGCCACACCTACTCCTTCCCCGCCTCCTGGAGCAAGTCGGGCAACGTCTACCTCAGCTCCCATCCGGACGACTACCTGCTCCAGCTCTACGGCGAGCGGCCGGCCGTCCTCCTGACGGATCCGAGCAGCGCCGGCGTCTACGACACGGTCTACGTCGACCTCGACGACGACTTCGATTTCGGCGACGAGAAGCCGGTCACGAAATCCTCGCCCGTCTCGTACCGGGACGTCAACGGCGACGGCTACACCGACCTCTCGGGTGGCCTGCTCTACTTCATCGCCGACGGCGAGACGACGATTCCCGGCGGCCTGACCGACTTCGGAGACGACACGACGCCTGCCGCCGCGTCGATGCTCGCCTGGACGGGGGACTTCGACACCTCGATCGAGGGCCACGGCACGCTCACCGCGTCGAACATCGTCGGCCAGGGCGTCGTCAACGGGAAGGCGCCGTCCTTCGCGGACCTGCCCGACGGGCGCGACTCGACTGGCGGCGGCCGGCACAGTGACTGGCGCAGCGACTGGCGCAAGGGCTGGTGGTGGCAGCGCGACGACGACGGCGGCACGTATCCCGGCGCCGTCATCGGCGGCGCGCCGAGGGCCAAGCTCGCGCCCATGGGCGACATCTACTTCTCGTTCGACTTCTCGACCCAGCTCGGCTACATCCTCACCACGGGCCATGGGGTCGACGTGACGTCCAACTCCTACGGCTCGTCGGACGCCGACAACGACGGCTTCGACGCGGCGAGCCAGGAGGGCGACATCTGGCATCTCGGCACGTCCACCACGCCGCTCTTTGCGACGGGCAACGGTGCGCCGGGCTTCGGCACCGCGACCGCACCGGCGCCCTTCGCGGGCATCCAGGTGGGCGCGTCGACGCAGTTCGGCGGCACCGGCTGGGACTCGATCGCGCGCTACTCGCAGGTCGTCGACAACGACGTGATCGAGTGGTCGAACCGCGGGCCCGGCGCGACCGGCCGCCCCGGGGTCGACGTGGTCGCGGACGGCTCGTTCTCCGCCGGCGACGCGACCCTGAACTCCGTCGTCGACGGCCAGACGGCCTGGACGACATGGGGCGGCACAAGCCGCTCGACGCCTGTCGCGGTGGCGGCGACGGCGCTCGTCTACCAGGCGTATCGCCAGACGCATCCGGGCCCGCTCCCCTCGGCTCCCGGCAGCGAGTTCTGGCGGCAGTCGAAGCAGTACCTGAAGTCGTCGGCGCTGGACCTCGGCTACGACTCGTTCGTCCAGGGCTCGGGCTCCGTCGACGCCGCGCGCGCCGCGAAGGCCGCAGCCGGCGCCGCGCCGAGCGTGTCGCCGAGCGAGTGGCAGCCGGGCAACTACCGCGGAGCCAGGTACTCGGCCTTCCCGCGCGTGCTGCCGCCGGGCGGCTCAGACACCCAGACCTTCACCGTGGCCAACCCGGGTTCGAGCTCACTCTCGATCTCGGACCGGATGCTGCAGAAGGTGGCCACCGACTCGTTCGACTACCAGAGCGCGTCCGTCGCGAAGGAGTCGCCGTTCAACTTCAACGCGCCCGACTACCTGATCGACATCACCAACAGGATCAAGGCGCACCCCGACGCCGACCTCGTCGTGATCCGGGCGAACTACCCGCACGCGCAGTTCGACGGCGACGACGACTATCAGGCGGACCAGGCGTGGCGCCTCCTGGCCTACAACTGGACGGACGTCAACCGTGACCGCAGGCTCTGGACCGATCGCAACCAGAACGGCGTCGTCAACCACGAGGACCTGGACACGAGCTCGAACATCGACGGGTTCCCCGACATCGACTTCAGACATTCCGAGCTGGAGCAGGGCGAGTACGTCCGATTCTTCTACCACCGCACCGGCTCGAACGCCCTGACGGGCTTCATCCGCCAGCCGGCTCAGCGGATGGCGGACGGGATCTTCATCGGCTTCCAGCACTCACCGGCGAACCCGGCCATCGACAGGACCGACTTCAAGATCGAGATCGACTACTACAAGAACGTCGACTGGCCCTGGGTCACCACGACCCCGCTCAGCGGCACGCGTTCACGGCGACGATCAACGTCCCCTCGAGCGCTCCGTACGGGATGTACGAGGGAGCGGTCGTGGCGTCCGGCTCCGCGGGCAAGACGGTGATTCCGATCTCGCTCGCGGTCGCGGCGACCGCGCCGCAGGATGCTGCCGGCAACGTCACGGGCAGCCTCACCTTCGGCGGCGACGCCGTGGCGACCGCGCAGAGCACGTCGCTCTACAACAACGGCTCCTTCTTCGGCGCCAACGACTGGACGTGGCGCGCCGAGTCCGGTGACTGGCGGTTCTTCTTCTACGACGTGGCGAAGGCCCCGCCGGCCGGGACGCTGTTCCTCGCCGACACGACGTGGAACGACGCCTTCCCGACCGACCTCGACACGCTGCTGATGGGACGGTCCGCGAACGACTACCAGCTGGCCGGACCGGGAGCGATCTACGCCCCGTACATCCTGGACACGCTCGGAGCGAGCCCGAATGCGTACCTCGGGAGCGGGACGTGGCTCTTCAACACCGGCTCGGGCGGGCCGGAGGACATCGTCGTCGCGCCGGCGACGGAGGGCCTCAACTCGGTCGTCGCGCACGGCGTGCACTACAACGGCGACAGGTTCGACGTCCCGTTCAAGGTCACGCTGGGAAGCGCCAACGTCAGCCCGAGCAGCGTCACGCGGTCGACGACGACGAACAGCGGCTCGTTCGACGTCACGTTCAGGTCGTCACTCGGCCTCGCGGGCCTGAAGGCGGAGGGCTACGGCCTGAGCCAACCGGGGTCGACGACCGAGACCGCGCACCAGGACGACCCGGACGATCCGGCGACGGCGTCGATCAAGCGCGACTTCACGCTCGCGCACGCCTCGCAGGCGACGTTCAGCACCGATCTCGCAGGAAACGACATCGACCTGTACGTGCTCTACGACGCGAACAACGACGGCGTCTTCACGTCGGACGAGATCGTCGGCTCGTCTGCCAGCTCCTCCGGCGTCGAGTCGGTGAAGCTGGTCGCGCCGCCGGACGGGCACTACCAGGTGTGGGTGCATGGGTTCGCCGTCACGGGGAGTCCGGCCTTCCACCTGGCGAACCGGATCGTCCAGGGCAACGACCTGACGGTGAGCGGGCTGCCGGCCGGCGCCGTCACGGCCGGCACGCCGGTGACGATCCACGTCACGTACAGCAAGACGATGACCGCGGGTCAGAGCTACCTGGGAGAGATCCTGCTCGGCCCGCCGACGGCGCCGCGCGCGCTGAGCGTGCCGGTCACGATCAACCGGACGTAGCTCAACGGCCCCAAGCTCAGCGGCCCCGGGCGAGCTCGCCGCGGAGTGTCATCAGCGTGGCGGACGCCTTGGCGATCAGCCGCCCGTCCTCGTCTTTGACCTCGCATTCGGTCATGCCGACGTGGCGGCCGTGCTTGACGACGAGGCTGACGGCGGTCAGGCGCCCCCGACGCACCGGGCGCAGAAAGTTGATCTTCAGCTCGAGCGTCGTGAACGATTCGCCCTCCTCGAGCTTCGAGGCCCACGAGACACCGAGCGCTGCGTCGGCCACGTCGGCGATGAGCCCTCCATGGACCGTGCCCATCGGGTTCCAGAAGCGCTCGTCTGCGTCGACCTCGAAGACGGCTCGACCGTCGCCGACCTCGACCAGGCGGAAGCCCAGCAGCTGCCCGATCGGGGGCGGCGGCGCGTCGCCCGCGACCATCGCCTGCAGCTGCTCGAGCATCCTCACGCGCGGATGACCGAGCGGATCACGTCGCCGCGCTTCATCTCCTCGAACGCCTCGGGGACGTCCTCCAGCCCGATCTCGCGCGTGACCATGCCGGCGAGGTCGAGCTTGCCCTCGAGCGCCCACTGCGCGAGGCGGGGGAAGTCCTCGGACGCCACGTGATCGCCGCCGTGCGAGACCTTGACCGTCGCGCGGCGCGCGAAGAGCGCCGGCAGCTCGACCGAGGCCCGCTCCCCCGCGGGGGAAAGCCCGATCAGGACCGCCGTGCCGCCGCCGGCGAGCAGCTTCAGCGCGAGCTCGAACGTCGAGCCGCGGCCGACGACGTCGAAGGCGAAGTCGACCGGACCCTCGCCCGTGTCGGTCGCGCCGAAACGGAGCGCCTGCTCGAGCTTGCGCTCGTCGAGGTCGATGGCACGGATCTCCGACGCGCCGGCGAGCCGCGCGCCCTGGACGACCGAGAGCCCGACCGCGCCGCAGCCGATCACGGCGACCCGCGCCCCCTCCCACACCTGCGCCGTCTCGAGCACGGACATGACGCCGGTCGCCACCGCGCAGCCGATCAGGCACGCCTGCTCGACCGGCAGCGCGTCCGGGATCTTCACCACGGCCACCTCGGGCACGACGGTTCGCGTTGCGTACGTGCCCGTGCGGAGCACCGGCGTCAGCACCTCGCCGTTGGCGCGGTGCAGCCGCCCCGCGGCGGCCGGCGGCCGCTTGCACCGGCGCGGCAGCCCGCGCACGCAGAAGTCGCAGGCGCCGCAGGCGGTCTTCCAGCCGAGCACGACCCGGTCCCCGGGTGCGAGGCCCTCGACGCCGTCGCCCACCGCCTCGACGGTGCCGGCGCCCTCGTGGCCGAGCAACACGGGGAGGCGATGGCCCCAGCCGTCCTCCTCGACGACGTGCAGGTCCGTATGGCAGACCCCGCTGGCCTCGATCCGCACCAGCACCTCGCCGGCCTCGGGCGCGTCGACCTCGATCTCCTCGAGGCCGAACGAGCCGGCCTCGCCTAGGACGACGCCGCGATCCACGACCGGTCGAGCTCGCGGGCGACCTTGCCGCCCAGCAGCGCCAGGGTCAGGTCCGTCTCCGCGGCGAGGTTGCGGATCACCGCCTCGACGCCCTCCTGGCCGTCGACGGCGAGGCCGTACGCGTACGGGCGGCCCAGGAGCACCGCGTCGGCGCCGAGCGCGAGCGCCTTCAGCACGTCCGCGCCCTGGCGGATGCCGCCGTCCACGAAGAGCGGGTAGCCCTCCCCGACGGCCTCGCGCACCTCGACGAGCGCGTCGAGCGAGGCGACGGCGCCGTCCACCTGGCGCCCGCCGTGGTTCGAGACGCAGATCCCGTCGACGCCGCGCGCGCGTGCCTCCAGGGCGTCCTCGGCGGTCAGCACGCCCTTGACGAGCAGCGGCAGCTCGGTCTGCTCGCGGAGCCAGGCGAGATCGTCCCAGGTGAGGCCGAGGTTCGGGAACGTCGCGAGCATGGTCGCCGCCGCGGTGAGCATGTCCTCCTCCGGGGGCTTCGCGAGCTGCGCCGTGAACACGGGGTCCGTGAAGTACTGCGCGCAGCCCTCGCCCTTGATGAACGGCAGGTACGCGTTCCGCAGGTCGCGCGGTCGCCAGCCGAGCGTCAGCGTGTCGAGCGTCATCACGATCGCGGCGTAGCCCGCCGCCTCCGCACGGCGGACGAACGAGGCGGCGACGTCGCGGTCGTTGATCCAGTAGAGCTGGAACCAGCGCGCCGCGTCTCCCATCACCTCGGCGATCTCCTCGATCGAGTGCGACGCGGCCGACGAGAGGATGTACGGGACGCCCTCCGCGGCGGCGGCGCGCGCGGCGGCGAGCTCGCCCTCCGGGTGCGCGATCGACAGCACGCCGACCGGTGCGAGGAAGAACGGGGCCGGCGACCGGGTCCCCAGCACCTCCACGGAGATGTCGCGCTCGCGGTTCCCCGCGAGCATCCTCGGTCGCAGGCGCCACCTGTGGAACGCCTCGAGGTTGGCCCGCATCGTCGACTCGGCGCCCGCGCCGCCGGCGATGTACCCGAACGCGCCCGGGTCGAGCTTCTCCTCGGCCGCCCGCTCCCAGTCGGCGGCGGCGATCTGCGCCACCGGCTCGCCGGCGATGTAGACCGCGTTCTGGATCAGCGAGCCGTCGGTCACGACGGCGCGATCCTATGCGGCGCGGTGCTCCTCTACCACGAGGTCCGGGCGCAGCGGTACCTGCCGGTCGCGGCACTCGTGGCAGCGCAGCGAGCCGGAGACGCGGAGCGCCGGCTCGAGCCGGTGGCCGCAGGCGAGGCAGATCGGCTGCTCAGTTGAGGCCGGCGGCCGCTGCATACGCGTAGGGATGGTTGAAGACGTCGAGCGCGTTGTCGCTCCGAGCCTCGATCCGCAGGGTCTTGCCGGAGCGGCCGTCGACGACGAAGACGGAGAGCGCGCCGTCGGCCCGAGACCAGAGGAGCGAGACCTCGATCCCGTTGGTCGAGCGGTGAGCCAGCTCCTGGGGAAAGTCCGTATCCGTCATTGCGATGCTCCTTCGCTCCGACCTTCTGCGCTTCGCCGTGGGGACGTCTATGCCTGCACCGTAGAGCCCCTCGGTATGGATTCGGTGAGCGGCCGGTGAGGATCCCGCTAGAGACGACTGCGACCGTTCGATCGAAGGGTGGCCGCGTAAGCGGCCCGGATCTGATCTCGGATCGCCGATATTGCACTTTCCATCGGCCGCGGGCACACTTCGGCCCAGCACCCGCCATCCCCCGGGGAGGAAGAACCATGTGGCCAGGATCCCGCCGGCACGCCCGGCGGTCGTATGCGATGCCTTTTGTCGTCGCCCTGCTCGCTCTCGTCTGGACGTCCACCGCGCTTGCCGGCGGCGACCACTCGTCGAAGCGGGACAAGCTCGGATTCTGGGACTCGCGGCACGCTCCCGCGGCCCAGCAGACCTTGAACGACCGGGCCGCGGAGCTCTCCGCGAATGCCCCAGCAGCAGCCGCGGCGCTGAAGGACTCGCTCGGCGCCGAGGGTCTCGTCAACCTCGATCCGCTGACGCGGACGGCGCGTTTCGTCGGCAAGACCGACGGCTTCCTGACCGGCCCGAGCTCCGCGCCGCCGGTCGACATCGCGCTCAGGTACATCAGGGCCAACGCGGCCGCGCTCGGCCTGAGCGCCGACGCCCTCGCGGCCCTGACGCTGCGCCTCGACTACGTCGACATCCTGGGCACGCACCACCTCAGCTTCACCCAGGTGGTCGACGACGTCACCGTCTTCGGCAACGGCGTCAAGGTCGGCGTCGACGAAGAACGGCCAGATCATCAACGTCACCGGCTCGCCCGTCGGCTCGTTCTCGAGCCTCTCGGGCAGACGCGACGCCGAGCATCACTGCGAGCCGAGGCGATCACGTCGCGGCCCGCAAGAACGTCGAGTTCGAGGTCACGCCCGCCGCGTCGGTCGCGTCCGGGCCCGACCTGAACACGCAGTTCACGACGGGCGACACGGCGAAGCTCGTCTACTTCAAGACGCTCAACGGCCTCGCGCTCGCGTGGCAGACGCTGATCACCGACGGCGACATGTACCAGTCGATCGTCGACGCCGTCGACGGGCAAGGTGCTCTGGCGCCAGACGCTCACCGACTCGGCGAACGGCCGCGTCTGGGACAACCGCCCCGGCGCGCCGCGCGGCGGCACCCAGCACGACGTCGACCTGGCCCAGTGGGGTCAGTTCAGCGCGACGACGCTGTTCAGCAACAACTCGCTCGCGTACTCGGACGTCAACGGCGACAACGCGCGCCAGGCGAGCGAGAGCGTGCTCCCGGGGGCGTACGCGTTCACGCCCTTCACCGACCAGACGAACTCCCCGTGCAGCGCGGCGTACCCGTGCTCGTGGAACTCGACGTTCCCCGGCGGCAGCTTCTCCTGGCAGACGAACATGAAGCAGAACGCGACCCAGGCGTTCTACTTCGTGAACACCTTCCACGACCACCTCGCCGCCAACCCGATCGGGTTCACCGAGGCGGCCGGGAACTTCCAGCTCAACAATCCGTCGGGTCTCGGATTCGGCGGCGATCCGGTCCTGACCGAGGCGGACGACGGCGCGAACACGCTCTGCTGCGTCAACGGCCTCCCGGTCGGCCTGCCCGGACGTGAACCACAGCGACAACGCGAACATGAACACGCCTCCGGACGGTTTCCCGCCCCGGATGCAGATGTACCTCTTCAACGACCCGCTGACCGAGCTGAACGGCATCGACGACCCGTTCATCCAGGCGAACGGCGGCGACGAGGCCGCGGTCGTGTACCACGAGTACACGCACGGTCTGTCGAACCGCCTCGTCGTGGACGCGGACGGCAACTCGACGCTCGGCAACATCCAGGCCGGCTCGATGGGCGAGGCGTGGAGCGACTGGTACGCGCTCGACTACCTCCGCAACGTGAACCTGATCGACGACGCTCCGAACAAGGCCGACGTGCTCGAGGGTGAGTACGTCTCCGCGGGCGACGACCTGATCCGGACGGAGGCCATCGACTGCAAGGTCGGCGTCTCCGTGAACGACCCGGGCTGCGACGGCGACCCGGACGGCACCGCCGGCACCGGCGGCTACACCTACGGCGACTTCGGCAAGATCATCGGCCGCCCGGAGGTGCACGCCGACGGTGAGATCTGGGGCCAGACGCTCTGGGATCTCCGCGACGCGATCGGCTCCGAGAAGTCGGAGACGCTGGCGACGCGGGCGATGGAGCTCTCGCCGGCCAACCCGTCGTTCCTCGACATGCGGAACGCGATCCTGCAGGCCGACCTCGTGGCGTTCGACGGCGCCAACCGTGACACGATCTGGAAGGTCTTCGCCAACCGCGGCATGGGCTACTTCGCCGCGGCCGTCGACGGCGACGACGCGTTCCCGGTCGAGGACTTCCAGCTGCCCCCGCGCAGCCGGAAGACGGCCCTGATCGCCGGCGTCGTCGTCGACGCCGACACGAAGAAGCCGATCGCGGGCGCGGCGGTCGAGTTCGGCGGCCACGCCTCCGGATTCGCCAACGACATCGTCGGCGTGACGAACAAGTTCGGCCTCTTCGACATCAAGAAGGTCCTCCTCGGCAAGTACCCGAAGGTCAGCGCGTCGGCCCCGGGCTACGACCGTGTCACGAAGGACTTCGTCGTGGTCGAGCGGCCGATCGGGCTGCTCTCGTTCAAGCTGAGGCGGAACTACGCCGACCTCGCCGGCGGCGGCCGGATCGCCGCGTTCAACGGGCCGGACTTCACCGACTTCGGCTGCGGCCCGTACGGCGCGATCGACGGCTCGGAGGGGAACGGCTGGGGCAGCACCACGGACGACGACGACGGGAACGCCACGGGCCACGTGACGCCCAAGTTCGTCGTCGTGAAGCTGCCGCAGGCGATCACGATCACCCAGATCGGCGTCAACCCGTCCAACACCTGCGGCGACCCGGGCAGCTCGTCGACCCGCGGCTACCGGATCCAGGTGTCCTCCGACGGCACGACGTTCACGAACCTGACGCAGGGCGTGTTCTACGCGGGGAACCGCAACACGACGAACACGGTCTTCACGGGCTCGCAGGCCTCCGTCCAGTACGTGAAGTTCTGGATGCTGAACCCGCAGGTGCCGACCGATCCGACCCCGGGTGCGGCGTGCACCTCGGCGGCCGACTGCGGCACCGACCCGGACGACAACTCGGGTGTCGCGGCGCACTGCGGCCCCGGGAAGGACAACGGCTACGGCGGCTGTCCGTTCATGGACATGTCCGAGATCAAGGTCTACGGACGCCCGTAGCAGCCCCTGTACACCGTGGAACGAGCAGAGCCGCCGGGAGGCGGCTCTGCTCGTTTCAGTGGGGAGGATGCGCGGCTAGGCGGCGCGGTCGAGCGTGAGGTCGAGCGGAGGGGCGGGAGGCAGGAGCCGGAGGAGTGCTCCCGCCTCGGCGTGGTAGCGCGCCTGCTCGGCTGCCTCGGACCGGAGCTGGGCTCGACAGTCGCGGCAGTCGTGACACCGGAGAGAGCCGTACGCGAGCAGGACGTGCGCGAGGGGCTCTCCACAGGCAAGGCAGGTATCGCGATCGAACATGAGCGAAGGTTCGCATCGCGTGGCCGCCGCGACGATGCGGCTGCCTGGCGTCTGAGGGTGTGGAAATCCGTACGTCCGGGGCGGCGCCTACGCTCCGGCCGATGTCCACCGCCCGGCTCGAGACGTTCGCCGACGGTGTCTTCGCGATCGCGGCGACGCTGCTGATCATCGACGTCCACGCGGCGGGCGAGCCGCTCTCCGACGCGCTCCTGCACGCCTGGCCGTCGTACGCCGCCTACGCCGTCAGCTTCGTGACGATCGGGATCATGTGGGTCAACCACCACACGATGTTCGGCCAGATCGACCGCACCGACCGGACGTTCCTCTTCCTGAACATCGGCCTGCTGATGGGAGTCGCGTTCCTCCCCTTCCCCACCCGGCTCGTCGCCGAGCACCTCCGGCACGAGGGCGCGGAGGCGGCCGCGCTCGCGTACGGGATCACGATGATCCTGATCGCGATCGGCTTCGTGTCCACGTGGTTCTACGCCGCTGCGAAGCTGCTGCGCCCCGACGCGGACCGGCGCGTGGTGCGCGGGATCTCGCGCTCCTTCACGCCGGGGGTCCCGATCTACGCTCGTCGCGACGCTCTCGGCGCTGATCAGCCCGTGGATCGCGGTGTCGATCTACGCGGCGCTCGCGGTGTTCTTCGTGCTCGAGAGCTCGCTCTTCGCGCGCAGCTGAGACCGGCGGGACCCGGGCGAGGCCGTCCCCCGTACCGGAGGAGACCACCACTCCGGACGGAGGACGAGATGAGAGGCAAGGCGCTGCTCCTCGGGATCGCGCTCGCGGGCGTCACCGCGCGCGACGGCACGGGCGGACGGGCTCCCCGTGCTCGGGATCGACGTTGGGGCGGAGGGCGTCGCGGCAGGGCCGGCCCGCTACGTGACGCTGCCCGTGCGGGGCGACACGCTCGTGGTGCGCATCGCCACCCGCGACGGTCGCGTGCTCGGCCACCGGCTCGTGCGCGGCAGCTTCACGGTGCCGGCGGTCGCGTACGACGGTTCCGCCGGCGGGCTCTCGGCCGACGGGCGCACCCTCGTCCTGATCCGGCCGCGGACGTCGTTCCCCCGCGCGCAGACGCCGCTCGCCGTGGTCGAGACGAAGCGCCTGCGCGTCACCCGCCGGATCACGCTCCGCGGCGACTTCAGCTTCGACGCCATCTCCCCCGGCGGACGCTGGGTCTACCTCGTCCACTACACCGCGCCGAACGATCCGACGCGCTACGACGTGCGCGCGCTGGACACCGCAACCGGGCGCCTCGACCCGCGCCGTGTCGTCGACCCGCACGAGGCGGGCGAGAAGATGCGCGGGTCTCCGATCACGCGCACGTCGAGCCGCGACGGGCGCTGGGCGTACACCCTCTACGACGGCGCCGGCGGCGAGCCGTTCGTCCACGCCCTCGACACGACCGGCCGCAGCGCGCGCTGCATCGACCTGCCGATGCTCACCGGCCGCGTGGATCTCTGGCGCCTCCGCCTGACGCTGGACGCGGACGGCACGACCCTCGCCGTCGGGCGGAAGGCGGTCACGCCGGCGGTGATCGACCTGAGGACGTTCCAGGCGAGCGTGCCGACGGCGGAGCAGGCCTCGTCGGCGGCGCTGTGGGCGGTGCCGGCCGCCGCGTTCGGCCTCGTCGCGGCGGCGGCGCTCGCCCGCGCCCGTCGCAGACGCTGACCGCCCCGACGTCGTTCTACGTCGAGGGCGACTCGACCGAAGCGTGCGCGGTGTGGGCGGTGCCTGCGCTCGGCCTTGCCCTCGTCGCCGCGTTCGTAGCCGCCCGCAGAACGAAGTAGTCTTCGATGGGATTCGGGACGCGTCGAGCGTTTCACCTCAGCTCCGGATGACGAGCAACATCAGATACCGAATCGTCGTCACCGCGTCGATCCTTTTGCTCTCGTCGTCGGCCGTCGTCGAGGGTGGCTTCGCCGGCGGGGTCGACTCCGGGATCTCGGGCGTCGTCACCCGCGCCGCCTGCGGGAAGCAGCGGGCGTGCCGGCCCTCTGCGATGCGTCCCTTTGTGCAGGTCGCACGAGAAGGTGACCGCGAAGTCGTCGTCACGTCGCGAATCCGCGACTACCGCTTCCACCTGACCCTGCAACCGGGGATGTATGTCGTCCGCCTCGTGCGCACGGCAAACGCGGTGGGCACGGGTGGGCGCCGCGTTGCGGTGCGACCGCACGCCTTCACGCTCGTTGTGCTGCGGGCGTAGCCGGCCGCGCGCCCGGTTCGGGACACGCGGCCGGCGAAGGATGCTAGAGACCCGTGCGGATCAGGAAGTTGTCCTCCTGGTTCACGGGTACGCCCTCGAACAGCAGGGGCACGTCCCGGTAGTTCGCGTTGAAGTGCACCCAGGCCGTGTGGTCGTAGGCGAACACCTCGATGTAGTCGCCGATGAACGAGCCGAGGAAGAGCGGGTCGGCGTCGGGATCGTTCGACGCCTGTGTCAGCCGTTGCACGTGCTTCGTGCCGGGCCGATCGGCATCGAAGGACAGGAAGTCGACGTCCTGCCGGTTGTCGAACGTGTCGTAGCGGTTCGTGAACCACGCCACCGCGACGCGGCCGCTCGTCGGGTCGGCGGAGATCGTCGGGAAGTAGTTGACGCCGCCCTGCGAGACCGTCTGCGCGTCGGACCAGGTCGCGCCCAGGTCGTCGGAGTAGCTGAGCAGGACGCTCGGCTCCTCGCAGATCGTGTCGAGGACGCGGGCGGTGCACTGCTCCCACGTGACGAAGAATCGCGTCGCGCCCGAGCCGCCCTTCCCACCGCTGCCGCCGCCGAGCTGCGCGACGGCATTCTTCGGGTAGGTCGCGACACGGAAGCTGTTCGCCTGGAGCGTCCCGCCGAACGGGATCGCCAGATCGACCGTCGCCACGACGTGGGTCGGCCCGAACGCGGTCGAGCCGGCGGGCGCGACACGGGACTTGATCACAAACGTCTGCGGCTGGCTCGCCGTGCCGCCGGAGCCGGGCAGCTCGCCGATGATCTGCGCCCACGTGACGTACGTGCGGCCGTCGGGGCCGATGGTGACGTCGCCGAACTGGATGTCGTCGTCGCTCCCCGACAGCGCCTGAGGCGTGGTGCAGCTGGTCAGCGCCGCATTGCAGCGAACTGCCTTCAGCTGCGCCGTGTAGTCGAGCGTGTCCGTGCCTGGTCCGGTCTGGAGAAAGTCGCTGAAGACCACCCAGACCACCTCGCCCGCCGCTCCGCTCACACCGACGTCGAACCACGGCTTGTCGTAGAAGTGGGACGGATGAGCCGGGCTGGGCGGATTCGGCTGTCCGTGAACGTTCGGGGACGCCGCGACGATCTTCCGCGTCGGCCAGCAGGAGGCCTGGTTTCCGGGGTCGCACGTGGCCAGCGTGGCGGTATCGGATCGGTAGACGCCGATGCCGTTCGGCTCCGTCAAGAAGTCGGACCCGAGCGTGTAGTTGAGGTTGGCGGCGTAGAACGTACAGCCCGATCCTGCGACGTCGACGGGATCGCCCCCCGACGGAACGACCGTGCCGTCGATCGAGAGCTCGGGAAGCAGGCCTTCGTTTGCGAGGCTCTTGCCGCCGTCGGTCGAGAAGTGCCAGCCGGTCGAGTTCCCGACCGGGTCGATAAAGCCGCGGTAGTCGTTCGTCCCGCCGAGCACGTACTTGGTGTTCGTATGACAGGCACTCACGGACTCCTCGTTCTGCGGCAGCCCCGTGTCGTCGGCGTTGAACGACGTCAGTGACCGCTTCGCCCCGTGATCGTGGCTCTTGCCGTGCTTGTGCCATCCGGCGAAGCTCGCCTGCATCGCCGGCGGCGCGGCAGCGGGATGGCCCGCGTAGTAGTGCAGCTGCACGGCCTGCGAGAGCCTGGCCAGCAGACCTGCTGGAATCTCGTCCCGGTCGGGTGCGGCGCCGGCGGCCGGCAGCGCCAGCAGCCCGACGACGACGATTACGACGGCCAGCACCCGTGCGTTCACGTGCTGCCTGAGTCCTCTCTTCACTCCTCAGCCCTCCTCGCTATGCCGCAGACCGCCGCGCGTTAGTGCGATCTGTTGCGTGGATTGGCCGACGCTACCGCATAGGTGGAGGATGAAACAAGCCTCCGTAAGCACGATGATCGGGCGCCGGGAGGCATCGCCCCGGCCATGACGAGCACCACATCCGGTTCGAGGTGTAGGCCGCTTACGTCGAGGGAGACTCGAGCGCGGCGTTCGCGGCAGCGACCCGCTCGCGGCGCGCCTTCGTCAGCTCCTGGACGAAGATCTGGATCGTCGCCGCGAGCGGAACTGCGGTGAGCGCGCCGAGGACGCCGAGCAGGGCTCCGAAGAGCGTCACCGCGACGATGATGAAGAACCCGGACAAGTTGACGGCCTTGCCCTGGATCTTCGGCGTGAGGATGTTGTTCTCGACCTGCTGGTAGACGAGCAGAACGACGAGCATGATGATCGCGGCCGTCAGCCCCTCCTCGGCCCAGAGCGCCGGAACGAGGATGAAGCCGGCGATGGTCGCGCCGATGTTGGGGATCATGTCGAGCAGCCCGGCGATCACGCCGAGCGCGACGGCGTAGCTGGAGCCGAGCAGCCACGCCGTGACGCCCTGGACCGTCCCTGCGATCGTCGCGATGACGACGACGCCGATCGCCCAGCGCGAGATCGCGATCGTCACGCGCTCCCAGACCGCCAGCCAGCGCTCGTCCTCGCCCGGCATCAGCACGCTCGCCAGCGCTCGCTTCAGATTCACGACGTCGCTGAGCAGGAAGAGGCAGATGAAGATGATCGTGAAGCTCACGAGGAAGACGTGGAAGAAGTCGCCCGCGATGCCGAGCACCGAGGAGATCGCGTCCGGCACCGACGTCGAGACGTCTCCGGCCCCGGATTGCACGTTCTCGGCCGCGCCGCTATCTCCGAGCCAGGACAGCTCACTGGAGTCGCGCAGATTCTCGACCGTGGTCGGCAGCGCCTGGAGGAAGTCCCGCACGCTGCCCACGAACGGAACGAGCAGCAGCAGGGCGAGCGCCGTCACCGCCAGCGCCGTGCCGATGACCGTCACGGTCGCGGCAAGCCCGCGCGACATCCGCGTCTTCGCCATCAAGACGCGCACCGGGTACTCGAAGACGAGCGCCAGGAAGATCCCGATGAAGACGATCAGGAACGTGTCGCCGATCTCCCGCACCGCCGCCGCCACGGCGACGACGGCAGCGACGAGCAGCACCGTGCTCAGCGGGAGGACGATCTCGACGCGCCACGGCCTACGCGACTTCATCCGCCGGACTGTACGACGCCGGGCGGTCGGCACTCTGTCTCGCCGAGCCCACCTCGAGCCTGCGACGGAGCGGTGGACGCGGCATACTGCCGCTCGTGGTATCCGAGTCGCGGCTGGAGCAGACCGAGACCGGCCTCGTTCCCGTCGAGGACGGGTGGTTCGTCCTCAACGCAACAGCGGCTCGGTGGGTCGATCGCGAGGGCGGCGCGGGACGCGCCCTCTCCTTCGAGGGCAGGACGGACTTCCCGCAGGTCGGGATCAATCTGTTCGTCCTCGCGCCGGGCGAGCCGATCGGGATGTACCACTGGGAGGCAGACCAGGAGGACTTCCTCGTCCTCTCGGGCGAGGCGCTGCTGCTCGTCGAGGGCGAAGAGCGGCCGCTGCGCAGGTGGGACTTCGTGCACTGCCCGGCCGGGACGAAGCACATCGTCGTCGGCGCCGGCGACGGCCCGTGCGCAGTCCTCGCCGTCGGGGCGCGTGAGCACCAGGCGGGCGACGACTGGGGCGGCTACACCGTGGACGAGGTTGCGCTCCGCCACGGCGCCGGCGTCGAGCAGGAGACGACCCAAGGCGAGCAGGCGTACGCGGGGCTTCCGCCTCGACGGCCGACCCGTTACCGCGAGGGCTGGCTGCCCGGATAGCCGCTGCGCGGAACAACCGAGGAGGAGGAGTTGAGTCGCATCAGGCACTTCCTGCGGAACTTCACCGCAACCGCCGTGAAGGAGCACCTGCGCTCCGCAATCGAGGTCACCGGCGGCTCGCCGAATCTGACCGCGAAGGAGATCGAGCTGGTGCGCTTCATCCGCGAAGGGTCGTTCGACTGGGACGCCTTCCTGGCCGGGCGAACAGGCGCGTCGTGAGGCTGACCGGGCGTCGGCAGCGCCTTGGAGAATGGACCTCGGTCGGTCGTGCGGATGTCACCCGCGTCCGATACGGATCTCCCTGAGCTGGACAGGCGTTCCCTGCCGGAGCGAGTTCGGGATCTCGGCGATCCGATCGACCAGGTGAACCAGCTCGCGCAGCGCTGCCTCATCCTGGTTGCCGCTGATCTCGACGCGGTAGGTGATCGGCCCGGACACCGGCGGGGCGCCGTCGAAGTCGCCGTCCACGGTGATGCGGACGGAATCCAGCTCGATTCCCATCCCGGCTGCTTCGCGGAAGAGATCGTTCGAGATGCAGCCCGCGACCGCGAGATTGAGGAGTTGGCCTCCGTTGAACCCCTTCCCGCCACCGCCTGCTTCCGAGGGACGATCGACGACGAGCGTGAACGGGCCGGCCGAACCCACGGCAGTGACCTCTCCGGCGATGTTGCGGGTCTCGACGGTGAACATGCCGGGAGCCTAACCGGGCTTCGGAAAGGGGGCGTACGCCCTTCGCAGCGCCGCCGGTGAGCGGCATATGCTGAGCGGTCAGCATCCGCGCAGCAGGAGCCCGCGACGACACGCTCGCCGCAAGACTCGCTCATGTCCGACACCACCGAGACCACACGAGCCGGCGCAAGCCCTCCGGAGGACGAAGCCTCACGCTACGCGTCGCTGCTCGCCACGGGAGAGCGCGTGTTGCTCGTGCGGCAGCGCCACTGGCTGACGTTCCTCGAGGCTGGACGGTGGTTTGTCCTCGCGCTCGGCGCGGGGATCCTGGTCCTCTTCCTGGACCAGGCCGTCCCCGACGACGGGATCGCCGGCTTCCTCGGCTCGCTCCTCGACTGGGGGTTCTGGATCTTCGTGCTGATCGGGCTCCTCGGCGTCGGCTGGTACTTCCTCGTCTGGAGAGTCGAGCGCTATCTCGTCACGACGCGTCGGGTGATCGAGGCGGGCGGCGTGATCAACAAGTACACGCGCGACACCTCGCTCCAGGCGATCACCGACATGATCGTGGGCCACCCGTGGCTCGGGCGGATCGTCGGCTACGGCGAGATCGACCTGCTGACGGCGTCCGAGGCCGGAACGAGCAAGATCCGCTTCCTGCCTCACGCCGATGGCTTCAAGAAAGCGCTGCTCGACGCCAAGTACGAGCACGAGCTCGAGGTCGGCGGAGGCCGGGCCACGCAGGCCGAGGACGTCTCGGCACCACAACCTGCGCCGGCGGCCGTCGCGTTGTCCGCCGACGAGCTCGACTCCACGCTCAGCCGGCTCGCGGACATGCGCGACCGTGGCCTGATCACCTCCGAGGAGTTCGACGCGAAGAAGCGGGAGCTCCTCGATCGGATCTAGTCATCGGGCGTCGCGCCGGTGGCTTGAGCCCTGATCACCGCGTCCGGCACTCGACCTCGTACAGGTCAGCCATCTGGACCCGGCCTGGACTCGATCTTCCCTTTTGGCCAGTCGCGCGACCTTCCCGTGCCTCGGACAATCAGACCATGGAGCCCGTCTCCACCATCCATCGGCGCGAATGCGCCGGCTGCCCGCAGGTCGGCGAGCCGTGATGCTGAGGCTGTTGGCAGTCGCCTGGGTCGCGGTCTCTCTCCTCGCCGCAACGGCTGTCGCAACCGGGAGAGTCACGCCACGCACGATGAGCGCCGTCGAGATCCGCGTCGTCCACGAGCAGACGTCGCTGTATCGCTCGTTCCTCCAGGCGATGAAGGAGGTAGCCCCGGACTGAGGAGCCGCCGCGTTCTGACAGAGCGGGATTCGGCCTGCTTCCTAGCGAAGGCGCCTACCGAAGTCGAACCGGGCGTACCAGGTCCTGCAAACCTAACCGGTTTGGCTCAGCCGAGCCGTTTGAGCGTCATGCGCGCCACGGTGCGCGCCAGTTCAACCTCGGGCGACAGGACGCTCGCGCAAGCGACAGTGCTCGCGGCGGAGTAGCAGCGTGTATAGCTCACATAATTGCGACTAGAGAAGCCAGCGTGATCGTTCGCAGACCAACCGAGGCCGACGCACCGGCTGCCGCCGAACTGGTCGCCGCGCTCGAGACGCACTTCGTGGGCGAATCGGAGATGCGAACGTCCGATCTTCTCGACCGTTGGCGTCAGCTCGAACTCTCCAGGGACATCTGGGTCGTCGAGCTCGACGACAGGCTCGTCGGCTACGGCGCTTTGTTCACCAGGCGACACGCCTCCGTCGATATCTACGTCCATCCTGGTGCCTGGAACCGCGGAGTCGGTTCGCACCTGCTCGAGCTCGTGGAAACGGACGCGCGCCGGCGCGGGATCGGGCTCCTGCGGAATGGCGTCCTCGACAATGACCACCGCGCGCACGCCCTGCTTCACGCGCGCGGCTACCGGATCGTGCGGCACTTCTATCGGATGGCGATCGAGCTCGACGCACCGCCGCCGCCGCCGGAATGGCCGGAAGGACTGCGGTCGTCCGTGTACGACTCGCGCGAGGCAAGAGCGTTTCACGCAGCCCTCGAAGAAGCGTTCGAGGATGAGTGGAACCACGAGCCGGAGTCGTTCGACGACTGGCGCCGGCGCAGGCTCGAGGCTCCGAACGTGGACCCGACCCTCTGGTTCGCGGTCAAGGACGGCGACGAGATCGCGGCGACGGCAGACTGCGATCTCGAGCGCTTCGGAATGGGTTGGGTCGGCGCCATCGGCGTGCGCAAGCGGTGGCGTCGCCGCGGCCTCGGTCTTGCGCTTCTCCGACACTGTTTCGTGGAGCTCTACGGTCGCGGGCACCGCGTGATCGGGCTCGGCGTCGACGCGGAGAATCCCACCGGCGCCACCCGCCTCTACGAACGCGCAGGAATGCGCGTTGTCGGGAGCGCGGCATTGTTCGAGAAGGAGTTGGCCGACTGATGCGCTGAACCTCGAGATCAGCTCAGACAGCCTGCCGGCCGCTCGCGAAAAACTACTCGCAGACATCGCGTCCTCGGGCATCATTCCCGCACGCTGGCGCAGGCGGCGTTTGTGACCTCCAGGCCGTAGAATCCGCAGCTGTGAAGCACGGCGTTTCACTCGTCGTGGCTGGCTTGGCATTTGCGGCGAACCCTGCCGCTGCGGGCACGGGCTTTGATTGGAGCCGACTGCACCGACCGCTCCATCTTCCTGTCGTTGCGCCTGGGGGCGAGTGTCCGGTCGCAGACGCGCCGCTTGCTACCTCTATCGGGCGACCGCTCAATGGAGCGAGACCGGTATTCCTGATGAGCGTCGGCGATTCTCCCGCCGGAGTGATCTCGATTGAGCGCTCCGCGGCGGACGCGCTCGGCTGGCGAGGACAGAAGACGCCCTGGTTCGTGTCGCGCGCCTACAAGGGACCCATGCTCGTCCGTGCGGCGCGGATCGACGGAAGCATCCCGGTGCAGTTCGCCAAGGTCTACGGACAGCATCTGCGTGAGCTGCGCTTCAAGGCCGGAGAGAACAACGGAGTCCAAGGGTCGTGGCGCTTCCTCGCCTCTGCCACGTTGTTCCGCGAAACCGGCTGCTACTCGTTCCAGATCGACGGCACGACGTTCAGCCGCGTCGTGACGATGCTGGTCGTTGAGCGCTCATCACCCTGAACGCGCGACGGCTCGTCGGGGGACATTCGCGAACACTGACCCAGGCGACGGGATGGACGTCAGGGCAGCCAGCCCTCACGGTACGCCGACCGCTCCTCCGGTCCGAAGCGGGCGTAGGCCTCGGCCGGTTTCGAGGTCTCCTCGAGCACGCTCGCGCCGTGCTTCGCCGCCACCTCGTTCACCGGATAGACCGCCTCGAAGCCGCCCGCTCGACTGCCGGTCATGACGATGACGCACGGCCCCTCACCGGCGCCGACGAAGACGTGGTGCGTCCAGGGCGGGCAGTGAACGAAGTCCCATGCCTCCAGGCGGCGCTCCTCACCCTCGATCACGAGCACGCACTCTCCGGCAACGAGAAGGAAGTCCTCCTGGCCGCGCTCGCGGTGGTACATGCCGTTCCGCTGGCCAGGCATGAGCACATGGATGCGGAAGCCGAGCTGAGCCCACTCCTGCCCGCCTTCGAAGTCGGTGTCCTGCCCACGCTCCTCGCTTCGGATCCACGAAACGTCGCGCGCGCTGAGGACGAACCAACCCTCACCCTGGGGGATGAGCCCGGCCTCGGTTCTCTTCAGTTGTGCCTCGCGAATGGATTCGGTCACGGGCGGATCCTTGCAGGAGCGATGGCGATGTGCAGGGGAACGAGACGCGCGGGTACAGCCCCAACCGCCGACGCCCCTCGTCACGCTCGGGGGACATTCCCGCACTGTGAGTGTGCGGGTGTCCCGTCTGGGACTGTTGTCAGGGTGGCGCCGGTGCTCTTTGTTCGTGACTCGATTCCCGAATGACTCGATTCGTCGGTGTCTTTCTAGTGATGTGTCCGAGCGAAGAGGCCGGTGCCGACCTGGCGCCCGCTTGCTGGCCTGATCAGAAGCCTGTCCGCCCTTTGCGGGCGTGACCCGTCACAGTCTTGCCGCCCGCGGTTTCATCCCCAGACCGGCACCGGAGTTGATCCCCCAACCTGGGCTGGAGGTCAGTGCGGATGCTTGCAGATGAGCTGGACTACGTGATCGGCGTTGACCCGCACCGCGACACGCACGCGCTCGCGGTCGTCGACGTGCGAAGCGGCGGTGTGGTGTTCGAGGCGACCGCGGTCGCAGATGGCGAGGGTTACGAAAGCGTGCTTCGTCTTGCCAATCAGCACGCTCCCGGCAGGCGTGCCTTCGCGGTCGAGGGCACTGGCTCGTTCGGCGCGGGTCTCGCTCGATTCCTCGTCAGCCATGAGGAGCGGGTGCTCGAGGTCGGCCGGCTGCGACGGGAGCGGCAGTCCGGCAAGAACGACGCGCTCGATGCGATCCGAGCCGCTCGCAGCGTGCTCGGCCAAACGCGGCCAGCCCGGCCACGCGCGGGCGGCGAGCGAGAAGCGTTACGGGCACTGAGCGCTGCTCGCGAAGGCGCGGTGACAGCCAGGCGGGCCGGGCTCTGCCAGTTACGCGGCTTGCTCGTGTCCGCGCCCGAGCCGCTACGCGCTGAGCTCCGCTCGCTGACCCGCGCGCAGCTCCTGCGCAGGCTCGCGGCGGTCCGTCCTGAAGGCCGCCAGGACCCGGAGCTGCGCGGGACGCTGCTCGCGCTCCGCGCTCTCGCCCGGCGCGTCAAGGCATTGACCGTTGAGGAGCGCGAGCTCGCACGCGAGATCGAGACGCTCACGCGGAAGCTGGCGCCGCAGCTGCTCGAGCAGCCCGGCGTCGGTCCGCTCGCGGCCGCACAGGTACTGATCTCCTGGTCGCACCGCGGACGGATCACAAGCGAGGCCGCGTTCGCACGCCTGGCCGGCTGCGCCCCGATCCCCGCCTCATCGGGCCAGACGGTCCGCTACCGCCTCGACCGTGGCGGCGACCGCAGGCTCAACCGAGCCCTGCACATGATCCTCGTCACCCGACGCCGTACGCACGCTCCGACGATCGCCTACATCGAGCGTCGCATCCACGAAGGCAAGAGCCGCCGCGAGGCGATCCGCTGCCTCAAGCGCTACCTCGCTCGCAACCTCTACCGGCTCCTCGAGAACGGCTCACCGCTGCCGACTTGACAAACATAGAAGCATCACTCGGGCAGCCCACCCGGCCTGCGTCCGATTTCTAGCTCAAGTGTGCGACGAGGTCGCGCAGCGACGGGAAGATGGGCGTACCGAGCCGCTCCGCGACACGACTGCGCCGCAACTTGTCGATGGCATCCTTGTCCGCGACTACCGCATCGCAATACGGCACCGCCACGCTAAGCGCATCAATGTCGAAGATGTGGTTGCGCTTCCACTTGAGCGTCGAGTCCCGGTGGTACTCGGTCAGCAGTGACACCGCTACGTCGCCGCTGGGCATCGCATCGACCACACGGCGCGAAGCCTCAACGCCGCTCCACACGTCTTCTATTTCAAGCCCTCTCGCGGCGAGCGCGTCATTGACGGCCTCCATGAGTTCAAGCGCCACGTAGCGGGTTCTCAGGACGTCTCGCACGCGTTCCCGCCGGTAGTCGGTTGGGTCGTCGGGGATCAGCGTCTTGTCGCTCAGTCGCGCGGCTTGCTCTTGTTCCTGCTGCGCCCTCTGGTCGCCGACAGTCACCGCCAAGCGCGGCTTCCAGCCATACGAGGTCAGCCGGGCTTCTTCTGCGGTGTCCTTTGGCCCTCGGAGGACTGCTCGATCGAGGTCGACATACGCCTGGGCCATTACGCGATCGAACTCGTCAGGCCCGTTAGGGAAGCTCGCGCGTACCTCATCGGTGATCCTCCGGCCGTCGCCGTCGTATACGTTGAACGTGCCGGTCTTGCCGACGGCGAACGTCGTGCCCTTCCCGATCAGCGGGACAGGCGGGTACGCCCGAGCGCGAGGGCGCGTCTCATCAAGCACCGCCTCCAGCTCCATGAGCATCACCCCGTGGCGCGGAAGCAGGCAGAAGAAATCGGACAGCTCCTCCATGAGCGCAGCGAGGTCCGCACGCTGCCGCGCTGTGATCGCCGAGGTCTCCATCAGTTGCGTGAGCGAGAGCGGGCACAGGATCGAGCCGTCTGCCTTGAACGACCGCAGAGCTTCCAGCGAAGCCACGTGCTTGCCTCCGTCAGGGTGCCCGGTGGCTGCCTGCGCGAGGTAGATCCACTGCGCCTGATCGAGGTAGACGAGGCGCACGTCCCTAAACGGCCGGATCAGCGTCTGCGGCCAGACGTACTCGACATCGGTCCGGTGCGTAGCGGCGTTCACGCATCCAGTGTGCCGACAGCTGCCGACAGGGCTCGGTGCGCTTCGAGGTGTCAGGCGTCATTCGTGAACACTCGCCCAGGCCTGCGCGCGTGTCTCCCGAGCCGACTAGCTTGCCGGGCTGGGGTTAAACAGCTTCCAGTGCCCCTCGGAGACGACTTCGACGGTGCCGTCGACCACCTTGATGGCGGTCTGATCGTCAATGGCGTACGCAGGCACTGACAACCCAGCGGCCCATGCTTCTATCTCGGCCAGAGGGGTAGCCGGAATGTCATCCTCACGATGAAGGTGTGGAAACACCGAGAAACCAACGAGTCCCAGCGCTTTGTCGCTGCCTGTGAGCGGATCGCTGTCGTCGTAGGTCTCTCCTCCGAAGTCGGGAGTCGCGACCATCGCACCGCCACTCGTGCCGACGTAGACCATGTCGGGCCGCAGCGACGGCAAGAGGTCGGCCAGCCCGGACTGCCGCATCCAGTAACAGAGATACAAGGGACTGCCGCCCCAAACCAGTAGTGCGTCGACTTCCTTGACCGCCGAAACCCAGTACTCCTCTTTGATGCTGGGCAGCGCGGTCAGCTCCAGCACTCCCAACGACTTCCAGCCCAAGCCGCACATCGGCCCGCCGACCGATCCGTTGATGAACCCGTAGACGTGTGACGGCCCGCCGGGGAAAGGTTGCACCCCAGTTGGAATGCAGAGCGCACTGGACTCGGCGATCGGCTTGCCCAGCAAAGCGACCAGTGCATCGTGGATGCTCGGATTCCTGATGCCGCTTGATGTGAGAAGAATCTTCATCGTGCCTCCTGAAGTGACTGCTGTAGGCGAGACCTCTCTAGCCCGTACGCGGTAGAGACTGGTAGACCACCGGAAATTCATCAGCTCCCGCCAGATCCAGCATCACGTCCTCAGGGGACATTCCCGAACTCAATGTCATTCTCGGCGGGTGGTGGCGTCCGCTGAGCGTCACAGACTCGGGCGGCGGCGGCTGACTCGATTCCCGCATGTCGCCCGAGGGCTGACTTGCCAGTGTTATGTCGCCGCCGCCTTCCCGAGACCGCCGAGCGTGACCTGATAGGAGCCTGGCAGCTTGCCTCGATTGAGGCCTGTCCGCTCGCCGGTCGCCCCCAGCGTTGGAGGAGGCGATCGCAATGATCGTTGTTGGTGTGGACGTACACAAGCACTCGCTGACGGCGGTCGCGGTCGACGAGCTCGGGCGCGCGCTCGCCGAGTGCAGTCGGCCGGTCGATGGGCGCGTCGTTGAGTGGGCGATCGCTCGCTCGACGACGAGCGGCCTGTGGGCGGTCGAGGACTGCCGCGCATGTCACGCGCGGGCTTGAGCGGTCGCTGCTCGCGTCAGGGTGAGCGGCTGGTGCGGGTGCCGCCGCGGCTGACCGCGCCACAGCGTCGTCGCTGGCCGCACACGCGGCAAGTCCGACGCGATCGACGCGCTCGCGGTCGCCCGAGCAGCGTTGCAGGAGCCGCAGCTCGACAGTCCGCGGGCAGGTGAGGAGACGCTGCGCGAGCTGAAGCTGCTGGTCGACCACCGCGACGATCTCGTCGCCGAGCGGCGTCGCTGCCAGCAACGGCTGCGCTGGCACCTGCACGAGCTCGACCCGACGCTGCGCGGTGCCGCTTGGTGGCGCTCGACCGGGCGATCTGGCTCGACCGCGTCGGCCGCCAGCTCGCGCGCCGCGAACAGACCGACCCAGGCGCGGATCGCCCGCGACCTGCTCGGTCGCTGCAAGACCCTGACTCGCTCGATCCTCGAGCTCGACCGCGAGCTGCACACACGCACGCAGGCGCTCGCGCCACGACTGCTCGAGCTCGCCGGCTGCGGCCCACTCAGTGCCGCGAAGCTGCTCTGCGAGATCGGCCCGATCGACCGCTTCGCATCCGACGCCCAGCTCGCTCGTCACGCCGGCGTCGCACCCTTGGACGCCAGCTCCGGCAAACACCAACGCCACCGACTCGACCGCGGCGGTAACCGCCAGCTGAACTGCGCGCTCCACCGGATCGCGTCACGCAGGGCCGTGTACACGCACCAGCACGCGCCTACCTCGAACGCAAACAGAACGAAGGCAAGAGCCGCCGCGAGGCGATCCGCTGCCTCAAACGCCAGCTCGCCCGCACTGTCTACTCGACGCTCAAAGCGGAGTCAGCATTGACATAGGAGCAACACTGGCCCAATCCACCTTCGAGACCCTCGGCGGTACGAAATCGGGTGCATCAGCGCCAGAACCTCAGCGGACGACTCGGTACCCCCGGGCCTGTCTCCAGATCAGGCGAGCCGGTTGACGGCGGTTACGATCGACGCGATTCTCAATGACCGCGCTACTCGGGGGTGAATTACGGATGAACGACAACCAGACGTGGAAGGTCGCGCACCTCGATGACATAGAGCGGCACGGCAGAGATATTCCGGTGCGCGAGCACCTCGGGATCCACGCATTCGGAATCAACGCCTACACGCCCGGCGAGGACGGCACGCTGATCAATGAGCACGACGAGGCCGGGTCGGGCCAGGAGGAGCTGTACATCGTGCTCGACGGGAAGGTCAACTTCGAGATCGACGGCGAGGCGGTCGACACGCCGCCGGGGACACTCGTGTTCGTCGGGCCGGAGTCCCGGCGGAAGGCGACCGGGGACGGAACCGTCCTCGCTGTCGGCGCCACACCCGGCGAGGCATACCAGGGGATCCTCTGGGGTGAGGCGTGGCCGTTCCACAGTCAGTCCATGACGGCCTACGGCGAACAGCGGTACGCCGACGCGCTCGAAGCGGTCCGCGGTGCCCTCGAGCTCATGCCCGACCACGCCGGCTTGCATTACAACTACGCGTGCTTCGCAACGCTCGCGGGCGACACCGGCGACGAGACGTTCGCCCATCTCCGACGGTCCGTCGAGCTGCTCCCGCGGTTCCGCGAGGACGCGCGCAGAGACGACGACTTCGCCGCCGTACGCGACGACCCGCGGTTCGAGGACGCTCTTCGCTGAGCGCCTAGGTCTCGGGCCACCGACGAGCTGAGCCACGTCGGGTGACATTCCCGAACGCTGGCGCAGGTCAGGGATGGTGTCGCTTGGGCTGCGAGAATCCGGTTCTTGACCGAAGCGCGGCTTGAGGACGCTGGCTCCGGGCTCGCCCCCGTCACCGAGGGCTGGTTCGTCGTCAACGTGCGCGATGCCGAGTGGTTCACTTCGGAGACGAGAGGCGCGGCGTGCTGGTTCGCGAACGAGTACGGCGACTCTCCGGTGGAATTCCCGCAGTTCGGGATCAACGTGACCGTCCTCGAGCCTGGCCAGAGCGGCGTCTATCACGCCGAGTCGAATCAGGAGGCGTTCCTCGTTCTCGGAGGCGAGTGCAGGCTGCTCGTCGAGGGCGAGGAGCGACGCCTTCGAGCCTGGGACTTCTTCCACTCGCCTCCCTGGACGGAGCACGCGTTCGTGGGAGCTGGCGACAGGCCGTGCGTGATCCTGATGGTTGGCGCCCACGTAGGTCCGGAAGCGCGCTACCCGGTCTCGGAACTCGCGGCGCGCTACGGGGCGAGCGTGGAGAAGGAAACATCCGATCCGGAGCAGGTCTATGCGACGGCCGAGCGGTTCCGGCGAGGGCGGCCGCCATACTGGTCCCGCCTGCCCTGGGGCTAGAGCCGTTCGCAGTAAGCCTCGGGGGTCGGTAAGACTCGGCGGGTCGGTCTGTCTGGGGCCGTCGCCAGCTTGGTTGTCGTCGTGCCGTGTGTGACTCGTCGGGTGACTGGCCGCCGTGCGCGTGCCTTCGGAATGATCTGTCTGCACGTGTGCGGCGGCGCCGGTCTGGCGCCCGCTGCTGGCTTGATCAGGAGCTTGTCCGCCTCACCGGCGTGACTCATTACCGTCCTGCCGCCGCGGTTTCCCTTGCTTCAGACCGGCACCACCGGACCCTACGAGCTGGAGTCGGAGGATCGAGTCTGATGCTTGCAGACGAACTGGACTACGTGCTCGGCGTCGATACCCACCGCGACGAGCACGTCATGGCGGTCGTGACGGCGCCGGCCGGCGCCGTCGTCGCCGGAGCGGCGGCGCCCGCGAACGCGCACGGCTACCGCGAGCTGCTTCGCCTCGCCGAGCAGCACGCACCCGGCCGCCGCGCCTGGGCGATCGAGGGCACCGGCAGCTACGGCGCTGGTCTGTGCCGCTATCTCCATGCACGCGGGGAGAGCGTGCTCGAGGTCAGTCGCATACCGCGCGGCGAGCGTCGGCTGCGCGGCAAAGACGACGCGTTGGACGCGGCCAGGACCGCGCGGGCCGCGCTCGCCAGCGACACGCTCGCGCTCCCGGGGACAGGCGAGCGGCGCGAGGCGCTGCGGCTGCTGCTGGTCGCGCGCCGCAACGCCGTCGACGTCCGCCGCGAAGGGGCGTCCGAAAGTCTGTGTACGCGGTTAGCTCTGTCGTGTTAGTCGGTCTTGGAAGTGGGCGTGGAAGGCGGCGAGGCATTCGTACCAGCCGGCCATGGGGCGTTTCCAGTTGGTCTCGTGGTTTCTGATTGCTAGGTAGACGAGCTTGCGGGCCGATTCGTCGTCGGGGAAGTGGCCGCGGACGCGGATGGCTTTGCGGACGACACTGTTGAGGCTCTCGATCTGGTTCGTGGTGTAGACGGCCCGCCTAAGCGCCGGCGGGAAGGCGAAGTAGGGAATGACGCGCTCCCAGCTATCTCGCCACGACTGGCTGATCTGCGGGTAGCGGCTGTCCCAGATGCCGGCGAACGTCTCGAGACCGGCCTGGGCGGCTTCCTCGCTGGGAGCGGTGTAGATCATCCGCAGGTCTTTGACGAGTTGCTTGCGGTCCTTGTAGCTGGTGAAGCGCAGCGAGTTGCGGATCATGTGCACGATGCAGGTCTGCACGATCGCGTGCGGGTAGACGGCCTCGATCGCCTGCGGGAAGCCTTTCAGCCCGTCGACGGCGAAGACGAGGATGTCCTCGACGCCGCGCGCCTTCAGCTCGCTGATCACCCGCAGCCAGAACTTGGCGCCCTCGCTGGGCTCGAGCCAGATCCCGAGCGTCTCCTTGATCCCGTCGATCCCGACGCCGATGGCGAGGTAGGCGTGCTTGTTGCGAACCGAGCCCTGGTCGCGGATCTTCAAGACGATCGCGTCGAGCCAGACGACCAGGTACAGCTTCTCGAGCGGGCGGGCCTGCCACTCCTTGACGTCGTCGAGGACGGCGTCGGTGACGCGGCTGATCGTGTCGCGGCCGACCTCGACGCCGTAGATCTCCTCCAGATGCTTCGAGATCTCGCGCGTCGACATCCCGCGTGCGTACATCGAGACGATCTTGTCGTCGAAGCCCGCGAAGCGGCGCTGGTGCTTGGGCACGATCTGCGGCTCGAAGCTGCCCTCACGGTCTCTGGGCAGCTCGACCGGCACCGGCCCCTGGTCGGTGATCAGCGTCTTCGACGTCCACCCGTTCCGGCGATTCGGCTCGCCCTCAGGCGGCGCCTCACCGAGCTCGTAGCCGAGGTGATCAGTCAATTCCGCCGACATCGCACGCTCGACCACACGCTTGGTCAGCTGCTTCAACAGCCCATCCGGCCCGGTGATCGCCTCCAGGCCCTCATGCCCGGCAAGCAGCCGATCGATCAGCTCGTCCGGGATCTCCTTCGGGGACATGACCCTCCTTTACGGATCATGCATACACAGAACCCCGGACGCTCCCCCCCGCGAAGCGCTGACCCAACTGCGCGCCGTCATCGTCACCGCCCCGGAGCTGCTTCGCCAGGCCCTGTGCCGGATGCCAGAGGGCAAGTTGCTCGACCGCTGCAGCCGCCTCCGCCGCACCAGCTCAGCAGCGCCGACGAGCTTGCGACACGGATCGTGCTGCGCAGCCTCGCCCGCCGGGTCCGGACGGCCACCGTCGAAGCTGACGAGCTCGAGCAGGAGATCCTCAGCCACGTACAGGCCCTCGCGCCGACGCTGCTCGACGAGCCCGGGTCGGCCCGATCGTCGCCGCCCAACTAATCGTCGCCTGGTCACACCACGACCGACTGCGCTCCGAAGCCTGCTTCGCCCGCCTCGCCGGCGTCGCACCCGTCCCCGCCTCAAGCGGCCAAACCACGAGGCACCGCCTCAGCCGCGGCGGCGACCGCCAACTCAACCGCGCCCTCCACACCATCGTCCTCCACCGCCGCCAACACGACCCGGCAACCCGCGACTACATCGCCCGCCGCATCGCCGAAGGCAAGAGCCGCCGCGACGCCACCCGGCTACTCAAGCGCTACCTCGCCCGCCGCCTCTACCGGCTCCTCCAACAACAGGAACCGCTGATCGCTTGACAAATCATAGGAGCATCAGTCACGAACGCTGGCCCA
>CAVVCG010000015.1:0-11901 GCA_963746655.1 uncultured Actinomycetes bacterium | reverse complement strand
GCCGGGTCGGCGAGCGAGAACGCGCGGATCTGCTCGGAGCCGTTGGCCAGGCGTACCCGGTAGACGAGCCAGCTGTCAGAAACGGCGAGCTTCACGACTCCGGGAACCGTCTGCTGGAGGATCGGCGTGAGTGTCGCCCGGTCGGCCACCGTGATCGTGTCGCCGGAGCGCCAGGCGATCTTCGCCCCGCCGAGCGCGGGGTCGGTTCCGGGGAGCTGCATCTGCTCGCCGTCGCGGAGCAGGAAGCCGCCGAGACCCGGCTCCTGCCAGACGAGGTCGTCGCCCGCGACGCTCGGGTCGCCGCCGGGGGACGCGACCGACGTGGCCGCGCGCGCGTCTCCCGCGACGAGCGCGAGCGTCAGCGATGCCGCCGCGAGGACGCGCAGCGCGCGCTGGCCCTGCGGCCGCTCGGCGAGCGCCTCCTCGTCACCGCCGCGCGCGACGAGCACGAGCACCGGGAGTGCCCGACCCGCTGCAAAGCTCAGGCCGATGACAACTGCGCCCGGAACGCTCGCGAGCCCGACGCAGAGCGGCAAGAGCGCCCAGGCGGCCGCGGCGGGGACGAAGGTCGTCACGCCGGTCCCGAGCAGGACGCCGTAGAGGAACAGCGCCCGCGGGAGCGGCATCGACCGGCGCCACGGCTCGGGGACCTGGAAGCGGACCTGCGGCCGGACGCGGAGCCCGGCGAGATCCGAGATCACGGCCGCGGCGGCGAGTGCGGCTGCGCCGATCAGGAAGGCTCTTCCCGGCTCGATCGCCGCTCCGAGCGCTCCGAGCGCGCCGAAGATCAGCGCGGCGCCGAGGCCGAGCCCGGCCGCGAAGGCAGCGCCCGCGGCGACGAGCGCTCCGCGTCCTCCGAGTCTCCGCGCGGCACTCACGGTGCCGACCATCGAGAGGCTTCAGGGGGACCAGGCACCGGCGAGCCCGACGAGCAACCCGGTCAGCGCAAGGGCGGCGGTCAGCACTTGATCTTCGTGTCGAAGTACATGACGCAGAACACGCGCCTGCCCTGGTAGCAGTAGCCGGTCAGCGCCGCGTCGCCGTTGATCCGGTTGCGGACGTGGCCGCAGCAGTCGACGAGCCTGCGGATGTGCCCGCCGCAGCAGCGGTACCACGAGCCGTCGATGTGCGAGCGGAACCCGTACTTCCGCGCGGCGTTCTGGCACACGCGCGTGCGAGGAGCCGGCGGCAGCGGGTTCCCATCCGGGTCTCGCAGGAGCCGTCCCTTGGCGTCGACCGGGCGTCCGGCCTTGTCGATCGGCCGGCCGAGGTCGTCCACCGGCTTACCGTCGGCCGCGCGCAGCGGGAACCCACGGCTGTCGATCCGCGGAAGGCCGACCGGGTGCGGGCACGAGCCGGTCGTGTAGATGTGGCCACAGAAGTGGAACGCCTCGGCCTTCTGCGTGCGCAGCGCGGCCGCGACGAATCCGCCGCTGCCGACGGCCAGGAGCAGGCGCCCGGCACGAGCCAGGAACCCGCGCCGCGAGCTCGCCCCGGTGACCGCGTCCGTAAAGGCGGCCGCGCCGGCGAAGCCGCCGCGGCCTCGATGGTCGGCGTCGCGAGCGAACGCCTTAGACATGCGCCGGGCTGCCTGCGGCGGCGATCACGCTCTCCAGCTGGTAGAGCGAGTTGAACGTTCCCTTCGCCAGCACCTCGCCGTCCGGAGCGACCGCGACCGCGTACGGGCTCCCGGGGATCGCGAGCTCGCGCCAGACCTCGGCGTCCGCCTCCTCGTCGAAGACCTCGAGCTCGACCTCCGGGTCGGAGGCGACCAGCCGAAGCGAGGGCTCGAGCGCGTGGCAGAGCGAGCAGCCGGGCGAGCTGAAGACCGCAACGAGCACCGGCGCGTGCCGCTCGAAGCGCTCGACGAGCACGATCCGGCTTCCGATCTCCGGGCCCTCGTGGTCGATCGAGAGGGCGGCCTGAGGCGCGATCGCGAGCTTCAGCTCGCCGACCTCGCGCGCGAGCGCCAGCACCGCGACGCCCAGGACAACTACAGCACCGAGCGCGACGCCGAGGCCGATCCCGAGCCAGGACTCGGTCGAGGGCTCCGTGTCGGGCACGACGGCCAGGAGGGCGAACGCCGTCGCGAGGAGCGCCGCGCGAGCCACCGCCCACCAGCCGATCCGCGAGCGCGTCCCGAAGCACCCGCACGGCGAGCCCGCGCGGCCGCGGAGGATCGCGACGACGAGCGCGAGCGCGAAGAGCCCGAGCAGGGCAGCTGTGGCCGCGAGCGCGCCCGGGAGATCCGCGGCCACGGCGACGGCGAGACCCGCCTCAACGGCGATCACTCCTCCCCATAGGACGGCCCGCGCGGGCACGCTCGTCACCCCGTACGACGCGAATGCGTCACGCGCGCGCGAGCCGGCCAGCAGCTTTGCCGTCGCCGAAGCGAGCAGCACTCCGGCGAGCACAAATCGAAGTAGACCCACGACCGTCAAAGGCGGTGGAGAATACCCGGAGGAGACGACGTCTCGTGCCCGGGCGCTGAGCGCCCCGGGGGCATACTGCGCTCGACCCGACGCGAGGAGGAAGCATGTGGTGGGGAATTGGTGGCGGTGTGTTGCTCTACCTGGTCCTGTTGGTCACCCTCGGAGTCATCACGCTGAGGAAGGGGCACTGGGTGATGTTCATCATCGGGATCTTCCTCCCGATCTTCTGGCTGATCGGAGCCGTCATCCCGCCGGTCGCGGGCAAGGCGACGACCTAGCGAGCCGGCATGGCGCGGCTGAAACGTCCGAACATCATCGAGCGGCAGATGTCGGCGCTCCTGAAGTCGCCGCCGCGTGTGACGACCGCGGCCACGGTGATCGTGACCGCAACGACCGCCGTGGTCGTCGTCGGCGGGCTCCTCATGCGGTTCCTCGACCACAAGGAGTACGCGAACGTCTGGGTCGGCATGTGGTGGGCGATCCAGACCGTCACGACGGTCGGGTACGGCGACGTCACTCCCAAGGCGGTGTCCGGCCGGATCGTCGCCGTCTTCGTGATGCTCGAGGGAATCGCGCTGCTGACGGTCGTCATCGCCGGCATAACATCGACGTTCGTTGCGCGCGCCCAGCGTGAGCTCGCGGCAGGCGAGGCGAAGGAAGACGACGCGGCGGAGGCGAGGCTCGAAGGCCGCCTCGACGACCTCTCAGCGCGGCTCGAGCGGGTCGAGTCGATGCTGAAGCAGCTGACGAACAGCTAGCGGCTAGCAGCTATCGCTTAGTCGTCATCGTGGCGGGCGAGCCAGTCGCCGACGACCTGCATGTACCGCTCGCGCTCCTCGAGGTGCGAGAGGTGCGACGACTCCTCGAGCAGCACCCATTCCGAGCCGCGGATGCCGTCGCGGAGCACCTCCTGGAGCGGCGGGGCCGCCTCGTCGTAGAGGCCGGACACGATGAGCGTCGGGACGTCGATCGAGCCGAGGCGATCCTTCGCCTGCCAGTCGCGGATCGAGCCGATCACGTGGAACTCGCTCGGTCCGTTCATCGTGTGGTAGACGGTCGGGTCGCGGTCGATCCAGGCGAACGACTCGTCGACCTCGGCCGGCCAGGGTTCGAGGCGGCAGAGATGCCGCTTGTAGAAGACCGTGCACGCGTCGGCGTACTCCGGGTCGTCGGTTGTGCCCGCCGCCTCGTGGCGTTGGAGGGTCGCTTCGACCTCGGGCGGGCAGCTCGGCCCGGAGCCGGTTCGCCTCCGAGACGAAGTCCGGAAACGACGCGGCGGTGTTGGCGAGCACGAGCGACCGCAGGCCTTGCGGGTGCGTCAGCGCGTACTCCTGCGCGAGGAAGCCGCCCCACGACTGGCCGAGCACGTGGTGGCGCTCTCTCAGGCCGAGCGTGTCGACGAGATTGTGGAGCTCGCGGACGAAGAGATCGACCGTCCAGAAGTCGGCGCCCCGCTCCGGGTAGTGCGTGCTGCGCCCGTTGCCGATCTGGTCGTAGTGGACGACGGCGCGGCCGCTGTCGGCCAGATCCGCGATCGCGAGCAGGTAGTCGTGCGTCGCCCCCGGCCCGCCGTGGAGGACGATCAGCGGCGTGAGTGCCTGCGGGTCGTCTGGGCGCAACTCGTCCGTGATGCGGTACCAGGTCTCGGCCGTCTCGTCGCCGACGTCGAACGGAACCGTGCCCTCGCGGGTCGCCACGCCGCGACCCTACCGCCTCGGCCCGCGCTACCGCGAGATCGCCGCCGCCATGTCCTGCTGGATCTGTGCGGCGGTGAGAGCGCGGTTGTAGATCCGCACCTCGTCGCTCAGTGGGCGTCGCGCTTCTGGCCGGCGGCGTGCTGCTTGTCCGCGTCTCCTGGTCCGCCCCGCCGTCCTCCCAAAAAGGTTAGGGTCGCCGTCTTCGACATCAATGACTTCGACGAGACCGCGCCCGGCCCGTGGGAGTGGGACGTGAAGCGGTTGGCGGCGAGCTTCGCGATCGGCGGACGGGAGAACGGCTTCTCCGGGAAGGAGCGCCGCGCGGTCGTGCTCGACACGGTGCGCTCCTACCGGGAAGCGATGACCGCCTTCGCAGAGATGCGCAACCTCGACCTCTGGTACTCGCACCTGTCGGTCGAGCAGGCAGTCGCGGAGTTCACCGCCGGCGTCGACCCCAAGCGGCTGAAGAAGGCGGAGGCCAATATCGAGAAGTCGCGCACCAAGGACAGCATGCACGCCTTCGAGAAGCTGACGCACCTTGTCGACGGCGAGCCGCGGATCATCAGCGACCCGCCGCTGATCGTGCCGATCGAGGAGCTTCTCCCCGAGCACATCGCGCAGGACGCAGTCCAGGACGAGATGCGCGATCTCATCCGCTCGTACCGACGGACGCTCGAGACCGACCGCCGCCACCTGCTCGAGCAGTTCCGGTTCGTCCACCTGGCCCGCAAGGTTGTCGGGGTCGGGAGCGTCGGCACCCGCGCCTGGATCGCGCTCTTCCTCGGCATCGACGAGCAAGACCCGCTCTTTTTGCAGATCAAGGAGGCGCAGCCGTCGGTGCTGGAGCAATTCGTCGGCAAGAGCGAGTACAAGAACAGCGGCCGGCGCGTCGTCGCCGGCCAACGCCTGATGCAGGCCACGAGCGACATCTTCCTGGGCTGGCAGCACGTCAGCTCCGGTCTCGACGGCAAGGAACGCGACTTCTATGTACGCCAGCTCAAGGACTGGAAAGGCTCGTTCGCCTTCGAAGCAGCCGTCCCGGCGGGCGCGGCCGCGTACGGCAAGGCGTGCGGGTGGACACTCGCCCGCGCACATGCGCGTGCCGGAGACCGGGTCGCCATCGCCTCCTACCTCGGCAAATCAGACGTCTTCGACCGGGCGATCGCCGCCTTCGCCGAAACCTACGCCGACCAGAACGAACGCGACTACAACGCACTGAAGGACGCCGTCAACGAAGGTCGGATCACCGCCCAAACGGGCCTCTGACCGCCCTGCCAGGGCGACAGCGAGGGAAGTCGTTCAGCCACAAAGAGAACGAGACGGTTCACGGAGCAGCAGTCGCCGTCTGGCGAATCGCCGGTCCTGGCGCCGAGATGGATGAAGGCTTTGAGAGAGTGCCCCCGGCAAGAATCGAACTTGCGCACGCGGTTTAGGAAACCGCGCGTCGCCCAACTAGGTGTCTAGGTATCCCCTGGAAATCGAGTGTTTTTCTTGAGCAGTTCGTCAGCTCGCCCGTGCACTGCCCTTGTCGCGAGCGGCCGGAGGACTAGGCGCAACCCCTGATCGGCCCGAGGGCGAGGAAGTGAACGAGGACGAGATCGTGGACGAATTCAAGAAGTTCCTCGATGACCTCTCGCCCGATCAGTTCGCCGCCGGTAACGAGTAGCGACTAGTAGATGTAGACGGTTTCGCCGTAGTCGCTCGACGCGAAGATCGTCGGAGCGATCCACATCGGCATCCGCACGCAGCCGTGCGACGCGGGGTACGCCGGCACGGAGTAGAAGCCGTGGATGGCGAACGCGCCGAGGAAGAAGGACGAGTCGTACATCCCGTCGGGGAGGAACCCTGGAATCTTGCTGTAGACGTGCCAGCGGCCGACTGGCGTGTTCCCGGTGGCGCCGGTCGAGACGTGGACGACTCGCACGACGCGGCCGCCGACCACCTGGAACAGAACCTGACGCGTCTTGTCGACCTCGAGGTGGCGGTACGGGCCTCGGTAGCGGGCCAGCGGCACGTGCGCGGTCTGGAGCCGACGCCAGAGAGCGGGTGTCACACGGCCGGTACGCGACATGCCATTCACCTTCTGGAACGCGAGGACGGCGTCCGCAGTGTCGTACGAGTAGTAGGTGTCGACTCCGCTTATCGCGTAGCGCAGCTTGGCGAGCCGGCCCTCGAGGATGCGCACAGTTGGCCCTCGCGCGCCTTGCGAGAGATGCGGGAGGACGACGTTAGAGCGCAAGGTCTCTTGCCGCCCGAGGTAGGAGCCGTTTGGCGTGACGGTGATCCGGACGACGTAGTCAGCGACACGGTCCGTGCTGAGGCGCACGGTCGCGCGGTCTGCGAACAGGCGTGGCCGAAGCTCGCGACCGGAACGCCAGATTCGGATCTGCAACGCTCCCGAGTCTCGTGGCTTGAGCTTCGCGCGCAGGACGAGGCGCTGGCCGAGCATGCGCGCGTCGGGGAGCGCGACGTCGAGCCCCGGGCGGAGAGCGACTGCAACTGCGTTCGATGGGACGGTCTCGAACCTCGCGATGTACGTCGCGGGAGTTGTCTGACGAGCTCGGAGCTGGAATCGTCCCTTGCGGTCGGCCTTGACCGTTCCCAGAGGCGAGTCCGCGGCGTAGAGCGTGATCGGCGCACCACGCAGCGCCGGGACCATCCGGCCGCGGAGCGTAACGGGCTTCCCGTACGTGGCGACCGTCGGAGCGGTGAGGGTCAGTTGGGCGGCGATGATCGTGACGGAGGACTGCGCGCTGGAGCCGTCAGCTGCCGTCGCGGTCACGGTCGCCGTGAAGCGGCCGGCCCCGTAGCGGTGCTGGACGACCGGGCCTTCGGCCTGAGTCTTGTCGCCGAGGTCCCAGCGGTAGGCGATCGCGTCACCAGAGGCGGTCAGCGTCACGTCCAGCGGGGCGGGGCCGAGCGTCGGGACCGCCTGGACGCTGACCGTCGGCGCAGCGTTCGCGGGCGCGATCCAGACGAGAAATGCGAGGAGCGGAAGGACGCGCAGCACTGTCATAAGGTTAGAGGCTTGATGCGAAACGCAGCCCCCTCGACCAGCGTGTTATGGCGCTCGGGGATCGCAACTTTGCGGCGGGGGCGAGCCGGTAACAAGCCCTCGGAGCCGGGAATCGTCGGATCCCCGCTCTGAGCGATCCCAAGCCGGGATACAAGCTCCTACACGCGCGCTAGGACCGTGAAGCCGTTCGACAGCCAGATTTCGGTGCCGTCTCCGAGTGTCAGCAGAGGAGGCGCGCGAAGCTCCGACCGCCCGGGCACGGCGCGAAGATCCTGAGCGACGCGCGGGCGAAGAGGGCGCGGGACATGCCCCTCGCCCTGGCGGAGGCGGTGTTGACGACCACGCCTGCACTGGCCGACGATGAGACTTTCATCCGGAAGTTGATGATCCCCGTTCCGCCGACCGGAAGCGAAGTGAATGTCCTGCAGACCGATCCGCGACGGAGGACGAAATGTGGAGGCGCGCTGACGAGAGTCAAACCCTGCGGAACCGTGTCACAGACCCGCAGCAGGAGGGCCGGGTCAGCGCCGACGTTGGAGACTCGCATCAGGTAGGTCACGGTCTTCCCGCGAGCCGTGGCGCGCGGCGTCACCCGCAAGCCGACTTTGAGCCGGACCGCGTCGAGCTTGGACGGCGAGAATGGCGCGGCCTTCTCCGCCCGCGAGCCCCTGGAGGCGGTGCTACCGAGACCAGCTGAGACGAGCACGCCCGCGCCAACTACAAGGGCAGTGACTACTGCGACGCGCCGGACGGCCACGCGGCTCATAGTGCGACCCTATAACAAAAGGACGGGCGGCTGTCCACTAAGACACGGTTGCCCCGGTTCCAATCCAGCCGAAGCGGGGCAAATCGAGGCGCATGTTGAGAGTGCCCCCGGCAAGAATCGAACTTGCGCACGCGGTTTAGGAAACCACTGCTCTATCCACTGAGCTACGGGGGCCCGCGACCAGTGTAGAAGGCTCACAGCGACTGGAGGATGTACGCCTCGACGGGGTCTTCCTTGCCCTTGACCTCGAGAGCCGGAAGCCGTTCGAGGACCGTGCCGGGCGGGAGCGCGGCCGCGGTTTCCGCGCCCACGACCACCGCGCCGACCGGCGCTGCCGCCTCGAGCCGCGCTGCGAGGTTGACCGTGTCGCCGACGACGCCGTGCTTGCGGTGGCCGCTCTCCCCGCCGACGACACCTGCGAGCACCTCGCCGCTGTTCACTCCCGCGCGGAAGCGGGGCCAGTCTTCGTGGCCGGCCGCGATCTCGCCCGCGGCCGCCTGGAACGCGAGCGCGGTCCGCGCAGCGCGCAGCGCGTGCTCGGGCTCGTTACCGTGCTGGTTGAAGATGACCATCACCGCATCGCCGATGATCTGGTGGACCATCCCGCCGTCGGACTCGAGCAGCGGCACCAGCCGGCGGAAGTACCCGTTCAGCATCGCGGCCACCTGGGCGGGGCTCATCTTCTCCGAGTACGACGTGAACCCCTGGAGGTCGGCCAGGATGACGCTCACCTCGCGCGTGTCGGCGAGCGTCTCGTCGAGGTAGAGCGGGCTGAACCGCTCCTCGTGCCACTCCGTCCGCGCGCTGATCGCGATCGCCGCGAACCCGGTCAGCATCAGCAGGTGCCACTCCCACCACGAGAGCCGCCAGCTCCGCGCCCACGCGATCACGAGCATCGCCTCGGCGAGCAGCGCGAAGGCGAGCGCGATCCCGAGCAGGAACCCGGCCCGGCGCCGGCGGTAGAGGCGGTAGTAGCCGACGGCCGCGATCCCGTAGAGGACGACGCCGATCAGGGCGAGCACCACCTGCCAGCCGTTCAGCTCCTCGGCGCCGAGCGGCCCCGCTAGCGGATCGAGCTCCGCGAGCGAGATGGCCGCCCAGCCGACCATCACCGCCGAGAGCGCGATGATCAGCGGCCACGACAGGCTGAGGATGCGCTCGGCGGTCCTCGGGCGAAGTGGCAGCGACGAGGCGGCCGCGAAGACTCCGGCCAGCACGAGCCCGACCGGCGTCGCGAGCTCGAAGCCCGCGTTCTTCCCGATCAGCACGCCGGGGGTCGCGAGGGCGTGGAGGCCGAGGAAGCCGGCGGCCGAGACGAACGCAAGCGAGACGAGCAGCAGGCGCGCGTCGCGGCGGCGCCGCGCTGCGACTCCGACCGTGTAGCCGAGCGTGACCGCGAGCGCGGCGGCGCCGAGCACGAGCCAGAAGTGCGCGGGGTGGTTCTCCCAGTGCCCGTCCGCGGCCGGGTGGGAGAGGACGACGACGAGGACGACCGCTCCGAGGATCAGGACGAACGCGGGCCACAGCGCCTCCGGGGAGGAACGCGGCCGGGCGATCTCGGTCATCTCAGGCGAGCTCGAGCTGGTCGTGCGCCTCCCCGTACGCCGCGAGGAGGTCGAGGAACGGCACGGCGTCGAAGGCCTCCGGCCCGAGCACGCCCGCGCCCGACCAGGCCCCGTTCGCGAGCAACTCCATCGCGACGACCGGGTTGAGCGCGGTCTGCAGGACGACGGCCTGGCAGCCGTACTCCCGCATGGTCGTCTCGTTGTCGGAGACGTGGTACAGGTACGTGCGCCGCGGGTTCCCGTCCTTGTCGGTGCCGTTGACGACCGTTCCAGCGCACGTCTTGCCGCGCATCCGGTCGCCGAGTGTGGCCGGGTCGGGAAGCGCTGCGGCGACGACGTCCCTCGGAGCGACCTCGACGCCCCGTACCGTCACCGGCTTCGTCGAGTCGAGCCCGAGCTTGTGCAGCGTCTTCAGCACGTCGATGAACTCGTCGCCGAGGCCGTACTTGAACGTGACGCGCTTGCACTCGATCTCGCGCGGGACGAGCACGACCTCCTCGTGCTCGACGTTGACGCACTCGAGCGGGCCGATCCCCTCCGGGAAGTCGAACACCTCCGGCTCCGAGAACGGCGGAGTCGTGTAGAAGCCGCGCTCGCGCTCCCAGATCAGCGGCGGGTTGAGGCACTCCTCGATCGTCGTCCAGATCGAGAAGGTCGGCGCAAAGTCGTAGCCCTCGATCACGAGATCCGCGCCGTCGCGGACGCCGACCTCGTCGATCTCGGAGAACAGGTGGTCGGCCGCGTAGCGGGCGAAGACGTCCGAGAGGCCGGGCTCGACGCCGATCCCGGCAAGCGCGAGCAGGCCGGCCTCGACCCAGCGCTCGTGCTCCGCGAACTGGAGGTCGCCGAGCATCACGCCCGGCTTCGAGTACGGCTCCTCGGGATGCGGCTCCGAGAGGGTCATCGCCATGTCGAGGTACGTGCAACGCGTCCTGAAGGCGGCCGCGAAGATCGGCGGGTTGAAGCGCGGGTCGGCCGCGTTGAGGACGACGTCGGCCTCGGCCGCCAGGGCCGCGATGCTCCCCTCGTTGGAGGCGTCGACCTGGGCGGACGCGAAGCGCGGGTCGTCGAGCCGCGCGACGAGCGCCTCGGGGCGGGCCGGGTCGAGGTCGGCGAGGGTCATCCGCTCGAAGAAGTCGCGCTTCTGGGCGACGGCGGCCACCGCGCTGCCGACGCCTCCCGTGCCGACGACGAGGATCTTCATCGCGTCAGGGCTCCGTGCCGTTCGAGCAGCTCGAGCACCTCGTCGTGCGGCAGTCCGCGCTGCAGGCGGCCCTCACGCCCGATGACGTCGGGCGCTGCCCAGAGAGCGTTCACGACGGCCTCCTCGGTCGCCTCGACGGTCGCTGCGAAGAGCTCGTCCAACGCGTTGTCCTCGACGCCCTCGCGGCGGGCTGTCGAGAACGCAACGAAGATCTCGCCGCTGCCGTGGTGCGCGACCGAGCCGGTTCGCGCGAGGCCCGAGGCCGGCGCGGCGGGCGACGCGTTCGAGCTGCGCGGGGCCGAGGGCCGCGTCGGTCGCGACGACGGCGATGCAGCTCCCTGCGGGCTCCGGCGGCGACTCGCCCGGGAGCAGCCGTCCGACCGGGACGCCTGCGACCTGCAGCTGGCGCGCCGAGCCGAAGTTGGCGAGCACGAGAACACCGAGGGCGCAGCCTAACCCGGGCAGCGCGCGGCTTGCGGTGCCGATTCCGCCTTTCCAGCCGAGAGCCGTCATGCCCGTGCCCGCGCCGACGGCGCCTTCGTCGAACGGCCACCCCGATGCCGCCTCCACGGCTCGACCGGCGTCCGCCGCCTCGACCTGGACATCGCGCGCGTCGTTCAGGTCGCTGTCGTCGCACTCGCCGACGACCGGGATGACGACGCGGTCGACGCCCACCGAGGAATCTGCGGCGATGGCGACGTCGACCGCGCCGTCGAAGATCCGCCCGACCGCCATCGTCGAGGTCAGGTAGATGGGCGTCCTGACGCGGCCCCACTCGCGGATCTCCAGCGAGCCGGTCAGCTCGCCGGCGCCGTTCAGGACAGCGGTGCCCGCGCAGACGGGCTCCTGCACGAGCGGCCCGACCGGCGCGGGGACGATCGCCGTCACGCCGGTGCGCGCGACGCCACGTCCTTCCGGGGGCTCGGGCTCGTCGCGCCAGACTGTGACGTGACCGACCGTGACGCCGGGCACGTCCGCGATCGAGTCGGTCGGTCCGGGCTCGAGCTCACCGATCCGCAGGCCGAGCTCCCGCAGGCGCGGGCCGCGAGGAGCGGGGGGGCCGTCGGGCACGGGGGGACTGTAAGGTCGCCGCGTGAAGCTCGCCATGCCCGTCGTCTGGAGCGATGACTGCCTGCTCCACGATCCGGGCGGCGAGATCTGGGTCGGCGTGCGCACTCCCGGGACCGAGACCGCGGCGAGGATCGAGGCGATCAGGGCGGC
>CAVVCG010000014.1:0-20008 GCA_963746655.1 uncultured Actinomycetes bacterium | reverse complement strand
AAGACGCGGTCGGTCGCGGACGTCGCGTACGAGAGCCAGACGCCAGCGAGCCACACGAGCAGGAGGGCGCGCCGTCCGCCGTCGGCGTCGAGCTCGACCCACGGCCAGCGTCGGCGCCGGCGGGCGCCCCGGACGATGCGCACCGTGGAGGTGACGAGGCCGACGCCGAGGAGACCTATCGCGAGCAGGCTCGCCGCTCTCCCAAGCGTCCACGCTGCACCGGCATCGGTGACAAAGAGCGCACGGCTCGTGCCGACGACGTAGTCCCAGTTCGTGGCGCCGATGAGGCGCGTGGTCTCGCGGACGGCCTCGATCGACCCCGCCCCTGGAACCGCCGAGCCGCCGTCTCCCCGTCCTTCCGTCACGAGCGTGACGACATCCCCGAACCCGTGCCTCGCCTCGTAGGAAAGCCACGGCGCCAGCAGCAGGACCGATACCCCGATGCCGGCGGCGAACGCGCGCCAGTGCACCTCGCGTGTCCGGTATGCCAGCACGGCGACGGCGGGAACGACGAGGGCGATCGCCGAGAAATTGAGCTGGAACGTGAGGCAGAGGAGGACAGGGACGAATAGCACCACGCGGCTGCGTGGCCGTTCGAGCACGAGGAAAAGGCTCCAGAGGAGCGACACCGTGAACACGGGGAGGAGGTCCTGGGCCCAGATCTTGCGCCCGTAGAGGACCGCCCAGGGCGCGGTCGCAAAGAGCGCCGCCGCGGCGAGCGCCGCGAGCGCTCCGAACCGGGATCGCAGGACGACGTACGTGAGGGCGACGGCGACGACGGCAAGCACGCCTACGAACGCCGTGGCGGCAAGCGGGTCGTCCCGCAAGGCCAGGGGAATCGCCGTCAGGTAGACGAAGAGGGGAGGGTTGCGGGCCCCGACGCTCGATGTCAGCCCGACGGTCTGCAGATGGCCGTCGAGGAGCAGCCGCGCGAGGTTGACGGCGTCCGCCTCGTCCTGTTTGAACTCGACGAGGTCGAGCTCGCGCAAGCGCAGCCAGGCCGCAAGCACGAGGATCCCCATCAGGACGACGAGCTCCCACGGCCGGCGCGTCCCCTCCTTCGACTCCTGCCCGCCGTCCGCAGCTGCGCTGGAGCTCGCTGTCGTCATCCTCGCCACCCGGTTTCTCACGAGACTGCGCTGCTGGGGATGATCACGGCCTCGGCTCGGGTCTCGGTCGTGCCGCCATCAGGCGGCGCCTCTGCGGCGACGGGAAGAACTGCTCAGACGCACCCATTCGGGTGCGTCGTGAAGCGGAGAAGGAGGGATTCGAACCCTCGATGGAGGTTTAGACCCCCATAACGCCTTAGCAGGGCGCCGCCTTCAGCCACTCGGCCACTTCTCCGGGGCTCGCTGATGGTATCGCAGCCCTCCGCGCCCGACGGGCGAGTCAGCTCTGCGTCGAGACGTGGACGAACGCCACGACGTCTGCGATCTGCTGGTCGGTCAACTGGCCCTTGAACGCCGGCATCGCGCCCTTGCCGTTGACGACGCGGTCGATGATCAGCGTCTCGTCCGGCTTCTTCTCGTCGAGGTTCGGGCCCACCGTGCCGGTCGAGCCCGCAGCTTCCAGGATGTGGCAGACACCGCACGAGTTCACGAACACGACCTTGCCTGCTGTCGCGTCGCCGTTGTCGTACGGGCCCGGCGCCCGTTTCGTCTCGGTCGTCGTCGTGGTCGTTTCGCCAGGCACCGTCTCGGTCGACGAGGTCTCGCCAGGGTGAGCTGCCGCGGTCTCCTCTGCGTGGGCCTCCTCGTCCTCCTTGCCGAAGACCATGACGGTGGACATCATCGCGAGGAAGAGTCCGATGCAGAGGACGATGTAGGCGTTGCGCCACTTCCGTCCGGGGAAGTCCGGGTTCTTCCGCGGCAGCACGAACGAGGAGACGAGCGAGAAGACGATGAAGATCGCTCCCATGGTGGCGAGCGCAATCTCGGACTCCGTCGAGAGAGCGAACAGCATCGCGCGAGGAACCTAGCGCAAGCGCTAGTCGAGTGCGGCAGTTCCGGCGGCGGGTTCGTCCACGGCCGTCTCGGCCGGTTCGTCCGGCTCCGGACGCAGGTACAGCACCTCGTACACCACAGCGGCGATCACGCCTCCCGCGAAGGGGCCGACGTACCACACCCAGAAGTCCGTCCAGTCATTGCTGACGAGCTCCGGCCCGAACGCGCGTGCAGGGTTCATCGCGGCGCCGGTGAGGCCGGCCGCCATCAGCGTGCCGAACGTGATCGTGAGGCCGATCGCAAGCCCGGCGATCTGCTTGAACGTCCCGCGCTCGTCGGCCATGGTCGCGAAGACGACCCAGACGAGGAAGAACGTCAGCACGGCTTCGATCGTCACGCCCTTGCCGGCGTCGACCGCGCTGTTCAGGCTGGGCGCGCCGAGGTTGGTCGCCGCGCCCGTCGGCAGCACCCACTTCAGCAGCAGCGCGGCGAGCGCCGCTCCACCGAACTGCACGATCCAGTAGAGGACGGCGTGGGGTGGTGAGATGCGGCGTGTGACGAGGAAGCCGAGCGTCACCGCAGGGTTGAAGTGGCCGCCCGAGATGTGGCCGACCGAGGAGACCATCACGGCGATCACGAGTCCGCTCGCGAGCGCGAGACCGACGAGGTCGCCGTAGATCGTGGCGCCGGCGGCGATGAAGATCAGTGCGAACGTGCCGACGAACTCGGCGACGCCGCGACGGAGAAAGTCAAGGCCCATCGGCAGAGCATAGAAGTCGCAGTGGACGGACGCTGCGGGAGCCGCCCGCGACCGCCGCCACCACGCGCACGGCCGCCGTCGCGGCGAGCGGCAAGTCGAGCTCGTCGCGCGCGTCACGGCCGTCCACGTAGACGTTGACGAGCCGCCGCAGCTCGCCGCCCTCGTCGAAGAGGAGGCTCACGATCGGCAGCTCGTGCAGCGCGTCCCGCAGCGTTGCCGCCTGCGTCTCGAACTCGGAGCGGCCGCCTGCCTCGCGCGCGAGGATCGCCGGCAGGCGGATCGTCGCCATCGGTTCAGACGGTGGCGAGCTCGACCGAGAGGACCGGCGGCAGGTCGTGTGCGACCTCCGCCCAGCGGCCGTCCTCGAGCGCCCACACCGAGCCGGCCTGCGTTCCGAGCACCGGCCCGCGCTCGTCCCAGGTCATCCCCTCGCGCAGCACCACGCTCCATGCCTGCTCTGGGAGGCCGTCGGCGTGGAGCTGCCACGAGGCTCCGCCGTCGGTCGTCCGGTAGACGCCGAGCCGGCCGCCGACGGTGACGCGGTTCTCGCCGCTCTCCTCGGGCACGACGTAGGCCACGTCCGGGTCGGCCGGGTCGAGTGCGATCCCGAAGCCGAACGCGCTCGGCAGGCCGTTGCCGTCGAGGCGTTCCCAGGTCTCTCCGCGGTCGTCGGAGCGATAGACGCCGCAGTGGTTCTGCTGCCACAGCCGGTCCGGGCGCGCGGGGTGGAGGAGCAGCTTGTGCACGCACTGCCCGACCTCCGGGTAGGGGTCGGGGAGGAAGTCTGCCGCCACGCCGGCGTTGATCGGCCGCCAGCTCTCGCCGGCGTCGTCGGAGCGGAACGCGCCGGCGGCCGAGATCGCGGCGTACAGCCGGGCCGGCGAGGACGGATCGACCTGGATCGAGTGGCAGCACATGCCGCCCGCGCCCGGCATCCAGCGCTCGCGGGTCGGGTGCGCGTTGAGTCCGGCGACGGACTCCCAGGTGCTCCCGGAGTCGCCGGAGCGGAAGAGCACGCCCGGAGCGCCGCCGAGGTAGAGCGTCTCCGGCTCCGAGGTGTGGCCGGGCTCGACGTGCCAGAGCGCCTCGAGCTCGAGGCCCGGCGCCTCCGGCGCCTCGAGGCGGTCCCAGCTCTCGCCGCCGTCGGTCGAGCGGTGGACGGTCGCTCCGTAGACCGGGTTGTTGGAGGCGGCGTAGAGCGTGCCGTCGCGCGGATCGCGCATCGCATGGTTGATCGACCAGCCGGTGAGCTGCGGCCCGCCCAGCTCGCCGTCGCGGAGCTGGAAGAGGCCCTTGCGCGTTCCCACCAGGACGAGGCGCATCGCTGCAGAGGCTAATTGCGAGCAGGCAGGATTGGCAACTCCGTGGCAGACACGACGCTGACCGAGGCACAACGCGCGTTCCTCCGCGAGCCGTATCCCGGCACGGCGACGACGCTGCGCCGCGACGGGTCGCCACACTCGACCGTCGTCTGGGTCGACGAGGACGACGGCGACGTCCTGTTCAACACCACGATCGGCCGTGCGAAGGAGCGCCACCTGCGGCGCGACCCGCGGGCCGCGCTGCTCGTGATCGACCCGGCGAACCAGTACCGGTGGCTTGCGGTCAGCGGCACGGCGACGCTCTCGACGCTCGGCGCAGTCGAGCACATGGACAAGCTCTGGCGCCGCTACGAGGGCGAGCCCTTCCCGCGAGGCCGGCCCGGCGAGCGCGTGATCGTCCGCGTCCGGCCCGGGCGGATCGACGCCGCTGGTCTCTGAGTCGTGTTCCCGGTCAGGCGGGATCGACCGGCGGGACGGCGTTCGTAGCCGGCTGCACCAAGCCGCTCTCGTAGCCGAAGATCACGGCTTGGACGCGGTCGCGGAGGCCGAGCTTGCGGAGGACGCGCCGCACGTGCGTCTTGATCGTGGACTCCTCGACCGTGAGCGCCTCGGCGATCTCGCCGTTCGAGAGTCCGCGCGCGATCAGCCCAAAGACCTCCTTCTCGCGTGGGGTCAACTCATCCAGGTCGCGTCCTAGGCCGAGCTCGGGTGTCGGCTGGCGCGCCATCCGGTCGATCACGCGCCGCGTAACCGACGGCGAGAGCAGCGAGTCGCCGGACGCGATCGTGTGGATCGCCTCCAGCAGCTCCTCCGGTCGCGTGCGTTTGAGCAGGAACCCGGACGCTCCTGCGCGAAGGCCGCCGAAGACATAGTCGTCGTCCTCGAACGTGGTCAGGATCACCACCCGGACACTTGGCGAGAGAGCGAGCAGCTCGCGGGTAGCCGAGATCCCGTCGAGCCCCGGCATGCGGACGTCCATCAGGACGACGTCGGGAGCGAGCCTGCCGGCTTCCTTCACGGCAGTCGCACCATCGGAAGCCTCACCGACGACCTCGATCGCGGTGTCGCTCGAGAGCACGGCGCGCAATCCAGCCCGCATCAGGTCGTCGTCGTCCGCGATCAGGACCCGCACGGGCTCCGCTCCGGCACCGGCCAAGCCGGTACCTCCGCTCTCGGCCGGCTCCGTCGAGCCTACGCGGCTCTCCGTCATTCCGACCCTCGCGTGGGCAGCCGCGCGTGCACGCGGAAAAGCTCGCCGGCCTGCTCGGCCTCGAGCGTGCCGCCGGCGAGCGTCGCCCGCTCCCGCATGCCCGTCAGCCCGTGCCCTGCCGGCGTCACCGTCACGCCGGGCGCTACCCGGTTCGTGACGGTCACGTCGAGCGAGCCGTCGCCGAACGCCAGCTCGACGCGCGCCGAGCCCTTCCCGTGCCTGGTCGCGTTCGTGAGCGACTCCTGGACGATCCGGTACGCGGCCTGATCGGCGGTTACGCCGAGCGGACGGCTCACGCCGCGCGACTCGACCGTGACAGTGAGGCCGGCCGTGCGATGGCGCTCGACGAGCGTGTTGAGTGCGGCGAGGCCGGGCGCGTCGAGCACCTCGCCGTTGGAGCCCGAGTCGTCGCGCAGCGTGCGCACGAGCTGGTCGATCTCGTTGATCGTGTCCCGAGCCACCTCCTCAATCGTCTCCAGCGCGGCCCGCGAGCGCTCCGGGTCGCTCTCCTGGAGCAGCCGAGCGGCGCCGGCCTGGACGAGGATCACGTTGATCGCCTGGCCGGCCGAGTCGTGTAGGTCGCGGGCGATCCGCGTCCGCTCCTCGACGGTCGCGAGCCGCCTTTCTCGCTCACGGTCGCGCTCGGCGTGCTGGACACGCTCCTCGAGCGAGGCGATGCGCTCGCGACGCAGCCGTGTGCGATCGCCTGCGAACCACGCGGTCGTCCCCACCAGGACCGCGAAGAGGAGCGGTATGGCAGGAATCTCGTCCTGCCCGATCCCGACTGCGCCGATGTGCAAGGCGAAGAGACCGGCTGTCACCGCGGTCGTACGTCGGGTCCACGGGTGTTCGTCATCGCGACTCGCGGCGAGGAGGAAGAGCGCGGCGATCGGGCCGAACGGCGGGCCCGGCGAATAGCCGACGGCGTTCATGACGATGCTCGCGCACGTCGTCAGCGCGAAGACCCCCAGCGGAGAGCGGCGCCAGACGGCGATCGGGAGCGTCGCGAGCGCCGCGAGCACAACACCGCCCACGTCGAGCGAGCGCGCGTCGGGCGCCCACGTGTCGTGCGAGATGACCGCGATTGTTCCCGCGAATGCTGCCGCGGCGATCGCTCCGTCCATGACGAAGAGGCGTCGATCCCTCTTCGCGGCTGCGGTCGTGAACGGCACCATCACGGCGAGCGTAGCGCTGCGCCTGAGCGCAGTCGTCGCCCCGGGGGAGGATCGGCATCCTCCCTGAGGGGGACGCCGAAGTTCCTCCCTACGGGCGTTGTAGGACTCGACCCGGGTCCGTAGCGTGGCCGGCATGACTGCTGTCGACAACAGCGCCAGAGGCGCCGGAGGTTCCGACAAGGCCCGCCCCGCCGCCGTGGCCACCGACGGCCTGACCAAGCGCTACGGCAGCCGAGTCGTTGTCGACGCGCTGAGCCTGCAGGTTCCGACCGGGGTCGTCGCCGGGTTCATCGGCCCGAACGGCGCGGGCAAGACGACGACAATGGCGATGTTGCTCGGGCTCGTGGCCCCAACTGCGGGCGGCGGAACCGTCCTCGGCGCGAGCCTGGACGACCCGGCCTCCTACCTCGGCCGCGTCGGCGCGTCGATCGAGGCTCCAGCTTTCTGGCCGGGCCTGAGCGGGGTCCAGAACCTGCGGGTGCTGGCGACCCTCGGCGGGCACGATCGGAGGCGCATCCCTGAGGTGCTCGCCCTCGTCGGCCTGGACGCCCGAGGCTCTGACCGCTTCGGCCAGTACTCGTTCGGGATGAAGCAGCGCCTTGGCATTGCCGCCGCGTTGCTCGGCGACCCGGAGCTGCTTGTACTGGACGAGCCCACCAACGGGCTCGACCCGGCGGGCATCAACGAGATGCGCCAGTTCATCCGTGAGGTCGCGGACGGGGACCGGACCGTGCTCGTCTCGTCGCACCTCCTGAGCGAGCTCGAGCATGTCTGCGACTGGCTGATCGTGATCGACGAAGGCTCGCTGATCTACCAGGGGCCGGCTGAGGCATTCCTCGGCCGGGTCAGCCCCGTGATCGTGCTCTCCCCCGAGCACCTCGGCGACCTCGATCGGCTGGCCGCTCTGGCTCGGATCAACGGGCGTGAGCCGCGCCTGGACGGCACAGAAGTGACGCTCCCGGTCGAGGACGGCGACCCGAGAGCGGTGGCCGTGGCTTTGAGCAAAGCCGCCGTTGCGCAGGGGATCGTCCTCGCCGAGCTCCACCTGCGCTGGCCGAGCCTCGAGTCTCAGTACCTTGCCGCCGTCGAGCATCGCGAGCGATGATCGCCGCGCTGCGAGCCGAGCTCGTCAAGGTGCTCCGCCGACGCGTGCTCGTCGTGACGGCGGCCGCGATGATCGTGTTCACCGTCGGCGCGACCGCGATCATCCTCGCGTCCGCAGAACCGTCCGGGAACCCGGAGCAGGGAAGGGGCGTCACGAGCGAGTCCCTGTCGCAGGCCGGCGGCGGGACCGAGGTCTTCACGACCGCGGTGTCCTTCGCCGGCACGTTCCTCTTCGTCGTCTTCGTCGGCGTCGTCGCGATCGAGTTCACACGCGGCACGTTCCGGACGATGCTCCTCCACCAACCCCGCCGGATTCGCCTCCTTGCCGGGAAGATGGCCGCGCTGCTCGTCTTCGCTGCCGGTGTCCTCGCCGTCGCGGAGGCGATTACCTGGGTGGCAGCCAGCCTTCTGGCACCCTCCCAGGACGTCGCGACCGGCGATTGGATCAGCGTCGCAGCGCTTGGCCAGGGACTCGCCGACTACGCGTCGGTCCTCTTCTGGGTCACTGGCTATGCGCTGCTCGGCATGGCACTGGCGGTCGTCGTGCGCTCCGTGCCGGTCGCGCTGGCCATTGGGCTCGCGTGGGCAGGCCCGTTCGAGCACCTCCTGCAGGACGCCTGGGCGCCTGCGCAACGCATCTTCCCGGGACTCCTGCTCGAGGCCTTCGTCGCCGGCGGCACGACGGAAGTCAGCGCCTCCAGAGCGTCGCTCACAGTTGCCGCATACGTCCTCGTTGCCGCCGCCATCGCAGGAACGATCTTCGCTCGGCGCGACGTCACGGCATAACGCGGCCGGAACCGGTCCCCGCGCCTCTGCTCGTTCCCAATCGGGTAGCCGGCTTCCCTTAGTCTGCGCGCCGTGAGTAACCGCCTCGCCAAGGAGACGAGCCCATACCTGCTCCAGCACGCCGAGAACCCGGTCGACTGGTATCCGTGGGGCGAGGAGGCGTTCGCGAAGGCCCGTGAGGAGGACAAGCCGATCCTGCTCTCGGTTGGCTACTCCGCCTGCCACTGGTGCCACGTGATGGAGCGCGAGTCGTTCGAGAACGCCGAGACCGCGAAGCTGATGAACGAGCACTTCGTGAGCGTCAAGGTCGATCGCGAGGAGCGGCCGGACGTGGACGCGATCTACATGGAGGCGGTTGTCGCGATCAGCGGGAGCGGCGGCTGGCCGCTTACCGTCTTCCTCAAGCCCGACGGGGAGCCCTTCTTCGGCGGCACGTACTTCCCGCCGACGCCGCGGCACGGTCTGCGCGCCTTCCGCGAGCTGCTCCAGACGATCGCCGGGGTGTGGCGTGACAAGCGCGAGGAGACCGAGAAGTCGTCCAAGACGCTCGTGGAACACCTGCGTCGGTCGGCGGAGGTGAAGCCGCCGGAGGGCGGTGGCGAGCTCGCCGAGGGGCTGATCTACGGCGCGCTCGAGAACCTGATGGGCGGCTTCGACTTCGAGTGGGGAGGCTGGGGCGGGGCGCCGAAGTTCCCGCCGGCGTCGGCGCTCGAGTTCCTGATGCGTCTCGATTCGCGCGACCTCGTCGAGAAGACGCTCGACAGCATGGCGCTCGGCGGCATGTACGACCTCGTCGGCGGCGGCTTCCACCGCTACTCGGTGGACGAGCGCTGGCTCGTGCCGCACTTCGAGAAGATGCTCTACGACAACGCGCTGCTCGCCGTCAGCTACCTCCACGGCTGGCAGACGCTCGGCAAGGAGCGCTACCGGCAGGTGGCCGAGCAGACCGTCGAGTACATGCTCCGCGAGCTCTCGCTGGACGGCGGGGGTCTTGCCTCGGCGCAGGACGCCGACACAGACGGCGAAGAAGGGCTCACGTTCACGTGGAAGCGCGACGGCGAGGTGCCCGACCAGTTTCTGCACATCTTCGAGCGTGACCGCTTCATCGTTCGCGGCGAGCTCGACGAGGAGTTGCGGGCGAGACTGCTCGCGACGCGCGACGAGCGCCCGCAGCCGGGTCGCGACGACAAGGCGATCGCCTCCTGGAACGGCCTCGCGCTGGCGGCGCTCGCCGAGTGCGGCCGCGTCCTCGAACGGCCCGAGTGGATCGACGCAGGGCGTCGGCTGGCGGACTTTCTGCTCAAGGAGCTCTCGACGGAGTACGGCCGCCTCTACCGCACGTGGCGCGACGGCGTTGCCAAGGGCACCGGCTATCTCGAGGACTACGCCGATGTCGCGAACGGTCTCTACGAGCTGCACGTCGCGACGGGCGACATCCGCTTCCTCGAGGAGTCGAATCGGCTCGCGCGGCTCGCCGTCGAGCTCTTCGGCGATCCCGAGAACGGCGGCTTCTTCCAGACCCCGGTCGACGGCGAGCAGCTCGTCGTCCGCAAGAAGGACTTCGACGACCATCCGGCGCCCAGCGGCAACTCGATGCTCGCCTACGTGCTGATTCGGCTGGCGCGCATCTACGGCGACGACGGGCTGGCAGAGCGGGCGGCGTCGTTCTTCCGCCTGATCCCGTACGCGCTGATGCAGGCGCCGTCCTCGTTCGGCTGGGCGCTCGTCGCGCTCGACCTGTATCTCTCGCCACCACGGGAGATCGCGATCGTCGGCCCGGCGGACTCCGACGTCGCGCGCGCCGCGCTTGCGAAGTGGGACCCGAAGGCGGTGGTCGCCTTCGGCCCGGACCCGGCCGACGACGTGCCGCTGCTCGAAGGGAAGACGCTCGTCGACGGCAGGCCCGCCGTCTACGTCTGCGAGCGCTTCGCCTGCCAGGCGCCGGTGACCGACCCGGCGAAGCTGTGAGCACGACCGGACCTGCCGGTGAGTCCAGCAGTGCACGTCGTCCGACGGGGACTGCCGCTTCGCCGCGGGCGCTGGCGAGACGGAACGCGCATCTCAACGCCGAGGAGCGCGTCGCGCGAGGGACGGCTGCTCGCAACGAGGCGCCACGATCGAGCCACGCGAAATGGAACCCGGGAGCCGACCGGCCCGACCCGGTCGCGCTCCTCGAGGAGCAGGCCGAGAGCCGCATTCCCGAGCTCGTCCCCATCCGCCACGGGCGGATGCTCGTCTCCCCGTTTGCGTTCTTCCGCGGCGGGGCGCTGATCATGGCATCCGACCTCGCAGAGACGCCGCGATCCGGCATCAACGTGCAGCTTTGCGGCGACGCCCACCTGTCGAACTTCGGCGTGTTCGGCTCGCCCGAGCGAGCGCTGATGTTCGACATCAACGACTTCGACGAAACGATCCCGGGCCCGTGGGAGTGGGATTTGAAGCGCCTCGCTGCGAGCCTGGAGATCTTGGGTCGCGACCGCGGATTCGCCGGGGCCGATCGGCGCGCGATCGTCAGGGCCAGCGTCCGCGAATACCGCGGGCTGATGCGCCTTTCCGCGGGCATGCGCACGCTCGAGGCCTGGTACGACCACATGAAGATCGAGGAGGTCATGGAGCTCGTCCGCGTCGAGGTCGCGGAGGCGCGCCTCCACAAGAAGGAGTTGAAGGCGGCGGAGAGGGATGTCGCGAAGGCCCGGACGCGGGATCACGCCCGCGTCCTCGCAAAGCGGGCCGGCAAGGTCGACGGCGAGCTCCGCATCGTTGCCGAGCCGCCGTTGATCGTGCCGATCGAGGACCTGGTCGCTCCGGGGACGACCCGCGACGAAACGGAGAAGTGGATGCGCTCGCTCGTCCGGACGTACCGGCGCTCTCTCGCGGCACAGCACCACCCTTTCGAGGAGTTCGAGTACGTGCACACCGCTCGCAAGGTCGTCGGCGTCGGCAGCGTGGGAACCGGCGCCTGGGTGCATCTCTTCGTGGGCCGTGACGATCGCGACCCCTTGTTCCTGCAGTCGAAGGAAGCCCAGCCTTCGGTCTTGGAGCGGTACGTCGGTGCGAGCGAGCACCGCAACCAGGGGCAGCGTGTCGTGGTCGGCCAGCGCCTCATGCAGGCGGCGAGCGACATCTTTCTCGGCTGGCTGAGAGTCAAGGGAATCGACGGTCGCATGCGCGACTACTACGTGCGACAGTTCCACGACTGGAAAGGCGGCGCCGAGGTGGAGAACCTCCTCGTGCCCGGGGCGACGTTCTACGGTCGCCTGTGCGGCGCAACTCTCGCGCGCGCCCATGCCCGGTGGGGCGATCGGATCGCGATCGCGTCGTACATGGGAAAGGGCGACGTCTTCGACCGTGCGATCGCAGATTTCTCCGCCGCCTATGCGGACCAGAACGAGCGAGACTACGAGACCTTCGTCGCGGCCGTGAACTCGGGGCGGCTCACCGCGCAGACCGGGCTGTAAGGCGACGCCGAGTCGGCGCCGCGGTGGGACCTCCTCCAGTTCGATTCCGCCGATGCGTCCTCCGTCTAAGCTCCGCCGGTGAAGCTGCTCGAGCTGCCCCTCGACGATCTGATGGTCGAAGCGCGGGCGGTGCGGGAGCGCGCCCGCGGGCGCCTGGTCACCTACAGCCCCAAGGTCTTCATCCCGCTGACGAAGCTCTGCCGGGACGTCTGCCACTACTGCACGTTCGCCCGCCCGCCGAGGCGCGGCGAGCGCGCGTTCATGTCGATCGACGAGGTGCTCGAGGTCGCGCGTGCGGGCGAGCAGGCCGGCTGCCGCGAGGCGCTCTTCACCCTCGGCGACAAGCCGGAGCTTCGCTACCGCGCCGCCCGCGAGGAGCTGGCGGCCCTCGGTTGCGAGACCACGGTCGAGTACCTCGCGCTCGCGGCGCGGGCCGTGCTGGAGGAGACCTCGCTGCTGCCGCACCTGAACCCGGGCGTGCTCGGCCGGGCGGACTTCGAGCTGTTGCGGCCGGTCGCGGCGTCGATGGGGCTGATGCTCGAGACGACCTCCGACCGGCTCTCGGCGCGAGGCGGGCCGCACTTCGGCTCGCCCGACAAGCTGCCGGCGGCGCGGCTCGAGACGCTGCGCCTCGCGGGCGAGGCGCAGTTGCCGTTCACGACCGGGATCCTCATCGGGATCGGCGAGACGCGGGCCGAGCGGCTCGAGGCGCTGCACGCAATCGCGGCCGCGGGCACGCACGTGCAGGAGGCGATCGTGCAGAACTTCCGCGCCAAGCCGGGCACGCGGATGGCCGACGCGCCCGAGCCGTCGCTCGAGGAGCTCTTGTGGACGATCGCGGCTGCGCGCCTGATCCTCCCGCCCGAGGTCGCGGTGCAGGCGCCGCCGAACCTGACCGGCGAGTATGCGGCGCTGCTCGACGCGGGCATCGACGACTGGGGCGGCGTCTCGCCGGTGACGATCGACCACGTCAACCCCGAGGCGCCGTGGCCCGAGCTCGAGCTGCTGCGCGCCGCAACCGAGAGCCGCGGCCTCGAGCTGGCGCCGCGCCTGACGGTCTATCCGGGCCACATCGGGCCGGAGTGGCTCGACGAAGCGGTGCTGCCCCGCGTCCTGCGGGCGTCGGACTCGCTCGGGCTCGCGCGCGAGGACGCGTGGTCAGCGGGCGAGACCGGCGCGGTGCCGTTTCTCGTCTCTCGCGACCCGCTCGCGCCCACAGGGGGCCGCGAGCTCGCGGAGGACGAGATCGCACGCCTCTTCCGTGCACGTGGGGACGAGCGCCGGCGGGTGCTTGCCGATGCCGACCGGCTGCGGCGCGAGGTGAACGGCGACGTCGTCACCTACGTCGTCACGCGCAACGTCCAGTACACGAACGTCTGCTACTTCCGCTGCGGCTTCTGTGCCTTCTCGAAGGGGAAGCTGGCGGCGAACCTGCGCGGCGAGCCGTACCTCGTCCCCCACGGCGAGATCGTGCGGCGCGCCGAAGAGGCGTGGGAGCGGGGCGCGACCGAGATCTGCCTGCAGGGCGGCATCCATCCGGCCTTCGACGGCGACTACTACGCCTCGGTCGTGCGCGCGATCAAGGACGCGGTGCCCGACCTGCACGTGCACGCCTTCAGCGCGCTCGAGGTGTGGCAGGGGGCGGCGACGCTCGGCGTGCCGCTGCGGGACTACCTCGCGCGGCTCCGTGACGAGGGCCTCGGGTCGCTGCCGGGCACGGCTGCCGAGGTGCTCGACGACGAGGTGCGCGCGGTCATCTGCCCGGACAAGATCACGACCGCGCAGTGGCTCGAGGTGCACGAGACCGCGCACGAGGTCGGCCTGCGCTCGAACAACACGATCATGTTCGGTCATGTGGACGCGCCCGAGAATTGGTCGCGGCACCTCGTCGCGGTGCGCGAGCTGCGCCCGGCGCACCGGCGGCTTCACCGAGTTCGTCCCGCTTCCGTTCGTGCACATGGAGGCGCCGCTCTACCTGCGCGGTCGCGCGCGCCCTGGGCCGACGTGGGGCGAGACGCTGCTGATGCACGCCGTCGGCCGCCTCGCGCTCCACCCGTGGATCCAGAACGTGCAGGTGTCGTGGGTGAAAGCGGGCCCGCAGGGTGCCGTCGAGGCGCTGAAGGCGGGCGCGAACGACCTCGGCGGCACGCTGATGAACGAGTCGATCTCGCGCGCCGCCGGATCGGCCTGGGGGCAGGAGCTCTTGCCCGAGCGGATAGAGGCGCTGATCCGCTCGGCGGGCCGGATGCCGCGCCAGCGGACGACGCTCTACGGCGACCCGCCGGCAGAGCAGGTCGCGCGCTCGTTCGGCGCCGAGCCGCTCGCCGAGCCGTGGAACCCGCAGGTGAGCGAGGCGCGGCTTGCGCGCCCGCGGCAGCTCGTCCGGCCTGCGTAAGGTGCATCGATGCGTGGGCTCTCGCCCTCCGTCGCGACCTTCGTGCTGGCGCTCGTGCTCGCGCTGGCGCCGGCGGCCCGCGCCGCCTCGCCGCCGGTCGCAGCCGCGGCCCGCGAGCATCAGCTGAAGGCCGTCGTCCACGCCTGGAGCGCCCGCCTGAACACGGGCGACAACGCCGGCGTGGCGCGCCTGTTCGCGCTTCCCTCGATCATCGTCCAGGGGTCGTACGCCTTCCGCTTCCACACCCGCGCGCAGCTCGCCGAGTGGCACTCCGGGCTGCCGTGCTCCGGCCGGATCGTCTCGATCGCGATCCACGGCCGGAACGCGACCGTCGTCTTCCGCCTCGGCGACCGCGGCTCGTCGCAATGCGACGCGCCGGGCACGCTCGCCGCGGCGCGGTTCGAGATCGTGGACGGCAAGATCGTCCTCTGGGCGCAGGTCCCGGTTCCGGCCAAGAAGGCCGACGCGGGCCCGGTGGCTTGAGGCATGAGGAGCGGACCGCACGGCCCGCCCCTCGTGTGAGTTACCGCTCGTATCGCGCGTGCCCGGGTGATCGGCATTGGTAGTTGTGCGCACATTCGGCGCGGGGACCTACCGATGCCGTCGAGCAGGTCAGAGGCGACGATCGAAGCATGCTCGATTCGTCCTCGGCCGCAGGCGCCGTGGACGCGGAGGAGCCGCTGAAGCCGGTGCCGCCCTCCTCGCCCCGCCCGCGACGCCCGTACCTCAAGTGGACGCTGCGCATCGTCGTCGCCTGCGTCGGTCTGTTCGCGCTCGCGCAGGCGGTCCCGTACGGGCGCTCGCACACGAATCCTCCGGTGCAGGCAGAGCCGCAGTGGAGCTCGGTTTCAACGCGGGCGCTCGCAAAGCGGGCGTGCTTCGACTGTCACTCGAACGAGACGACCTGGCCGTGGTACTCGAGCGTGGCGCCCGTCTCGTGGCTCGTGCAGAGCGACGTCGAGAGCGGCCGCGGCGCGCTCAACTTCAGCGAGTGGAACAGGCCGCAGGAGGGCGCCGGCGACGCTGCCGAGGCGGCCGGGAACGGCTCGATGCCGCCCTGGTACTACACGATCCAGCACCCGAACGCGAAGCTCTCGAACGCCGATCAGCAGGCGCTGATGGAAGGCCTCGCCGCGACGCTCCGGAACTCGCCGCCTATCGGCGGCGGCTAGGCAGCGCGGCCAGCAGCCCGTGAGCTTCGGCTTCGGTGGCGGCGCCGCTCGGGGATACGCTCACCCCCGTGGCGTTGCTCCGCACTCGTGACCTGACGAAGTCGTACGGGTCCGTCCGAGCGCTCGACGGGGTCAGCTTCGAGCTCGCCGAAGGGGTGACCGGCCTTCTCGGCTCGAACGGCGCCGGCAAGACGACGTCGCTCAAGCTGTTCATGGGCCTGATCGACCCGGACGCTGGCTCGGTGGAGGTGCTCGGGCGCGACACGCGCGCCTCGCCCGAGTTCCGGGCGCGCATCGGATATGCGCCGGAGCACGACTGCCTGCCGGCCGGCGTACCGGCGGCGGAGTTCCTCGCCTACATGGGCGAGGTCAGCGGTCTGCCTCGCGCCGCGGCGCGCCTTCGCGCCTCCGACGTGCTCAGGCACGTCGGCCTCTTCGAGGAGCGGTACCGCCCGATGGGGACGTACTCGACCGGGATGAAGCAGCGGGTGAAGCTCGCCCAGGCGCTCGTCCACGATCCCGTGCTCGCGTTCCTGGACGAGCCGACCGCGGGCCTCGACCCGCTCGGGCGACGCGAGATGCTCGACCTGATCCGGCGCGTCGGGCGCGAGTTCGGGATCAGCATCGTCATCTCGACGCACCTGATGGGCGACGTCGAGCGGGTGTGCGACTCGGTCGTCGTGCTCGACAAGGGCCGGCTGCTGCGAACGGGCACCGTCTCGGGGTTCACGGGGGAGACGGAGACGGTCGAGCTCGAGCTCGTCGAGGGCGCCGCCGCGCTTGCCGAGGCGCTCGGGCGGCGCGGCCTCCATCCCCGGCTCGACGGCAACCGGCTGACGCTCGACGACGTGTCAGGTGAGGACTACGACACGCTGCGCGACGCGATCGTGGAGACGGACGCGCTGCTCTACCGCCTCGCGCCGTCGCGGCACTCGCTCGCCGATGTCTTCTCGCCGGTTCCGACGGAGGCCGAGAGATCGTGACGACCGGGTCCGGTGAGGTCTTCGACCTCGGCTACCAGGGATACGAGGGCGAGCGCACCGGGCGGTGGCTGCGTCGGCGCGCGATCTGGCGCGACGGCGTCCGCATCTCGCTCGGCCTCGGGCGCGGCCTGGGCGCGAAGGTCACCTCCTGGCTGCTGATCGGCCTGGCGCTCGTGCCGATCGTGGTGCTCGTGGTGATCTCGGCGTTCCTCTCTCCGCTGGAGGAGGCCAGGGGGGACTTCGAGCTGCCGTCGTATGCCGACTACTACGACTGGGCGGTCGTGCCGCTCGGCCTGTTCGCCGCGGTCGTCGCTCCGCTGCTCCTCTGCCCGGATCGAAGGGAGGGCGTCCTTTCCCTCTATGCGGCCCGTCCGATCACTCCGGCGGACTACGTCGGTGCGCGCTGGGCGGCCTTTCTCGCCGTCACGGCGGTCGCGGCGTGGCTTCCGGTGGCGATCCTCTTCACCTGGAACGCGCTCGATGCATCCAGCCCCGGGTCGTGGCTCGTCGACAACTGGGACGTCGTGCCGCGGTTCCTCGCCGCCGGCGCGACCGTGGCTCTCGTGCTCACGACGCTCGCGCTGTTCGCCGCATCGTTCGCGACGAGGCGTGCCTATGCGGCAGTGGGAATCCTGGCGGCCTTCTTCGTCGGGTCCGCGATCGGCGGCATCGCCGAGGAGAACTTCTCGGGCCCCGTCTCCGACGCCCTCTCGCTGGCGAGCCTCCCGCAGGCACTCGTCGACAGCGTCCACTGGATCTTCAGCGACCCCGTCGCCGACGAGCGGCCGCTTGCGGGCTGGGTCTCGCTGCTGTGGCTCATGGGCCTGACGGCGGCGCTCGGCGTGGGGCTGGTCCGGCGCACCGAGCGGCTGGTGCGGGGATGAGCCGTAGGCTGGACGGAGGCTCCAAGGAGCGGAGGCGCCGGCTCGGCCGGCGCCGGGAGCGGGCATGACCGCACAGCCGACGATTGTCGTCGACGGCCTCTCGAAGTGGTTCGCGGGCGTCGTCGCCGTCAGCGACGTCTCGCTCGTCGTGGAGCCGGGCGTGACGGCGCTGCTCGGCCCGAACGGCGCGGGGAAGACGACGCTGCTGCGTGCGATCGCCGGTCTGACAGCGCCCTCGCAGGGGTGGGTGACCGTCTTCGGCGAGCCCGTCCGCGGCAATCCGTCGCTGTACCGACGGGTCGGCTACATGCCCGAGCACGAGTCCGTGTACGAGACCCTGACCGGCCGGCAGTTCGTCGAGCTGAACGCCCGCCTCCAGGGTCTCGCCGACGTCGACGGCGCAGTGCACCGCGCGGTGGAGACGGTCGACCTCGTCGACGCGCAGAACCGTCGGCTGGGCGAGTACTCGCGCGGCATGCGCCAGCGCATGCGCCTCGCCGCGATCCTCGTGCACGACCCGCCGCTCTTGATGCTCGACGAGCCGCTATCGGGCACCGACCCGGCACAGCGCCTCCACCTGCGCCAGGTGATCCGCCGCCTGGGCGAGGAGGGCCGGACGATCCTCGTCTCGTCGCACATCCTCGAGGAGGTCGACGAGCTCGCCGACCGCATCCACCTGCTCGTCAGCGGCAAGCTCGCCGCGAGCGGCGACTACCGCGCGATCCGCCAGCAGCTGAACGACCGGCCCTTCTACGTGCGCATCGACTCGACGAGCCCGCGCGTCCTCGCCGCCGGCCTGCTCGAGATCGAGGCGGTGGAGTCGGTCGAGGTCGACCTGGACGGGCGCCTGCGCGTGCGCAGCAGGGACGTCCCGTCGCTCCAGCGCGCCCTGCCCGCGATCGCCCAGCGGCTCGGCGTCCGGCTCACGCGGGTCGAGCCGCTCGACGACTCGCTCGAGAGCGTCTTCGAGTACCTGGCGAGCCGATAGGCGGGCGTGGCCGCGATCCTCACGCTCACGGTGCGCCAGCTCGCGGGCAGCCGCCGCCTCTGGCTCGTGCTCGGCCTCGTGGCGCTACCGGTGCTCGCCGCCCTGCTCTACCACGTCGCGGACAGCACGTCGACGAGCGCCGAGTTCGCCGACGACATCACGGCGACCCTCATCGCCTCGGGGATCCTGCCGCTCGTGATGCTGCTGTTCGGCACCTCGTCGTTCGGCAACGAGCTCGGCGACCGGACGCTCGTCTACCTGGCCCTGAAGCCGCTCGCGCGCTGGCGGATCGTCGCGCCGAAGCTGCTCGCGTCGCTGCTCGTGGGCGGGGTGCCGGTCGCGGTCAGCGGGCTCGTGGCCGTGGCGGTGATCCGAGGCGGCGATCTCGGCGGGGCGCTCGCCACGGGCGCCGGGTTGCTCGTCGGCGCGGCCGCGTACGCGGCGGTCTTCACCTGGGCCGGCCTCGCCACCCGCCATGCCCTCGTCATCGGCCTCGTCTACGTGTTCGTCTGGGAGGCCGCCCTCGCCGCGTACCTCGACGGCATCCGCTTCCTGAGCATCCGTCGCTACACGCTGGCGCTCATCGACGGCCTCGACGGCGAGCGGCTGGCAAGCCTGGACGTGTCGCTCGGCGCCGGCGCGGGCGCGGTCGGCGCAGCGATCGTGATCGTCGGCTTCTCGGCGCTCGCCGTGCGGAAGCTCGTGCGGATGGACGTGCCCTGAAGGCGGATTCCTGCCGCGTCAGTGACAGGGCTCCCAGCCCCAGGCCTTGACGACCGGGGCGGGGAAGCCGCAGCTCGGGGGCCAGCCGTCGCCGAGGTCGCGCCAAGGCCCGCCGACCGTTCGCGAGAACTTCTCGGTCGCGTCGGTGCCACCGGTCACCCGGTTCCAGAAGTCCGCCGCCGCGTACTCCTTGCCCTGGTACCGGGCGTAGTAGATGTGGAAGGTTGCGCACGCCTTCTTGAGGCTCCGGGGCACCGGGACGCATCGGTACCCGAGGAGCGGGCCGATCTCGATCGGGTGGACGGCGCGCAGATCGCGTACGAGCGCGGGGGAAACGCGAAGGTTCTGAGGGCCCGCGGCGGCGAGCGCGAGTCCGGTCGAGTATGCGGCGGCGAGGAGGGCGGCAGTCAGTGTGATGCGCGTCATCCGGACCGGCGGCATCGTTGCACGCGTGGCTCGGGCACCGTCAGTCCGGGCGAGGAGAGCTGGAGTGCGATAGATCCCGCGCTCTCGCTTGCGACAGTCTGGGAATGTTGCCCGCTGATTCACGTGCGACCCTGCCGATGCGCGACCACAAGACCGGCCTCCCAGCCGGGAGCGCGCCCTCCGGTCGGTAGCGGGATCGTCTCGGCAGCAATGCCGCTGCGCGCGATCAGCCAGGAGATGACCGAGTTCGAGTTCCACATCTCGCCCGCGCCGAGCTCGTCGCGGCCCCAAACGGGAGTCGGCACGGACGGCACCAGCTGGAGCAGTCGTTGCGCGTGACGCGGATCGTTGGTCAGTCGCTGAGGGCCGCCGACCGCCTCGCCACGTCCGGGATGACACCGTCACGCCAGCGGCGAACCTCGTAACGGAAGATCCGAAAGCGCCCTGCCGAGCGCAGTCCGACCGCGCCTCCGGCGACGACGCCCCGCTCCGCACGGTTGGCATCGGGAACCGGGGTCTGTTCGATCACAACCGGCCCTCCGGTACGTGCACCTCGAGCGCGGAGTGATAGAGGTCGCAAGCCGGCCGCCGCTCGAGTCGCGCCGCCACGGCCTCGTAGACGCGTCCGTTCAGCCGCACCGAATGACCACCCGCACCCAGCGGCAACCAGTAGAGGTCG
>CAVVCG010000013.1:0-17700 GCA_963746655.1 uncultured Actinomycetes bacterium | reverse complement strand
TCACGCCCGCCCAGCACGCGCAGGCGATCAATCCGGTCAACGGCGAGATCCTCAACTGGAACAACAAGCCCGCCGCCGACGTGGGCGCCTCGGACGACAACTGGTCCTACGGCCCGGTCCAGCGCGTCCAGCTCCTGCAGAAGCAGCTCGACACGAAGAAAGGGAAGCTCTCGCTCGCGGACGTCGCCTCGGCGATGAACGCGGCCGCGACGCAGGACCTGCGCGCCGTGGCGGTGCTGCCGGACGTGGCGGCCGTGCTGAAGACCGGCGCCGCGCCGAGCCCGCGCGCGGCCCAGATGCTGCAGCTCCTCGAGGCCTGGGAGGCGAAGGGCGCGAGTCGCCTCGACCTGAACCTCGACGGTGGGGTCGACGATCCGGGCGCCGCGATCATGGACGCCGTCTGGGATCGCTGGGCCGACGCGGTGATGACCCCGGTGCTCGGGCCGACGCTCGTCGCGCGGCTCGCGGCGCTTCACATCCGCAGCGACGACGCGAACCCCGGCGGCTCGTCGTACATCGACGGCTGGTACGGCTACGTCGACAAGGACCTCCGCTCCCTGCTCGGCAAGCCCGTGAAGGGCGCCTTCTCGACGCACTACTGCGGCGCCGGCGACCTCGCGGTCTGCCGCGCCTCGCTCTGGGCCGCGCTCGAGGCTGCCGGCGCCCAGCTCGCCGCGGCCCAGGGCTCGGACCCGGCCGCGTGGCGTGCGGACGCGACGGCGGAGCGGATCAGATTCACCTCGGGGATCCTCTCGACGACGATGCGCTGGACGAACCGCCCGACCTTCCAGCAGGTCGTCACCTTCAGCGGCCACCGCCCGCGCTGAGGCCGAGCGACCCGCCCGAAGGCGGGCCACTCGGCTCCGTCGAGCGTCGGGCTAGTGGTCGGCCTTCCTGAAGAACCGCTTGAGCTCCCAGCCCGCGACCTTGTTGCCGAGCTTCACACCTTGCTCGACCGAGTTGCGGAAGTGGAAGCCGAGCCAGACCCGCGCATCGACGACCTGATCCTGCATGTCGTCGACGGTGTCGAAGTGCTGGGTCGTCGTGAGGACGTTGCTTCCGTTCTCCCCTCCCATCATGTCGACGTCGATGTGCTGCGTGTGCAGCGCCGACGCCAGCGTGTCGCTGAAGGCCGCGGTGAAGCAGCCGTGCTGGGACGGGTACTCGGGGTGCCCCGGCACCCCCAGCAGCGCCACCCAGCCCGGGTCGGCCGTCGTGTCGGGATTGTTGTCCTTGTCGGCGTTCCGGATCGCCGTGATCGGGCGCCAGAACTGATAGAAGAACTTGGAGTCGTAGCAGGCCATTCCCGCGTCGGTCGTGACGATGTTGCCGATCGCGAACAGATGCGCGGCGTCGACGAGATCCATGTCGTGCTGCGCGACGACGCTCTGCATCGCCACGTTGTACTGGTTGATGTTGTTCCCGACCCAGAAGTAGGCGATCGCCGTCTGCTCCGGGGTGCGGACGCTGCTGTTGAGCGCGCCATACGCCTCGGTCTCGTTCAGGTCTCTCGCGTACAGGTCGCTCGTGAGGGCAGGCGGAGGCTGGGCCCGGAACTGCGCGGCGTTGTCGAGCAGGAACGGCCGCATCGTGGCGAGCCAGGGCGTCTGCACCGCCTGACCCGGCTGTAGCTGCCACTGTCCGGGCAGGATCGGCCCGTTCCCTCCGTAGCTGGGCGTCGGCGACGCCTTGAGGCCGTCGCCGGTGCGGAAGGCGATGATGTCGTTCGCCGCCGCCTCGCCGACCGTGACGCCGTTCGTGACGTCGCCGGACAGGGTCGCGATGTACGCCGTGTACTTGGCGTCGACGGATGCCGCCTGGTCGGGCAGGTAGTAGTCGAGCGTCGTCCGCGCTGCCGCCGCGACCGCCGCCTGCACCGAGGCGCCCGGGACGACCGCGACCGTGAAGTCGTGGTACGGCTGGTAGCGCCCCATGAGCTTCGTCACGGCGTCGTACACCGCTGCCTGCACGTACGACATGTAGACCATGCCGTCGGTCTGGACCTTCGTCGGCACCGAGGCGCGAACCGCGGTGACCGTGTTCGTGTTCCAGGTCAGGACGGCGTCGGGCGGTACCACGACCGGCTTGTGTCCACCCGCCGAGGCCACCGACAGCGAGACCGTTGCGGCCACTGCGAGGATGCCCACGAGCACAAGCAATGCCTTCAGCTGCGCTTTCCTCCCGTTCATTTCTCCTCCTTCTCGGACGAGACCGCCTCGACGACGCGGATCGGCTCGAGCCCGGCACGCTGCGCGGCAAGCGCAGCCTCGCGGCCCGAGGGGGCGTCGAAGACGAAGAAGCAGATCTCGTCCTCGGGTACATAGATCGAGCGTTCGAAGCGGACGCGCTCCTGCGTCGGCTCCGCGGTGGCCGAGCGTGCCCGTTGGTCTCGGGCCGCGCGCTCCCCCGCTTGGCTGCGAGCGAGGTACGTCTCGACGAGGTAGCTCGGCACGCCCTCGACGCTACGACTCGGGCGCTGACGTGAAAACGTCAGAACGTCTGAACTTTGCTGGCGAGCTCGGTGCGCGAGCGAACGCCGAGCTTGGCGTAGATGTGCGTCAGGTGGCTCGCCACCGTCCGCTCGCCGAGGAAGAGCGCGGCGGCGACCTCCCGGTTCGTCCCGCCCGCGGCGACCAGCGCGGCGACGCGGCGCTCGGCGGCCGTGAGCCCCTCTTCGCGCCGGCGCCCGCCGAGGCTCCCGAGCTCGGCGTTCGCCTTCTCGACCCAGATGGCCGCGCCGAGCTCCTCGAAGCCGGCGAGCGCGGCACCGATTGCATCACGGGCGGCGCGCTTCTGTCGCGCGCGCCTGCAGGACGATGCCGAGCGCGAGCAGCGCGCGGGCGCGCCCGAACGGATCTCCGACCAGCTCGTGCTGCGCGACCGCCTGTTGCAGGAGGGAGACGGCCTGGTCGACCGTGCCCCGCGCGGCGGCGACGAGACCGCGGCAGCGCGTCACTTGCGCGAGCACCCATTCGCGGCCGACCCGCGCCGCGTCCGCCTCCCAGGCGTCGAGGACCATGACCGCGTCGTCGATCCGACCGAGCTCGAGGAGCACCTCGACGTGGTCGCCGGTCCACCAGCGGACGCTCGGCTCGCCCCACCCGAGCGCCGCTGCCTGCCGGTCGGCCTTGCCGAGCAACTCGACGGCCGCGGACGGGTCTCCGCCCCAGAGCGCGACGAGTCCCAGGATCGCGACGTGCTGGGGCGGGTGGAACCCGAACTGCTCTTCGGCGAGCTCGAGAGCCCGTTCCGAATGCCGGCGTGCGAGCTCGAGTTGACCGCGATGGACGGCAATGAGCGCGATGGGAAGATGGTCCTGCGGTACCTCGAGCCCGTACTGGATCGAGATGTCGTGGGCGCGAGCGGCGTGCTCGGCCGCGAGCGCCCAGCGCCCGGCCCACAGCTCGACCCAGGAGAGGCCCCACAGCGCGCGGGCGCTCCGCGGCTCGTCGCGCTCGCGCCACAGCCGGAGCTCGAGCTCGAAGAAGGCTCGGGCCTCATCCCTCCTGGAGGACGGCGCGAGGGTGTTGGCGATGGCCAACGTCGCCTCCTGCACCAGCTGCTCGCCGCCGATGGCGGGCGCGAAGTCGCGCACCCGCACTGGTAGATCCCGCGGCGTCTCCGCCGCGCCGGCGAACCAGCCGAGGATGGCTTGCACGGCGCGCACGCGCGCGCGGAGCACGTCGTCGTCGAGCTCCTCGGCGAGCTCGAGCGCTACTCGGGCGTGATCGAACCCTCGTGTGAAGCGTGTCGCCCACGCGAGTCGACAGTGGATGTCCGACTGAAGCGCAGGGCGCGAGGCCGCCTCGCGCAGGGCCTCCTCGAGCAGCGCGACGGCACGGTCGGCGCGCTCGAGCTCGGCGAGGAGCACGAGGCCCTCGGCGCGCACCGAGCCGGTTTCCGTCTCGGCCAGCAGGTCGTTGGCGATGGTTTGGGCGCGCGTCCACTCCCCGGCAGCGTGATGCGCACGAGCTGCGGCCAGCGCTCGTCGACGGCGCTCGTCGCTCCCGTCCACGGCGTCAGGCGGAGCGCCTGTTCGGCGAGCTCGGCCGCGACGGCCGACGCGCCGCGATCGGCCGCCAGTCTCGCGGCGTCGTCGAGCAAGCCTGCGACGTCGGCGTCCGGCTGATCCTTCGAAAGCGCGAGGTGACGGGCGCGGAGGAGCGGGTCTTCGACGACTTCAGCGATACGCCGGTGCACGCTCCGCCGCTTCTCGCCCAGATCCCGGTAGAGGACCGACGACAGCAGCGGGTGGGTGAAGCGGATCGTCCCATTCTCGCGCTCGATCACGTGCGCGGCGATCGCCGGGTCGAGCGCGGCCGCCTCGATGCCTGCCCTCTCGAGGAGAGCCTCCGAAGGCGTGCCCACCGCCGAGGCGAGCGCGAGCGCTTCGCGGGTGGATGCGGGGAGTCCCGAGATCCTCGCGGCCACGAGCCCTTCGAGCGTCTCCGGGACCAGGAGCGGCTGCGTCGGGTCGATGTCCGCGTCGAGCACGCGCGCCAGCTCCAGTGCGAAGAAGGGGTTTCCGCCCGACCTCTCGTGGATGCGGAGCAGCGTCTGGCGCGCGAAGGGCCTACCGAGCCGGTCGCGCAGGAACCGGTGCAGGGCGCCGACGCTGAGCGGTCTCACCGGCAGGCGCCGGACGCTCACCGCGACGAGCGTCTGCTCGAGCCTGGAGGGCTGCGCTCTGTCATCGAGCCGCCGCGCGAGGAGCAGGAGCACGCGCTCCGCGGAGAGCCTTCGCAGCGCGAACGCGAGCGCGCGCGCCGACGAATCGTCGAGCCACTGAACGTCGTCGATCGCAACGAGAACCGGCTCGCCTGCAGCGAGCAGCTGCAGCGAGTTGCGAACCGCCAGCCCGAGCGCCCGCGAATCCACTCTGTCACCCTCCGCCTCCTCGAGGAGGAGCGCGCCTTCGAGCGCGCGCCGCCTCGGCGGCGCCAGCGCAGGCAGGACGTCGGCGAGGACGTCCTCGAAGCAGATCGCCCAGCCCCACGTGAGCGAGGCCGTGCTCGGCCTCGGCCGGTCGCGACGAGAGGACGCGAAATCCTGACGCGCGGGCGTGCTCGAGCGCCGCGAGCCAGAGCGTCGACTTCCCGATCCCCGCCTCGCCCTCGAGCACGAGTGCGGCAGGTCCCTCGTGCGCTCCGCCGACGAAGGCGCGGAGGGCGTCGAGCTCTTCTTCCCGGCCGACTATCTCCAACACCATCCCCCTCACTGACGGGCGAGATCGCAGCTCGCTCACACACATCGTAGAACGATACGACGAATGTCCAGGCGAGGGAAGTCAGGCGGTGGTCAAATGTGCGCGGGCGCCGCGCCGACCACCGCCTGTGCCTTCGCGACGGCCGCCGTGCGGGTGTGGACGTCCAGCTTCTCGAAGACGTGTTCGAGCTGCGTGCGAATCGTGTGGGGCGACACGCCGAGGATCGCGGCGACCTCTTTGTTCGTCAGGCCGCGCGCGACCCAGCCGAGCACCTCGGCCTCGCGCGGGGTCAGGAGTGCGTTTGTGTCATTGCGCTCAACCAAACGCATCGGCAAACGATACGACGAATGTCGGATTGAGGGAAGTCGGGCGGCGCACGAATGTACGCATGCTCGTGCCGCATTCGCAGGGCGACTCGGAAGGAGTTTGGCAATGAGGATCCCGAAAGCAGCGCTCGCGACCTTGGTGGTCGTCGGCGTCGTGGCGTTCACCGTCGTCGCCTCCGGCGCGACGCCGGCGTCGACGTCGCACCATGCGACCTTCCCGGCCACGGCCGCGCTCGACTGGAACGTGATCGCTATCAACACGGTGCGGTCCCCGACGATCGTCCCGGCGAAGTTCCAGCTCGAGGGCCTGATCTACATGTCGTACGTCCAGGCCGCGGTGTACGACGCCGTGACCAAGATCGCCGGGCGCTACAAGCCGTACCACAACTTCCATTCGCCGGTGAAGGCGGACGGCGCCTCACCCGCGGCGGCCGTGGCCGCGGCCGCCTACACCGCACTCGTCTACTACTTCCCGGCGCAGGCGGCGACCCTCACGGCCACCTACCAGTCCTACCTCGCCGGGCTTCCAGTCGCCGGGCAGGCGGCCGGCATCCTGATCGGCCAGGCCGCGGCGAACGACATCATCGCGTTCAGGGCGAACGACGGCCGCGATGCGACCATCTCGACCCCGTACGGACAGGGGCCGCTGACGGCGGGGGTCTGGATCTTCGCCCCGCCGCCGTCGCTGCAGTCGGCGCAGACCCCGTGGGCCGCGTTCATGCAGCCGTTCATGCTCAAGAGCCCGTCCCAGTTCCGGGTGGGCCCTCCGCTCGACATCACGAGCCACAAGTATCAGGTCCAGTTCGAGGAACTCAGGGCGTTCGGCGCGGTCGACAGCCCGGTGCGGACCGGCGAGGAGAGGGACATCGCGTGGTTCTGGAACGCGAACGCGACCAGTCAGGCGCAGCAGACCTTGCGTGACCTCTCGACCGCACAAGGCTTCGATCTCGTCGACACCGCCCGCGCGCTCGCGATGGGCAATCTGGTCGACAGCGACGCCGGCATCGCGTGCTGGGACTCGAAGTACCACTACACGTTCTGGCGTCCCGTGACCGCGATCCAGAATGCCGATATCGACGGGAATCCGGGGACGACGGCCGATCCGTCCTGGACGCCGTTGATCACGACTCCGAACCACCCCGAGTATCCCGCTGCGCACGGGTGCCTCACGTCCGCTGACGGCGAGGTCTACGCGGCGCTGCTCGGCACGACCAACATCAACCTCGACATTCCCGGCGCCACCGGCGGCGGGACGGCGCTGATGACCTCCCGGCATTACGCCACGGTCAAGGATCTGGACAACCAGATCGTCGACGCCCGAGTCTGGGCAGGGCTCCACTTCCGCTACTCCGGCAAGCAGGGCGTGAAGCTCGGGACGAACGTCGCCGACTGGTCGCTCAAGCACTTCTTCAAGTCGACCGGCTCGGACGACTGAATCGTCGATCGACCCGGGAGGGGGCCCGAGCGCCCCCTCCCGGGTGCCCGCAGACGCGTTCGCTAGGCTAGGCCGCAGTGGCCGGCAAGCGCTATCTGATGACCCCCGGGCCCACACCGGTCCCGCCGGAGGTGCTGGCCGCGCTCTCGGCGCCCGTCGTCCATCACAGAAGCCCCGACTTCCGGCCGATCTACGAGGAGTGCCTCGCGCGCCTCAAGCAGGTCGTGCGCACCGAGCACGACGTGCTCCTCTTCACCGCGTCCGGCACGGGCGGGTTCGAGTCGGCCGTGGCGAACCTCACCTCGCCCGGTGACCGAGCGCTCGTCGTCTCCGCGGGGAGCTTCGGTGAGCGCTGGGCCGCGATGGTCGCCGGCTACGGCGCCGACCTCATCCATCTGAAGCTGGAGTGGGGGGCGACGCCCGAGCCCGCCGAGCTTCGCGCGAAGCTCGAGGAGGCGGGCAGGCGCGAAGGTCGTCTACCTCGTCCACTCCGAGACCTCGACCGGAGTCGTCGCCGACATCCAGGCGCTCACCGCAGTCGCGAAGGAGGCCGGCGCGCTCGTCGTCGTCGACGCGGTCTCGAGTCTCGGCGCCGTGCCGCTCGAGACCGACGCCTGGGGAGTCGACGTCGTCGTCTCCGGCTCGCAGAAGGCGCTGATGACGCCGCCGGGGCTCGCCCTCGCCTCCGTCTCGCCCGCCGCGCTCGCGGCCGCCGCAGAGGCGACGACGCCGCGCTTCTACTTCGACTGGGAGCGGACGCGCGCCGCGCAGCACAAGCTCGACGCGCCGTTCACGCCGTCGGTGCCGCTCGTGGCGGGGCTCAACGTGGCGCTCGGCCTCCTGCTCGAGGAGGGCCTCGAGGCGTGCTTCGACCGCCATGTCCGCCTCGGCCGCGCCTGCCGCGAGGGCGCGAAGGCGATGGGGCTCGAGCTCTTCTCGCCCGACGAGGACCGCTCGGCCGTCGTGACGGCGATCCGTTCGCCGGAGGGGATCGACGGCAAGGACGTCGTGCGGCTGCTCCGCGACCGCTTCGGGATCACGATCGCGAACGGCCAGGGCCCGCTGATGGGGAAGATCTTCCGCCTCGGCCACATCGGCTGGTTCGACGTGTTCGACATCGCCACGCAGCTCGGCGCGGTGGAGCTCGCCCTGGCCGAGCTCGGGGCCGAGGTCGAGCGCGGCGTCGCGGTCACCCGCGCGCTCGAGACGTACGCCGACCGCGCCCGAGTGTGAAGGTCCTCGTCCGGGAGACGATCGCCGACGCGGGCGTCGAGCTGCTGCGCTCGAAGTTCGACGTCGACGTCGAGACCGGCGGCGACCTGGCTGAGCTGATCGGCGAGTACGACGCGATCGTGATCCGCTCCGCGACGAAGCTCACCGCCGACCTGATCGAGAAGGCGACGAACCTGAAGGTGATCGGCCGGGCGGGCGTGGGGGTCGACAACGTCGACGTCGAGGCGGCGACGCGCCGCGGGATCGTGGTCGCGAACGCGCCCGAGTCGACCGTGATCTCGGCCGCCGAGCACACCGTCGGTCTCCTGGTCGCCCTCTCCCGCAACATCCCGCAGGCGCACGCGGCGCTGAAGCAGGGCCGCTGGGAGCGCTCCCGCTTCGGCGGCGTCGAGCTGGCGGACAAGACCCTCGGCGTGCTCGGTTTCGGCCGCATCGGCCAGCAGGTGGCGCGCCGCGCGCTCGGTCTCGGCATGCACGTCACCGCCTACGACCCCTTCGTCTCGCGCGAGCGCTTCCGCGAGCTCGGCGTCGACCGCGTCGAGACTCCCGCCGAGGTGCTCGCAGCCGCTGACTTCCTCACGCTCCACCTGCCGCTCAACGACGAGACGCGCGGGAGCATCGACGCGGCCGCGATCGCCCAGATGCGCGACGGCGTGCGGATCGTCAACGCCGCGCGCGGCGAGCTCGTGGACGAGCAGGCGCTCTACGACGCGCTCGTCTCGGGCAAGGTCGCGGGCGCGGCGCTCGACGTCTACTCCACCGAGCCGTACACGGGACCGCTGCTCGAGCTCGAGAACGTCGTCGCGACGCCGCACCTCGCAGCCTCGACCGACGAGGCGCAGGACCGTGCCGGCGTGATCGTCGCCGAGCAGGTGGTGGCGGCGCTCGAGGGAGAGCTCGTGACGAACGCGGTCAACATCCCCGTGATCGGCGCGGAGGACGTGGAGGCGCTCGGGCCCTACCTCCCGCTCGCCGCCAAGCTCGGCCGCCTGGCGATGGAGCTCGCGGCGGGTAGGGCGGAGCGGCTCGTGCTGACGTACTTCGGCGGCCTCGCCGAGTACGACACGCGGCTGCTCACGGTGGCGGCCCTGAACGGAGCCTTCCAGGGAAGGGTCGACCAGGCCGTCAACTTCGTGAACGCGCCCCTCGTCGCGGCCGAGCGGGGGATCGAGGTGCGCGAGGAGCGGCGTGCGGTCTCCCGCGACTTCACGAACCTGGTCCGCGTCGGCGTCGTCTCGGACGGCGAGGAGCTTCGCGTGGCAGGCACGACGATCGGCAACGACCACCGGCTCTGGCTCGTGAGCGCGCTCGGCTTCGAGGTCGACACCGAGCTGGCACCGCTGATGGTCTTCCTCGCCTACGACGACATTCCGGGCGTGATCGGCCGAGTCGGCACGCTCTTCGGCGGTGCCGGGATCAACATCGCGAACATGGCCGTCTCGCGCTCCCGGCAGGGCGGGAAGGCGCTGATGGCGCTCTCGATCGACACGGCCGCGCCGCCGGAGCTGGAGGAGCAGCTGCGCGCCGAGGGCTTCGACGAGGTGCACGTCATTGCGCTCGGCTAGCCTCGGCCCGCGCGGCGAGGGCTGGGTCGCACTCCAGCTCGTGCTCCTCGGCCTGGTCGTCGCGGGTGCGTTCTTCGGGGGCAGTTGGCCCTGGCCGGTGCGGCTGTTCGGCGGCGTTTTGCTCGTGCTCGGCGCCCTCTTCATGCTCGCCGCCGCCCGCGGGCTCGGCGCGGCGCTGACCGCGATGCCGCGTCCGAGCGGGCGCGGAGAGCTCGTCGTCTCGGGCCCGTACGCCGTCGTCCGGCATCCGATGTATTCCGGCGGTGCCACCGTCGCCGCGGGCTTCTCGGTGCTCGTCTCGAGCTGGTGGTCGCTCGCCGCGAGCCTGCTGCTCGTAGTCTTCTTCCACTTCAAGGCAATGCGCGAAGAGGAGTGGCTCGTCGCGCACTACCCCGGCTATCCGGACTACATGCGCCAGGTGCCGCGCCGCCTGATTCCCTGGCTCACCTGATCCGCTCGAACGCGGCGAGCGCGCGGTCGAGCAGCTCCACGGTGAACGCGGCCGACATCTGGATCCGCAGCCTTGCCGTCCCCTTCGGCACGACCGGGTAGCCGAACCCCGTGACGAAGACGCCCTCCTCGAGCAGCCGCTCGCTGAGGCGGATCGCGTCGGCGGTCTCGCCGACGATGATCGGGATGATCGCGCCCTCGCCGGGCAGCGGGTCGTAGCCGAGCTCGACAAGGCGGCCTCGGAAGTAGTCCGTGTTCGCGTGCAGCCGCTCGATCAGCTCCGGCTCACGCTCGAGCACCTCGAGCGCCGCCCGGGCGCTGCAGGCGACCGTCGGCGGCAGCGCGTTCGAGAAGAGCTGCGGACGCGAGCGCTGCGAGAGCAGGTCGCAGACCTCGGCGCTCGCGGCGACGTAGCCGCCTGCGGCACCGCCGAGCGCCTTGCCGAGCGTGCCGGTGATCACGTCCACCTCGCCGAGGACGCCGAAGTGCTCCGCGACACCGCGGCCGGTCGCGCCCATCACGCCGACCCCGTGCGAGTCGTCGACGAGCACGGTCGCGTCGTGTGCGCGCGCGAGCTCCAGGATCTCGGGCAGCCGGGCCAGGTCGCCCTCCATCGAGAAGACGCCGTCGGTGAGCACGAGCTTCCGCTGGCCGCGCTCGCACGAGGCGAGCCCCTCGCGCAGCTCGTCCAGGTCGGAGTGGCGGTACACGAGCTTGCGGGCCGGCTTCGAGAGCCGCACCGCGTCGACGATGCTCGCGTGGTTCAGCTCGTCGGAGAGGATCACGGTGGTCTCATCGGTGAGACTCGGCACGACCGCCTCGTTCGCGTTCCAGCACGAGACGTAAGTGAGCGCCGCCTCGGTCGCCGAGAAGCGCGCCAGCGCCTGCTCCAGCTCGTGGTGCGGCGCGAAGGTGCCGCAGATGAAGCGGACGGAAGCCGTGCCGGCGCCGTAGCGGCGCAGCCCCTCGATCCCAGCCTCGACCACCTCGGGACGGTTTGCCAGGCCGAGGTAGTTGTTCGAGGAGAGCACGATCACCTCGCCGCGGCCGGCCATCTCGACCACCGGCCCCTGCGGCGAGAGGAGCGTGTTGAACCGCTTGTAGGTGCCGGCCTCGCGGAGCGCTTCCAGCTCGGCGGCGAGCGACTGCTGCAGCGTCGCGCTCACCGGTGCGCCCAGCGCGCGAGTCGCGGCGAGGGCTGCGCCTCCTCGGCGGGCAGCGCGGTGACCGGCTCGGCGGCGCCGCCCGGGTAGAGCACGATCTTGCAGGCCTCGCCGCGCTCGAGCTCGGCGAAGGCCTGCTCGAAGTCGGCCAGCGGGTGCTCGTGGGTGATCAGCGGCCGGAGGTCGACGACGCCGTGCTCGAGCAGCCAGCGGGTGCGGTACCAGGTGGCGAAGACCTGGCGGCCGCTCACCGCGGTGACGGTCAGGTTCTTGAAGATCAACGACTCGGCGACGTCGATCTCGACCGGCCTGGCCGGGATCCCGAAGAGGACGACATGGCCGCCGTTGCGGACGACGCGGAACGCGTCGACGATCGAGGCCGACGCACCCGACATCTCGAACACGACGTCGATCCCGTCGTCCTCGGTGTGCTCGCGGAACCAGCCGGCGACGTCCTCCGTGGCCGAGACGTCGACGACCGTGGCGCCGAGCTGCTCGGCAAGGGCGAGACGGAAGCGCGACGCGGTCCGAGGCGAGCACCCGCGCGGCGCCCGAGGCGCGCGCGATCGCGATGCTGAAGAGGCCGACCGGCCCGCACCCCAGGATCGCGACCGAGCGTCCCGGCAGATCCTGCGTCGAGGTGGCGAAGACGGCGTTCCCGAACGGCTCCTGGAGGGTCGCGATCTCGGGCGGAAGCTTCGCGCGGTCGTTCTGCCAGACGACCGACTCGGGCACCACGACATACTCGGCGAAGGCGCCGTCCCGGTCGACGCCGAGGATCTGTGTGTGCTCGCACAAGTGCGCCTGCCCGGTGCGGCAGTGGAAGCACATCCCGCACGTGACGTGGCTCTCGGCCGAGACGTAGTCGCCCGTCTCGACGTGACGCACGGCGCGGCCGACCTCGACGACGGTGCCGGCGAACTCGTGCCCCAGCGTCAGCGGCGGCTTGATCCGATTCTGGGCCCACTCGTCCCAGCGGAAGATGTGCAGGTCGGTGCCGCAGATCGAGGCCGCCTCGACGCGGACGAGCACCTCGTCGTCGCCCGGGGCGGGAACGGGCACCTCCTCGAGCGCCAGGCCCGGCGCGGCCCGCGGCTTGCGGATCGCCCACATCGTGTCCACGTGCTCAGGATCCGGCCGGGACGGCCGGAGTGGCATCGGGGCGGCCGCGGAACCGCGCTGCGGCTTTCCCGCTCAGGATCAGGGCTGCGAGCCCGGCGAGCAGGAACCCCGCGGCCACGTCCGTCCAGAAGTGGTTCGCAGTCGCGACCAGCGCCACCGAGACCCAGACGGGCCACAGGAGCCAGAGGCGTCCCCAGCGCGAGGTCGCCACCGAGGCGAGCGTGACGCCCACGATCAGGGCGTCCGCCGAGTGCAGGCTCGGCATCGCTGCGTACGGGTTCGCGACGAGCTGCACGAGGCCGGTGCCGTGGTTCAGGAACTCGCTCCGCGCGAGCGTGTCCACGAAGCCCTCCCACGGCAGGAGCCGCGGCGGCGCGGTCGGGAGCCACGCGTACACGACGAGCCCGAGGACGTTCGTCAGCAGGATCCAGTTCCGGAACCGGATGAACCCCTCGTAGCGGTACAGGTAGACCCAGAGCAGCGTGAGGCTGAGGACGCCGAACTCCGAGAGCCAGTAGGTCCAGTCGGCGGCGTGCAGGACGGCCCCGCCGGCTTCGAGCACGTGGCGCTGGAGGGAGGGCTCGAAGAAGACCCCGAGCCAGCGCTCGAGCCGGATCACGCGCGCTGCGTTCCGGAACGCCTGCTCCGTCTCGTTGCGCGAGATCCCGCGCGCGACCTGGTAGGCGAGGACGAAGCCGAGCCAGAGCGCGATCTGGAAGGCGAAGTCCTTCCGCCCGCGCGGCAGGCTCATGACGCGGCCGAGACGCCCGCGAGCTGGAGCGCCGCCGCGAGGTCGTCGTAGACGTCGCGGCCGGGCAGCGAGTAGCGCTCGTCGAAGTCGGCGGCGCCGTTCACCTCGAGCACGATCCACCCACCGTGGGGGGTCGGCAGCAGGTCCACTCCGCCGAAGTCGAGCCCGATCGCCGCAATCGCCGCAACCGAGAGCCGGAGCGTCTCCTCGGGCGCGTCGACGGGCTCGAGGTGCCCGCCGAGTGACACGTTGGTGCGCCACTCGCTGGGGGCGCGGACGCGCGCGCTCGCTCCGATTGCGCGGCCGTCGGCGACGAGCACGCGCAGATCGCGCTGGACGAGCGGCACGAGCTCCTGAGCGAGGACGCCCTGTGCGCGGAACCACTGCCGTGTCGGCAACTCTGCCGCCGCAGCCGCAAGATCGGCACGTGTCCGGCAGAGCATCACGTCGCGTCCCCAGCTGCCGAAGCGCGGCTTCAGCACGAGCGGCGGGTCGAGCGCCGGGAGGTCGAGCGGATCAGTCACATGGTGGGTGGCAGGGTGGGGGACGCCCGTACGCGCCAGCGCGAGCGCGGTCTGCAGCTTGTCGTGCGCCGCGAGCAGCCCCTCCGGGCCGTTGAGGACGCGAACGCCCTGGTGCTCGAGCGTGCCGCAGACCTCGATGCCCGGTTCGCAGGCATCGAGGGTCGGGACGATGTCGAGGCGTACCAGCGCCGAGTCGCCGCCGTCCAGGCACGCCGGCGCGTCGGCCGGGCTGACGAGAGCGGCGTCGAGGCCGCGTGCCCGCCACGCCGCAACGAGCTGCCCGTTGGTGAGCCCGGGCCTCCAGGCGAGGACGGCAATCATCACCACCACTCTCGCGCGCCGCGAAGGCCGCGGCATCGGGGCCGCGCAGTAGCCGCCTGCGGGAAGTCCGCAGTCCGTTCTTGCGTCCGTCTGCCGCGACGGGGAGACTGAGGGGGTGCAGCTCGCAGAGCTCCCGACCGCGCGGACCAGGCTGCTCGACAACCTCGGTCGCATCCGCCGCGAAGTGGGCCCGGTGACCCCCGAGCTCTCCGACGCGCTCGCCGACCACATGCGGATCCGGCGCGGAGAGGTGGCCGAGGTCGTCTCGTTCTACTCGTTCCTGCGCGTGCCGCTCGACTCGCTGCGGGTGTGCACCGGGCCCGTGTGTGCGTGCCTGGGCGGCCACGAGCTGCTGGCCGTCGCACAGGAGGTCGCACCCGACGGCCTGCCGGTGGTCGAGGTGGCCTGTCTCGGCCACTGTGAGCACGCCCCGGTCGGGACGCGCGGCGACACGATCCTGCCGGGTCTCTCGCGCGCGGTGCTCGAGGGCGCGGCGCCGGCCCCCGTCGAGCACTTCACCAACGACGGCGCCTCGCTTCGGCTGAGCAGCCCTGACGCACCTGCGAGCCCACCGCGGCTGCCGCCCGAGCGCGTGCTCGCGGAGCTCGAGGCATCCGGCCTCGTCGGCCTCGGCGGCGCCGGGTTCCCCACCTGGCGCAAGTGGGAGGCGGTGCGCCGCGAGCCCGGGCCGCGGGTCGTGATCGTGAACGCCGACGAGGGCGAGCCGGGCACGATCAAGGACCGCTACATCATGGAGCTCCGCCCGAACCTGATGCTCGAAGGGCTCCTGGTGGCGATGGAGTTCGCCGAGGCTGAGCGCGGCTACGTCTACCTGCGCGAGGAGTACGCGACCGCGCGGGCACGGCTCCTGGAGGCGATCGCCGCGCTCGGCGATCTCGGCGGCCGCACGATCGAGCTCGTCGTCGGCGCCGGCTCGTACATCTGCGGCGAGGAGACCGCGATGCTCGAGTCGATGGAGGGCCGCCGCGGGATGCCGCGCCTGCGTCCGCCCTTCCCGGCCCAGCGCGGCTACCTCGGCGCGCCGACGCTGATCGACAACGTGGAGACACTCGCGCACATCCCTGCGATCCTGCGCAACGGGGGCGACTGGTTCGCCGCGCTCGGCCGCAACGGCGCGAAGGGCGTCCGGCTCTGGTCGCTCTCCGGCGCGGTGGCGAAGCCCGGCTGCTACGAGGCGGGAAACGGGATCACGCTACGCGAGCTGATCGACGAGCACGGCGGCGGCGCGACGGCCGAGATCGGCGCGATCGTGCCCGGCGGCGCCGCGAGCGGGATCGTGCCGCCGGCCGCGCTCGACACGCCGCTGACGAAGGAGGCGCTCGCGGAGTGGGGGGCCTCGGTCGGTTCGGCCGCGGTGCAGGTCTTCCCGGCCTCGTACTCGCCGCTCGAGCTCCTCACCGAGACGATGCGATTCTTCGCGGAGGAGTCGTGCCAGAAGTGCACGCCCTGCCGGATCGGCACGCGCGGGCTGCACCACCTCGCCGCCGGGCGCACGACGTTCGCGCCGGACGAGCTGGAGGCCTGGCTCGAGGCGCTCGAGCAGGCCTCGATCTGCGGGCTCGGGCAGGGCGCCCCGATTCCGGTCCGCTCGGTACGCCGCCACTGGCCGGAGCTGCTGCCATGACGGAGGTGCGTTTCACCGTGGACGGGCGCGAGGCGGTGGCCGAGAGCGGGCAGCTGCTCCTGCATGCCCTGCGCGAGAACGGCGCGAGCCCGCCGACGCTCTGCCACGACGACAAGCTCGAGCCGTACGGCGGCTGCCGGATGTGCCTCGTCGACGTCGAGGGGTCGCCGCGGCCGGTGCCCTCGTGCGCGGTCCGCGTCGAGGAGGGGATGGCGGTCTCGACGAACGGGCGGTTGCCGAAGCTGCAGAGGACGCTGACCGAGATGCTGCTGACCGAGCACGTCTCGACCGCCGGCGGCGGGCGCGCCGACGAGCTCCTCGACCTCGCGCTCGACCTCGGCGTGCAGGCGCCGTTCGTGCTCCCGGACGCCGGCCGTGAGCCGTACTCCGACCGCAACGAGCTGATGGGCTACGACCCCGACGCCTGCATCCTCTGCGGCCGCTGCATCCGCTACACGCAGGACGTGATGCAGTGCTCGGCCCTCACCTTCGAGGGCCGGGGCCCCGAGGCGCGCGTCGTGCCGACCCACGGCCACTCCTGGCTGGACACCGAGTGCGAGCTCTGCGGCGGCTGCCTCTCCGTCTGCCCGACCGGCGCGATCTTCGAGAAGAAGAGCACAGGGACGACCGTGCCCGACACGGCGCTCACCAAGGTCAGGACGACCTGCACCTACTGCGGGGTCGGCTGCCAGCTCGACCTCAACGTCGATCCGGGCACCGGCAAGATCGTCAAGGTCACCTCGGAGCCGGAGTACCTGCCGAACGAGGGCGAGCTCTGCGTGAAGGGCCGGTTCTCCTTCGGATTCGTCCACCATCCCGACCGTCTCACCGAGCCGCTGGTGCGCGGGGAGGACGGCGAGCTCCACCCGGCGAGCTGGGAGGAGGCGATCGCCGCTGCAGCCGCCGGCCTGAACGCGGTGCGCGAGCGCCACGGGGACCAGAGCGTCGGCGTGCTCGCCTCGGCGCGGCTCACGAACGAGGAGAACTACCTGATCCAGAAGCTGGCGCGGACGGGCCTGAAGACGAACTCCGTCCACTCCTGCGAAGCCACCTGACACGCTCCGACCCTTTACGGCCTGGTCAGGTCGTTCGGCAGAGGAGCCAGCACCAACTCGATCCCGGAGATCGACGACGACCGCTTCCTGCTCGTGATCGGCTCGAACACGACGGAGGCGCACCCGGTGCTCGCGCTGCGGATCAAGAAGGCGGTGAAGCGGGGCGCGACCCTCGTCGTCGCCGACCCGCGCGCGATCTGGCTGACGAAGATCGCGAAGCGTCACCTCCAGCTCAGGCCCGGCACGGACGTCTGGCTCCTGAACGCGATGATGCACGTGATCCTCGAGGAGGGGCTCCAGGACGACGCGTACATCCGCGAGCACACCGTGGAGTTCGAGTCGGTGCGCGAGATCGTCGCTCGCTACACGCCGGAGGAGGCGGAGCAGGTCACGGGCATTCCGGCCGAGGCGATTCGGACCACGGCCCGTGAGTACGCCTCCGAGCCGCGCGCCGCGATCTTCTACACGCTCGGGATCACCGAGCACGTGTGCGGGGTCGACAACGTCTGGTCGCTCGCGAACCTGGTGCTGATGACGGGCCACCTCGGCTACGCCTCCACCGGTCTCAACGCCCTGCGCGGCCAGAACAACGTCCAGGGCCTCAACGACTCCGGCGCGAACCCCGCCTACCTGCACGGCTACCAGCCGGTCGACGACCCCGAGGTCCGCGCGAAGTTCGCGGCGGCGTGGGGGGTGGAAGTGCCCGAGACACCCGGTTACCGGCTGGATCAGATGATCCACGGCCTCGAAGACGGGTCGGTGAGGGCCCTCTATCTGATCGGCGAGAACCCGGCGCACACCGACCCCGATGCGCACCGCGTCGAGGAGGGGCTCGCCGGGATCGAGTTCCTCGTCTCGCAGGACATCTTTCTGAACCCGACCTCGAGGGACCATGCGAACGTCG
>CAVVCG010000012.1:0-158739 GCA_963746655.1 uncultured Actinomycetes bacterium | reverse complement strand
CATCCGCGCGAACGCCTCCTCCGTCAGCACGTGCTCGAGCGTGGCGCGCATCGCCGTCAGCGAGAGCACGTTCGCGGCCAGCGTGCCGCCGACGCCGCCGACGTCCGATTCGTCCCGGACGAGCGCGGCCTCGACGCGCGCCGCGACCTCCCCGCTGAACCCGTAGGCGGCGGAGGCGATGCCACTGCCGATCGCCTTCCCGACGGTCAGCAGATCCGGGTCGAGCCCGTGCTCGCCCGTATAGCCGCCCGGCCCCGCGCAGAGCGTGTGGGTCTCGTCGACGATCAGGAGCGTCTCGCTCCGCCGCGTCAGCTCCCGCAGGGCGTCGTGGAAGCCCGGCTCCGGGAGCACGATCCCGACGTTCGTCAGCGCCGGCTCGGCGAGGACGCAGGCGACGTCGCCGTGCGCGAGCTCACGCTCGAGAGCCTCGGCGTCGTTCCACTCCACGACGCGGGTCGTCTCGGCCGGCGGCACGGGCGGACCGAGGTTGCCCTCCCGCTCGACGACGCGGCCGTCCCGGAGCGTGGCGAAGGTCTCGTCGACGGTGCCGTGGTAGCACCAGTTGAACACGAGCACCTTCGGCCGGCCCGTGATCAGGCGGGCGAGCCGGATCGCGAACCGGTTCGCGTCGGTCGCCGTGAGCGCAAACTGCCACCGCGGCAGCCCGAAGCGGCGCGCCAGCTCCTCCCCGACCCACAGCGCCTCCTCGCTCGGAAGCATCAGCGTGATCCCGCGCGCGGCCTGCGCCGCGACCGCGCGCACGACGGGCTCGGGCGAATGACCGGTCATGGCACCGGTGTCGCCCAGGCAGAAGTCGACGTACTCGTGACCGTCGACGTCGCGGAAGCGCGCACCGGCGGCCTCTGCGGCGAAGACCGGGTAGCCGCCGGGCCACCGCACCATCCAGTGCATGGGCACCCCGGCGAGAAGCGAGGAGCGTGCCCGGGCCGCGAGCTGCGCCGAGCGCGGATGCGTCTGCTCGAACCGCTCCAGCTCTCGCTCAAGGAGCACGTTGCGCGTTCGTGGACGCCCACCGGCGGACGTTACCGCGCTCGCTTGCCAGGGACCGACATGACCCACCGGGGTCCTGTCGCGCAGACCGACCGCATCTACGCTTCATCCGTGAACTGCCGGCTCGCAGGGTTCGTCGCCGTTCTCGCGCTCGCTCTCGCCGCGGCGGGCCCGGCCGCGTCGAAACCGATTCCCGGCTTCACCTCGCCCACGGGCAACATCAAGTGCCTCTTCGTGCCGGCCACCGGCAGCGCCAAGCCACCCGGCACGCTGCTGTGCCAGATCGCCCGCGCAAGCTATGCGAGGACGCTGCAGGCGAGGTGCATGTCGCGCGATCAGCTCGACTGGCACGGCTTCACGCTCGGAGCCGCGACGAAGGGCGGCAGCAGCTGCTCCGGCGGGATCCTCTACAACCCGGACACGCAGCAGCCGACCTACGTGCGGCTGCCGTACGGGCACACGTGGCGACGCGCCGCGTTCACCTGCAGCTCGCGCGTCACCGGGGTCACCTGCCGGTCGGCGGCGGGCCACGGGCTCTTCATCTCCCGCCTGTCCTGGCGCACCTGGTAGCGCAGGCTCTCGGCGCGTCTCGTGCAGACGTTGACGTACGTCCTCTGGATCGGCGGGCCGCCCGGCTCCGGTAAGACCACGATCGCAACGCGGCTCGCGCGGCGCCACGGGCTGCGCTGGTACAACGCCGACACCCAGACGTGGGCGCACCGCGACCGGGCGCTCCGCGAGGGGCACCCCGCGGCGCAGCGTTGGGAGGCCATGACGCCCGAGGAACGATGGGTGGGCTCGACGCCGGCCGAGCTGCTCGAGCTCTCCCTCCATGCCGAACGCGGACCGATGGTGGTGGACGACATCCGGCGACTCCCGCGCTCGCCGATCGTCGTCGCGGAGGGCTCGACGCTGCCTCGCGGCTGTCGTCTCGTCCGGGATCGCCGACCCGGCCCGCGCCCTCTGGCTGATCCCGACGCGTGAGCTCCAGGTTCGGCAGCTGGCTGAGCGCAGAACGCCACCCGGGCCCTCGCAGCTGTATCTCCTCCTCGGCGAGGTGATCGAGCGGGACGCGCGGGCGCACGGAGCGCCCGTGCTCGGCGTCGACGGGTCGCGCGGGATCGCCGACACGGTTGCGGCCGTCGAGGATCGCTTCGCAGCCGCGCTCGCTCAGGGCCCACGCGCCGACAGCCGCGCCGAGCGCCGGGCCCTCCTTCGCGAGGCGAACGAGGCGATCGCGGCACAGATCCGGGCCTATTACGCGCGGCCCTGGGCCGACGGCGACGCCGAGACGGTCGTCCGCGAGTTCCTCTGCGAGTGCGGCGACCCCGCCTGCGAGGCGAGCGTCGAGCTGGCCGTCGGCGCCCTTGCCGCCGAGCCGGTGCTTGCGCCTGGGCACGACGGCGAAGAGGGCCGACGCGTCTCGCGCGGTCAGCGCGCGGACGCGGTAGAGCACGCCCATCCGGTTGTCGGCGAGCCAGACGAACCCGCCCTGCGCCTGCAGCCCGTGCACGTCGAGGCGGCCGCTCGGCCGCGCGACGGTCGTCACCTTGCCGGTCGAGGCGGAGACGCGACGCAGCGCCTCCATCGTCGGGAACCCGGATGGGTCGACGGCGGCGCTGCGGGACGGCACCCAGAGGGCGCCGGCGGCGGCGACGACGTCGATCCCGCTTGCGCCGACGTCGATCGTCGCCGTCACGGCGCCCGTCTGCGGGTCGACGCGGAGCAGGTCGGTACCGCGCCCGGTAATCCAGAGGCTGCCGGCGAGCCGAGCCAGCCGCTCCGGCGCGTCTCCCGGGATCGTTGCGACGCGCGCTCTCGTGTTCGTCGTCAGGTCGATCCGGTCGAGCGCCCGGTCGCGGTGGCTGATCACCCAGGCGGCCGTCTCCGAGAAGACCATGTCCGCCGGGCCGTCGCCCACCGGAACCCGCGCGACGACCTTCCCGGTCGCCGCGGAGACGCGGATGACGCTGCCGCCCTGGTCGTCGGCGACCCACACGGAGCCGCCGCCGATCCAGACGTTGTACGGCGCCGAGGCACCGACGCTCACGCGCCTCGTCACCCGCGCCGTCGACGGGCTGATCCGGTACAGCGTCGACGCGGTGTCCAGCGCCCAGACCGAGCCGTAGCCGACCGCCACCGCGATCACGGGCGCGTCGAGGCGGACGAAGGCGCCGAGCCTGCCGCTCTTGGTGCTGACCCGGACGAGGCGTGCCTGCTCCTTGCAGGCGATCCACGCCGTGCCGGCGTCGAGTGCAAGCGTCTGCGTCGGCCAGAACGGCCCTGCGCCGGCACAGGCCTTGAACGCGGTCGCTCCGGGCAGGCGGCCGTCCTGCGCAACCGGCGCGGCGAGGAGTGTCGCGCCGAGCACCAGTGACACGAGCTTCGATCCGATCGCCGTATCGTCCGCAAGCCGACCGCGCGATTTCGGCCAGCTTTCGCCTGGAATCGGACAGGCGGCACGACAGGCGAAGGGACCCGCGAGGAGCGGGCCGCCTTCGTCGCGACCGAACGGACTAGAGATCGAGCTCTGACCAAGCCAGCGGCGGCCCGCCGACGCGAGGGAAGAAATCCGGGGGACGGCCTGTCCAGAGGACCACATGCGGTGCACGGGAACCGACAGCGAGCAAGGAGTTCACCATGGCAGACCGCCTTCCCATCTACCGGCTCGAGCGTGAGGACACGAGCACCGAGCGGCTGGTCAAGCTCGGTCAGATCCTCGGCCTCAAGCAGGACTTCGCGTTCGGCGAGACGCCCGACGCAAGGACGCTGCGCAACGGCAAGCACGTCGTCGAGCTTGCACACGCGAGCGGTGCGGTGTGGGCCGCCGACGAGTCGCAGCTCTGGAACCCGTCGGTCAAGGCCGCGCTGCCGGCCGACGCCGTGGCGTTGAAGACCGCCGCGGCATTCCTCAAGCGCAACGAGCTTCTGCCGAAGCTGAGCGCGCCGTTCGCCTACAGCAAGCCGGTCGTCGGCGGCACGCAGTTCGCGCTGCTCAAGGGCGGCAAGCGCCAGAATCGCCGCCTCGACGTCCAGGTGACGTACTCCATGACGGTCGGCAGACTGCCGGTGATCGGCGGTGGCAGCGACATCAAGGTGACACTCGGCCAGAAGGGCAACGTGATCGCCTTCAACGGCGGCTGGCGGCCGGTCACGGGCCAGTTCGACGCCCAGCTGATCGATCCCAAGACCGCGAAGGAGCAGTTCCACGGGCTGACGAGCGGCATGAAGCTCGCCTCGTCGAACATCTCGCTCGCCTACTACGCGGCGCCGTCGTTCACGGAGCAGGAGTTCCTCTACCCGGTGTACGTCTGTCGCGGCACGGCCGTCTTCGGCAAGCAGCGCGTCCCGCTGCGGCAGATCATGCTCCCCGCCACCGACTTCGGACCGGCGCTGCACATCGGCGAGCCGCAGCCCAAGCGGCCGAAAGCCGCGAGGCCGGCCTCGACGGCGAAGGAGAACGGCAAGCTCAAGCTCTCCAGGGCCAACCGTCGGACCTTCGCTGCACGTATTGCGACGCGCCCGTGGGAGGCCGGCACCTCCTGGATCGGGCAGAGCGGCGGACTCGCGGGCAGCCAGGCGAACGCGCAGGGCTTCGTCGACGAGTGGGCGGCCGCAGGCTGGCACATCGACTTCAACTGGGGTGACGCCAACGCCTGGGAGTCGGACTGGCGTCGCAACGACGACACCTGGGTCGACAACGCGGACTTCGTCTTCTACACAGGTCACGCGAACATGAACGGCTGGGTGCTGTCCAACCCGGACGACGGCTTCCTCGACTTCTCCGAGGTCGGCGCCGGGCCCGCAACGCCGGGAGACCTGTGGGGTCAGAGCGATCTGGAATGGGCGACGATCGCGGCCTGCGGGCCACTGCAGGACAACCTGCTATCCCCCGGCGGCGGCGACGTGCTGGCGCGCTGGGACGGCGCCTTCGACGGGATGCACATCCTGATGGGCTACGGCGCGATCACCTTCGACAACACGGACGAGGGCCGCAAGCTCGCTCAGTACGCCAAGGGCGGAAGCACGTTGATCAACTCGTGGTTCCGGGCGGCGCGAGAGATCCAGCCGGCCACCAACGGAGCCAAGGCGCCCGACGGCCCGACAGTCTGGGTCGGCGCGATGTGGGTCGGAAAGGCCGGCGTCGATCCGGTCAACGACCACGCCTGGGACTACGGCTCCGTCTCGGCCGACCCGACGTCGCCCGCCTGGCTCGCGGCGATGTGGACGACCTGCTGACTATCACGAGGACATGGGACCGGCCGGCGTACGACTCTTCAGGGTGAGCGGTTAGCGGACACCTGTCGAGCATGTTGTCCCCGGCCGATGGTCACAGCCGCGCTGTCGGGTGGGCCGGCCTACTTGCCGCTGCGATCGATCAGCTCAATGCGATACGAATCCGGGTCGCGGACGAAGCAGAGGAGCGAGCCCCCCTCGCGCACGCGGTACGGCTCGCGCTCGGGTTCGATGCCCTGCGTCTTCAGCTGCGCGAGCGTCTCGTCGAGATCGTCGACTCCGACCGCGATGTGGCCGTAGCCGGTGCCGACCTCATAGTCGCGCCCGTCGGTATTCCAGGTCAGCTCCAGCTCCTCGTCCTGCCCCTCGTAACCGAAGAAGTAGTTCGTCGCCTCGTGCTCGCCGTTGCGGACGATCGGCAACTCGCGCCGAAACTCCATGCCGAGTGCCTCGTAGAATGCCCGGCTCCGGTCGGGGTCCGTGATCCGATACATCGTGTGCAGATAACGCGCCATCGCGCGATCGTAAACGTCGCCGGGCTCGCGTGCGGAACTCGCCTCCTCAACGACGAGCAGCCGAACGCGCAGCGAGGTCAGCATCCGTTCCTCTCCCTGCGGGCGAGCTGTCGATGAGGCTGAGGAGGGCTGTGGCGATGGCATCGGGTGTGGGTGGGCAGCCCGGGATGCGGATGTCGACGGGGAGGATCGTCTCGACTGGTCCGACGATGTTGTCGGCGGTTCCGAGGAGGTTGCAGCCGAGGGCGCAGTCGCCGAGGGCTGCGACGCGGCGGGGTTCGGGCATCGCGTCGTAGGCGGTGATGAGCGGGTCGCGCATGCGGCTGGTGACGGGGCCGGTGACGAGGAGGATGTCGGCGTGGCGCGGCGAGGCGACGATGCCGAGCCCGAAGCGCTGGAGGTCGTAGTAGGGGCTGGAGGCGAGGATGAGCTCGTGCTCGCAGCCGTTGCAGGAGCCCGCGTCGACGTGGCGGATCGCGAGGCTGCGCCCACGCGTCGGGGCGGGCAGGGCGATGTCGCGGCGGAGTCGGCGGAGGTCGCGGAGGAGGGTCAGCATCAGCGATCGGCGCAGGCGTAGCAGAGCTCGAAGCTCTTGTTGATGAGAGGAAAGTCGGGCATCAGGTTGTCGACGGCTGCGTGGGCGACTGCGGGCCAGTTCGCGTAGGAGCCGGTGCGGAGCCGGAGGCGCTCGATCCGGTCGCCGCTTCGCTCGACGATGCAACTCGTGGCGCCGCGAGGGCTCTCGACCCGGCCGATGCCGAGCGGCTGCTCTTCTGCCGCGACCTCTGCGAACGCCGGGCGCACCGGGGTGTCGAGCATCTGGTCGAGGAGGTCGAACGTCTGCAAGAGCTCGAGCGCCCGTTGCTCGAACCGGGCCCGCACGTCGCCGGCGGCCCGCTTCGGGACGATGGGCTCGAGGCCGTCATAGGCGAGTCGTCGGCTCCCGGCGCGGACGTCCTCGGCGAGTCCCGCTGCCCGCGCGGCCGGTCCGACCGCGCCGAGCCGCTCCGCGTCTCTTGCAGAGACGACGCCGATGTCCGGCAACCTGTCCTGGAGGGATGCGTTGAAGAGGAGCTCCCGCCAGCTGCGCGTCGACTCGGTGCGGAGCGCGGCGACCTCTTCGCGCGCGGCACGGATGGCCTCGAGGTCGAGGGCGAGGTCGCTGCCGCCGACGCGGACGCTGCCGAAGAGGAAGCGATGGCCGGTCAGCGTTGCGTTGAGCCGGCGTGCGCGCTCGGTGAGCGCGGCGAACTGGTTGTTGCCGGCGGCGAGGCCGACACCGGCGCACACGGCGGCGATGTCGTTGAGATGGCTCCACATCCGCTCGAGCTCGAGCAGGATCGTGCGGGCTCGGGCGAGCTCGGCCGTCGGTACGAGGCCGAGTGCTTCCTCGCACGCATGCGCGTAGGCGACGCTGTTGGTCACCGCGCAGGCCGCGCAGGCGCGCGCAGCGAAGGCGAGCCCTTCGTCGAGCGTCCTGCCTTCGGCGGCGCGCTCGAGACCGCGGTGCTTGTAGAAGAGTCGCGCGTCGAGGTGGAGGATGCGGTCGCCGACGACGTGGAACCGGAAGTGGCCCGACTCGATCACGCCGGCGTGGATCGGCCCGACCGCGATCTGGTACGGATCGGTGCCACGCACGCGGACTGTCCAGCGCGTGAGGTCGAGGTCGTGGTCGACGAGCGGTCTCAGCGGCTCGTGGCCGGCGAAGCGGATGCCGTACAGGTCTGCGGCCTCGCGTTCGTCCCAGTCGGCGGCGGGTGCGAGGTCGACGATCGAGGGCACGGTTCCCTCGATGGGGGCGGTCGTCTCGAGACGGGTCGTGCCGTCCGGCGCGGTGAGGAGCGTGCGGACGAGCGCTCCGCGGCCGGTCGCGTGGAGCCCGGCGAACCGCCAGCCGCCGGCAAGCGCGCTCGCGACGACCTCCCGGTAGGAGGCCGCTGGGTGGACGGTCACGCGATCCCTTTCTGCAGCGCCTCGACGATGTCGCTGCCGGGAAGCCAGAGCACGGCAACGCTGAGTGCGAGAAGCAGCACGACGCCGACCGCGGTCAGTGCCGCGACCCCGCGGATTCCCGGCGCCTGCGTCGGGTCGCGCCGGTGCGACTTGCCGACCGTCGTCTCGATCAGAGCGTGGGCGAGACCGAGGAACCCCAGCGCGAGGAGCAACGTGGATGCCGCCGCGGCCCAGCCGTCTCCGGCCTGGAAGCCCCCGGCCACGATCAGCACCTCGCTCGCGAACAGCGGGAAGGGAGGCAGTCCGGCCAGCACGCCGAGGGATATCCCCATCGTCGTGCCGAGTACGGGCTGCGTACGCGCGATCCCGGTGACGGAATGGCCCGCGGCGCGGGGCTCGTGTCCGAGCAGCGGCACGGCGGTGTAGAAACCGAGCGCCTTCGCGATTGCGTGGGCGACGATGTGGATGGCGACGCCGGCGAGCGCGAGCGGTGTCGCGAAACCGATGCCGAGCGCGATGACGCCCATGTGCTCGAGGCTCGAATAGGCGAGCAGCCGCTTCCAGGCGAGCGGCCGCCAGAGGAAGGGAACCGCGACTGCGAGGGAGACGAGACCGAAGCCGATGAGGACGCTCTCCGCTGTCCCCGGCCCGATCACCGGGGCGAGCGACTGCTCCGAGCGCCACACGACGAGCAGCACCGCGGGAAGGAGCGCCGCGGAGAGGAGCGCAGAGACGGGCGGCGGAGCTTCCGCGTGTGCGTCGGGCAGCCAGTTGTGCACCGGCGCCCAGCCGATCTTCGCCGCCAGACCGGCGAGTAGCAGGATGTAAGCGACGAGCGCCGTGTCTGCTCCCGAGCTGTACGTCCGTAGCGCCTGCCAGGAGAGGGTCTCGAGCCCGCCGCCCGGTGTGCCGGCGGCGAGGAGGACGATTCCGAGCAAGGCGAGACCGAGTCCGAGCGTGGTCAGGATCAGGTACTTCCAGCCGGCCTCGAGTGCTCGCGGTCGCCCGCTGAATCCGACCAGAACCGCGGAGGCCGCCGTGGTCGCCTCGACGAGCAGCCACGCGCCGGCGAGGTTGCCTGCGAGTGGGACGGCGAGCAGGATCGCCCAGAACGAGAGCAGCAGCATGAAATAGGTCCGCGTCCGCCGCTCGGGCCCGACGAGCGCGCTGTGAGCCGTGCCGAGATACGCCGGGGAGACGAGGACGCTTGCGAGCCCTACGGAGCCGATGACCCCGATCAGCAGCCCTGCGGCGGCATCGACGACGATCCAGTCGCTGACGAACGGCGCGCCGGGGTCGGCAAGCGGGGCCGCCGCCAGCGCGACTGCCAGAGCACAGGTAACGAGTGCGGCCGTGGTCGCGACCGCAGTCACCGCGCGCCGAGGCGAGAGGGCAACGAGCACCGCTCCGAACGCCGGGGCGGCGACGACGCCCACGGCGAGTGCCTCGCGGCTAGTCACGGAGCCTCCCGAGCGCCGCCGTATCGCCGGCGCCGAACTCGGCGAAGATCCGCTCGTGGAAGACTGCGGCGACGAGCGCGATGAGCGTGAGGTCGACCGCCACGCCGAGCTCGATCGCGAGCGAGGACGACGCGCCCGGCAGCTCTAGCGCGGCAAGCGCGAGCCCGTTCTCCACGAGGACGATTCCGAGCACCTGGAAGAGGGTCGCCCGGCGGGTTGCGGCGCAGACGATCCCGAAGGCGACGAGCGCGAGCACCGCCCGCTCTGCGTCGCGCGATTCGAGACCGATTTCGGGCACCAGCCATGGGAGCGTGAGCGCGAGGGCCACCGCGAGGCCCGCGCGGATGAGCGGTGCGACGCCGGCACGCACCGGCCGCGCCTCACGCGTTCGGGAGACAAGGAAGAGGAAGAGCGCACCGAGGCCGAGTGCCCTGAGCAGGAGCGCAAGCGCGGCCACGACGTCGGCGCCGCCGGCTGCCTCCTCGAGCGCGACGGCGGCCAGCAGCAGCGCCTGGGTCGTCACCAGGGCAACCGCGACCGAACGGCGCCGGACGATCACCACTGCAAGCCCCACGCTGACGAGTACCCACAGGACGGTCCCGCTCACGCCGCGTCCACCAACCAGGCAACGATGCCGAGCAGCGCGACGACAGCGCCCGCCGACAGTAGACGCGGGACGAGCAGGATGCGCATCTTTGCCGCGTGCGTCTCCGTGAGCGCGAGGGCGGCGCAGAGGACGACGAGGGCGGCGGGCAAGAGACCCAGCTGCCACCAGACGCCCTGTGCGTGGGGGAGGAAGATCTGCGCCGCGATCACGAGCACGAGCCAGTGGCGCGCCGCCGCGGCCCACTGCAGGAAGGCGAGATCGCGTCCGGCGTACTCGAGCAGCGGCCCTTCGTGCACCATCGTCAGCTCGAGGTGGGTGTCGGGGTTGTCGACCGGCTGACGGCCGGTCTCCGCGAGCACGACCACGGCGAACGCGACACCACCGAGCGCCAGCGCGGGACTCGACCAGACGCCCGTCCCGGCGGTCGCCTCCACGATGCCCGTGAGGTCGGTCGTGCCCGCGACGAGTGCTGCGACGGCGAGCGAGAGCACGAGCGTGGCCTCGCTGAAGACGGAGATCGCAAGCTCGCGGCTCGCGCCCATCAGCGAAAACCCGTTGCCGACATCCCAGGCCGCTGCAGCGATCGCGAACCGCGCCAGCGCGAGGATGCCGGCGAGTGCGAGAGCGTCGTGTCCCACTCCCCAGTCCGGCGCAAGTTGCGCGGCCGGGACGAGCAGCACGGCCGCAGCGGCGCTCGCAGCCACCACAGCGGGCGCCAGGCTGTAGACGGGCGTCGTTCCCTCCACCGTCACGGTGCTCTTGCTCCATAGGCGGCGCAGCTCGCGGTAGGGCTGCAGTGGCGTCGGCCCGCGACGTCCCTGCAGTCGTGCCTTCCAGTGCTGGATGAGACCGGGAAGCAGAGGTGCGAGCAGCACGCCGCCCACAACCTGCGCGACACCCGCCGCGATCGTCTCGGCGCTCATCCGATCACTCCGATCCGCGCCGCAGCGAGGAGTGCGACCGTCAGGCCGATCAGGTAGGCGACGTACGTTCCGAGCCGGCCGCTTTGCAGGCGCCGGGCGTGCAGCGCCGCCCCCAGGGCGGCACGCGTGACCGGCCGGTAGAGATGGTCATCGATCAAATGCGGCACATGCCCGCTGTAGGACACGTCCTGCACCACGCCTCCCGCTTCGCGGACGACAATCTCGCGCTGCGGACGCAGCACCACCTCGAGCATCAGCCGCAGCGGTTTTGTGAATCCCGCGCTCGTCCACCGCAGCCGAGGCTCCACGAGTTGCCCGCACGCCCAGGTGGGCGCGGGCGCTGCGCTGCGACGGCCACGCACGAGGACCAGCCCACCCGTGAGGGCTACGAGCACGGCGGCGATCCCTGCGGTGGGCAGCGATCCCGTGCCCGGCAGCTCTAGGCCGATGTGGGTCGGCTCGACGGCCGGCCACGGCGCCAGCCCGACGAGCGACCCGAAGAGGAGCCCTGGCGCGAGGCCGAGAACGACACAGGCGCCCGCGAGCGCGACAACGGCCGCGCGCATCTCGAAGGGCGCCTCCACTACCCCGGCGGTACTGCGCCGCGGGCCGAGCAGCACGAGGCCGACGACCTTGACGAAGCAGAAGACGGCGAGCGCCGCGGTCGCGGCGAGCGCCGCCAGCGCTACCGCGCCCGCGATACCGCCACCGACGCCGCCGTACGAAGGGACGTGCAGCAGCGCCTGCAAGGTGAGCCACTCCGACGCGAAGCCGTTCAGCGGCGGCAGTCCGGCAATCGCCATCGCGCCGACGAGAAACGCGCCACCGGTCCAGGGCATGCGCCGCAGAAGGCCGCCGAGCCGATCGAGCTCGAGCGAGCCGACCGCCTTCTCGAACGCGCCGGCGCCGAGGAAGAGGAGCGCCTTGAAGACCCCGTGGTTGAGCGTGTGCAGCAGAGCCGCACCGAGCGCGAACGCTGCCCACTCGTCTGCCCCCCGAGCGCGCAAGATCAGGCACGCTCCGATCCCGAGCACGATGATCCCCACGTTCTCGATCGAGTGGAGCGCGAGCAGCCGCTTGAGGTCGTGCTGGAAGAGCGCGTAGACGACGCCGCCGACGGCCGAGAGGGCGCCGACGCCGACGACGAGCACACCGAACCACACCGGCAGGATCCCGACCCAGTCCACGAGCACGCGCACGAGCGCGTAGATCGCGACCTTGATCATCACGCCGCTCATCAGCGCCGACACCGGCGCGGGCGCGATCGGGTGTGCGCGCGGTAGCCAGACGTGGAGTGGCATCACCCCGGCCTTCGTCCCCATCCCTACAAGCGCGGCGAGGGCGATAGCCACCTGCAGCCCGGAGCCGGTACTGATCGCGGACGGATCGCCGATCGCCGCTGCCTGGGCGAGCAGCAGGATCGCGATCCAGGTGCCCGCTCCGCCGAGATGCGTGATCGCGACGTATGAGAACACGGTCTCCCGCGCCTGCCGGTCGCCGTCGCGCGCGACCAGGATCAGGGCCGCCGGGATCAGCGTCATCAACTCCCAGCCGGCGAGGAAGGTGAGGGGGTCGCGGGCGCAGAGGACGACGGCGAGCGCAAGCAGGAACGCCGCCGTGAGCACACCGACGACCCGTCCGCTGAGAGTCGGCTCCAGGTAGCGCATCGAGAAGACGAGCGCAGGGGCGGCGACCAGCCCGAGCGTTCCGAGGAACAGGCCGCTCAGACCGTCGACGCCGAAGCGCGGATCGAAGGCGCTCGTGAACGCCGCGCCCAGTACGTCGCCGGTACCGAGCACCCAAAAGCCCGCGACCGCGACCCCGACTGCGCCCGCCGCCTGCAACACGAGCCCAGCGAGGAACGTACCCAGTGTCGCGACCAGGACTCCCCCGAGCGCGATCGCGGCCAGCCCGGCCACCAGCACGGCGCCAATCACGTGGTCTCGAGCTCGCTCAGGATCGACTGCTGCTCGGCGAGCTGCCGCGTGATGATCGCCCGCCCGGCCTCGAGCAGCTCGAAGACGTGCGCGTCGTCGACCCGGTAGAAGACGCTCGTTCCCTCGCGTCGCGATTCGACGAGGCCGATCCGCCGCAGCGCCGCGAGGTGCTGCGACGTGCCGCCCGAGTCCAGCCCCAGCTCGGCCTGGAGCGCACCGACCGAGCGCTCGCCGCCCCGGAGCAGCTCGAGGATGCGCACCCGGGCTGGATGCCCGAGCACGCGAAAGAGGTTCGCCTTCACCTCGTGGACGGGCCCGGAGTTGTGCGGCATCGCCGCAACCTATCTAAAAATCTTCACTTCTTCCAAGAAACAATGAGAGGCCGCACCATGACCCGCCTGAGCAGGGAAACCCGGCCTCGTGGGGTCACACGGTCGCTACAGAGACCGTGTGGCTCGCGTCCCACTTAGCCGCCCGTGAACGTTTCTCACCCGTGTTTCCAGTGGTTTTTTGGGGGGGCCCGGGTCCGACCCAAGGTTTCCAAGCCCGGGAGTGCCGCAGGCCCCCACCGGATCAAAGCCTAACCCAATGTCGATCGACGGTGGACTGGGGATTGTGCGTTTGTTGACAAGCCTGACGACTCGTACTAGTGTGGACGGCGGTTTCCAAGCCATTTCGGGGAGGTCCCTCGTGTCAGTGGGAGTTGTGGCACGTCATGGGGTCGACGTGCGTGTTCTGACGTTTGGGCGTGTTGCGCGTTCGAACGCTTCGGCCAGTGCGCCGTCGGACACGACCATCGCGTCGTCGGTTCATACGGTGGTCGCGCGCGGACCCCGGAGGGGCGAGGCACCCGACAACCGAGTCGAGGGGGGAGTCCGCCGTGGATCACCTGAGGTCGACGTCCAACCGCGCCCACCCGTCTAGTCGATCAAGGCCGCCGAGCCGTCACCTTCTGACCGGCTCGATCGTTGCGTTGCTGATCGTGATCGTGGCCGTCGGGCCTTCTGCGGCCGGCAGCGCGGGGAGCGGTGCGAGGAAGACGATCGCTCCTGCACCGACCCAGGTTCTCGGGGCAGCCGTCAAGCCTCTGCACACGCCGGCGAACCTTCTCCCGCCCGGGCGCCGTGGCTCGGCGACTACGCGTGCGGCGGTGGCGGAACAGGCGCTTACCCCGCCTGCCCACCTTCGCGATCCTCGGCAGATGAAGCTGCTGCTGATCGCGGCCGACGGAAACGAGACGGACTACCCGGCTCTCCGTGCGTTCCTCGACCAGATCGGCGTCCTGTACGACGTCTTGCTCGCGGCGAAGACGCCGCTGACCGCCGGTATGCTCTCGGACGGCGCCTCGCGAGGATCTTACGAGGGCGTCATCCTCACTACGGGCAACCTGACCTACTTCGACGCCGGTACGGGGCAATGGCGGAGCGCGTTCACCGACGCCGAGTGGGCGACCCTATGGAACTACGAACGCGAGTTCGGCGTTCGCCAGGTCACCTCATACACCTATCCGGCGGGCGCGCCCGACAACTACGGGCTGACGCTCGCCACCTACCGAGACACAACCTCCGCGCCGCTCAAGGCGACCCTCACGAGCGCCGGACGAACCGTCTTCCCGTACCTGAACCCGGCAACGCCGGTGACCTTCACGAACGCCTGGGTCTATCTCGCCACCGTCGTGAACACGGCGGTCACGACACCGCTCCTGACCACGCCGGAGGGCTACGCGATCGCCTCGGTCACCCGCTACGCAGACGGACGCGAGAACCTCGCCGTCACTGCCGCGAACAATCCATACCTCCTGCACTCCAGGCTCCTCTCCTACGGACTCATCAACTGGGTCACCAGGGGCCTCTTCCTCGGTGAGCGCCATATCGGCATGGACGCCCAGGTGGACGACGTACTCATCGACGACGACATCTGGGATGCCGCTGCCAACAGCGACCTGACCGGGATCACCTACCGGCTCTCGGGCAACGACTTCCTTGCGAACTACCTGTGGCAGCGTCGGACTCAGACGCGCAGCCCGATCTTCTCCGGTGTCCGGCTCGAGCTGGCATTCAACGGCGAGGGCGCGTCGGGCATCTACCAGCCGGACACGCTGACGCCGATGGTCAGAACGCTCCAGAGCTCCTTCAACTGGGTGAGCCATACGTACTCGCACGAGAACCTCGATCCGCTCGACTACGCGACGGCGACGAGCGAGCTGGCGCGGAACAACACCGTTGCGACCACGCAGCTGCGCTTCAGCTCGTACCAGAAGGACGCACTCGTCCAGCCCGACATCTCGGGGCTGTCCAACCCACAGTTCCTGCTCGCCGCGAGGGACTTCGGGATCAGGTACCTGATCTCCGACACCTCCCGCCCGGGTGGAGGCAACCCGACCCCGAACGCGGGCTTCTACAACGCCTTTCAGCCGAGCATCCTCGTCGTTCCTCGGCGCCCGACGAACCTCTTCTACAACCTGTCGACGCCGGCCGAGTTCGTCGACGAGTACAACTTCTACTACGGCCCGGGCGGCGTCTGGGCGTACTGGCCGCGCCCGCTCAGCTACGCCGAGATCGTCGACCACGAATCGGACAATCTGCTCGGCTACCTGCTGAGCTGGGATACCGACCCGTGGATGTTCCATGAGCCGAACCTCAGAGCCTACGACGGCGTCCACAGCCTCCTCGGCGATCTGCTCGACGCGACGTTCACGAAGTACCAGGCGGTTTCCAACCTCCCGATCCGGAACCTGAGCGAGCACGACATCGGGCTCCAGATGGCACGGCGCATGGCCTACAACGCGTCGGGAGCCACGGGGACGCTCGTTCCGTGCACGTCGTTGACCCTGACCGTGCGCAACGCGGCGACGATCCCGGTGACGGGCGTCGTCACCGGTACGAGCGAGACGTACGGAGGGCAGCCGATCTCCTATGTCCAGGTCAATGCGTCGGCGCCCACGACGATTGCGCTTCCCCCCTGCTGAGCCATGGTCGCTCAGCCGATAGCGGCCAATCCGTCGGAGGCTCTGCCCGACACTGACGCGACCGATTTGCCTCCCGCGTCCGCCGCGCCGCGCGTGCTTCTGCTCACCGAAGGGACCTATCCGTGCCACTGGGGAGGGGTCAGCACCTGGTGTCACACGCTCACGCACGAGCTCTCCGACGTCGAGTTCGTGCTCGTGGCGGTGGTGCGCGACCAGCTCGTCGAGCAACACTTCGAGCTCGCGCCGAACGTCGTCGAGTTCCGTGCGCTTTCGCTCTGGGACGTTCGGAACGCCTGGGAGCTGCGGCCCGAGGGCGGCATCGGCATGGTGCGAGAGCTCCGCGCGCGGACAACGGGCGCTGCCGTCAGAGCGAAATTCCTTCCCTTCTTCACGATCTTCCTCCGCCAGCTGCTCGGCGCCCGCCGCGACGACGCCGAGCTGGCCCGGGCGATCCACGGGATGCACCTGTTCTTCCTCGAGCACGACTTCGACGCGGCATTCCGCTCCCTGGCGGTCTGGGACTGCTTCGGGGACGAGGTCGTCCGGCGCTTCCCGAGGCTCGCCGCCCGTCATGGCTATCCGGGGACGGAGGTGACGCTCGCCGATCTCACCGCTGGGCTGCACTGGCTGCACCACTGGTTCTTCCCGCTCTCCGAGCCGCTGCCTCGAGCCGACATCGTGCATGCCACCAGCGCCGGGATCTGCACGCTGCTGGCAGCCGCCCTGAAGCTCGAGGATGGATCCCGGGTCGTCCTCTCCGAGCACGGCATCTACCTGCGCGAGCGGTATCTCGCGGAGCACGAGAGCACGGACAACCTGTTCGGCAAGCTGCTGAAGCTCCGCTTCGCCCGCCGGATGACAGAGCTCGCATACTCGCTGGCCGACGTCGTCGCGCCGTGCTGCGACGACAACCGCCGGTGGGAGCTTCGCAACGGGGCGACGCAGCGGAAGCTGAGGACGACGTACTACGGGGTCGACCCGAGCCGCTTCGCCGTCTCGGACGGGCACTCGAACGGCGCGCCGGTCGTCGCCTGGGCGGGGCGCTTCCATCCGCTCAAGGACGTCGAGACGCTGCTCCGCGCGGCCGCGCTCGTACGGCGGTCGCGGCCCGAGGTGCGGTTCCGGCTGTTCGGCAGCGCACAGCCCGGGACCGAGTGGTATTTCGAGCGCTGCCAGAGCCTCCACCGCGAGCTGCACCTCGGCGAGCAGGTGACGTTCGAGGGATTCCGGCGTCAAACGGACTCTGCGCTCGGGGACGCCGATCTCGTCGTGCTCTCGAGCATCTCCGAGGGTTTTCCGTTCACCACGCTCGAGGCGATGATGTCCGGCAAACCGGTCGTGGCCACCGCCGTGGGAGGGCTCCGCGAGCAGGTGCCACCTGCGTGCGGCCTCACGGTCGAGCCGCGCGATCCGGAGGCGATGGCGAGCGCGATTCTGACCGTGCTCGCCGACCCGGACGCGTGCGCGGAGCGCGGCCGCGCAGCACGAATGTGGGTCGAATCCGCGTTCAGCCTGGAGCAGTTCCGCTCGACTCACCGCGCCATCTACGAGTTGCTCGGGCGATCGTCGGACGGGCGCGTGCGGCACCAGCCGCGGTTCGTGCGTCGGGAGAACGGCTCGGACTGGGCAGCCGAGGGCTCGCAGGACTGGGCCTCGCTGACGGCCGAGCTCGCAGCCCGTGTCCCGCAGCCGGTCGATTCGCTCGAGCTCGCTGCCGTGCTCGAGTCGCTTGGGATCACCGACACCAGGGCAGCTGCTCGCTACGGTGCGCGCAACACCTTCGAGCTGGCAGAGCGCGCATACGCCGAATTGATGGCCGACCGGCCGCGGCGCCCCGCCAGCTCCGCGGCAGCGGAGGTCCCGGACCAGGACCGCGCGCGCCAGCGGCCGAGGCTCGTCGGCGATTCGCCCCGCGGCCTGTTCGCGCTGCTACCACTCCTCCTGCTGCTCGGCACGATCCGTGTCTTCGCCAACGCCGGCTGGGACGGCGGGCGGATCCTCGCACTGAGCCTCGGCATGACCCTCGGCATGGTCGGCGCGAACGCCGTTGTCCACGCGGTGAGCCGCCGGACGGCGATCTATCTCGGATCGGGCTACCGGAGCCTCGCGCAGAGGCTGATGCTGCGCACCATGCTCTCCGGTGCGGTTTCCCTGACGGCCCTCGGCATAGTCGCGTACATCACGCTGACGGCGGTCGGCGCGTTTGCAGCCGACGAGCGGCTGATCTTCTCCGCTGCGCTTGTGAGCTTCACGGCGGTGTGGCTCGTCGCAGCAAGCCTTTCGCTGGCGCGCGCGACGGGCTGGGTGAGCGTCGGCCTCGCGGCGGGCCTCCTCGCAGCGCTTGCCGCAGCTGAGTCGGTTCTGGGCACGGCCGGGCTTCGGCTCGTCGCCGCAGCGGGTCTCGGGGTCGTCGTCGCGATCGCCGTCATGATCGGGGCACAGCTGAGGATCTACGGATCGGGCGGAGAGGCGGCGAAGCTGCCGTCGAGATCGCACCTGCTGGTCGAGTCGGGCGCGTACTTCGCCTACGGCGCCGGAGTCATGTTCCTCTTGCTCGAGCCACACCTTCTCGCCTGGTTCGGTGCAGACGCCGGCGGCCTCGGACGGCTCCAAAAGATCGCGGCGGTGGAGGTTGCGTTCACGCTCGCGATTCCACCCGTGATCCTTGCGACGGTGATGGCCGAACGCACGCTGCAGCGCTTCTGGCTTTACGCGAAAGAGCAACAGAGGGACGTCGCCGCCCGGGACAGGCTGAGGTTCGGAAGTGAGCTCAGGGCCTTCTACACCCGAGATGCCGGGCTCTACCTCGCCGCCGGCGGCGTCCTCGCGGTCCTGATGCTGGTCGCCGTCGAGTTCGCCCTCCGCTCGGGGCGGCTCGCGGAATGGGTCGCGCTGCCGAGTCCGGGCGCGACCGAGTTCATCTTCGTCGCGGCCCTCGTCTCGTTCTGGCTCGTCGGCTGGGCCCAGTTCAACTGCATGTTCGTCCTCAACCTCGCTCGGCCCGAGCAGGCGTTGCGCCCGGTGCTGGCAGGGATGGCGGTCGCCACGCTGACCGGCATCCCCCTGGCCTTCGCGGGCTTCGAGTACTCGGCGCTCGCGTTCGTCGCGGGCTCGGCCACCTTCGCGTTGTGGTCGCTCCGCACCTGCCGGCGCGTGCTCGCCGATGCCGACCATCACTATGCGGCGGCCTTCTAGCCAGGGAAGGGAGCCATGAAACAGGTCACCGCTCACCCACAGACGCCGAGGCGGGCTCTCGTCACGGGCGGCGCCGGCTTCATCGGCAGTCACCTCGTTGAAGCCCTGCTCGCCCGCGGCGACAGGGTCACGGCGCTAGACGACCTCTCGACCGGGCGCATCGCGAACCTCCAGCATCTGCTGGACGACGATCGGTTCGCGCTCGTGATCGACGATGTCACCAACCGCGAAGCCGTCGCGGCCGCGGTCGGTGAGAGCGACGTCGTCTTCCACCTGGCCGCTGCGGTCGGCGTCAACCTGATCCTCGACGACCCGCTGCGCAGCATCGAGACGAACGTGCTCGGGACGAAGAACGTGCTCGAGGCCGCCGTCCCAAACCGCCTTCAGGTGCTGGTCGCCTCCACATCCGAGGTATACGGGAAGGGTGGCCGCGTCCCGCAGCGCGAGGACGACGACATCATTCTCGGCGCCACGCGGATGAGCCGATGGTCGTATGCGGCCGCAAAGATGCTCGACGAGTTCCTCGCACTGTCGTACCACTATGAGACCGGGCTCTCGGTCGTGGCATTCCGGCTGTTCAACACCGTCGGGCCTCGCCAGACCGGCGCCTACGGCATGGTCGTCCCGCGGTTCGTCGCGGCGGCGCTGCGCGGTCAGCCGTTGCCCGTGTACGGGGACGGCCGCCAATCGCGGTGCTTCTTGCACGTTCGGGACGCGGTCGAGGCGATCGTGAGGCTGGCGGACTGCCCGGTGGCAATCGGAGAGGTGGTGAACGTCGGCTCGACCGAGTCGGTCTCGATCCTGGAGCTGGCCGAGCGCGTCCTCGGCCACGTCGACGTCGGCGGGGGGCTGATCTCGATCGTGCCGTACGAGGAGGCGTACCCGAGCGGCGGGTACGAGGACATCCGCCGGCGCGTCCCGGACATCTCGAAGATCGGAGCGCTGACCGGCTGGCACCCGACGCGCACGCTGGACGACATCCTTGCCGACGTCGTTGCCGAGAAGACGGCGGCGCTGACCCTGCAGCAAGCGGTCGCGCAATAGCGTGCGTGCGACTGCCCGCCCGTCTCGCCCGCGGCTGGTGGTGCTGCTCGTCGTCGGTCTCGGACTACTCCTGACCACGGCCTCGCCGGTCGCCTCCCGAACAGCCGGTCCACGGTGGACCCCTGCGCCCGGCACGACGTGGCAGTGGCAGCTGACTGTCCCGGTCGATCTGTCGGTGCCGGCAAGCGTCTTCGACATCGACGGCTTCGACAATCCGGCCTCCGTTGTCGCCCGCCTGCACGCGAATGGCCGCAAGGTCATCTGCTACATCGACGCCGGCGCCTACGAGGACTACCGCCCCGATGCCGGCAGGTTCCCCGCTTCGGTACTGGGGGCGCGAGACGAGCCCTGGGAAGGGGAGCGCTGGCTCGACATTCGCAGGCTCGACGTGCTCGCGCCGATCATGAAAGCGCGCCTGGACATGTGCCGGGCGAAAGGGTTCGACGGCGTCGAGCTCGACGAGGTGGACGGGTGGGCAAACGACACCGGCTTCCCGCTCACGGCGGGCGACCAGCTCCGCTACAACCGCTTCCTGGCGAGCGAGGTGCGGGCTCGCGGGATGGCTGCCGGCCTGAAGAACGACCTCGAGCAGATCCCGCAGCTCGTGCGGGACTTCGACTTCGCGATCGACGAGCAGTGCTTTCAGTACCGCGAGTGCGGCGCACTGAGGCCGTTCATCTCGGCGCGGAAAGCCGTGTTCCACGCCGAGTACGAGCGGGCTCCGCGCGAATTCTGCCCCGTCGCGACCAGGCTCGGCCTCTCCTCGATGCGGAAGCGCGTCAACCTCGGTGCGTGGCGCGTCTACTGCGACCCACCCCGAGCCCGTGTTCGAGGCGCGTCGGCAAGCGGCCCGGGCGCGGTGGTGGTTCGAATCACATGCCCCGGCCTCAGCCCTTGCACAGGAGCCGTGAGGCTCGACATCGATGATCCGAACCACGAGTCCACGATCGGCCGCGCGGGCTTCACGGTCAGCGCCGGTAGCCGCGCCCGCGTCGTCGTGCGGATGACGGGCCTGGGGCGGCGCCTCATGTCCGGCCCGCGCGGGTTGCGCACCGCGGTGATCGCGAACACGCAAAACGGGCCCAACCGTCCCACCCGCAGCCGTCGCGTTCTCGCCCTGCGCTGGGAATCGGGTTCGACATCGGGCCGCGGAGATCGGTGAGCCTGCGTTCCGCGCTACCGCTGTCTTCGGTGATGTAGAGCCAAGTTCGTCGCGGTCGCGCGCTTCTTGGGGCCGACCGGCACCCGCGAGCTTGTGGGTTTACCGAAAGCGAGTTAGGGACTTGCCACGATGGCCGGGCCGGTCGGCGGCGACGACGATCCGCGGAGAGATCCAGAGCTGTGAAAAGGAATCGAAGGGAGCACTTGTGAAGAACGTTCGAGCACTTTCTCTCGCGACTGCGTCACTCGTCTTCGCGGTGCTCGTTGCCGGCACCGCCGTCGCGGCGAACGTCGTGGGGCCGAAGACCGTCGCGTTCAAAGGCAGCTACGCCGGCACGGTGACGGAGAAGGTCGACGGCCAGACGATCAGCGCCCTCGCCAGCGGCATCGGCAGCGGCACCGTGGTCGGCAAGAGCAAGCTCGTCGGCACCGTCACCGGCACGACGTCCAACCCGCCCTGCTCGCCGCTCAGCGGGCCGGGCACGATCGCCGGCACTGCCGGCAAGCTGAAGCTCACGCTCCTCCCGACCTCGCGCGCCTGCGCCGCCTCCGAAGAGGAGCAGAACGACATCACGGTCTCCGGCAACGCGAAGGTCGCCGGCGGCACGCTCAAGTTTCGGAAGGCCAAGGGCACGCTGCATTTCAGCGGCCACTACGACCGTGCGGGCGGCGCGTTCAACGTGAAACTCACGGGAAAACTCACCTACTAGCGCCGCGCGAGCCAACCACGCGGCACGAAGAGAAGAGGTGTCGAAAAGTGAAGAGAATTCTCCCGACGGCGTTAGTAGCAATCGCCGCCGTCGTGATCGTACGCGGTGCCGTCGCGGACACGATTCCGTTTCCGGCGGTCCATTCCGGTGACGTCTTCGTCATCGCCCACACCGTCAGGGTCGACGGAGCGATGAGCAGTTCCTTCGCTCCCGGCAGCAACGTCGTCTTCCGCGCCTACGCGGTGGACGGCAAGACGCACAAGGTCCTCACCAAGGACGCCGTGACGTACTTCTACGTGACGATCCCGAACCAGCCGAACGTCAAGCTGAAGTACGACCCGAAGGCCCCCGGCACGAACGGCCAGTACACCTGGACAGGCACGTGGGCCGTGCCGGCCAACTATCCGGCGGGCCTCGTCAACTTCAAGGTGCTTGTCAAGTCGACGGCGAAGCGGCACGGCTCGTTCGTACAGATGCCGGTCGTGACGTCCCAGCTGACGATCGCGACGAACCCCCAGCTTCCGGGAGGCATCGGCCCGAGAACGGCGACCCCCTCGCCGACCGGCAAGGTCAACACGACGCTCTACGCCGACAGCGTCAACGGGACGCGTCCCGCAGGCGCCGCACCGCGGCCGATCGGCTGCACGCAGACCAATGTCTACAAGCGCGGCGAGCAGTTCGTCCTCCGGACGTGGGGCTTCGATATGTCGACCGGTGACGTCCTCTCGATCGACAACGTCAGCGAGGCGCACTTCACGGTCCCGGGCCAGCCGAACGTGACGCTGAACTGGGGCTCGCACGGCACGGAGAAGGTCTTCTTCTGGACGAACGCCTGGCCCATCCCAACGACCTATCCACTCGGCGACTTGACTGTCCGCATCACCTACACGCTGACCGACGGCAAGGCCGCGACGCTCGACTATCCGATCACCATCATCCCGTAGCACATAACCCGTAGCACCCAACCCCCGAAATCGAAGGCGAGAGACCAAAATGAGCACCAAGATCACCACCACGATCACACACAGGCTGGCACTTGCCGGCGCGGTGCTGGCGGGGGCCATGCTCCTGTCGGCACCGGCCGGCGCAACCCCCCAACCGCTTGTGGCGCCGGTGGACCCGAGCGTCGCACCGTTGCCCGGACCCATCGCTCCAGCGGCCACACAGTCCCCGTCCATGGGCGTGCTGAAGACGACGCCTGACATCGGGGCGGCGGGCACCACCGTCACGATCTCGGGTTCCGGCCTGGCACCGAACAAGGATGTGAGCATCGTCTGGAGCACGGCGACCGTGACCTGGGTCGTCGACGCACGGCCCGACAGCGTCGACTACCTCGGACGCAAGGCCGACAAGGTCAACGTCGTCATCGCGCAGGCGAAGACCGATGCACGCGGCACGTTCTCGCTTACCCGAAAGGCCCCGAAGGACTTCGGCGGCATTCACGACATGTTCGCGGTGATCGACGGCGTGCAGGTCGCGAAGGGCGGCTTCCTCGTCGCCCGCACGGCGACGATGACGCCGAAGAAGGGGCCGATCGGCACCATGATCACCCTGACCTACTCCGGTCTCGGCGCGTCGCTGTACGAAGGCGGCGCATCGATGCAGTACGACAACCATTACGTCGGCGCGGTGATGGCCAACTGGACGCGCGGCGTGGCAACGGTCAAGTTCCGCGCAGCGGGCCCCGTCGGCCGCCACACGGTCGAGATCTCAGACGCGATCAGCTTCGACTACCTGAACATCCCCCAGTCGCCGATCCCGTGGGCGGTCGGGCACCGGTTCACCTTCACCGTCACGAAGGACGCCGGTCCGCCGAAGCAGCGCATCGACTGGCCCGCATCGCTCGCGCCGACGGTCGACGCGAGGACGACGCTGTCCGCCGTCGGTCTCTCGACGGGCAAGGCGTCGGCGACGCTCAGCTCGGCGTCGGGTGCGGTTCTCTCGAAGGTCGACGTCTCGGCATCCGGACTCACGCCGAACCTTCCCGTCAGCCTCGTGTGGTCGACCGTCGTCGGTAACCGCGTCAACTGCAGCGGCACCTGCTGGAGCTTCGTCTCGATTCCGCTCGGGACCGGGACGGCGACCTCGGACGGCACGTTGAAGAGCACGATCCAGGTGCCCGACGGCCTGGGCGGCTGGCACGTGATCCAGGTCCTCCAGGGCGGCGACGTGAAGACCCAGGTGCCGTACTTCGTGAAGCGGAGCGTGGTCGGCATCTCCGCGCTCAAGTTGAAGGCCGGCCAGCCGTTCACGATCCATCTCAAGGGCGTCGGCTGGACGCAGCTCGACAACACGATCGCCGTCGACTACGACAACAGCTACATCGGCTACGGCTGCGGCTTCAATTCGAACGGCGACGTCGTCCTGAACCTCGTGGCGACGGGCACGCCGGGGACGCACCTGATCGACATGTACCCGTTGCTGTACACACAGCAGCCGTCGTACTCCAATACGCCGTACGGCATGGTGCCGATCCTGACGTACGGGCGTGACCTCCCCGGTCTCGCGCTCGGGTACCAGCTGCCGGCCATCCGCATGGCGATCGAGGTCGTCAAGTAGGCAGTCTCCGCCGGGGAGGGCATGGCTCTTCCCCGGCGGTGGGCGCCTCGAGAGGCGAATGGTGCTCTCGGACTTCTCGATACGGCGCCGAGCGGGCCGCGGGCCTGGGGGTGCCGCGGCCCGCTCATCTCTTCCCCGGCCTCGCGCGCTGGACCCTGCTCGTGCTGCGCTTCCGCTGGCTCGTCCTCGCCGGCTGGCTCGCCGTGCTGGCCGGCGGTGCCTACCTCTCGCTGCTTCTGCCTGCGCACCTCGTCAACTCCTTTGCGCTGCCCGGGACGGAGGCGGGGCGGGGGGAGGCAGCCCTTGCCCAGGACTTCGGCCGGCGGCCGGAGGGCACGTTCATGGTCGTCTTCCGCGTGCGCCACTCCTCCGACGAGCGCCTGCAGGAGCGGCTCCGCATGCGGCTCGAACGCGCAGCGCGCGTCCTGCCGGGCGGACACGTGGGGACATTCCGGGCGGGCGGCGGCATTGTCTACGGCGAGCTCGAGACGAGCCTGCGCCTGCAGCGCGCCAAGGCGTACACGGGGCCTCTCCGCCGCGCGCTCGACGTGGCGAACGGTCCTGCTGCGCTCGTCACCGGCCAGCCGGCGATCCAGCACGATCTGGACCCCCGGCTCGCCTCCGACCTGCGCCGCGGCGAGACGCTGGCGCTGCCGCTCGCGCTGCTCGTGCTCGCCTGGGTGCTCGGCCTCTCGCTCGTGCTCGCGATCCCATTCGTCTTCGCAGCCTGCACGATCGCCGGCACCCTCGCGGTGCTCTTCGCGACGGCCCAGCTGGTCTCCGTCACCTCGTATGCGACGAATCTCGTCGAGTTGATCGGCCTCGGCCTCGCGGTCGACTACTCACTGCTCATCGTCAGCCGATACCGCGAGGAGCTCGGAGAGGGAACGACGCGCGAGCAGGCGATCGTGCGGACGATGGCGCGCGCCGGCCGGACCGTCGTCTTCTCCGGCGTCGCCGTCGCGATCGGGCTCGCTCCGCTGCTGTTCGTCCCCGTCCCGTTCATCCGGACGCTGGGACTGGGCGGCCTCCTGATACCGCTCGTGTCGATCCTCGCCGTGCTGACGCTGCAACCGGCGCTGCTCTCGTTCTGCGGCCGCCGTGCGCTCGCCGGTGTGCGCCTGCCGCGCGTGTCCCGCCGACGCCGCGAGCCGTGGGCGGCGCTCGCCCGGGCGATCATGCGTCGCCCCCTCCTCGTGCTCGTGCCGACGACGGCCCTGCTGCTGGCCGCGGCGGCGCCGATGCTCTTCCTCCGGCTCAGTCCAGGCTCGCTGTCGAGCCTGCCGCGCTCGACGGAGGCGACACGCGGGCTGGCGGCGCTGACCGGTGCGTACGGGACGGGCGCGCCGACGCCCACCGAGATCGTCGTCGACGCCGGCGCGCGCGGCGGAGCGCAGCGGCCGGATGTGCGGGCCGCGGTCACGCGACTTGCCGATCGGCTGTTCCACGATCCTGAGGTCTACGTCGTCGCGAGCGGTCGCGAGCGACCGTTCGTCTCGAGCAGCGGGCGCTTCGCGCGCGTGATCGTGATCGGACGACACGAGTACGGAGCACCTGCCTCCCGGCGTCTGGTCGAGCGCCTGCGTGGCCGACTTGTGCCGTCCGCGCGCTTTCCCGCAGGGACGGAGGTGCTCGCCGCCGGCGCACCGCCGCAGGGCGTGGACTTCCTGGCTCGGATCCACGCCTTCTTCCCCTGGCTCGTCCTGAGCGCACTCGTCGCGACCTATCTCGTCCTGGCGCGGGCGTTCCGCTCGCTGCTGCTGCCGGCGAAGGCCGTGGTGCTCAACCTGCTCTCGGTTGCCGCGAGCTGCGGACTGCTGGTCGCGGTGTTCCGCTTCGGCGTCGGCTCCGGCCTGCTCGGCGTCCATCGATCGGTCCAGATCGAGGGCTGGGTCCCCGTCCTCCTGTTCGCGACGCTGTTCGGCCTCTCGATGGACTACGAGGTGTTCCTCGTGTCGAGGATGCGCGAGGCCTGGGACGCGGGGCGCGACAACGCCGAGGCTGTCGCGTTCGGGCTCGAACGCACCGGGCGCGTCATCACGGCGTCGGCGCTCGTGATGAGCGTCTCGTTCGCCGGCTTCGTCGTCGGGAGCGTTCCGGGACTGCAGCAGCTCGGCCTGGGCCTTGCGTTCGCGGTCCTCATCGACGCGACGCTCGTGCGCGCGTTGCTCGTGCCGTCGCTGATGGCCGTGTTCGGCCGCTGGAACTGGTGGCTGCCCGAACGTCTCCGGTCAGTCCGTCCCGTCATCCGTCTCGAGGAGGCCCTCGATGAAGCGTAAGCCGCTCCTGCTCGCCCTGGCCGCGACCAGCCTCTTTCTGGCCGTGCCGACCGGCGGGGCCGCAGTGTCGCCGACGGTTCGCCTGGCGATCGCGCATGTCGCATCGCATTGCCACGTCTGGACGACGTCGACGAAGACGCTCGGCGCCTCGACGAGGATCACCGTCAAACGCGGAACGCGGCTCGTCGTCCGCTCGGACTGCCCGATGGACTTCGACTTCGCGCAGACGAGAGGGCCACGCCTCGCGCTCGGCAATCCGCGCACGTATGCGGGAAGCACGCGCACGATCACCTTCCGCAAGGTCGGTGTCTACGGGCTGACGGCGACGAACGTGCAGACGCCCGAGGAGCGTGGCCTGGTGACGCTGGGTGCCGCGAACACGCTGACCTTGACCGTCGTCGTCACACGTTAGGCTCATCCACGCGTCGGCTCCCGTCGCCTTCGAACCCGCTAGCCTTCGCGAGGGAGTTCCTTGGTGGGTCGTGTAACCGGTTTATGGGTGTATCAGACGCTCGGCCAGCGACCCGAACCCGACGCGGTGGCGGCGCGAGCCCAGCGACACGGGATCAAGTGGCTCACCGCCCAGGCGATCGAAGGCGACGACGTCCTCGACCGCGACTGGCTTCGCGGGATGCGCCGCGCCACGAAGCAACGTGGCATCCGTCTTGCCGTGCACGGCTTCGTCGGACGGCCGCGCCCGAATCCGGCGGCCGAGGCCAAGGCGATGGCACAGGCGATCGACCTCGCCGAGGCGGACTTCGCGATCGTCAACGCGGAGATCCAGTACGAGCAATCGCCCCCGGCCTCACGAAAGTTCGTTGCTGCGTACCGCGGCCTGAAGCCGGAGTTTCCCTCGTACCTCTCGTCCTTCGGCCGCCCGACCTTTCATCCGTCACTGGACTGGGCCGCGTGGGCGAGCGGAGGCTTCCGCGGGATGCCACAGGCATACGAGAACCTCAACGCGGAGCAGCTGAAGCCCATCCAGTGTGTCGGCGACTGGGCTCGCTTCTTCGACAGGAAAGAGCCTGCGACCGACCCTCGGGTGCTTCGCGGAGGGCGACAGTCCTCATCTTCCGATCCCCCGGCTCGTTCAGAGCGTCCGAGACGTCCCGGGTCTTCGCTTCAACATCTACCGTCATGGAACGGCGACGACCGCCGAGCTCGAGGCGCTGTCCGCGGTCGCGTAGACAAAGGCGACGACGAAGATCATGTGGAAGGTGGCCAGAGCCGGACTTCCGGGCCGGCCGAAGAAGGAGGAGCGATGCCGGTCCGCGAGTTGCGTCTCGCCCTGACCGTCGACGACTACGAGCAGGCGCTCGCGTTCTACCGTGACGCGCTCGGGATGACGCAGCTCGAGGCCTGGGAAGGGCCGGACGGCCGGGTGGCGGTCCTCGACGGCGGGCGTGCCACACTCGAGCTGCTCGACACGACTCACGCGGCAATGGTGGACGAGATCGAGGTCGGGCGGCGCGTCAGCGGGCCGGTGCGAATCGCGCTCGAGGTGGACGACTCGGCGGCGACGGCGGCGCTGCTCGTCGCCGCGGGCGCCGGCCAGCTCGCCGAGCCCGTGGTGACGCCGTGGCAGCATCAGAACGTCCGGCTCGAGGCGCCCGACGGAATGCAGCTGACGCTCTTCACCGTCCTCGACTGATACCCGGCGGACCCGGCTTGACTTGCCGGGGGACGCGGGTAGCATCGATCCACTGCGGTTGGACGAGTTCGGTGGGACGTGAGGCCGAGTGCGGGCGGATCGGAGGAGGAGAACGATCCTGGGTGAGGGACCGCAGCCCGCGCGGGGACGCGGGCGCGATCGTGCACGGCGCCGGTTCGCTCTGGCGGCGGCGCTGGTCGCTGCGGCGTTCTGGAGCGTTCCGGCACACGCCGACGACGGCACCGCCCCCGCCCCTGCACTTCCGCCCGCGGGAGGCCAGGTTGGGACGAACGGCGGCAGCGCCGGAGTCGGCGGGACGGCACCCGGTTCGGCCGGCGGCGGTACGTCGTCGTCGGTTGGCCAGGCCGACACCACTCAGACCGCAGCGACGAACACGAACGTGGCGGTGCACGTCGACCAGCCGAGCGACGTCGGCGCGGTTGCGCAGAGCAACGACGCGAGGGCGGCCGCGACGGCGGCGACGCATGCTCCGACGGCGGACGGATCCGCCCGGGCCGACGCGACCTCGACCCAGACCTCGCCGACGAACGTCAACGTCTCGGTGAGGGTGAACAGCCCAGGCGACAACGGCGGCGTCGATCAGGGGAACACCGCCGCGGCGACGGCGCAGGCCTCGGCCGGCTCCGGCCACGACCCCGCCGCAGCCTCCTCTTCGGCAACCGCCACGCAAACCGCCGCGCGCAACGTCGACGTCTCGATCCGCGTCGCGAGCCCGGGAGACGAGGCGCCAGTTTCGCAGAGCAACACGGTCGCCGCGGAGACCGCAACGCCCGCCGCTTCCGGCGCGACGGCCACCCAGACCGACCCCAGCAACGTCGCCGTGATCGTCCGCATCGGGAGCCCGGGCAGAAGCGGCACCGTCAACCAGGCGAACACCTCGACTGCAGGCGCGGCGCCCGCCGTGTCGACGACGACGACGGGCGACAACCTGGTCGTCTCCGCCCTGCTGCCCCTGCTGGACGGCGTCGTGACCCAGAACGGCGCCGAGCCGTGGCTCTGGGTCTGGGACTGGACGACCGATCTTCCGTCGACGCAGGCGGATGCCGCGCCGACCTCGTCGAGCACGTGGAGCTGGCAGTGGACGGACGCGCCCGCGGCCGCGGCGCCTCCCACGGCCGTCGCCGGGCGCTGGATCTGGGACTGGACGTGGACTCGCGGCGACGGCTGGAGCACCGCCCTCACACTCGACCAGCCCTGTGCCTGCTCGTGGCTCTGGCAATGGACCTGGGACTGGAGCCCGCGCGATCCACTTGCGCCCAGCCCACTTGCGCCCAGCCCACTGGCGCCCAGCCCACTGGCGGCCGCGGAGGCCCTGGCTCCGCCGGGCCCGGCGCCGGCTGACGCAGCGCCCCAGGTGGCGCAGACGAACCGCGTCTCGACGACGGCCACGGCGACCACTGACCTCGTCGTCGTGCAGACCGTCGCATCGTCCGGAGCGGGCCCCCCTGACACGGCGACGACGGCCCAGACGGTCGTCAGCGAGCAGATCGCACGGGCGACCGCGGGCGCCGAGCAGACGGACGCGGGGAGCGTCAACGTCGTCAGCGCCGGGACGCCCGACACCGTCGCCCAGCTGAACGGCGCCGGCGCGACGGCTCTCGCGCAGACCGCATTCGACGCGCGCCAGACGGTCGAGGCGGGCCTCCCCGGCGGCGGTGACGAGGCCCCGCAGGCGACCTCCCCCGAGTCGATCTCTCCGGGGCAATCGATCGCCAACACGCAGCTCGCAGAGGCCGACGCCCGGGTCGCCCAGGCCGCTCCGTACAACGTGAACCGGATCTCGGCGGCTGCCCCGACGACGGCACGGGCCGGCGCAGTCGTGGAAGGCAATTCCGCGCTCGCGACCGCCGTCGCCGGCCTGACGGGCACGGCGCGGCAGAGCGTCGCGCAGGCGCCGGCCGGCGTCGCGGCCGATCAGGCCGCCGAGGCCCGCCAGTCGCTCGTGCACGAGCAGAGCGCCCAGGCGGTGGCCCACGCCGCCCAGTCCGACGTCGGCAACGTGAACGAGGTGGCGATCCCTGCGAACGCGATCTCCAACCCGGCCGTCTCGAGCGACAACGCGCTCGACGTGCACGCGGCCGCCACCGCCGCGTCGACCGTCGAGCAGACCTCGCTCGAGGTCGCGGCAGGACAGGCGATCGTCAGGCGAGAGCTCGCGGCCGAGGTCGCCTCACAGGCGGATCAGGAGAACAGAAGCGGCTGGCGAGGCGAGATCTTGACGCCGCCCGCGCCGGAAGGCGCGGCCCTCCCCGACGGTGCCGCGCAGGTCGTCGAGCTGGCGCAGGAGGAACCGCTGCTCGAAGCCGTTCGGGATGGGTTGGGCCTGCACCCGCTCGGGCTCTCGCCGGACCCGGTCGTCCTCACGCCGCTCGCGGCGTGGCCGACGCGCATCGACACCCCCGTCGGCGCCGCCTCGACGCTCGTCCTGCTTCGCCCCGTGCTCGCGACCGCGTCTTCCGCGGCGGCCCTTTCCCGCCCGTCCCAGCGTGCGCCGCACGAACGGCCGGCCGACAGACCGTCGCGACCGCCGCTGCAGTGCCCGTGGTGCAAGCACGGGCTTCCACTCGACCTCGGCTCGAGCAGCGCCCACGGCGACGCCACCCCCGGCCCCGTCGCGGCGCTCTCGGGCCTCCACCTGTTTGCGGCCCCCGGTCTCGGGCGGCCGCAGATCCTCGCGCCGGCGCTTGGGCAGCCGGTTGACCTCGCTCCGCGAGAACGGCCTGGGTAGGCGGCAAGGCGCTGTCCCGACCGCCGGGGCCCCGTTGTCCCGGCGTTACCAGGCAAGTTCAAGCGCTCGAAAGGAGCGAGGATCGTGTCAACAAGAACGTCTCCCGCGATGGCTCACGGCCACGCGCGTGCTCGGAGCGGCGACGCCGCACCAGCGGCAGCGACGCCGCCGGAGGGGATGGACACGGTCGCGGCGAGGGACGAACGGGCGCCGTCTCCGACTCGGGCGGGAACGCCGTCGGCAGCGGCGCAACCGGCGGTACGGCCGGTTCGGCGTCGTCCGCAGCCGACAGCGGATCCGCCACCGGCAGCGACGCGAATGCTTCCGGCAACCCGGGCTAGGCGGCCAGCACCGGGAACCCAAGCGGAGGCAACCCCGCCGCGCTGCGAACGAGAGCTCCGCCGTCGGCGGCGCCTCGGTGGGCAGAGAACGCCAACGGAACAGCAAAGCGCGCACCAGGACCACTGATCCCGAGAGAGCGCATCGTCGACCTCCCGGCCGCCCAGGGGCCGGGACCGGTCGGCGGCGCCTCTCGAAGTCGCCCTAGCGACTCACAGCACAGCCTGGGCCTGCGTCACCCGGGCGACGAGTCGGCTCTCGGCATCGAGGACGTCCGTCTCGACGTGGATCACCGTCTTCCCCACCCGCAGCGGCCGCGAGACCGCCTCGACATGACCCGCCGACACCGGCCGGAAGAAGCTCGTCGCCGACTGGATGGTGGCGGTCCCCCCTGCGCCGGCCGGCAGGTTCAGGAACGCGCACGTCCCGCCGGCGCCGTCCGCGAGCGCCATGATCGCGCCTCCGTGGAGGAGGCCGCCCGACGTGCAGAGCTCCGGCGCCCAGTCGAGCCGGACGCGCACCTCCTCCGGACCGGCCGCGACGAGCTTCATTCCGAGCGTCCGCCCGAGCGGCATCGCCTCGTGCCACGCGTCGGTCTGCACGCGCGGACCTTAGTGGAGATCCTCGGCGACGAGGGCGAACAGGACCGAGTCGACCCAGGCGCCGTCGCGCTCGTACGCCTTGCGCTTGACGCCCTCGCGGAGGAACCCGGCGCGCTCAGCGTGAGCGATCGCGCGCTCGTTGAACGCGTAGCACTCGAGCTGCAGCCGATGGAAGCCGAGCTCGCGGATCAGATAGCGCTGAAAGAGCCGTGCGGCCTCGTCGGCGAGCCGGCGGCCGCGGAAGTCGGGGTGGACGGCGAGCGCCTCGAGGTTCGCGATCCGGTTCCGCTCGTTGACGCGCTCGTAGCCCATCACGCCCGCACGCTCGCCGTTGACCACGATGATCACCCGGCCGAACGCCTCGGGCTCCGCCGCCGAGCGCTCGACCTGCTCCAGGATCGCCGCCGCGTCGCGCGCTCGACGGGCGCCGAGGAAGGGCGCGACCTCCGGGTGGTTCGCCAGCTCGACCAGGAACTCCACGTCGCCCGGCTCGGCGCGGCGGAGCTCGATCATCGCGGCCCGATCATCGAGCCCGCGCGGGCACGGTCGTCCGACCCGGCTCGGGCTTGTCCCGATTCGCGAAGATCCCCGAGCCGAGAGCGACGCCGCCCAGGATCAGCACGAAGCCGAGGAGCGTGGGCCACGTGAGCGACTCACCGAGGAAGACGACTCCGTAAAGGAGTGCCGTCGCAGGCATCAGGTACGTGACGAGGCTCGAGCGCGCCGTTCCGAACGAGCGCAGGAGCCGGAACCAGATCAGCTGCGCGGCGGCAGTCCCGAGCACCGCCAGCGCCAGCACGCAGGCGATCGCCTTCAGGCTGGGCAGCTCGGAGGGCGCTTCCGCCACGCCGAAGGGCAGAAGCACGACGAACGCGCCCAGCAGCGAGGTAGTGGCGAGAACCGGCCCCGTCGTGTACACGATCAGGTACTTGCCCCAGATCCCGGCCGTCGCGTACGAGATCGACGCCAGGACGACGGCGAGCGTGCCGGCGACGTACCAGAGCCCGCCGTCCGGCGAGGCACCGGCAAGTACGGCGACGCCCACGAGCCCGAGCAGGATGCCGACGAGCCGCCAGCCGGTCGACTTCTCGTCCGGACGGAACCAGATCGCGAGGACGGCGACGAAGATCGGCACGCTCGCGTTCGCGACCGCCGCCACCCCCGAGTCGATGTGGCGCTCGCCCCAGGCGATCAGCGTGAAGGGGATCGCCGAGTTCGTCACTCCGAGGGCGTACGCGCCCCACGGCGCGCGCAGCGAGCCGAGCTCGCCGCGCCAGGCGAGGAAGGCGAGCAGCAGCAGCACGGCGACGCCGACGCGGCCGAGCATCATCGCCGCGGGCGAGAGCTCCCGGCCGGCGACCTTGATGAAGAGATAGGACGCGCCCCAGATCGAGGAGAGCAGGAGCACGAGCGGGACGTACGCACGCGTCATACGGCGGCTCATCTCTCCAGAACGGCCCGCGGCGACCTCACGTGAGATGACAACGCGCCGGAGGCCGTCGTCCTTCCCCGATACGATGCACCTCTGAGCCAGGTCGCGGAACAGCCCCTCCACCGCGCGCTCGGTCTCACCGACCACGAGCTCGCGCGGATCCAGGAACTGCTGGGGAGAGACCCGAACCACTTCGAGCTGGCCGTCTTCTCGCTGCTCTGGTCCGAGCACTGCGGCTACAAGCACTCGGCGTTGCTGCTCCGGCGGCTGCCCTCCGCGGGCGCCCGGGTGCTGCAGGGGCCTGGCGAGAACGCCGGCGTGATCGACCTCGGCGAGGGCGAGGCGGTCGCATTCAAGGTCGAGTCGCACAACCACCCGTCTGCGGTCGAGCCGTTCCAGGGCGCCGCAACCGGCGTCGGCGGCATCCTGCGCGACATCGCCGCCATGGGGGCGCGCCCGATCGCCCTGCTCGACGGGCTGCGCTTCGGCGAGCCGGGCTGGCAGTTCGAGCGCGCCGTCTCCGGAATCGGCCACTACGGGAACTGCGTCGGCGTGCCCACCGTCGGCGGCGAGGCGGTCTTCGACGAGGCCTACGCGGACAACTGCCTCGTCAACGCCATGTGCGTCGGGCTGCTGCCGACCGAGCGGGTGCTGAGCGCCAAGGCGCGCGGCACAGGGCAACCCGATCGTCGTCTTCGGCGCCACGACCGGACGCGACGGGATCGGCGGCGCCAGCGTGCTGGCGAGCGCGGAGCTGGGCGAGGACGACGCCGACAAGAGGCCGTCGGTCCAGGTGGGCGATCCCTTCACCGGCAAGAAGCTGATCGAGGTCTGCCTGGAGCTCGCGGAGCGGCAGCTCGTCGTCTCGCTGCAGGACTGCGGCGCCGCGGGCCTCGCCTCGTCTCTGTCGGAGATGGCGCGCGACGGGGCGGGCGTCGACGTCCATCTCGACCGCGTGCCGCTCCGCGAGGAGGGCATGGAGCCGTGGGAGATCATGATCTCCGAGAGCCAGGAGCGGATGGTCGCGGTCGTCGACCCACAGCGGCTCGACGCCGTGCGCGAGGTCTGCGAGCGCTGGGAGCTCCACCACGCCGTGATCGGCGAGGTGACCGAGCGGGGCACCTTGCGCGCGTTCCACGAAGGGGAGATCGTCGGCGACATCCCGGCCGGCTTCCTCACCGACGAGTGCCCGCGGTACGAGCTGCAGCCGGAGTCGCGGCTGCCGTCGCTCGAGGCGCTGCCGCCCCGGGAGGCGCCCCCGACGAAGCAGGCGCTCCTCGAGCTGATGGCGTCGCCGAACATCCGCAGCCGTCGCTGGATCTTCGAGCGGTACGACCACCTCGTCGGCTCCCGGACGGTGCGTCGCCCCGGCTTCGACGCCTCCGTGCTCCGCCTGCGCCCCTCGCTTCGCGGTCTGGCCGTCTCGCTCGACGGCTCGGGCCGTCTCGCGCGCCTCGACCCGCGCGTCGGCGGGGCGCTCGCGGTGCTCGAGGCGGCGCGGAACGTCGCCTGCGTCGGCGGCGAGCCGCTGGCGCTCACCGACTGCCTCAACTTCGGCAACCCCGAGAAGCCGGAGATCGCCTGGGAACTCTCCGAGGCGATCGACGGCATGGCCGACGCGTGCCGCGCACTCGGCATCCCGATCGTCTCGGGCAACGTCTCGCTCTACAACGACACGAACGGGCGCTCGATCCACCCCACGCCGGTCGTCGGCTGCGTCGGGCTCGTGCCCGATGTCCGCGACGTGCCGGGCGTCTGGGCCGAGGGGGACGTCGTCCTCCTGGCCGGGTCCGGCCCCGTGGCCCTCGACGGCTCCGAGTACCAGGCGGTCTTCGCAGAGGCCCAAGGCCGGCTTCCGGACCTCGACCTCCCGGCGGAGGCCGCGCTCGTCGAGTTCCTCTGGCGCTCCGCGCCGCTGCTCTCGCTCGCGCACGACTGCTCCGAGGGCGGCCTTGCCGTCTGTCTCGCCGAAGCAGCGGTCGTGAGCGGGGTCGGGGTCGACGTCGACCTGGCCGACGACGCTGTCGAGCTCTTCGGCGAGACCGGCGGCCGCGCGATCGTCGCCTGCCGGCCCGAGGTCGTGCCCCAGCTCGATGGGATCGTGCCGCTGCGAAAGCTCGGGGTCGTCAAGGGTGACCGGGTGCTCGGCGTCCCGCTGGCCCGACTCGCGGAAGCCTGGGCGGTGAGCGGCTGATGTGCGGCGTCTTCGGGATCCGTGCCCCGCAGCGCGACGTCGCGCGGCTCGCCTACTTCGGCCTGCATGCCCTGCAGCACCGCGGCCAGGAGTCCGCCGGGGTCGCGGTCTCCGAGCAGGGCCGCCTCACCGTGATGAAGGACATGGGCCTTGTCACGCAGGTCTTCTCGGAGCGGAACCTCGGTGGCCTCGGCGACGCGGAGATCGCGATCGGCCACACGCGCTACTCGACGACCGGGTCCTCCGCGTGGGCGAACGCGCAGCCGCTACTCCATCACGGCGGAGCTCGCACCGTCGCGGTCGGGCACAACGGGAACCTCGTCAACGCGACCGAGTTGCGCGAACAGCTGGCGGCGGCCGGGACCCGGCTCGCCACCACGTCGGACACGGAGGTGATCGCTGCGCTGATCGCGAACGACCCGGCCCCGCTCGGGGACGCCGTCGCGCACGCGATGGAGCGGCTCGACGGCGCCTACTCGGTGGTCGCGCTCGCGGAGGGCAGCCTGGTCGCGTTCCGCGATCCGCACGGCTTCCGGCCGCTCTGCCTGGGGCGCCTCGACGGTGACTGGGTCGTGGCATCCGAGTCGTGCGCGCTCGACCTCGTCGGCGCGGACTTCGAGCGGGAGATCGAGCGGGGCGAGCTCGTCGTGATCGACGAGCAGGGCCTCCACGCGCGCCAGGCGGTGGCCCCGCCCGACGGCGGGCAGCTCTGCATCTTCGAGTTCTTCTACCTCGCGAGGCCCGACTCGCGCCTCGACGGCGTCGAGGTGCACGCCGCGCGCGTGCGGATGGGCGAGCGGCTTGCGCGCGAGGCGCCCGCCGATGCGGATCTCGTGCTGCCGATCCCGGACTCGGGCACGCCGGCGGCGATCGGCTTCGCCCGGGCGACGGGCATCCCCTTCAGCGAGGGGCTGATCAAGAACCGCTACGTCGGCCGCACGTTCATCCAGCCGGACCAGGGGCTGCGCCAGCAGGGCATCCGGCTGAAGTTCAATCCACTCGCGGAGGTCGCCGGGCGGCGAGTCGTCGTGATCGACGACTCGATCGTCCGCGGCAACACGACGCGCCAGATCGTGCAGATGCTCTTCGACGCAGGCGCGGTCGAGGTGCACGTGCGGATCTCATCGCCCCCGGTGATCGGGCCGTGCTTCTACGGCATCGACCTCGCCGACGAGGAGGAGCTGATCGCGGCCCAGACGTCCGTCGAGGGCGTGCGCGAGATGATCGGCGCGACGTCGCTGGCCTACATCTCGCTGGAGGGGTTGCAGGAGGCGACGCGGCGTCCCGAGTCGGCGCTCTGCCGCGCCTGCCTGACGCGGGAGTACCCGACCCGCATCCCCGAGGGCCGGACGCTGGCGAAGCTCCGCTTCGAGCCGGCGCGCGCCTAGCCCGGACGGCCTCGCCGGCCGCTCACTCCTTCAGGCCGCGTGGCCGGGGACGTGGACGATCTCCAGCTTGAGACCGTCGGGGTCGTAGAAGAAGACCGCGTAGTAGCCGAGCGTGTAGCCGTACTCCTGCGGGCCGCTCTCGATCACGGCGCCTTGCTCGCGCAGCCAGTCGGCCCGCTCGTCGACGACGCCGCGCGAGACCGCCTCGAGGCAGAGATGATGCAGGCCCGGCTCGTAGCGGTCGACGCGCCCTTCCCGGCGCGACTGCGCCGCGCGCAGCCCGATCTCGGTGCCGGGGCCCCACAGGTAGTAGATCGTCTCGCCCGCGCTCGCCCTCGACCTCGCTGATCCCGTGCCAGCCGAGCGGGCCGAGCAGGTCGCGGTAGAAGGGCAGGCTGCGCTCGATCGAGGAGACGACGAGGTCGACGTGATGAACGCCTGTGGAGCGCACGGTTGTCCGTGCGTGATTCAGCGGCGCGCTTGCAGCTCCTGCCCGAGCGCGTCCAGGTCGACGTCGGCCAGCGAGGCGACGACCCGGTCCGCGACGGAGAGATCCAGGGCGCCCGTGATCTCGTTCGGCACGGCGACGCAGTAGATCGCGGCCGTCGTCGCGGCCGTGACGCCGTTCGGCGAGTCCTCGAAGGCCACCACCTCGGCCGCCTCGACGCGGAGGCGCTCCAGCGCCTCGAGGTAGAGGGTCGGCCGCGGCTTCGCCCGCTCCTCGTCGCCGTTCGCGCAGATCACCTCGTCGAAGCGGTCGAGCAGCCCGCGCCGGTGCAGGTGCCGCTCGATCCACCAGTCGCTCGAGGAGGAGACGATCGCCTTCGCCGCTCCTCGCTCGTCCGCCTCGTCCAGCAGCTCGGTGACCCCGGGGCGAAGCTCCTCCAGGTCGCAGAGGTCGAGGTCCCGCTGCCGCCGCGCCTCCTGCATCGCCTCGTCGACCGTGACGCCGAGCTCCTCCAGGTGCGTCACGGGGTCGAAGCCGTTGATCGTCCCGATCGCGTCCGCCCAGAGCTCGAGCGTCAGGTCGTGACCGTGGCGCTCGTAGACCTCGACCCAGGCCCGGTACGACGGGCCCTCCGTGTCGAGCACGAGGCCGTCGAAGTCGAAGAGGAGCGCGCGGATCATCTGGCCTGGAGCTCCTTTCCGCGCCCGTAGCGCACCGCGCGCCTGACCGTCCGCGGGTCGAGCCCTTCCTCCAGCAGCCGCTGGCGCAGCTCGCCCTCGGCGGCCAGCTTGAGGAAGAGCCAGGAAAGCGCCGCGATCGTGACGAGCGAGCCCTCGGCCATCATCACCGCGCCGGCGAGGCCCTGGTCCTCGAGCGCCGAGATCCCGTGCGCGCCGTGGTAGTACGGATAGAACACCTTGCCCGACCAGAGGAAGACGTTGCCGAGCACGGTCTCGACCACGCGCACGACCGCGATGTAGGCGAGCTTCGCGCCCGTCCCGAACCATTCCGGCTGGGGCAGCGTCTCGAGCACCGGCGCCCACATCAGGCAGCCGCACGCGAAGAAGAGGAAGTGCTCCAGCGCGTGCACGGCACTGTGGTGGAGGGCCGCCTGGTAGAGGACGGGCAGGTGCCAGACGTACAGGTTGACGGCCCAGACGGGCAGGGCGACCAGCGGGTGCGTGAGCACGCGCAGCCGATCGGCGATCGGGAGTCGGAGCACCGGCCGGAGCACCGGCCCCGTGAGCGCCGCGACGAAGCACAGCGGCGCGAGGTCGCCGAGGATGACGTGCTGGAGCATGTGCGCCGAGAAGAACTCCTGCTCGCCGTAGGCGTCGAGTGGCGAGACGAGCGCGAAGAGAACGAGGAACACCCCGAGCCAGAAGAGAAGCACGCGCCAGAGCGCCACGGGCGTTCCGCGGCGGGCCAGCGTGTGCATCCGCTTGACGACCATCGCGGAAACGATCGCCGTCGGCAGCAGCTGCAGAGGATCGACGTTCCAGCTCGTCAACAGCGAAGGCCCCACGCGCGCCAGTGTAGGCACCGTGGACCGGCCGCTCGCCGACGGCGGACCGCCGCCCGTCGACGCGGGCGCGCGCGGACAGGCGGACAGGAGTATTACGCGGGCAATGGCGACGTTCTCGGATCGGCTGTCGCAGGAGCTCGATGGGTGGGTCTCGGACGGCCTCGTCTCGCTCGAGCAGGCCGAGGCGATCCGCGCCCGCTCCCGGAGCGGCGCCGCCGCCGAGCGGCGCGGCCGTCTCGTCGCGACGATCGCCCTCGTCGGTGCGATCGTCGCCGGCCTTGGCGTGATCCTCTTCTTCGCGGCGAACTGGGATGCGATCCCGCGCTGGACGCGGCTCGTCATGCTCGTCGTGTCACTCGTCGCGGCCTACGGCGCGGCCGACCGGCTGCGCGACGCGCGGCCCCGCGTCGCGCATGCGTTCGTCGTCCTGGGCGTGATCCTCTTCGGGGCGAGCGTCTTCCTCGTCGGCCAGATGTACCACGTGTCGGCGCACGACCCCGGCGCGTTCCTGCTCTGGACGCTCGCCGCGATCCCGGTGGCGGTGGTCTGGCGCTCGACGCCGGTGGCGACCCTGTCGCTCGTCACGCTCGCGGCGTGGCAGGGGCACGAGCTCTTCGACGCGCTCGCGGACGAGCAGGCGGCGGCCGCGGTCGGCATCGCCGGAGTGCTCTACGGCGCGGCGCTTGTACGGGCTGGGCACGGGCTTCGAGGATCGCCTGAGCCGCTACGGCTTCGCCGCGCCGATGCGCGTCCTCGGGTTGCTGATCGCGGCTTCGACGCTCTTCGTGCTCACCTTCCAGGGCGTCGCGGACCAGGTGTACGAGCAGCAGCCGCTGTCGCACGTGCCCGTGGCGGTGCTGGTCGTCCCGCTACTCGTCGCCGCGCTTGCCGGTGCCGGCGCGCTCTGGCAAGAGCGTCCGTGGGAGGCGGTCGCGGTCGCAGCGGTGGCCGGTCTCGGGCTGCTCCCCGCCCTCGTTCCCCTGCCCGCCGCGGTCTTCATCGTCGCATTCGGCCTGCTTGCGCTGGGGTCGATCGCCGCGGGGTTCGACGCAGGCGAGCCGTGGCTCGTGAACGCGGGCGTCGTCTTCGTCGGCGCGGAGCTCGTGGCGCGGTTCTTCGACCTCTTCAGCCGGATGCTCCCGCGCTCCGGCGCCTTCCTCGTCGCCGGCGTCCTGCTGCTCGCGCTCGCCTACGCGCTCGAGAGCGGGCGCTCGCGCCTGCTCGGGAGGATGCGCGGATGACGCGCCGCGCCGCCTTCTGGCTCCTCGTCGCCGCGCAGGCGCTCGTCCCGTTCGGGATCGCCGGGCTGAACGAGGCCGCGATTGCCTCGTCGAGGGACGTGCTGCTCCAGGTGGAGCCTGTCGACCCGCTCGACCCCTTCCGCGGTGAGTACGTCTCCCTCCGCTACCGCATCTCGCGGCTCGACGCGCCCGCCGGAACCGTCTACGTCCCGCTGTACGAGACCGGCGACGGCTGGACCGGCTCCACCGCGACGACCCGTGAGCCCGACGCGGGCACGTTCATCCGTGGCAGATCGGACGGCCGGGGCCGAATCGTCTACGGGATCGAGAGCTTCTACGTCCCGGAGGGCAAGGCAGATGGCTTCGGGAGCGCCGTCCGCGAGCACCGCCTCTTCGCCCGCGTCGCGATCGACCGCGATGGACGCGGGCGGGTGCGGGAGCTCGTGATCCGGTAATCCTTCCGGGGTGCAGCTCTTCCACTACCACCTCGTCACGAGCCAGCTGCGCCAGGTCGAGGCGCGCTACGTGGGCAAGCTCGGCTTCCGCCTCGTCGCGCGGCACGGGCGGATCGGCGACAAACAGCTCTCGTTCGAGGCCGGCGTGCCGTGGGACGAGCTCGACCGGCTCGGCTTCAAGCTCCGCCTGACCGAGCTCGAGCGCGGCGCCGTCAACGTCGTCGTCCAGCCCGGCCACTGGCGCGTACCGCGCGTCGACCACGTCGGCCTCGCCCTCGAGGAGGACGAGTTCGAGGAGGTGCTGGCGCGCGCCGCGCAGTGGCGACTGCGCGTCCAGGAGCACGCCGGGCGGCGGACCTTCGTCGCCACGAACGTCGGCTACCGGCTGGAGGTGCATCCGCCGCGGGAGTGGATCGAGGACCTGCTTGCCGAGTCGGGCGCGCTGGCGCTCACCGAGCTCCAGCTCAAGTCGGACGACCCGGACGGGAAGGCGCAGGCGCTCGCGTCGCTCCTCGGCCTCGAGGTCGACCGCGGCGCCGTCGAGATCGGCGAGACGCTCGTCCGCTTCATCCCCGGCGGCCCCGACGGAAGGCCGGAACTCCACGCAGAGCACTTCGGCTAGAGGCTTGATGTGAAACTCGGGTGCGTGCGGGGGTGGGCCAGACCAAGCGGTTCAGCCGGATCGGGCGCAGCGCGTAGTGGTTTCTACGGGCAAGCCCGAGCCGGCTGAACCGCGCCGCGTCTGGCACACCAGCCGTGCGTGCCGGAGTTTCACATCAAGCCTCTTGCTGGGCTCGCATCCAAGCCGCCCGCGTGCTCGCACGCAACGGGGGGCCCGCGCATAGCGCGGGCCCCCGTTCCTTCAAGTAACAGACTGTTACTAGGCTGCTTCGGCGTAGGCGGGCTGCTCCGCCGGGACGGGAGAAGCCTCTTCCGGCTTGACCTGGGGCAGCCACTCGAGCCACTTCGGCAGGTACCAGTTCCAGTCGCCGAGCAGCTTCATGGTCGCCGGCAGAAGCACGGCGCGGACGATCGTCGCGTCGATCAGCACGGCCGCGGCGAGGCCGACGCCGAACTGCTTCAGCATCAGCATGGACAGCGTCGCGAAGATGCCGAACACGAAGACCATCACGAGCGCGGCCATCGTCACGACCGACGCGGTCGACTTGATCCCGTACGTGACGGCGTCTTCGGTCTTCATGCCCCTGTCGTAGGCCTCGCGGACGCGGCTGAGGATGAACACGTGGTAGTCCATCGAGAGCCCGAAGAGGATCACGAACAGGAAGATCGGCAGGAACGCGACGACTCCGCCCGTGTACTCGACACCGAGCAGGCCCTTGCCCCAGCCGTGCTGGAACACCATGGTCAGCACGCCGTAGGCGGCGGCCACGGAGAGCAGGTTGAGCACGATCGCCTTGACCGCGATCACGAGCGAGCGGAACGTGACCAGCAGGAGGCCGAACGCGAACGTGAGCACGAAGGCGAACACGAACGGCAGCGAGCTCTTCATCTGCTGGTTGAAGTCCCAGGAGCCGGCGGTCTGACCGGCGACGCCGGCGAACTGGATCGAGGGCTCCTTGTCGAGCGTGGCGGGGATCACGTCCTCGCGCAGCGTCCGCAGCGACTCGTTCGAGGCGTCGTCGGTGCCCTGGCCGTCGACGGGCAGGTTGATCACCGCGATCGTCCCGGCCCTGTTGTAGCTCGCGTCGATCGGCTCGTGCAGCTTGCCGGTGGCGAGGGCCTTCTGCTCCATCGCGTGGATGGCGGCCTGCACCTTCGCCGAGTGGACGTCGTCGGCCTTGACGAGCACCTGAGCGGGGATCTCGCCGCCCGGGAACGCCTTCTGGAGCTTGCCGTAGCTCTTCATCACCGGGATCGAGGTCGGGAACGTCTCCGGGCCCGGGATCGAGGTCTTCATCTGGATCGCCGGGGCGGCGATCGCCAGCAGGACGCCGGCCGAGAGCACGACGGAGAGGACCGGGCGCCGGAGCACGCGGTCGAGGATGGCGTTCCAGACGCGGCCTTCGTTCTCCTCGTGCTTCCAGAAGCGGCGGCCGAGCGGGATGCGGCCCTTGTTGACCTTGTCGCCGAGCCGCGAGAGCAGCGCCGGCAGCACGGTGAGCGAGCCGAGCACGGCCATCGCGACGACGAGCATCGTGCCGATGCCGAAGCCGACGAAGGTCTGGTCGCCGGTGAAGAACATGCCTGCCATCGCGACCATCACGGTGAGGCCGGAGATGAGAACGGCCCGACCGGAAGTGGCTGCGGCGGCCTCGAGCGCTGCGCGCTCGCTGCGTCCCGCCTTGCGTTCCTCACGCTCGCGCTTCATGTAGAAGAGCGAGTAGTCGACGCCGACCGCGAGGCCGATCAGCAGGATGATCGCGAAGATGTTCTCGTCCATCGGGATGAGCTGGCTCGGGAGCGCCAGGAGGCCCATCGTCGCGACGACGGCGGTGATGCCGAGCAGGAGCGGGATTCCCGCTGCGACGATCGCTCCGAACGCGACCAGCAGGATCCCGAGCGTCACGGGCAGCGAGAGCTTCCCGGCCTTGCCGAGGTCCTTGCCGAACTGGTCGTTCAGGGCCTTGTCGATCGAGGCGTCGCCGACCTCTTCGATCGTGAAGCCGGAGTGCGCCTTCTGCGCGGCGGCGGTGATCGCGAGGAGGGTGTCGACGTTCTCGTCGGCCTTGGCCAGATCGGTGGAGTGGAGCTTGACGTCGATCAGCGCGGAATGACCGTCCTTCGAGACGAGGCCGGCATTGCCACTCTCATACGGGGTGTACACGTCCTTGACGAGGCCGTTGACCTCGATCCGGCGGGCGACGTCCTGAACGGTCGCCTTGAACGCAGGATCAGCCGTCGTGCGGCTGCTGCTCTGGATCAAGATCTTCTCGTCGATGTTGGTCTTGAACTCCTTGTCCGCGATGCGGGCGACCTTGCCCGACTCGCCGGGGCCGCTCGTGTTCGAATCGAGCGCCTTCGTGCCGATGAGGTTGCCGATCGCGAATGCGGCGACCACGAACGCCAGCCAACCGAAGGTGGCTGTCTTCCAGTGGCTCGCCGACCACCGGCCCATACGGGCTGCGATGTGCTTTGACTTGCCGAGGGGAGACATGGTGTGCGAGTGCTCCTTCTGATGCATGGGGGACTACTCCAGGGTCGCGCAGCGCGGGCCTCGCGCCCATGGAGGCACCCGGCGTCTCGCGGTGGGGCTGACCGAACCCCGGCAGTGGCCTTTCCCGGAACGAGTGAGGCCCGCCGAAGCGGGCCTCAGGACACCGGGAGGGAGGGTGCGTCAGGCGTAGATCGGGCCGCTCTCGGCCTGCTTGGCGGCCAGCAGGTCGAGCACGTCGAGACCCTGGGAGGCTGCGTATGCATAGGGGTGGTAGAAGACATCCAGTGCGCGGTCGCCGGGCGTCTCGAGCTCGAACGAGTCGCCGGTGCGGGAATCGTCGACCGTCACCTTGAGAGCGTTGCTGCGGCGGTTCCAGAGGAGAGCGACCGCAACGCCGTCGTTGATCCTGAAAGCCAGCTCGGTCATCTCCGTCTCCTTCGTTGTGGTCGCCGAGTGCATGAGGAGAGGATCCCGCGAAACGGCTTCCGCGCCGATGCGGGTGCCTGGCGTCCCGGGGTGGGACTAGTACGACTCTTGGAGTGCGGCTCTGACCTGGAGCCGCGCGCGGTGCAGGCGGACGCGCTGCGTGCCGTCGTCGATCCCGAGCTGGGCACAGGTCTCCTGAGCGCTCCAGCCCCGGAGGTCGCGCAGCTCGATCACGGCGCGCAGCGGCGCGGAGAGCGAGGCGACGGCGTGCAGCAGGCGGCTGCGCAGGTCATGCACGGCGAGCTCCTGCTCCGGAGGGGGCGCGACGCGGGCCGGGGGCAGCTCCTCCACGGGCATGGGCACGGAGCGGCGCTCGCGGACCCAGAGGCTGCGAGCCCGGTTCGCGACGATCGCGGCGAGCCAGACCCGGAGCGAGGAACGGCCCTCGAAGCGTTCTATGCCCTCCATCGCGGCCACCCAGGCATCCTGGACGACGTCCTCCGCTTCGTGCACCGAGACGTAGCGGCGGGCCACGAGCAGGAGCCCCGGCCTGTGAGTCTCGAATGCGCTGGCCAGCCGCTCGGGTGACATCGAGTTACTGTTGCGGCCGCAGCCGACCCTGTGCGGGCGGCCAGCTGGTGTCCTGGGGTTCGGTTATCCCTACCCCAGGAGCGCGCGGTCGAAGAGCCCGACGACGCGGCGCTCGAACTGCTGCGGGAAGTCGCGGAGGGCGTGCGTGTGGCCCGTGTCGGCCAGCCAGAGGGTCGTGGTCGCGCCGCCGGCCTGCGCGTAGGCGGGAGCGACCTTCCGCTCGGGCGCGTTCTGCTTCGCCGCGATCAGCAGGAGCGGGCGGGGCGCCACCTTCCGGACGAGCTCGTCGATCGGCTTCGGCGCAGGCGTATGCGTCTCGGCGCGGATGACGGCGTATGCGACGCCCCAGTACGGATAGCCCATCCACTTGTCCGCGCCCTTGAGGTTGCGGTTGTCAGCGAGCGTGTGGTTGATCACGCCCTCCGCGACGACGGCCCGGATCCGCCTGTCCTCGGCGGCGGCGCCGATCACGGCCTCCGCGCCGGTGGATTCGCCCAAGGCGCCGACGCCGCGCGTGACGTCCGGCCGCGTCCTGAGCCAGTCGACGGCTGCGCAGACGTCGTCGGGCCAGTCCCAGCCCATGCCGTTCGTGTGTCCGGTGCTCTCGCCGCGGCCGCGCTCGTCGTAGAGGAGGACGCCGTAGCCGTGCCTGGCGAGGAGCAGGGCCTGCGTGCGGACGCCGTCGCGGCTGCCGCCGCCCCCGTGCACGAGGACGACGGCGGCACCGTTGCGGGAGGGGACGTACCAGCCGCGGAGCTGCGCTCCGCCGGTCGTCGGGAAGCTTGCGTCCACGTGCGGGACGCCGAGCGGCTCCGACGAGATCGGCTGGCGCGGCTTGCCCGCGAGCCAGAGACCCGTAGCGAGCGGAACGATCAGGAAGAGCGCCAGAATCGGAACCGCCGCGACCGTGAGTGCACCGCGGCCGAGGCGCCACGCCACTGGCGCGGGCGGGCGCGAGAGGAGCGCGAGTGCCGCGGCTAAGAGCATCGCGCCGCCGGCGGCGAGCAGCGGAATGCCCGTCGCGTCGCCGGCATTGAGGCCGTCCCAGCGGACGTGCAGCACGTGCATCGCCCCCGTGACGATGAACGCGGGCGCCATGACGAAGGCGAGCGCCGCGCGCCACGCGGGCGCAAGCCGCGGGTAGGCGACCGCGAGGCCGCCGACGAGGAGCATCGGCATCCAGTGGTGCAGATGCGCGAGGTGCACCACCGCGAGCCCGGCGGCGGCGCGGAAGAGAGGCGTCTCGGCGCGGCGCAAACTCGTCATGCACCGAGGGTCGCAGCCCGGCCGGCGCGGGCCCATGGAGCGGCCAGGCCTCCTCCGGTGCGGCTAACCGTAGTGGGGCGGCGCCTCCTGTGGACGAATGGTTCCACCGCCGTGACACTTGGTCTGACCAGAGGGTGCGGCGCCAGAGCGCATGGTTCCGTCAGTGGGGACGAATCGTTACACCTTCTTGCGCTTTGGTCTGACCAGGGGGGTTTCGCGTACGGCGGTCGCCGGCGCGCCGATGTCCCCGCGACTAGGCCGAGTTGAGCAGCGCGAGGACCGCGAGGACGCGCCGGTGGTCGTCCGAGGTCGCCGAGAGGCGCAGCTTCCCGAAGATGCTCGTGACGTGCTTCTCCACGGCGCGCTCGGTGACGACCAGCTTCTCGGCGATGCCCTTGTTCGACTTTCCCTCGGCCATCAGCTCGAGCACCTCGCGCTCGCGGGGCGTCAGGGCGTCCAGCGGGTCGTCGCGGCGGCGGCGGCCGACGAGCTGCGTCACGATCGACGGGTCGAGCGCCGAGCCACCCTCGCCGACGCGGCGCACGGCGCCGACGAACTCCTCCACGTCGGACACGCGGTCCTTGAGCAGGTAGCCGACGCCCTCGGCGCTTTCGGCCAGGAGCTCCATCGCGTACTCCGTCTCGACGTACTGCGAGAGGACGAGCACGCCGATGCCGGGATACTTGGCGCGGATCTCCTGCGCGGCGCGCAATCCCTCGTCGGTGTTCGTCGGCGGCATCCGGATGTCGACGATCGCCACATCCGGGGAGTAGCTCCGCACCTTCAGCATCAGGTCGTCGTAGTCGCCGGCCTGGCCGACGATCTGGAAGCCCGCGTCCTCCAGCAGTCGCGCGATTCCCTCGCGGAGGAGGACGGAATCGTCGGCGAGCACGATGCGCATCGCGCTCGACTCTGCCAGTTCGGCGTCCTGCGTCAAGTGGTCGGGGAGGTCGGGGAGTCCCGGCGCGCGCAGCCTGTACAGGCGCTCGGGCTCGGCAAGGCCCTTCAGCTCGTGCCGGCCGAGATCCTCCGCCTCGTACTCGGCCGCGTGCTCGCGCGCCGTCTCGGAGAGCAGGATCTCGCCGCCGCGCGCCGACTGGCAGATGCGGGCCGCCCGATGAACGTCGAGCCCGAAGTAGCCGTCCCCGATCACGTCGGGCGTGCCCGTGTGCAGGCCGAACCTGACCCGCACCTCCCCGCCCTCGGGCCACTCGAAGGCAGCAATCGCCCGCGTGGCACGGACGGCGGCGTCCACCGCGCTCGGCCCGTCCGGGAACGCCACGAAGAACTCGTCGGCCCGCACGTCGACCGTCACTCCCCCCGCCGCAGCGACCTCGTCCCGGATCAGCGCCCGGTGCACCTGGAGGACGCCCGGATAGGCCTCGCCCAGCCGCTGCAGCAGGCCGGTCGAGCCCTCGATGTCGGTGAACATCAACGTCACGGTGCCGGTCGGGAGGCTCACCGTCCCGAGACTACTCGGTGCCGAGAGGAATCTCCGCCCGGACGACCGTGCCGAGGCCGTTCGCGCCTCCGACCTCGAGCCGTCCGCCCAGCGCCTCCACCCGGTCGGCGAGGCCCCGCAGGCCCGTCCCTTGCGCAGGATCTGCGCCGCCGACGCCGTCGTCCGCGACCTCGACCAGCGCGACGCCGTCCGCGCGCGTGATCGTCACCCGCACGGACGTCGCCTCGGCGTACTTCGCCACGTTCGCGAGCGACTCGGAGACGACGTAGTAGGCCGCGGCCTCGACCGGGCCCGGGCAGGCGCGCGTCCACGGTGTTCTCGATCTCCACCGGCAGCGTGGAGCGCTGCGCCAGCGTCTCGAGTGCCGGTCCGAGCCCCCGGTCGCTGAGCACCGCCGGGTGGATGCCCCGGGCCAGCTCGCGCAGCTCCTCGAGCGCCTGGGCGAGCTCCGTGCTCGCTCCCGTGATGATCTCGTCCGCCGCGTCCGGGTCGCCGTGCAGCTTGGCCTGGGCGAGCCGGAGGGAGAGCGAGAGCGAGACAAGGCGCTGCTGTGCGCCGTCGTGAAGGTTCCGTTCGAGCTTCCGCCTGGTCTCGTCCATCGCCTGGACGATTCGCGCGCGCGAGGACGAGAGCTGCGCCTGCGCCTCGGCGTTCGCGATCGCCTGCGCGACCAGCGCCCCGAAGTCCCCCAGCCGCTCCTCCGCCCCGGGCGGGAACTGCTCGTCGCGCGTCTTCAGGACGGCGATCCCGCCCCAGATGCGACCCTCGACGAGCACCGGAGCCGCGATCGCCGTGCGAGCGCCGACCTCGTCCCAGACCGCGCGGGCCGACTCGTGCACGAGATCCGCGGGCGAGTCGACCCGTTGCGGCCTCCCGCTCGCGATTGCACGCTGGACGGTCGTATCGCTCTCCGCCGGATAAAGGCGGCCTCTCGTCACGGGGGTCACGCCCTCGACAGCCCAGCCGCCGAGCACGCGAACGGCATCCCCCTCACGCCGGAAGACGTTCGCGGACTCGCCGCCGAAGATGCCCGCAACCTCCTCCGAGACGGCAGTGAACAGCACCTCCTCGGGAGGCGCGCTCGCGACGAGCGTGGCGACGCGCCGCAGCGCGGCCTGCTCCGCCGCGAGCGACGTGATCTCGTCCCGCGCCTGGGCGTTCACGATTGCCTGCGCGGCCAGGTCGGCGAAGCGGCCGAGTCGCTCCTCGGCGCCGGGAGGGAAGGGTTCCTCGTTCATCTTCGACGCGATCATTGCGCCCCAGAGCCGCCCGACGACCGTGATCGGCGCGGCCACCGACGATTGGATGCCGAGCGACCGCAGCCACTCGGACAGCTCGCCCGGGAGATCCTCGTAGGTGTCCAGACGGACCGGTTTGCCCTCGCGTTTCACGACCGACGTGATCGTCTGCCCGTCGAGCTTCATGATCGGCGCGGGCTCGGCCGGGCGGCCGGTGGGATCGTTCCAGCTGCCGCGGACGGTGAACTGGTCGCCGGCTTCGTACCTGATCATGTTCGCAGTCTGGGCGCCGAGCAGGCGCCCCGCCTCCTCGGTGACGACGGCCATCAGCTCCGGCTCGGACGGCTCGCTCGCCACGACCGTCGCGACCCGTCTCAGCGCCGCCTGCTCCGCCGCGAGCGCCGTGATCTCGTCGCGCGCGTGCGCGTTTTCGATCGCCTGCGCGGCCAGTGCTGCGAAGCGGCCGAGCCGCTCCTCTGCGCCGGCGTCGAACGGCTCATCGGTCGTCCTCGAGGCCGCCAGCGCGCCCCAGAGCCGTCCGTCCACCGTGATCGGGGCGCCGATCGAGGATTTGATCCCGATCGCGCGCAGCGTGGCCGCGAGCTCGCCGGGGATCTGGGAGTAGTCGTCGAGCCGGGCGGTGGCTCCCGTCTCGCGCACGGCCCAGACGACCGTGTGGCTGTCGAGCGGGCGCGGCGGCCCGGCCGGCACCGCCTGCGAGCCGGGGGCGCTCCAGCTGCCCATGCCGGTGATCATGTCGCCCTCGTCGAAGCGCACCGTGTGCGCCGCCTGCGCGCCGAGCAGCAGCGCCGCCTCCTCGGTGACGCTGGCCATCAGCTCGTCCTCGGACGGGCCGCTCGCAACGACCTCGGCGACACGCCTGAGCGCGGCCTGCTCGTCGGCGAGCCGACGGAGATCCCGGAGGTTCCGCTCCCGCTCGGTCACGTCGATCCCTGCCTCGAGGAGGAAGGCGAGCTGACCGTGCTCGTCGGGGATCCGCACGTCGAGCCACTCCACGAGCCGCGTGCCCTGCGGCGACGGAAGCGGCGACTGCCGCCGCTCGGTCTCCAGCCCGGCGGCGCGCCGCGGCGAGCGCCGCCCGGTCCTCGTCGGCGCGCTCGGGCGTCCGAGAAGACCTCCCAGAAGAGCCGGCCGCGCACCGCTGTCGTCGTCGAGGTGCCCCGAGAGGACCTCGAGCGAGCGGTTGAAGCGCACGATGCGGCCGTCCGGGTCGACAACGCAGAAGAGCGCCGGCGTCGAGTCGACGACGAGCCGCGTGAAGTCGCGCTCGCGCTCGAGCTCGTTGCACCCGCGCGCGGAGCTCGGCCTGGAAGCGCTCGTTCAGGATCGCGAGCCGCGTCGCGGCGACGACGCTCTCGACCAGCTCGGGCTCGGCGTCGAGGGACGGGTCGTGCACGAGCGCCGCGATCGGCCCCTCCTCGTCGGAGACGACCGTCGTCGACCGCCCCTGAGGCGGCTCGAAGAAGCGCCCCTCTGCGTCGACGTAGGCCTCCGCCTCGGGAAGCCAGTACGCGAGCTGCAACGTGGGGTCGTGGAGCGCCGTGCGGAATGCGTCGCGCAGCGCACCCGAGTCCGGCGTCCGCCCCAGCTCGGTGACGAGCCGTCCGACGGCGCCCGCCGCGAAGCGGCCGCGGAGCAGCCCTGCGAGGAAGAGGAACGGGACGGCCAGCACGCAGAGCCCGGCGACGATCTCGAAGGCGACGCCGACCGTGTGCGAGACCGGCTCCGCGGCGAGCGCGAGCCCGAAGAAGACCAGCGCGAGTGCTCCGCTCAAGAGCACCGCGCGCAGGCTGCGCCGGTACGCGGCGCTGGCCGAGCGCCAGCGCCTCACGAGCACGACGATCGCCAGCAGGAGAACGACGACCGCCGCGACGTCCATGAAGACCGTAACCAGATCCTTGAGCAGCGGCTGGTCGCTCACGAACAGCTCGTTGGCGGGGCACTTGTCACAGGGCGGCGACTCCCCCTCCTGCACGACGTGCACGAGCGTCGGCGCCGCGAGCACGATCACGTAGGCGGAGACGACGATCACGCGCTCCAGCCGTGTTGCGAGCCGTCCGCTCGGGTAGGCCAGGAGGAGGTGGATGAACACCGCGATCGCGAGGGACTCGACCGTCACGCCGAGCGTGAAGACCGCCGGGTCGTTCGACTCGCCGAGGGCGCCGAGGAACCACGTGAAGCCGACGAGCGCGAGCAGCAGGCCCGTCCGGTTGTCGGGCCGGCGGAGGGCCGCGATGGCGCCGCTGCCGATGAAGGCCCAGCCCAGGAGGAGGCCGAGGACACTCGTCAGGAGGGGCTGCGTCTCGTGGTCGCTCGTCAGGACCAGGGTGAGTGCGATCGCGCCCGCAACGAGCCCGCCGAGCGTGTAGACGAGCCAGAGTCGTCGCGTCATGCAGCGAGCATGGCGCGCAGCGCGGCTCCCGACAACTCTGCCTTCGGGATGAAGCCGCGGGCGCCGCTGCTCTCGACCAGCGAGCCGAACTCGCAGCCGTCGCGGCTCGACGTGAGGACGATCGTCGGGGACGCCCCGTTCTGCTGCATCAACCGGGCGACGACCTCGAACCCGTCCATGTCGGGCAGCTGCACGTCGAGCAGGACGAGCGCCGGGTGGAGCGTCGCGAACGCCTCGAGAGCGGACGCGCCGTCCTCGGCCTCGCCGATCACCTCGTACCCCTCGGATTCGAGCAGTGCCCTCGCCGTCGCGCGGAAGCTGGGGTGATCGTCGACGATCAGGACGCTCGTCACGCCAGCATCCTGACAAAGCTGAAGCTGCGCCACCATACGGTTAGCCACACCTTTCGCAACCCGGAAGGGGGCTGTTCGAAAGCAAGATGTGGGCCCCACGCGCGCCGCTCACGATGCCGGGGAGGGAGAGGCGCGCGCGGTTCATGTAGATGAGTGTGCCCTTCGCGCCCCGCAACCGGAATCGAGCTACCGGGCGTCTGCTGGTGCGGCCAGCCGCACCGACTCCAAGAGGCTTGATGTGACACGCACGCACCCGCGGCTGGTGCACCAGACACGGCGCGGCTCGGACGAGTCGAGCTTGCCCGTAGCCACCGCTACGCGCTGCACTCGACTCGTCCAATCCGCTTGGTCGGGCGTATCCGCGCGACACGTCCGTGTCACATCAAGCCTCTAGACTCCCTCCCCTGAGAGGAGAAGACCGCACCTACGCCGCAGCGGGAGTCTCGCTCGCCGTCGCGGACGCTGTCGTCGAGCGCCTGCGCGCGGCGGTGGAGTCGACCGGTGCGGAGAACTTCGGCGCCTTTGCAGGGCTCCATCCGCTCGACGACCGCAGGCTGCTCGCCGCGTCCACCGACAGCGTCGGGACGAAGCTGATCCTCGCGCGCGAGCGCGGCCGCCTGCGCGACTGCGGCGCCGACCTGGCCGCGCACTGCATCAACGACGTGATCACCACCGGGGCGGAACCGCTGCTGCTCCTGGACTACGTCGCCGCGAACAGCATCGACCTCGAGCAGGTCGCCGAGCTGGTAGAGGGAGCCGCCGCGGTCTGCCGCGAGGCCGGTTGCGCGCTCGTCGGCGGCGAGACGGCCGAGCTGCCGGGCATCTACCGGGAAGGCGAGCTCGACTTCGCCGGCACCTGCGTCGGGATCGTCGACCGGGCGGACCTGCTCGACGGCTCGCGCGTCGAGGCCGGCGACTTCGTGATCGGCCTGCCCTCGGCGGGGGTGCACGCCAACGGGTTCACGCTCGTCCGGCAGGTGCTCGAGGACGAGGACTACGACGGCGACGACCTGCTCGCGCCGACGCGGCTCTACCTGGAGGACGTCCGCCGGCTGCGGGCCGGGGCACACGCGTTCGCGCACGTGACAGGCAGCGGCATCGAGGGAAACCTGCGGCGGGTCGTTCCGGACGGCCTCCGCGCGGAGCTCGACTGGGACGCCTGGGAGCGGCCGGCTGTCTTCGGCTGGCTGGCGCGGCACGTGCCGGAGGACGAGCTGCGGAGGGTCTTCAACCTCGGCATCGGCTACTGCGCCGTCGTCGCCGACCCCGGCGACGAGATCGTGATCGGCCGCATCCTCGCATGATCGGCGTCCTCGTCAGCGGCTCGGGCACCAACCTGCAGGCGCTGATCGACGCGGGGCTGCCGATCGCCGCGGTCGCATCGAACCGTCAGGACGCCTACGCGCTGCACCGTGCCCGGGCCGCGGGGATCCCCACTGCCTCGTTCTCGCTCGACTGCCACGCCCCGGGTCCGGCAGGCCGCGAGGAGCGGGACCTCGTGATGGCCACCTGGCTGGAGGACCGGGGCGTCGACTTCGTGGTGCTCGCCGGCTACATGCACCTGCTGACGAGGCCGTTCCTCGACCGCTTCCCGGATCGGATCATCAACGTCCACCCCTCGCTCCTGCCCGACTTCCCGGGTGCGCGCGCGATCGACGACGCGTTGGCCGCCGGCGTCGACACCACCGGCGTCACGGTGCACGTCGTCGACGAGGGCCTCGACAGCGGCCCGATCCTGCGGCAGGAGCCCGTGCCGGTCGAGCCCCGCGAGACCCTCGTCGACCGCATCCACGCGGTCGAGCACCGCATCCTGCCCGAGGTCGTGAGAGGGCTGCTTGTCCCGGCCGAGGAGTCGAGATGCGCGCGCTGATCAGTGTGTACAAGAAGGACGGGATCGACGAGCTCGCGCAGGGCCTCGCCGAGCTCGGCTGGGAGCTCGTCGCGAGCGGCGGCACCGCCGACCATCTCGAGTCGCTCGGGCTCGAGGTGGAGCGGGTCGAGGAGCTGACGGAGTTCCCCGAGATGCTCGGCGGTCGCGTCAAGACCCTTCATCCCGCGATCCACGCGGGGATCCTCCAGCGCGGCGCCGAGGACGCGGGCACGCTCGACGAGCACGGAATCCGGCCGTTCGACCTCGTCTGCATCAACCTCTACCCCTTCTCCGAGGTGGCGGGCCGCCGCGGCGTCCGCGAGGAGGAGGCCGTCGAGATGATCGACATCGGCGGGCCGTCGATGCTCCGCGGCGCGGCAAAGAACTTCGCCAACGTCGCGCCCCTCTGCCGGCCCGAGCAGTACGTGCAGGTGCTCGAGGAGCTGCGCGGGTCGGGCGCGCTCTCGCTCGACACGCGGCGCCGACTGGCCAGCGAGGCGTTCGCGACGACTGCCGCGTACGAGGCCGCGATCGCAACCTGGTTCGCCGACCGCGAGCCGTCGCCGCCCTTCTTCCTCCCAGCCTTCGAGAAGGTGCTCGACCTCTCGTACGGCGAGAACCCCCACCAGCGCGCCGCCTACTACGCCGAGATCGGCGCCCGCCGCCACCTGCTCTCGCGGGTGGAGCAGCTGCACGGCAAGGAGCTCTCCTTCAACAACCTGAACGACCTCAACGGCGCCCGGCTGCTGGCCCGGGAGTTCACGGTGCCGGCCTGCGTGATCGTCAAGCATGCGAACCCGTGCGGCGTCGGAGTGGCAGGGTCGATCGAGGAGGCGTACGAGCTCGCGCTCGCAGCCGACCCGCTCTCGGCGTACGGCGGGGTGGTCGTGCTCAACCGCCCCGTCTCCGGAGCCCTCGGCGCGAGGATCGCGGAGCAGTTCGTCGAGGTGCTGCTCGCGCCCGGTTACGAGGACGCAGCGTTCACCGCGCTCACCGCGAAGCCGAACACGCGGATCCTCGACGACCGGGAGCGGCGCGGAGTGACGCCGGGCGAGCGCGAGTACAAGCGCGTCGTCGGCGGGCTGCTCGTCCAGGACCGCGACGCCGACGTCGAGGACCGCGAGGGCACGAGCATCGCCTGCGGCAGGGTCAGCGAGGAGCAATGGGGCGACCTGCTGTTCGCCTGGCGCGTCTGCAAGCACGTCTGGTCGAATGCAATCGTGATCGCAAAGGGCCTGCAGACGCTCGGCATCGGCGGCGGCCAGCCGAGCCGGGTCGACGCGGTGAAGATCGCGATCGACCGGGCCCGGGAGCACGGCCACGACCTGGCGGGCTCCGTCCTCGCCTCGGATGCGTTCTTCCCGTTCCCGGACGGCCCGGCTGCCGCGCTCGAGGCGGGCGTCGTCGCGATCGTCCAGCCCGGCGGCGCGAAGCGCGACGCGGAGGTCGTCGCCGCGGTGGAGGCAGCCGGCGCCGCGATGGTGCTCACGGGCCGGCGGCATTTCAGGCATTGATCGACGACGCGGCCGTCGAGCGCGAGCTCGCGCGCTGGCGGGTGCCGGCGCTGACGCTCGGCCTCCTCGAGGGCGACACGACGACGGTCCGCGCCTACGGCGCCGCGCGCGAGGGCGACCGCTTCCACGTCGCCTCAGTCACGAAGCCCATGGTCGCGCACCTCTGCTTCGCACTCGGGCTGCCCCTCGACGAGCCGCTCTGGGAGGACTGCACGCTCCGCCACTGCCTCGCGCATCAGACCGGGATCGACGGCGAGCCGGACGAGCCGCTGCGGTTCGGCGACGGCGACGACGCGGCCGGGAGGATCGTGGCCGAGCTCGGGTCGCTCCGGCGCTGGGAGCAGCCCCCCGCTCTCTGGTCGTACTCGAATCCGGGCTACTGGCTGGCCGGGCTCGCCTGCGCCGAGCGCGCGGGCTCGACGTTCGAGGAGGCGATGGCGCGGCACGTCTTCGAGCCGTTCGAGATGAGCGAAACGAGCTTCGAGGGCGCGACGGTCGAGGCCGCGGGCGAGCGTTACCCGCGGGCGCGACGGCCCTCGGGCGGCGTGGTTTCGACGGCGGCCGACCTGCTCCGCTTCGCGGCCGGGCATCTCTCCCCGCACCCGTCGCACGAACGCCAGACCAAGGCCGTCGGCAGCGACTGGGCGCTCGGCTGGGGCCGGACGCGCACGCTCGTCTTCCATCCGGGAGGCTGGGGCGGGTACGCGTCGCTCCTGCTCGTCTCCACCGAGCGCCCCTGGGCGCTCGTCGCGCTCACGAATGCGGACAGCGGCGGCGCCGCGATCGAGGCGATCGTCGAGCAGCTGCTCGGCCGCGAGCAGCCGGCGCGGGTGGAGGCGGCGGTCGACGGCTTCGCCGGCACCTATCGTCGCCGGGGCGCCGAGGTCACGTTCCGCCCCCGCGACGGAGGCCTCGAGGCCGAGGCGCAGGAGGCGGACACACCGCCATACCGCGTCTGGGGCTATCCGACCTCGCCGACGACGTTCTACGTCTCGGAGGGCGAGGATCGAGGCTCGTCGTTCGACTTCCCGCGGCCGGGGACGACGCGTTTCGGCTTCCGTCGCGCGGAGCGCTCGTGACCGACGCCGACATCGGTATCCGCAACCGGACCTACGCGCGCTTCGTCGAGCTCGGTCGCGCGCCGCTGCCCGAGGAGGTCGGCCCGCGGGACGAGGTGCTGGGCGCCTGGCAGCGCCTTCACGACGCGCACGCGCTCGTGCTCGACGAGGCTCGGACGGCGATCCGGATGGCCAACCCGTTCTCCGCCGTGCCGACCGCCTACCGCGTCCAGGCGGGCGGCCGCCGGTGGTACGGCAACTGCGCCTGGGACGCCTTCGGCATCCTCGCCGCGCTGGACGTGGACGGGCGGATCGAGAGCTCGTGCATCGACTGCGGGGAGCCGATCGCGTCGAGGTGCGCGGCGAGCTGCCCGACGACGAGACGCTCCTCTTCCACTGCCTCGTCCCCGCCGCGGCCTGGTGGGACGACATCGTCTTCACCTGAAGCACCATGAATCTCTTCCGGTCGGAAGAGCACATCGAGCGGTGGCTCGGCGGCCGCCCGCCCGGCGCGACGATCTCCGTCACGAAACTGGGCGCGCTGGCGCAGGCGTGGTGGGGCGACCGCCTGTCCCCCGACTGGCGGCCCCACACCCGCGACCAGAACCAGGCGATCCTCGACGAGCTCGGCCTCGCCGGGCCGTTCTGGACGCTCCCCTCGTAGAGCCCCGTTCGGCCGCGTCGGCAGGCGAGCGATACTGAGCCCATGGTCGATGAGGCCATGGTCGATGAGGCCATGGTCGACGTCCGGCCGCTGACCGAGGAAGACCGGCGCTGGGCCGTCGAGATCGAGACGGAGAGTTGGGGCGAGCCCGTGGTGGCGCGCCTGGGGGAGCTCGTCGACCCGACCCGGCTGCCCGGCTTCGTCGCCTGCTCGGGCGGACACCGAGTCGGCCTCCTCTCGTACGCGATCAGGGGTCAGGAATGCGAGGTGGTGACGATCCGCAGCCTGCTGGAGGGCCACGGGATCGGCCGAGCGCTCCTCGATGCCGTGCGCGACGCTGCGACCGACGCAGGCTGCCGACGGCTCTGGCTGATCACGACCAACAACAACCTCCGCGCACTGGAGGTGTACCAGCGGTGGGGCATGGACATCATCGCGCTGCACCGCAACGCCGTCTCGGATGCGCGCAGCCGCCTCAAGCCCTCGATCCCGGCCCGGGACGCGAAGGGGATTCCGATCGCTCACGAGTTGGAGTTGGAGCTGCGCCTCGAGCCGCGTCACTCCTCGGCGGCTCATGGTGAACGGAGCTCTCAGAGCGCCCCGGGCGCCGCGAAGCGGTAGAAGTGCCGTCCGAGCCCGCCCTGGTTGACGGCCGACAGGAGCCGCATCGAGTCCTCCAGCACGCGGGCGTTCTCCAGCCCTCCGGCGAACACCGGCTCGTAGCCGGCGTCGCGGATCAGCTGCTCGGTCACCTCGCGTGCGCCCTCGTCGGCGGCGTACAGGTTGCCCGGCCTGCTCGCCTGCTCGTCGATCCTCTCGTAGAGGACTGCGTAGTTGAGGTTGAACGACTTCGCGACCGGGCCGCCGGTGATCGACTGCACCTGGTGCGCGAGCGAGTCGAACGGCGGCCGCTCGCCGCCGAAGAAGTTGGTCGCGTCGACGAACGTCTTGCCGCTCGCGCCCGTGACGCCGGCGAGCGCCTCGGCGATCGCGGTTCCCGGCACCGCCAGCAGCACGACGTCCGCGTCCGAGACGTCGCCGCCGTCACGGCCGATCTCCGTCAGGTCGTGGCCGGCCGCACGCCACCTCGCGGCGAGCCCGCCCCCCACGCTGCCTCTCCCGACCACTGCGATCTTCATCAGGCCTCCTCGTCTCGACGAGGATACGAACGACGAAGGGCGGGCCGGGCTTCCCCGCAGGCTGCAGCTTGACAGAGCGGTACGCTTCCGCCGCATGGCGCGCGCGTACCCGACCGTCCTCGAGCTCGTCGGCGACACGCCGATCGTACGGCTCGACAAGCTGACGCCGCGCGGCGGCGCCCAGCTGCTGGCCAAGCTCGAGTACCTCAACCCGGGCGGCTCGGTCAAGGACCGGATCGGGCTCGCGATGATCGAGGCGGCCGAGCACGAGGGGAAGCTGAAGCCGGGCGGCACGATCGTCGAGCCGACCTCCGGGAACACGGGCGTCGGGCTCGCGATCGCCGCCGCGCAGAAGGGCTACCGCTGCATCTTCGTCATGCCCGACAAGATGAGCCAGGAGAAGATCTCGATGCTGCGCGCCTACGGCGCCGAGGTCGTGATCACGCCCACCGCCGTCGAGCCGGACTCGCCCGAGTCGTACTACTCCGTCTCGTCGCGGCTCGCGGAGGAGATCCCCGGCGGCTTCAAGCCCGACCAGTACTCGAACATGGCGAACCCGGAGGCGCACTACCGCCTCACCGGCCCGGAGATCTGGGAGCAGACCGGCGGCGAGATCGACGCGATCGTGATCTCCGTCGGCACCGGCGGGACGATCTCCGGCGTCGGCCGCTACTTCAAGGAGCGAAAGCCCGAGGTGCTGATCGTCGGCGTCGACCCCGAGGGCTCGGTCTACACGGCGAAGGACGAGTCCGACCTGCAGCCGTACCTCGTCGAGGGCATCGGCAAGGACACGTGGCCGCAGACGATGGACCCGAAGGTCGTCGACGAGTGGATCCGCGTCTCCGACCGCGACTCGTTCCTGACCGCGCGACGCCTCGCGCGCGAGGAAGGGCTGCTCGTCGGCGGCTCCGGAGGCTCGACCGTCTGGGGTGCGATCGAGCTGGCGAGGCGGCTCGGACCGGGCAAGCAGGTGCTGACGATGATCCCGGACAGCGGCCGCTCCTACATGTCGAAGTTCTACGACGACAACTGGATGCTCGAGCACGGCTTCGTCGAGCGGCGCGGGCCGTCGCCGACGGTGGAGGAGCTGCTCGCCTCGAAGAGCGTCGAGTCCGCGAACGTGCCGGAGCTGGTCACGATCTCGGCGCACCAGAAGGTCGGCGAGGCGATCGACGTCATGCAGCGGTACTCGATCTCGCAGCTCCCCGTCGTGCGGGACGGCGAGGTCGGCTCGCTCGCCGACGTGATCGGCTCGCTGCAGGATCGCGATCTGCTCGACCGCGTCTTCAAGAACTCCGACGCGCTGCACGAGGACGTCGCGTCGGCGATGCAGCCGCCGCTCGCGGCGGTCGAGGTCTCGCAGCCGCTGGACGAGGTGTTCGCGACGCTGACCGGCCGCACGAACGCCGTCGTCGTCGCGCGGGACGGCAAGCCTGTCGGCGTGATCACGCGCTCCGACCTCCTCGGGTACCTGGCCCACAGCCGGTGACCGACGACGTCCTCGCGTCGCTCGTCGCCCAGGCCGAGACCGATCCGGACACGCTGGCGCTCGTCCTCGCCGGCTCCCGGGCGCACGGCCACGAGCACGCGGGGTCGGACTACGACGTGTACCTCGTCCGCACCACGGCCGAGCAGCCGGTCCTCCCGCCGCAGGTCGAGGCGCCGACGACCACGCTCGAGGCGCTGCGGTCGCACGAGCCGGACTGGTGGACGGACGGCCTCGTCGCCGGCCGCGTGCTGGTGGACAAGACCGGCGGCGCCCTCGACGCCGAGCTCGAGCGGCTGCGCGCGGTGCCCGAGGGCGCCGCGTACGAGGCGTACGACGGCTACCTGAACGCCTTCGTCCGCGGCCTCGGCGCGGCCCGCCGCGGCGACGAGCTCGGCGCCCGCCTCCACGCGGCAGACTCGGTCCGGTATCTCGTCCGGGCGCTCCACGCGCTCGAAGGCCGCCGGCCGCCGTTCCACGACTGCCTCGACGACCTACCCGCCGAATGGCGGTTCCCGCTGCTCGAGATCCTGCGCACCGCCGACGCGGCCGCACAGCGTGCGCTGGAGGAGAAGGTCGAGGCGCTGATGACCGACCGCGGCGTCCTCGCCCACGAGGAGTGGGGCGAGAGCCTCGAGCGGGCGAAGCACGGCTGACGGCTGCAAAGATCCAGGGAGTGCCGCCCGTCGTCCTGAGCCTGCCACAGGCGCGCCGGCTCGCCGTCATCGGGGCGATGCTGGCCGCGCCGAAGCCGACGTCGGTCCTCGAGGTGGTCGAGGGCCTCCTCGGCCTCCAGATGGACCCCGTCTCGCCCGTGGCCCGCGCGGAGCAGCTCGTCGTCTGGTCGCGGCTCGGCCCGTACGACGTCGGCGAGCTCGAGCGGCTGCGCTTCGAGACGAGGGAGCTGTTCGAGTACTGGGCGTTCATCGTCCCCAGGTCCGACTACGCGATCCATCGCGAGTCGATGCGGCGCTACCCGCGCGGCGAGCACACGCGGGCGGTGTACACGCGGGAGTGGCTCGCGGCCAACAAGCCGTTCGAGCGCTACGTGCTGCGGGAGCTGCGCCGGCGCGGCCCGCTGCGCTCGCGCGACCTCGAGGACCGCGCGGTCGTCCCGTGGCGGAGCGGCGGCTGGAACGACGGCAAGAACCTGACGATGATGCTGGAGCGCCTCTGGTTCGGCGGCAGGATCGCCACCGTCGGGCGCGACGGCCAGGAGCGTGTCTGGGACGTGGCGGATCGCGTCTACCCGGTGCACGAGCGCCTGCCGCAGCGCGAGGTCGCGCGGCGGGTGCTCGATCGCAAGCTGCGGCTGAGCGGGGTCGCCCGGGTCGATTCGTTCAACCGCACCTTCGACGGCCGGCCGCCCGGCTGGGAGCGGGCGCTGCGCGCGCTCGTCCGCGAAGGGCGAGCCGTGCCGGCGACGATCGACGGCCTCTCCGGCGAGTGGTACGCCCATGCGGATCTTCTCGACCTGCGCTTCCGGGCGCGAACGACGCTCCTGGCGCCGTTCGACAAGCTGATCGCCGACCGCCAGCGGACGCTCGAGCTCTTCGGCTTCGACTACCGGCTGGAGATGTATGTCCCCGCGGCGAAGCGGCGCTGGGGCTACTACGTCCTCCCCGTGCTGCACGGCGACCGGCTGGTTGGCCGGATCGACCCGCTCCTCGACCGCAAGGAGGGCGTGCTCCGCATCCGGTCCGTGCACTGGGAGGACGGGCCGGTGCCGATCGAGGAGCCGGTGCGGAGCCTGGCGCGGTGGGTCGGCGCAGAGGAGGTCGAGTGGCCGTCCCCCTGAGGGCGCTGCGCCGGTACGTCGTCTCGCAGCAGGGGTTCGCGCAGCGGCCGCGCCGCGCAGCCGCCGCCGAGGTCGAGGCGACGATCCGGCGGCTGACGGCCGTGCAGCTCGACTCGATCTCCACCGTCGAGCGGGCGCACCGGCTGACGCTGGGCGCACGGATCGGCTCCTATCCGGGCGACACCGTCACCCGGCTGCTCGCGTCGGGCCGGATCTTCGAGTACTGGGCGCACGAGGCGTCGCTGATCCCGATCGAGCTCTACCCCCACTTCCGGCGCGTGATGGCCGGCGAAGGGCACTGGCGCTGGCACACGGAGGCCTTTCAGCACCACGCCCACCTCGTCGAGCCGGTGCTGCAGCGGATCCGCGACGAAGGGCCGCTCCCGTCCCGCGCCTTCGAGGGGAAGGGGCGCGGAGGAATGTGGAACTGGAAGCCCGCGAAGCTGATGCTCGAGGCGCTCTGGGACCGGGGCGACCTCGCGATCGCGGGCCGGCCGAACTTCCAGCGGCTCTACGACCTCGCCGAGCGGGTGATCCCGAAGCGCTACCTCGAGGCGCCGCTGCCGACGGAGGCCGAGTCGTACCGCGAGCTCGCGGTCGCGGCCGTCCGCGCGCGCGGTGCGCTGACGGAGGCGGCGATCCGCGAGCACTGGCGCTGGAAGGGCGGGAGGGCGGTGCTGCACCACCACCTGGAGGCGCTCGTGGTGGAGGGGGCGCTGCGGGAAGTCCAGGTCGACGACGGCGGGCCGCCGATGTACGTGCCGCCGGAAGCGGAGCTCGACGGCGGCGGCGCATCTGCCGATCTTCCTCTGCCCGTTCGACAACCTCGTCTGGGACCGGCCACTGCTGCAGCGCCTGTTCGGGTTCCAGCACGTGATCGAGGTCTACAAGCGCGAGCACGAGCGGGTCTACGGCTACTACGTCCTGCCGCTGCTCTGGGGAGACAGGATCGTCGGACGGGCCGACCTCAAGTCCGACCGTGCCGAGGGCGTCCTGCGCCTCAAGGCGTTCCATCGCGAGCCCGGCGTACGCAGCTCGCAAGCGCTCGACGACGCGCTCGACAAGGCGCTCGCGAAGCTGCTCCGCATCGTGCGGCTCGAGCGGGTCGAGCGGGTCGAGCGGTAGCCCGCATCTGTCCAAGAAGGGCGGTGTTCCCGCGACCCGGCACGGTGCCGTTACGCTTCACGCGTGGACTTCGAGACGCGCGCGATCCACGCGGGGCAGGAGCCGGATCCGACCACCGGCTCGGTGATCGTGCCGATCTACCAGACCTCGACCTACGTGCAGGAGGAGGTCGGCGTCCACAAGGGCTACGACTACTCGCGGGTCGCGAACCCGACCCGGACGGCGCTGCAGGAGGCGCTCGCCTCGCTCGAGGGCGCCGCGCACGGCGTCGCGTTCTCCTCCGGGCTCGGCGCGACGACGACGCTGATGCACCTCGTCAACCCCGGCGAGAAGGTCGTCCTGATCGCCGACGTCTACGGCGGCGTCTACCGGATGACGTCGCAGGTGTACGAGCAGAAGGGCTACGTGTTCGAGTACGTGCCCGCCGACGAGTTCAACTCGAACCTCGCCGCGCACCTCGACGAGAGGACCCGCATGGTCTGGGTCGAGACGCCCTCGAACCCGGTGCTGAACGTGATCGACATCCGCAGGGCGGCCGAGGCGGCGCACGCCGCCGGCGCGATCCTCGTCGTCGACAACACGTTCGCGACGCCGTACCTCCAGCAGCCGCTCGAGCTGGGCGCGGACATCGTCGTCCACTCGACGACCAAGTACCTCGGCGGCCACTCCGACGTCGTCGGCGGCTTCGCCGCCACCAACGACCCCTCGATCGCAGAGCGCCTCTACTTCCTCCAGAAGTCGCTCGGGGCGGTGCCGGGCCCGTTCGACGCCTGGCTCGTCCTGCGCGGGCTCAAGACGCTCGCGGTGCGCATGCGCCAGCACTGCGAGAACGCCCATGCGATCGCGGGCTGGCTCGACCGGCATCCGCTCGTCGACCAGGTCCTCTACCCCGGCCTGCCCGAGCATCCCGGCCACTCGATCGCCAAGGATCAGATGCGCGACTTCGGAGGGATGATCTCGTTCCTCGTCGGCAGCGAGGAGGAGGCGGTCGCGCTCGTCGCGCGCACGAAGATCTTCCAGCTGGCCGAGTCGCTCGGCGGCGTCGAGAGCCTGATCGAGCACCCGGCGCGGATGACGCACGCCTCGACTGCGGACGCGCCGTTCGCGGCGCCGCGGAACCTCGTCCGCCTCTCCGTCGGAATCGAGTCGGTGCACGACCTGGTCGCGGACCTCGAGCAGGCGCTCGTCCCCTCGGTGGCCGCCGCCCGCTCGTAGAGAATCGGGCGCGCATGCGCGATCCGATCGACCTCAGGCATATGGGAATGGCGCGCGCGGTCGGCGTGTACGTCGTCGAGACCTCGGACGGCCTCGCGCTCTTCGACTGCGGCCCCGCCTCGACGCTCGAGACGCTGCGAGAGGGACTGCGCGGGCGCGGGCTCGAGCTGACCGACATCCGGCACCTGCTCCTCTCGCACATCCACCTCGACCACGCGGGCGCCGCCGGGACGATCGTGCGCGAACACCCGTCGCTGGAGGTGCACGTCTCCTCCGTCGGCGCGCCGCACCTCGTCGACCCGTCCAGGCTCGAGGCCTCGGCGCGCCGCCTCTACGGCGAGCTCTTCGACCAGTTGTGGGGCGAGCTCGCGCCGGTCCCCGAGGCGAACGTGCGCGTCGTCGGCGAGCGCGTGCTCGGACTCGACTGCTTCCCGACGGTCGGGCACGCGAAGCATCACGTCTCGTACCTGCACGAGGACGGGACGCTGTACGCCGGCGACGCCGCCGGCGTGCGGATCGTGCCGGGGCGGTACGTCGTGCCCGTATCGCCGCCGCCCGACTTCGACCCGGAGGGCTGGCATCGGACGATCGACGAGATGGAGCGCCGCGCGCCGGACCGCCTCGCCTTGATCCACTTCGGCATCGTCGAGGACGTGCCCTGGCATCTGGCCACGCTGCGCGAGGAGCTCGACCGCTGGACGGAGCGGGTCGGGGCCGGGATGACGCTCGACGAGTTCTCGGACGCCGCGCTCGCCGACGCCGGCGACGAGGCGGAGCAGGTCGGGCGGGCCGCACCCTTCTGGCAGAGCTACCAGGGGATCGAGCGCTACTGGCGCAAGCGGCGCGAAGCGGCGTGAGCGAGCTCGAGCGAATCGAGGCGCACGGCTACAGGTCGCTCTTCGACCGCGGCGAAGGCGCGGTCGCCGCGCTGACGGGCGGGGCGGTCTGCATCGCGTTTCCCCGGCTTGGCCACACGACCATGGTCAACCGCGCGACGCCGGTCGAGGGCGACGTCGACGTCGACGCGGTCGAGGCGTTCTTCGCCGCGCAGGGCACGCGTTTCGCGATCGCGGTCGCGCCCGGCCGGGAGGCGCTCGCAGCCGAGCTCGAGCGGCGCGGTTACGAGCGCGGGTACGCCTGGGTGAAGTTCGCGCGGCCCGCCGACGCACCCGAAGCCCACGCCGAGACGGATCTGCGCGTCGAGGAGATCGGCCCGGAGCACGCGCAGGCATTCGGCCTCGTCGAGACCGAGGCCTACGACCTTCCGGCCGAGACGGCGCCGTTCTGGGCCGGCGCCGTCGGCGCACCGGGCACGCACGTCTTCGTCGCCTGGGCCGGGCACGAGCCGGCCGCCGCGGGCCTCGTCTACGTCGAGGGCGGCCACGCGTGGATCGGGGCCGGCGGGACGAGACCCGCGTTCCGCCGCCGGGGCGGGCAGGGTGCGCTGATGGCCGCCCGGATCCGCAAGGCCGCCGAGCTGGGTGCGCACACGGTCGTGACCGAGACGGGCGAGCCACAGCCGGGCCGGTCGTCCAACTCGTATCGGAACATCCTCCGGCACGGCTTCCGCGAGCAGTACGTCAGGCCCAACTGGATCGCGCCTGCGTGAGGCGCCCGCCGCGCGGCGTACTCGCATGAGGAGCACCGCGCCGTTCCGCGAGCGCGAGTTCCGGCTGCTCTTCCTCGGCCGGGTCGTCTCGATCTTCGGGAACGCGCTCGCGCCGATCGCGCTCGCGTTCGCGGTGCTCGACCTGACGGGCTCGAAGGCGGATCTCGGCCTCGTCCTCGCCGCGCGGTCGATTCCGCAGATCGTCTTCCTCCTCTTCGGCGGCGTCTGGGCCGACCGGCTGCCGCGCCACCGCCTGATGGTCGTGACCAACGTCGTCAGCGGCACGAGCCAGGCGATCCTGGCGTTCCTGCTCCTGAGCGGCGAGGCGCGCATCTGGCAGCTGCTGGTGCTCGCGGCGGTCAACGGGCTCGTCCTCTGCGTTCTTCTTCCCGGCGTCCTCCGGGATCGTCCCTCAGACGGTTCCGCAGAGCCTGCTGCAGCAGGCGAACTCCCTGCTGCGGATGGGGATCAACGGCATGTCGATCAGCGGGGCCGCGCTCGGCGGCCTGATCGTCGCGACCTCGAGTCCCGGCTGGGCGATCCTCTGCGACGCGCTCACGTTCTTCGCCGCCGCGTGCTTCATCGGCCTGATGCGCCTGCCGGCGGGTCTCCGCGTCGAGCGCAGCAGCGTGCTCGCCGAGCTGCACGACGGCTGGCGCGAGGTTCGATCGCGCACGTGGCTCTGGGCGATCGTGGCGCAGTTCTCGATCGTCAACGCCGTATGGACCGGGGCAGAGAGCGTGCTCGGCCCCGTGGTCGCGAAGGAGCAGCTCGGCGGGGCGGCCGCCTTCGGCTTCGTGTTGACTGCGCAGGCGCTCGGACTGCTGGCCGGCGGCTTCCTGCTGCTCCGCTGGCGGCCGAGGCGGATGCTGCTCGTCGCGACGTACGGGGTCTTTTTCATGGCCGCGCCGCTCCTCGGCTTCGCCTTTGCCTGGCCGGTTCTGGTGATCATGGCGCTCGCCCTTGTCGCCGGGATCGGCATCGAGATCTTCGGCGTGCTCTGGGACACGACCATGCAGCAGGAGATTCCGCAGGAGAAGCTCTCGCGCGTCTACTCCTACGACGCGCTCGGCTCCTGGGTGCTTGTGCCGGTCGGGCTCGCCGCCGCGGGTCCCGTCGCCGACGCGATCGGGACGAAGGAGGCCCTGCTTGCGGCGTCCGTCCTGGTCTGGATCGTCAGCGCCCCCGTACTCCTCGTGCGGGACGTCCGCACGCTGACCAGGCGGCAGGCGAGCTAGCTGCGCTGCTGGACGGCGGCCTGGTAGGCGTCGAGGTAGTCCCCGACCATCCGCTCGGGCGAGAAGCGCTCCTCGGCGATCCGCCGCAGCTCGAGCGGATCGAGCTCGTCCGCGTCCTCCAACGCTGCCGGGATCGTCCGCCAGTTGTCGACGATGATCCCGCTCCGCCCGTGCTCGATCACCTCCGGCACGGCGCCCCAGCGGGTCGCGATCACGGGCGTGCCGCAGGCCATGGACTCGATCATCACGAGGCCGAACGGCTCCTCCCACTCGATCGGAAAGAGCGTCGCGCGCGCGTGCTGCAGCAGCTCGACCTTCTCGCCGTGCGTCACCTCCCCGAGGTACTCGATCTCCGCGGAGAGGTGCGGCCGCACGAACTCGTCGAAGTAAGCATGCTCGTTCGCCTCGCGCATCTTGCCCGCGATCTTCAGAGGCAGCCCGGCCTCCATCGCCACCGCAACTGCGCGGTGGCAGCCCTTGTCGGGGCTCATCCGGCCCAGGAAGAGCAGGTAGTCGCCCTTGTCGCGCCGGAACGGGTAGACGGAGAAGTCCAGTGCGTTCGGACAGTTGCCGATCCAGTTCAGGTCCGGGAGCGGCTTCCGCTGATTCATGGAGATCGAGATCAGGCCGACACGCGGCGAGATTTCCCCAAGCTGCCGGTAGGCGACGCCCGGCTCGCCGTCGAGCGGCCCGTGCACGGTGTGCACGAGCGGCGTCCGGAGCGCCGCGCCGATGTTGGCGGCCAGCAGGCCGGAGTGGTCGTTGATCAGGTCGAACTCGTCCTGGAGCTCGTAGCAGTGGAGCACATGCCGGAGGTCCTGCCAGGTGCGGCCGATCATCTCGCTGGGCGCGACCGGGTACACGGACTCGAGCTTCGCCCGCGTGCGCGAGTCGCCGGAGGCGAAGAGCGTCACGTCGTGCCCCGCGTCGACGAGGCCCTCGGCGAGCAGCCAGACGACCCACTCGATCCCCCCGTAGCCGGTCGGCGGCACCGGGAACCAGACCGGGGCGAGGATCGCGAGCCTCAAACTTCCTCCACCCGGACGCGCCCGTCGTCCAGCCGCACGTCCCAGAGCCTGGAGAACGCGCGGATCCCCGAGAGCCGGATGTCGCCTGTCCACGAGGGCAGCTCGAGCGGGGCGATCGTCTCGAGCAGCTGCCGGCGCCGGTCCGGCTGGATCCCGAGCAGGAGCTGCAGCAGGAGGACCGGCGTCCCGGCGGCCCACGCCTGCGGGCGCGCCGCCGTCGGATAGGCGATGGGGAACGGCGTCTCGGACCGGGGCAGGCCCGCGAACACCTCGGGTAGCTGATAGTCGAAGTGGCCCGCCGCGTCGAGCATCCGCCGCACGATCCGCTGGCACTCCGTCCAGCGCCCGTAGCGCGCGAGCCCCCACGCGACGAGCGAGTTGTCGTGCGGCCACACGGTCCCGTTGTGATAGCTGAGCGGGTTGTACGCGGCGTCGCCGGTCGACATCGTGCGCACGCCCCAGCCTGACCAGAGCTCCTCGCCCATCAGCCGGTCGACGACCGCCTCGACGCGATGCGGCGGGACGATCTCCGTCCAGAGCAAGTGGCCCATGTTCGAGCAGAGCGAGTCGATCCGCGCCTTGTCGCGATCGAGCCCGAGCGCGTAGAAGCCGCCTCGATCCTCGACCCAGAACGCCTCGTCGAAGCGGTGCTTCAGGTCGGCGGCCTCGCGCTCGAGCCGCTCCGCGAGCTCGCGGTCGCGCCAGACCTCTCGCGCGATCACGGACAGCCTGCGCTTGGCGTCGTAGACGTAGCCCTGGACCTCTGCCGGCGCGATCGGCGACTGCGCGATGCGCCCGTCGCGGAAGCGCTGCGAGTCGCCGGAGTCCTTCCACGACTGAACCTCGAGGCCGTGCGGCGCGCGCCGCTGGAACTCGACGAAGCCGTCGCCGTCGAGGTCGCCGTACTCGTCGATCCACCGGAGCGCCTTCAGCGCCGGCCCGCGCAGCCCGCGGACGAGCTCGGCGTCGTCCGTCCAGTTCCAGACCTCCGAGAGCAGGATCAGGTACAGCGGCGTCGCGTCGACCGTCCCGTAGTAGAGGTGGAACCAGTTCGCCGCCGCCTTGCCGTGGCGAACCTCGTGCACGACCTTGCCCGGCTCGGCGTCCATCGACGGGTCGTCCTCCGGCGCCTGCAGCTCGGCGAGGACGGTGAGCGCGTTCCGCGCCAGCTCGGGCCCGAAGAGCAGCGTCTGCAGACAGGTGATGAGCGTGTCGCGGCCGAAGACGGTCATGAACCACGGCATGCCCGCGGCAGGGAGCATCCCCACGTCCGCGACGCCGCGCATCCGCAGCGACGCGAGGTCGGAGACGGAGTGGTCGAACGCACGCCCGAGCCCGTCCCAGCTGGTGCGGATCTGCGGCACGCGCAGCTGCCATGCGGCGAGCGCGTCCCGGACCCGCGCGAGCTCGTCGCCGAAACGGCGCGAGGCGGCCTGGTGGTGGAGCATCTCGTCGTCCTGCGTGGCGAAGATGTCGACGGAGAGATCCCACGCCTCGCGCGGCTGGAGGTCCACGCGCCACGTGACGGTCTTGTCGTCGGTCACCCCCGGCCGCGAGAGGACGATCTGGGTGCGCGCGGGAGTCTCGCTCGCAGTCCTGGAGCACGCACGAGGCGCCGTTCCAGCGGTTCTCGACCGGGTCGGGCAAGGGGCTTCGCGCGCAGCGGGTCGCCGAGCGCGAAGTCGTGATCCTTGACGGCGAAGATGTCCGCGAAGTCGGACGCGAGCTCGAGGCCGAGGTCGAACGAGACCGCGTTCATCGACTCGTTCCGGATCGCGATCCGGTCCTGCATCCCGTCGCCGACGAAGCGCGTGCGCACGATCGAGAGCGAGTCCTGCGGCAGCTCGCCCGCCAGCGGGTTGCGAAGGTAGAACGCGGCGCTGAAGTACTCGACCTTGCCGGACGAGAGCAGCAGCGGTCGCTGGCCGTTGATCGTCAGCCGGAAGATCGACAGGTGGCGCGTGTCCTCGGCGAAGAACCCGTCCGTCTCTCCGTGGACGTCGCCGCGGTCGTCGCAGATGCAGAACGTCGAGCCTTCGAGGATGGTGAGCGTCACGTGGGGCTCACGTCCTGAGGATGTTGCCGCCGCTCGTCTGCGCCAGTGCCAGCAGGACGATCTCGTCGATATTCACGGCGGGCCGGCGCGTGACCGCGAAGAGGATGCACTCGGCCACGTCGTCCGCATTCAGCGCGCCGCCGAGGGCGACATCGGAGTAGACGGCGCCGGCCTTCTGCTCGTCGCCCTTGAAGCGCACCTTCGAGAAGTCCGTCTCGACGAGGCCGGGCGCGACGTTCGTGACCCGGATCGGGCGGCCCTGGAGATCGTCGCGCAGCGCGCGCGTGTAGCCGTGGACGGCGAACTTCGACGCCACGTACCCCGAGGCGCTCGCGTACGACCAGATGCCGGCGACCGAGCCGAGGTTGACGATCGAGCCCCAGTCGCGGATGTGCGGCAGGCAGAGGCGCGTCATCCGCATCAGGCCGAGGACGTTCGTCTCGAACATCGTCCGCTCGTCGGCCTCGTCGACCTCCCACACCGGATCGCGGCCGAGCGCGAGACCGGCGTTGTTGACCAGGATGTCGATCCCGCCGAGCTCGGCCACCGCCTGCTCCACGAAGCGCCGGCAGCTCTCGGGATCCGTCACGTCGAGCTCGAGGCGCACGTCCGTCTGCAGTCGGTCGACGCGCCGCGCCCCGCCCGCGACCCGCGCTCCGGCCTCCGCCAGCATGCGCGCCGTGGCGGCGCCGATCCCGCTCGATGCGCCGGTGACGACCGCGGTCTTCCCGTCTAGTGCCAAGAGCGGAGCTTAACGAGGCCCGTTTGCGGGGCGTGGTCGCACTGCAACGTCGTGTGCCGGAGGCCGAAGCGCTCGCCGAGCAGCTGCTCCAGCTCCATCCGGATGCGGTGGCAGTCGGTGTCGCGGGCGCACGTCACGTGCGCCGAGAGGGCCGGGGTGCGGTCGTCGAGCGACCAGATGTGGAGATCGTGCGCCTCGACGACGCCGGGGTGAGCGGCGATCGCGCTCCCGACCACGTCCGGGTCGATCCCCGACGGCGACATGTCCAGGAAGATGCGGCCGCTCTCGCGGAGGAGATGCCACGCCGACCAGAAGACGAGCGCGGCGACGAAGAGGCTCGCGATCGGATCGAAGCGGTTGTCGCCCGTGAGCAGGATCAGCAACCCGGCGAGCGCGGTGCCGGCGAAGGCCGCGAGGTCAGTGGCGAGGTGGAGGAAGGCCCCGCGCACGTTCAGGCTCTCGCGGCTGCCGCGCGCGAGGACCATCGTCGCGGCGAGGTTGACCACGACTCCGCCGAGCGCGACGACGAGCACGATCCCGCCGCGCACGTCGTCGGGCTCGATCAGCCGCCGCACCGCCTCGTAGACGATCCAGACGCCGACGACCGCGAGCGTCAGGCCGTTCACCTGGGCGGCGAGCACGCCGACGCGTCCGAAGCCGAACGTCCAGCCGCCCGACGGAGGGCGCTGCGCGACCGAGGCGGCGCCGAGCGCGAAGCCCAGCGCGGCCGCGTCTGTGAGCATGTGTCCCGCATCGGCGAGCAGCGCCAGCGAGCCCGCGACGATGCCGAAGACGACCTCCGCGCCGAGCAGCCCGAGGATGAGCACGAGCGCGATCGTCAGCGCGCGCCGGTCGCCGTCGGCGTGGTCGTGAGCGTGGTGGCCGTGCTCCATGCCCATGGCTCCAGGGTATGTCAGTAGGGTGCGTCGCGTGTGCGGCCAACCCCGGACCCGCGCCGGTCGTCTCAGCCTCTGATGCGCTCTGACGCCTATCGCCGTGCGGTTCTCGTCGGCGCCGGCCTGCTGGCGCTCCTGGTGGTCGTCGCGCTCGCCACCCGTGGCAACCTCGGCGGCTCCGAGGGCGGGCCAGGCCCGGGCGGCGGTTTCGTGGACTACGTCTTCACCGTCTTCCTCGTCGTCTTCGTGCTGCTGATCCCGTTCGCGATCTGGCTGTACTGGATGCAGCGCGACTCGCTCGTCTACGAGGCGGCCCAGCAGCGCAAGCAGCGCCGGTACGGGAACATCGTCACGGCGCTCTTCCTGATCGGACTCGCGCTCTGGATTCAGTACCTGCGCACCCACCGCGGCGACGGCGGAATCCACCTCAAGCCGCCGAAGGCGCAGATCCCGAAGGGCTCGCAGGTCGCGAAGGGCGGCGGCGCCGAGCCGATCTTCCAGTGGTGGCTCGCGGCGCTCATCGTCGGGCTCGTCGTCGTGGGAGCCGCGACGGCGTTCGTCCTCGTCCGACGGGCCAACCGGCGTGCCGTGCGCGAGGCGCAGACGGCCAGCCGAGGCGATCTCGCTCGCGCTCGACGAGGCGCTCGACGACCTGCGCGAGGGCGACCCGCGCGAGGCCGTGATCCGCGCCTACGCCCGCCTCGAGCAGGTGCTGGGCTTCTACGGGTTCCCACGTGAGGCGCACGAGGCGCCGTTCGAGTGGCTGCGGCGGATCCTCGTCGGGTTCGACGCCTCGGCGGCCTCGGTCGAGCGGCTCGCCGCGCTGTTCGAGCGGGCCAAGTTCAGCCGCCACGAGATCGACGAGGAGATGCGCGAGGAAGCGATCGAGGCGCTCACGGTCGTGCGTGACGAGCTGCGGGCGGCGGACGAATGAGGAAGATCGCCGCCGAGCTGGGGCTCCTTGCCGCCCTGGTCTTCACGGTCCTGTTCGTCTACGAGCCGGTCTCGAACGAGCTCGACGTTCGACATGGTGCTCCTGACCGCGTGCGGCCTCGCGCTGCTGTTGCTCGTGAGCTCGGCGCGCAACGCCGCGCCGCGCCAGGCGCGCTCCGCCTTCGAGGCCGCCCTCCGCGCGAGGCCCCCGGGCGACCTGCCGCCGTCGCAGCTCGCGACGATCGAGCGACGCGTCGAGCTGGGCATCGCCCGCGCCGCCGACCTCCACTTCCACCTCCGCCCCATGCTGCGCGAGATCGCGGCGGCTCGGCTCGCGGCCCGCCACGGCAGCGACATCGACGGCCCGCAGGCGCGCGCCGTCCTCGGCGAGGAGGTGTGGGAGGTCGTCCGCGCAGACCGGCCGCCCCCCGAGGAACGCTTCGCGCCCGGCATCCCGCCGGCCGAGCTCGACCGTATCCTCGAACGGCTCGAGCGACTGTAATACGCCCATGGCGACGATCAACGACGTCCAGGAGATCTCGACCCGCGTGCTGGACGAGGTCGAGCGCGCCGTGATCGGCAAGCGCGAGGCGCTCGAGCTCGTCCTGCTCGGGTTGCTCGCGGACGGCCACGTGCTGATCGAGGACTACCCCGGCCTGGCGAAGACGCTGATGGCGCGCTCGTTCGCCCAGGCGACGTCGCTCAGCTTCCAGCGGATCCAGTTCACGCCCGACCTGATGCCCTCCGACGTGACGGGCTCCTCGATCTACAACCAGCGCGACGCGGACTTCGAGTTCCGGCCCGGGCCGATCTTCGCGAACCTGCTGCTCGGCGACGAGATCAACCGCGCGCCGCCGAAGACCCAGGCGGCGCTGCTCGAGGCGATGCAGGAGCGCCAGGTGACGATCGAAGGGAGGACGCACCCGCTCGAGCGGCCGTTCCTCGTGCTCGCGACCCAGAACCCGATCGAGTACGAGGGCACCTACCCGCTCCCGGAGGCGCAGCTCGACCGGTTCCTGCTCCGGATCTCCGTCGGCTACCCGGCCCGCGAGGACGAGTTCCGGGTCCTCACCGAGCGGGCCGAGCGGCAGACCGACGAGGTCGTCCTCTCACCCGTCGTCGACCGCGAGACGCTCCTCGGGCTGCAGCAGGCGATCGAGACCGTCTACGTCTCCGAGCCGATCGGCTACTACATCGTCGACATCGTCACGGCGACCCGCGAGGGCACGCAGGTCGCCGTCGGCGCAAGCCCCCGCGGGACGCTCGCCCTGCTCAAGCTCTCGCGCGGCAAGGCCGCCCTCGAGGGGCGTGACTTCGTCACCCCGGAGGACGTGAAGGCCGTCGCGGTACCCGCGCTGGCGCACCGGCTGATGCTCAAGCCCGAGCTGTGGGTGCAGCGCGTCCGCGCGGAGGACGTCGTGCGGGAGCGGCTGGAGTCGGTGCCTGCTCCGTCCGCGGAGCCGGAGGCGGAGCGGACTGTCCGCGCAGCGGACCAGTGGAGGGGGTCTGGGGGAACCGGGAGGTTCCCCCAGCGCCCCGCGTGAAGCGCTCCGTCTCGCCGCGGCTGACGGCCTATGCGGCGCTCGCCGCGCTGGGGCTGCTCGCGGCGCTGGCGCTCGGACGGCCCGAGCTGGTCGCGGCCGCCGCGCCGTTCGCGATCGTGCTCGCCGCCGGGCTCGTGCTCGGGGAGCAGCCGCGCCTGCAGGTGCAGGTGGAGCTCGACCGCGGCCGGGCGCTCGAGGGAGACGAGATCGCCGCGAAGCTGCGCGTCCGCTCGGAGACCGCGGTCGAGCGGCTGGAGCTCTTCCTCGCGCTGCCGGACGGGGTCGAGCTCGCAGACGGCGACAACCCTGCGGCCATCCACCTCCGCGCCGGCGAGGAACGCGAGCTCGAGCTGCGGCTCCGCTGCGCGCGCTGGGGCGGATACGTCGTCGGCCGCGTGCATGCACGAGCCCGCGACCTGCTCGGCCTCTTCGTCGACGAGGGCGCGTTCGAGCAGCCGCGCGAGCTGCGGGTGTATCCGCGCGAGGAGGAGCTGCGCCGGCTCGTGCCGCCGCAGGAGACGCAGCTCTTCGTCGGCAACGAGGTCTCGCGCCGGAAGGGCGACGGCATCGAGTTCGCCGACATCCGGCCGTACGCGCCCGGCGACCGCGTCCGGCGCGTGAACTGGCGGGCGAGCGCGCGCCGCAGCGAGCTGTGGGTGAACGAGACGCACCCGGAGCGGAACACGGACGTGATCATCTTCCTCGACAGCTTCACCGAGGCGCGGCGCGGAGGCACGAGCACGCTCGACATGGCCGTCCGCGCGGCGGCGTCCCTCGCGACGCGATACATCGCGCGCCGCGACCGGGTCGGGCTCGTCGGCTTCGGCGGCGTGCTGCGCTGGCTCGTGCCCGGGACCGGCGCGGCGCAGCAGTACCGGATCGTCGAGTCGCTGCTGGACACGGCGATCGTCCTCAACTGGGCGTGGAAGGACATCGACATCATCCCGCGGCGGACGCTGCCGCCCCAGGCGCTCGTGCTCGCGCTGACGCCGCTGCTGGACGACCGGGCCGTCGGCGCCCTTGCCGACCTCCGCGCCCGCGGCTTCGACGTCGCGGTCGTCGAGGTCTCCCCCGTGCCGTTCGCAGCCACGCCGGATCCCGCGGACGAGACCGCGGCGCTGGCCTACCGACTCTGGCTCCTCCGCCGCGAGACGCTCCGCTCGCGCTACCACCAGCTCGGGATCGCGGTCGCCGAGTGGCGGGAGGGCGTCCCTCTGCAGGCACCGCTCGAGGAGGTGAGCTCGTTCCGTCGCTTCGCGCGCCGCTGATCGCCGCCTCGACGGCGTCCCTCGCCGGCGCGGGCGCGCTCGCCGTGCTCGGCGCGGATCGCTACCGCGGCACCGTCGAGCTGCTCGCCGTGCTCGGTCTGCTGCTCCTCCTCCCGGCGCTCGTGCTCCGACGCCCTGGGTTCATCGGCCCCTCGCTGGCGCTCCTCGGCACCGCGTACGCGGTGTCGGTGGCCGGCCGAGGGCAGTCGGCCGACCAGCTCGTGATCGCCTTCGCGCCGCTGCTCCTCGTCGGCGCCGAGCTGGCGTACTGGTCGGTCGAGAGCCCGGCCTCGGTTCGCCCGGAGCCCGTCGTGGTGCTGCGCCGCGTCGCCGCCGTGCTCGCGCTCGCGGTGCTCGCGTCGGCGGTCGCGGCGTTCCTGCTCGCCTCCAGCGACCTCGTCGTCGAGGGCGGGGTCGAGCTGCTGGCGGCGGGAGTCGCGGCCGCGACGGGCGTCCTCGCGCTGGTGGCGCGGCTCGCCCGTCGCGGCGCGCGTTCCGCCTAGAACTCGTTTCTGAATGACGGCTCGTCTACGGGGCGCGATGGGCGGTGCGAGGCTAGGACGCAGGGAGCGCCCATAGCGGCGCTATGGGCGCGACCGAGGACGACGCATCGTGCCGCCCAGCGTGGCCCGGCGGCACAGCACTTCATTCTGAAACGAGTTCTTAGGCGACGAGCAGGACCTCGCGGGTTGCGGCGTTCCCGTGCTCGTCCGTCGCGGCGACGTCCACGGTGTAGCGCTTCCCGGCGGCCGGCTTGAAGCCGACCGGGAACTGCACCGTCCCCTGCGAGGTGAGCGACGCGTAGCGCGTCCCGGTGTCCACCTGCGAGGTTCCGTTGTGAACCGTGAAGTGGACCGTGACGGTCGAGCCGGTCGCCGCGAAGTGCGCGAGTCGCGGCAGCCGGACCTTGACCATCGGGTTCGCCGTCGTCTTCACGTGCAGCACGTCGCCGTCGTTGGCACGCGCGAAGCTCGTGAACGTGGAGAGGATCGGCTTGGCCGTGTCGGCGGCCGAGTAGAGCCCGCTTTGCCAGCTGCTCTGCTTGTTGTCGCGGAAGATGAACCAGACGAACATCTCGACGCGCGGATCCTTCTTCGCCATGTTCAGCGCCGTATTGGCGTACTTCGCCTGCGTCGAGAGCGAGACGCCCATCGGCTCGGCCGGCTTCGACTCGTGGCCGTACTCGGTGATCCAGATCGGCGTGTTCTTGCGCTTGAACCACGAGTCGATCGACGTCTCGAACTTCTTCATCGACGGCAGCGTCACGTTCGGCCAGCGGACGAGCGAGGTCGGCGCGAGGTTCGGCCGCAGCGGATACGGATGGTGCGCGTACGCGTCGAAGCGGAGCCCCGAGCGGTACTTCGCGAGCGTCTGCGCAAACGTCGCCGGAGCGACCGAGTCGTTGACGCCCTTCTTCGGGTGGTCGCGGCCGACCGCGGACGTCTCGCCGATCGCGACCTGCGCGCTCGGGTTGCCGGCCTTGATGCCGGCGTACGCGGACTTGTAGAGGCTCGCGTAGAGCTTCGGGCTGACGATGCGCCCCTTGGCGTCGAACTGCGGGGAGAGGAAGATGCCGAGGTTCGGCTCGTTCCAGACCGAGTAGCGCCCGACGTACGGGTAGCCGATGTGGCGCCCCGAGTAGCGGTCTGCGAGCGCCTCCGAGAACTTGCGCAGGTCGGCCAGGTTGCGCGGCAGCTTGTTGCGCGCCGGGCCTGCCCACTTCGGCGTCCCCCAGATGGTGATGTAGACGTCCATGCCGCGCTGCTGAGCGCTGCGGACGAGGTCGTCCATGTCCTGGAGCCGGTACGCCGGGTCGAGCCCGTTCGCCGCGTCGGCAGGACGCCGCGGCGCGATCGCCGACCAGTCGGCGGTGGCGCGGATGATCGACGCGCCGGTGCCGGCGGCACGGTCGAGCACGTCCTGCGAGTCGGACGACCAGCGGAAGCTGACGTCGTCCTGGAAACCGACCTTCATCCGCTCCGCCGAGAGGGCGGAGGCCGGGAGAACGAGCGCTGAGACGAGGGCGAGCGCGAATGCGACGCGACGCACGGGCAAACCTCCTTGGAGACGCCAGGAACCCGGCCACGGTAACGAGCACGTCGTGAGCGTCGTGTAAAGACCGAAGGCAGACTTCGACGTTCTGCGGAGGTTTCCCGCCCGACGCGTGTGCTAGTCCTGTTGTCGTGAACGGGAGCCTGAACGTGCGCGCCGCGCAGCAGCGGCTTCTGGAGTCGGGCGGCGGCTACGAGATCATCCACCAGTCGCCCGGCCTCGAGATCGGCGTCTACGTGCTGGTGGCGCCCGAGCCCGACCGCCAGCAGCCGCACGAGGACGACGAGGTGTACGTCGTGCTGTCCGGCACGGGCGTGCTCGAGGTCGAGGGGAACCGGCTGGAGCTGGACGAGGGGCACTTCGCCTTCGTTCCGGCCCACGTCGAGCACCGGTTCGTCGCCTACGAGCAGCTCGCCGTGCTCGTGATCTTCACGCGGCCCCGCTAGGAGCCGCGGTTCGGCTAGCCGAACCCCATCCCCTTCTTCGCCTTCTTCTCTGCGCGCTTCTCCTTCAGCGTCTTCTGCGGCTTCTTCCGCTCGAGCCGCTTCGGCTTCTCCGAGCCCTTCATCGAAACCTCCGTTCTGCTGGAGCCTCCTCGAAGCCTACTCTCCGCGGCAGCCGGCGCCAGCTCGGGCCGACCAGCGGGCTACTGCCACACCACCTCCGTGTCCAGCAGGCCGAGGAAGCCCTCGGGATCGTCGACCGCGGCCTCCGGCGCGTGGGTGCCGGTCCGGGAGATGCGCCCGGCGGCGAGCTCGACCGCGGCGCGCGCCGCCGGCTCGGACGTCGAGCGCGCACTGCCTCCGCGGGTGACCGTCAGACCGGTCACGGTCTCGCCGCCGCGGTCCCGCACCTCGACCAGGTGCACCGCCACCGAGGCGGGCGACTGCACATACGGCTCCGGCTCCTGCCCCGCGGGAAGCGCGAGCAGCCCTTCGAGCAGCCCGGGAGAGAGGCAGAGCCTGAAGCTGGCCTCGTCGAGGCTCGGGTACTCCTCGGGCAGCGTCGCGAGCTCCGAGTGGAGCGTGTAGATCCCCGCAGCACGCCCGATCGGCTCGGGGAAGTCGTGCTCCTCGGACCCGGACAGCGGCTCGACCTCGTGCAGCTCGCCCTTCGTGAGCACCATCGGAGAGAGCTGCAGCTCGTCGAGGAGCGTCCGCACGGAGTACGGCGCCGGCAGCGGGTGGTCCGCCGCAGCGGGATCGCGGGTGACGGCCCAGATGTGCATCGACACCGGCATCGCCGTGAGCCGCTCGACCGCGGCCCGCGCGAGCAGGTTCGTCTTGCCGGGCGCGGAGCCCATGCCGAGAATCGCCGTCAGCCCGGCCTCGCGGAACGCCCGATCGAGCTCGAGCTGCCGGCGCGTCATGTGGAAGAGCCCACCGAGGTCGACGTAGTGGGCCCCGCTCTGGAGGCACGCGCGCATCACGTCGAGGTTGAGCCGGTAGTCGGTGCAGTTGACGCAGACGCGGGCGCCGTCGAGCGCCCGCGCGAGCGACGCGGAGTCGCGCGCGTCGACGTGCTCGCCGCCCTCGAGCCGGAAGTCGCGCCTGGCCGGGGACTCCCCCCAGCCCTCGAGGAGTTGCGAGACGTGGCGCCCGATCGTGCCCGCGGCGCCGAGCACGACGATCGTCATACGAGCGCTCCGGAATCGGCGACGACGGCGGAGATGACGACCATCCACTGACGCTAACAGCGGTCTATGGTCCCCGTGTGGCGATCCACGAGCCGATCGAGGAGTTCCTGACCCGACTCGCGAGGCGCCACGTCCTCGCAGCCGGTCTCTCGATCACGATCGCCGTCGCCGCCATTGCGGCGGGATGCGGTGGAACGAGGACGGTCACGACCACCGTGACCGCGGCCCCGGCGGAGGGGATCGGACGCCCTGACAGAATCGCCGAGTTCGGCTACGTCAAGTCGCTGACACGCAAGGGCGGCGGTTTCGAGCTGCGATTCGATCCCGCCTGGTTCCTGAGCGGCCGGACGGCGAACGTCGCCGCCGCCGAGGACCAAGGACTGGCGCCGGGCGAGCCGATTCCACCCGTCCCGAACGACAACTACGTCCTCGACGAGGGTCATCGGCTGCTGACGTACCGGGTCCCGGCCAACGCCCGCGTCACCGTCCTGACGCGCGGCGGCCCCGGGCCTCTGGGGGCGACGCCCGTGACGGTCGCCGAGCTCGCACGGATCGTCAACGGCGGCAAGCACCGCCCGTTGTTCGAGCCCATCTCGACCGGCTTCTGGATCCGGATCGACAACGACACAGTCCGCTCGCTGGCCCAGCAATACCGGCCGTAAGGGGAGCGCCGCCTCGACGACTCGGGTCGTCCTTGCGGACGACGAAGAATCGTCCTCGGCGCCGATCGGGCCGCCCGTACGCTCGAAGAGACGACTTCTTCCGTGTGCGAAAGGTGGGACTCCGATGGTGTCTTCGACGAAACGCAGGTGGTGGGCCCTAGCCCTTCTCAGCGTCGTCCAGTTCATGCTCGTGCTCGACATCGCGATCGTGAACGTCGCGCTGCCCTCGATCCAGGTCGACCTCGGCTTCTCGCAGGAGAACCTGCAGTGGGTGATCAGCGCCTACGCGCTCGTCTTCGGGGGCTTCCTGCTCCTCGGGGGACGGGCGGCCGATCTGCTGGGCCGGCGCCGTCTCTTCGTGGCCGGGCTCGCCGTCTTCACCGTCGCCTCACTGGTCGCGGGCCTCGCCTGGAGCGAGGCGTCGCTGATCGGGGCACGCGCCTTCCAGGGCCTCGGCGCGGCGATCATCGCGCCGGCCGCGCTCTCGATCCTGATGACGACCTTCTCCGAGGGGCGCGAGCGCAACATCGCGCTGGGCGTCTGGGGCGCGGTCGGCGGCTTCGGCGCCGCGGCCGGCGTCCTGCTCGGGGGCATCTTCACCGACACGCTCAGCTGGGAGTGGATCTTCTTCATCAACATCCCGGTCGGCATCGTCGCCATCGCACTCACGCCCATGCTCCTGCGCGAGAGCCGCGACGCCCGGGTCAGCCGCTTCGACGCGCTCGGCGCCGTGCTCGTCACGGCCGGGCTCTCGACCGCCGTCTTCGGGATCACGAAGGCGAACGACTACGGCTGGAGCTCCGGCCGGACGATCGCCATCTTCGCCGCCGCAGTCGCCCTCCTCGCCGCGTTCATCTTCGCCGAGACCCGCGCCAGGGATCCGCTGATGTCGTTCTCGATCTTCCGGATCAAGACCGTCACCGGGGCGAACGTGGCCGGCTTCATCCTCACCATGGCGCTCTTCTCGATGTTCCTGATGCTGACGCTCTACATGCAGCAGGTGCTCGGCTACTCGGCGATGAAGACAGGTGTCGCGTACCTCGCGGTCGCGGGCACCTCGATCTTCTGGGCAGCGCTCGCCTCGCAGCTCGTGACGAAGGTCGGGGTCAAGCCCGTGCTCGTGACGGGGATGAGCCTGCTGACGGTCGGCCTCCTGTACTTCACCCAGGTGTCCGTCGGCGGCTCCTACCTCGGCGACCTGCTGCCGGGCTTCCTGATCATCGCGATCGGGATGGCGTTCTCGTTCGTCGCGATCTCGATCGCCGCGCTCGCGGGGATCGAGGCGAAGGACGCCGGCCTCGCGTCGGGGCTGATCAACACGTCGCAGCAGATCGGCGGCGCGCTCGGCATCGCGGTGCTCTCATCGGTGGCGATCGCCCATACCAACAGCGCGACCCGCGGAGGCGCCGACACGGCGGACGCGCTCACGACGGGCTTCCACGTCGCCTTCTGGGTCGGTGCGGCCGTCGGCGCGATCGGCGTCGTCGCCTCGCTCGTACTCGTCCGCCGCGACGAGCTCGAGCGCGCTCCGCACGCCGAGGCAGTCCCGGTCGCCGCATAGAGCGTCACCGGGGTCAACGTGAGAGCCCTGCATCCGCGGGGCTCTTCACGTTGGCGGTGCCTGAACGTCAGAGCGAACCTAGGCGGGCTGCGTGCTCTGCGTCCTCGGCGGCATCACCGCTCCGATGATCCAGAAGATCGGCAGGAAGATGCCGACGATGAACATCACCCAGTGGCCCTTGCGAAGCGTCGTCACGCCGAGCGTGACGATCAGGACGATGTACAGGATGACTCCAAGCCCTCCGATTCCCCACCACATAGCGCCTCCTCAGTGTTTGTCGCCGTTCACCGTACAGTCGCCCGAGGACGGGGCATCGTCCGATGTGGACGAGAGGAGCCGCCCGCTGACCGTCAGCGGCGGTGGTAGACGATGGTGCGGCTGATGCCCGCGAGGTAGCCGGAGCCGGCCTGGTTGACGCTCATTGCGATGCGGAGCGTCGAGTCGCCTTTCGGGAGCGCGGCCGGGAAGACCTTGGCCGCGCGTCCGTTGAGGCGCACGCGCTTCACGGTCACCCAGCGGCCGACCGGCGACAGCCGCTGGAGCTGGACGAGGCGGAAGGCGAACGAGCGGGCGCCGACGACGCGGGTCGAGAAGCGGCCCTTCGCGGTGACGCGGAGCGCGACGGTCGGGCGCACGCCGATTGCAACGGGAGCGCTCATGCCGCCGTTCCAGCCGGCCTTGTACAGGGTGCCGATTCGCGGCTTCGCCGCGTACGCCCAGACACCGCCGTCGCCGGTCAAAAGCGTCGCGATAGCCGTGAACGAGGGCTCCCCGGCCCGCTGCGCCCACAGCGTCACCTGCTGGCCCGGCTGCCTGGTCGGAATCGTGCCCGAGAGCCTGACGGCCCGTCCGAACACGACCTCGCGGGTCGATGGCGCCAGCGTCACGCCCGTGGTCGCGAACGTCACGTCAGCGCCGCGGGTCGTGCCGACGTCGTTCTTGGCGACGAGGCGGTAGTGGTAGGTCGTGCCCGCCGTCAGACCTGAGAGCGCGGCGGTGACGCTGCGCTCGCCCGAGCCGGAGCCGGCGCTCTTCGCGGCCGTCTTCGACCCGTAGCTCGTCGTCGTCCCGTACTCGAACCACCAGCTCGTCGAGCGCCCCTTCGGGTCGACCGCGCCGGTTACCGTCACGGTGGACACTCCGACGTCCCGCGCGCTGCCGGTACGAACGGCCGGAGGCACCGACGTGCTGAAGGCCTGGTCGCCGCCGAAGCTCGTGCCCGCCGAGTTCGCCGCGACGAGGCGGTAATGGTAGACCGTCGCCGGCTTGAGCCCCGACTGCGACAGCGAGACGTTGACGGCGTTCGTGCCCGACCCGGCGTTCTTCGACGAGGTCTTCGAGCCGTAGCTCGTCGACGTCCCGTATTCGAAGTACCACGTTGTCGCGAGGCCGTTCGGCGTGACGCTGCCGTTCAGCTTCGCCGACGTGGGCGTGATGGTGTTCGCCGCCGTGGTGACGACCGTGGGCGCGGCCGCGGTGGAGAACGTCTTGTCGCCGCCCTTGCTCGTACCCGCGTCGCTCGTCGCGACGAGGCGGTAGTGGTACGTCCGTCCCCGCGTCAGGCTCGAGACCCCCGCCGAGACGCCCGTCGGACTCGTCCCCGAGCCCGCATTCTTCGCCGTCGTCTTCGAGCCGTAGCCGGTGCTCGTCCCGTACTCGAAGTACCAGGTCGTGCTGCGGCCGTTCGGATCGACGGAGCCGCTGAGCGTCGCCGACGAGACCGTCACGTCGCTCGCGTCGCCGGTGACGACTCCGGGCGCGGTCGTCGTCGTGAAGAGCCCGTCCGCGCCGTGGCTCGTGCCGGAGCTGTTCGTCGCGACGAGCCGGTAGTGATACGTCGTCCCGGGATGCGAGGGACGTCAGCGACGCCGAGACGTCGAGGTTGCCCGTACCCGAGCCGGCGCTCTTGGTCGCAGTCTTCGAGCCGTAGCTCGTGCTCGTCCCGTACTCCAGATACCAGGTGGTCGCCTGGCCGTTGGGGTTGACCGTCCCGCTCGCGGTCGCGGAAACCGGCCCGACAGCGCTCACGGGACCCGTGATCGCCGTCGGCGTGGCGGCGTACGCCGCGCCCGCGAGCGCCGAGAGAAGCAGGATCCCCGTGGCGAGAACCGTCCCGACGAGGCGCCTGCCGAGGTGTCTCTTCCCTGTGCGCATCTCTACTCAGGGCTATACCCGACGAACGTAATGCCCGTGCAATGTGGAGGCAAGGATTCGCGATGAGATCGCGCGTGCGAACAAAGGTGCGGACCCGTTTACCGGCGGTTGGGTCTCCGTTGACCGCTGCGGCGCAGCCTCGACGGAATGGCCGTGCCGTCGAATCTCGGGAAGCAGAGGGGCAAGCCCACACACGGCGCAGCAAAGGACGAGGGTCTCGTCAGGGAGATCGTCGCCGCGGTCTCGACCGACGAGGTCGCCGCGCGGGTCCTCGTCACCGGCTGCGCGACCCTCGCCGTCGGGTGGCTCGGCCTCAAAGAGGCGGTCGGCGCCGTCGTCGCCTCGCAGATCTTCAGCGAGGCGGTCAAGCGGGCCGTCGAGCGCGCCCGCCTGTCCGCGCGCAAGACGTGGGCGGCGGTGCTGCTCCTGCTGCTCTTCAACCTTGGCCAGCGCGCGTTCGCCGCCGTGCGGCGCGGCCTCGTCGGCGGCGGGGCCGGCACGCCGCTCCGCCACGGCCTCAGGGCGTCCGCCGTCGCGACCGCGACGGTGACGGTCCTCGCCGTCGGCACGATCACGGCTTTCGAGATCGCCCTCGGCCACTCGCTCGTGAGCGACCGGCGCACGACGCTCTTCAGCGCGGGCGTGCCCGTCGACCAGGAAGTGACGCCGACCCCCAAGCCGCCGCCCGACCCACAACCCGGGCCGACCAGGCAGCATGTGCCTCGGCTGCATCCTGCCGCCTACGAACCCGCACGCGGAAGCCAGCGGGGCCGCTGGGGAGCCGCGTCGCGTTCGACGTGACGACCGACCGGGGCCGTGTCCGCTGCTCACCCGCCTCGGGGTCCCTGTTCGCGATCGGGACGACGCGCGTCCGCTGCACCGCGACCGCGGGCCCCCGGCACGCCTCGGGCGCCTTCGACGTGATCGTCGTCGACGGGACGCCGCCGGTGCTGGCGCTGCCCCCGAGCATCGACCGGCAGGTCGGCGAGAGCGGCGGCGTGGTCACGTATGACGCGTCGGCGCTCGACATCGTGGACGGCCGGCTGACGCCGAGCTGCGAGCCGGGCTCCGGCTCGCGCTTGGCGCTGGGGACGACCGCCGTCCACTGCTCGGTCACCGACGCGCACGGGAACCGCGCCTCCGGCAGCTTCCTCGTCCGGCTGACGAAGGGAAGTTCGAATGGCCCGAAACCCCAGCCCCAGCCCCAGCCCGGACCCCAGGTCCACCCCCAGCCCCAGCCCGGGCCTCAGGTCCACCCCCAGCCCCAACCCGGTCCGCAGCCCCAGCCCGAGCCCCAGCCGCAGCTCCGGCTCCGGCTCCCCGGCGACCTCGTCCGCGAGGCAACGGGGCCGGGCGGGGCTGCGGTGACGTTCGAGGTCTCGGCGAGTGGCGAGTCCGCCGAGCAGGCGGCCGTCCGCTGCACACCGGCCTCGGGGTCGCTCTTCCACCTCGGCGCCACCAGGTCACCTGCAATGCGAAGGCTGCCGGCAGCACCGAGGCGCACGGCAGCTTCGACGTCGTCGTGCGCGACACGACCCGCCCGGAGCTGACCCTGCAGCCTGTCGACCCCGTCGAGGCGATCGGTCGAGACGGCGCACCCGTGACGTTTCGCGCCACCGCGCGCGACCTCGTCGGCGGCGAGCTCTCGCCGGCCTGCAGCCCCGCATCTGGGGCGCGCTTCCCGATCGGGACGACGACGGTCGAGTGCACCGTCGACCGACGCCGCGGGCAACACCGCGCGCGGCAGCTTCGCGGTGACCGTCTTCGACGCGCCGCCGCAGATCGACCCGCACGCTCCGATCACCGTCGACTACACGAGCACGAAGGGGACTCGAAGGTCGCCTACACCGTCACGGCGACGGATCGCGTCGACGGCGCGCTCAAGCCGACCTGCACGCCGGCGTCCGGCTCGCTGTTCCCCCTCGGCACGACCACCGTCAAGTGCACCGTCACCGACTCCGGCGGCAAGCAGGCGAGCGCCGAGTTTCCGGTCACGGTCCACGACGGCGTTCCTCCCGTCCTCACGCTGCCGGACGATCTCTTCGTGATCGCGGCCTACGGCGCGAAGACGTGGCCGGTGACGTTCTCCACCTCTGCGTGGGACGCGGTCGACGGCGACGTGGCGATCATCTGCAAGCCGCCGTCGGGCTCCTCCTTCACCGTCTGGAGCACGACGACGGTGAACTGCAGCGCCCGGGACAAGGCCGGGAACCTGAGTAAGGGCAGCTTCAAGGTCACCGTCCAGGACGACAGACCGCGCTGAGGGCTGCTCTCAGGCCTTCGCGCCCACCTCCGCCGCAGCAGCCGGAGCGCCCAGCCGCTCGAGCAGGTGGTCGCCGACGCGAAGCGAGTTCGCCATCGCCGTCAGCGCCGGGTTCACGGCGCCGATGCTCGGAAAGACGCTTGTGTCGACGACGTAGAGATTGTCGAGCTCGTGCGCGCGGCAGTCGACGTTCAGGACCGACGTCGCCCGGGTCGGATCCGAAACGGCACGTGCCCGCCTGATGCGCGACACCGGCCACCGGGATCTCGTTCTTCATGTACGCGAAGCGGCTGAGCAGATGCTCGTCGTTCAGGTCCAGCTTCCCGAGCAGCGACTTCAGCTTCTTGTAGAGCTGCTGCTTCGGCACGTCGTTCGTGGCCGTGTAGCTGAGCGTGAGCCTTCCGTCGCCGTCGACCGTGACCCGGTTCTCGGGCCGCGGCAGATCCTCCGTCGAGAGCCAGAAGTCGATCGCGTGGCGCGCGATGCGCTCGAGTGACCATTGCGGCGCGAGCTTCGTCTCGCCCGGCTTCTCGCCCCTGAACATCGGCGCCTGCGACTTGCCGACCATCTGGATGTTCCCGAGCGGATACTCGAACTCGTCGCCCGCGAAGTAGAAGTCGTTGAGCCCGAGCGTCTTCTGGTAGACGGTGGGGTTCTCCTCGCGCGAGAGCGCGAGCACGGCCTGGCTGTTGTGGAACATGTAGTTCCGGCCGATCTGATCCGAGCCGTTCGCGAGCCCGTTCGGATGCCGCTCGTTCGCGGAGAGAAGCAGCAGCTTCGCCGTGTTCGCCGCGCCGCAGGCGAGCACGACGATCGGCGCGGAGTACCGCTCGAGGGCTCCGTCGCGCCTGACGACGGCCTCCGTGACGGCCGTGCCGGACTCGTTCGTCTCCAGCTTGACGGCCTCGGCGTTCGTCAAGAGCGTCACGTTGGGGTGCTCGAGCGCCGGCCTGACGCCCAGCACCTCCGCGTCCGACTTCCCGTGCACCGCGCACGGAAAGCCGTCGCAGTTCTGGCAGCGCACGCAGATGCTGTACGGCATGTTCGACTCGTTGAGCCGGACGCCGCAGGGGGCGTGGAACGGGTGGTAGCCCGCGGCGGCGAGGTCGTCGGAGAGCTGCTGGATCCGGGGCTCGTGGGAGAGCGCCGGAAACGGATAGGGCGCGCTCGCGGGCGGCTCCGTCGGATCCTCGCCCCGGGCGCCGTGCACCTCGTAGAACTGCTCCGCGCGCGTGTAGTACGGCTCGAGCTCGTCGTACGAGATCGGCCAAGCCGGCGACACCCCGTCGTGGTGGCGAAGCTCGCCGAAGTCCTCCGCGCGGAGCCGGTAGAGGGCCGCGCCGTAGAGCTTCGTCGCGCCGCCGACGAAGTAGTGGATCTGCGGCTGGAACGGCTTTCCGCGCTCGTCGTACCACGTGTCCTCCGACACGTAGCGGTTGTCGACGAACACGTCCTGCGCGAGCCAGTTGGCAGGGCTCGCGCAGGAGCCAGTCGCCCCGCTCGAGCAAGAGGATCTCGAGCCCGGAAGGCGCGAGCTGACGCGCGAGCGTGCCGCCGCCGGCGCCGGTTCCGATGATGATCACGTCGTAGTCGTCCATCTCAGTACTCCCCCAATCGCTCGAGGACGATGATCCGCGCCGCCGCCTCGATCAGCGCGAGATGGGAAAACGCCTGCGGGAAGTTCCCGAGGTGCCGGCCGGTGCCGGTGTCGAACTCCTCGGCGAAGAGGCCGAGCGGCGAGGCGATCCGCAGCAGCCGCTCCATCATGTCGCGGGCCTGTTGGAGCTCGCCGACGATCGCAAGCGCCGAGACGAGCCAGAACGAGCAGATGAGGAACGTTCCTTCTTTCCCGGAGAGACCGTCGTCGGTCTCGTCCGTCCGGTAGCGAAGGACGAACCCGTCCTCCGTCAGGCCGTCGGCGATCGCCAGGACGGTGTTCCGCAGGCGCTCGTCGTCGGGCGCGAGGAAGCCGAAGCTCCCCGCGAGGAGCGTGGACGCGTCGAGCCCGTCCGTCGCGTAGTGCTGCCGGAGGACGCCGGCGTCGCTGACGCCGTGCGCGAGCACGTCGGCCTGGATCTCGTCCGCCGTCGCTCGCCACGTCTCGGCCAGCGCGTCGTCCCCCCGGATCTCGGCCAGCGAGGCGGCGCGGTCCATCGCCACCCAGCACATGAGCTTCGACGAGACGTAGTGCTGCGGCTTGCCGCGGGCCTCCCAGATTCCCTGGTCGGGCTCGCCCCAGACGTTCGTCGCGCATTCGGCCTGCGACTCGACGATCGGCCAGAGCCGGCGCGGCAGACGCTCCGCCTGTCGCGTGTGGAGCAGGATCGAGTCGAGGACGGCGCCGAAGACGTCGTTCTGCCGCTGGTCGAAGGCGCCGTTGCCGACCCGCACGGGCCGCGCTCCCGCGTACCCGGAGAGGTCGTCGCGCGTCGTCTCGGTGAGGTCGCGCCGCCCGTCGATGCCGTACATGATCTGCAGCGAGCCGTCCTCGGTCGGCTCCACGTCGGCGACGAACTGCATGAACTCGTCCGCCTCCCAGTCGAGCCCGAGCCAGTGGAGCGCCTGCAGCGTGAACGTTGCGTCGCGCATCCACGTGTAGCGGTAGTCCCAGTTGCGCTCGCCGCCGGGCGTCTCCGGCAGAGACGTCGTCAGCGCGGCCACCGTGGCGCCGGTCGGCATGTACGTCAGGCCCTTGATCGCGAGCGCCGAGCGCTGGATCGGGTCGCGCCAGCGGTGGTCCGGGATCCGCGCCCTGCTGAGCCAGGCGCGCCAGAAGCGGACGGTGGCGGCGATCCGCGCCTCGGCGTCCTCGAGGTCGTTCGGGACCTCGAGGCCCGCCGCCCACGAGAGCGCGCAGTAGGCACGCTCGCCGGTCTTCAGCACGTGCCGGGCGCGCACACGCTCGCCCTCGATGCCGAGGGCGAGGTCCGGTCGCGAGCCGGACGGTCTGTCCCGCACCCGTCGCGTCTGCCGCGTGCAGGCCCTCGTCGACGAGGGTCCACTGCGCCGGCGAGCGCCCGTAGTCGAACACCGGCTCGCAGATGAGCTCGATCTCGACGTCCCCCTCGAGGCACTCCACCGTCCGCACCAGCATGTGGTCTGCGTCGTCGTCGGCGGGCGGCCGCGTGTGCGGCGTGATCGTGTCCGTGGCCCCGCGTCGGCCCCATCGTCAGCGCATCTCGCGCGACGACCCAGCCCGACGGCGTCTTCCACGTCGAGACGAGCACGTTCGTGCCCGGCTCGTAGGCACGCGCCGTCGGGTGGTTGATCCCGAACGGCCCGAGCCGGAACGAGCCCGCCTCGCGGTCGAGCAGGGTCCCGAACAGGCTCGGTGCGTCGAAGCAGGGGGCACAGAGCCAGTCGACGGCGCCGTCCGGGGCGATCAGCGCACCCGTGTGGCAGTTGGACAGGAACGCGTATTCCGCGATCGGCGGGAACGGGGACGGGGCCGCCGCGCTCTGCGGGCGCGGTCCGCCCTTCGGCGCGGCCGTCGTCACGACGCGATCCACGGCCCGTGCCAGCGTCCGTGGCCCGCGACGAGCGCGTTTCCTTCCTCAGGGCCCCACGAGCCGGGGGCGTAGGCGTGCACCGGGGGCGGTGCGTCCAGCAGCGGCTGCACGATGCGCCACGTCTCCTCGACGCCGTCCTGGCGGGTGAAGCGGGTGCTGTCGCCCACGAGGGCGGCGTGGAGCAGCACCTCGTAGGGCGTCGCGCCCTCGCCGCCCTCCTCGGCGAACTCCATGTCCAGCTCGATCGCCGCGTCCTCGGACGCGTCGGCCCGGTGGGCGGCGAAGACGAGCCTGATCCCGGTCGTCGGGTCGAGCTTGACCACGAGCTGATTCGCCTCGGGCTGAGCAAAGGCCTTGAAGCCCAGCTTCGGCGCGTGCTTGAAGACGAGCCGGAGCTCGGTCTGGGTCGCCGGGAGCCGCTTGCCCGTCCGGATGAAGAAGGGGACGCCCGACCAGCGCCAGTTCTCGATCTCGAGGCGGAGTGCCGCGTACGTCTCGGTCGTCGAGTCCGGCGCGACGCCGTCGATCTCCCGGTAGCCGTCGTACTGGCCGCGCACATAGTGGGCCGGGTCGGCCGCCGGGATCGCGCGGAAGAGAGCGACCTGCGCGTCCTTGATCGTGGTCGGATCGCCGCGCGAGGGCGCCTCCATCGCGCAGGCGGCCACGACCTGCATGAGGTGGTTGACGACGACGTCGCGCAACGCGCCGACGGGGTCGTAGAAGTGGCCGCGGTCCTCGACGCCGAAGCTCTCCGCCATCGTGATCTGCACGCACGCGACGTAGTTCCGGCTCCAGACCGGCTCCAGCATCGCGTTCGCGAACCGGAGGTGGAGGATCTCCTCGAGGCCCATCTTGCCGAGGTAGTGGTCGATCCTGTAGAGCTGCGACTCGTCGATGTACTGATGGAGCTCCGCGGCCAGCTCGCCGGCCGACGCGAGGTCGTGCCCGAACGGCTTCTCGACGACGACCCGCCCGGTCTTCGTCAGGCCCGCCTCGGCGAGGCCCTTGACGACCCGGCCGAAGAGGAACGGCGGGATCTCGAGGTAGAAGACCGGCCGCTCGGCGCCGTTGATCGCCTCGGCGACGCGCTCGTACGTCGACGAGTCGGCGAAGTCGCCGTCGACGTAGGAGAGCCGGCCCGCGAGCCGGTCGAAGACGGTCTTGTCGATCGTCTCGCCCGTCCCCTCGATCGACGTGCGGGCCCGTTCGCGCAGCTGCTCGATCGACCAGTCGTCGACGGCGACGCCGACGATCGGGCAGTCGAGGAGGCCGCGCTGCTCGAGCCGGTAGAGCGAATGGAACGTCATCACCTTCGCGAGGTCGCCCGTGATCCCGAAGATCACGAAGACGTCCGCGACGCCGGTGCCCGGGCCGTCGCCGGCACGCGCCGACGTTGCGACCGGTTGTGCGCTCGTGGTCATGCGTGACTCCTTTGGCGAGAGCGTTTTTGCTTCTCGGCGACGTCGACGCGGCCGCGGCCGAACGCGTCGATCCGGCCCCACCTGCCCGGGATGTCGAGCAGCTCCAGCCGTCCGAACCCGCTCGGAAGGGCGGGGTCGACGATCAGGTTCTCGCCGATCGGCTCGAGGCCCAGCATCGTCCGCAGGAAGAGCAGCGGGGCCCCGGTCGACCAGGCCTGAGGACTGCACGCCGTCGGATACTGCACGGGGTAGCGCGTGAGTTCGCGGTCGTAGCCGCCGAAGGCCTCCGGCAGCCGGCCGTCGAAGAACTCCGCCGCGTCGAGGATGCCGCCTGCGATCTGGGCCGCCTCCTCCTTGAACCCGTAGCGGCGAAGGCCCCAGGCGATGAACGAGTTGTCGTACGGCCAGACGGTGCCGACGTGGTAGCCGATCGGGTTGTACCGCTGCTCTCCCTCGGCCAGGGTGCGCACGCCCCAGCCGGAAAAGAGCCGCGGCCCGAGCAGGTGCCGGGCGACCGACTTCGCCTTCGACTTGTCGACGATGCCGCTCCAGAGCAGGTGGCCGTTGTTCGAGGCGAGCGCGTCCACCTGCTTGCCCTCCGTGTCGAGCGCCAGCGCGAAGTACTCGTCGTCCTCGACCCAGAAGTCGCGGTTGAAGCGGCGCTTCAGGTCGGCCGCCTCCTTTTCGAGCCGGTCGGCGAACGGCTCGTCCTTCCAGATCTCGCGGGCGAGCCGGGCGGCGCGCATCTTCGCGTCGTACGCGTAGCCCTGGAGCTCGCAGGTCGCACGGGGGAAGCCTGGCAGCCGGCCGTCGCGATACGAGATCGAGTCCCACGAGTCCTTCCAGCACTGGTTCTCGAGCCCGGTCTCCTCGTTGCGGCGCTTGTACCAGATGTAGCCGTCGCCCTGGAGGTTCGCGTACTCGTCCACCCAGTTGAGGGCCGCGCGGGCCTCCCGCTCGAGCTCGCGGACGAGCTTGCGATCGCCGGTCCAGCGCTCGTACTCGTCCAGCAGGACGACGAAGAGCGGCGTCGCGTCGACGCAGCCGTAGTACGGCGAATGAGGGCGCTCCTCGAATGCCGTCATCTCGCCGTAACGCATCTCGTGCAGGATCCGGCCCGGATCCTCGTCGCGGAAGTCGTCGAGGACCGTGCCCTGGCGCAGCCCCAGCTCCTGCAGCGTGGTCGCGGCGAGCTCCGGCGTGAACGGCAATGCCTGCAGGCTGGTAAAGATGCTGTCGCGGCCGAACATGGTCATGAACCACGGGAGGCCCGCGGCCGGCAGGGCCCGCCGCCCGGCGGTCACCGGCGAGAAGCGGAGCGCGGCCAGATCGACGAGGCTACGCCGGTACGTCGAGTTCAGCCCCTCCGAGTCGCTCTGGAGCCGCGGGGCTCCCCCCACCCACCGGTCGAGGTTCGCCTGCATGTCGGGCCTCGCGTTCGCGGCGCCGCGGGCGTACTTGGGGCGCCTGTGCAGCTCGCCCAGGGCGCTCTGCGCCGCGACGACGTCGAGGTCGGTCGTCCACGAGCCGTGCGGCTCGATCTCGATGTCGAAGGTCAGCCCGTCCTTGTCGATCTTCGCGGGCGCGCTTGCGGACACCTGGGTCGCGCGCACGAACGGCCCGCGCTGATACGTGAGGACGAGGCGGCCGCCGTCGACACGCGTCGTGACCTTGCCCTTCTTCTCCAGCGCGTCCTTGACCTCGAAGAGGTCGGCGAAGTCGCAGCCGACCTCGACGCGGACCTTCAGCTTCACCGGACCGTCGCCGTGGTTCAGGATCGTCAGCTCCTCGTGGAAGCCGTTGCCGACGGCGCGCTGGCGAATGACCGAGAGCTTGGCGTCGACGTATACGGTGCCCGTGCCGGGGACGAGGAAGAAGCGGGTCTCGAAGTAGTGCAGGTCGTCGGTCGAGAGCGCGTTCAGCCGCCCGCCGTCGATCGTCAGCACCCACTTCGACAGGAAGCGCGTGTCGAACGAGAAGAGACCAGAGGGGTCGGTAGACGAGGCCTCGATGTCGCCTCGGTCGTCGCTGACGACGAAGGTGTTGCCGTCCAGGATCTTGACCACCGTGTCGCTCATCGTGACCCTCCGCTCCTCGAGGTGGGCGGCCCCGGGAAGAGCCGCACGAAGCCGAACATGAGCTCGAAGTCACCCTGGGCGGCGATCTCGCCGCGAAGCGCGGCGGCCATCGCGTTCACCTCTCCCGAGATCATCCCTTCGAAGAGCGACTCCTTCATGCGGATTGCGCAATCGGCCTTGCCGCCCACGTGGCGGACCGACGCCTTCCCGTCGTCGATAGCGACCGACCAGCGGTCGGTTCGCTTCCCGTTCTCGAGCTCGAAGCGGACGGTTCCCTTCACCTTCTCCAGCAGCGGCTCGTGCTCGCGCTGCCCGAGCTCGCGGAAGAACTCCGCGGTCGCAGTGCTCATCGCGCTCCTCCCTTGATCGGCTGTTCGGCGCGCTCGGCGCCGGTCTCGACGGTGATCCGGCCCGGGCGCTCGTGCGTGAAGCCGGCCCAGGCCCAGTCCAGTGCGGCCTTCGTGCGGTCCTCGCCGGTAGACAGGAGCGCGAGGTGCACCGCGCCCCAGGCGAGCCATGCGGCCTTGCCCTTGATCGTGCGCCCGCCGTGGAGCTGCACGACCGCCGCCTCCCGGCCGATCGCGGCCATGGTGCCCTTGTCCTTGTACTCGAAGTCCTTCCGACGCTTGCCGGCGACCGCGCGCGCGATCGTCTCGCCCGCGTGCTCGCCGGACTGGAGGGCCACCGACCCGAGCTGCGGGAGCGTCTGCCCCTCGTGCTCGTCCGTGATCCAGGCGAGGTCCCCGACGACGAACACCTCGGGACGCGACGGAAGGCTGAGATCGGCGGCGACCGGGACGCGCTGGCCGCGCTCGAGCTCGACGCCGAGCGACCCGACGATCGGGTTTGCGTGCAGGCCCGCACCCCAGACGAGGGTGTGCGCGGGCAGGACCGTGCCGGACCGGAGCGTGACCCGGGTCGGCTCGACCCTGGCGACGGCGTCGCCGAGGAGCACCTCGACGCCACGCTCCTCCAGCGTCTCCTTCGCGTAGCTCTGGATGTCCGGCTCGAACATCGGGAAGACGACGTCGCCCGCCTCGACGAGGACGAGGCGCGCCTCGTCGGCCGGGAGCCCGGGATAGTCCTCTGCGAAGTTGAACCGGTAGAGCTCGGCGAGCGCGCCGGCGCTCTCGACCCCGGTCGGCCCGCCGCCGACGATCACCACGTTGAGCGCGCCGTCGGCCACGAGCTCCGGGCTCGCCGTCGGCCCGCTCCCACGTCCGCACGAGGTGATCGCGAAGACGGACCGCGTCGGGCACGCTGTAGAGCGGGAAGGCGTGGTCGGCGGCCCCCTCGACGCCGAAGTAGTCCACCTCGGCGCCGAGCGCCAGCACGAGATAGTCGTACTGGAGCGGCGCCATCTCGTCGAACCGGGCCTCGCGGCGGTCGAGGTCGATAGCCGAGACGCGGGCCTGGTGGACGGCGACGTTCGCCTGGTCGTGGAAGAGGTCGCGAAGCGAGTGCGCGACGGCCTGCGTGTCGAGCAGCCCGGTCGCGAGCTGGTAGAGCATGGGCTGGAACGTGTGGTAGTCGTGCGCGTCGACGAGCGTCACGCCGACGTCGGCGTCCTTCAGCTTGCGGCACGCGCCGATCCCAGCGAAGCCTCCCCCGAGAACGAGGACACGCGGGCGGGATGTGCTTCCGTCGGCTGAAGGCATGAAGGCCTGGCCGCCGGACATCGGGCGGAACCGGCGAGCCGCCTTCCAAGCTAGAGAGCCGGTCGCCCGAGGCCATCATCCGATGGGGATGATCTCCGGGCAAACGCTTGTGAATGGGATGTAACCTCGGCCTCTGCGAGTGGACTGCCCGAGCGCATGGTCGCGCTCCGGCCCCGAGGAAATGGAATACGGCGCCCACCTGCCTCTGATCGACTTCGGAACGAGTCCGTCGCTGCGCGGCCTGAAGGAGTACGCGCGGGCTGCGGCCGGCCTCGACTACCGCTACCTCTGCGCCAACGACCATCTCCTCTTCAGCAGGCCATGGCTGGACGGCCCGACCGCCCTGGCCGCGGTCATGGAGGAATCAGGCGGCCTCTCGCTCGCGACCAGCATCGGCCTGCCTGTGATCCGCGGCCCGGTGCAGCTCGTGAAGACGCTTACCGCCATCGACATCCTTTCGGAGGGTCGCCTCACCATCGGCGTCGGTCCCGGCTCGTCGGCTGCCGACTACGCCGCGGCCGGAGTCCCGTTCGACGAACGGCGCCGGCGCTTCGAGGAGACCCTCGGCGTGCTTCGCGTCCTTCTCGAGGACGGTGGCGCGAGCTTCGAGGGCACGTTCTACTCCACGCAAGGAATCGTCCTCGAGCCACGGCCGGCCCAGCAGCCGCGCCCGCCGATCTGGGTCGCCAGTTGGGGCTCTCCAGCAGGTCTCCGATTGGTTGCGCACCATGGCGACGGCTGGCTTGCGTCTGCCTACAACACGACACCGGATCGGTTTCGCGAGAGTCTCGACCGCATCTCCGACGAGCTTCGGCTTGCCGGAAGGGCTCCGGAGTCGTTCACGAACGCAATCGCCACGGCCTGGCTCTACGTCACCGAGGACACGAACCGGGCCGACCGCGTGCTGACCGACGTCCTGGCCCCGATGCTGAAGCGACCGGTCGAAGCACTGCGTGCCCTCTCGCTGCCGATCGGGCCTGCCGAGCTCTGCGCCGAACGGCTCAGCCTCTTCGCGAGCGCGGGAGCCAGACGCATCTTCCTCTGGCCCCTCGGCGACGATCTGGCCCAACTCGAGCTCTTTCGCGCGCGGGTCGCCCCTTCTGTCGTGGTCGACAAGACCGAGCCGGGCACGATTCCGCCACGGCCCTGAACCTCATTTCGGAGCCGTGCCGGGGCGGCGGGCTCGCCGGTCGCGAGCGCGGTTCTACGCGCGCCAGGCGGGCGATGTCACTCCTCTTCCCCGACCGGCTCTCGGGACGTGCCGAGACTCGCGAAGAGACGGCCCGGCACCTGGGCCGAGTAGTCGAACCAGGTGAGGTACAAGGGCTTCTCGTTGCGGAGGACGTCGACGACAGGCGCCAGGGCATCGAACGGGTAGCTGACGAGCGCGGCATTCAGATCCTGGCGGAACTGGTTCGGGGCCATCGCACTTGCGGCGTGGTAGAAGCGCAGGAACGCGATCAGGCTGCCGTCCGCCCTGTAGAGCCAGACCGTCGCCGCGAGCCCGCTCGGCTCGCCTTCCGAGGCCAGATTGACCGAGTAGTTCGCGATCTCGGTCGTCGTTATCGGAGACACAGCTCCCTCCCTTCCTGGTTCCGAGTGATTCTCTCCAACAACGCCGGGCAGATGCGAGCTGGCTTCCTCGGCCATGAACCCCTGAATGCGTAGCCCCGTGGGCGGTGCAGGGCTCGAACCTGCGACCCCCTGCGTGTAAAGGCGTGAGCGCCCCAGAGCTCGGACGGGGCGCCGAGCTCCTCGAGCTCGTAGGGCCGGCAGGTGGCCGTCGTCATCCATCTCGCATATGGCTCCTCCGCGGGGCCGGGCGGCGACGTCGGTGGACTTGCCGCAGCGCGGGACGCCCTCGACCAGCTGTGCAAGCGCCGAGACCATGGAATTTCGCGGACGATTCGAGCACGGGCTGAGAACTGCGACAGCCGTCGCGTGGTCCCTGCTACGGTCCCCCGCGCACGAAGGAGCGGACGATGAAGTCATGGCTCGTTCTCTGTTCGGCAATCGCCTTCGCCTCCGCGGGCGCTGCGCTCGGCGAAGCGCTCGATGGCGGGCCGACGATTCGAAACACGGGAGCGTCGAAGGGTCACATCCTCGTGACCTTCTCGCCGGCCGAGCTCATCCCAGGCGAGATTGCAGTTGCCACGCGAGCAGCCAGGACCGCCAATGGTGGCTTCCTTCGTGGGAACGTTCGGCTTCTCGAGCGGATCACGGCCAAGACCGACGCAGCGACGGGGATCGTGCGCTTCCGGACGCACGGGACCGTCCCACGCGGGGCGTACTACGTCGCCGTCTCTGGGTTCCTGCAGGAGCCGCCCCCTAGTTGCATTCCGATTGCGTCCCATTGCGCCGAGCGGTGGTCGAGTGTGCGGCGGGTCGTCGTGCGGTTGGGCGGGTGAGCGATGGCGAAGCATGGTTGGATGCGTGGCAGGCAAGCGCAAGTTAAGAGGGTCACAGGAGGGAAGGAATGAGACGATTTCAGGCAGTCCCGCTCGTCGCGGTCGCCGCGCTCGCGCTCGGCGTCTTGACGGGCGCCGCACACGCGACACCACCCGACTGCGACGAGACCAGCGCCCTGTGCACCGAGCCGTTGGACGCGATCGGCTATGGCGGCGCATACACCGGGCACGACGAACCGTCGCTGCTCTTCTACTCGAACGTGGCGGGCTCGGGGAACTCGAACTTCTACAAGCTCCAACTGCCGACCGACCCGAAGGTGTTGCCGAACCAGAGCGGCACCGCCGGGACGTGGAACTTCCAGCTGCATCCCGCGTTCTGGCTCGGCATGGCGCTCTGCGACAACCAGTCGGCACCCGAGTTCACGCACGCTCCTTGCACGCCGAACAGCGACACGAACGTCTTCGACGGGACCGACCCGGCCGGCCCCGACTACATCGGCAAGCACCCAGGCACGGCGTTCCTCGAGCTGCAGTTCTACCCGCCGGGTTGGGCGCCGTGGCCGCCCGGGCTCAGCTGCGACGCGACGAAATGGTGCGCCGCGATGGCGATCTTCAGCCTCAACCAAGACCAGAACACGGGCACTCTGAACAACGCCGACTGCCTGAACACCGTGGGGCTCGAGCCGGCGAACTTCGCCTTCATCACGAAGAGCGGCGTCCCGCACGCGCCGCCGGGGCCGCTCGACCTGACCGACGGCTCGTTTACGCCGAGCTCGGCCACCGACCTATTCATGGGCTCGGGCGACGTGCTCACGATCGACATCCACGACGGCGCTGCCGGACTGACGACGATCGTCCACGACCTGACGACCGGTCAGACCGGCTCGATGACAGCGAGCGCCGGCAACGGTTTCGCCCAGGTCCTCTACGAGCCGTCGTCGTCGACCTGCCACGAGGCGGCGTACACGTTCCGCCCGATGTACGCCACCTCGAGCGAGCACACCCGCGTCCCCTGGGCAGCTCACTCGTACAACGTCGCTTTCTCGGACGAGATCGGGCATTTCGAGTACTGCAACGCGGTCTCCGACGAGGGCGACTGCACGAGCAACGGTGAGGCCAGCATCGACGATGACGACACCGGGTGCTTCAGCCCTGCGGTCTCGACCCTCGTCCAGATCGGAGGCTGCATCGCCACAGACAATGACTTCGACGGAGTCTCCTACCAGCCGGTCTGGCCGGGAGCCGACCCCAATCGAGGTCAGGACAAGAAATACCACCCGAGCTCGATCCTGTTCACTAGCCCGCTCTTCAACGCGAACCAGAACTACAGCCGCGTCGCCTTCGAGGCCGATCTGCCCCGGATCGAGGCAGCGGACTTCGGCGGCAGCTGCAACAGGTTCACGGGGGCGAACTGCGTGAACCCGCCGCCCGGGTCGAACTTCTACCCGATCTACTCGACGGCGGACCCAAAGAAGGTCGATTCAGGGTCGAAGCAGCTCGAGTCCGCGCCCTGCATCTGGCAGCTCGGCGGGCCGTACCTCAAGGGGACGACGAACACCTTCGGCGGCAACTCCGCCGCCGAGTTCGGGCCTCTGCTCTTCAGCTTCTACCCGAACCCCAACCCGGCTGTACGCCTTCGGACGAACAACTTCCGGAACATCCTCAACTCCAACCCCTGCCCCGCATAGACGGGCCGAGGCGGATACCGCGCAGACGAGGGCGCCCGCAGGCGCCCTCGTCTGCGCGAAGCAACCGATTAGTCGACGATGGGCGGTGCGGGCTCGAACCTGCCCTCCGGCCCGTAGCCATCCCCGGCCCCGGTCGTGAAGAGCGGAACCAGGCGACGGTTAATGCGCGTGCGTCGAGTCGTCCCCTATGAGGGAGGAGCTTGCGGCCGAGATCGCCTCGGCATCAGCACCGATTGCTTCGCTCGCTGCGTCGGCGAGCCAGCGTGCGGGAATTTCACCCGAGCGGTAGCGTCGCTTTCCCGCAACACTCAGATCAGCCCGCAAACACTCAGATCACGAGGAGACCGAATGCCCCCGACTATCGCCCCTGGGAAGATCTGCTACATCCAGATCCCGGCTCTCGACGTCGACGGCGCAGCGGGCTTCTACGAGACCGTCTTCGGTTGGAACATCCGGCGGCGCAGCGACGGAGAGGTCGCATTCGACGACGCCGCGGGCGAGGTGAGCGGCACCTGGATCACTGGCCGGCCGCCGTCATCGGCGCCTGGCCTCCTGATCTACGTGATGGTTGAGAGCGTGGAGCGGACAATGAACATGATTCACGAGGCGGGGGGTGAGGTGGTGACGCCCCGCACACCGCAGGGCGAGGGCGAGGCGTTTGCAACGTTCCGCGATCCCGCCGGCAATGTTCTTGGCATCTTTCAGCAGCCGTAGTTGCCGACACTTGCTTGCCAGCCGCAATAACCCCCGCATCGCCTAGAAAGTCTCCCTGGAGGCCGTTGGCACGCAGATCATCGCGTGGGCGTCGATGGGCACGTGATGTCCGACTAACGGCGACCGTGCCGGTCGTCTTAACCGCCCGCAACGCGAAGAGCTCGTCAAACAAAACCGGGCTACTGGGGCTCTCGTAGGGGTATGCATGGAAGCGCGCCGTCGTCACGGCGTGCTCACGAGAGGAGGTTAGTGCCATGCATGTCACCTTCAAGGCGATGGGTGCTTGCGTTGCGGCCGCGGCGCTCATGCTCGTTCTCGCTGCTACAGCTGCGGCAAGCGGCAGTTTCACCGTCACCCCGCTCGTATCCAACAACGGAGTGCCGGGAACCACGCCTGACGACAACCTGGTCAACGCGTGGGGCCTTGCCGCAGGCTCCGCCACTCCCTGGTGGGTCGCGGACAACGGGAAGGGAGTCTCGACGCTCTACAACGGCGCCGGCGCGAAGCTCGGCCTCACTGTCGCGATCGGCGATGCCCCGACCGGCGTGGTCTTCAACTCGACGACCGGCTTCGACTTGAAAGGCGGAGACCAAGGGCCGGCCTTGTTCCTGTTCGACAGCGAAGCCGGAGCGATCAGCGCCTGGAACAGATCGCTCGGAACGACCGCCGAGGTCGAGATCGACGCCTCACCCTTTGGTGCGGTGTTCAAAGGCCTTGCAATCTCGCAGACCGCGGCGGGGCCGCGCCTGTACGCGACCGACTTCCACAATCGCCGCGTCGACGTCTTCGACGGGAACTGGCAGCCGGTCAATCGTCCGTTCCAGTTCTTCGATCCGACGGTCCCGCGCAACTACGGGCCCTTCGGCATCCAGGCGATCGGTAACCACGTCTTCGTCACGTACGCGAAGACGCAGCCCGGAAGCAACGACGAAGCTCACGGGCAGGGTCTTGGGTTCGTCGACTCGTTCAACGCATCCACCGGGATCCTCGACGGCAAAGTCGCTGTCCGCGGACCGCTGAACGCGCCCTGGGGTATCGCGATGGCCCCGACAGGGTTCGGCCTGTTCGGCGGAGACCTGCTCGTCGGGAACTTCGGCGACGGCCGCGTCAACGCCTACAAGCCGCTCCTGGGAGGCATCTTCTACGTCCCGCAGGGCCCGCTTCGTGACGAAAGCGGGGCCGCGCTCTCGATCGACGGCCTCTGGGCGCTCGAGTTCGGCAACGATGCCGCCGCCGGCCCGTCCGGCACGCTGTTCTTCACCGCCGGCCCGAACGACGAGGGCGACGGACTCTTCGGCAAGATCACGTCCGGGTAGCGGGGCGCGCAAACCGTAAGTGGAGGGCGGCCTAATCGCCGCCCTCCCCAACATGCTCACCTCGATTCCGGTAGCCGGTTCGCGCATCCGACGCTGGCTAAGTCGTTGCTATTTGAATGTTGACGGCGATCGTTCGGCGGGTGAAGGCATGGATCTCGACGAGGTCCGCTCGCTACTCGAGGCGTCGCCGCGGCACCAGGCCCTACTCGCGACGCTGATCCTCGCCGGCCTGCGTGTCGGTGAGCTCTGCGCGCTACGCTGGCGCGCGATCGACCTCGCCCGCGGCACGTTGACGGTCGAGGAGTCGAAAACGGACGCGGGCGAGGGCCGCGTGGTCGACCTCAGCCCCGACCTGCGCGAGACGCTCGTCCTGCACCGCGCCAGCCTCGGCGACGTCGGCGACGAGGAGCTCGTCTTCCCGTCGCGGGTCTTGCTGCCCTTAATCGAGCGGGCGAACAAGCCGCGAGTCGAGGTTGGGCTGCGGCCGATCCCAGAGGGGATCACGAACCACACGTGCCGGCGGACGTTCGCGTCGCTGCTGTACGAGGCGGGCGCCTCGCCGGCGTATGTCATGTCGCAGATGGGGCACGAGTCGGCGGCGCTCGCGCTCGAGGTCTACGCGAAAGTGATGGATCGCAAGCGCGAGACTGGGGCGCGGATGGACGAGCTGATCCGGGCCGCTGATTGGGCACCAATGGGCACTAGAGGCTTGATGTGAAACTCCGGCACGCACGGCTGGTGTGCCAGACGCGGCGCGGTTCAGCCGGCTCGGGCTTGCCCGTAGCAACCACTACGCGCGGCGCCCGATCCGGCTGAACCGCTTGGTCTGGCCCATCCCTGCACGCACCCGAGTTTCACATCAAGCCTCTAGCGGCGCACAGACGCCCGCGGAGGGCGTCACGGAGCTCGTGATGGCGGGAGAGGAAACCGCCTCTTAGAAGCTCTAACAGAACGAAGCACGGGCTGTCTGAACGCGCTGGTCGGCGCGTTGCGGCGTCCTCGGTTGTGCCGATAGCGCTGCTATCGGCGCGCCCTGCGTCCTTGCATCGCACTCGCCCAGCACGTCCAGCCAGCGCGTGGTCATTCAGTTAGAGCTTCTTAGCAGCGGTTTCCCCGGGATGGGCGGTGCAGGGCTCGAACCTGCGACCCCCTGCGTGTAAGGCAGGTGCTCTCCCAGCTGAGCTAACCGCCCGGGGGCTCATCGTCGCACACGAGCGCTGGCCGTCGGCGCCGGGCTGCCGGCAAAGGGAACGTGCGAGGATCGGTGCATGCCCGAGGCGTTGTTCGAGGTCCGCGCCGCTCGTGAGGACGACCGTATGCCGCTCGCGATCCTGTTCGCCGCGGTTGCCGAGGAGCGGGACGGAATCGCCACCGAGCCGCCCGTCGACGTCGAGGCGCGGGCCGCGGGCTGGACGCTCGACGGGACGCTCGTCGCGGTCGCCGGCGCGGAGGTCGTCGGCTCGGTGCACGTCGAGCAGAGCCGGCACGGGTTCGGCGAGATCGGAATGGCGGTCGCGCGCGAATGGCGCGGGCGCGGCGTCGGCTCGGCGCTCCTCGCGGCGGCGATCGAATGGGCGCGTGAGCGCGGCCTCCACAAGCTGAGCCTCGGCGTCTTCGCGCACAACGCCGCCGCGATCGCGCTGTACCGCAAGTACGGCTTCGTCGAGGAAGGACGCCGCGTCAAGCACTACCGGCGCGCGAGCGGCGAGCTCTGGGACGCCCTCGACATGGGCCTGCTGCTCTGACCTTCACGACCTCCTGTGACGAGACGGGGACGGCGCCGCTCCGTGATTCCAGGCAAATCCGATCCCGGTCGACCGCTGATGCCCCTCGGCCGGTTCCGGGGTCGACATCACCGAAATGTGGGCGTCGCTCGCGATCGTCGCGATGTGGCTCGCGGTTCTCTTCGACGCCGTCTTCGGACCGAACATCGTCGCGGACGGGACAACGTGGGGGCGCGGCACCACGATCATCCCCTCCTCGATCATCGTGGCGTTCTTCGCCTTCCTGGGAACGCGGGTCGTGGCGAAGCACGGTTTCCGCGCCGACGGCGAACGGGGCAGCTAACGCTCGGCTAGGCCCACGCGCCTAGAGCGCCTTCCAGAAGATCGTCGTGTCGCACGGCCGCCTGTCCGGGTAGAGGGCGTAGCCGGGGATCACGCCGACCCTCGTCCACCCGAGCCGCGCGTACAGACGCTCGGCGTCGTCGCCGGTCACGGTGTCCAGCACCAGCAGCGTCTTGCCCTCCGCTCGAGCCTCCGTCTCGGCATGCTCCATCAGCAGTTGCGCAATGCCGCGCCTGCGTGCCGAGCGGTGGACGAGGAGCTTTGCGATCTCCGCGCGGTGCGGCTGGTTCGGCGGCAGCGCGAGGATCACCTGAACCGTGCCGACCACCCGCCCCTCGGCAAACGCGCCGAGAAGCAGCCGCCGGCCTTCCTCGACCTCGTCGGCCCAGGCTTCGAATGCGGCTCGCGCCTGCTCGTGTGAGAACGGCGCCAGATAGCTGACAGACGCGCCTCCGGCGACGCAGTCGACCAGGACAGCCGCGAGCCCGTCGAGCTGCGCCCGGACGTCGGTCACGCCAAGGCGACGGATCTCGATCTGGTCAGTCGCGGACATCGCGGCCATTTTCCCATCGACGGACAGGGCTTTGGCTGTGCGGGGTCATCGTGCGAGCCGCCACCTAGACCCGCCGCAGGACGTGCAGCAGGTATTCCTTTCGGTTGAGCGGGTTCAGGTCCGACCGCGGCCGGGTCGGGATCCCGTCGGCGACCGGTTCGTAGTGGTCGAAGGCGAATTCCAGCACGCCTTCGCCGCGCGTCAGCCCTCGGAGCTTCTGCTGCAGGACGTGCATCCGCGCCGCCGCGATCTCGCCGTCTACCGCGTACGACGAACCGCGCATCGTCGGCGTCTGCGGCACCGCGCGCAGCTGCGCCAGTACGCGGAGTGTCGGTCCGAGCAAGTCCGCCGGGCCGTCGAGGTGGAAGTGGTGGATCGGCTCGCACACCACGGTGCCGGCCTGCGTCAGGGCGCTCATCAGAACGAGCGGTGTCAGCTTGCGGAAGTCAGCCGCAGTGCTCCCCGGCGACACATAGCCGGACTGCGTCATCGTCACCGTGCAGGCGGTGACCTGCCATCCGTGGAGGCCTTGCTGCAGCGTCGTCTGCACCGCGTTCTCGACCGCGTTCCGGAAGTCCTCGACGGTCTTGTAGACGAAGAGCGGAATCGACCCGACGTCGACCTCGAGCCGGAATTCCACGCCGGTGCTCACGGGAGCCGGGTCGACGCGCAGCCCGACGGTGGCGAGGAATGGATTGGACGCCTTGCCGAGTATCTCGACTGCAGCGCCGGTGCCGGTCGGCCGCTCGACGCAGATCGTCGTCGTCTCGCGGAACTCGACCTCGACGCCGAAGTCGTCGGCCAGCGTCGTCTCGATGACCTCTTTCTGCACCTCGCCGTAGAGCGAGACGTAGAGCTCTTGCCGAAGATCGTCCTGCCGGAGGTTGATCAGCGGGTCCTGCTCGGCGAGCTGGGCGAGCGCAGCGTGGAGCGCACCCTTGTCGGCGGGGCGGCGGGGGACGATGACCGTCTCGAGTGTCGGTGGGGCGAAGGAGTGCTGCTCGGAGGTCGCTCGCGAGATGCCGATCGCGTCCCCGATCCGGACGTCGCCGAGACCCCTGAGCTTGCCGATCTGCCCCGCGGCGACCGATGCGCGCTGCACGGCTGAGCCGCGGTCGAAGACGTTGATCGCGGTGACCTTCCGCTCGTCGTCCCCGCTGACCTCGAGCCGATCTCGCGTTCGTACGGTTCCCGAGAACAGACGCACGTACGCGATCTTCTCCCCGGCCGGGCCGCGGTCGACCTTGAAGACGGTGCCCGAGACTGGGCCGTCGACGTCGCCTTCCGCCGCAGGCAGAAACTCCGCGATGCCGGCGATCAGGGAGTCGACACCCGCGCCCGTGATCGCCGAGCCGAAGAACACCGGATGCACGAGCGTCCGCCCGGTCTGCGCGGCGAGCTCGTCGCGGAGCCGGCGGTACGGAATCGTCGTCTCGTCGTCGACGTACGCGGCCAGAAGCGAGTCGTCATGGTCGGCAAGCAGATCGGTCAGCCTGGCCGTGAAGGCAACGTCGGCAGGGCCGTACGGCGTGAAGTCGGCGCGGCGCGTGCCGAGGTCGTGCGCCGATCCCATCGCCACGATTGCCGGCGTGAGCTTCTCGGCAATGCCCTCCAGCACACGTTCACAGTGCGCGCCGCCACGGTCGACCTTGTTCACGAACATGACCGTGGGAATGTGCAACCGCTGGAGCGCCCGGGTCAGGACGCGGGTCTGCGGCTGCACACCCTCCACGGCCGAGATCACCAGCACGGCGCCGTCGAGCACGCTCAACACCCGTTCCACCTCGGCGATGAAATCCGGGTGGCCGGGTGTGTCGATCAGGTTGATCGTGACGTCGTCGACGACGAACGACACGACCGCGGACTTGATCGTGATGCCGCGTTGCCGTTCCAGCGGCAAGGAGTCGGTCTGGGTACTGCCGTCATCGACGCTGCCGACCTCGTCGATGACGCCGGCGGCGTACAGCAGCCGCTCGGTCAGAGTGGTCTTACCTGCGTCTACATGAGCCAAGATCCCCAAGTTCAGCGTTCGCATCGAGCGTCATATCCTCTGAATAGGTGGCGATTCCCATCTGGATGGACATGAACGCTCCGCGCATTTCCCGCTCCTTGGTCGATCGGCTCTTGTCGTCAGTGTAGGGAGGGCCACCCCGCAGGGCAACTCACCGGACGCCGACCTCGCCGAGGCGCGGCTCGTCGGTCGTCGAGGACCGTCCGAGCATCAGGGAGGCCACCGCCGTCAGGTGAGCGCCGTGGGCCTCAAATTGCTCTACTAGGAGGTCGCTTTGGGCCATTTTCACATCTCCCCGTCGCGCTCCGTCATAGCAGTGACGTATCACGCCCGGCCGATGTGACGGAAAGGAGGTCCTCGTGAATCAAGACATGAAGACAGGCATCACGGGGCCGCTCGGCTACTACCACGTCGACGAGATCGAGGAGAGCCTGCGGCAACTCCTGGCGGACGGCAACGTCATCGGACTCGTCCGGTCACCTTGACGGCGCAGAAGGCAGATCCTGGTTCGAGCCCGCCCGCCCGGCCCCCGAGACAACGCAAGCAGGACGCGTTGAACCGGCTCGAGCACGACACGGACGCCTGGGTGGCCACGGCCGATCGAAGCGGAAGGCCCTATCTGGTGCCGTTGTCCTTCTTGTGGGACGGCACCACCTTGCTGGTTGCCACACCCTCCTCCAGCCCGACCGGCCGGAATCTGCAGGCCACGGGCAAGGCCCGCCTCGGTATCGGCCCGACCCGAGATCTCGTCCTCGTCGAGGGAACGGTGCACGCCATCGCGGCTGCTTCCGAGATCCCGGCCGAGGTAGCCGACGCCTTCGCGGCCAAGACCGGCTTCGACCCGCGCGAGCTCACGAGCTCGTACCTCTACTTCCGCATTCAGCCTCAGCGGATCCAGGCGTGGCGCGAAGCCAACGAGCTCGAGGACCGCGAGCTCATGCGCAGCGGAGACTGGCTCGTCCCCGACTGACGGTTGGGCAACTGGTCAGGCGAGCGGGACGAGTCGTGTCCCGGTCGCCTTGAAGCTGGCGAATGCGATGCCGCCGCGGCCGAGCTCGAGCTTGTCGGCGGAGGTCGCGGTGACCTCGGCGGTGATCGGGCCGATGCGGACGCGGATGCGGTTGCCGACCGCGAAGACGGAGCGGATCTCGCCGCGGATCAGGTTCATGGCTGAGTCCTGCTGGTGGAGGCGTCCGACCGAGATCTCCCACGGATAGACGACGACGCCGACGTCGCCCTCGCCCCAGTCGGTCGAGTAGAGGAGCTCGCCGGTGTCGAGCTGGACGAGCGTGATGCCGTCGTCGAGCCGGCGGGCCTTGCCTCGCAGCAGGTTCGCTCCGGTGAAGGAGGCGACGAAGGCATCGGCCGGACGCGCGACGAGCTCGTTCGGGGCTGCGAGCTGGCGTAGGCGCCCGTCGACCAGCACGCCGATCCGGTCGGCGAGCGCAGCGGCGTCCTCGTAGTCGTGGGTGACGAGGATCGTCGGCAGCGCGAGCTCGTGCAGCAGCTCGTGGAGCTCGGCGCGGACTGCGCCCTTCGTGTGCGCGTCGAGCGCGGCGAGTGGTTCGTCGAGCAGGATCGCGCCCGGCCCGCGGGCGAGCGCGCGGGCGAGTGCGACCCGCTGGCGCTCACCGCCCGAGAGCGCCGCGGGCTTGGCGTCGGCGAGGTGGGAGATGCGGAAGCGCTCGAGGTACTCGTCGGCGCGTTCCTTCCCGGCGAAGGCGACGTTCTGCCGGACGGTCAGGTGCGGGAAGAGCGCGTACTCCTGGAAGACGAGCCCGACGCGGCGCTCGTCGGGCTTGCGAGAGAGCCTGCGCTCGCTGTCGAACCAGACGTCGTCGCCGAGCGCAATCCGTCCCCGCGCCGGACGGAGGAGCCCGGCGATCGCCCTCAGCACGGAGGTCTTGCCCGCACCCGACGGCCCGACGAGGGCGACGGTGCGGTCGACCTCGAGCGCTAGCTCCAGCTCAAAAGACCGAAGCGGGAGCGCGAAGTCTGCTCTGAGGGCTGCCATAGGGACGTCAGCTTGAAGGAGATCAGGATGGCGGCGCTGATCAGGACGAGCAAGGCGCTGATCGCGAGGGTGACGTCGAAGTCCACCTCGAACTGGGCGTAGATCGCCAGCGGCAAGGTCTGGGTCACCTTCTGGAGGCTGCCGGCGAACATGATCGTGGCGCCGAACTCGCCGAGGCCGCGGGCGAACGCGAGCGCCTCCCCCGCGGCGAGGCCGCCTCTCGCCAGCGGAAGCACGACGCGGAAGAAGGTGCGGGCCGGGCCGGCGCCGAGCGTGCGGGACGCGGCGACCAGATTCGGGTCGACCGCCTCGAACGCCGCGATCGCCTGGCGGATGTAGAGCGGGCTGGCGACGAACGCGACGGCGATCGTGACCGCAGCCTGGGTGAACGGGATCGAGATCCCGAAGGCGTTCAGAGTCGAGCCGAGCAGCCCGAAGCGGCCGAACGCCGCGAGCAGGCCGATCCCGGCGACGGCCGGTGGGAGCACGAGCGGCAGCTCGACGAGCGTGACGCAGAGCGACCGGCCGGGGAACCGACGGCTGGCGAGCAGGTAGGCCGTCGGCGTGCCGAAGAGCAGGATCAGCGCCTGCGCGATCACCGTCGTCTTGAGGCTGACGATCAGCGCGTCGACGACGACCGGGTTCGAGAGCTGGTCGATCAGGCGGCCCGGAGGGACGTGCACGAAGATCGCCAGGATCGGCAGCGCCAGGAACGCCAGCGTCACGGCGCTGGCGGCGAAGTAGGCGACGGCGAGCAACGCTCGGCGCACGGTCTACCCGCCCCCGCGCGCGCTCAAGAGCCCGACTTCTTCTTCGGAACGGCGAGGAAGCCCGCCGCCAGGAGCTTCTTCTGCCCCGCCTTGCTCAGCACCTCGTTGACGTACCGCTGCGCGGCGGCCTTGTTGGTGCTCGAGGAGACGATCGCCATCGCGTACGTGACCTTCGGCTGCGCCCAGGCCGGGACCTTGAGCACGCTCACCTTGCCGGGCACCGTCTTGGCGTCGGTCGAGTAGACGAACCCCGCGTCGGCCTCGCCGAGCGCGACCTTCGAGAGCACGCTGCGGACGTCCGACTCGCGGCTGACGACGTTCGAGAGCACACTCGTCAGCCCCATCTGCTTGAGCACCTGCAGGGTGTAGCTGCCGACAGGAACCGCGCTGGCTGCGATCACGAGCTTGATGTTCGGCTTCTTCAGGTCGTAGAGGCTGTGGATGCCTGCGGGATTCGACGTCGGCACGACAAGCACGAGCCGGTTGCGCGTGAAGACGACCGGCTTCTGGACGAGCCCTTTCGCGAACAGCTGGTCGGGGATCGTGGTGTTCGCCGACGCGAACACGTCCGCCGGGGCTCCCTGCGTGATCTGCGCGGCGAGCGTGCTCGACGCGCCGAACGAGTATTTCGGGCCGGAGTCGATCTGCGGAAACACGTCGGTCAGCGACGCGGCCGCGTAGACGGTGATGCCGGTCACGCGGCCGGCGGCGTGTGCGCCCGGGCGCGCCGCGGCTCCGACGGTCATCAGCAGCGGGAGGGCGGCGAGCGCCACGAGGACGGCGAGCCTGCTCTTCCTCGGGCGATGAGATGAGACGTGCACCGGCAAGAACCCCCTTCGTTTAGCGCTCGACCATGACCGAGGTCGACTTGATGACGGCCACGATGTGGTTGCCGGCCTTGATCCCGAGCTCCTCGACCGCGTCCGCGGTGACGATCGCAGTCAGGACCGCCGGCTCGGTGACCACCATCTCCACCTGCGCCATCAGCCCCTCGACCCTGACCTCTCTGACGATCCCGCTGAAACGGTTGCGCGCACTGATCTGATGCTCGGCGCCGGGACCGCCGCCCAGCCTCGCGATCTCCGCCGCGGCCACGATCCTCCGGTTGCTCGAATCCCGGCTGGTGGCGATCCGACCCTGGCGATCCCAGCGGCGCAGCGTGTCGAGGCTGATCCCGAGCGTCCGGGCCGCCTCGCTCGCACTGTAGAACTCCTTCGGCATCCCTCACCCCTCGCTAGCTCGAGAACGCATCCAACGCGTCCGAAGCCTGGTCGATCGTGAGCGAGCCCGGGAAGGAGATCCCGACCGGATCCTTCCCGGAGAGCCGCGCGAACATGCTCAGGTGTTGTGCCTCGCAGGCGGCGATCCGGGCCACCGGCTGCTTGAGGGCGGCCGTCTGCAGACCGTCGACCGCGCCGAGGTACGCCCCCAGGAAGGCGGTCTCCAGGGTCACGCCGAGCTTCGCGATCGACGCGGTCGAGGCGAACGACCCCTTCGGGTACGAGAAGTCGAAGTCCTCGGCCTCGGCCGGCAGCTGCCCCGCACCGCTGAGGATCTGCGCCATCGCCTGGTAGTGCTCCTGCTCGTTGAAGAGCGCCCGCTTCAGAGACTTCACCGCGTCGCCGCTGAACCGCTTCGACGCGATCGCCTGCGCGTAGAAGTCCGAGGCGAGCAGCTCGGCGCCGACCAGCAGCCGCGCATAGGCAAGATCGCCGTCCGGAATCGCGTCGGCAGCGGCCGAGCCGGCGAAGAGTCCCGTGACAGAGCCCGCTATGAGCACCGCAGCCCCTCCCTTGGCGCCGCGAGAGAACAGTTGAGCCCTGCTGAGTGGCGCGGTCACGCCGCCGGCGCTCCTCTCTGCTTGTACCTGTGAAATGCCTAGGAGTTCTTCTCCTGGCGGGCAACCTTACCACCGGATGTGTCCGCATGTGCAGTCGGGCGGGCCAGGCTGATTGCGCCGGAACCGGTCGGTACCGGATGATGCGGCAGTGAGTCGGGCTCAGGCGGTGATGCAGTTTGTCTTCGGATCCCCCACGACCATCGCGGGAACGGTCTACGGAACGATCGTCGTCCTTGCCGTCCTGGCGGCCGGAGGGAAGGCATTCGAGCATGACCTCTGGCGACTGGTTGCGATCGTCGTCACCACCGTGCTCGTCCTCTGGATGGCGCACGTCTATGCACACGGGCTCGGAGAGAGCCTCCAGGCCGGCAGGCGGCTGGACGCCGGAGAGCTCGCCGCGATCGCGCGGCGCGAGCTTGCCGTGCCGCTGGCCGCGGTGGCGCCGACGGCCGCGCTCGCGCTCGGCGCCGTGGGGCTGCTCGGCGGCCGGAGGGCCGTCTGGCTGGCGTTCGCTCTCGGCGTCGCGACCCTTGCCGTTCAGGGACTGCGGTACGCCTGGGTCGAGCACCTTGGTCGGACGGGCACGCTCGCTGTCGTCGCGCTCAACATCGCTCTCGGTCTCGTCCTCGTCAGCCTGGAGGTGCTCGTGTCGCATTGACGCAGCTCGTCGGTTCCACACGCGAAACCTTCGCGACGCGGCCGCCCGAGCAGGTCGCCCTCGACCTCCGAGCAGCGCAGCTGCCTGCACCATCGACCTTCTCCGGCGACCAGGCCGGGCGTACCCACGCCGCGAGCATTTGCGTCACGCTTGAGCGAGTGCGCCACGGGTGGCGCGCGCACGCGCATTCCCGGCATCTCTGACACAACTGACCCGCATGGTTAAGCCGAATCCGTGTAGCCATGCGAGCGGGATGCCCCGGTAATGAGGTTCGACAACGCAGGAGCTTGCTGGCAAAGTTCTGTCGCCATGCTTCGCGCTCAACGCAAATACCGGGCAGGTGTGACGGACGCATGAGGCCCTTGTCGTCGCTCCATCTGCGGTGTCGTGTGCTCAAGAAGCATCGGTGGGTACGACGCCCGGTGGCGGGCGACGACGAGTACGTCGTCGAGTGCCAGGACTGCGGAGCCGCGTACTCAGGAGCACCCCCGACGGGCGAGAGCATGTATCGCATGCCGCCACCGGGGGTCGGCCCATACCGGGACGACCGATAGAAGTACTCACCGCCACCGCCGCGCGCGCCCAGGTCACGCCGATCGGCGGGCCGCGACAGGGCTGCCTCGCTTGGGCCAGTGTTCGGGAAGTCCCATGAGCGCGGGCACTGCGCGTTACAGTCTGGGCGTGCGGAGGGTGTTGGTGACGGGCATGTCGGGGACAGGCAAGTCGACGGCGCTTATGGAGCTTGCCCGGCGCAGCTTCGATGTGGTCGACACCGACGAGTCCGGCTGGAACGAGTGGCGTCGCGGCGAGTGGGTCTGGCGCGAGGATCGGATGTCGGAGCTACTGGCTGGCGACAGCGCAGACACCCTCTACGTCTCGGGCTGTGTATCGAACCAAGGGAGGTTCTACGACCGATTCGACGCCGTTGTGCTCCTGAGCGCCCCGGCGGACGTGATCCTCGATCGGATCGGGAAGCGAACGACTAATAGCTATGGCAAGGCACACGGCGAGCGCGAGCTGATCCTCAGCCACCTCGCATCGGTGGAGCCACGGCTGCGGGCAACGTGCACGCACGAGATCGACGCAACCAGGCCCTTAGGAGAGGTTGTCGAGACGCTGATCGCGATCGGTCGAGACGACGATCCGTGACCTCCTGGGGGGCGAGACTCGCCTGGGTCAGCGTTCGGCGGCCCTGCCAGCCTGCGAACCCCCCGCTGCCGCGGGTACCAGCTGACCAGGACTTCACGGTGGCCGGCGGGCACTACTGAACCAGCTATTCGCAGTTCATCTCACGCGTAAGGCAGAGGCGCGACCGTCAGTGGCTACGACGCGAGCAGTGAGATCCGTGCGTTGCTCACGTACCGGCCGAATGACCGACCGCCAGGCCGCGTCGAACCTCGACTCCGCGAGTGCTTCGCGAATGACGCCTGAGCGGATGCTTCAGATGACGCCTAGGCCTGTGAGTGCCTTGGCGAGAAACCACGTTCCGAAGACAAGGCTGACCACGACGACGATGGCCCGGTTGTTCAGCTGGAGCCAATCCGCGACGACGTCGAGGAGTGATCTCGACCGGGTGGGAGCGACCACGGCGAGACCGAGTGCGAGGAGCTGGGGAGCGATCACGAGTACGACGAATGCGAGAAAGGTCACGATCGATTCGTGGCGGCCGAGGTCTGACTCCTCGATGGTCGAGATCGCGCCGAGCGTGAATACCCAGAACTTCGCGTTGACCATCAGTAGCCCGGCGCCGAAAAGGAACGCCCTGCCGGTACCCATCGTTGCGATCATCGCCATCCATTTTGGCGGGGGCGCATCGGCGTCGTCGCCGCTGAGAAGCTTCTGTGCGGCGGTGGCGAACAGGAGGATGCTTACGACCAGGAGGACTCCCGAGAGGATCGCCGAGCGCCCCTCGGGCGTTTCGGTCGCCGCGGTGGATCCATCGGAGAAGATCAGCGCGAACACGGCGCCCTGAGCCAGCCGGACGACGGTCATTCCCGCCACCCACGCTCCGGCGGTCCGAGTCGAAGACCGCATCAGCAGGATCGTCACGACGAGCGGAGCAGGAACGACCGCACTGGCCAAGGCGAGGGGAAGCAGGTTTCGCCAAACCTCAAGCACCGCCGTTCACCGAGCCATCACGGTTGGCTCGCCGTCGGCCCGGTGTGTCACCGTGTCGTGCGGCCGGAAGCCCGGTGAAGCCAGGTCGAGCATCGTTGCGGGGTATCCCGCGAACGCCCCTGTTGCCTCGTTCGCACTACAAAACAACACGACGGTAGCCTGCACCAGCGGGGGCCGCAGCGTGAGTGCTGTCGTTTGTGCCAGCGTTCACGAATGCACCCTGAGCCGGGTAAGCGAAGAGGCCGCCCGCGCGGCCTCTTCGGCTCTGGCGATGGTCGATAGGGCCGAGCGTTTACTCGATCGGGATCTCGAAGCGAGCGATTATGCCGGGGTCGCCGCCTCTCGCGAGTAGCTCGGGATCGGGATCGCGAGTCGCCACCCATGCATACCCGTGTTCGGGGTAGGCGACGACGTCCGGGAAGCTCCCGGCACTGATCGCGAGGATCTGAGCGGGTTCCTCGGTGGGGTTGCTGAACGTGTGTAGTCCGGCACGTCCCTCGGGGCAGAAGACGAAGTCGCCCGGAGCTAACTCCTCTTTGCCGTGTTGGTTCCGGAAGACGGGACGGCCGCTCAGGACGAAGAACATCTCTTCGGCTCCGAAGTGCATATGCATCCGCATCTCAGGCGCGTCGGGGGGCAGTTCGTACAGCGTTGCTCCCATCCTGGCGTCGTCCGGGCGCCAGAAGATTCGATGCCGAGTCCCGGCTTCTTCGTTCTCTCCGTCCCATGCGTCGGAGAAGAGGTTCTGACGATTCATTCGTGGTACCTCCGAGTCGTAGCGGTGGGCGCGCAGCACCCGAGCCCCCGCAGTACGGGCCTCGGCAACACTGCGCCGGAAACGCGGGCTGCTCGCCGCGCCAAACCGCTACCTCGCCGCCGGATCCACGGCAGGATCATGCCTGCTCGAGGGTGCTGACGACGGCACAGCGTTCGAAGGATTACCGACGGGTCGCGGACGCCAGTGCCGCCGTCTGCGATCAGGGCCTTGGCCTGGGCCATTTGTTCAGGAATGACGCCCGAGCCAAACGACCGGCGCGACTACGTCGAGAGCGCGCGTCCGGTCGCCACGGCGAGGGCGGTCTCAAATTCGCTGAGCGGTGATCCGAACGACGCCCGTTTCGAAGTCTGCCCTGGCATTCTCTGCCGGGTCGATCTGCGACAGCACGGCATTCATCGGCACGGGCGGGTCCCATTCCTCGACCTGAGCCAGCGACACTCCGCTCGGGGAATCGCCCGGGTACACCTGTGCCTCGGACGGTGTCCAATCATGAACCGCTGAGGCAAGCTCGGCGCGGCCGATGAACTCCCGGTCGGGCGCGCCCAGATAGACGAGGACGAGGTCGCCGGCGGCAAGCGCATCGCGGTGCGGCTCGTCTGCGTCGATGCCCCACATCCTGACCCGCAGAAACCCAGCGGCCTGTTCGCGCGGCGCTAACCGCTGCGCTGCCTCCCCGTTCACGAAGTTGAAAAGGTAGTGGGCCACCCCCGCAGCGTAGCCTGGACCTTGCAGAATCTCGCCTGCGCACCCGAGGAAGAACATCGCTCCGTGTGCCAGTGTCTGGGAATGTCCGCTGACGGATCAGTTGTCTGAGCGTGCATGCTTCACGGGAGACCGTGGGTGGCAATTCGTCGTCGGCTCATCCACAGACGCGAACCGAACTTGGAGGAGAACTCGAGCGGTGCAGCCCGTCCGTCGGCTGGGTCTTGAGCATGACGAATTCGCCGTGACCGGGAACGCCGCCATTCCATTCGCGGAGTCGGCCGGTGGGAGCGGGTGTGGGGGATGGAGCAGCGAGAACCTTCATGGCGTCGACGCTACTTCGCGCTCGCGCCAGGCCGCGCCAGTCGGGGCAGTGCTGGCGCAGTGTGGCCACTAGAATCGCCTCCATGTCCGCTTCTCACGCCTCGCTGACCGACATCCCAGCCGCCGACGTCGCTCACACCGATGCGAAGTGGACGCCGGTCCGCAATCACTTCGGGATCACCGCGTTCGGTGTCAACGCCTACACCGCTCGGAATACCGGCGATCGCCTCATCGGCGAGCACGACCACGCGGATCCCACCGACGAGCAGCACCAGGAGTTGTACTTCGTCCACACAGGACACGCGCGTTTTCAGGTGGACGGTCAGGACGTTGACGCACCGGCAGGCACCTTTGTGAGCGCGCTCGACGTGAAAACGATCCGGTCTGCCGTCGCGCTGTCGGACAACACCGTCGTGCTCGTGATCGGCGCCGAGCCTGGCGCTCCGTACGAGGTCACACCTGCCGAGCGTGCCGAGTTGGCTGCGGCAGGCTTGCCAGCGACTCCGGCCTGAGATCAGACGAAGGTATTTCCTAGATGCTTCTGTACAGAAGTACTCATCGTGCTCACGCTCGGGGGAGGCATCGTCTTCACCCCGATCGCAACGGCTCTGACGGTTGTTGCACTCCGACGTACCCGCCCCGAGACCTTGTCGACTTCGGCGCTCTGCTCGTTGGGGCGGCGGCGGTCGCCTTCTACGCTGGCCTTACCGGAGAAAGGTCACGACGGGTCAAACGGAAGGGCGAAGAAGGGCACCGCCCCGATCACGACGCTTAAGACGATCGCTGCAAGTGCGGCCCTCTTCGGTGCTCGCTGTCGCTTGGCTTGCAGTAGCCCGCCGATGCTGAACGCGACGCAGACAAGACCTACGAGCGGTGAGATTAGTCCGAACGACCTGTACGAATAGAACAATACGCCTTGAGCTACGTCATGGGGCTGATGACGGTCGTTTGGGCCACTGTTCGGGAGTGATGCTCCTATGACCCGTCAAGTCATCTGCGGTTGCTGTTGTTCGAGTAGTCGGTAGGGGTGGCGGGCGAGGTAGCGCTTGAGCAGTCGGGTGGCGTCGCGGCGGCTTTTCCCTTCCGAGACACGGCGCTCGATGTGGGCCTTGGTCGCCGGGTCGTGCAGGCGGCGGTGGAGGATGACGGTATGCAGTGCGCGGTTGAGTTGGCGGTCGCCGCCGCGGCTGAGTCGGTCCCGGGTGGTCTGGCCGCTGGAGGCGGGGATCGGTGCGGTGCCGGCGAGGCGGGCGAAAGCATGCTTCGGAGCGGACGCGACCCTGGTGCGACCAGGCGACGATCAGCTGGGCAGCGACGATCGGGCCGACGCCGGGCTCGTCGAGCAGCTGCGGTGCAAGCGCACGGACGTGCGTAAGGATCTCCTGCTCGAGCTGGTCGGCTTCGCTGGTTGCCGCCTCGATCCGATGGGCGAGGCTGCGCAGCACGAGCCTTGTCGCGAGCTCGTCTGGGCGTGACCGGGTCGAGCGGCGGAGCAGTCTGCAGCGCTTGAGCAGCCGTCCAGTCGGGAGCGTGCGCAGCTCGTTGCGAAGATGGTCGGGTGCGGTCACGATCACGGCTCGCAGCTGCACGAGTGCTTCGCGGCGCACGTCGACGGCGCTGCGCCGGGCGACCAGGAGTAGTCGTAACGCTTCACGCCGTTCGCCTGATCGGGGCGCGGCAAGCGTTTCGCCGGCGAGCGCCGCCCGTGCCGTTGCGACCGCGTCCAGTGCGTCGTCTTTGCCGCGGAGGCGACGGTCCGAGCGTGGCATCCGGCTGAGCTCGAGCACCCTCTCGCCGTGGCGGGCCAGATCGCGGGCGAGCCCGGCGCCGCAGCTGCCTGTGCCCTCAATCGCCCAAGCTCGCGCCGTCGGCGCATACCGCTCGACGAAGCGGAGCGCTTCGCAGTAGCCGCGGCTGTTGGCGGCAACCGCGGTTTGTGCGGTCACGGCACCCGCCGGCGCCGTGACAACCGCAAGCACGTGCTCGTCACGGTGGGTGTCAACACCGACCACGTAGTCCAGTTCGTCTGCAAGCATCCCGATCGATCCTCCGACCTCTCGTACGTAGGGTCCGGAAGCGCCGGTCTGAGTGCGAGGAAACCGCAGCGGCAGGACTGTGATGAGTCACGCTCCGCGGGGCGGACAAGCTCCTGATCAAGCAAGCAGCGGCCGCCAGACCGGCGCCGCCGTGCCACTCGGACAGATCATTCCCAAGGCACGCAACACGGCCGGTCACCTGACGAGTCACAAGCAGCACGGAGACACCAACCTGGCGACGCCCCCAGACAGACCGACCCGCCGAGTCTCACAGTCCCCTGAGCGTGGCGTCTCTGCGTGCCGCGGCGCGCCCAGCTCGATCAGGTCGGTCGCGACGGCGTCAGTGACCAGCATCACGATCGCTCAACCAGGGCCAGCAGCGCGAGCCTGGCCTTGAGCCATTCCTCCGATGACACAACCTCGGGCAGAGCCATCACAGCCTCCTTGCGGACCGGGCCGCTGGGTTAGCGGTGCCGGCGGTACTGCAGCTCGAGGATCCCGTTGCTGGAGGCGGTGCTGGAGACCAGGTCGAGCCGGTAGGACTTGGGGACGTCGTCGAACAGCCGGGTGCCCTCGCCCGCAACGTAGGGGAACAAGGACAGCTGGAACTCGTCGATCAGGTCGAGCCGCATGAGCGACCGCCAGAAGCTGACGCCGCCCCAGACCACGATGTGGCCGTCGCCGCCCAGCCTGAGCTTGTCGATCTCTTCTGCCGTGTCACCAGCGGCGATGGTGGTGTTGGCCCAGTCGGCCGTCCTCAGGGTCCGGGAGAAGACGACCTTGCGCCCGGCGTTCAGGATGTCGGCGAAGGGGTGGTCGGTGGACGTTGTCATGGACCCGGCGATGCCCTCGTAGGCGGTGCGGCCCATGACGTGCGCGTACGCGCTCTGGAGAAAGTCGAGTTGCGCCGGGTCGTCGGGCTCGCGGTTTTCGGGCAGGTCGAAGCAGAACTTCCAAAACTCGGTGCCCTCGTCGGCGAGAAGGCCGTCGAGCGAGTAGTTGAACACCGTCGCTATCAGCTTCCGCATGATCAGACCTCCATGATCTCGGGTCGTCTGGGGACCGTGCTTGCGAGGGGAACATGCCTATCCCGGGCCGCAGCGCTCGCGTGGCCGCGGCGTCTGTGGCCTGTCGCTAGTGCTTCAGACGCCACTGCCGCCCGGAAGTCATCGGTGCCCGGTCAACTGGCCGGTTGCGCGGTCAGGTACCGGGTCAGGCCGTCGAGCATCTCGGTGGTGCCTTCCTAGCGCAGAGCGGGTGCCGGCGGGCTAGGCACCCCGACTAGGCCGAGGGCGCTCACTTGGGCCAGCGTGCGGGAATGTCACCCGAATCGCTCACGACGGATCGCAATGTGTGACGAAGCAAAGGCTGTAGCGAACCGCGAGGGAGGCACCGAATAGCACAGGGACAAGTACGGCCGCGACCGTCGCGTACTCCGCCGAGGTGCGTCGGCCTCGCCCTAGCGCAAGGCAAGACGCCGCTGTAATCGCTGCGGCGATGGCGCAGAAAAGCCCCAAAGTCCGGAGAAAAGCCGAGTCCTCCAGGTCGTAGTGATCGCGTACGAGGACGAACGTGGCCGCAGCGACCAGGGCAGCAGACAGAGGGACAAAGCGCGTGTACGCCTTGCTCGCCCATCGCACCGCGGCCAACGCTCCGACGAGCAGGGCGACGTCGAGGGCGAGGATCTCCATTCCCTGCGCATCGGCGTTGCAGCTGCACGAGTTGAGCTGGCGGCGCTTCCGTCGGCTGCCCGAGTGTGCGGGAATGTCCCTTGAGCACTCGGACCGCGGGTTATTGCGTCAGTCGAGCAACCGGAAGTAACGGGCGATCGGCAAGAGCGTGAAGCCCACGTCGCCGTACAGCGCACGAGCCGGTGCGTGCCCTGGGTCGCCGCCCGTCTCGACCACCGCAATGTCCATGCCACGACGTCGCATGTGGTCTGCGGGCGAACTCGGTGAGTCGGGCGCCGACGCCCCGCCTCTGGTAGTCGGGGTCGACTCCGATGATCTCGATGACGCCCATGCGCTCGTGGAAGGCATTCAGCGCGACGGCGACGAAGCCCACAGGTCGAGCGCCGGCAACTGCGACGTAGACGTCGCGCTCGTCGTTCGTACAGATCGAGCGGACGGCCTCCTCCTGGCCAGTCCTCCAGTCGGGATGCAGGCGTAAGAAGATCTCGTCCCCCAGAACCGCCCGAACCGAGGCGAAGACGGGCCCCCACGCTCGCAGGGAGAACGCGACGACCGCCTCGAGGTCGTCCTCGGCGAACTCACGTATGTCGATCGCATCGTGCGCCATCGGGAACACGAGAATAATCCGCGTCGACCGCGCCGATGGCCTCCGAGGTGCATCAGGCTGACCTGCGCCAGCGTGCTCTCGCCCGACGCGTCTCGAGTGGCGGAAACGAGGTACGCACGGGGTGAGCATTCCCGGCATCTCTGACACAACTGACCCGCATGGTAAAGCCGAATCCGTGTAGCCATGCGAGCGGGAATGCCCCCAGCGGGATTCGAACCCGCGCTACCACCTTGAAAGGGTGGCGACCTAGGCCGCTAGTCGATGGGGGCGGCTCCGCCGTAGGGTAGCGCCCATGCCCCTCGGCGCCCTGCTGCTCGCGCTCGGCGCCGCGGGTCTGCACGCGGGCTGGAACGTCCTCCTCGCCCGCGAGCGCGACACCGCCGCGACCTCGGCCGTGGCGCTCACCGTCTTCGTCTTGTCGCTGGCGCCGCTAGCAGCTTTCACCTGGCGCGTCGACGGCGACGCGTGGCCGTTCATCGTCGCCTCCGGCCTGCTCGAGCTCGCCTACATCGTGCTGCTCGCCGCCGGCTATGCGCGCTACGACGTCTCCGTGGTCTACCCGCTCGCACGCGGGCTCGCGCCGGTCGCCGCCCTCGGGATCTCGCTCGGGATCGTCGGCGCCTCGGCGTCCCCGGCCGAGATCACCGGCGTGCTCGTCGTCGCCGGCGGGATCCTGCTCGTCCGAGGCGCGCGAGGCGGGCGCGGCGGGGCGCTCGCGCTGCTGATCGGCGCGATCATCGGCGGCTACACCGTCGTCGACCGCTACGGCATCCGCCACGCGTCGGCGGCGGCGTACCTGATGCTCGTGATGCTCCTCCCGGCGCTCGCGTACCCCCTGATCGTGCGGGACGCGGCACGCCTGAGGCGCGCTATCGGCCCGACGGCGGTGGTCGTCGGCGTCGCGTCCGCGGCCGCGTACCTGCTCGTCCTGCTCGCCTTGCGCCGCGCGCCGGCGGCCTCGGTCGCCGCCGTGCGGGAGACGAGCGTCGTGATCGCGGTCGTGCTCGCCGGAGTCGTCCTGCACGAGCCCGTCGGACGCAGGCGCCTCGTCGGGTCGGCAATCGTCGCCGCAGGCGTCGCGTTGCTGGCGCTCGGCTGAGACCGCACAATGGTCTCGTGCTGATCCGACGGGGTACCAGAGGCGATCTGAACGACGTTCACGACGTGATCGTCGAGTGGTCGCGCGCCGTGGGCGAGCCCGTGTTCACGCTCGCCCAGGTGCGGGAGTTCTGGGAGCGCGACGGCTTCGACCCAGCGCGGGACGTGTGGATCGCCGACGACGACGGGGTCGCCGGCTTCGGCGAGCTGCACACGAGCCAGGACGTCTTCGTCCGGGTGCGGCCCGGCCAGGAGGACGGCCTGCACACCGCGCTCATCGACGCGCTCGAGGCCGAGGCGCGGGCACGCGGGATGGACTTCGTCGCGTCGAACATCCCCGACACCGACGTCGCCGGCCTGGCCGCCCTGGAGGCCGCCGGCTACGAGAAGAGCCGCGAGGTCTGGCGCATGTATGCCGAGCACACGCAGGAGCCGCCGCCGGCGAGCTTCCCCGCGGGCGTCGATGTCCGGACGTACACCGACGACGACGCGGCGTCGGTGCACCGGCTGCTCGACGCCGCCTACAGCGGGTGGGACGACGAGTACGTTCCGGTGCCACACGACGAGTGGCTCTCGTTCATGACCGACCACTCCGACTTCGACCCGGGCTGCTGGTTCCTGGCCGAGGCGGGTGATGGACTGCTGGTCGGCGTCTGCCTCAACTGGCGGCTCGGCTGGGTGAAGGACCTTGCCGTCCACCCGGACCGGCGTCGCCACGGACTCGGCGAGGCGCTGCTGCGGCACACGTTCCACGAGCTCTGGAGGCGTGGCGTCCCTCGGATCGGCCTGAAGGTGGACTCGAACAACGGCACCGGCGCGCCGCGGCTTTACGAGCGGCTCGGCTTCGTCACCGACCGCCGCTACCCGATGCTCACGAAACGGCTGTGAGCCGGGCGGCGCAGGTCAGCCTGCTCCGCTGGCTGCGCCGGCAGCTCCGGCAACCGATCGCGCTGCGCGAGCACCTCGAGGCGGCGGTCGCGAACGACGATCCGGACGAGGTGCGGCGGCTTCTCCCACGCTGCGAGTTCTCCGATGCGCAGCGGCGCCACGTCGAGCGGCTCCTCGACGCCTGGGAGAAGGACGGCGCACAATAGAGACGTGAGGCGGATCGCAGCCCTCCTGGTGCTGACCGCACTGGCCGCCCCGGCCACGTTGGCCGCCCCGGCTGCGCAGGCGAGCGATCGAACGCTGCGCGCGGACGTCAAGCGGCTCGTCGCCGCGACGAAGCATGTGGACGTCCAGAGCGCGGACAGCCTCGTCCGCTTCCGGGAGACCGCCCGCTCCGTCCGGGACGGCGTCATCGCCGACCGTGCCTCGTCCCCGCGAGGTAAGCGAGGCCAGAACTACGCGCTCCGCGCGGCCGGGGCCTACGTGCGCTGGAGCGACGCGCTGATCGTCGTGCTCGAGAGCCTCGCCCCCGGCGGGAGCGCGAACGACACGGCCCGCGCGAAGGACCAGGTGCGCCGCTTCGGCGGCCAGGCGCAGCAGTGCCTCGCCGAAGCGAGGCGGCTGCTGCGCGCGTGACCGCTAGGATGCGCGGCCCGACGGCACAGCGCTGGCGTTTCGCCAAGCCCTCCTAGGCCGCGGCCGCGAGGTCGTCGCCGTCGACCTGCACGAGGCCCTCGAGCTCGCGCTCGAGCTTGGAGAGCGCCTCGCGCTCCAGCTGCCGGATCCGCTCACGCGAGATCCCCAGCTGCTTGCCGATCGCCTCGAGCGCCTGCGCCTCGCCGTCGAAGCCGAAGCGAAGCTCGAGGATGCGCCGCTCGCGCTCGGGCAGGCGTGCGACCGCCTTGCGCACCGCAGCGCGGCGATGCGCCTCGGCCGCCTCCTCGACAGGATCGACCGCGGTCGGATCGTCGTAGAGGTCGCCGAGCTCGCTGCCCTCGTCGGAGCCGATCCGCTGGTTCAGCGAGACGTTCGCCTCCGCCGCGTCGAGCGCCTCGTCGACGAGGTGCAGCGCGACGCCCGAAGCCTCGGCGAGCTCCTCGCGCGTCGCCTCGCGCCCGAGCTTGGTCTCGAGCTGGCGGGACGCGCGCGCGATCTTGACCCGGCGCTCGTGGACGTGCGTCGGGACGCGAATCGTGGTCGACTGGTTGGAGATCGCCCGCTGACAGGCCTGACGGATCCACCAGGTGGCGTAGGTCGAGAACTTGAAGCCGCGGCGCCAGTCGAACTTCTCGACCGCGCGGTTCAGCCCGATCGCGCCCTCCTGGACGAGATCGCCGAGGGGCAGGCCGTGCCCCTGATAGCGCTTCGCGATCGAGATCACGAGCCGCAGGTTGGAGTTGATCATCAGCTCCTTCGCGGCTGCGTCCCCGCGCTCGACGCGCTTTGCCAGGGCCACCTCTTCGGCGGCCGTGAGCAGGCGGTAGCGGCCTGCCCGGTTCATGAACAGGGTCAGCGCGTCCGTCGTCACGGGAAGGGCGTCGGCCTCGTAGGCAACTGGCTCAGGCGCGACGATCTCGATGATCTCGACGTCGCGGGCCTCGAGCTCCGAGCGAAGCGCGGCGACCTCGTCGTCGTCGAGCTCGTGCTCGAGCGCGAGCGCCTCGATTGCCTCGTTGTCGGTCGTGCCACGGTCCTCGACGTCGTCGAGAAACGCGCGCACAGGGTCGTCAAAGATGGTGCTCAGGGTGTTCCTTTCCTTCGTAGTGATGGTGGCCTCCTCGCGCACGGCTCACACCACGCGTGCCACCGTACTGTTAAAACGGCTCCGCCGGGCCGGAAATTCCGGGTTTTAACGCACTCTTTAAAGGTTCTCTACCAAGCGTGCGGGTTAGGGCCGAGTTTGCTAACCGCGTCCTAACGAGAGCGCAGCGGCTGCGCCGGAGACTCCTCACGCCCAGCCCACGACGACCCAGCGATGGCCTGCGAAGCGCACCCAGAGGAACGCCAGGCGCGCGGTGATCAGTGCGTCGAGGCCGATCCAGACGCCGACGATCCCCCAGTCGTAGGCCAGCGTGAGAAGCGCGATCGGCATGAAGACCAGGAGCGAGGCGGCCAGCATCGACCACATCAGGTACGAGGTGTCGCCCGCGCCGATCAGGATCCCGTCGAGCGCGAACACCGCGCCGGCGAGCGGCTGCATGAGCGCGAACAGCGGCCAGGCGCTCTCGACGGCGTCGACCACCGCCGGGTCGTCCGTGAACGCGCGCGCGATCGGGTGCGTCAGGATCAGCAGCAGCACCGCGAAGCCTGCACCGATCACGACCGACCAGAAGATCATCCTCGTGGCGGCGCTGCGCGCGCCGTCGGCGTCGCCGGCGCCGAGCATCCGCCCGACGATCACCTGGCCGGAGATCGCGATCGCGTCGAGGACGAGCGCCAGAAAGACGTAGAGCTGGAAGGCGATCTGGTGCGCCCCGAGCGGCGCGTCCCCGCTCCGGGCCAGCACCGAGGCTGCGACGAGGAACGACGCCATCAGCGCCGCCGTGCGGACGAAGATCTGGCGGCCCACGCGGATCATCGGGCGCATCTCCGCGAGCCGCGGCCGCTTCGAGTCGGCGTGCGGGCGGAGGAGCTCGACGACAAACGCGATCCCCATCCCGACCTGGGCGATCGCCGTGCCCAGGGCCGAGCCCGCGATCCCCCAGTGGAAGCCGTAGACGAACAGCAGCTCGAGGACGACGTTCGCCACGTTCGCGGCGACGACGATCTCCAGCGGCCGGCGCAGGTTCGCGACGCCGCGCAGATAGCCCTGGCCGGCGAGCGCCACGAGTGCGGCCGGGAGCCCGACCGCGGCGATGCGGAAGTACGTCGAGCGCGTAGTCGCCCGACTTCCCGTGGGCGCCGAGTGCCGCGAGCATGGGCTCGGCGAGCAGCTCTCCGAGCACGAGCAGCGTGAAGCCGATCGCAAGCGAGACCCAGAGCGCCTGTGCGGCGAGGCGTGCGGCCTGCTCTTGCCGGCCCGCTCCGCTCGCGCGGGCCACGACCGAGGTCGTCCCGTAGGTGAGGAAGTTGAAGATCGTGAACACACCCGCGAGCACCGTCCCCGCGAGGCCGAGCGCCGCGAGCTGCGGCCGACCGAGGTGCCCGACGATCGCAGTGTCGACGAGGATGTAGAGCGGCTCGGCGGCGAGCGCACCGAGCGCCGGGAGCGCGAGGCGGGCGATCTCGCGGTCGTACGGCGAGCGCCGGATCACGCGAAGCGGATCGTGATCTTCGCCCCGGGACGGAGCCAGCGCAGCGTTTGCACGAGCTGCGGCAGCGGCAAGCTGACACAGCCGTTCGTCGCGTGGCCCAGCGAGGCGTGCAGGAAGATCGCGGAGCCGCGGCCCGGCACCACGGGGTCGGCGTTGTACTCGATGAACGCGAGATGCCGGTATGCGCGCGGCTTCTGCCACATCCCGTCACGCGCCCTGAACGGCGGCCGCGTGCCGCAGGGACGGTGCTGGAACGTGTTGTAGAGCGGCGAGCGGGCGTCCTCGACCCAGTAGTCGCCGCAGACGATGCGGTGGTAGCCGAGGTTGACGCCCGGGTTCGGCGCGGCCCCGTAGATCGTGTCGCCGATCCCGAACGTGCCGACAGGCGTGCTCCCGTCTCCTTCGCGCCGGTCGGCCGAGAGGCCGCTCCAGCCGACGTGCGCCGCCCACGGGCCGCCGACCGTCTCGCCGCACTCCGTCAGGCGGAGCGTCGCGCTCGTGGCGCCGCGGGGCGCCTCGACGACGATCCGCTGCGGGCACGCGGCCGCCGATCCGCCGGACGACACGGCGGGCAGGACGAGCGAGGCGAGGGCGAGACAGAGGATCGTCTTCACGGCTACGCTCGCAACCCTATGCACGCCGTCCCGTCCGCGCCGCCGCCCTTCGTCGCGCGCGTCGAGAGGGTCGGCCGCGCCGATCTGCCGTACTCATGGCATCCCGGCTGCCCCGTTCCGCCCGCCGAGTTGCGGCGACTGAGGCTCTCCTACTGGGGTTTCGACGGGCGCCGCCACCTCGGCGACCTCGTCGTCCGCGACCGCGTCGCACGGGACGTCGTCTCCGTCTTCCGCGTGCTCTACCGGGCGCGGTTTCCGGTCCGGCGGATCCAGCCCGTCGACCGCTATCGCGGCGACGACGACGCCTCGATGGCGGCGGACAACACGTCGGGCTTCAACTGTCGCGCGGCGGTGAGCTCAGGCCCGACGCACTGGTCGATGCACGCCTACGGCGAGGCGATCGACGTCAACCCTGTCGAGAATCCGTACGTGCTGGGCGGAGCCGTCAAACCTCCCGCCGGGCGGGGCTACCTCGATCGCTCGCGCGCAGGCACGGGCATGGCGGTGGCGGGCAGCGTGCTCGTGCGTGCCTTCGACTCCGTCGGCTGGGGCTGGGGCGGCCGCTGGACGTCGTCGCGCGACTACCAGCACTTCTCGAGCAACGGGCGTTGAGCGTGGCGGCGATCGTCGACGGGCACCAGCACTTCTGGAACCTCGACCGGAACACGCTCCCGTGGCTGCGGACGGAGCATGCGTCGATCGCGCGCACGTTCGAGCCCGCCGAGCTGGAGCCGCAGCTTCGCGCGGCAGGGGTCGCGCAGACGATCCTCGTGCAGAGCGCCTGCCACGACGCGGACACGGACTTCATGTTCGAGCTGGCCGAGCGGCACGACTGGATCGCCGCGGTCGTGGCCTGGGCCCCTCTCGAGACGCCGCCGGCAGCCGCGGAGCGCCTCGACGAGCTTGCGGTGCGGCCGAAGCTCCGCGGAATCCGGCACTTGATCCACGACGAGCAGGACGCGCACTGGATCCTGCGGCCCGCCGTGCTCGAGAGCCTGTCGCTCCTCGAGGAGCGCGGCCTCGTGTTCGAGCTCCCCGTCGTCTTCCCGCGCCATCTCGGCGACGTGCCGGAGCTCGCGCGCTCGTTCCCCCGGCTCACGATCGTGATCGACCACCTCGGCAAGCCGCCCCTCGACGGCGACCTCGGCCCGTGGACGAGAGAGCTCCAGGCCGCCGCTGCGCACGCGAACGTGGCCGCCAAGGTCTCGGGGCTGAACACGGCGACGACCCGCCCGGACTGGGACGCGGCGGACCTCGTGCCCGCGATTCGCGTCGCGCTCGACGCCTTCGGGCCCAACCGGCTCCTCTGCGGCAGCGACTGGCCCGTCGCGCTCCTGAACGGCGACTACGGGCGGGTCTGGCGGGAGACGGTCGACGCGCTCCGGCGAGTTGCGCCCGAGCACCTCGACGAGCTGCTCTCCGCTACGGCGAGGCGTCTCTACCGTTTCTAGATTCTCTCCGCGGTGGCCCAGGCCCTGCCGGTCGGGTACTCGTGCTCGTCCAGCGACTCGCGGCGCATCTCGATGCTGTAGCCCGGCGCCTGCGGAGTCACGTATCGGCCGGCGACGACGCGCGCCGGGTCCAGGAAATGCTCGTGCAGGTGGTCGACCCACTCCACGACGCGGTCCGTCGAGGCTGCCCGAGACGGCGACGTAGTCGAAGAACGCCAGGTGCTGGACGTACTCGCAGAGGCCCACACCGCCGGCATGCGGACACACGGGGATCCCGAACTTCGCCGCGAGGAGCAGTACCGCGATCGCTTCGTTGACGCCGCCGAGGCGGCAGGCGTCGAGCTGGCAGACGTCGATCGCCTCGGCCTGGAACAGCTGCTTGAAGACGATGCGGTTCTGGACGTGCTCGCCCGTCGCGACCCGCACCGGCGAGACCTCCCGCCGGATGCGCGCATGGCCGAGGATGTCGTCCGGGCTCGTCGGCTCCTCGATCCACCACGGGTCGTATGCGCTCAGCCGCCTCGTGGCGGCGATCGCCTCGCTCACGCCCCAGACCTGGTTCGCGTCCATCATCAACCTGCGCTCGGGGCCGAGCGCGGCGCGGATCAGCGCGGCGCGCCGCTCGTCGTCGGCGGCGTCCAGCCCGACCTTCATCTTCACGTGGCCGAAGCCGGCGTCGATCGCCTCCTGCACGAGCGCGGCGACCTTCTCGTCGTCGTACCCGAGCCACCCGGCGGAGGTGGTGTACGCCGGATACCCGTCGCGGCGCAGCTCCGCCTCGCGCTCGGCGCGCCCACCCACGGCGCCGCCGAAGCAGGTCGAGTGCCTCGTCCGGTCCGAGCGCGTCGTCGACGTAGCGAAAGTCGACGCACGAGACGAGCTCTTCCGGGCTCAGGTCGGCCAACAGCTTCCAGAGCGGCAAGCCGCGACGCTTCGAGCGGAGATCCCAGACCGCGTTCACGACCGCGGCCGCGGCGAGGTGGACGACGCCCTTCTCCGGGCCGAGCCAGCGCAGCTGGCTGTCGCCGACGACGCTGCGCCAGAAGCCGCCCAGGTCGGACTCGATTCCCTCCATCGACCGACCGACGACGAGCGGCGCCAGCGCCCGGGCGGCGGCGACGCAGATCTCCGTGCCCCGGCCGATCGTGAAGGTGAGCCCGTGCCCCTCGAGCCCGTCGTCCTCGTCGGTGCGCAGGACGACGTACGCCGCGGAGTAGTCCGGATCCGGGTTCATCGCGTCCGAGCCGTCGAGCGAGCGCGAGGTCGGGAACCGGATGTCGCGGGCCTCCAGCGAGACGATGGTCGTCATCTCGGGGATTCTGACCGGGTCATAGACTGGGCACCGACGTGAGCCAGCCGGTCCCACCGCTCGCCGGTCTCGCCGCGCTCGTGACCGGCGCCGGCTCGGGGATCGGGCTCGCGACCGCCGAGGCGCTCGTTCGCGGCGGCGCCGGGGTCGGCGCGGTCGACCTCGAGCCGCGGCCGCTCGAGGGGACGCTCTCTCTCCTCGGCGACGTGACCGACCAGGGCTCGCTGGACGCCGCCGTCGAGGCGACGGTCGAGCGCTTCGGCCGCCTCGACATCCTCGTCAACAACGCCGGCATCGGCGCCGTCGGACCCGTCGAGGCGAACGACGACGACGAGTGGCGCCGGCTGTACGAGGTGAACGTGCTCGGCATCGTGCGGGCCACGCGCGCCGCACTGCCCCACCTTCGCCGCTCGGAGCATGCGGCGATCGTCAACGTCGGCTCGATCGCGGCCGTCGCGGGCCTGCCGCAGCGGGCCGCCTACAGCGCGACCAAGGGCGCCGTCCACGCGCTCACGCGCGCCATGGCCGCCGACCTCGTCGGCTCGGTGCGGGTGAACTGCGTCAGCCCGGGCACGGCCGACACGCCGTGGGTCGCGAGGCTGCTCGGCGCGGCGGCCGACCCCGCCGCGGAGCGGGCGGCGCTCGAGGCGCGGCAGCCGATGGGACGGCTCGCGAGGCCTGACGAGGTGGCAGCGGCGATCGTCTTCCTGGCCTCGCCGGCGGCCGGCTTCACCACCGGCTCCGTCCTCGAGGTGGACGGCGGCTTCGGCGGTCTGCGCGTGCCGCCCAGAGGCTGAGACTAGGTGAGGAAGCTGAGGTCGACATCGCTGACGTCGAGTCCGAGCGACTGGGCGAGCTTGACGCCGTCCTCGAGCTCGGCTCTCAGCCGCTCGATGTCGCGCGACCGCATCGCGCTGCCGATCCACTCCCGCGCCTTCGGCCGCCAGAGGGTGTGGTCGACGAAGATCGGGAGCATGTCGTTCGCGACCTTCACGAGCTGGTTCTGGGTCTTTCGCGTGGCGTTCTCGAGCAGCACGCGCTCGTAGGCCATGCCGGCTCCGTGGTGGATGCCGTCGTCGATCGTCAGCCGGTTGCACAGATCCTCGAGGATCGTCCCCGGCGACGAGCGGGCGATCAGCCGGAAGCGCGGGATGATCAGGCGCTCGTAGAACACCTGCATCAGGAAGACCTTCTCCTCGAGCGTGTCGAGCTGGAGGAACATCCGGCCGAGCTTGTCGAGGTACGGGTCCCGCTCGGCGGTGCCGCCCGCCTCCTCGGTCAGCTTGAGCCACGCCTCCACATGGCGCGCCTCGTCCTGCACCATCGTCGAGTAGTAGAGCTTCGCCTCGGGATGCGGTGCGGCGCCGAGCAGCTGCGACGCCATCTCGACGGCGAGCTCGTCCGCCTGGAACTGCTGCGTGATCACGGAGCGCCAGACGTCGGTGCGCCGCGCGCGCTTCTGCGGCGTGCCCTTCGTCGTCTCGGGGATGGGCGGAATGTCACCCCAGGGAAGATCGCGCACCTGCCACTCGGCGCGCTTCGCCAGCTCGTAGTAGCGGAGGACGCCCTCGTGCCGGCTGCTCTCCTCCGGCGCTGCCGGCTGCTGCTCGATCGCCTGCTGGATGTCCACGAGGCGGAGTCTAGCCGGGGCTACGCACGCGTCTCCAGCTTGCCCTCCGCGGGCAGCGCCTCCGGCTGCGCCGGGCGGGACTCGACCTCGACGGCGACGCCGCGCTCGGCCGAGCTCAGGATGGCGCGAGCGACCTCGACGACGTGGAGCGCCGAGCAGACCGGACGCGCGATGCGGCCGCCCGGCGGCGAGCGACTCGACGAGGTCGTGCAGCCCGATCCCGCGCGCGTCGTGGCCGTTCGCCGGGGAGAACGGGATCTCCTGCCAGTCGCCGCGCGCGCGCTTCAGCCGCACGGGGCCCTCGAACGCGTTCGGGTCGGGGAGACGCAGCACGCCCTCTGTGCCGTGGATCTCGAGGTCGCAGATGTACTGGTCGACCGCCTCGAAGCTCGCGACGAGGTTCGCCGTGACGCCGCTCTCGAGCTCCATCACGGAGCTCGTGTGCGTCGGCGTCGAGACGGCGAAGCTCGTCCCCGCGCGAGGGCCGATCTCGATCGTCCGCTCGAGCGTGCGCGTCGAGGCGAAGCCCGCGACGCGCCGGATCGGGCCCAGCAGCGCCACGATCGCCGTCAGGTAGTACGGGCCCATGTCGAGCAGCGGCCCCGCTCCGTCGGCGAAGAAGATGTCGGGATTCGGATGCCACTTCTCCTGGCCGCCGACGAGCATCGCCGCGCTGACGGAGAGCGGCTCGCCGATCGCGCCCTCGTCCAGCAGTGCACGCGCCGGCCTGGTAGGGCGCACCGAGGAAGATGTCCGGCGCGCAGCCGATCCGCAGGCCGAGCCGGTCGGCCTCGGCGACGAGCGCCGCCGCGTCGTCCACGTCGATCGCGATCGGCTTCTCGGTGTAGACGTGCTTGCCGGCCTCGAGCGCCTGACGGATCACGTCGGCGTGCACCGCCGGCGGGGTGAGGTTGAGCACGACGTCGATGCCGGGATCCGCGAGCAGCTCGTCGACGCTCGCCAGCGGAATGGCGTGCGCCTTCGAGAGCTCCTCGGCCTGCTGCGCGTCGAGATCGGCGCAGGCGGCAAGCTCGAACGAGTCGAACCCTTCCGCGTTCTCGGCGTAGTGCCGGCTGATCACGCCGCAGCCGACGACTCCGACGCGGGCGGGCGCGTTCATGCGACCTCCTCGAGCATCAGCTCGAGCGCGATCAGCGAGCGGCGCGCGGCGTCGAGCTCCGGACCGTCCGCCTCGTCCTGCTCGACCAGCAGCCAGTCGACACCGCTGCTCGCCGCCGCGGGTGCGACCCGCTCGTAGCCGACCGCCCCGTCGCCGACCGGGCAGAACGAGCGCTCGCCGCGGCTGCGGAAGTCCTTCAGGTGCACGAGCCGGCAGCGGTCGCCCGCGCGCTCCAGCACCTCGACGGGGTCGGCGCCGGCCCACCACGTCCAGCCGAGATCGAGCTCGAGGAAGATGTCGTCCGGCAGCCGGTCGAGGAAGCCGGTCGTGATCTCGGCGTCGTGGTTGTGGTAGCCGAGCTCGAGCCCGACGCCCGCCACGGCCTGGGCGGCGTCCTCCAGGCGGCCGGGCAGGTCGGCGTCCGCCAGCCGGGGCGGGTCGATCCAGCTGATCACGACGCCGGCTCCAGCCGAGCGTGCGCGCCTCCTCGGCGAGCTCCGGCAGCTGCGACTCGATCACCTCGAGCTGCGCGTGCCGCGCGCAGGCGACGAGACCGCTCTCGGCGAGCCACGAGGCCACGTCGCACCGGCGTGTGCCCGTGCAGGTCGAAGAGCTCGACGCCCTCGAACCCCATCGCGCCGACCTCGCGCAGCGTCGACTCGAAGTCGGCCGCCGCCGCCTGCCGAACGGTGTAGAGCATCAAGCCGACGCGCGCCATGCGGGCTCCTCCTTCTGTGAGGCGATGAAATCCCGGTACCAGTGAGCGCTCCCCTTCGGGACGCGCTCGAGGGTCGGGTAGTCGACGAAGACGATCCCGAACCGCTTCGAGTAGCCGTGCGACCACTCGAAATTGTCGAGCAGCGACCAGACGTAGTACCCCCGCACGGGCGCGCCGTCCTCCATCGCCCGCGCGACCGCGGCGAGATGGTCGGCGATGTACGCCTGCCGCTCCGGATCGAGCACCGAGCCGTCGTGACCGCGCACGTCGCCGTACGCAGCGCCGTTCTCGGTGATGTAGATGGCCTTGGGCGCGTAGTCGCGCGTCACCCGGACGAGCGTCTCGTAGAAGCCGTCGGGATAGACCTCCCAGCCCATGTCCGTGTACGGCGACTCGGGCACGTGGACGAAGATCGGAAAGCCGCCGTCGCCGCCGGCACGCGTGACGACCCGCGCGTAGTAGTTGACGCCCAGGAAGTCGAGCGGCGCCGCGATCGTGGCCAGGTCGCCGTCTTGCATCGGCGGCGCGTAGCGCATGTCCTCCGGGTAGGTGCCCCGGAAGAGCGGGTCGAGGAACCAGCGGTTCCAGTTGCCGTCGACGCCACGCGCGGCGGCGACGTCCTCCGGCGAGTCGGTCGCGGGATACGCGTGCGTGAGGTTGAGCGTGATCCCCACCTCGGTGCCGGGGCGGCGGAGCACCTCGGCCGCCCAGCCGTGCGAGAGGAGCAGGTTGTGCGCCGCCGCGACGGCGTCGTCCTCGCTCGTCCGGCCCGGCGCATGCAGGCCCCAGCCGTAGCCGAGCCAGGAGGCGACCCACGGCTCGTTGTGCGTCACCCAGCGTGGGACGCGGTCGCCGATCCGGCCCGCCACCGCCTGGGCGAGCTCGACGAACGCCTCCGCGGTCGAGCGCTCCGGCCAGCCGCCTTCGTCCTCCAGCACCTGCGGCAGGTCCCAGTGGTAGAGCGTCACGCACGGCTCGATCCCGTTCGCCAGCAGCTCGTCGACGAGCCGGTCGTAGAAGTCGAGCCCGGCCTCGTTCACGCGGCCCCGGCCCTCGGGGAGGATCCGCGGCCAGGCGATGGAGAAGCGGAGCGAGTCGAGCCCGAGCTCGCGCATCAGGCGGATGTCCTCGGGATAGCGCCGGTAGAAGTCGCACGCGACCTCGCCGGTCTCGCCGTTCCGCACCTTCCCCGGCGTCGCGGAAAAGCGGTCCCAGATGCTCTCGCCGCGGCCGTCCTCGCGTGCCGCGCCCTCGATCTGGTACGCAGCCGTGGCCGCGCCCCAGACGAACTCCGGCGGGAACCTCATGCCGCGCTCGCCTCCGGCGCCGGAGCAGTGACGTGGCAGCGCGCCTCGTGCTCCGGCAGAGCCTCGACGAGCTCGGGCGTCCGCGACGAGCAGACGTCGACCGCGAGCGGGCAGCGCGAGACGAAGCGGCAGCCGGCGACGGGGTCGACGGCGCCGTGGTGCGAGCGGCGCACCGGCATCTGCGCCGCGTGCAGGCCGGCACTCGGGTCGGGCACCGCCGAGAGGAGGAGCCGGGTGTACGGGTGGAGCGGGTGCTGCAGCACAGCCTCGGTCGGTCCGCGCTCCACGATCTGGCCCGCGTACATGACAAGCATCTCGTCGGCCACGTAGCGGGCGCTGGCCAGGTCGTGCGTGACGTACAGGAACGCGAGCCCGCGCTCCTCCTTCAGCGCCAGCATCAGGTTCAGGATGCCGATCCGGATCGAGACGTCGAGCATCGACGTCGGCTCGTCGGCGAGGATCACCTTCGGCTCGACGGCGAGGGCGCGCGCGATCGCGACGCGCTGGCGCTGGCCTCCCGAGAGCTCGTGCGGGTACTTCGCGGCGAAGCGCTCCGGCGGGACGAGCCCGACCGTCATCAGCAGCTCGTGGACGCGCTCGCGCACCATGCCGCGACGGGACGATCCGGTGGATCCGGAGCGGGCGCTCGATGTGGTGCTCGATCGTCTTGACGGGGTTCAGCGAGCCGAACGGGTCCTGGAAGATCATCTGCACCTGCGAGCGGTAGCGGAGGAGCTGCCTCCGCCCGGCCAGCGCGGTCGCGTCCTCGCCCTCGAAGACGACGGCGCCCGAGGTCGGGTCGTAGAGACGCGCGACCATCCGCGCGACGGTGCTCTTGCCGCTGCCGCTCTCGCCGACGAGCGCGGTGATCGTCCCCGGCCGGAGCGTGAAGCTGACGTCGTCGACGGCGTGCAGCTTGCTCTTGCCCGCGAACATCCGCGCGCCGCCCGCCTCGAAGTGCTTCGTCAGGCTGCGAACCTCGAGCGCGGAGCTCATACGCCAACCGCCGATTGGACGCTCACGGCGCCTCCTCCACCAGATGGCACGCGACGAAGATGCTCTGCCGCGACGGGCTTCAGCACCGGCCGCTCGCCGACCTGGCGTGCGAAGAGCGGGCCGTTCGCGGGGAGGCAGTGTGGGCAGCGCGTGTGGAAGCGGCAGCCGCTGGGCGGATCGGCGAGGTCGGGCGGCGAGCCCGGGATCCCCGTCATCCGCTCGAGCGGCCCCGTCAGCGGCGGGAACGAGTTCATCAGGCCCTGCGTGTACGGGTGCTTGGCCCCGGCGAAGAGCTCGCTCGCGGGCGCGGACTCCACGACCTCGCCGGCGTACATGATCGCGATCCGGTCGGCGAACTCGAGCAGCAGCGAGAGGTCGTGGGTGATGAAGAGCACCGCGAAGTCGAAGTCCCGCTTCAACGCCTCGATCTGCTGCAGGATCTCGCGCTGGACGACGACGTCGAGTGCCGTCGTCGGCTCGTCGAGGATCACGAGCTCCGGCTTGAGCGCGAGCGCCATCGCGATGATGACGCGCTGGCGCATCCCGCCCGACAGCTCGTGCGGGTAGGAGCGCACGCGGCGTCCGTCGATCCCCACCATCTCGAGCAGCTCCGCCGCCCGGTGGAGGGCGATCTTCTTCGAGATCTTCTCGTGCGCCTGCATCATGTCGATGAACTGGTCGCCGACCCGCAGCACCGGGTTGAGCGCGTTCATGGCGCTCTGGAAGACCATCGAGACGTTCCGCCAGCGGTACTTGCGCAGCTCCGTCTTGCTGCGGCCGACGAGGTTCTCGCCGCGGAAGAGGATCTCGCCGCCCGTCACCTGCGCCGGCTCGCGGAGGATCTGGAGAATCGCATTGCCGGTGGTGCTCTTCCCGCAGCCGGACTCTCCGGCGAGGCCGAAGATCTCGCCCGCGTGGATCTTCAGGTCGACGTGGTCGACCGCGCGCACGCGGCTTCCCCGGGACGCCGTAGTCGACCACGAGATCCCTCAGCTCGATCAGCAACTCGCGCGTGACGACGGTCGGCTCCGGTTCGACTGCGTGGGCCATCAGCGTCACGAGACCTCCTCGGGGCGGAAGCGGCGCACGAGCCCGCCCCGCCGGCGGCGGCGCAGACGCGGGTTCGAGAGCTCGTCGATGCCGTAGTTCACGAGCACGAGCGCCGCGACCGAGAGGGCGAGCATGATGCCCGGGAAGAAGAAGTGCCACCACTCGCCCTGGAGCACGGCGGAGTTGTTCTGCGCCCAGTACATCGTCGAGCCCCAGCTGGTCTTGTTCACGTCCGCGAGGCCGAGGAACTCGAGCCCGGCCTCGAAGAGGATCGAGATGTAGAAGACGAGCAGGAACGCCGCGGCGATGCGGCTGACCATGTTCGAGAGGATCTCGCTGAAGACGATCCGCCGCGTGGACTCGCCCGCGACCTGCGCGGCCAGGACGAAGTCGCGGTTCCGTAGCGAGAGCGCCTGCCCGCGGAGGATCCGCGCCTCGACCGCCCAGGTCGTGAGACCGATGATCATCACGAGCATCACGGGGCCGCGGTTCGAGACGAACGCGGCGATCACGATCAGGAGCGGCAGCGTCGGGATGACGAGGAAGATGTTCGTAACCAGGTTGATCGTGTCGTCCACGAGCCCGCCCTTGTAGGCGGCGAGGAGCCCGAGCAGCGTGGCGATCGTGGTGGAGATGATGGCCGCCATCGCGCCGACGGCGAGCGACTGGCGGGCGCCCCAGACGACCTGGGAGAAGACGTCGTAGCCCTGGTCGGTGGTGCCGAACCAGAAGTGGCGGTTCGGCGGCTGCGCCCGGGAGGCCGACGATGTCGCTCGGGCTGTTCTGCGCCAGGAGCGGCGCCGCGATCGCGGCCGCCACGATCGAGCCGAAGATCAGGAGGCCGATCCGGGACTTCCGGTTGCCGAGCAGCAGGCGCGCCCAGAGCGGCAGCCGGAAGCGGCGGGAGCCGGCCGCTCAGCCCGACGGCGGCGGCCTCCTCGGCGGCCCCGCCGGGCCGGATCTCGAGATCGACGAGGTTCGTCATCTCAGGAGGCCCGCACCCGCGGGTCGAGGATCACGTAGAGCAGGTCCATGATCAGGTTCGCCACGAGCACGCAGACCGAGAACACGAGCAGCAGCGCCTGCGTGAGCGGGTAGTCCGAGCCGAGGGCCGCCTGCTGCAGCGTCGAGCCCGACGCCCGGGTAGCTGAAGACGAACTCGATGAAGACGAGACCTCCGACGGCGGCCCCGAACTGGGCGGCGAAGCCGGTCAGCGGCGGCAGGATGGCGTTGCGTCCTGCGTACATCGTCATCACGCGGCTGTCCTTCAGGCCCTTGGCCTGCGCCATGCCGACGTAGTCCTCCTCGATGGTGTTGATCATCACGTTGCGCATGTTGAGGAGCCAGCCGCCTGCGAAGACGGCGACGATGATCAGCGCCGGCAGGGTTCCGTGTCGGACCGCGCTCGAGATGAACGTGAAATTGAAGCCAGGCTCGATGCCGGTGTCGTAGGCGTGCTGGATCGGGAACCAGCCGAACTTGAGGCCGAGGAAGTAGACCGCGAGGAGCGCGGTGAAGAAGGCGGGAAACGCGCCGAGCGAGATCAGTGCGGGCGTGACGAGGTTGTCGACGAGGCCCCCGCGACGCCAGGCCGCGACCATCCCCAGCATCGTCCCGATGAAGAACGCCATGATGAAGCCGACCCCGACGAGCGCGATCGAGTAGGGCAGCGTGCGGCCGACGACCTCGGAGACCGGGGTCGGGAAGTTGGAGGTCGAGATCCCGAAGTCGCCGGTGAGAACCTGCTTGAGATACCCAAAGTACGCCTCGAAGAACGGCTTCTTCTGGACGTTCAGGTACGCGCGCAGGTTGTCGACCATGTGCGGGTTGGAGGCCAGCTGCGACGGCGACATCCGCGCCATCAGCCCGTCGAGCGGCGACCCCGGCATCATGCGGGGCAGCAGGAAGTTCAGCGTGATCGCGCCCCAGAGGGCGATCAAGTAGAACCCCATTCGCCGGAGCAGGAAGCGCATGGCCGGATTGTCCCCCTAATTTGCCGTTGGGCGGGGTGGAGCCCCGCCCAACGGCCTCGGAAGGGACTTACTGGATGGGACCGCTCTCGGCCGAGCCGCCCGGGCAGACCCGGGTCAGCAGCACGGCGTTGTCCGGGTACGTGTTGTAGATCGGCCGCGCGTAGTAGTTCTTCGGCGTCGTGAAGCAGTGGAAGTACTTCGTCGAGTACGTCGACCACTGCGGACCGATGAACAGCGGCACGATCGGGAGCTGGTCGAGCCACAGGTTCTCCAGCTTCGTGGCGAGCGGCTTCTGCTTGGAGACGTCGAGCTGCGTCCTCCAGGCGTCGAGCAGGGCCGTCGCCTGGGCGTTCTGGTAGTGGGCGAAGTTGCCGGTGTTGACGGCGTCCTCACCCGACGGCACGTACGTGTTCTTGTGCATGTTGTTGAAGAAGAAGCCGTACGGGGACGCGGTCGCCGCCGTCTGCCAGAGCAGCGTCACGGTCTTCGTGCTCGTCGCGTTCGGGAACCAAGAGCCCCAGTCGGGCTCGAGCTTCACGTTGGCGTCGATGCCGATGTCCTGCAGGTTCTTGGTGATGATCTGCAGGGAGGCGACCCAGTCGCTCCACCCGGAGATGACGTGGACGTCGAAGCCGACCGCGTTGCCCTTCGGGTCGATCAGCTTGCTGCCCTTGTAGGTGAAGCCGGCGTCGGTCAGCAGCTTCTTCGCGGCAGTCGGGCTGTAGGCCGCGAGCGCACGGGCCTTCGCCTCGACCGTCTTGTCCATCCAGGACGGGAAGAGCTGCTTGATGCCGATCGCGTCCGTCGGGGGCGCGTAGCCGTACTCGCCCAGCTTCGAGACCTTGCTCCGGTCGATCGCCATGCTGACGGCCTTGCGGAACGGAACGAGGCTGTACGGGTACTGCTGCGTGTCGAACATGAGCGAGATCGGGTACGCCGTCGTGTCGTAGAACGCGTGGTAGTGCTTCGGGTCCTTCGAGATGTACGCCTTCTCGACGTTCGGGACGAAGTTGTGCGTCCAGTCGGCCTGCCCGCTGACGATCTGCAGCAGCGCGGCGTCGTTCGAGGTCGCCTGGATGTACTCGATGCACGGAGATCTTCGGCATCCCCTTCTGCCAGTAGTTCGGGTTCTTGTTCAGGACGTAGTCCTGCGTGTTGAACCGCGTCACCTTCGTGAACGGCCCGGTGCCGACCGGGTTCGGGTTGAGGAACTTGTTGATGTCGGCGACCTTGGAGAACACGTGCTTCGGCACGACGAAGACGCCGTTCAGGTTGACCCCGATGAACTGGGAGTCCTTCGTCTTCAGCCCGATCGTCGACCGTGTAGTCGCCCTTCGAGCGAACCGAGGCGATGTTCGTCCCCGGGCGGTAGGCGCCGACGATGTCCATGGTCGGGTCCTGCTTGCCGGCCGTGAGCGTGTAGACGACGTCGGCCGCCGTGAACGGCTTCCCGTCCGACCACTTGACGCCGTGCCGGAGGTTCAGCGTCAGCGTCTTGCCGTCCTTGCTCCACGCATAGCTCTGCGCGAGCCACTTGTACTCCTTGCCGCCGGCGGCCGGGGTCGTGATCACGAGCGGCTCGTAGATGCCGCCGCGCACGAAGCTCGACGAGGGCAGGCCCTGCACGAACGGGTTGAAGTTGCGGACGAAGGCCGGGTCGCCGGAGCCGGTGGCGACGAGGCATTTGTGCGCGGCCTTCCCGGCGGCCGGAGCCTTCGCGGCTGCCGGACCCTTGCCGGCGGAGAGCGCCGCCTGCGCCGCGAGCGCGCAGAGCAGTGTGGCTGCGCCCACGACGCCCGCTGTCCGGAGACCGAAACGGGCGGGGCGAACTGATCTCTTCATTCCTCTTCCTTTCTGTCTCCGTCACTCCGGGGGGGCGTGCGGAGGGTCGTGGTAGACCGGTCAGACCGCGCCTTCTCCGGCGCGCTTCGGAGGTTGTTACGGGAACGGTTAACAGATCGTTTCAGCTGAGTCAAGCCTTTGGCTAGAAGAAACCTGGTTGGTACAGGACCCGGATACGCGCTATGGTGACGCGATTCTTGTAACCGTTACCGGTGAAAGTCTGGTTGAATACACGCAATGGCAGTTGAGGGGAAGTCAAGACGGACGATCCGCGAGGTGGCGAGCGCCGCAGGCGTCTCGATCGCGACCGTCTCGCGCGTCCTCAACGGCCGCCCCGACGTGGCGCCCGAGACGCGCGAGGCCGTGCTCCGCGTCGTCCGCGACCAGGGCTTCAGCATGAACCGCAGCGCGCGGGCTCTCTCCGGCGGCAAGACCGGCCTCGTCGGCGTGACGCTGCCGATCGTCCAGGCGGCGTACTTCGCGTTCATCCTCTCGGGCGCTGCCGAGGCGCTCTACGAGCAGGACATGCGGATGATGCTGTGCCCCACGCTGCACCAGCACGAGCGCGAGGTGAACCTGCTCGACCGGCTGATGCACGGCACCACCGACGGCGCCGTCCTGACGCTGCCGGAGGAGACAAACGAGGAGCTGAAGGCGCTGCAGCGGCTCGGCTACCCCTTCGTCGTCGTCGACCCGCGCGTCCCGCTCGACGAGGGCATTCCGGCGATCTCCGCGGCCAACGCCTCGGGCGCACGCGCGGCCGTCGCGCACCTGCTCTCGCTCGGGCACCGGCGGATCGGCGCGATCACCGGGCCGCCGGACTGGATGGCGCACGACCGAGCGCCTGAACGGCATGCGCGGCGCGCTGGCCTCGGCCGGCGTGCTTCCCGACCCGGCGCTCGTCGTCGGTTACGACCTTCTCCATCGAGAGCGGCGAGCGCGCCGCGCGCGAGCTGCTCGACCGCCCCGACCGCCCGACCGCGGTCTTCGCCTTCAACGACAACACCGCGATCGGCGCGCTGCGCGTCGCGAGGGAGCTCGGACTCCGGGTGCCGGAGGATCTCTCGGTCGTCGGCTTCGACGACTCGGAGCAGGCGGCGATCGTGACGCCGGCCCTGACGACCGTGCGCCAGCCGCTGGCCGAGATGGGCCGCATGGCCGTCAGCCTGCTGCTGCGCCTGATCGAGCACCAGCGGGTCGAGGCGCTCAACGTCGAGCTCGCGACGAGGCTGATCGTGCGCGAGTCGACGGCGCCGCCGGCTTCCTAACCGGAGGACGAGGGAGGCTGCACACGGGCGCCGAGCCCGAGGGCCCCGGCGAAGACGTCGTACGTCTCTCGGCCGAAGAGGACGAACGTGACTCGCTCGATCGACGGGCGCCGGTCGAGCTCCTCGGCCACCGTCGCGATCGCGATCCCGGCGGCGCGGTCGACCGGAAAGCCGAAGATGCCCGTCGAGATGGCGGGGAAGGCGACGGTTCTGCAGCCGAGCTCCGCCGCCACGGCGAGCGCGCTCCTGTGGCAGGCGGCCAGCAGCTCGTCCTCTTGCCGTCCGCCGCCGCGCCAGACCGGCCCGACGGTGTGGATCACGTAGCGGGCAGCGAGACGGCCGGCCGTCGTCGCCTTTGCCTCGCCGGTGCCGCAGCCGCCGAGGAGCCTGCACTCCTCGAGAATCTCGGGCCCGCCCGCCCGGTGGATCGCCCCGTCGACGCCGCCGCCGCCGAGGAGCGAGCTGTTCGCCGCGTTGACGATCGCATCCACGCGCTGCGCCGTGATGTCGCCCTCGGTGACGCTGATCCGGTCGAGCGCGGCCATCGTCACGGTAGAGCCGCGCCGTGGACAGGTCCTCCCACGCGGCGATGATCTCACTGCGCGTCACCGGTGGTACTGTCGATTCGAGAGGAGGCGAACACACGGTCGGCTTGGAGATGGAGTTTCGTGTCCTCGGCCCGCTCGACGTTCACGTCGATGGTGCCCGCGGCTTCGACCCGCACTGCGGAGGGCGGCGCTCGCTCCTGCGAGGTCGGCCATGACGGGCGCGCAGACCCCGGCGGCGGACGTCCGCAAGACGGTCACCGTCCTCTTCACCGACCTGGTCGACTGGACGCCGATCGCCCGTCAACTCGACCCCGAGGCGCTCCGCCGGCTGATGTCGCGCTACTTCGAGGAGATGCAGACGGTCGTCGAACGACACGGCGGTACCGTCGAGAAGTTCATCGGCGACGCCGTCATGGCGGTCTTCGGCGTTCCCGTCCTCCACGAGGACGACGCCCTGCGCGCCGTGCGCGCCGCGGCCGAGATGCGCGAGGCGCTCGCCGCCCTGAACGAGGAGCTCGATCAGATGTGGGGCGTCCGGCTCAAGGGACGGATCGGCGTCAACAGCGGCGAGGTGATCGCCGGCGACCACCTGCAGGGCCACCTGTTCGTGACGGGGGACGTGGTGAATGTCGCCAAGCGCCTCGAGGAGGCTGCGGCGACGAGCGAGATCCTGATCAGCGACGCGACGCACCGGCTGGTGCGGGACGCGGTCGTGGCGGAGCAGCTCGAAGACCGTACGTCGAAGGGAGGCAGGTCGGTCAACGGCCTCCGGCTCGTCGCCGTACTGCCCCACGTGGCCGGGCGGGCCCGGCGGTTCGACTCGCCGCTCGTCGACCGCGAGCAGCAGCTGAGCTCGCTCTTCAGCGTGTTCACGAGCGCCGTCGAGAATCGGTCTTGTCACCTGCTCACGGTGCTCGGCTCGGCAGGAGTCGGGAAGTCCCGCCTCGTCCGGGAGTTCCTCGGTTCGATCAGCGCCGACGCCACGGTGCTGCAGGGCCGCTGCCTCCCCTACGGCGAAGGCATCACCTACTGGCCGCTCGCCGAAGTCGTCCGCGAGATCGTCCGTCCCGAAGGTGCGCCGTATGCCGAGCCGTCCGCCCAGGCGATCGCGGCGCTTCTCCCCGGCGAGGACAAGGCGGAGCTGATCGGGAAGCGGATCTCGGAGGCGCTCGGCGTGGGCGGCGCGGGCGCGCGCACCGGCGAGGAGACCTTCTGGGCGGTCCGGAAGCTGTTCGAGGCCGTTGCGCAACGTCGTCCGCTCGTCGTCGTCTTCGACGACCTCCAGTGGGCGGAGCGGACGTTCATCGGGCTCGTGGACTACCTGGCGGAGCTGTCGCGCGACGCCCCGATCCTGCTGCTCTGCATGGCGCGGCCCGAGATTCTCGACAGCCACCCCGGCTGGGGCGGCGGCAAGCTCAACGCCGCGACGATGCTGCTGGAGCCGTTGAGCGACGGCGATTGCCGCCGGTTGATCGCGAACCTGCTCGGGCATGGGCCCCTCCCCGCCGACGTCGAGGAACGGATCGCCGAGGCGGCCGACGGCAACGCGCTCTTCGCAGAGGAGCTGCTCGCGATGCTCGTCGACGACGAGCTGCTCGCCTGGGACGACGGCCGATGGGTGGCCGCCGACCTCTCGGAGCTGCCGGTCCCCCAGACGATCAACACGCTGCTGGCCGCTCGCCTCGAGGGGCTGCCCGACGACGAGCGCGCGCTCCTCACGTGGGCCTCGGTCGAGGGGACGCTGTTCCACCGGAGCGCGCTCAGCGAGCTCGCACCCGACGTTCCCGAGGCGGACCTGGAGCGCAGTCTCGCGAAGCTCGTCCGCCGCGACGTGATCCGGCCCGATCGCTCGAGCTTCGCCGGCGACGAAGCCTTCCGTTTCCGGCATCTGCTGATCCGCGACGCTGCCTACCGGTCGCTCTCGAAGACGACGCGCGCCGACCTGCACGAGCAGTTCGCCGTCTGGCTCGAGCGGGTGGCCGGCGACCGGGCGCGCGAGTACGAGGAGATCATCGGTTACCACCTCGAGCAGACGCACCGTTACCGCAAGGAAGTCCGTTCGACCGATGAAGGGCTGCTCCAGCTCGGTGCAGAAGCGTCACAGTGGCTTGAGTCGGCCGGGCGCAGAGCCCTCGCGCGCAGCGATCTTCCGGCTGCGATTCGGCCTCCTCGATCGGGCGTCGACGCTACTCGCCGATGACGGACCGAGGCGCGCGCGACTGCTTCCGGAGCTCGGGACCGCGCTGGTCGGAAGCCGGCACCGAGGACCAGGTCGCGAAGGCGGAATTGATCCTCGCAGAAGCGCGGCGACTCGCCGCCGCAGCTCACGACGAATGCGCCGATTCGCCATGCGCTGGTCGAGCAACAGTTTCTGCACGTCCTGGGCGCCAAGGACGGGGCAAGAGAGGAAGCAACGCAGGCGGTGAAGCGTGTCGTTCCCGTCTTCGAGCGTCATGGCGATCAGCACGGCCTGTGCAGAGCGCGGCGGCTCGAGGCATTGCTCTACTGGAACGCGGCACGCGCCGGCTCGGCTGCTGAGGCGTGGGAGCAGGCGGCGGCTCACGCTCGCCTCGCCGGCGACGAAGACGAGCGAAGCGAGATCCTGAGCTGGGTCGCACGTCGCTCTTCTTCGGACCGACGCCGGTCGCGGAGGCGATTCGTCGCTGCGAGGAGATTCGGGCCGAGGTCGGAGACAATCCCGGCTCGGAGGCATGGACGCTGCGATCCCTCGCGGGACTGCACGCGATGGACGGCACGCTTTGAGCTCGCCCGAGAGTTCCTCACCGCCGGCAACGCGATCTTCGCGGAGCTCGGGCAGACCCGAAACTCCGCCGTTTCGGACATCGACGGGATCGTCGAGATCCTGGCGGGTGATCCGCGCCGCTGCCGAGAGGCGCCTACGCGCGGGCTACAGCGCCCTCGAGGAAATGGAAGACAGGGCGTTCCTCCCGACGACGGCCGCGCACCTCGCCCAGGCGATCTACGCGCAGGGGCGCGACGAGGAGGCCCGGCGCTTCACCCAGATCAGCGAGGAGCTCGCCGCGAGCGACGACCTGCTCACGCAGGTCGTCTGGCGGAGTGCACGGGCCAGGATCGTAGCCGGGGAAGGTCGCATCGACGAGGCCGATGAGCTTGCGCTGGACGCCGTGACGATTAGCGAGTCCACGGACTTCCTCAACATCCGCGCCGGCGCCCTGATCGATCTGGCGCAGATCCGTCTTCAGGCCGGGCGTCTCGAGGAGGCAAGCTCGGCCGCCGCCCAGGGTCTTGCTCTCTACGAGCAGAAGGGGAACCGCGTGGCCGCGAGGAAGACCCGCGACCACTTTGCCGTCTTGTTCGAGGTATGAGACGATTGGCACAGCCGGCGTGATGCCCGAGCTGTAAACACAGTCTCTATGAGCCGATGCGGCTCGAAAGGGTGGTGGCTCGATGGGACCCAGATTCGACAACCCGGTCCTCGACCTCGCGAACGGCAAGCTCGAGGTCAAGGGAACCTTCGACACCGCCGGCGAAGTCATGGATAACGCTGACGTGGTGGTCCGCTTCCTGATCATCCGTGACGGACATCCGGTTCCGATCATCGACAGGGCGTGGATCGTCCACGCTGACTTGCAGCTCAGAACTCACAACGGTGACACGATCACCCATGGGGAGTTCAGCAAAGTCGTCGACAACACATTGGATCTCCAAGGAGGCGAGGTAGTGCGCGGCATCGGTCTGGCGGTCGCCGTGAAGAAACCCGACAACCCCAGTGATCCCCCCGCCTTCGAGACGTTCACGTGGTGCGTCAACCTCGTGGCGGCAAGGCCCTAGAGGTCTGATGTGAAACCCCGGCACGCACGGCTGGTGTGCCAGACGCGGCGCGGTTCAGCCCGCTCGGGCTTGCCCGTAGCAACCACTACGCGCTGCGCCCGATCCGGCCGAACCGCTTGATCTGGCCCATCCCCGCACGCACCCGAGCTTCACATCAGGCCTCTAGCCTGCGCTTCATGAGTCGCCGAGGACGCTCGACCGCCGCCTGACTCAGTCGATCGTCTGCAGGAACTCCTCGACGCGCTCGAGGAACGCCTCCGGCTCCTCGACGTGCGGCATGTGGCTCGACTCCTCGAAGAGCGTCCACTGCGCACCGGGGATGCGCTCGTGGATCTGCCCGACGATCAGCGGCGTCGCCTCGTCGTAGCGGCCGGAGACGAGCAGCGTCGGCGTCGTGATCTCGTGCAGCCGGTCGGTGATGTCCCACGTCTTCAGCGAGCCGACGACGTGGAACTCGCTCGGCCCGTTCATCGTGTGGTAGACGGTCGGGTCGACGTCCATCTGGTCGAAGCTCCGCTGCACGCAGTCCGGCCACGGGACGCGGCACAGGTGCCGGTCGTAGAAGACCCGGACCGCCGCCTCGTACTCAGGATCGTCCGTCGTCCCCGCCTCCTCGTGTCGGGTCAGCGTCGCCTGCACCTCGGCGGGGAGGTCTTCGCGGAGACGGTTCGCCTCGGACACCCAGAGGGTCATGCTCGCCGGCGAGTCGGCGACGACGATCCCGCGCAGGCCCTGCGGATGGTCGAGCGCGTACTCCATCGCGAGCATGCCGCCCCACGACTGCCCGACGACCGCGTGGCGTCCGCCGATCCCGAGGTGCCGCGTCAGCGCGACGAGCTCGTCCTTGAAGAGCTGCGGCGTTCCAGAACTCCGGCGGCGCGTCGGGGAGGTGCTGGCTCTTCCCGCAGCCGACCTGGTCGTAGAGCACGCAGGCGCGCCCGAACCGGCTCAGGTCGGCGATCGGCTCGGTGTAGTCGTGAGCCGCGCCGGGGCCGCCGTGGCAGATGACGACCGGCGTCGGCCGAGCCGCCGTCGAGCTCGCCGACGATCCGGTACCAGGTCTCGTGCCCGTTCCAGGTGAACCGTGCTCCTTGCTCGATCACGCCTCATGCTCCTTCCGTCGCGATGGGAACCGCTCCGCCGAGCGGATGGTGGCACGCCGCGGAGCGGCCGTTGCCGTAATCGACGAGCGGCGGCTGCTCCGTCCCGCAGATCTCGCTCGCGTACCGGCAGCGAGGGTGGAACCGGCAGCCGCTCGGCGGCGAGATCGGGCTCGGCACCTCGCCCTCGAGCACGATCCGCTCGCGCCGCACGAGCTCCTCCTCGCCCGTGTCGATGTCGGGAATCGCCGACAGCAGCGCCTCCGTGTACGGGTGGATCGGCTGCTCGTACAGCTCGTCCGCCGGTGCGATCTCGACGACGACGCCGAGGTACATGACCGCGATCCGGTCGGAGACGTGGTGGACGACCCCGAGGTCGTGCGCGATGAAGACGTACGTGAGGTGGAACTCGTCCTGGAGGTCGTCGAGCAGGTTCACGACCTGCGCCTGGATCGAGACGTCGAGCGCCGAGACGGGCTCGTCCGCGACGATCAGCTGCGGGCTCAGCGCGAGCGCGCGGGCGACGCCGATCCGCTGGCGCTGTCCACCGGAGAACTCGTGCGGATAGCGGTTGACGTGCTGCGGCGAGAGGCCGACGACCTCGAGCAGCTCCTGCACGCGCCGTCGGATCTCGTCGCGGGCTGCCGACGCCGTGGATCTGGAGCGGGTCGGCGATGATCTGCCTCACCCGCTTGCGTGGATTGAGCGACGCGTACGGGTCCTGGAAGATCATCTGCAGCTCGCGCCGGTACGGGCGCAGCTCCTGGCGCGAGAGCGACGTGATGTCGTCGCCGCCGAAGCGGATCGTCCCGCTGGTCGGCTCGAGCAGGCGGACGAAGAGGCGCCCGAGCGTCGACTTGCCGCAGCCGGACTCGCCGACGACGCCGAGCGTCTCGCCGCGGCGCACCTCGAGCGAGACGCCGTCGACGGCGTGCACGACCTCGCCGCTCGGCGCGCCTGAGCGTCGTCGAGCGGACCGGGAAGTGCTTGACGAGGTCGACGGCCTCGAGCAGGACGGGGCCCGACCCGTTCATGCTCATGCGCTCTTCCGCCGCAGCGCCGGCCGGATCCCCGGCTCGAGGTGACACGCGTCCTTGCGGCCGGGAGCGACGCGCTCGGCGAGCGCGGGGCGGGTCGAGCAGCGCTCGAAGCGGTACGGGCAGCGCGGCTCGAAGCGGCAGCCCGGCGGCGGCGCGAGCAGCGACGGCGGCGAGCCCGGGATCGCCGTGAGGCGATGCACGCGCGGCCGCCCGAGCCGGGGGATCGAGTTCAAGCAGCCCCCACGTGTACGGGTGCTGCGGGTCGCGGAACACCACCGACTTCGGCCCTTCCTCGACGACCTCGCCCGCGTACATGACGACGATCCGCTCGGCCAGGTCGGAGACGACGCCCATGTCGTGGGTGATGAGCAGGATCGAGGAGCCGTGGTCCCGGCGCAGCCGCTTCATCAGCTCGAGGATCTGCGCCTGGATCGTGACGTCGAGCGCCGTCGTCGGCTCGTCCGCGATCAGGAGCGACGGGTTGCAGGACAGCGCCATCGCGATCATCACGCGCTGGCGCATGCCGCCCGAGAACTGATGCGGGTACTCGTCGACCCGCCGGCCCGGGTTGGGGATCCCCACCTCGGCGAGCAGCTCGATCGTGCGCTGGCGCGCCTGGCGCTTGGTCAGCGTCTGGTGGGCGCGAAGCTGCTCGGCGATCTGCCAGCCGACGGTGTAGACCGGCGTCAGGGCCGTCATCGGGTCCTGGAAGATCATCGCGATCTCGCTGCCCCGCACCTGGCGCATCTCGCGCTGCTCCAGCTGCATCAGGTCGCGGCCGCGGTAGAGGACCTCGCCGCTGATGATCGCGTTCGGGTCGCGGATGAGCCGCATCACCGCCATCATCGAGACGGTCTTCCCGGAGCCGGACTCGCCGACGATCCCGAGCACGTCGCCCAGCGCGATCGCGAACGAGAGCCCGTCGACGGCGCGCACGAGGCCGTCCTCCGTCCGGAAGGAGACGTGGAGGTCGCGCACCTCGAGCAGCGGCGGCGCCGATCCCTCAGGCATGCCGGACCCGCGGGTCGAGCAGCAGGTAGACGAGGTCGACGATCGCGTTGCACAGCACGACGAAGAACGCCGCGTAGATCACCGTCGCCATGATCACCGGCAGGTCGAAGTTCTGCAGCGAGTCGTAGGTCAGCTTGCCGATCCCGTGCAGGTCGAACACGACCTCCACCAGCAGCGCGCTGCCGCCGACGAGCGCGCCGAAGTCGAGCCCGAACAGGCTCACGAACGCGATCAGCGAGGTGCGGAGCGCGTGCCGGAAGAGCACGCGCTGCTCCGTCAGCCCCTTGGCCCGCGCCGTGCGCACGTAGTCCTCCTCCTGCGCGTCGACGAGCGAGGAGCGGAGCACGCGTGCGTAGAGGCCGATGTAGAGGACGGACAGCGTCAGCCAGGGAAGAAGCAGCGCCTTGAACCAGCCGATCGGCGACTCGGTGAAGGGGACGTAGCCGAGCGGCGGCACCCACGAGAAGAGGAAGGTGTCGTGCAGGCGGTTCTGCGACAGCATGTTCACGACCTCGCCGAGCCAGAACACGGGCATCGAGATGCCGATCAGCCCGATGATCATCACGCTCGCGTCGACGGCGGTGCCGCGGAACACTGCGGCAAGCATCCCCATCCCGATCGAGAACAGCACCCAGATCACCGCGGCGCCGATGACGAGGCTGAAGGTGACCGGCGCGGCCGCGGTCACCTGGGGGATCACCTCGGCGCCGCGGTTCACGAACGACGTCAGGTCGCGCGAGATGAAGAGCTTCTTCATCATCAGCGCGTACTGGACTGGCATGGGCTTGTCGAGGCCGAAGTCCTTCCGGACCTCGCTGCAGCGTCTGCTGGTCGGCGTTCCGGCCGGCGATCCGCGCCGCCGGGTCGACGCCCGGAGTGGCGAAGAAGATCAGGAAGACGAGCACGCTGATCGAGAACAGCACGAGCAGGGTCGAGGCCAGGCGCCGCGCGACGAGGCGGACCATCAGCTCGTCCCCCGCAGCTTCGCGCGCGGGTCGAGCGCGTCGCGAATGCCGTCGCCGAGCACGTTCAGCGCCAGCACGGTGACGGCGATCGCGAGCCCGGGCGCGAGCGCGACGGCCGGGCGCGTGTAGATCAGGTCCTGGCCGTCCTGGATGATCGTGCCCCAGCTCGCGTCCGGCGGCTGCACGCCGATCGAGAGGAACGAGAGCGCCGCCTCCGTCAGCATGGCGATCGCCATCATGAGCGGGAAGAAGACGATCACCGTCGTGACGACGTTCGGGAGGATGTCGCTCCAGAGCAGCCGCCGGTTCGAGGCGCCGAGGCCGATCGCCGCCTCCACGAACTCCCGCCGGCGCAGCGAGAGCACCTCGCCGCGGATCGGGCGCGCGACGTACGGGATGTAGACGAGGCCGATGATCAGGATCGGGATCGCGAGGCTGCCGGACTCGATCTGGATCGGGCCGAGCGACACGCCCTGCGTCAGCAGCACGGTCGAGAGGCAGATCGCCAGCAGGTAGACGGGGAACGCCCAGACGACGTCGAGCAGCCGGGAGAGGACGCCGTCGAGCAGGCCGCCGAAGAAGCCGGCCACGATCCCGACGGCGGTGGCGAGCAGGCAGGTGATCAGCGCCGCCGAGAACCCGATCAGCAGCGAGTTGCGCCCCCCGTAGAGCAGGCGCGCGGCGACATCTCGCCCCTGGTTGTCCGCCCCGAGGAAGTAGTGGTGCGGGTCCCAGGTCGGTCCGATCGGGGTGACGCCCAGGCCGCGAGCGCGCCCGTCGCCTCCTCCATCACGGGCACCGTCTTGCCGTTCACGACGGTGGTCCCGTGCAGGTTCGACCGAAACGGGTCGGTGTGCGCGACGTGGTCGGCGTAGAGCGGTGCCGCGAGACACGCGAGCACGATGAAGACGAGCACGCCCAGCATCGTCATCGCGATCCGGTTGCGGAGCAGCCGGCGGCGGGCGATCGTCCAGGGGCTCGCGCCGCTCGGGAGCGTGCCCGCCGAGGCAGGCACGCTCCCCGCGACGGTCTCGGTCATCGCCCCCCGGCCCAGCATCGGGCCGGACGCCCGTCCGGCCCGAGCCGACTGCCTACTGGACCCATGACTTGGCGACGAGCCAGTAGAACTCCTTGCTGAAGGTGAAGTTGCCGACGCGCTTCGAGACGAAGTCGATGTGCTTCGGGTTGAAGAGCGTCGCCATCGGCGCCTGGTCGGTCACCTGCCGGTCGATCTTCGCCCAGAGCTTGTTCGCGCCGGGCTCGTCCGTGTTTGCCTGGTCGAGCGCCTTGTGCATCTGCGCGTTGATCTTCTTGTTGCAGAAACCGGCCATGTTGATGCTCGAGTCGCTGCCCGGGTGGAACGACTCGCACCCGAAGAGGACGTAGAGGAAGTCCGACGCCGTGGGGTAGTCCTGGTACCACTGCTGGACGTTGATCTGCACCTTGTTCTTGGTGTTCTGCGGGTAGGTGAACGAGATGTTGGCCGAGATCGCCTTCGCGCTCGCCTTGTACCCGATCGAGTTGAGGACGCTCTGCAGGTACACCCCCATCGCCTTGTTCACCTCGTCGTCCGAGGAGATGACCGTGACCTTCTGCCCCGCGGTCCCCGAGGCCTTGACGAGCGCCCTCGCCTTGGCCAGGTCCGGCGCCGTCCACTTCGTGCCCGGGTTCTTCGTGTACGGGCAGTAGTCCTCGTGGCCGGGGAAGCCCGGCGGCAGCACCTGGCACGACGGCGAGGCGAGCTTCGGCCCGCCGAAGATCTTCACGGCGGCGTTGCGGTCGATGGCGTAGTTCACGGCCTGCCGTGCCTTGAGGCTGTTGAAGGGCGCCAGGTTGGTGTTCATCGGCGCGTACCAGAACGCCGTCAGCGGGTAGACGTGGACCTGGCTGGCGTACTTCGTGCTGATCTCGGTTAGCCGGTCCGCCGGCGGCGCCTCGAGCGTCCAGTCGGCCTGACCGTTCTCGATCGCCGTGATCTGCGCCTCCACGGTGAGCCCGAACGAGTACACGATCTGGTCGACGTAGCCCTCAGGCTGGGCGTCCGCAGACCACTGCTTGAAGTACGGGTTGCGCTTCATCACGAGCTGCTTGTTCACGTTGTAGGACGTGAAGTAGTACGTGCCCGTGCCGGGAATCGGCTTCGTGCCGACATCCTTCGCCGGTGTGTCGGCGGGGAGGATGCTCGCATGCGGGACCGAGAGCCGGTACTTGAACTCCGGGTCCGGCGCGATCAGGTTGATCGTCACCGTCCCCGCCTTGTCGTTCGCGATCACCCCGCCCTTGAGCGTGCAGTCGGCCGGCTTCGAAAGGCAAGCCGTGGCGCCGACGATGCCGGCGTAGAACGCGCCGGAGGTCGGGCTCTTGACCTTGAAGATGCGCCTGAACGACGCCGCGACGTCGTCCGGGGTCACGGTCTTGCCGTTGGAGAACTTGATCCCCTTCCGGAGCTTGAACACCCACGTCTTGCCGCCGTTCGTGGGGGTCGGAATGCTCTCCGCGAGATCCGGGACGACCGTGAACGCCTCGTTGCCGCCCGCCTTCTTGAAGCCGAGCAGTCCGTCGTAGGTCGCCTGGTAGAGCTGCCAGTACTCGAGCGTGTAGTTGACCTGCGGGTCGATCGTGCCCGCCGCTGCCTTCGCGAGCAGCTTGAGCGTGCCGCCGCGGTGGTCTGCCGTCAGCTTGGCCCGGCTGCTGGGAGCGGCGCCGCCGGCCGAGCCGACGGTGACCGCGAGAGCGGCGAACAGGGCGACTACCAGGAAACTTCCAGTGAACCGCCTCACATCATCTCCTCCCGTGAAGTGGCCCCTTCCCCCCGGCGGGGCGCAGGACATGCGCGCTGTTGGACGACCTGCGCAGTGACATCCCCTACGCGGCGATCGTAACGCGGCCGTGTCGCCGTGACAACGGCCGCGTCGCTGCCCGTCGCGGTGGCGACCTCCGTTCGGGTCGCCTTACAAGCGATGTAAGATCGCCCTTACATGAGCGTCGGCAGCTGGATCGGCACGCGGCGACGGCTGCTGCGGCTCCTGGGGGGCGTCCTCGCAGCGGTGCTCGCGCCGCGGGCTGTGGCCGCCCGCGAGCGGACGTCGTTGCTCTCGGACGTGATGATCGGCAACGGCGGCCACCCCTTCGCCGGCGACGAGGCCAGGCTGACGACGGTGAGCCCGTCTCCGATCCGCCCGACCGCGCAGCTCCGCTTCCACCTCGCGCGCCGCAGCGTCGTCACCGTCGACGTCCTCGCGACAGGGCAGGGCGTCGCCTCGGAGCAGCCGATCTCGTCCGGGCAGTCGAGCATCGCCGCGCGAACGCGCACGCTCCAGCCCGGATTGCACGTGCTCCCGTGGACGCCTACGCCGGGCCTCCAGCCGCGGACGTACGTCCTGCGGCTGACGGCACGCGCAGCCTCCGGCGCGCAGCAGGTGGCGCGCGCGGTGGTGCGGCTGCTCGGTGTCGACGCGGGCTTCGCCGTCCGGTCCGCCGCGCCGGGAGACGTCGCCGAGCTCCTCGTCCGCACCGACGCGCGGGCGATTTCGGTGCAGCTCCTGCGCTGCGGCCCCGAGGCGGAGCCGACGTACGCCAACAACGAGCTCAAGGGGACGCCGGTCACGGAGCCGGCCCGGTTCGACTGGAACCGGAGCCGCGACGGGCGGATCCCGGTTCGCGTCGGCGCCTGGCCGAGCGGCGTCTACGCGGCGCGCCTCGACGCGGACGACGGCCGCATCGGCTACGCGCCGCTCGTCGTCCGGCCGCCCAAGCCCGCAAGCCGTGTCGCCGTCGTCATGCCGACGATCACCTGGCAGGCGTACAACTTCTACGACGCCGACGGTGACGGCTGGGGAGACACCTGGTATGCGCGCTGGCGCACGAAGACGGTCGATCTCACCCGTCCGCAGGCCAACCGCGGCGTCCCCTACCGGTTCCGCAGCTACGACCTCGGCTTCCAGCACTGGCTGGCGCAGACGGGCAAGGTCGTCGACGTCTACGCCGAGGACGACATCGAGCGGCTCGCGTCGGCGGACGCGCTCCGGGCGGCCTACGACCTCCTGGTCTTCCCGGGCCACACCGAATACGTCACCACGCGGCTCTTCGACCTCGCGACCGGCTTCCGCGACCGCGGCGGCAATCTCCTCTTCCTCTCGGCGAACAACTTCTTCCGCCGCGTCGACCGCGACAGCGCCGGCCGGACCGTCAAGCTCGTCGACGAGTGGCGCACGCTCGGCCGGCCCGAGGCCGCGCTCTGCGGCGTGCAGTACATCGCCGGAGACCGAGGCGAGCGCCACGCGCCGTTCACCGTCGTCGGCGCCGACGCCGCGTCCTGGGCGTTCGAGGGCACCGGGCTCGCGAACGGCTCGCAGTTCGGGCTCTACGGCATCGAGATCGACGCGCGCGCCCCGAGCTCACCCGCCGAGACGCAGGTCCTCGCCCAGATCCCGGATCTGTTCGGGCCAGGCCGAACGGCGGAGATGACCTACTACGAGCATGCGAGCGGCGCGAAGGTGTTCTCGGCCGGAGCCCTCAACTTCGGCGGGCAGATCATGCTCTGGCCGGAGACGAGACAGCTGCTCGAGAACGTGTGGCGCCGGCTCACCCGCAGCAGCTGATCGACCGGATCCGCTCACGGCATTCACGCGACGGTCAGGCCGCCGCGACAGCCTCGGTGGCCGGCTCAGCCGAAGGACGGGTTGATCGTGGAGAAGCATGATCCGGTGGTGTGCATCGTCGGCGCCGGCCCGCACGCGTACGCGGGCGTCGACCGATGAACCCGTCACGTGGGCTTCTCATCGCAGCCCGGCTTCGTACAGGAGCGTAGATTGCCCCGGTGAGCTTCGCCGTGCCTGCGGACGCGTATGACCGCTTCATGGGCAGGTACTCGGTGTTGCTCTCGCCGCAGCTCGCCGACCTCGCCGGGATTTCCGGCGGCCAGCGAGTGCTGGACGTCGGGTGCGGCCCCGGCGCGCTCACAGCCGAGCTGGTCGCGCGGGTGGGGCCTGCCGCCGTGTCGGCCGTCGATCCCTCCGAGCCGTTCGTCGCCGCTGCTCGCGCGCGCAATCCGGCGGTCGACGTGCAGCAGGCGTCCGCAGAGCAGCTCCCGTTCCCCGACGGGCGTTCGACGTGGCCCTGGCACAACTCGTCGTCCACTTCATGTCGGACCCGGTTGCAGGCGTGGGAGAGATGAGCCGCGTAACGCGGCAGAACGGCGTCGTCGCGGCTTGCGTCTGGGACCACGCCGGCGGCCAGGGCCCGCTCAGCGTGTTGTGGGAGGCAGCGCGTGACCTCGACCCGGAGGTCGAGGACGAATCTCGGCTCGTGGGCTCCCGTGAAGGCGACCTCGGGCAGTTGTTCGAGTCCGCGGGGCTGCACGAGGTCGAGGAAACGACGCTGTCTGTAAGCGTCGAGCACCCGAGCTTCGAGGAGTGGTGGGAGCCGTTCACGCTCGGCGTCGGCCCGGCAGGCTCGTACGTGGCCGGGCTCGAACCGGAGCGCCAGGCGCAGCTCCGCGAACACTGTCGCGCAGCGCTCCCCGACGCACCGTTCGCGCTCACAGCGCTGGCCTGGACGGCTCGCGGCCTCGCGTAGCGCAGCGGCAAGGAATCCGTAGTTGGTCACTGCTGACAGGCGGGCGGGTACGGATGAGAACTGAGGGCTCTCTGGTGATCACCCTGACATGGCCCATCGACTCGTCTGGAGAACGCTCGCGTTCCTTGCTGCCCTCGCTCTCAGCGGGATCGTCGCCGCGGTCTTGCTGGCGGCGCATGCCGACGAGACGTTGTCGCTGGTTACGGCGTGGGTCACATTCCTCGCGGCGGGCGCCGGGCTTGTCAGGCTCGAGCAGCGCCACGAGCACCGGCGCTGAGACGACGGCTCGGAACCCAGCTCGCGCGATGCGTGACCCAGCGCCGCTACGAGCCCTCGGCCTCGGGGAGCTGCTGGGCGATCTCCCAGATGTGACCGTCGGGATCGGTGAAGCTGGCAGTGCGCATTCCCCATTCCCGGTTCATCGGCCCGTTGAGGAGCTCCACGCCGCGCGTCGCCAGCTCCGCGCACACCGCGTCCGCATCATCCACCCAGATGGAGAACTGGAAGCGCGATCCGGCCTCCCGAGTGGCGACGGCTGCGGGATCGATCAGGCCTTGCGCCGCCGGAGTCTCGAGCAGATTGACGATCAGGTTCTCGAACCTGAAAACCGCCGAGTTCTCGTCTTCATAGATCACCGGCAGGTCGAAGACGCGCTGATAGAACGATTTCGACCGCTGCCGATCCTCGACGAACAGGGTGATGGCACCAACACTCTTCAGCGACGCACTCACTTCGGCACCCCTTCCGCTCGCTTGACCAGGGCAACCGTAGCGAGGTCTAAGCTGACGGAACCGTGAGGAGAAACCGGTCCATGCCCTCGGCCGTCGTCATTCCGGTTCTCATCTATCCGGACGTGCGGGAAGCGGTGGCCTGGTTGGGCGCCGCGTTCGGGTTCGTCGAGCGGCTGCAGATCGGCGAGAACCACCGCTCACAGCTCAGCTTCGGGGACGGGGCCGTCATTGTCGGCGACGTCCGCTATGACCGTCGCCCGCCGCGAGAAGGCGAGGTGACGCACTCGGTCACCGTGCGCGTGGACGACGCAAACGCCCACTGCGCCCGCGCAAGAGCGCACGGCGCCCGGATTCTCATGGAGCCGACCGACTTCGAGTACGGCGAGCGACAGTACACGGCCGCTGACCCGGCAGGACACCAGTGGACGTTCTCCGAGACGCTCGACGACGTCGACCCAGCGACATGGGGTGGAACGCTCCTGGAGTAGGTGCGAGCGCCTGCCTTGCCGCGACGCTGGGCTCTCAGGCTCGGTTGACGAAGTCGACGATCCGTTCGAGGCTCGGGTCGTACCCGCCGGTCGTATCCACGTCGATCGACGGCGCAGGAATGGAGACGTGCTCGAACGATTCGAACGTTCGCCGCCAGTCGGAGACGCGCATTCCGATCGTGCTGTCGCCGTGAGCTCTCAGGCGACTCTCGCTGGCAGCCGCGCGAGCAGCGGCTCGTTCGAAGGAGACGGCAGCGTCGACGTTGCACCGGACGATCCGCAGTTGGGCGAGCTCCGCCAGCGGTTCCAGGCCCGGTCTCCACAATCTGTCTTGGAAGGCTGCTTCCGCCACGACGGTCACGCCCGCCCCGATGAGGACGCGCAACAAATCGAAGAAGAGCGGGAGTGTTCGTTGAGTCAGCGGATCGCCGTGTCCGCCCTGGAAGTCTGCGCCCTGGGCATGCGCCATGCCTTCCTTGATCTCGTCCCGACAGACGGCCGGGCAGGGGATTGCCTGCGCGAGCGCACGGGCAAGCGTCGTCTTCCCCGAGCCGGGCGGGCCGCTGACGACGACGAGTGTGGGCTTCGGCCGCTGGTGCATGCGGGGAGTCTCCTCCGTCGGAGTTGCAGCGCGCAATCTTCAGACGGCCACCTGAGCCGACAGACCAGGCGCTCAGAGGACGGAGACCGTCACCCCGCGTCGAGCAGCCCGAAGACGACAAGAAGATCCAAGCCCATGTGGAAGAGAACCGACCCCCAGAGGCTGTTTGCCCAGCGCATCGCCCAAGCAGCCACGAGCCCAATCGCAAGTGCCCCGGAAATGAGGAGCAGCTGCCCTCCGACGGACCCGACGTAGGTGGCGGCGACGTGACCTGCCGAAAAGACGATCGCAGTCACCACGACGGCCAGTGTTCCACCCATTTCCGCTGAGTAGCCTCGGAGGAAGATGCCGCGAAACCACAGTTCCTCCATCACAGCGTTGAGTGCGGCAAACGCGAGAATCCAGGGTGCACCCGACAGCAGGGCCGCAGAACCGATCCCGGACACGAGCGCCAGGCCGGCGATGATGACGGCGCTGATCGCAAACCACGACAGTCCGAAGGCCAGCCACCGCTTTGGCAGTCCCTTCTGCAAGTAGATCCAGCTGAAGGGTCGTCGTCCCGCCCACGTGAGAACCAGGATCACGGGGACAACCGACAGAAACTGAGCCAACTTGTCTTGCACGGCCTGTCCGACCGAGTCGTCGGCGGCGGTGACCAGAAAATTGAACGGCCCGACCACCAGAACCAGCATGGCGGTCGCCGCGACGAACAGGGCGTAGCTGCACGCCGCATACGACGCCAGCGATGGCCGCCTGCTCAGAAGTCGCGCCAGCAGCCAGAAGGCAGCCACAAGGGCTGCGTTGTAGAGAGGGCTGTCGTTGGCAGCTGTGAGCTCGAAGTACGGTGTTCCGCCGACGAAGATCGCGGCCCCACCGCCCAGCGTGAACCCGACTAGACCGACCTCAGCCCAGCGCCCGGCTGCATCGATCCTCGGGGTCTGGCCGATCGACGATGGGGCCTTGCGCTCCGTCTCGCTCGACGGCACCGCGGGCGCGGGCCTCCTGAAGACACTGCAAAACAAGAGGAGCAAGCCTCCCTTCACCCGCCATGATCCGCGCGGGCACGGCGCCGCGAATCAGCGTCGCCGCTGATCGCACCCACCCAGAACTACCGAATCCCTCGGCCGGGCTGCTGCTCGAAGGAACCGGCGTCGTTCTCGATGACACGCGCGGACTGCCTGCCGTGCGTCAGGCCGAGACTGGCGTCTCCGGCTTTCCCGTCGACGGCTTGTCCGGCAGCCACCGCGTGAAGACGATGGAGAGCAGTGCGAGCATCGCCACTCCGAACATCGCCTTCTTCAGCGCTTCGAGCTCGGCGTCGGCGTAGTCGGCCGTGAGCAGCGTCCGCATCCGAGGGGCTGAGGCCCGCGTCGAGGGCGGCTGCGTGGACTTGCTCCGTCGTGACGATCTCGATTCCCTGCTGGGTCGCAGCCTCGATCTGCGTCTTCGTGGACTCCGAGTAGGTGGGGTTCTCCGCGATCCGGGTTTGAAAACCCGTCAGGAGACCGGCGAGAAGAATGGAGCCGATGAGCGCTGTTCCGAGCGATGCGCCGAGGTTCTGGGCGGTGCCCTGGAGGCCGCCTGCCTCGTTCGTCTTCCCGGGTGGCGCGGACGACATGATCACGTTGCCGAGCTGCGACATCATCAGACCGGCGCCGACGCCGAACAGCGCGAGCGAGAGCTTGAACCCCAGCTCGTTCAGCGTCACGTCGATGGTGCCGACCAGGACGAGCGCCGCGATGACCATCGCGGCGAGGCCGAGCCGCACGATCGTCCTGGCGGCGATGTGGGTCACGAGCTTCGGGCCGGTGAGCGCTGCGGCCAGCATCGTGATCGACATCGGGAGCAGCCGTTTCCCGGTCTCGAAGGCGTCGAGGCCGAGGACGACCTGCAGGTACACCGGTAGGACGAAGAAGGTGCCCATCAGCACGAGCTGCTGCGACATCAGACTCGTCAGGCCCGCCCGGAGCGTCTTGATGCTCAGCAGCGCCCGCTCGAGCAGCGTGTCCCGGCCGAGCCGCTCCCGCCGTTCCTCCCACATGCCGAAGGACCAGAGGAGGAAGATGCCGCCGACGATCAGGAACGGCACCAGCGAGAACCCGAGCGGGGTGATCTCGTTGCCGTTGATCGTGGGCGCGTCGAGCGGCAGCACCCAGCCCCACTTGCTGCTCTGGAGGATGCCGAAGACGATCAGACCGAGGCCTGCGGCGGAGAGGGCTGCGCCGACGAAGTCGAGCCGCGGCGGGCGGTCAGGCCGCGGCGCCGCCTGCATCCGCTTGCGTACGAGCAGGATGCCGACGACGACCACGGATTCGCCGACGAACACGAGCCGCCAGGAGTAGTAGGTCGTCACCCAGCCGCCGATCACCGGACCGACGGCGATGGCCGCTCCTGCGACACCGCCGATGATCCCGTAGGCGAAGGCCCTGTCCTTCCCGTCGTAGTTCGCCGCGATCAGGGCCGCGATCGCCGGGATCACGAGCACGGCGCCAAGCCCTTCGACGAGCGACCAGCCGAAGAGGAGAACGGCCAGGTTCGGGCTCAGCGAGGTTGTGAGCGAGCCGAGCCCGTAGACCGCGAGCCCGATCGCGAAGGCCCGGTCGCGGCCCCAGATGTCGCCGAGCTTCGCGCCCACGAGCATGAACGCCGCCATCACGAGCGTGTAGGCGGTGATCGCGAGCTGCACTCCCGTCACGGTCGTGTCGAGGTCGGCCACGATCTGCGAGATCGAGACGTTCATCACGCTCGAGTCCAGCACCATCACGAACTGCGCCGCGGCAAGGATGATCAGCGGGAGCCAGCGACGCATCGAGCGACTCTACTCGGCCGGGACCGCCCAGCTGACCCCCAGCCACGGCCGCCTACACGACCGCGGCGGCTGCTGCCGCAGCCTCGGCCTCGGCCTCTTCCGAGCTTGGCGCGCGCCGCTGGCGTATGAGGATCACTACCACGGCTCCGACGACGAGATAGGCGGTGAGGACGATGAGTGATGTCGCAATCCTGTCGCCGTCGAAGTAGATCGTGTTTCGCACCGCGGTCGTGCCGGCTCCTGCAGGCAGATACGGGCCGAAGATCCGCCAGATGCCGGGTAGGTACGCCGCCGGCACCGTTCCGCCCGAAGCGGGAGCTCCGAAGATCACGAAGACGACGACGACGACCAGCGTTCCTGCCGCACCAAGCACTGTCTGAAGCGCAGCGGTTGCGAACGCGACGGCCATCATCACGAGCGTGAAGAGCGCCCACAGCACGAGGAACTTGGATGTGGGAAGGGCGCCGAGCACGGGCCCGGCGAGCGTGTCGGTCAGGAGCGCTCCGATCACCGAGGCAAGCGCCAGCGACGCAAGGCGCCGCCGCCTCGTTGCCCGTCCGCCGAACGCCAGGGCGATGGTTGAAGACAGATACCCGCCGATGATGAGGGCCATCACGACGAAAAACGACGCGCCGCCGCTGGCGTCGCCAGACGGCAGCGGGTGAGCCGGGACGATCACGACCTTCAGGCGCAACGCGGCCGCGACCGCCGTGAAGGCGTTGCTGAGCGCCGCCGCGCCGGCGGCGCCCGCCGCCGGAACGACGATCAACTTCGCCCCCGCCGGGCCGGCGACAAGCGCTCCGTCGATCTTCCGTTGATCGATCGCCGTGAGTGCGGCCGACTCGCTCGTGTACCGGGTCGTCTTCAGCGAGAACAGTTTCCCGACCGCGACCGGCAGGGGGGACGTGCCGACGACCCCGAACGCGACCTGGTGAGGCTTCGGGTCGTGGAGGGCGCCGATGTAGGAGAGCACGAACAACGCCTGCACGAAGAGCACGACGGCGAGGGCCGCGATCAGCAGCGGAACACCGGTCAACCGACGCCTCTGGGCTTCACCGGCGCTCGACGAGGGTGGGCCCGCGGCGCCGGAGCTGTCGTGCGAAACGGTCTCACTCATGGCGACCTCCAAGGCGGCCCCCTGTGACTTTCGTGATGGGAATCCTAGAACGGTCGGGCGCGTCGAGTCCTGCAGCCTCAGGCCAGCTCGGACGTGTCACCGCGAGGGTCCTGAGATGAGTGCCGAGGAGGCAGACCGTCGCAATCACCGCCAAACGTCGGCCTCTCCTTCTCCAGCCGCAGCAGCGAACGCCTGCCGTGATCAGTGCCCCGCTGCCGCGGCGAAAGTCGCGCCGATGCCGAGCAGCACCGCGCCGATCCAGCCTCAGTCGCTCGGCCCCGATGCTCATGTCGGCCGCGACTCCTCGCGCGGCGTCCCTGTTCGTAGCGGACGCGCATCGCCGGCGTGCGGCTTCCAGTGGAACGGTATCTCACGCTTCCTCGCGGTCCGACCAGAACGTCTGCTTCACCCGGGGCCAGGAGCCAGAGCGCCCCGCCGGGCCTGTGTTGAGGTCAGCTCAGGTCGTTGTTGCTGAGGCCCGTGACGTCGCCCTCGGTACCGAG